>NZ_JCAQOY010000028.1:0-6721 GCF_059567925.1 Paraburkholderia sp. BGA-UO-ETr-F21 | reverse complement strand
GGGGTCGCTTGCGAAAACGGAAAATAAAGCACGTTAGCGGCGGACGAACGTTGCCAGACGACCCCTTGGAGTCATTCAAAATCGAATCTCGAACGGCCGCTTCCGCCCTTGCATGAGCCGATCGTCGACGGCTGATTGACCTGCGCAGCGCTATCGTTCACGGTGGTCGCCGCGGCAAACCGCGCAAAGCAGGTCAAGAAATTCCAGTAGCAGTGAAACCATACCGCTGGCCCCGCGATGAATGGACGGACGCGGGGCAAGAGACCGACCCCGATAATCGCAAAATGCGAACTTTGTATAGTTCAAATGCAGTTTGATTGATCCAGATGAACCAACTGGCAGATTTAGGCTGCCCTACCAGGCTGCAAAGCCTCATAGTTTGTGCTTGAGTTCGCCGCCCCCTTGCTGCCAGACGCTATTGAGCGTCCTGCGATGCTGTATGGCCTCTGCGGGGGAGGGGCGGGACACGGAGGCCATCCTATGGAATCGTTTCTGAGTGCGCATGAACTGTCAGCGCTCATGCTTATAGAACAAGCTCCCTCGCACGCTGATCTTGACCGGCGCGAGGTCGAACAGCTTATAGGCCGGCAATTGGTTGAGCGCGCCGCAGGCGCATCCGGTGCGTCTGAATTTAAGGTAACAGACAATGGAAGCGCAGTCCTGACACGGATATTCGCCTTCGATATACGGGCGCAGAAAGTTGATCCGCCTGCGTAACCCGCAACACCAAAACTCCGATGCGGCATGATGCGTGTCAGTGTGACATCGACACGCTCCAGGGGCGACTTAGAGCAGCTCGGCACCGTCATCTTCAAGAAGGTCGTGGCGCACAGCGTAGCGCACAAGCGCCGCGTCGTTCGCGAGGCCGGACTTTTCCAGAATGTTCGTCCTATGTGTGCTGACCGTCTTGGCACTCAAACCCAGCTTTCCTGCGATCACTGCAATAGATTCGCCTGCCGCAATCAGGAGAAGTATCTGGAATTCGCGGGCGGACAGGCGCTGGTGGGGAAATGAAGAATCGACTTCAGCAAAACCGTGGGCGATCTGGTCCGCCATCATAAGACTTACATAGATGCCTCCGGACGCAACCTTTCGGGCCGCCGCTATAAAGTCTTTGCCAGGCGTATCTTTCGTAACGTATCCGGACGCTCCGGCCTTGAACGCACGAACTGCGTACGCCTGCTCAGGATGCATCGTCACCACCAGAATGCGCAACGAAGGATTTTCGATCTTGATCAGGGGGATCAGATCGAGGCCATGGAGGCCGGGCATTGAGAGGCCGAGAGTAAGCAAGGCTGCATCGGTCGCTCTCGCAAGTGCCAGCGTGCTTGCTCCGTCGGCCGCTTCACCTGCAAACTCGAACTCCCCTGTGCTGCACAGCAGCGCACGCAGCCCCTCACGCATGACACCATGCGCGTCAGAAATTGCCACCTTCGTCATGGATCACTCTCATGGAAAGAGGCGAGATTGCCTTTTGTCATGATGGACCGTTGGCCATGCAGATCGAGGTTACTTTGTAACAGCACACATCGTGGAGTTTCGGTCAAAATTCCGGCGTTTACCTCCATTTAAGTTCCCAAACACGGGTTAATTTGCCGTTTCGCCGCTGTAGATCCCCAAGAGGCCAATGTGCTACGGGACTCCAGGTCCACGAGCAGCGCTCGGAGCGTTCTCTTTGTGTGCTTGCACGTGGCAGTCGGCTGTTCTTCGTATTTCAGCCGCTCGAGAGAACATCACCAAAGTCTCTTCATGGCCGCACTGCGCCGCTCCGCCAGCTTACTTAGGACAGTTGCCGCGCACAACACCCCCAACAGGAAAGGCTAACGCTAGTGGTCCCGGGCGGGACGCAGTGGCCGGAATCCACCGCGCCGCACGTTCTGGTCCTCGCGCCACACGTAATCGCCCGTCAGGTTGATGTGCTCCCAGCCAAGCGGTGAGAGATACGGTAGCAAAACTGCATCGGGCGGGGTACCGCGTGCGACCATCGCGTGGACAGCCCGGTCGAGGTAGACGGTGTTCCACAGCACGATTGCGGCAGTGACCAGATTCAGGCCGCTGGCGCGATAGCGCTGCGACTCAAAGCTGCGATCGCGGATTTCCCCAAGGCGGTAGAAGAAGACCGAACGTGCAAGCGCATTGCGGGCCTCGCCCTTGTTCAGGCCGACGTGAACGCGGCGGCGCAGTTCGACGTTCTGCAGCCAGTCGAGGATGAACAGCGTACGCTCGATACGACCGATCTCGCGTAGCGCAACGGCGAGGCCGTTCTGCCGCGGATAGCTGCCGAGCTTGCGCAGCATCAGTGAAGCGGTGACGGTACCCTGCCGGATCGACGTCGCCAGGCGCAGGATCTCGTCCCAGTTCCGCCGGATTGCCTTCTCGTTGTACGTGTCACCAATCATCGACTGGAGCGCCGGATAGTCCTTCACGCTGCCAGGCACGTACAGCTTCATGTCGTGGAGATCGCGGATGCGGGGCGCGAACCGGAAGCCCAGCAGGTGCATCAATGCAAAAACGTGGTCGGTGAAACCGTTGGTGTCGGTGTAATGTTCCTGAATGCGCAGATCCGACTCATGGTATAGCAGGCCGTCGAGCACGTAGGTCGAATCGCGCACGCCGACGTTCACGAGGTTCGGGTAGAACGGCGCGTATTGGTCGGAGATGTGCGTGTAGAACATCCGGCCTGGTTCGGCGCCATACTTCGGGTTCACATGTCCGGTACTCTCGGCGCGTCCGCCGGCCCGGAAACGCTGCCCGTCCGATGACGAAGTGCTGCCGTCACCCCAATGGGTAGCGAACGGCTGGGCGAACTGTGCGTTGACCAGTTCGCCCAGCGCCTGCGAATAAGTCTCGTCACGGATGTGCCACGCCTGCAGCCACGAGAGTTTCGCGTAGGTGGTCCCCGGGCATGCTTCTGCCATCTTTGTCAGTCCGAGGTTTATCGCATCGGCCAGGACCGTCGTGAGCAGCAATGTCTTGTCTTTTGCGCTCTCTCCGGTCTTCAGGTGCATGAAATGGCGAGTGAATCCGGTCCACGCATCGACCTCCATCAGCAGTTCGGTGATCTTCACGCGCGGCAGCATGACCGACGTCTGGTCGATCAGCGTCTGGGCAGCCTCGGGCACTGCTGCATCGAGTGGCGTGATTTTCAGGCCCGATTCCGTAATGATCGCATCGGGCAGTCCGTTTTCGGCCGCGAGCCGGTTGACGGTTGCCAGCCGCTCCTCCAGCAACTGCCGCCGCTCGTTCAGGTAACGGTCGCAGTCGGTGGTGATGGGTATTGGCAGCGCATTGTCCCGCCTGATCGCCTGGAAATTTTCCGCCGGAAGCAGATAGTCGTCGAAGTCCTTGAACTGGCGTGAGCCCTGCACCCAGATGTCGCCTGATCGCAGCGCATTCTTCAACTCGGCCAGCGCACACAACTCGTAGTAACGACGATCAATACCGGTGTCGGTCAAGACCAGTTGTTTCCACCGCGGCTTGACGAAGGCGGTCGGCGCGTCCGCCGGCATCTTGCGCACGCCATCATTGTCCATGGCCTTGATCATGTTGACGGCGTTGAGCACATCGGTCGCCGCCGGCGCCGCGCGCAGTTTCAGGATTTCGAGGAAAGCCGGTACGTAGCGACGCAGCGTCGCGTAATGGTCGCCGATCTGATGCAGGAAATCGAACGCTTCGGGCTGGGCCAGTTGCTCGGCCTCGCTGACACTTTTCGTGAATACCTCCCACGACATGACGGACTCGATCGCCTTGAAGGCATCGCCGCCATTTTCCCTGGCCTTCAGCAGGGCGCGGCCGAGCTTCCCGTACAGTCTCACCTTGTCGTTGATCGCCTTGCCCGAGCGGTGGAACTGCTGCTGATGTTTCTTTTTCGCGGCATTGAAAAGCCGACCGATGATGCGGTCGTGCAGGTCGACGATTTCATCGGTGACTGTCGCTGTCGCTTCCATGACGATGGCCGCCAAGGTCGCGTGACGACGCTGTGTTTCGAACTTCCCGAGGTCGTGTGGCGTCATCTGCGCGCCTTCGCGCGCAATCTTGAGCAAACGGTTTCTGTGCACCAGCCGGTCGAGGCCCGCGGGCAGGTCGACGGCGTGAAGGATTTTCAGGCGGTCGATGTGCTGCAGCATCTGTCGCGAACTCGCCTTGCCCGGCGGCAGCCGCAACCATGCCAGCCACGTCATGCGGCCGTCGTCCCGACGCTTCAGTAACTCGTCGAGTCTTCGCCGATGACCGTCCGACAGCAATTCCGTGAGCACGTCGTGGATGCGACGCGTCGCGCGGGTGACCGCTTCAGCACAGATCCGCTCGATCACGTTCGAACCCGGCAACAGGATTGCCTGCCGGCGCAGATATTCGAGCAGCGCCTGCGCGAGTACGAAGCCCTTGTCGGTCTGCATTGCCAGGTCGACGAGTGCCAGTACCGCCGGATGGTAGTCGGCCACCGTAAGCGGACGCAGTTGCAGCGCCGCCTGCAGTTCGAGCAGATGCTCACGGCGCGTCTGGTCCCGCTGCGCGTACGCCTCCCAGTGCGACGGTGCAATGCCGAGTTGCCCGGCAACGTACCGCAGCAGCGCGGGCGGAGGCTCGACACCAGCGCTCAAAGCGAAGCCCGGAAAACGCAAGCAGCAGAACTGGACGGCAAATCCGAGGCGATTGGCCGTTCCTCGATGCTGCCTGATCAGCGACATGTCCTGCTCGCTAAACGTGTAGTGGCGAATTAGATCATCGTGGCTGTCAGGGAACGAAAACAGGCTGTCTCGCTCGGCCGGCGAGAGAATGGAACGACGGGGCATGGTGGGCTCGACAGAGGATGGGGATGGCGCTGACGGCGGGTTGCAGCACCGATTCCACTGGACTGACGGTTCAGAAAAACAGCAGTGTAATACGATCCATTGCCATAATCCTTCTTATCGCAATGGATGCCTTTTTTCACTAAACTGACAAACATGAAAACGCGTCAGTCCTGGCCTGCCTCGCACCCGGCCTCCACCGAACCGCTGGCGTTTCCGGATGCCGACCAGCTTGCGGCGCTGCGCGGCTGGTATGCCGGCCTGTCTTCGCGGGCCGCCGTGGACCGCTACCTGTCTCACGCACGCGCGCCGGGCGCATCGGCGCGCGGCATCATCGGCGCGATCCGCCGTCAGCTTGTCAACCTTGCCGTTGAACGCCAGCGCGCCGATCTTGCTGATCTGCTGCAACATCCTGTTGGTGACCGGCTCGCCCGGGCAGGCGCGGTCGCACACGCGATCGAAATCCTGCGTGCGTTGCCGATGCCACAACCGCAGATCGCCGATGACATCGGCCTGTGGCTGACGCCGCGCGCGGCGCGCGTGCTGCGTGCGCATGGCATCGCGACCCTCGCGGACCTGACCGTGCGGGTGCCGCGTCGACGCCGCTGGTGGAGCACGGTGCGCGGACTTGGCCAGACCAGTGCCCGGCAGATCGAGGCATTCTTTGCCGCCCATCCGCAACTGACGGAACGCGCTCACGCGCTGGTTGCCGTGACCACGTCGGGCGTCGTCGTCCCATGGGAGCAGTTGAGGGTGCCGCACGAGGTGGATGGTTCGCACGGCAGCTTCCGGGCGCCCAGGCGGGCCTGCGCGCTTGACGCGAACAACGACTATGACGCGGTTCACGCGTGGCTCGCGTTGCACGAAACTCCTGCCACGCAGCGTGCCTACCGCAAGGAGGCTGAACGCCTGATTCTCTGGGCCATCGTCGAACGTGGACGGGCGCTGTCCTCGCTCACAACAGAGGATGCGATCGCGTATCGGAGCTTTCTGCGGCATCCCGGTCCGCGCGAGCGGTGGGTCGGGCCGCCGCGGCCGCGCAGCGCCCCAGACTGGCGCCCGTTCTCTGGAAACCTGTCGGGCCGCTCGACCGCCTACGCACTCTCCGTGCTGGGCGCCCTGTTTCGCTGGCTGATCGAGCAACGCTACGTGCTTACCAATCCGTTTGCCGGTATCAAGGTGCGTGGCAAAACGCGTGTCGCGCCACTTGACACGGCGCGCGGCTTCACGGAAGGCGAATGGGGGCTGCTTCGCACGATCGCCAACGGACTGGAATGGTCCTACGGCTGGGAAGCACCCGCCGCGCAGCGGCTGCGCTTCCTGCTCGACTTTTCCTACGCAACCGGTCTGCGTGCGAGCGAACTTGTCGGCGCGAGGCTTGGCGACATCCGGATAGATGAACGCGGTGCCCACTGGCTCAATCTCGTGGGCAAGGGAGGCAAGCCCGGCAAGGTGGCTTTGCCGCCACTCGCGCGCGTTGCACTCGAACAGTACCTCGTCCAGAGGCATCTGCCAGTGACACCGCGGCGCTGGGATCCGAAAGCCCCGCTACTGGCGAGTTTTGATGGGGAAGGAGCAACGGGCATCACCCGTTCCCGTCTGTGGTTCGTGATGCGCGGTTTTTTCCGCCTGGCCGCCGATGTCATCGGCACCGATTATCCCGTACTAGCTGAAAAGTTGCATCGCGCCAGCCCCCACTGGACGCGCCATACCCACGCCACCCATGCGCTTGCTCGCGGCGCGGAGCTGACGACCGTGCGGGACAACCTGCGCCACGCCTCTATCGCAACGACCTCGATCTACCTGCTAAGCGACGAGGCTAAACGCTCCCGCCAGATGGACGAAGCGTTCGCCGCGCCGTAGCCCACGCCCTTTCCGACAGGGCGTCGCCGGCTAAACGTGCTTTATTTTCCGTTTTCTCAAGCGACCCC
>NZ_JCAQOY010000027.1:0-122017 GCF_059567925.1 Paraburkholderia sp. BGA-UO-ETr-F21 | reverse complement strand
CAGATAGGGTGCTGCGAAGCTCCATTCTTCGTCGGACACATCGGTCGGATACCCTTTGCGATCTGCTCTTTTCATCCCGCCAGGATACTAGGTCTCCCGCAAAGTGCCTAACACGCTCTAGCACCGAAACGATTTCTTCTACCGAGCAATCATTGGTGACACAACTTGCTCGACGAGTAACTTCAACGTCACCGAGCCGCTGCGTGAGGGTCTGAAGGGTGACGACGTTCCGGAAGGACAGAGGGCGATTAGCGAATAAGGTTAGGATAGCTATAGGAAGACGTACTGCCGCGACCATCCGTGACACCTGCGAAAGCGAAACGCCCAAGGCGGTTGCAATTGCTCGCTGACTGGGCCACACGCCCTGTTCCAGCAAGGAAACATAGAACTTCCCCTGTTCAAGGAGGGAAGCTTTGGTCGCCCGCAGTTCGTTGTGTCGGGCAATTGCAGTCTTGCGACTGCAGATCGGATTATCGTGGCGCATTACACTTCGTCCCGAGTACTGTTGGTAAAAAATTTGCAAGAATATGTAGGCGTCGCACCCCGGCACAGCCGGATTATTGCGTGACGTGAAAAAGGAGCCTTAGCCGGATCAGGTCACTCCTCCAAGATAGTCACGTTCACAGCGGCAGGAGCGGGCCAGCTAAGTCATTGATGGAACAAAGTTAACGGCGCTTTTCGCAATCGGAGAAGCAGACTTTATGTTGCCCAGACGACTGTGCAACGCGTGAAACGCCCGCTCTTACGATGTTACAGCGTCTGATCGAGACAGAGCGACGGAAAGCTACCCGATTTTGCTGGGCTTTCGAGGTTAGCAGCCTGATCCGGCTCTGCCGCGGCTACCAATGAACTGCGGCACCAGAAAGCGCGTGCAAATCGCATCTCTTTTGCATGACGGGCTTCACCTGAAGGCTGATTCAATTGAGTCGGCCCCAATGGATCGACCGTCATGCGTATATTTCGCAGCAAAAAGCAGATCGCCCTCTCTACCGCGCCTGGCGGTTACTCACAGGATGACCCTGAGAAGATTATCTTCGACATGGGTGCGCGTCTGCGCACCGAGGCTAATCACTGGAAGACCTTCTGCTTCATCCTTGGGATCGTCTCAGTAGGGGCGGTCTACACGCGCAATCCACCTCCGTCCGTGGTCAAAGCCTATGGCGTGGCGTCCGACGCCAACGGCCACGCGGTTGTCACCCAGCTTGCCGCCTATAAGCCAGACGACCAGGCGATTCGCACATCACTTCGTGAGTCGGTCGAGCGTTGGTGGACGATCGAGCCGGTCATGACCGACGACATCCAGACTTCGCGGATGGCCAAAAACATTAATGGCGTGAAAGCCATGATGGTTGGCAACGCACGAAACCAGTTCGGCGACTGGGTCAAGAGCGACGCACCATTCCAGGCCATTACGCTAAATCCGAAGCTGGTGCGTGAGGTGCGCGTGACTAATGTTGCGCTGCTCGAAGACTCCACCGCCGTAGTCGAATTCACAACGAGCACCACGCAATCACCCACGGATCGACCCGTGGTTCAGAAGTATGCGTTGACGTTCCGCTATCAGATTGTTCCGCCGACGGCCGAAGACGCACTCGGTGCGAATCCGTTCGGGATGTTCTATCCGCTCTTCTCGATCCAGAAAACTCAATGATGATCGGTTTCCGCACGCTCGCCTCGTGGGCGACCGCTTTTGCCTGCGTCGCAGCAGTATGCCCGGCTTCATACGCGGCGAAAAAAGGCGCAGCCACTTCAGTCGCCTCGTTCGATCTCGCTACTGCCATGAGCGATCCGATGAGTCCGGTGAATCCGTACAACGCCGGCTCGGACCCGGTCACCATGCCGGGAGATGCGCGCATGGTTGTCTTTCCTTATAGCCGCGACCAGATTTACAGGATCATGACCGCGCCGCTCAAGAACACCACCATCGAGCTCGCGAAAGGCGAGCGGCTGACGACCGATCCTGCAATGGGGGACTCCGTCCAATGGGTTATCGATACCGACGGTGAGAACCATGTATTCGTCAAACCCGTTAAGCCCGGCCTCGTCAACACGCTGCACCTGACGACGAATCTCCGCGAGTACGACATGACGCTCGTCTCATCGCCGATGGGTGGGCTCTTCTATCAGACGGTGCGCTTTAACTACCCCGGTTCTGTTATGGCGAAGGTCCGCGCGAGAGAACAGATGGGCGGCGTCGGCGGAGGGCGGGGTGATGATGCTGGCGGGCAGACTGACTCCGGTCCGATCGGCGTCTCCCCCGACAAACTCAACTTCGACTACAAGGTGTCGGGCTCTGCGTCCTTCAAGCCCGAAACCGTATTCGATGACGGCAAGGCCGTGTGGCTGCGCCTGCCTGCCGATGCACCCTTCGCGATTCCCGTCGTGAAGGATCACGGCGACTACGTCAGCCCGAACTTCATCCGTCGCGGGCAGTACATCGTTGTGCAGGAAATGGCTGACGAAATCGTGCTGCGCGCGCCGAACGAGGAAGTGACCATTACGCGTCGCCGCCCGGGCCTGTTCGGATTCTGAGGAAAGCCCATGAACCAACCGAACGGTCAACCGGACAATCAGCGCGCGAGTCTCTTCAAGGGGAAGTCGCCCCGTAACGCGCTCTTCGCGGTAGGCGGTGTCGCGGCTATTGTGATCGCGGCGCTCGGGTTCTACTACCAGGTCCAGGAAAGCGCGAAGATTGACGCAGAAGCCGCGCTGAAGAAGAAAGCGAAAGCCGCCGAAATCGTCGACAAATCGAACAATCCGCAGGACGTCAGCAAGATCATTGATGACCAGCTGAGTTCCGCGCGCAGGCTCGCAGCCTCCGAGGCACGGGCGGCTGCGGCCGCGCGTACGCCATCGACAGGAACTCCGGCGAATGCCGGAGGTGCGACGCCCGCGCTGACGGCCGATGGTTTCATCAACGACGAGCAGACCCGCAAGATCAAGTCCGAGTCCGATGCGGACGCGATCTATGCCTCGCCGATTTTCAAACCCGGCCTGAAGGTTAAGGACACGGCGCCGGCAGCACCCAACCAGCTGGCGGGGATTCCCACGCCCGCGCAGGTGGCCGCGCAACAGGCTGCTGCGCAGCAGGCAGCAGCGGGGTCGGTCGGTGACCGTGTCTCGGCAGCGCTTGCTGGAGCCGGCTTCGGCGGCCAGGCACAATCGGCACGTCCATATTCGAGTCAGGACCACGATTCAGGCTTCATCAAGAACGTGTCCGCGCAGTCAGGCGGTCAGGACTTCGCGCGTACCGGCTTCGTCGGTCAGGCACGCGGCTGTGTGCTGTCGCCTCCGCATCACATTGGTGTGCTGTCGACGGAGCGCATGAATTCTGATCGTCCCGGCACCGCCTCGCTGATGGTCGAAAAGGATGTGTACGACAGCATTCGTGGCGACTGTCTGATGATCCCCAAAGGCAGTTTCATCACCGCGCCGTACAGCTCCGATATCCAGCCCGGCCAGGAAAGCATTCTCGTGGCGGCGACGGAACTACGCCTTCCGAACGGGAAGCATGTGCCGCTCTTTGGCGCGCAGGGCGCGGATGGCGATGGCTCGGCCGGCTTTTCGGGTGACGTTAATAACCACTTCTTCAAGATTTTCGGGACGTCTTTTCTCGTCGCGATCCTGCTGCGCAAATACGACAACAGTGACGCGACGACCACGTCCAGTCCGCTCGGCGTCACTCAGGTGAGCAGCACGGGCGGACAGGTCGCGGCGCAAACCGCACAGTCCATCCTCGAGCGCTACAAGAACATTCCGCCGACGATCACGTCCGACCCGGGCCAGCGTCGATTCATGCTCAAGGTCAATCGGGACATCGTGCTGGAGCCATACCGCGATGAGTAAGCGGAAGGGTACGCGCTGGGTATCGGGCCTGATTGTCGCGGCATGTGCCGCGCACGTTCATTTCGCCAGTGCCGCATCGATTGCCGAAGTGGTCAGTCCGACGAGCATCCTGCTGGTGGAGGGCAATGTCCGGTCGCTCGCATCGTTCGATGGGAAGCCGGTTTTCTGGTGCGGCCAGAAGGCTTTCGAGAGCTGGGCCGTGCCGCTCGTTGGGCAGCCGGTCGCGAGTAACTCGGAAGCGGGCATCACCGTCACCGTCGATGCACATGACGTTTCGCTCGAACACTTGCTGGTGAAGAAGGGCTGGTTGCAGCCGGCCGTGCTCGACGATGATGCACAGGCTGCCGTCACTGAGGGACGCGGCGGGTGGGCTTGTGCGAGTGCAGTGGCGCCGTTTGAGCTGATGCACAGGACTGTCGACCCCAAGGTACTTGCAGGAATCGCGCTGAACGAATCCGGGGTGAATGGCCGGGCATGGCCGTGGACTCTGAATATTGCCGGTCAGGGCTTCTTTTTCAAAACACGCGAAGACGCGTATCGGGTAGTGATGTCGTTGATCGCGCGCGGTCGCAGCGATTTCGACGTAGGGATCATGCAGATCAATTGGGGGTACCACGCCCGGCGGTTTGCCTCTCCGTGGGATGCGCTCGCGCCCGCAACGAGTATTCGTGTTGCTGAGGAAATCCTCAACGAGAACTACGGCAAGACGCACTCGGTTGCGAAAGCCATCGCCTATTACCACAGCGCCAATCCCGTTCCCGGTCAGGCGTATCTCGCGCGGTTTGCGCGGCACCTCAACCAGATTCAGGCAGGCCTATGAAGTACACCGTATCCCGTATCGCGCTGGCCTGCTTTGCGCTGCTTAACGCAATGCCTTCCTACGCAGCGAACACGGACCCTTTCGATTTCGATTATGAGATCTCGGGCGGCATCGCCGAGCGTCCGGCACTGATTTTCAACGATGGGTCGAAGACATATATACAGCCGCGTGCGGGGCAGGTCATCACTGCCGCCGGCGGCCACCCTGAGGGTCCGTATGTTGTCGTCGATGGCACTCCCGAGTCGATCACCTATACGGTAGCCGGGCGGTCTGCAACGGCACGCTGGACGCGTGCGAATACCTTCATCGGCGGTGGCGCCCGTGGCACGCTCGCCGCGCTGCGCGACGACCAGCCGCCAGCCTTCGATGGATTCACGAACCGGCTCGCGCTGATTGGTGCGCACGGCGCACTTGAGCCGGTGCGATCGCTGAAGGCGTCGATGCCTGTCGCAGGCATCGTCAAGGCGTTAGTGCCCCAGGGTTGGACGGGCTCTGCACAGAAAGACGTCGATCTGACGGAAGTCAGTGCGTTCAGTACACGCCCCGGTGAAAACTGGATGCAGGCGCTTGATCGCCTGATGACGCAGACCGGCATGTATGCCGACGTGGATTTTACGACCCGTCACGTACGGCTGCACCGTGAAACGCCGAAATCCGGTGCGCTCAACTATGCCGCAGGTGAGAAAGCGCAACCGCAGTCGCAGCCCGATGCGATCGCACAGGCTGTCGCTGCGAAGGAGGGCGCGTCGGCAGGCGACGCACCAGCTGCGCACGGCTCGCTTCTGGCGGAATATTTCGGCGCTCAGGCAATCCGGGATTCGGACGACGCCCATACGCAGATCCGTTTTGCGACGAAGCCTGCGCGCGAGCTGAGTTTCAGAACGCCCGACGGCCGATCGCTCCGCGCAAAGTGGGATAGCGCCGCGAATGTGATGACGGTAGAGCGCGCGGACAGCATTGTCGTATCCGATGGTGCGCGATCGGTGGAAGTGGCCCGTTCGTCAGGCACCGTCTATGACTTCGACCCGACGAACGCCGCCCATCTGCAGGCCGTGTTCGATCACGATGGCCAGACGTTTTTCAAGTTTGCCGATTCGGTTGTGGAGGTGCATGTCAGCGACGTGAAGCACCTCGGTTCAGGCGAGCAGAAAGGACGGTATTACATGTTCAACGGCACGGCAGATCAGTTCATCGTGACGGCCGATGGCAACGTGGCGAATGTGACACGGCGACACGACGTGAAGTATTTCGAACGTACAGCGACGGGAGCACCCGCGACGACGCCAGCGACAACGGCGGTGGCGAAATCGTTATGAACCCGACTCCCATCTTCGTTGGCATGGTTGCGGCGCTGAGCGCGTCGATTGCGCACGCCGACTGCCTGGACGAAGCCGCCGCCTTCCAGCACGTGAGCACTCAACTCGTTCACGCAATTGCTCAACACGAATCGGGTATGCGTGCGGACGCCGTGAATATCAACAGCAATGGTACGCAAGACATTGGCCTCATGCAGATCAACTCGTCCTGGTTGCCGAAACTGGCGCGTTACGGCATTCGCCGCGAAGACCTGTTCAACGCATGTGTGAACGGCTATGTCGGCACGTGGATTCTGGCCGCGAACATCCGTCAGTTCGGGCCCACCTGGAAGGCCGTCGGCGCATACAACGCAGTGTCCACCCCGAAGCAGCTGATCTACGCCAACGCTATCTATCGCCGCCTGCAGCGGCAGGGGCATTAAACAATGAAAGTAACCATCGAACGCAATGACAGCGTGCGCGTGATCGCGCACGCGCTCGCAGCCCTGGCGCTCGCCGCTGCACCCCTGTGGACCCACGCAGCCGTCGACGCCGATCAAGCCCGTGCTGTCGCGCCGGCGGGAGACGGCTGGCAGGTGCTATCAGCGCCGGCTGCAAAAGCTGCCGCCATTACCCCCGTCAATCGTGGCGCAGAGGCGGCCGCTCCGGTCGTCGCGCAGGCAGGGCAAGGCGTTGTGCCGTCGATGGCCGTTGCGCCGGTCGTTCTCCCCGGTACACCGTCGACGACGACTGGTGTGCTCACGCTCTCCGTCTCTCCGCAGGATCGCAACCTTCGTAACGCCCTTGACCGCTGGTTGCAAACCCAGGGATGGCAGCTCGCCTGGAAGGTCGACGACGATCTGCCGCTCGAATTCAACGCGACCTTTACCGGTGACTTCACCTCCGTTCTTGTTCAGGTGATGAAAGCGACCAACCACATGCGCGTACCCACCCGCGTATGCCGCCACATTAACAACGTTATCCGCGTCGTCGCCCGCGCGGCCAACTGTCAGGAGTAACCGATGCGCATCGCTTTCATTTTCAGGTCTGCGATCGCGGCCGCATGCTCGCTGATCATTGCCGGCTGCGCAGTCACGCAAGGCGATGTCAATTCTGCCTACGACTCGACAAATAGCGCGGCAAGTGCTGCGATGAACAATCTGCCCGGCTCGATGGCGCTCGTTGAAGATGTGCCCACAGCCTTTCTTGGCGATCGGCTCGTACCGGTCGCGTATGAAGCAACGCTGCCGGCGACGTTTCGCGAAAAGCGCATCACGATGCCTGCGAACCTCGATATCAACCAGATCGCCAATCTCGTTTCCGGCGCGACCGGCTATGCCGTTCACCTGAGCCCCGATGTCTTCGTGCCGCGCAGTTCACTCGTGCCGCGCGAAGGCGCCTCGGTCGACGGCAAGTCGTCGCCAGCATCTGGCGGCAGCAGCGCGAACAATTATGAGAAGCCTGTCTATGCTCAGGTGTTTGACGGGTTAGCGGGCGAGTATCTGACTCGCATGACGGAGGATCTTGGACTCGACTGGTCGTTCGACGGATCGACCATCAATATCACGCGCTTCGTGACGCGCATGTACCAGATCGCCGCGATCCCGGGCAAGGTCTCGATCAAGTCCACGATGTCCAAGGGCATGGACACCTCCACGGGCAATCAGTCGAACGGTAGCGGCGGGGGAAGCGGAGATACGGGTTCCTTCTCCGCGCAAACCTCGACCGGCCGGCAGGGTGATTTCGACCAGATGCAGTCGATTACGGACGCGCTGAACAAGCTTCGTTCGCCAATGGGTCGGGTCAACGTCAATCCGCAGAGTCGCCTTGTCATGGTGCACGACACGCGGGAGGCGGCAGACGCGATGGGCAAGCTGCTTGCGGCGGAAAACTCGGTGAGCACGCGTCAGGTGGCGATCCGCGTGCGCACGTTGCAGATCGCGCTGAACCGCGGCACCCAGGCGGGGGCGAACGCCGACGTTGTGTTTAACGCAATCGAGGGCGGTCTCGCCAAATATGCGATCAGCTTTGCGTCACCCACCTCGCTGTCGTCCGGTGGCGGCACGCTCGGTATGTCGGTACTGCGCCCCAACGCGCCGTTCTCCGGCACCAACGCGGTCATCAACGCGCTGAACCAGTATGGCCGCACGGTGCAGGACAACACGCAGACCAAGCTCACGCTGAATGGTCTGCCGGTCTCGATCGCGTCGTTCCAGAGCGACGACTATCTGCGCTCGACGACGTCTTCCGCAGGCAGCCTGACGGCCACGTCCGGTGGTGTCCCCGGCCTGAATCCCGGCACCGTGACGACCGGCGACTTCGTGAATATCCTGCCGTCGGTGAATGATCACAACCAGATCGTGCTGGCTTACTGGAGCGACAGTTCGAAGCTCAACGGGCCCTTCACCGAGAAATCTGTCGGCTCCGGACAGACGCAGCAGACCATCCAGCTTGCGCACACGGTCGGCAGCAAGGACGATCAGATCGTCGCACTCTCGGACGGACAGACCGTTGTGCTGTATGGCGAGATGACCGATCACGCCGATAGCACCACCAATGGCGGCCTCGGCGGTATCACCGGGCTCTGGAACAAGGCAAAGACCTTCCAGGTAATCATGCTGACGGCCTCGGTCGTCCCGTCGATGTGAGTACGGCCATGCACATTACCGATCCGCTGCCGCGCGAGAAAAACGCGCGCCTTGTTTTCGGACTTAAGTGGCGCGCCTATCCGTCAAAGCAGATGCGCGCGGAACGCCGTCGCTATGCCGATGATTTCGGTGCGACGCACTATGTCGAATACAAGATCGGAAAAGACGTGATTGGGGGCTTCTGCTCGCCAGACACGACCGAATTCAAAGGCTCGAAACTCTTTTCAGGAGCGGCGCGAGTCGCCCAGCATGGCCGTGTCAAAGGGAAGGCGGCGGTGCTCGCACTTTTGCAGGACGATCAGCGTGTTCATCTGATCTTCGTTGTGCGCGGAGTCGTGCGCAGCGACGAGGTGCTGACCATTCCCCAGGCTCACGATCGGCGGCTCGCCATTGAGCAGGAATGCCTGAAGCAGAATCTCGCACTCTCGACCATCGGATCAGGTGCGGCAATTGGCGACGTCGACGAATCGTTCGGGGCGGCCGCGCTGCTTGAAGCGCGCAAGAGCGCGCGAATCACCAAAGTCCCAACCAGTTTGCCGACGGCGTTGCCGCTGCTTGTTATCGGGGTTGCGGTTGTCTTTGGCGGCATGCAACTTGTTGATCTGTTAAATCCGCCTCCTCCCCCAGCGCCGACGTCGCCGTCCTTCAATGACAGATACGAGGCCGCGGTCCGTCAGGTGTTCGCCGCGAATCTGCCGCGTGCGAATCTGCTCGCACCGTCACTACTCGAAAGGCTCGGCGGCACTGAAACCGTGGTTGCGGGTTTTGTCTTTGAGAAAGCGGTGTGTGGCACGCAGGGCTATTGCGGCGAGACGCTGCGCCGCTACGGCGGCAGCTTCGATGATCTTCGCCAGCTGGCGCCCCAGTCGATGCGACCGCTGCATTTCGATGCCGATGGTCTGCATGCGGGCGCGCGCGGCCCCCAGATTCCGACGGTTGCCGTCGTTGCAGCGCGGGACCAGAAAGCGTGGCCCACGGAGCAGGGGTTGATCGACGCATTGCAGACTCCGCCACAGAAGCTTTCGTCAAAGCCGTTTGATCTCGACAGCTACGGCTACACCGTCCATCTCGATCCACCGAAACCCCTTCTCGCAATGCCTGCTGGCGTAGCGGGTGAAAGACCCACGCAGATGATTCGTGAAGGCACATGGGAGATCAACGGGTTCAGGTGGCAAGCGCCACTGCTTGCGAGGCTCCCCTCGAACATGGCGCTCGACTCGATAACGGTCGAGCTGAAGCTTGCGGAGCAGGGGTCGAACAACCTCGGTGGCATCCATTTCACAGCGAAGGGCAAATACTATGTTCTCAATTAACCGCCTGGCGGCGCTCGGATACGCCGCGCTTTTTCTGGTTAGCGTTGCACAGGCGCAAACCCGACCGTTCGTGCCGCAAGCGCCAGCAAAACCCGCGCGGTTGCCTGCCGCTGACATTGATACCGGAGCTGTCGCGGGAGCCACTACCGCTCCCGCAGTGGGGGCTGTCCCGGCTCAGCCGGCACCGGCCGCCCCGGTCAGCGGGGCGGCGGTGCCTGCGGGATCGCATCTGTCAATCGATGACGCCGACAAGGCGACGCGCTCGCAACTGCTGCGCCAACTCGTTGGCGGAGCAAACACGCCAGCACCGACTGTGAGTGCAAACATCGCTCAACCTGTCCCGCCAGCCAACTCCACCGCGGCGCCAGTACATAAGGCGGCGCCCGAACGGGCACGCGCGGAACCCGTGCGCTTCGTGGGTGCTTTCAGCGACATGAGTGGCCGGTCGGTGCTTTATGAGTACCGCAACGCATCGTATCCCGCTCACGTCGGCGCGAAGCTGCTCAACGGGTGGACGGTCACGCGAGTCGATGGTTTCGTCGTCACCGTCGCAGAGGGCACCGGCAAGGGCGCGCGGACCTGGACCGAAACGATGGTTGGCGGCACCCCCCAGCAGGACCAGCGACAGCCGGGTGTAAGCGCTGGCATTTCCCGTATCACAGACCTCGGCGGCCCACTACCGCCGGGCACGCCCATCTCCGCGATCGCGCAGTAACCCAGGACACAAATCATGAGCATGTTCTCCGGAATTGAAAAAGACGAGTCGGCGTCGCGCGGGCTACTGGGACGCTTGCGCGCGTTTCGGGCGGGCTTCTCGGAAGACTCTGCTTCGGCATTGCCTATCGCCGGGAGCGACCCACGCGACCACGAACCGCGGATGGCACAGAAACGCAAACCGGTGAAGGCGGAACCTGTTGAGGACACGCATGGTCAGCCGATGACATTAGGCATGCGGCTGCGCATGGCGGACGTGAGCGACGTTGACGTCCATGATGGCGAGCCCTTTGCTGCGGCGGAAGAAAAGTCAGTCTTCACCGCGGATGTGGCCATGGAGCAGGCCGGCGAGGTCCTGGTCCCGGTCAGTGTCCCTGTCACCTTGGAAGAACATGAACCAGCGTTGGCGCGAACGTACCGCGAGTCCGAAACTGTGTCCGCTGCTGGCGCTGCTACGCAGGCCGTTGACGATTCCTCTGCGCCCCTAGCTCGCGTTGAGCCTGATCGTTCGCAGGCGCGGGATGACGCAGCGCATGAGCTTCACCGGCAGGCAGATATCGTCGAAACCGGGACTGAAGATTTTCCACCGGCCGGGCTGCCACAGCTTGCGTCGGCGGATGCGCTGGCTTTCAAGCGGATCCTGAGCGAACGCGGCTCAGACGCGACGCTTCGCATTACCGATGCGGCGCGCCGTGAATTTGTCGCAGTGGAGGTGCAGGCGGGCATGGCGATCGTCGTCACTACGCGCGCGTTCCATGAGTCGCCGTTGTACGCGACGTACCTGAAAGATCTCGAACACGCGGACATCAAGGTCCACGAAGAGATGTTCGCTTCCGATACGGTTATCGCAGCGATCTACGGAACGGAGCGGAACCGCTCAGCGGCAATCATCCCGGAGAGCTCGCGCGCCATCGGCACGTTCCGTGACGTATCCGAGGCGGCCCACGGCTACGGCGCCGGCGATATCCATTATGAATACCGCGACTTCAACGACGAGGTGGAGGTCCGGTTCCGGGTCAACGGCGACCTCTATACGTATCGCAAGCTCCCCAAGGCGCTGGTACGCCGCGCACTGTCGGCCTCCTATCAGGATCTTGTCGCCCGTAATACGAACTCGGGCGAGACCTTCCAGCCGAGCGCGCCACAGTCGGCCATGATTCCGCTCGTCGTTGGATCGGACATCCTCAATATCCGCTGGCAAAGTTCGCCCCTCGTAGGCGGCTTTGACGTGGGTCTGCGTCTGCTCGACGGCAACTTCCGCAACCTCAAGGTTCTGATGCCGGAACAGATGGGCCTGCAAACGTCGCAGCTGAAGATCGTCAAGGCGCTGGGTAACGTCAGTGGCGGCGTCACCATCCTCACGGGCGAAACCGGCTCGGCGAAATCGACGCTGTTGCGCGCGATGTCTTTCATGCTCGCCTCGCGCGAGCTGCGCAAGCAGTTCGCCGTCAATGAACCCTCCGAATACCCTCAGCCCTGGCTGTCGGACATTTCGATTCCGCGACGACCAGACGAGACCGACGACGAGGCGAACCGGAAGTGCGCCGAGGTTATCCGGACGTTGATGCGGATGGATCCCGATGACGTGACGGTGGGCGAAATTCGCGATCGCGTGGTCGCTGGCCTTGTTGCCGAGCTCGCGCTGACGGGACACCCGGTTCGCACGACACTTCACGCGGACAGCGCGATCGGCGCGTTCATGCGCCTTGCTGGCGGTCGTCTGCAGCTTCCGATGGACGAAGTCGCGTCGGAAAAATTCGTCAATGCCGTCGCCAACCAGAAGTTGATCCCGCTGCTATGCCCGCATTGCAAGATCGCCGCGCGCGACGTCATGAGCGCCTCGCAGATCGCGACGCTCGAGACGAAGTTCGGCATCGACACTTCCGGCATGGCATGCCGGAATGACGCTGGCTGTGAGCATTGCCGCCTGAAGGGACTGTTCACGCGTGACGGAAAAGTCGCGGCCGGAACAAAGGGTCAAACGCTCGCGATGGAGATATTCCGGCCGACCGACGAGTTCCTCGAGCGTGTCGCGGCGCGCGACTGGCGCGGTGCCGAGAAAGTGTGGCGCTCCACGCGCACCGCCGGCTTTGACAACGATGACATGACGGGCAAGACCATTTATGAACATGCCCTCTACAAAGCCACCCAGGGAGACATCGATCCGCGGTTCATTGATACCGCGATGCGTCCGTTCAGCGAGTATCGGGTCATGGCGGACCGGGACGGGAGAATGCCGTCATGATCCGGGGATTTCTCTACGCGTTATTCATGGTGCTCCCCTACAAGGAGCGCATGCGCATTGCGACGTGGCGGTTCGGGAAAATCCGCGAAAGCTTCTATCGTGAGACCCGGCTCGACGTTGCGGCAAAAGGGCTGCGAAACAGGGAGACCCTGCTTGAACGGTTGACGACACTGGAAAAGCGCCATCGTGGACGCAAGGGGTTCGCCTGGCCGGTCTTCCAGGCCATGGCCCGACGCATGGTCGCCGGCGACGACTTCGCCAGTGCGATCAGGCCGCACATCCCGTCCGATGAGTACGCGCTCCTGGAGATCGCCGGCGCGTCCACGCAACAGGACGCTGCGGTGCGCGGACTCGAACTGGCAGAAATGGCGGCTAATGCCAAAGGTGTACTGGCGTCGACCACGTCGTTACAGATGGCGTATCCGGCGCTCCTGATCGTCTACATGTACGGGTTCTGCATGCTGTTTGGCGGCACGATTTTCCCGGCTGTCGCCGACTCGAAACCGGTCTCGCAGTGGTCGCCGCTCGCCCAGTCGCTCTATGCAATCGACACATTCTGCTACGAATACTGGTGGCTGAGCGGGGCGGTCGTGGCGGGCATTGTGATCACCTACTTTCACACGCTCAAGCGGTGGACGGGCGATCTGCGCAACCAGATCGATGCGATGCCGCTGATGTGGCGCAATCGCCGCGACCTCCGGGCCGCGCTGCTGATTGTTTCGCTTGCGGGACTGTTCGACTCCAACCTCACTTTGCGGGCGTCGCTTGACCGGCTCACCAAAACCGCTGACCCCTGGTTGAAGTGGCATCTGAACCGGATGAGTCGCCGGCTCACGCAGCGCCCCGACCAGACCATGCGGGCGCTGGACACCGGGATTTTTTCGGAGGTGGTGATGGACACCATATCCGACGCCGCTGGTCGCGACCAGTTCGTGCAGGCCATCAAGACGCTCGGCCGCTCGTCACTTGACCGGGTGGTCGCAACAGTAAAGCGCAATGCGCGCATTACTCATTACGTGTTGCTGGGCTTTGCCATCGCTCTGTTTTTTGTACTCGGCGTCGGGTCGTATGTCGCGACCGGTGCCGTGAGTTTCGATTCGTCAACGACTGCTGGATCCAATTACTGAGGCCACAATGGAATACAAAAAATTAACTAGCAAGGTGCCGTGCGCAGCGGAAGTTGCAAGCCGCGATGCTGCGCGCAAGGCGTCCATTCTCCGCTTCGCACGTCGGCGCCGTCAGTCGGGCGAGTTGTCGTTGATTGAAGGTGCGGCCGTGATGGCCGGAGCGGCACTGCTCGCGCTCGTCGTCTATCAGGGCCGTGGCTTCGTGATGGATCGCATTCATGCGCATCAGTTCAAAAGCGAGGCCCAACTGTTCCGTAGTGGCATTCAGGATGCCACTTCGAGCGATACGGATTTTTCGTCCGAGACACAGCAGACCCTCGCGCAGAATCACGCCTTTGACTCCGCGGGCTCGCGCGTAAATGCGACCAGCGGGACGATCACCGGGATATTCGGCGGTGCCGTGACTTCGGCAGCGGGAACGATCGCGGCGACGAACGACGCGATGATTGTGACCTATCCCGTGCCGGCGACAGTCTGCTCACTTGCGGCCGGCGCAGTAGCGGGAGCCTATGCGAAGGTAACCATCAACGGTACGACAGTCTACGATCCGAATACGGCTTTCGATGGTTCGACCGTTGGCGCAGCATGCAAATCGGCGGGCGCCACGGCCACCATTGCCATGTACGCGACCCATAACAATTAAGGGCGCCGCCAATGTTCAGCATCGTTGAGATGGTGGTCGTGCTGGTGGCCGCTGCGTTGATGACAGTTGTCGGCATCAAGGAAGATGCTGCCAAGCGGCGTTTGCAGGTGTTGACCGCAGAAGGGCAGAACGAAGCGGTCATCAACGCGGCGCTCGGTGACTGGGTAACGAACAACTACGCGACGCTGACACAGAATGGCCCGGTTGATGTTGTCCCGGCGTCGGAACTGCCGACACTCACTGATCTGTTCACGGCGGGCAACCTCAAACAACCGCATTCGAATGGGCCTTTCTGGGGCGGCGCCTACGTAATCAGCATGAGCGTAGGCCCTGCGACATGCACCGTCAGCGCGGGCGACTGTCACGTGACCTACGTGATGTATCCGTCGAGCCCGGTGACGCGTGGCGGTAAGCCCGACGTGATCGGTGCGTCACAGATCGCGCAGGCAGGCGGCAACGCGTTTGGCTACTCGAAGACGCAGAACGCCGGCACTATCACCGGCCTGAACGGTTCATGGCATGCCACGAATCCTCTGGGCGGTAACGTGGCTGCTGTCGTGCTGGCCACGAACGGGCCAACGTCGGACGGCAACTCGGTCTATATCCGTCGTGACGGCGCGTTGACCTGGACCGGCGACCAGAACGTGAATCACGTCAGCCTGCACAACGTGCATAACCTGGATGCCGAAGGCACGGTAAGCGCGGCGAATGTGGGGGCATCCGGAGCGGTAGCGGCGAGTGGTGCCGTCACCGCCGGCACGACGGTTCGCGCGGGCACTATTGTCGGTACGGGCAATGTCGGCTGGCCACGTGTGGCGTGCACGAAGGTGGGCGACATGACGGGCGCGAGCGACAACTCAGGCCTGATGCTGTCGTGCCAGAACGTGTCAGGGGTTCTGCAGTGGATGCCTGTTGGCGGTCCCAAGCTCTGGTATGGCTACACCAGCATACCGGGCGGCGGCGGTACGTTTGTGCCGAATCCGAACTGTCCTGCTGGTGGCTTGCCGCAAATTGTGGTGTCGGGTCAGAGCATGTACACCGACCCGACTGCGGTCATCAATTACCCGACGTCTGGCGTCGGTCCATGGATTGTCTATATCACGGATGGCAGCGGATCCGTTATTAACGGCAGCGCTGTCGCGACGACGTTCTGTACGTATTGAAGGGGATGGGAATGAGCTTCGCGAGGATCTTTATATGGATAGCCGTGCTTACGGGAATGGTGACCGCCAGCAGCGTGGCAATGGCGGGACCCGTTCGGTGCTCGGTGAACAACCAGGACTCCACGTGCGTAGGGCATCTGACGACCGCATGGCAGACGCCGCCAACATGTCCCAATCAGGCCGGATGGACCACAGCCGCACCGGCACAATGGATCGGCTCCCAATACTCTGCGCCACAGTGCAATTTTCAGGCGGCGCCTACGTGTCCATCTGGCTCTGTACAAACAGATCCGCCAAGTTGGAATGGGATCAATTGGGGTGCGCCAGGATGTGCGACGCCGCCGCCGCCCGGAGGCGGTAACACTTATGATCCGGTAGCTACGTGCTCGGCCGATTTTCCTGCCGCTATTGCACAGGGCACGATGACAAGCGTGCAAGGGTACAACGGTGAGCAACCCACCCCATATCCCGCGACGCTCAACATATACGTTCCGCAGTATCCCGGCGACAAGATTTATAGCTGGAGTGCAACCGGAGAAGCGTGTCCGGGCCAGTTCGCACGGGGTGGCATCGCGTGCTTTGTGAACGGGTCAGGTCAGGTAGATGCGATAGTTGGCCTCTTTTCAGCGAGTCAGTGTCATCCACACTAAAAAAAAGCGCCCATTTTGGGCGCTGTTTTCTGTTGCTTAAATGTTCAACTGCCCGTTGTCCACGTCGAAGTAACGCTAACTGGCTTGCCATCACGAGCGCCGCTGAAGCTGACCGTGTAAGTCGTGTTTGCGGCGAGCGGGGCGAGGGGCAAAAGAAACGCCACGCCTGGGAACAATCCATTGTTCACGTCTGCCGTCGCGGCCGAAGTCGATCCAGAAAGAGCAGCGGAAGGCACAATGATCCGTGCTGGCACAACGCTCCCGCTTGCCGACGTCAATGTGAAGCTCGAGACCGTAAGCATGTCGCCCGAAGCGGCGGCATTTACCCGAACCATAATGGGCCGTCCTGGGTTTTGCAGGTCGGGCGCAGGGTTGACGTTTTCCGCCACCATCGCACGAGCGACTGATGTCTCGTTATTGAGCGGCGAAATCGCAAGGGCCGTGGTTGCCATTTGTTGACCGCCGGGTTGATAGAGACTATTACCCAATGGTGTTCCACTGACTCCGGCCGTTTCGCCAAAATCGATCACACAGCTATAGATCGAATACGAGCCCGACGCCTGCTGGAATCCGATACCCAAAGTCTGTTGATTCGACGAGATATCCTGCAAGTGATAGACAGTGTTGATGTATTGCCGGAGACAGTCGCTTGCGTATGCCGTGCCGTTCGTTTGCGGTAGACCAGCCGCGACAACTTCGCTGATCCACTCTGTCGCGGGGACACCAGCTTTTTGCGCACGCGACAGCGGCGTATCGCCGTAGTAGTTGGCAAACGTCGAGGTTTCGTTGTGTGAGAGTGCAGTGAGATTGCCGTTCGCAAGATTCGAGTCGAGGTAAAGCGCGTGTGCCTGCGCGGAGACGTCCAGAATAGGGTCTTGCGAAAGTACGCCCACGCCCATTGCAAGCCGGTAAGCGTTCAGCTGTGAGAACACGGCATCCTGCATGGACGATGCAGCGTACGTCGGAGCTGCCACCGAAGTTTGCGGAGCGATCGCCGTGCCGCCTTGGGGATTTACCGGCGTCGACGGGGGTGTTGCCGGCGCACCGTTGTTACTGCCACCGCCGCCACCGCCGCATGCCGACAGTGTCATGGAAACCGCAAACGAAATAGCAGTAAGCGTGGAAATCTTCTTCATTTTTGTGAAACCTCGGAGTTGATTTTGGCCGTGCACCTTGCACGTCCTTGATTCCATGTTATCGAGCGGGAAACAAAGTCAAGTTGCTGCCTGACGCTTCCCGGCTCTTCCTGGTCTTTCGCGTCGGCGACATTCTATGGCTATCGGTAATGTCTGGTGAGGATTTAGGTTATGTAGACAATCGGTGAACAAAAATCGGCGTGAAGCGTGATGTGGGATTACGTGCGCTTGCGGCGGCGATGGAAAACCCGCAGGCCGACAAAGGCAACGACAAGGACCATGCCGGTAAAGGCTGGTCCCACCCTCGCGAGTTGCGGAACGACCCGGGTGCCCATGTAGAGGGCGAATAGCGCAATCGCTACACGCCCGACCCATGGCGCATTCAGGAACGAGAGCAGCGATGACGGTTGGCCGCTCGAGTACTCCACGTAACTCTCGTTGGACTTCTCAAGATCGAACCCGGATGCATTGCCCGCTCGCTCACACTGATAGAACTTCTCGTAGCGTTCGAAGCGCCCATCGCCGCGCCCAGCGAGCCACGCCGCGTTGCTTTCCTTGGCCAGATACGCAAAGTCTTCCATCGCAAAGTCTCGCTAGTGGACGCGGCCCGCATGCCAGGGGACGGCGCCGATCGCGTCGGCGATAATGCTGCCGTCCTCTTCTGCGTAGTACGCGCCGGTCTCAGGGTTTTGCCAACCAAACTGGGCGCGACCATCACTGCCGAAGATGACAAGTCCTGCGGGTAATTCCTGCTGAGCAGTTGTCGGATCAGTTATCACCGTCCGACCTCTGGGCTGTACGCTTCTTCGCGCTAAGCTGCTGGCTGCAGGCAGGGCAGGTAAAGCGACTATGCATTTCGATTTTCGCGTCGTTGTTCGACACAACGTAGTGGGTGCCGCAGGCGCGGCACGGCGCTATGGTGAGACGGGTGTCGGCCGCCATCGAACGGATCAGGTTCCATCCCCGATCGGGCTTGATGAGCCGGTTCCCGCCGAAGAGCCGGTCATAGACATCGTTCGTCGCAAGCAGCGCTTCAGCCGGGTTAGCGCCCATAGCCGTCGCCGAGCGGTAGAGCCATGTGTAGACTGTCGCGTGAAGCCGGTGCACATGTGTTTCGACAAACCAGGTCAGCGAGGTCGCCAGATTGCCCATTGGCGAACTCTTTCCATGAATCTCGTGATAGCGCGTGCGCATCTGATGCTGATTCAGGCCGAAGAGGTTCGTCGCGGTAGAAGCGCGTAAGCCATACGACATCATGGCGCTCGCAAAGGCTTCGTTCTTCATGCGACCGAGCCTCAACTCGCCCCACTGCGCGGCATAGGGAAGGTCGCCGATGCGCGAGGGCGATGTCAGCATGATCTGGTGAGCAATCATCTCGTCGCTCAGGGTGCTGCCGCGAAACTCCCACCAGAACGTCGGGCTGTTGAAGCGCCAGCGAAACAGAGGCAGTTCCTTCATCCGCCCAAGCGCGACGCTTAGTTTGTGCGTCGGGATCGACAGCAGATATTTTGCGACGTCCGTCGAGATGCCCAGTAACGGCGCGCTCATGACGCTCATATTGAGCACCTGGGTGACAAGCGAGATGAAAACGGAGTTCTGCTGGTTGACTGCATAGGCTGTCAACGAGTCGAGCGGGGGAGTCTTGCGGCGGAGCACATCGACCGCCACGGTGGTCGCCGTGTTGTCGACGAAGCACCGCCAGTCCTCGACGGACTGGAGGGTAGGTTCCACCATCAGGAACGGCGCGCGAAGGAGATTCCGAAGCGAAGACGGATTGAGCTGAAGCTGCTCGATCTCCTTGCGTTCGACATTGAAAACTTCGTTGAAGCGGCTGTCCTGCTTGAGAAGCCACTTCATGTGGTCGACCAGATTGAAGTTCGCCACCTGGATCTGGTCCGTAAGCCATTCCGGCACGTAGAACCGGTCAATTGCCCGATAACTGTCTTTATTGTTCACTGCTTTTTTTCCTTATCTCTCGGAGACTTCGTTTACCTATGGCCTCATGCCGCGCGTACGGCTGATTGCAACTCGCCGTGAAATTTTCCGGTGAGATCGGCCAGACCGGTCAGCAAACCTTTGAACCGGCCGACTGAGCCATCGGCGGTGACGAGCAACTGCACGCTGTGGAATTCCTGGACAAACGATCCGAACTTTTCGACCAGACCCGCAACCCGCTTTTCGACGGCAATTTTCTGTTCGATTTCGGCCTCCTGCGCGCTCCTCAGGGCCTGCAGTTCACTGAGTCGTCTTTTTGCTTCTTCACATTCCGCCGTGACCCTGCTGAGTTCCTCGAATCGGCTGCGCGCAGAAGCTTCCAGATCGCGCAGATGTTCGGGCGTGACCTGGACCTCGACTTCCTTAATCTGGACCTTTTCATGGGCTTCCCTGAGCTCGCGAGCCGACGCGTCGCGTTCCCGCTCAAGATTGGCGATCGTGTTCTGCAAGCCGCTGGCCGTCCGTTCCGCTGCTGCGAGGTCGACAAGCGTTCGTTTCAGCTTTTCCCTGTCACCTTTGACTTCCTGGTCGAGACGGGTGGCCTCCGCGGCGAGCCGCTCGTTGTCGCTTTGGGCGTCCGAGAGCTGGCCGTAGGTCTCATGCAGCTGACTCATCACCGTGGAGAGTGCGCTTTCTTTCTCGGCGAGACGATCCTCATATTGATCAATGAGCTTTTTGATATCACGCTTACTCAGATCCTTGTCTTCGCGCCTGGCCTCAATCACCATTTCGACGACCTCGTCGCTCTTGTTCACGAGCAGCTGCATGTCACTGATCGACAGCATCTCAACCGCGCCGCTGTTCGTGCTGAAGCGCTCGTAGCAGCGGATATAGAGCCGAACTGAATCGCGCTTCTTGCGAAAGGTATCCTCGATGAAGTCGTAGACACGCTCAGCGGCCTTGTTTCGCACGGCCTTCGAGTCCCCGAACGCGCCCACATAGTGCCCTTCGACGCGCGTGCGGATGTGATAGAACGCTCCACCGATCCGCATATGCTCGAGAAGGATCTTGCGGGTCGAGTGCGCGACTTCCTCCGCCTCTTCCGCGATTGAAGCGCGTAGCGCATCAGGGATTTCGTCGCCACCGAAAAACGTGGTGACCTTCTGGCTGATCTCCAGGTTAGATGGCACGTGTGCAAAGGCGAGGGGCAGGTCGTGCTCAATCGCATTGTCGTCACGCTTTCCGTCTTTGCCTTCGGGCCGTGTCGGGTCGAAGTCTTCGTCAGCGTCCGCAATTGGAGGTGTATTTTTCTTCGTCATTCTGGTTCTCTATCTTGATAGTTTGCAGGCGGCTTAAGCGGCGCCGGCAGAGTTCGAGTCACCCAGTCTCAAGGCCATTTCGCGAAAGGTCAGGGTCGCGCCTTCAGGCCAATCCTTGAAACGCTGATAGCAGCGGATGTAGAGGCGGACAGATGAGCGTTTGCGACCGAACTCAGCTTCGATATGCCCGCAAACAGCGTCGCTGACGAGACGACGGTTAGGGACCGTGTCGCCGTGCTCTGCCATATAGAGAGCAGTAATTTTCTCCATGAAGTTGGAGAAGAGCATCCCGAGATGAATGTAATGGGGGAGGCCAGGTTCGGTCACGCTGGAGACTTCCCGAATGGCATCCTGCTCAGACTCGGCGACCAGGTGACCCATCGGGCCGGACGAACTACCAATGTTCGACGCAGATGGTTTTTTTTCGTTTTCCATACAAAACTCCGAATTTCTTTTGATTTTGTTCGGGCGCTTAGGCCGAAGCGCCAGATCCTCGCGAGTGGTGCAAACTTGGCTCCCCGAATTACACCCACCCAGAATAAGCGTCATTTCCCCGCCGCTGCGCCACAAAGCCACCGAATTTCATGCAGCTTTCACGGGCGTGTGCATCGAGCGCTCGTAGAGGCAAACGTTTGAATCGGCAAAACTCACCGAAACTTTAGGAAAAAGCCGGTAATTTTTTAGGGTTTTCCCTCGCTTTTCGTCGATGACTTTCGATGGCTTCTGGCCCTGTTTCGGAGATCGCGTGGATTGCGCGTTGGCCGTGTTGCACATCTACCAGCGGGCAACCTTGCACAGCGTGCCTGGATTTACGGGCTCTCAGCCATTGCCGCAAATCGCTCGCATGCATCAGGCTGAGCGGAAGCGCGGACGATATCTCGCAGTTGGGATGAGGGAAGACGGCGATCCCTTCTACCGGCCAGCTACCCGGTAGCATCGCGCGCAGGAATGCGACTTTCGACCGGTTCTGCTGGAGAGGAGAGCGGCGCTCGTCCCGTATCCCGTCGGCGGCCACGCGGACGATTGTCCTGTCCGTTGGCCCAGCTTCAATACGACCGGACCAGTTCTTCGTCTCGACGATGAAGATCCCGAACGGTGTAACTGCAAGATGATCGACTTCGGCCGTGGGAAAGTCGCTGCCGGGGGCATGATTTAGAAGTAGCGCGCCCGGATGAAGGTAAAAGTCTTCGCCACAGAGCCATTGAAGGGCGGAAAGCAATTCGGCCTGGACTGCGGTTTCGCCTTCTTCGCCACGTTGCTGGCTGCGCGTCGTAAGTGTCGGACGATGTTTCGCCGTCGCGCCTGTACGCGTTTTCCGATGCTTCGCGGCGTAGAAGATCGCCGTAGTGACAATGACAGATAACCAGATGGACATGAGCGCTCCCGTTGAGTGACACGAGACCAGTCTGCCAGGTCTATTTCGAAGTCAAGTTTTTGCGGCATGCGGACAAAGCTTACATAGGGCATTCGTGTCACCCTGGAAAGCTATATGGTTTAGTCGAGCTTTCCGGGTTATGACCTTGATCCGGTTCCGTTGAACACCGGTCGGGCGCGCCCGGCGCTGGAGCCCAAAGCTGTACGACATTGGCGAGCATTTGCCGCAGCGGGCGGCCGGGCGCACGCTAATCTTGCTTTATCCAAAGGCGTCTCCCGACGCATCGACATGCCGCGAGCGAATCGCGCGCGACCTTGTATTTCCCATCCGTCTTTTCTCCTGAAGCCAGTGCTTTCGTGCGCGCCTCGCGTGGGCACGAACGAAAGCGCTTCGCGCCCGTGTTTCCTTGCTCATTGAGCATCGAAACCACCGGACAACGGTCCGGACATTCCCTGTTGAAAATTTTTCTGGAGAGAAAAATGTTGATGATGTTCTTCAAAGACGCAATCAAGTCGCCGGCCAAAACGCTGGCCCTCTGCTTTATCGCGTATTTCGCGACCGTCTCGTTTGTCGTTTTCGGTCTTCTTGTTCTGCTGGCTATCCACTGGGTGGTCAAGGAGATGAAGAAGAAGGGCAAGGCAATCCTCGCGGCTGAAGCGGATGCAGAAGCTGCTCGCGTCGAGACTGAGAAGCTCGCTGCGCGCACTGCTGCCGAAGCGAAGCCCGACGCAAGACCTGCTGCGACAACAACTGCAGCCGCCAACGACAGCAATGCGAAACCGACACCGAGGAAGCAGTACGCCAAGTCGGCTGTCATTCTTCCGTTCAAGACCGGTACCCGTTAATCGGGTTGCCGCTACCACCTACCGTCACCCTGGGCATCTGCCCTCGGTGACGGCACTTAACCCTGCCGGGAATCCCATTCCCGGACACGGGCCATGAGATTTCCGGCACCACCGGAGCAATCCCATGGAAACGCATGTGGCTGCCTGGCAGCTGGACATGTTCGGCGAATCCTCGCCTGTTATCGTCATACCCCCAAAGCCCGACCCGTTGCCCGATCCACATCTGTGGAGCGAGTCGGTTCGCGCGAAGATGGTCGACGCGCTGATCTCGCTTGCGAGCGACAGCCGTCGGGGCGACAACATGCCCGAGTCGCTGATGGACTGCGCGGACCTGTTGTCTGAACGCCTGCGCAACCGGAAGGTCGACGTCGAGGACTACCGTGCGACCCTCGGCTGGATCATGGGTCACTGGGACGGGGCACTACCCTATGTGTTCGTGTGCAAGGTCAACGGGGTCGACCCGGAGATCCTGCAGGACGTGATACTGAGCACGCCGCTTCTGGCGCGCGATCTGCACGAACTTCAACGTATGTGCTTCGGCACGCTGCTTTAGGAGCGAATCATGCCGAACGCAGCAACACTGTTCGCACGCGTCATGGCGGACGTTTTTAGCGGCAGATCGCCAGCCCAAACCAGGCCCCAACCTTCTCAGGCATCCGACGCGCCGCAAGCGCAGCGGGCTGCTCCAGTCACTCCCGCCGCGCAGCCCGCGCACACCGAGACGCCAGCCAACGCCATTCACGTCGTGGGGCAGGGCGCGTCAAACGAGACCGTCGTGACGATCGGCGATATCCCTCATCTGTTCGTTGATGAGGGCGATCACGTTGTCCAGTTCAGTCCCGCATTCGACGACCACGCTGAAGAAACCGAGTTCGGCCTGAAGATCCTTCCCGATCTGGTACCGCACTGGTCGCAGCGCGCCACACACCGTAGTCCGCTGAAGGAAGCTGTCGCTACGGCCATCCGCCAGAACGGCAAGCCAGCACCTGTCAGTCATTCGCCCCAACTCAAGGAGGTGGCTGGTAGCGCTCCTGACTCATCAGTTGAACGGGAGGAAGGGTTTGAGCCGGAGCCGGCTGCGCAAGCCCGGCCGCGGCGTGCGCACAACGTGGACTCGTCTAACGTGGTGGGCCGCATTGCTTCCTGGGGCGAAGAGCGTTTCCCGGATCGCAAAAAGCCGGGACGCTTTTACGAATCGTTTGCCATGCATATCGACACCAGTGCTGGTGAGCGAACCCTGCAGGGCGAGGGGCTCAAAGAGGCGATCGCAGAATGCCGCTGTGTCGTTGGCGACGTCGTGTCGGTTCGCCGCACCGGCAAAGTCAAGGTTCCTGCAATCCGGACGGACGGCACGCCGATACTGAAGGATGGCAAGCCAGTCTTGTGGGACAAGTGGCTCTGGGCAATATCCAAATAACAGGCCGCGCTGTTTGCGGGCTGTTCCCGGAAAGGCTCACCGCTAGTTTCACTGTATCCCGTATTACCTCACCTTCGCACGGTACACCCCCGGGTGTGTCGTGCGACGGACCTTCTCTCTCGCGTACACGCGATACCTCTTTTTAACCAGTACGTCTGCTGAAAAAAGCCGCCCGCTTACGGACCGTTTTTTTGAGCACGCGTTTTCACGCCTGTCTCAGGCACCGACCCAACCCACTCACTTCTAGGAGAGTGACTCATGACTGTAAGAAGCAAAGAGCTGTCGCCCGAGCAGTACGCGTGGCTTCAGCAGAAGCTCGCTGGCTTCGAGCGCTCGCCGGAGCAATGGATTTCGCTCCTTGTGAGCTACGGCGTGCCTGCGGACCGTCTCACCGGAAAGGCATGCGCTTGCCCAGTATGTGGCGGAGACGATCGCTTCACCTACGACAACAAACGTGGGCGTGGCGATTGGGTATGCCGTCAATGCAATAACGGAAAGGCAATGGCGGGCGATGGCCTTCAGTTGATTACCCGTCTGAACAGGATGGGGCTTTACCGTCTGATGCGGCAACTGGATGGGGGACCTGCGCCGCGTGTGCCCAACAGAGCCGTAATGGGCAGGGCGCCAAAGCCGAGACGCAAGCCGGACGCCACCTTCATTGGGAATCGGCTCAATTCGATGTGGGACGCAGCAAAACCCGTGTCGAATGGCGATCTCGTAATGCGTTACCTCGGCGCGCGCGTACCTGGATTGCGCATTTCGTCGTTGCCGGCGTTACGCCTCGGCATGCTTGAGTACCGGCATGAGAAGAAGGTGATCGGCAGTTGGCCTGGCATCCTCGCCCGGTTTGAGTTGCCCGATGGCCGGCTTGGGACGTTGCATCGTACCTATCTCGAGCGATCGGCGCCGTCAAAAGCGAAGATTGTCTCGTGCGATGGCGAGATTCTCGCGCCAAAGCTGAACGACATGACGCTGAATCCGCTCCAGGGCGGCGCAGTGCGTCTGATGGAACCGGTGGACGGCGAGATCGGCGTGGCCGAAGGGCTGGAGTCGGCTCTTGGCGCCCATATGGAGTCCGGTGTTCCGATGTGGTATTGCCTGAATATCGGGCTGCTACGCCAGTTTGTGGTGCCCGAAGGACTGGGTATCCGCGTTGTGCATGTCTTCGTCGATTTCGATGACATCGATCCAGACACCGGTAAGTCGATCGGCGTCGCCGGTGGTCTCGAACTGGCGAAGCGTCTGAAAGCGGAGGGCTTTACCGTTCTTGTGCATCGTCCCCGCGTGCGGGGAACCGATTTCGCTGACCAGTGGTGTGCGCGTTTCGCCAACGTTGTTCCGGCGGCTGACGTCACTCGCGTGCCAAAACCGGATACGCAGCGCCTCGCTGCCGTCTGACAGGCGCCGAACTTTGAAGCGGCTCTGGCCGCATTTTTTTCTGTTCGCCCGATGGGGATATTCTCCCCATCGGGGAGTGTTCCGTCGGGCCATTTCCTTTGGAGTAGAAAATGGCTTCGTTCCAGGTTCTGGTGGGTGGTTTTGCAATCGTCGCAACGAACGGCGCAGAGGGTGGCCGTCAGCGTGTTGGAAAATCCGAGGCGGTCGCTTTCGACGTCATTGACCGCAGCGCACGCGGCAACACCGCATACGCGTGTCGCGACCAGTCTTTTGTTGATGCGTGGGATTTTTGCGCGCATCGCCTTCTTGTTACTGCGGCTCCCCGGTCGCACTGAACCCGTAAAGAGGAACGGCTCCCCAGAATTTCTGGGGAGCCGTTTTTTTTCGTCTGCGATCCGCTCATCTCATGATCGCCAGGCAGACTGCTACGATGATTGCGAAGATCTTCCACATGCGCCACAGTTCGCTGGACCACAAGATCCCCGCTGCGCCAGCGAGGAGCAGCGCAACGCAAAAATCGTTGTTGACGTGCATGCTGGAGAGCATCGCGCCAAACCACCAGAGCGCGAGCGATGCGACAAAGATGATCGCCCGGCGCGTGAAGAAGGGTAGCGCCATAAACTTCGAGTAGTAAAACGTCAATCGGTCAGTGGCGTTCATTTATTCCTCCGCCTGCTTGTTTTTGAAGTGCTCGATGACATAGAGGCTGTACCAGCCTGCGATTCCAGACGCAGCAAACGCTGCGAAAAAGAGCCACGTCCGCAGCTCCGAAAGCGGCAGGCCGTGACGCACGATTTCGATCAGTTCCAGCATGTAGACACCTCGTTGGTTGACGCTCCGATGCATCGCGCCCTGCGTGATGAACATCGAAGCCATAACCTATCTTCGCATCTCTGTCGCAAAGTCAAGTCGCGCTCTCAGAAGTAGCCGCCGAAAGCGTCGGCGATCTGTTCGACATCGTGCGCGATATGATCCCCGATTTCGTTGTCCGGGACTATCTCCGCTGGCTGGTTCGCCGGCAATTCCTCTCTGCTGACCGGCAGCGCAGGTTCGCTACGCATCTTCGGGAGGGCAGCTGTTCGAATGCCCATGGCCTGGTCGGCTTCATTCCCCCCGCTGTGCTGCAACGACATGGGGACGGCGGCGAGACCTCGAAGCGCAGCTTCGGCAAGGGACCGCAAGAGCGCCGCGCGCACTCTGGCGGAGCCGGCCTGACTGAGCCTCGCGTGCAGGAGAGGCGTGGTCACCGCGTCGATGACCAGCTTCATGTCGAACTTGTCGCTCATGCTTTGGCGGTCGCGCGCTCACGTGTCATGCCCGCTTCGCCGACAATCAGAAATCCCTTGGCGTTGGCCATGCACGGCGAGTCGATGATTTCGAGCGCAACGCGCGGAAAGGCCTTACGGATGGCGGGCGCGTACAGGGCGCCACCGCCGCCAGAAAGAATGATCGAGCGCACGTTGGTGAGCTGGCCGACGTTGTTCTGCATTTCCTTCACGACACCGTGGATGACGGGTTGAGACTTTTCGAGATACGGGTCGAGATCGATATCGTTGCTGTAGAAGAAGAAGCGCTTGCGCTCGCGCAACGCCTTGTCGATGAGTTCGATATCCTCAACCTGTTCGTCCTGATCGCGTGAGATGAGCGACGCGATGCGTTGATAGATCTGCGATGCGCCACCTGGAATGCCGTCGCTGCGCTTGTCGTCCATTGTGAATCCGTTGGCGTAGACCCAGTCGGTCGTGAAATAGCCGACGTCGATGACGAGGTGTGCGCTGTCGCGGCCGAACTCGCTCTGACGGTTGGCCGAGGCGGAAACAAGCGAACCCAGCGGTTGGGGGATCACCACCACCTTGTCGATCGTGATGCGGCCCGGGCCATAGTCGAACATGCCAGTGAATCGATCACGCAAAGCGCCCGAGTATTTTTTCATGTTATGAACGGGCAATCCGAGCACCAGGCGTTCGATATGGCTGACGCCCGCGAAGTGGATCGCACCGAACAGCAGAGCCGCGTAGTTGTCGGACAGAACAAAGTCGTTCGACAGTGCGCGGCCGGTGTTGCCATACGCAGCTGTGATCGATACGTCGGGGCCAACCTCGTATTCGATCTGATCGATTACCATCGTGGCGACCTTGCGCGCGGCGAGTACGGCGTCGCCATAACCGGAGAGGGCGTGGCTTGCGGTGAGCGGAGCAAGCGACGGAAACATACCCGTCGCGATGGTGCCGCTTGCAGCACGGTGAGCGTATTTGGTGTTGCCGTAGCCGACGTCGATTGCGAAGACGGAAGTTTTCAAGATGACTCCATGCGTTGATTGAGCGACGCTCCAAAGTGTCAGAAAACTGATAGATAACTATCAGTCTGAATGGCTTCGTTGCGTGGTGCCGACGAACTATCAGAAAACTGACAGATAAGTGTTAGTTCGAATGTCCCGTCGGTTCTGTCGGAGCAAACTGACATTTTTCTGTCAGTTCTACCTGGTTTCAGTCTAGCGAGCGCGCAACAAAGTCAAGTCAACGAAAGCCGACTGGTTCAGCCCATCTTTTGACTGGTGGGATTGCCGCGAACCCACTTACGCTGTGCGTACCTACCGCGTCCACGACGCATCGATACAGAGTGCCAGGCACTCGCACGTCCATACCCTTCCGGCCCGCAAAAGGCCAAAATAAAATGAATGACCGGGTCGCACATTGATGCGGCCTTTTTTTGAATCAGATCAAGTCCATAGTGATCCACGTTGAGGACCACTGGACACCGCGATATCCATACGATTGGCGGCAGTTTGCCGCGTTGTGGCACGTTGAGGACATGTGGAGAGGCCGGACACCGGACACTTCCCACGTCCTTGATGGTGCCTGCACACGCCCTTTCAGCGAATGCTGGGTGCGTTCACTAAGCTCGATACACCGCGGCGGTGATGAACGTGCTTGGGGGCGGGGGAACTCTTGCGGACCGGTAGATACCGGATTACCGCGATTCCCTGACGGAAGACGACACGGCTTAACGCGGCCGGACAAGAACGCGTAACCGGTTTGCCCGCCGCAGCACGAAGTCGAAAGACGGACGTGCGGGCAGGGTAGCCACGAAGCTGCACACCGCGGAGCGATCCGCACAGCGCAAAACGCCGAAAGGCAATGCGCGAAACGTCGGAGGGGAGTTGCGCGAAGCGCGATTCACGCTGACAGGCAGCAGGTTGGACAGACAGATCGCATGTGCTTCCCATGCATCTGGCTGATCGGATGGAAATCGCTAAAGGTGAGGAAGGCAGTAAACCCACGCGTCAGGGAAACGGCGCTGCCGCACACAGTGCGGGGAGAGGACGGTCAGCCGAATCGGGTCACGGTGCCAGGTAGGGGCGCAGCGGATCGGCATACCAGTAACAACGAAAGATGGCAGCTAGGCTGCGGGAGAAAGGAAGAATGGCGGCTATTCTGAATGTTCGGGCGACGGTTTCCGGTTATGGATTTGCGCCCGAGTTTCGCGATGCGCTTCTCAAGCTGTTTGACACCAACATATCGCGCGTTCATAGCGCAACGCGCATCAGCAACAAATCGCTGTCGATCAAGACACAGGAATATCGGGCTGAAAAGCTCTGCAAGGCCTTTCAGGAATTGCATGAGGCCGGGTTTGCCCTTCAGACGCCATGGTCGCTAAAGCACAAACACGTTGAGTTCCTTGTCCAGCATTGGGTCTCGAAAAAGCAGACTGGTGGCACGATCGAGAACAAGCTGACCTATCTCAGAACGATAGCAAGCTGGATGGGGAAGGCGAACCTCGTCGGCGCGCTCGCGGACTATGTCGACCGTCGGGAGCACGGGCTCGTGCGCAGCTACGTTGCCACTGAAGACAGATCATGGGAAGGGAACGGAGTTGACGCGGTTGCCAAAATCGAGGAGATCGCGCAGACCTGTCCTTACACGGCGGTACAACTGAAGCTTCAGGCGGCCTTCGGCTTACGCATCGAGGAAAGTTTCATGCTGCGCCCAGCGGAAGCGGTTCGCGACTCGCAGATGCTAGCCGTCACGCGGGGGACGAAGGGCGGCCGACCGCGCGAGGTTCCCATTGAAGCGAAGCTGGCCGTGCTTGAGGAGGCAGCGCATCTCAGCAACGGGCTGACCGGCTCAACCGTACCCGCTGACCGCACCCTCAAGCAGTGGCGCGACTGGTATTACTACGTGCTGGAGAAGCATGGCGTGACGCGAAAGGGGCTTGGCATCACAAGCCACGGGCTACGTCATGGCTATCTACAATCGCTGTACGAGCTGGTGGCCGGTGTGCCTGCACCGATCAAAGGCGTCCGGGAGAAGCCCGATCGCAGAATTCACGAGGAAGCAATGCAACGCGTGGTCGAGGCGGCCGGGCACAGTCGCGTCACGAAAGCCAATGCGTACCTGTCGACCTTTGCGAAGCAGGAGCGCTTGCAGAGGACGCTGCCGACCGTGGGCGAAGTGCGGGACGCGTTGACCGCATCCGCGGGGAACAAGAGTCACGCGGCAAAGGCGCTTGGAATCTCACGGCAAGCCCTGTACCGGATTCTTGGAACAGGTGAGGATTAGGGCGAGAAAGCGCACCTTCGCGGAAATGATGCACAAATCTGTGTGTCATACGCCCCATTTGCGCAGGTGACGCTGCGCCACAATAGGTTGTCTCTCAGGTTCTGGCATCGGCCCTCGGAAATGTGCCGGAACTTTTTAGTAAGCCGACTCTCAGGAGTCGGCTTTTTTTCAGAGAATTCGGGACATTATTCTGCTCCCTATCTGCCATGGGTCAGCATGCTCCCGCGTCGACGGATTTGCGTCTCACTTCTTTTCGGGCGTTTTGAGCGGCAGGTAATGCTCGCTGTCATACGCGGTGGTGACGGTGTAGCCGTCGCGTTTGCGCATCTTCAGAAAGAACAGGGTAGGGGAGACGTCGGTCGCACCGCCGCATGCCTGCGTGTGGTTTTCGCGCACTCGCACCAGAAAGTATTTGCCCTTGTCGGCGGTGTCGAACAGCAGGCACGCGGTGTCGTCTTTTGAAAGACCGTAGGTACGCGTGATTTCCGCCGCGCGGGTGGCCGCCGTATCATTGTTCGTCACTGGTTGCTGGGCGGCGCACACCTGCGTGCAGGCAATCAACGCCGCCATGATGGTCGCGCGGCGCATCATGGCTCGATCCCCCGCGCGTCATATTGGTCGAGCCTGTGCGCACGGATGATTGCGCTGAGTTTGACGGAGTAAGACGGATCTGTCGCGTAGCCGCTACGCGCGAGCGCGTTGGCGAACTGTGAACTGCGGGTGTAAAGAAAGCAGGACCGGAAGCGAGGGTTGTTTCGGAGCATCTGCGCGTAGTCGTCGGCGGCCTCTTCATAGCTGCCGTAGGCGCGGAATGCGTCTTCAATTCTGATCGACTGTCCGTTGACCACTTCGTGAGTGGTAAATGTAGTGCTGTCGCCGCTAGGGGCATGGCCCTTCACGCCGAAATAGGCATTGCCGACGACCGATCTTCCCCAATTACTTTCAAGAGCCGATTGGGCGATGACGACCCCAGTAGGCACGTGGTACCTGCGCTGCACGTCCCGAGCGGCGGCCAGATGCGTATCGATGAATTGTTGTACGTATGCCGGCGGCGTGTGGGGCCTTGGCTGTTGCCGCGTCGCGGCATGACGGTGCGTTGATGCTGCCATGACCGGGCTGTTCCTCGTCCAAAACGGGAACCCAGCATGCCATACGCGCGCGTGGTGGGCAATCCGCCGCCCGATGCAGACGGCATAAAGTTACTTTCACCGCGGGTTCAATGTTGGAAACTTCACAACACGGTCGGCTGCCGACCCACTGCAGACGTTGACGTTGTGGCGTCTAATGACCGAAATCGAACGCATAGGCGACAATGGCGCGCGGTTTTGCCGGACTGCACATATGCGTCACACTTCTTTGGACATGTTTTCGAAAACATAGCGTTGGGCGAACTCAATGCGAACGACTCCGATCTTGCTTTGAACCGTAACGTGCTCCGGCCGGATCTCGAGGCGACGAGCACTGCGGTCTCGTCACCGCGACCTACCCGTCGGCCGGACCGCGCCCGGTAGCCAGCCGCCCATTTGATTACGCGTGCCCGACGAATTCGTCGGCGAGCTTTTCGGCGATTAAATCCATCACTACGCGTACAGCCGCATTTCGTCGCATATCGGAGTGGGCCGCGAGATAGATGTCTCGCGACAGCTTTTCTTCCGTGTGCAGCGCCAGCACACCCTTGTCAGCCTCGGCGAAAAAACGCGGTAATACGGCAATGCCCAAACCCATGCGTACCGCGGCAAGCTGGCTCGTCAGATCATTGCTCCTGAACCGGATCCGGCGGCCCTCGGCAAAGCGGTAAAGCCATTCCTGTTCAGGCACATGATCGAGCGACGAGTTGTAAGCAACGAATTGCCACGCTTCGCTGGGGAGTTCGGTATAGCCTGGTGCCGCGTACAGCCGATACGCCATCCTACCGACCCTACGCGCGACATTGGTCATTTCGGTCGGTCGGGACAGGCGCACTGCGATGTCCGCCTCCTGGCGACCGAGCGAGATGAAGGACTGGTTGCCTAGCAGAACCAGATCGAGTTCGGGATGCCGCAAGCCCAGCTCTGCCATGCGCAACGCGAGGAAGGCGCCCGCGAGGGAAGGCGGCGCACTCACCGTTACCTTCGCGCGGGCTGTCGTTTTTCGCGCCCGCACGCCTCTCTCCAGCGCATGGGCCTGTGCCAGCATACCTTCGGCCGCGCTAGCCACTTCGCCACCCGCCTCTGTCAACTGCCACCGTCTTGCAAGCCGGTCTACCAGTTTTTCGCCCAACGCATGCTCGAGCGCCGCGATATGCCGCGCGACGGTGGCGTGGTCCACCTTCATTGTCCGCGCCGCGCCGGATAGCGTCCCGGCCTCCGCCAGCGCTAAGAAGTGCCGCATATCGTTCCAGTCGAACATGGGTGCAAATTCTCACAAGCAAGGTGAAATCTTGCCGGATTCCCGGCCGCCGGTCCCGCTGATACATTTTGCACGACGGCCGACATCTTCGCGGCAGCCCTGAAATTACTTTCGTCGGGCATGTCATCGACCCGGCAGTCAGCATTTTTTTGGAGTCCGATTGTTCAGCATTCTTCCACTTTGCCTCGGCACGTTTGCACTCGGGATTGATGCCTACATCATGGCAGGTCTGCTGCCGGGCATAGGTTCGAGCTTCAATGTTCCAGCCTCGGTTGCAGGGCAGACGGTCACGATTTTCACCGCCTGCTACGCCATTACAGCGCCGCTTTTCGGTGCGCTGACCGCCGGTAAGCCTGTCCGACGGGTGCTCGGCGTGGCGCTCGTCCTGTTCACATTGGCGAATGTGCTGAGCGCGACGGCTACCGGTTTTTCCACACTGCTGGTGTCACGCGCGGCGGCCGGTGTGGGCGCAGGACTCTACAGTCCGATTGCGTTCAGCGCCGCTGCGAGCATGGTTTCCCTCTCACAGCGCGGGCGAGCGCTCGGACTGATCGTCGGCGGACTCGCGTTGGGTACGGCTGTCGGCGTTCCGGGTGGTCTCGTTCTCGCGGAACACTTCGGCTGGAGGAGCGCGATGTGGCTGATCGTGATGCTCGGGTCAATCGCATTCGCGGGCGTCGTATTGCTGATGCCGAAAGTCGCCGCTCCATCGCCACCGTCTTTTCGTCAGCGCATTGCCGTCATGGTGGACGCACGCGTCGCCGCGACGATCGGGGTCTCGTTTGTTACGTCCGCCGCGTCGATCGGACTGTACACCTTTATCGCGCCGCTGTTGCATGCGACCACGCGCATTCCCGACCCGCTCCCGTATCTTTGGATGTGGAGTCTCGGCGGGATCGTCGGTGTCTATTTTTGCGGCGCACTTATCGATGCCACCGGACGTCCAGAATGGCTCATGTCGGTTGTCCTCGTTCTCATGTTCGCCGTGTTCATGTCGATGGGAATGGCATTGTCACATCAGGTATCGGCATTTGCACTCTTCGGCGTCTGGGGCGTCGCAGCCTGGTCTTCACAAGCGCCTCAACAACATCGGCTGCTTTCGTTGCATCCGGATAAAGGAAGCGTCGTGGTGGCGCTGCAGAGTTCAGCTCACTATCTTGGCAGCGCGGCTGGAGCGGCGCTCGGCGGACTCGCGCTCGCCGCGGGCTTTCATCTCGTGCAATTGCCGATGTTATCGGCGGGACTTTGCGTCCTTGCGTTCGCGGGACAACTCGGTGTGCTGGCTATGGCGAGGTCGGACCGGCTGCGAGCCGGACGAGTCGCGGTCCTGATCGAAGGAGACCTTTCGTAAAAGCCATTCAGTCCGGATTTTTTCGGGGAACGGTCCGCTTGACCGAGCGCCCCTTTGCGTACCGCAATGCATTGCGGCCGCCAATTGCAATACAACCATTGGAATCCCATCATGACAGGAAAATTACCATGAAGCATTTCAGCAAGATCGCCAGCCTCCGTTTGAGTTTTATCGTGTCCGCGTTCGCGGTGGCTTTCTATCTGATGCCCGCGAATGCAGCAAGCGCGAGGGCCACGCCGGTGAACGGCATGTCGACTACCTTCCAGACAGTACCCACGCAGTTCATCGATGTCGATGGCACGCGATTCGCCTATCGTCGATTCGGAAAACGCGGTGGTATCCCGCTGGTGTTTTTCCAGCACTTTGTGGGCAATCTGGATAGTTGGGATCCGAAAGTCATCGATGGCTTCGCCCATGATCGTGACGTGATTCTGTTCGACAACGCCGGTGTCGGCAGTTCGGGGGGCGAAGTACCCACCACGATCGAAGCGATGGCGAAGCAGGCAATCGCCTTCATTCGCGCGCTTGGCATTACAAGAGCCGATCTGCTCGGTTTCTCGATGGGCAGTCTCGTCGCGCAGGAGGTCACCATCGAACAGCCTGATCTGGTTCATCGAGTCGTGCTGGTGGGGAGCGGGCCGCGAGGCGGCGTGGGAATGGCTACATTGACGCCGGAGTTCCAGGCACTTCTCGCGAAGAAGCGCACATCCGAAGAGGACCTGTTGCTCGATGTCTTCTTCACGAAGTCGGATGCGTCGCAAGCTGCTGGACGTGCGTTTCTGACGCGAATCCACGCACGAAAAGTGGGTCGCGATGCTGCCGTCGGTGCCAAGGTGGCGCCCGCCCAGGTTGCCGCGTTTTCAGCGTGGGGCGTGCCGAGCGCGGACTCCACTGCTTATCTCCAGGCAATCAAACAACCGGTTCTCGTGGTTGCCGGCAGCAATGACATCGTCCACTACACGATTAACTCCTACACCCTGCAGCAGAAACTGCCGGACGCCAAGTTGATCATCTACCCGGATTCGAATCATGGATCGCTCTATCAGTATCCCGATCTGTTTTTGAAAGACGTGAGCGGGTTCCTTAACCAGCCCTGATAGCCGCTCGCTCCCGGACAGCTTACCAAGCCAAAGCTGAACCGATGCGCAATACGGGCATCGCAATGACTTTCCCCCGACACACAATTGAAGGTGGTTCAAATGAAGATTCATGACATTGAAGGTTTCCCTAACCCGGCTCGCATTCGCATCGTGTTGGCGGAGAAGGGGATGGACTCGCTGGTGGAGTTTGTTCGCGTGAGTCTCTACGACGCAGAGCATCAAAAAGGTCCATTCAAGGAGAAGAATCCGACGTCGACGGTTCCGGTTCTTGAACTCGACGACGGCACGTTCATTGGTGAATGTGTTGCGATCGCGGAGTATCTCGACAACCTCGACGGAAACCCGATCCTCACCGGACGCACACCACGCGACAAAGCGATGGTCCACATGATGCAACGGCGCGCGGACCATCAACTGATCGACGGCATCGGCGTGTTTTTCCACCACTCGACGCCGGGCCTCGGCAAAGCCAACGAGGCCTTCAAAAGTGCCGACTGGGCTTTCCGTAAACAATGGGGCGACAAACACGGAGAACGGGCGATAGGGGGAATGAAATACTTCGACAGCGTTTTGCGAACTCAACCTTACGTCGCGGGCGACCAGTTCTCTGTCGCCGACATAACGGTATGGGCAGCGCTGATGCATGGGGACTATGCAGGACTGACAGTCCCGGCCGATCACACCGCATTGCTGGAATGGCGAGCGAGGATCAACGACCGTCCCAGTGTAAAAAACCGAAGCGGCCAGAACCTCATTGCCGAAGACCTACCGCATCTGGAACCTCTGCTTGCCTATCTGAACAGCAAGGCCGCCACGTCGTCTGCGAGCTAACCCGGTGATTGCCGGCCTGCCGACAATCCTCCGCACTCGCGACGAGTATCCATGCCCCTTTAGTTTTGTGAGTCCAATATGCCGCAACGCACGTATCTGATCACCGGCGCCACCGGCAAAACGGGCGTCCACACGATTCGCCATCTTCTCAAAGACGGATACCTGGTTCGCGCCCTCGTGCGTCAGGAAGACGAGCGCAGTGCATTGCTCCGGAGCGAGGGCGCAGAAATCGTGGTTGGCAATCTTCTCGAGCATGACGACGTGATACGCGCGATGGATGGCGTAACCGGCGCGTACCTGTGCTATCCCGTCCTTCCTGGTTATATCCAGGCCGCCGCGTATTTCGCGGACGCGGCGCAGCGCGCAGGCGTTGAAGTCGTCGTGGAAATGTCGCAAATTTCCGCCCGGGAAGATTCGAAGAGTCACGCCGCGCGCGACCATTGGATCGCGGAACGTGTGCTCGACTGGTCGGGCGTGCCGACCGTCCATATTCGCCCGACTTTCTTCTCCGAATGGCTGATTTTTCCATGGGTGCGCGATCCGATCGTGCAGGAAGGCAAGATCACGCTGCCCTACGGTACGGGGCGTCACGCGCCGATCGCGGCCGACGATCAGGGCCGCCTGATTGCCGCTATCCTCGCACGACCGTCCGGTCATACAGGAAAGACCTATCCGCTGTTCGGGCCCGTCGAACTGGGCCAGGAAGAGATTGCCGATGAAATCGGCAAGGTGCTGGGCCGCAAGATAGCCTATCGCCCGTCAACCATTGAGCAATATCGCGAGCATCTGGAGAGATACGATTTGCCGGAATTCTTGATTCAGCACTTTCTCGCGATCGCCGTTGATTACCAGAATGGAATTTTCTCCGGCGTAGACGGCGTTATCGGCGAGATCACCGGGCGAGCCCCCCAAACCGTCGGCGACTTTGTGAGAACCCATCGTCGAGCGTTCGAGCAGTAAATCCTTGCCAATGTGTTCTGTTCGCATCGTCGATCCGCATACCTGAATGCGAAAGAGCTTTGGGTCCGCGACGTGTAGAAACCATGCAACACGGTCTTGACCTTCCTGCTATGGCCCGTAACCAGTCTGAATAACGTCAAGTGCGAATCTCTTCATTGGAAGTCTCTTTCGCCGAACGAGTTGTTCACACGTGATGTTTTAAAAGGAGTACACCCAATAAAACTCGGCGACAACACCGTTCACTACAGGTATCGGCCACGGATTCGTTGAGGTATTTCACAGCAGAGAAACATGGTCATTCCGCGGCGCCAGACGCCGATTGCACATCGTACAGCTGTTACCGCGCGATGAGCGATCGGTACCTCGAGCGTCTGGCATCAGCAGTACAACCAACATCGAAAGGAACAATATCATGGGAAAACTGAACGGCAAGATCGCACTAGTTACGGGCGGTACAAGCGGAATTGGCCTGGCAACGGCCAGGATTTTCGTGACTGAAGGCGCGCACGTTTATGTCACGGGCCGGCGCAAGGAAAAGCTCGACGAGACCGTAAAGCAAATTGGCTCCGGCGTCACCGGCGTACAAGGCGACGTCGCCAGTCTGACCGATCTCGACCGGCTCTTTGGCCGGATCCAGGAGGAAAAAGGCCTGCTTGATATCATGTTCGCCAATGCCGGCTCGGCCGAGTTCGCGCCCTTCGGCGAGGTGGACGAAGCACACTACGATCGTATGTTCGACGGCAACGTCAAGGGTTTGTTCTTCAGCGTGCAGAAGGCACTTCCGCTCATGCCCGATGGCAGCGCCATTGTGTTGGCGAGTTCGGTCGTGGGAAGCAAGGGTCTGCCGGCAAATACCGCCTATGCGGCGACCAAGGCGGCAATCCGTTCATTTGCGCGAACCTGGGCGACCGATCTCAAGCACCGAAAGATCCGCGTCAATGCAGTCAGCCCTGGCCCCGTCGATACCGCAGGCCTCCGGGAGCTCCTGGGAGATTCGGAGCAAGGCCAGCAACGCAGGGACAGCTTCGCGCAGACGGTTCCGCTTGGCCGTCTCGGCTCTGCTGAGGAGATCGCCAGGGCAGTTCTTTTCCTCGCTTCAAGTGATAGCAGCTATGTCACTGGTACGGAGTTGTTCGTCGATGGCGGCATAGGGCAGGTTTAGGGATTCCGCAGGCGCTCTCGATGGATCTCAGGTCATGGATAGACGCTTGATCCAGCGCGAATTCATGCTTCTCGCGAGACCTCACACCAACTCCCGTATCGGGAAATAGAAACAAAGGCAGCTATGCGCACTGTGCTAGTCACCGCAGCAGGCGGAAATGCCGGCCGCAATACGGTGGAGTCCTTGCTGAACAAAGGCTTCAATGTCGTTGCGACTGCGCGCGATCCTCAAAATCTGACGCTTTTCAAGGATGTCGAGACGCGAACCTATGATGCCAACACCGCCACGGATTTCGATACTCTCTTAAAAGGCATTGACAGCGTCGTCCTTATCGGGCCGCCCCTGGACGGAGAAGTACACAAAAAACTCGGTGCGATCATCGATGCAGCAGCACATCATGACATTGATCACCTTGCCTATATTTCCGGGAACTATCTCGCGGCATTTTCCGGGCAAAGTCTGGCGGACCTGCCGATACGAAAAGTCGAACTTCAAATCATCAATTCCGGCCTGAAGCACACCTTCGTGCGAGCAAGCTTCTTCATGGACAATTTCATCACCGGCTTTAATGCTCCAATGGTGGAGCGTGGCAACATCACACTGGCAACTGGAAATGCCAGATCATCGTTTGTGGCGGCGTCTGATGTTGGAGCATTTATCGCTGAATCGCTGGTCCGAGGACTGACGGGGGAATACCTGGTCACGGGTCCCGAAGCACTCGACCATTGGGAGGTCGCTCACCTTCTCACAGAAAAAATGGGGCGCGCAATTTCTTATACCCCCATCAGCGAGGAAGATCTTATCGCGGCATATAAATCGCGTGGTCTCCCACCAGAAACCATCGAATACGGTTTGACGCTTTACCAGGCGTTTCGCAACCATGCAACGGCGGCCGTGTCCGACTCCATAAAAAAGATCACCGGACGTGATCCCATCAGCTTCAAGCAATTCATGAAACGAGTTTAGGGAGCGGCCTCTTTCCTGCATCAGTTCCCTCTCTGAAGCCATGCGGCCACAAATCCGAACACTCCGTTCGCTGCTCGTCTATGGCTCATACACTATCGACCAGAACAAATCGAGGAGGCCACCAGATACTATGAAGACAGCAAAAGCAAAGCAGGTAGAGTAAAACGGAATCGTCATCCGTTTTCTTCGTAGGGGCACGCAAATGAACGCACCGGACATGGCCCATGGTGGGCAGGATTCAAAGCTGGTCGGCTCGCTGTATAGATGAATGGGATGCGCGGGCCAAATGGCTTTACCGAGTCGATGCTAACAGTGGGGAAGCTGTATGATTTCGTGCCGGAAGAGGCCCCGTTGCGTCGGATTCGCAGCTGGCTCAATGACGCGCTCAAGCGCGTAGACGACGTGTTCGTGCAAATGTACGAGGCTGGCGCGAAGGGAGGTGGCCGAGCGTCGCACCGGATAACGAGCGTTTGCTGAGCGTCGCTTCTCAGCCTGAAGCAGTCATGTGACGCCTCGTCTCGACGGTCCGATTGTGGCCGGATTTTGCCTCCTGCCGCCGTCATGGTTGAATCGCCATTGCTCCAAGAATCGTCATCAAAGTCCGTGCGTTGCGCTGGCCCTGATCTTCCCAGTTGTTGTTGAATACGACATGCGTTCGCTCGACGTTTCTTTCGATGTCTCGAATGCTGCTGGCGAGTTCACCTAACTCGTCGTCGTTGTAGTCGTAGTTGAACCGCGACGAGGCCGCCGCCGCATCCTTGATGTTCCAGGTTTGGTGATTGCGTCCGTGCAGACGGATCAGCGCCAGGCTCGCGTTCGTTACCTCCCACACGGGGGGTACTGAATTCGGCGAGGTGTTGGGCTCGTCCACCACAACGTTGACGAAACCTCGCTCGCGTTCCATCGCAAGCGTCGTATCGCGCGCTTTGTCAGAGAACCATGACTTATGACGGAACTCAGCCGCAAGCGTAAAGCCTTCCATCATGTCGGCGCAATGCTCGACATGGGCACGGCCGTCGTCGTTGTTGACGACCCAGGGGGCGAACTGGAAGTGCACAACGCCGAGCTTGCCCGCCGTCCTGAGCGGCTGGATCGCTTCGATATAGCGACGCCATAGCTCACGAAGTATTTCCCCCGGCGTGTCCTTGTAATAGAGGTTCTTTTTGTCGCTTGCCGGGAGCGCTGCCCGTATGTCTTTGGGTAGCTTGTCCCGGTCGGTTTGATGCCCGGTGAAGAGACGGAACGCTTTTATGTTGAAGGTGAAATCGGCTGGCGTGCGCTCCGCCCAAAGGACCGAGTTGGAGGCGCTAGGCATCGCGTAATAGCTTGAATCGACCTCGACCAACGGGAACTGCGTCGCATAAAACCGCAACCGCGCTTCGGCGCTGGTGCAGCCTGCGGGATAGAACCGCTTGCACGCAATCAGCGACGGGTCAGTCCAACTTGCCGTGCCAACTGAAATAGCCATCGAATTCTCCCAATCAACGGCGCCGATCGTTCGGACCGCAATCTTGCTCGCCTAACCATCTTCGATCACCATAAAAGGCCATCGTGTCGCTCCGCGCGACGATTACCAGCGATCGCGATCTGGCATGCCGTCAATCGCCACCGCAATCCGGTCCTCGAACATCAGGTCGGAATGCTCGCGCGGCGTCGGAATCATGGGGAACTGGATATTCCGGTCGCCGTCGATATCCACCCACTTCACAAGTTGCACCAGCTTGCGGTATCGGGCGGCATCGCGCAGCACGGGTTCGATCGGCCAGCTGTCAATCGTTGATACCGCGGCGTCAACGAGCCTTTGCGCGAGCATTGCGAGTAGCGGGCCGCGCGTCTCCCAGTCCTTGTCATTACGGGCGAGCATGTCAATCACCATTTGCGAGTCACACGCCCCAAGCTCTTTCTCGATCAGGTCGCGCAAATCGCCTTCAGTAATTGTGGGCCTGTTTAAACGCCGGTTCCATATGGGCGCGGCTAATTTCAGCGCATCGCGCTCGTTGTCGGCGTAGGGAAACCACGGTGTGGACATGCCGCAGTCGGCGCAATAAATGCACGCGAGCCGCTCGGTCTGAGGAGCATACGGAGGACGGGTCATCGTGTCGCCGACTTTGGGTGGCCCGGCATGCCGGCCGAACTGGCCGTAGTCGAACCCGGTCTGACCGATTTCGGCAACGACGCGTTGCGACAAGCCCACGGTTCCGCGCCCACCACAGTGATCACATGGATAGAGCTGTTCGTACATTTTGGGTTTTCGCGCGACAATTATTTTCCGTAATTATCGACCGACATCTGCCGCGCGAGAAGTAGGTTTTATGTAAGGGACTTTAACAAGTGACAAAACTGGTAGGGAAGTCGTCATGCAACCGGCCATCTAGTTCGCGCCCTGCGAGTTTTTTGCCGATTCGGTCCATAGATTGCCGGAACGGGTTTGCCCCGAGTGGATTCCACTGGTCGCTGTAATCAAAGAAGCCGCTCATTATCTTCGTCCGGTCCCGATGAATTAAATCGCATCCCGCGTGGTCGTTGGCCGGGGCCCATTCTCCCCATTGCTTGAAGTGGTAAGCCACGCCGGCGGCGCCGCATTGATCGCGCAACGATCGTGCCCACGACGGATGCATAGGTCGGGCACCGCGCCCGCTTTCTCCTCCGACAAAGATGCCATCGATCTTAGCCTGCGCATGCAGATCTCCGGGCTTGCCCGACGGAGCAATCCATTGAGAAAGGTCGACCTCGCCGAGCAGCGGTTCCATCGACAGAAACCGGATGCTGGCAGGGGCGTCTACCAGCTTGGGGATGTCCCGGTCGGCCTCGGTCTGGTTCACGATTGTCGCGCCTAGCCAAACATTGTCGGGCGTGCCGTCAGGAAACATCGTGTAAAGCATCGCGGACGCGTTGCCGATGCGTTTCGTCAGTAGCAACCAGATCAGGTTGGGGGTGTCAAGGATGAGGCGGGCGAAACACTCGCGCTCCCCATCGGGCGCTGCGTTGTCGAATGGATCGCACACGCTCGGGAACACCCTTCGATACACGCCTGCGCGTGCGGCTCCCTGATTCCAGCGCAGCGGCTTGTCCCAGTGCACATCGGTGTAAGTGCGGCGTGGTGCGCCGGGCCCCCAGTTTTCACCGCGGCGCAGCCACCTGTTCATCGACTCAGCGTAGCAGTGGTCGCAGCCGGGACCTGCCTTCTGGCAGCCTTCCAAGGGTGACCACGACATATCCGTCCATTCGATGTTGGTTTTTTCGCCCATGACTACGCGTCCTATACCGTTTCGGGTTCAATGGGTGCGGTGACAAGCGAGCCGCACTGCCGCGCGCGTGCTTCGATTGCGTCCAGCCACAGTCGATATGCGGTGTCATCGAGATCACGGGCGCGCGCAGGCACAACCGCGTGGTCGAGCCGCAGGCCAGTTACATTGAGCTGGTCGAGCGTCTGCCGATCGGGTACGACCCAGAAGTACCAGCGTTGCACGAAATACCACCAGGTCCTCGCGCGCTCGAGCTCGGCCCACGTCGCGGAGAATTCAGACACGGAGCCGATGGCGCCGAAAAACACACAGTGCACGCCGTCTGGCGAGATGGAGGCCGCGACGACCTGCCGACCATTTGAGAGGGATTGCGGGTCATGGGCTGCGTAGCCTAACGCTGGGTACTGACCCGCCCAATCTAGAGAGCGCGAGATTGCGCGTTCCAAAAAAAATGCCTTGTCATGCATGATGGTCCCTTGTGTGTATCCCGGAGCGGGGTATGGAGTCATCATGCAGCGCTGTTGTCGAAGTCAAGGAAATGGCGGTGGCAGCGGGACAGCCTCCAGCGATTCACGGTCCACATTCCATTCGACGGCAGGTATCCGGCGTGAGGCGCGCCGTTCCTGTTTCTGCTTCTTGCGGGCTTCATAGGTGTCGACGCCATTCATTCCGTAGACCTCGACGTGCGTTTCCGGGCGGGTATCGCGCAGGACGAAGTCTGGAAGCATGTCGTCCGTATCGGACATGCGAATGGGCTTGATAAAATCCCGCTGCCCGGCAACGAGACGGTTGGCCATCGAGACTTCGTGAATGGAATCACAGGGGATGAACGCCTGGGAACAGAGCATCGCCGCCAGATCGACGACCTTCAGATGGCCCTTTGGCGTCCGTTCAACGAGAAGGAGGGCGACGACATGGGCGTTGCGGTCGCCCAAGGCACGCCATGCATGGGCGTGGACACGTGACGCGTGTTCAATCAGGTTCGCACTGGCGTAATATTTTCGCGCGCTTTGCCGCAGACTGAGGGCGTGCCCATATTGCGTGGGTGCAACGTCGTTGAGTTCGCCAATGATAAGTCCCCGGCGCGTCTTTCCTTTCTCGGACGTCAAGCCAGCGACAAATGCGTCAAAATCAGCGTTGATCGCGGCACGGTCGGCCTCGTCAAAGCGCCGGATGATGTGAAGAACTGTCTGGGCTTGCGCGCCATTGATCAGGGCGGTGCCCACCTCGGCGAGGAGTTGGCCATTGCAATGACCCCAGTGTCGCCATGTTGTGCGACCGGTCCACTGATTGAGTGCTGCTTCGGCCCACAAAGTCTGGAGGAAGGCGAGGAGGCTGGCGGCGCGTCTGGCCTGCCGCGGTTTTGTCTGTGTGGATGAGCCACGGGAATCCGTCGTGGTTTCGCGTAAGGTCAGTGCTGCGTCAAGCTTTACATTCAAACCCGTGGGCGTGGTCATGATCGCCGCCGTCGAGTCGGCGCCACTCGTCGTTGGCGACGCATTTGGGTCTTTGAAGAATGCGCAGTTACGATCGTGGCGATGGCCGTCATCAGGCCACCCGGCAAGATGGAGCAGAGACCCGTAACGCCGGATCACGAGCTGTAGCGGCGTGGGGCGGGTGACACATTCACAGGTGGCATAGCCGGGCGTGACCTTAGCGCGTTCAAGGCGCCTCACGTATCGGGCGGGGTTTTCCTGAACGTCGGTTAGCGGAAATGTGCCGCCGTCGAAACTTACGTTAAACATAATGGACCGCCATAGAAAATGGCCGCGACGGCGGCCATTGCTTTAAATGGAGATGAGGTGGTTCACTGGCTACCACGACTTTCTGCGCATGCCGTCACCTCGTTGGAGAATTGCTGAAGACATCTGCTGGAGCCGTCTCGCGTTCGGCCAGGTGTGAACGAATGACCTTCTTCGGCGTCCGGCAGGTATTCCCGGCCGGTGTATCTGTCCGTGAGGAACCACTGGCCGTTCGAAAGACGAAGAACGTGGCAGCCGGGGTAGCGCTGCTCCATTGCGGACTGTTCCCTGCGTTCACGATGCTTGCGAAGTTCTTCTCGAAGCGAGTGCAGTAGCGCGAGCGCCAGCAGAGTTCCTACGGCACCTGCGATCACAGCGACCGGTACCCATGATGACCAGTGCTCGGCAGATGCAAGAGTGCTCAACGCGCGCCAGGCGGCAATCAGGAGCAGGATGCAGCCGACCGTCGGCAACATGACGAATTCAACGAACATGGACGCCTCACGCGGGCTGGACACGCGCGGCCGTGCGGATCACTGGACTGAAATGCAGCGTGCCTTCGGTGGCGCAGTTAATCTTGAGTCGGATGCGACGATGAACGGCGCTGCGAAAGACGTTGGCCAGACCTAGATCGACGCCCAAAGTGAAGCTCGCACCGATGAGAACCATGAAAAGTATCTGCGTGATAAACAGCAACTGGGCCGCTATACGCGTGAGATCAGTCGGCTGGAGATGGGCGATCATCGACATTGACGACTGGAAACCGGCCGGGGAGACCCAGGCTGAGATGACGCCATACCAGAAAAGCAGCAGTGGCATCAGGATGAGTGCGGCAAGCGCGCCGCGACCAGCAAAACCAATAATATTGGCGAACTGGGCGGCGTAGTTTCGAGGATCGCTCAGTGCTTCGAGCTTCAGCGAAATGACGTCGATCGCAGCAACTGTGCCGACCTGCGCGCCATTGACGTAGACATCAAGGAGGGCGTCGGCGGCCGCCGCACTGCGGTTTGCGACCAGCTTGCGAACCAGATATCGCCGCGACAACTCGGCGAAAATACCGGCCGCCACGCTAGCGACTAGAGGTTGAACAAACCCGTTCGCGTTGCAGACCGGAACGAGAAATGTAAAAACACAAGCTGAAACGACAGTGGCGAATGCCGCGCTGCCGGCCGAATTTATAGGGTAGTTCGCGTTTGCCATGAGATTTTCCGCTGGTTGGTGTCCGATACGGGCGTCAGGAAAATTGCCTCGCTCAGACGATCACTTCAATGTTGTCGTCGCTACCGCGCCAGAATGACCCGTCATCGATATCCATCACGATGACCGTGCCTGTGTTCTCGTCGTGGTCCGTCACGATGCCCTCGCCGAAACTGGCTACATCGGTCTGGTAGATGACGCGTCGCTGGCGCAGCGACGCTTCGCCAATCGTGAGATCGACGTCTGACATGAACGGCTCCTTGATTGCGCGCGGGTGCGCGCAAAAACATTGTCGGACGCGCAATCATCAGGCGAAGGTGCGAAAGCTGCTGGTTTGCGGGAGCTTTTCCGAGACAACAGCGAGCGCGCGAAAGCTATATGGTTGTCCGGAGCTTTTCGGGTTATGAGGCTGATCCGGATCACGCGAACTGCCGGTGATGCGCAGTGATGCATCTCTGACAGGAGGCTTGCTGGATGCGGTAGCCGGGAATATATCCACAGAGTTATTCAGGTTTTCTGTGGATAAGTTTCGCGCACCGGCCGGAGGCGCGACCGTGCGAAAGCAGTACGGATTTCGTGCTCATTTCAGGTTCGGTCGCGTAGCGAGCGCGCTAACATTCACTTCATCTATCCGCGTCAACGACGCATCGAGCAAACGCCTGCACCTCGCAGCGCGCTTTTCATTTACCCCGACGGGTTCCACACCCGTCTCGGGCGTGCATCCGTCACCCAGACAGGATGCACCATGAACCGACAACGCATTTTTCGCTTCGGCCTGATGATCTGGCAGACCTACGGCCTTCCCCGTGAGGACCTGTTGCGCATCGTCAAGGCCAGAAGACGATATTCAGCCCATTACCGTGCGGCCGCTTTACGCCATCTGGTTAGCCACGCGCCACTTTCTGTAACCTGGGGACAACCCTTTGCAGCGCGCCGTCGCCTGGTTCGCCAGCACTACGGCATCTGAGCGCAGCAACTTTCACTTACCCATCGGGGCCAATCCCCGTATGGGACAGCGCCCCGGATTTCCACGGAGTCCGGCATGTTCAATCACTTTATTCAAACCTTTATCGACGCCCAGACCGCTGCATGGCGTCACTACAGCGCGATCGCTGCGACCGAAAAGCGGCTCTTTGGCGATAGCCACGACCCGGCCGTGCGCGTGCCGACTACCTCCCAGGTGGTCGACGAGCTACGGCGCACGTACGAGACGCTGGCCATGCGCATAATTTTCAAGGCGCGCGACGAATTTACTGTCGGGGCGAAGCGGCCTGTAATCCATCGCAAAACGATTTTCGAGGCAGCCGGCTTCGATATCGAGCGCTCGCTTGCGCTGGGCGAGGTCCCCGACTTCGACTGGCTGTATGCGGTTCTCCTCGCGAGACTCGGCGCGGGGGAGTGTTCGCTGTGAGCCGAAAATCTGCGCAACGCAAACACGACCTGACCGCCGATTCCGCGCAAAAGGGACTCGTCAAACTCATCCAGTCGTTTTCCCATGGTCATCATCTCCACACTGTGTTTTCTGATTTCGTGGAATTGAGCGCGCTCGCGATCAGCAACAGCGTCGATCGCGCGCAGTTCGAGACGCGCGAAAAGCGCTACCTCGATATCGTCGGAAAGTACAAGCGGGAGGAGGTAGAGCGGTTCCCACAAATGCTTGATCTGCTTGTCGAGTCGTTTGAACAGCGCCTCGTGATGGTCGGCAAGGAAACATCGGATGGCCCGCCCGTTTCAGGCGGCCTTACAGACGTCCTTGGCGAAACCTACATGATGCTGGGGCTCGGCAACGATCGGGCGGGGCAGTTCTTCACGCCGTACAGCGTGTCCCGGATGATGTCGATGATGGTGATGGGAGACGTCGGTGCGGAGGTTGCGCGCTGCGGCTTTATCCGGGTGAATGAACCGGCCTGCGGTGCGGGCGGCATGGTAATCGCGGCGGCGGACTCGCTTCTCTCGGCTGGCGCGAACTATCAGCAAACGATGCACGCAACATGCATAGATATCGATGCCTGCTGCGTGCACATGACATACGTCCAGTTGTCGCTACTGCATGTACCTGCAACGGTCGTGCACGGCAACGCGCTGTCGATGGAAGTGTGGGGCACCTGGTACACGCCGGCACACATCCTCGGCGGCTGGACGTTCAAGCTGCGGAGGCGACTCGAAGCGGATCTTCTTCGCGAGGCTGTTTCTCGTGAACGCCAACCCTTGGCGGAAGCCGCAGAAACGCACGAGGTTGAGGTAGAGGCCGCTTTTGCGGCCGAAGCTGAGACCTCGGACGTGGCGGTCCTGGAACGCGAGCAGGTGACCGCCGCGGTTGTGGGAAGCGCGGACGATCAAATGTCGCTAGCCGAACTTTTCGAGCAGTCGCTGGCGAGCGGTACGCGAGAGCGCACTGTGTTCGACACGATCGACCAGTTGACCCTTTTCTGAGAGCAAGGCCCACCCGATAACGGTGGGCTTTTTGTTTTGAAAGCGGGGCGGATTTCTCTATCTTTCTGGACCAGATCCGGCTCCTTGAGGCGCTATCTTGGCTGTACCTACCGCGTCTCTGACGCATCGAACCGCCGGCATGCCCGGCATCTATCTTTGACCCCATCGGGAACCACTCCCGAACGGGGGCAGGTTCCCTCTCTGGAGAACCTGCAATGCAACAACAACTTACTGCTCCCCTCAAGCGTATCAAGCTCGGCCGCAACCCCCGGACATACTTCGATCCGAAGGCTCTGGCGGAACTTACCGAGTCGATTCGCCAGCATGGCGTTGATACGCCGATCATCGTCCGTCCGGTCGTTGAGGACGATTTCGACTACGAGGTGATCGCCGGTGGCCGTCGCTATCGTGGCGCCATGGAAGCTCACGGCGAAGACTATCCGATGCCCATCGTCGTAAAGGATGTCGATCCCGTCGAAGCGCGGCGTATTGCGCTTACCGAAAACATCCAGCGCGACGACCTGTCTCCCGCCGAGGAAGCTCGTGACGCTGCGGAGTTGCTCGGTTTGCACGGTGGCGATCGCGACGTGACGGCCAGGATTCTTGGCTGGTCTCGCGCGACGCTGGATAGCCGCCTTGCGCTGCTGAACTGCTCGACGGCTGTGCTCGACGCATTGAGCGAGCGAAAGATCAATATCGCTCACGCCGAACTGCTGGCGGCACTCTCGAAAGAGAATCAGGACAAGGTCCTGCCTGTCGTTGTCGCTGAGAAGCGGTCGGCCGCTGATGTGCGCAAGCTGGTGGAATCGGCGTCGTGTGCGTTGGCGCCTGCCATCTTCGACAAGACGGACTGTGCGGGGTGCCCGCAGAACTCGTCGACGCAGGCACAGATGTTTGGCGAAGCGATCGGTACGGGAAACTGTACTAACCGCGCCTGCTTCAACGAGAAAACGGAGAAGCAGCTTGAAGCGACAGCGGCAGGCCTGCGTGATGAGTTCCAGACCGTACGTATCGTGCGGGCTGGGGACAACAATACGCGCGTGCAACTGGCTGTCGACGGCACGAACGGCGTTGGTCTCGAACAGGCGAAAGCCTGTCACGGTTGCGCAAATTACGGCGCGGCAGTAAGCGGCCTCCCTGATTCGGTCGGTAAGGTCTATCGCGGCCAGTGCTTCGATACCGTCTGCAACATGAAGAAGGTGGCGGCTCGCATCCAGGCTGAAAAGGCTGCAAAACAGCCGGAGAAGGCCGAGGGCGCAAAGTCGGCGCCGGCGGCGAAGAGCGCGAATGGCACGGGCAGCAAGTCAGCCAATGCACCGTCCTCTACCAATCCCTCGGTCACGGTCATCGCCGAGTCCGAGAAGGTGAAGGCGTATCGCGTGAAGCTCTGGCGCAAGGCGCTGCGCGTGGACATCGGCATGAATCACGAACTGGCTCGCCAGTACCTGATTGCAATCGTGCTGAGTGGCCACGCCCGTCAGATCGATGACGCGTCGTTCCGCAAGTTTTTCGAGCGGATCGCGGAGGGTGAAGCGCCGCTCGCCAATCTGCCTAAAGCGGTCGACGCCGTGCAGGCGACGAACGAAAGCAAGCAGGCCGACCTGATGATCGCCATGCTGTTTGCGGCGATCGAAGGGCTCGACGTGACCAGCCTGACCCAGCTTTGCAAGTCGCACAAGCTGGACCTGAAAAAGCACTGGAAGCTCGACAAGGAGTTTCTGGAGCTGATCACGAAGTCCGAAATGACCGTTCTCGCCGATGAGCTTGGCATTCGTGCCGCGCTTGGCGAGAACTTCAAGAAGGTCTTCGCGAAACCCAAGCCGGAAGTCATCGAGGCACTGCTCAAGGTCGAAGGTTTCGACTACACGGGCAAGCTGCCGAAGGTGCTGAAGTTCTGATCTGGCGGGGCGCGTTCAGCGCCCCGTTCCCCCTCTATATGTATACGCCGCCTCGCGCGGCTTTTTCTCTTTTCTGGAGTCACTTATGTTTCAGCAACTCGAAGCGCTTGTGCGCTCATCCGGCAAGGTCGTGATGACCCTTCAGGCGTCCGGCGACCAGCTGGCGGTGTTTGTCGTGCCGCACGGCGCGAAGGACCCGGCGTTGCGTCAGCCGCTCGTGCTCACAGCGACGGCGGCCGAGCTCGACGAGGGTTTCGCCAATGCACTGTTGACCTACACGGGCTCGCACAAATCGCTCGAGGAACAGGTCGCGGTCACCGCGGCCATTCTCGACGAAGCGAAGAAGTCGCAGGTCGGCAAGGCGCAGAAGGCGCTGCAGGGTGGTTCGAAGAAGGCGCTTCCGGCGCCGGCCTCGAACAGCGAAGCGGACGAAGACGAAAGCGAAGACGAAGACGAGGCGCCAGCCACGGATTCGACTCCCGCATCGGCATCGGCCGCACCTGCATCGTCCGAGCCGAAGGGCACGGATCTCCTGTCGCTTCTCGGATAAGGAGACCACCCATGTCGATCTCTATCGCCGCAGTGATCCGCGAATTCGCCTACAACGGCATGAACCTGCTCGATCCCGGGCCGGCGTTCACGCCGGACCAGGTTCGCGATCTTTACACCGCGCAGTATCCGGAACTGACGACGGCCGCCTTAGACGGGCCCGAGATCAAGGACACGGTGATGCGCTACACGTTCGTCCGCGCGGCGGGTGCCAAGGGCTCCCATGCGTAAGGACGCTTTGCTCAAAGCCCTGTCCGGTCCGGACGCGGCATTCAACCAGGAACCGCCCGAAAGGGCGGTTTTTCTTTATGACGAGGAAGCCCGCTCATGCTCTTCGATCCTTCAACAGCTGATTCGCACCTCACTGTCGGCTCCGGTGGGTCGTGGCAACCGCCACGCGTTGCCGTTGCCCGACGTGGACCTGCCGCTGATTTTCTGACGCTGCCCAGCGTCGCGGACGACGTCCCCGTCGCTGCGCGCGTGAAATGGCGCGAGGACGTGTCGCTCGCGTCTCTTGTCACGAAGCACTTCCTGTACGGACCGCTGCGCGCGGCAGACGTGAACGAGCCGGTCGACGCGGGCGATGCCTTCCAGCAGGCGTTCTTTGCCTGGGCAAGGCGTCACACTGGCCGGCTGGAGCGCATTACGGTCCGGCCTTGCCTGTTCGACAGCCACGCGGTCAGCGACATCCTTCGGTACACCGGCACGGGAAGCAATGACGAAGATCCTTCGTCACTGTTTTTCGCGCTGGAGTCGCCAGAGGAATGGATCTGTTCGTTCGGGGCGACCACTGCAAAGTTGCGCGCCGCGCATCCGCTGCTGCTGCGAACCCTCATGTCGACTATCCATCGCGCGTCCCTGCGCACGGTCTGGCTGCGAACGCCGGACTGGTTCATGTACGAGTTCTCATGCTGGTACTGGGACGGCGACGAAAGCATCGCCGACGCGGAAGCCGAGGAGATGCTCAAGGAACGGTTCGGCGAGGACGAGGAGGCGCGCAAGGCTTACCTCCCGTCGGTCGTCAAACCCATGCTGGCGCCGCAGGACGCCGAAGCTTCGGTTTTCTCCGGCGGCCGCTGGCGGCTTCGTCCGGCACTGACGGAAGAAGAACTGCTCGCGCTGCGTTCCAGAAGCAGGGGGACGGTTCGTCGCGTATGTACTGAGCTTCTGCGGTTGAACCGCCTGATGCATGGCACACGGCGTCAGCGGCTATTCAATGCGGCCTACGAGACTAACCCTGTGTACGCAGGATGCGGAATCGTCTACGACGGCAGCGAAATCATCGGCGACCTTCTGGACGCCCATTTTGATAGCGAGTCCCAGAGCGGTGAGGCCACGACTTATCACGGCTTTATCGCATTGGGCGACAACGCGCGCGTGATCCGTCGGCAGTACGCCGACTGGGAACTCGCATTTTCCATTCTGAAGCGTCTCGACCGCCTGCTGGCGTTGGTGACGCACATCATCTAGGAGTTTTCCTATGTCTGGTATCTCATCTGGCCGGGCCGGTGCAGACGTTGCACTGCAGTCGGCGCTGCTTCTGTATGGCGCGAAGGATGACAGCACGGTGTTTGCAACGGCGCACCCGATCGCACTCGTGAACGGGCGCCCCACGGTCGGCGCAGGTCGGCCGCTGCAGCGCGATGCACTGATTTCCGCGCTCACGAAACTGGCGGAGCACGCTGCACCGAAGGCGGAGTTCCTGCCGGCGACAGTGTTGGGTGTCTCGTCGGCGGCCGTGACGTGGTGGTGCCCGGGCGGTATGCGCCGGGTGTTCTTCAAGTGCTCTAATCTTGGTGAGCGCTCCGCCGTCGTGCCGCATCCGGGGCTCGTATTCCAGGCGTCCAATCTGGGATTTCGTGTCTTTGCGCTCGCCGACGGAGATCGACCTACGGCGGGAACGAAGCTGTTCGAGCCGCCGTACTTCAACACGTGGGATCAGGGCGGCATCTGCATCGGAACGGCGCGGGTGCCCAAACGTGTCGATGTCGCATCCATCCCCCGGTGGGAAGCGGGGTTTTTCGAGTCGGCATTTACCCATCCAAACGCTGGTGGCAAGCGCGTGAGCTATACGGATGGTGAATACGCCTTCTGGCGCGACATGCTGGACGCCAAGTTCGGCGAGTCGTTTCCGCTCGAGTGCCTCGTGCCAACGAAATTCACGGTGCAGGCGCTGGTGAGCGGCCGCGTCGGAGGTGCAGCATGAACGCATTGGACGCGGTACTGCAAAAGTCGTTTCCGTCCGTCATGGTCCCGCGCAATGAGGCGGTGCCGCCGTTGACGGCCGCTGGCGAGCGGCTGCTGATCGCCGCTAACGGCATCTGGCTGGAAGTGTTCCGTCCATGGATCCGGGTGGTACGCCGCATAGCCCGTTACGACGTGCAGACGGCAATTCCGTACGGCGAGGTTGCCGAATCAACGGAACTGCTGTGCGGCGCTGTACCGGGAGAGCACGTGGCTGCGTTCTACCGGATGGCACGGGCTGCTCTGCCGAACGAAGCGGGGGCGTGGATCGTCTGGAATCAGCACACCGGACAGTTTCGCACGGTGTCGCTGCCTTCGTTGTCGCACGGTCCGGGTCACCTCAGGTACGAGCGACCCTTGCTGGATGATGGCGAAAGCGTTGTGGTGGACTGCCACTCGCACGGTTCTGGCGAGGCATTCTTCTCTCGCACGGACAACGATGATGATCGGCATGACGTGAAGCTCGCGCTCGTGCTCGGTAATTGTGATCGTTTGCCGTCGATGGCATTCCGTTTGTGTGTGAAGGGGATTTTCGAGAAACAGGGCGGAATTCCCGGAACATGGCAGGTGGCGTTGGATGCGGAGGCGACGGCATGAACACCGCCATCAAACACTGCATCCCTCAACACATGCTCACGCAGGCCTGGCGAGTGGTCGTCGTGGGGGCGGGCGGCACCGGTAGCGCATTGCTACCAAGCCTTGCTCGCCTGCATCACGCAATGATCGAGCTCGGGCACCCGGGCGGAATCGAATGCACGGTGTACGACGATGACACGGTCAGCGAGACGAATGTCGGCCGGCAGGGGTTTTATCCGAACGATGTTGGCCAGTACAAGGCGCTGCTGCTTGTGAACCGGCTCAACAACCTGATGGGCACGCGCTGGGTGGCCGAAGCACGCCGTGTCGATTCGAGTGTCCGCCTTCAGGCGGACGTTGTGGTCGGTTGCGTCGATACCCGGCGCGCGCGCCACGCGATTGTGCAGTCTGCAAAGCGTGGATCGTGCCGCTATTACCTCGACTGTGGGAATGAGACGGACCGCGGTCAGGTCATTCTTGGCGAGTTCGGCAAGCCACGGCATGACAGGCTGCCCCATGTGGGCGACCTGTTTCCGGACCTGCTGAATGCGAAGAATGACAAGGGCGACGACACCCCGTCATGTTCGATGGCTGACGCACTGCGAAAGCAGTCGCTGGTCATCAACCAGGCGATTTCGGTGCAGGCGTTCAATCTGTTGTGGACGCTCTTTCGCACCGGGTCGCTCGACTGGTCGGCGGTATTCGTGAACCTCACAACGGGGCGAACGAACCCGGTTGCCACTGATCCTGCTGCATGGGCTCGCTTCGGGTACGAAGCGCCGAAGCTGCCGGAGAAGAAGGCTCGCAGGAGCCGGAAAAAATCCGCCGTAATCTGATATGCCGCTTCCTTCGGGAAGCGGCTTTTTTTTAACCGGAGAATTATGAAACAAGCGATTGTTGATTGCCTGGCGCAGCACGGGTGGGCGAAGGACCGGATTGTGGATGCGTTCAGCAAGACGTTCGAGACCGTTGTCGCGCCGAAGCGGGCCAGCATCTGGCTAAGATTCGAACGCGAGTGTGATCGCTGGTGGCTCACGAACGGCGAATTCACCAGCGCGGGCGAGAATGTATTGGCTGGTAGCTTTGCGATATTCCCCAGCGGCATGCCTCATATCGAGATCGAGGCCACTGTCGCGGCGCTCGTTGCGGGTATGGAAGGCAGCATTGCTGGGGCGTATTCGGTCCGGCTGCTTGGCCAACGCGCGCGGGAGGGATCGCCGGACGCATTCGGCCACCGAGGCTGAATTTCCGCTGTTTGCGCTGTACCAGTGCATCCGAAGCCAAAAAACGTGTGGTTTGGGCGACGCTGTATTGAACTTATGACTACGAGCGCCGTTCCCTCCGGGGAATGGCGTTTTTTTCGTCTGCGCATCGCCGAATCCTGCTGTCCGTTCGACGTATCGTCAGAAGGCGGCCGCTGCTTACGTTGGGCTCCGCCAGGCGAGTCCAAATGATGAAAGCTAGGTCCGTTTCGTGATGTTTCAGCACTTCGACTGCTCGGATGTGGCCTAGACTCACTCTATCACCCGCGCTTCTGCGCATCGAAAGAACACTCCAGCTTGCTGGAGTGCCCGCACCTTTGACCGGCAATGCCGGTCCTCCACGACGGCTCAAACCCGTCTGTCAACCCTATTGGGAGCCATCCCAACGGGACCGGCTCCCGTTTTTTCTGGAGCCGCACCATGTTGCAGCAAGTCACTTTCTCGCCGGAACTCGTCAAGGCTTTGGCAATCTCTGCCAGTCCCCTCAAGGTTTCGGAGAAGTGGGGTTTCCGCGAAAACCAACGTGTCGTCGCGCAAGCCATTGCGAAATTGCCGATCCAGACTTACTCGGGCACGATTCTGTATGTCTGGGAGGATGGAACGGCAACCGTGAAATTCGATCACCAGATCCCTTTTGATACCGAGCGTGAGCTCGTCCAAAGCGGTCGCGTCGACCTGCATTACCTCACCCGCATTTCGTCGTAACCGCGTCTGTCCGATGCGTCAGGTGAAACCCACCTGACGCACTCATCCAATCCTTTTGGGAGCCAATCCCAACGGGAACCGGCTCCCGTTTTTGTGGAGCTGTTCCATGTCGAATCGCCAACACACGGCCACGGCCGTTTCGTTCAAGTTCGTTCTGATCGTTGCCGCCGTTCTCGCATTAACGGGCTGCGCACTGGTCATTTTCGGCTGCGCGTTCGAAGCGCAGAGTCAACTCGACCTGCTGCGCGCATCCGGACCGGCCGCGCTCGATAGCTATCTGGCGCACGTCGGTTCGCACCAATTGTCCCTGGCTGCGCTCATGGTCGAGTCCGTCACAGGACATGGCTATGCGTACAGCGCGTTCATGCAAGGCGTAGGTCTCTGGTTTGTCTTTGTTCTCGCACCGCTTTCGGCCGCTCTGCTCTTCGCAGTGCGCTGGTTTGCTGTCCGCGACCGAAGCGCGAACCGTCGCGTTCGTCTGGCTGCTGTTCACTGAATCAAAAACCTTTCTATCCCGTCAGGGCAACCACCCTGACGGGACGGTTGCCCTTTCATTTCGTTGAGGCAATCAAATGTTCAAGATCATCGTCAGTCTCGTTCTCGCTTCCATGCTGTCGGCTTGTGCTGGTGTCGATTTCGGTTCGCCGAACACGTACCAGCGCTATGACGTACAGCGCGCGGGAACGGTCGAAGAGGGCACCGTTATCCGCACTCGCGCGATCACGATTGAAGCCAGTTCGGATAACTCCGGTCTGACTTCGCTGATCAGCGCGGGCGTCGGTGCATTCCTTGGCAGCCGCACGATCGGTAACGGCACTGGCCGTTACATCGCCGGCGCATTGTCGGGCGCTGCATCCGGTTTTGTTACCCAGAAAGTATCGCAGGCTTTGTCGCATCGCTCCGGGCTCGAGATCATCGTGCGCAAGAGTTCGGGCGGCAACGTGGTCATCGCCCAACCTGATGACCAGCAGTTCGCACCCGGTGAACACGTTCTTCTTGTCTCCACCAATTCGGGTCTGCGCGTCACGCACTGACCTCATCTTCCGATGCCGGCTTTGCCGGCCCACTCCTTCATCGCGAGGTGTCCCAAAAGGGCACCTCGCTTTTTTATTTTCAGAGGCTTCAATGGTCAAGGTTCCAAAGGTGTTCTATGCCGATCGTCGCAGTGCGGGCGCGGCATCGGACGCAACCATTACTCATCTGGCGACGCAGATCCTGCGTCGTGTCGCCCGCGATCTGCGGCTTCGCTCCGGTGAGCACGAGATCGTCGCCGAGCCGTCGCGTCGCGGCCGTGGCTGCCGCATTACCCTACGCACCCCGGCCGTCATGCTGGAGGTCGCTGATACACCCGCGAGGCAGAAGGTCGCCGTTTCGTTCCGCACCCGCCGCGGCCGCTCCGACATGTCGGGCGGCGCTGACAACGCGGTGGCACTTGAGCAGCTGTCGTCCCGCGAGGGCTATGACGCGTTGCTCACGGGCTTGCGGCTTGCCGCAGGCCTCGACGGCGAACGCCGGTAGGAGGTTCAATGGAAATCGTCGATATCCTCGTTGAATATCCGTCCGGTATGACGATCAGCGATCGCGCCAGTTATCTGCGCGAGGCCGATCAGGTCTTTCCGTCTGAGCGTCTGCAGGCTGTCATTCGGGAGTTCAGCGTCAGCGAAGCGCCGCCGGCGGTGTCGGGCACTATCGATGGCGCGACCGTGCAACTGGATAGCAGGACCGACGGTAGCTTTTCGGTCGGTGCGCCCATCCTCGGCGAACGGGAGGACTGTCTTATCGGCCTTCTGCTCCAACCGTTCCTCAATCCTACGAAGGATCAACGTCAGCAGTTCGGACGCTTCTGTCATACGCTTGCCGCGGCCGCGTTCCTGGGCGCAGTCGGTGTGTGGCATTCGACGCAGGTCTGGTCTCTCAACGACGCCAAGCTCGAAGCCAGTCTGGTTGCAGGTTTTGTGCTAACGTTCATTCAAGGCATGATTTCTATCAAGGGAGAATAGCCATGGATATCAGTTTTCTGGTGCTCGGCGTCGCAGTTGCCATGTGCGGCATCGGCTCGCTGATGGAGCACAACGCGCGCAAGGTCAAGCGGGAACGACGTTTTCCGCGCGTCTTGCGCTAGGCGCCATTTTCAATCCGGGCTGGGATTTCCCAGTCCGTCATTTATCAAAGGCTGCACCTTCGGGTGTGGCCTTTTGCTTTTCTGGGCCCTCCATGTCTGAAACCCTTGATTTGCCCGTTGCGCTTGCCGCGGCTCCTTTCGATCCGGCTGGCAAATCGGTCGACGAAGTCGTGACGCATGTAGAACGCGCGCTGCGTCAAACCGAAAATGAACCTGAATGGGTGTCGCAGGCAAATATCGTCAACGATGCGAACGTCGATTTGTATGGGCTGCAGGGACATTCCCCATGGCCGGAAGACAGTTCGACGAACCGCGTAAGCCTGTCGGTTGACCGCGGCAACTCCGAAGGCTGGATTGTCCGCGTTGATTTAGTCGAGCTGGTCGTCGACGGCGATAGCCGGTTCTGGAAATGCCGCGGCCTGATGCGCATCAAGAGCCTGTCGCGCTCGCGAGCGTGGTCTGCTGCGGCCATCGTGTCGCGCATGCTCGACCTCGACTGACCCGGTTTTTTCTCTCAAACCCTATGGGGCCAACGTCCCCAGATGGGGTGTTGGCCCCACTTTTCTTGTGGAATCAACTCCCATGTACAAACTGACTATCCCTGGCGAAACCTTCATCTTGGCAACCCTCGCGGGAGTGCTCGCGCTGTTTGGCAACGAACGCGTTGAGACGACCGAAACGGCCCAGATTTCGCTGGAAGGCGATGCCTGCATCGCAAGCGTGACGCGCTACAACGGGAAGCTCGCGCTTCGCCATCCTGGTACCGCCGCCGAGGTCGTCGCGTTGCTGTTCCGCGAGGTTCGTGTGCAGTGGCTGTCCGAATACGGTCTGGACCCCAAGCCCTGGCAAGTCCGCCCAGGGCATTGGGACGAACTGTTCGGCCTGTTCGAGCTTCCGCGCGCACCGGAGCGCTTCCTGTCCAGCGGTCAGATCGACGCAGAAAGGGCTGCGGCCCGCGATGCCCGCCAATTCTTTAACCTTTCCTCGTTGTTCAATAGCGCAGCCGTCGAATGCTTCGGTTTCGGTGCCGGCGGCCCGTCCGCACCTGGAGGTGGCGTCAACGGCAGGCATGAGGTGCATGTCGCTTACGCGTTGTTGCGGAATGAGACTGTGCCCGATGCTGTTCTCGATGACTATCGCAAGATGGAGCGCGCTTTTCGTTACGATCTTGAATGGGCAGAGCCGTTGCTCAACGTCGTTGAACTGCGTGGACGGCTCCCTGCGGAAAAACACCGCTGGGTTGCCTCCGTCATGCGACATGCGAAACAGCCGATCACGGCGGATAACGTCGACGCGATCGTAGCTGCTGTCAGTGATGTGCCGGCCGCGTGCGGCTACGTCGACGTGGACGATGCACTCTTCGAGGCGGGCATCGTACCCGCTGACGCATTGCCGCCGATGTTCAGCGAGCCAGTATCGCTGGGCACACCCGTGAACGCATTTGCCGAACGCCTGCGCCAGATTCTGGCCGACTCGCGTCGTGACAAATCGCTGGATCGGGCAGACATGGAACGCACGCAAGGGCGCACAACAGCGCGTAGGTACAAGCTGGAGCGCGAGATGGCGCTGCTTTCGCACGGTCGTGAGACCTTCGAATGGGCAAACAGGATGGCGCTAGCGTTCGAGCGACGCGACCTGTCGCAGTTGCTCGATGTGCTCGATAGTCCAGACACGCGTAACCGCAGCAGCAAACGCGTCGTGGAGGAACACTACGGCATCAAGCTGCGTGGCTTGAACGCCAAAAGCCGTCGCCGTGCGATCTTCAACCTGTGTGGTATGGACGAAGCTGCGCAGGTAGCGTGGGAAGCGGCTGACGCTGAACGCAGGGCGGCTGCGCGTAAAGCAGAGGACGCGAAGCATGCGAAGGAAGTCGCTCAACGTGCGCAGTATCAACGGCCCGATGGCATCGTCATTGATGGCGCGGCGCACGTTGAAACAGCGATCGAGGAAGGCTTTCGCGAGATTCGCGACTGGCGTAAAGGAGCGAGCAGGCAATATGCGCTCGTGAATGTGGAACTTGGGCAAGCGCGAACGCTCCGTGCGAAGGATGGCACGCTGGACTACGCACGCGCGATGCTCGAACGGCTTGCAGCCTGAGGGAGATAGTTATGCGATTCGACCGTTATCCCCGCCACGAGAGCTATCGCTGGACTTCGCGCATGGAAGCATTGCATCTGCACCGGCAGGAACGCGCCACGGAGAAAATCGCTCAGGCGTATCCGCTGTTTGCCGATCAGATCGCAGCGCCACAAGCGTTGTCGGTCGACGAGGAGAAGGCACGCCGGGAGCGCATGTATGACCGCAGCGAGCAGCGCATGCGTGATCTTATCGCTGGCCAGTGGCGTAGCCTGCGACGCGAATACTTTGCGTGCCCGGTCGAAGTACGTGAGCGGACCATGAGCGAATGGAAGGGATGGCGCGGGCCGGCCAACCCGGTGTGCTTCTCCTACGTGCTTGAAAAGCATAACGGTGTGGGCGCCGAGAAATCGCGAAGATTCCGCGAGCGCGAGTTAGCCATGCTTTCGCGAATCGACAGTGCACGTCGCGCACAAACTTCGCTGCTCTGACAGGGCAGTTTTTTTAACCTCGGACCGGCGCTTTTGCGCCGGTTTTTTTTCGCCCGCAACTTGACACGCCCGATTCTAAGCTGGGTAGTTTTGCGCATGATTCTGACATGCTGCGATGGAGCGCCGGCATAGACTAGCAATATCAACCGCGTCTCTGACGCATCGAACCGCCGGCTTCCGGCAACAAGTCTGCCCTGGGGGACGTCCTCCTTTTACGGGCGACACCGGGGTGCCACGCAATGAGGACCCCATGATTCAACAGTCCAATTCTCAAGGTGTGCATGTCTCGATCGCCCAGATCGAAGACGCTATCAACGTATGGCGCAACCGCAATCCGTCCATGTTTGAAACGGACGTATTGGTGCTGTGTGCCGAAGCTCGCTGTCTGGCCAACCTGTACGGCGAGATGATCTTCACGCGCGAAGCAACCATTTCGCGCGATACGCTGACGCAAGCACAACTGGCCGCATTGACCGGCGCGCACGTGTAACGCACAACTGCTTTTTACCGCGTCAATCGACGCATCGAACGGCCGCATAAGCGGCAACTCAACTCGCCCCATCGGGACCACGTCCCCTGGGGCGTTGTCTCGTGGGGCTTTTCCTTTTCAGGTACCCCATGAAAGTCAATCCCGAGCAACTCCTTGCGCTGCTTTGTGCCTTTATCCCTCAACGTCTTCCGGTGCTGATCACCGGCCCGGCGGGCGTGGGCAAGAGCGATATCGTCGACCAGGCTGCGAAAGCGACTGGCCACGATCTGCTCATCAGTCATCCCGTTGTTGAAGACCCGACAGACTCCAAAGGTCTGCCGTTTCCGAAAGGGGATATCGCCCAGTTTCTTCCATTTGGTGACCTCGAACGGGCGCTGAATGCGAAGACGCCGCTGCTCTGGTTCCTCGACGATCTGGGGCAGGCCTCGCCGGCCGTGCAGGCGGCAAAGATGCAACTGCTGCTTGCGCGTCGTATTGGCGAGCACGTGCTGCCCGACTGCGTCACGTTCGTCGCGGCCACCAACCGGCGCGGCGACAACGCCGGCGTGACGGGGATTCTCGATCCCGTCATTTCGCGTTTTGCGACAGTGGTGGAGCTGGAGCCGACGATCGTCGCATGGACCGCGTGGGCTGTTAGCCATAACGTGCCCACGGAACTGATTTCATTCCTGCGTTTCCGGCCGGATCTGCTGTATGTGCAGAAAAAGTCGCGCGACATCGAAAACTCGGCAAGCCCCCGCACGTGGGGGTTCGTCGCGAAAACGATGGGTGTGGTGCCGAAAGAGCTTGAGCTGATCTCGTATGCCGGATCGGTTGGTGAGGGGGCTGCCAGCGAACTGATGGCCTTCCTGGGCATCTTTCGTCAGCTGCCGTCGCCCGACGCTATCCTGCTCTCGCCTGACACGGCTCCGATCCCTGAAACGCCGGCTGCGCTCTGTGCAATCAGCACAGCGCTGGCCGCCCATTCCACCGAAGCCAACTTCGATCGTGTCGTGACGTATCACGACAGACTGTTCGATGCAGGCCACCGTGAGTACGCGGCGTTGCTTGGCCGTGACGCAATTCGGCGCAAGCCGGAGTTGCAGAACACCCACGCATTCATTCGCGCGCAGGCTGGCCCGCTCGGTCAGATCATCCGCGGCCAGTAAGCCTGCTCTTCCTTTTTTCGCTGTTTTTTCTGCTGCCACGGCCCGCCACGCGCGGCCCGTGGCTTTTTACTTTCTGCTGAATCCATTCCCTATCTTTCCTGGAGCTTTCCATGAACATCACCGAACTGAAGTCCAAGGTCATGCTGTCGTCGGTCACCGTATCTGCCTGGCAGGGTCGTCGCTTTGACCTGAAGGCAACCGAAGCCGTCGAGGCGAAGCATCAGACCAAGGGAATCGGACGCTTCAACAAGCGTCTGTTGCCGGAGCATGCGCCGAGTTATCACGAGGTTATCTCGATCGGCAATCGCATCCGTACCTACTATTACGCTCACACACTGCAGTACGAGCAACTCGGCGTGCGTCTGTTGCCGACAATGATCTACATGGACGTCGCCGACCAGTTGCGCAGAATGAAAGACGAGTTCGAGCTGGCCGTCTCGGTTTTCCTGACGGATTATCTGGACCTGAAGGAAAAGGCACGCGAAGAGCAGAAGGACCTGTACAACGAGGCGGACTATCCGACACTCGCCGCGATGTCCGGCAAATTCGCTGTCAGGCTTGCGGTGCTGCCGTTCCCGGACGCCAGCCAGTTCGGCGTCGATCTGCCGCCCGATGTGCTGACCGATCTGCGCACGGAGATCGATCAGCACGTGCTCTCCTCGATTTCGACGGCGAACAATGATCTGGTTGGCCGTCTGTTCGAAGCGGTGTCGAAGCTTGCTGATCGGCTCTACGGTGCTACCAATGTTCGTCTGGACGTGACGAACAACGTACGCGAACTGTGCGATCTGTTGCCGAAGCTCAACTTCTCGAACGATCCGAAGCTTAATCACATCCTTGAGCAGGCCAGGCGTCATCTGGCTGTGCACACGGGTGCGGATCTGAAGGAGTCGAATCTGCTGCGCTCACAGGTCGCTGCCAAGGCCTCGGAAATCGAGGGGCTGATGGCGGCATTCATGGGCACGATGCCGGAGCCGATGGTTGATCGTGAGGCGGGACTTGCGCCGGCCGGGTCGATCGTCCAGCCGGAGCCGACGCCTCTGTTGCGCCTCGTAGCCTGAGGTGGCCATGGACCCGCGAATCTCGAAACAGCGCACGGCACTCGTACTCGATCAGCCGTTTTTCGGTGTGCTCGCGCTTCGGCTGAAGGTGGTCGAGGATCCGTCGTGCAAGACGTTCTGGACGGACGGGAAATCGCTGGGCTACAACCCGGCGTACCTCGGCGGCCTGAACGATCTGCAGACGCGTGGCGTGCTGGCGCATGAAATTCTGCACGTGGCCAATGGCCACTGCTGGCGCCAGGGCGATCGCGATCCGAAGCTCTGGAACGACGCGTGTGATTACGCGATCAATCCTATCGTGATCGATGCCGGCATGCTGCTACCCAAGGGCGTGCTGGTTGACGCGCGCTTCAAGGGCAAGTCGGCCGAAGAGATCTACGGCATCCTCGCGCAGGAGAAGCGGCAGAAGGAGAAGCAGCAGGGTAAGGGCAGGCAGGACGGTGGCAAACCGGATGCACAGTCTGGGCAGCAGCCGGCGCAATCGCCGAAGCAGCAGCCTGACGGTACGCCCGGCGATGGTAGTCAGCCGCAGTCCTCAAACGCGAACGGCGCGAACACTCCGTCCGCCAATCCCGAACCCGGCGCAACGCCTGACACCGTTCCCTCCTGTGGCGAGGTCCGCCAGTACACCGGCGACGACAAGCCCCTGAAGGAAGCGGACTGGAAGGTTGCCGTGCTGCAGGCTGCGAAAGCCGCAAAAATGCGCGGCGCGCTGCCCGGTGCTCTGGAAGCGATGGCCACGGACGCCGTAGAGCCTGTTGTCGACTGGCGGCCGATCCTGCATCGTTTCGCGCAGGAATCGTCGCCGACTGACTACAGCTTTGCGATGCCGAATCGTCGCTACCTGCACATGGGCCTGTATCTGCCCTCGTTGAACGAGCCAGCCGTTGGCGATGCCGTATTCGTTCGCGACTCAAGCGGATCCGTTTGGGATGACACGCAGGCGCAATTTGCTGCGGAAATCATCGCAGTGAATGCCGGTGTGCAACCGCGACGGCTAATCGTCATGGACTGCAACACACGCGTGACGCAGGTGCAGATCTTCGAGCGCGGCGACGCGGTCGAGTTCGATTTGCTGCCGGTGCGCGGCGGTGGTGGCACCTCGTTTGTGGAGCCGTTCGAGCGGCTCGCGAAAGAGGGTATCCGTCCCGCATTCCTGGTTTATCTCACCGACATGGACGGACCGTTTCCCGAGGAGGCGCCAGATTATCCGGTGCTGTGGGCGTCGACGACGCCGCTGAGGCGGGCGAGGAAGGCACCATTCGGCGAGATGGTCGAAGTCATCTGCTAGCGGACGATGCTGTCCACTTTCCTAACCAGAACCCCGGCCGACCGCCGGGGTTTTTTTTCGAAAAATGGATTTCACGGTTTCACGGCCCCGACCGACCCGTTCTTTCTCTCATGGCTCCAGATTGGTCAGTAATATCAACGGCTTATATTGCGATGTCTCGCGGAATTCAGTATGGAAGGCCGCGAAGGGCCATGATCCGGATCACGGGCCTATTGCGGGTTTTGAAAAAAACTTACCGGAATGCGCTTCTGTATCGCGCATCGTTGCGAAAGAAGCATCAATTTCCGAGCCTGTGGCATGGCGACGTGAACCGCAGCTTGTTGCAAGGCCATCACGTAGACCACCATGATTTTTATTGGTTTTCAGTCAGAAAGCTCGCGATTCTCGCTGCACCGACGGGTCGCGCCGGCGAGAGACAGTCCGGACGACATCCTGGCCACCGGTAATTTTCCCTTCAGGAAACCGCAGGTTTATCGTCAATGCGCGTTGGTGAAATATAGCGGCATGCCCGACGGGCACCTCATCGTCGTTGCCAAAGGGGCATAAGTTCGACGGCTATGCGCGCTTGCTCGCTGCCTCGCCGAACGGTTCTCCCGCGCGAAAGCGGTCGAGCCGGTCACTCGCGTCAGCGACGGCAGCGAGCGGAGCGCGACGCAACTGGTAGTCGTGGGTCGAGACAATGGTCGCAAACTGCTCGAACCCGTCTTCGTCCAGTGACCACACGCCGTGGTCCCGGCCGCGGTCAAACGCGTCCGTGATCGCTGTCTCGGCATCACGCATCTGCTCAAATGTCGCTTCGCCGTATCCGGCCTCGGCAAGCAGACCCGTCAGTATCATTGCCTGACAGAGCGTCTGGGCGGCATTCACGTTGCCCATCGCGAGGCGCATTGCGTCGAGTGCGATGTGCACCTGCAGGGCAAGTCGTTCGGCTTCAGGCCGTGGCATGGGCAACAGCAGGGTCTTCTTTTGACGTGCGCGCGCCGCATTGGCGCTGCGGGCGAACGGAATCGGTCTGGTCATCGGTGTGTATGCATCGTGTAAAGCGTCGCGGCAGAATCCTACACCACGGCAGTTAGGGTGCCGGAACCCGGAAAGCTAGCGTTTTTTCTGTAGCTTTCCGCGTTAGCAGCCTGATCCGGATCACGCGACCCGATGGGGCGTAGCAAAGTTGCTTTACATATTCAGACAGTCCCGCCTATCAGATACCGGCGAAAGCTCCTCGATTTGATCGTTCTTTCGGTCTGCTACAGGACGGCGCAGACTTAAAAATAGCAGCATGTCTGAAGCTACCGAAAATCCCCTGCTCAAGGTGCGCCCGCTCGAAGAGAGCGCGGTGCAGATGTTCTTTGCGTCTGTCGCTCCGTTGCGTGAATTCTTTGAAGCCAACGATGTCGCCGAAATCATGGTGAACAATTTCGACAACATCTGGGTCGAGCGGCGCGGCCAAATGCATCGCCTCGATCTGACGCTAAACCAGGCGACGCTGAACGGCGCGATTCTTTCGCTCGCCTCTTCGGTCGAGAAGTCGGCGAAGGCGGGCACCGCACAAGGGATTATCAACGCCGGCCACAAGGGGCTGCGTATCGCGGCCGTCATGCGCCCCACCGCGATCGACGGCCACGCACTGTCGATCCGCAAGCACAGCGACAAGCAGCTGAGTCTGCCCGATTACGTCGCCATGGGTGCTTTCTCGCGAGTGAACGCACGGCATGAGCACAACGACGAGAAGCTGTTTTACCCAGGCATCGAAAACGAAGCGCTGATGGATGCAGTCAGCGAGTTGATCGTTCGCCGCAAGAATGTGCTTGTGGCAGGCGGAACATCGACGGGTAAGACGACATTCCTGAACGCGCTCGCCGCGCGGATGCCACCGGATCAGCGCGTTATCACGATCGAAGACACGATGGAGCTGAAGCTACGCGTGCCCAATCTCGTGCGCTTCCTCTCGAACCCGGACAAGGGCGTCACAACACAGGCGCTCGTCGCGCTTTGTCTGCGCTTCCGGCCTGACCGGATCATCGTCGGCGAAGTGCGTAGCGGCGAGGCGTTCGACTTCATCCAGGCACTGAGTACTGGCCACGACGGGGGGCTGGGCTCGATTCACTCCAACAACGCGCGTGGCGGTCTGAGCCGTCTTGAAAGCCTCGCCATGCTGGGCATACCTCCTGGCAGCCGGTGGGACCTTGCCGATATGCGCAAGGCCATCGCCGACTGCTTCCACTACGTCATCCATCTGCGCCGCACCGGCGAGTTGCGGCACGTTTCCGAGATCGTCGAGATCAAGGAGTTCAAGGATGGGGACTATGTCCTCAACCGCGTTTTTTAATTTACAGGAGCTGTTCCATGAAGAAGTCCCTCAAGTCGGCGAAGTCGCGTCTGCGAGCCCTGTCGGTCGCAGCGTATCAACGCTTTCTGAGCCGTCGCGAGATCCAATCGACCATCGTCGCCGCCAGCCTTGCATTTTTCACGCCGTTCGCATCGGCTGTGAGCCTGAGCGATCTGGGCGCAGCAAGCGACGTCATCTGTCTGATCCAGGCCTACATCAGCGGACCATGGCTGTACGGCATCGGCATCGTGCTGATCATCGTTGGCGCGGTCGCGATCGCCAGTTCGGAAAGCACGATCGGCAAGCTGATCTCGTCGGTGCTGGTCGGCCTCGGTCTCGCTGCGTGCGCCGTGAACATCGTGAAGAATCACCTTGGTATCTCGTACACCTGTGCGTAACCAGACCAAAGTCAGCCGGGGCTTGTCGCTTCCGCGCCAGATGGGTGGCGCGGATCGCGGGCTGGCCATCGCAAACGGAACGCTTACGTTGCTGCTCTGCTACTCGAGCACGACGCTGGCGTTTCTCGCCGTAGGTATCGTCATCCACTGGGTGCTGCGCTGGAAAAGCAGCCGCGATCCGTGGTGGCGCGACGTGATGCTCGTCTACAACCACTATCCCGACCTGCACGAGCCGCTGCCGTCCGCGAAGTTTTCCCCGCGATTCAAGCGGCCCTACGGTTTCGATCAGGATCTTCCATGCTGAAAAGAATTGTGCGCCGGCCGGTGCAGGAAATTGCACCGTGGGCAACCATGGTCACGCCCGAACTCGTCCTCGACAAGGACGGTTCGTTACTGACCTGCTTCACATTCGAGGGGGTCGATGCCGACTCGCCGAACGCCGACGACATTTCGTCGATGCGCACGAATCTGGACAACGCGTGCAAGAACTTCGATCACCGCATCACGGCGTGGTGGCGGCTCTCGCATCGACGGGTGCGTGGCGCGATCGACGGCGAGTTCACCGCGGACATCGACGCGTACGTGGACAAGATCAACCGCAACCACGTCAGCAGCGGGAAGTTCTTCCGTAACACGCATTCGCTCTCGCTTGCTTACACGCCAGAAACGGGCATCAACAAGGTGTTCGACAAGGTCGGCTATCACATGACGGTGGGCGGCAAGTCGATGGTGTCGGCGCTGGTCGAGACGGCGAAAGACACGTTCTTCGCCCGCAGCGCGTTTGTTTTCGACTTGCAGCGCATGACGTCCGACATCAAGCGTTTCGAGTCGATTCTCGATGCGTTCAGGGGTGGCATCACGCGCCTGAAGGCGAAGCGGCTGGAATTGCAGATCGCACTCGCGTACCTGCATCAGACGGCCAACCCGTCCGTGCCGCCACGTCGCGTACGCTACCCGGTTACGATGCTCGATACGCATCTGACGGAAAGCACAGTGGTCTACGGTGCCGAACACCTGATGTTCGAGTCGGCGCACGGCGTGCGATACGCCAAGATTGTGGCCGTCAAGGAATGGATGGGTTTCCAGGAAGCGGCGCTCGACGTGCTGTCGGAAGTGGACGCAGAACTCGATATCTGCGTGATGTTCCGCTTTCTGGACACCAGCAAGGCAAAACAGTATATCGACAAGATTCGCAGCTTCTACAAGATCGCCGCGTTCAATCCGTGGGCGATCATCAAAGGGTTTTTCGCCAAGGAAGAGCAGAAAAACGAGAAGGGCCGCATGATGCTTGCGGACGAAGCGGAAGAAGCGCTCGCGAAAATCACGGCAGAGGGACAGCAGTACGGATTCGCCAACGTATCGGTCATTGTCTACGGCAATACTGCGGAAGAGTGCGACGACGCGATGAGCGAAGTGGTTGGCAAGATCGGCAATGCCGGCTTCGGGGTCGTTCTCGAGCGCGACAATCTTGCGGCTGCATGGAACACCACGCTCCCAGGTCGCTGGGACAAGCAGAAGCGGCTGCAATTCGTTGAAACGCCTGCGGTGTCGGATATCGCGCCCGTGCGCAGCGTAGCTGAGGGCAGTACCGTCAACGACTGGCTGACGCAACAGTCCGGCCAGAAGACCGGCCCGCTGACCATGCTCCCGACGCGCCACAAGACGCTGCAGCGTGTGAACCTGCATCGGCCCGGCGGCGCTTCGCACCTGCTCGTGCTCGGGCCGATCGGCATGGGCAAGTCGATCATGCTCAACTTCCTCATGTCACAGACGGGCCGTCACGGCGCGCGGCGCGTGCGCTTTGACAAGGACCGCTCGACACGCATTCCGACCGTACTGGCCGGTGGTCGCTTCATCGATGCGACCGGACGCTTCGAGGCGGCAACGTCGGTTAATCCGCTTTCCCTCCTGGGCGACAAAAAGCATTTCCCCTATGTCGCCGAATGGGTGCAGATGGCGATCGAAGATGATTCGTTCCGTTGCAGCAAGGCAAACGAGCGGGAGATTTTCGAGGCCGTCGTCACGCTCGGCGAAGGTTATGGTCCGGAGTTCTGGACGCTCTCGTTCCTGAACACGATTCTTCCGGCCGAGCTACGGGAGCGCCTCGCTGTCTGGACCAAGGGCGAGAAAAACGGTCGGTTCTTCGATCACGTCGACGACGCCTTCACGCTGTCCGACGACATCTCCATCGAGATGGGCGACCTGTTCAACAACTTCCCGGTGGCCGCCGCTCTCTTCATGGATTACGCCTTCTACCGGATCGCGCAGTGGCTTGACGGCAAGCGCTACACGGTGATCGAAGTCGAGGAGGCGGGATTCTTTTTCCAGAATGAGCGCTTCTACAGGCGCCTGGAAATCTGGGCAGTGACCATCCGGAAGCTGAACGCTACCTTGATGATGGCAACACAATCGCTCGCGCAGGTCGCGCGAATCGCGGACTTCGAAGTGCTGAAGGAAAACATCCCGAACATCATCTATCTGCCCAACCCGGATGCGAAGAACAACCTGCATCTGTACCGCGACAAGTTCGGCCTCACGCTCGACCAGATCGACATGATCGCGCAGGCCGCACCAAACCGCGACTACCTGTGGGTAACGCCGTCCCAGACACGCATGCTTCAGGCGAGCTTCCCGAAGGAAACGCTCGCGGTGCTGCGCTCCGACGGTCGCGCGCAGGCGGTGCTCGACAAGCACTTCGGCTCAGGCTCTGCCAACTGGCGCGAAGGGTATCTCGCCGAAATGATGACACTCGACTGACCCCCAACGGGAAAATCCAACATGAAAAAGATTCTGGCACGTCTTAGCCTGACAGTGGGCATGACACTCTTCGCGTCTCAAGCCGCGCAGGCCCAACTGGCAGTCATCGACCCGTCCAACCTGATCCAGAACACGATCACGGCACTGAAGTCGGTCAAGACCGAGGTCTATCAGGACAGCAACATCGCCTACCAATACCAGATGATGGCCAACCAGCTGCTTCAGGCCGTCAATCTTGACCCGGCCGCGATGAAGGCACAGTACGACCAGATTACAGGCGACATCTCGAAGTACAAGCAACTCGCCGATAACGCGACCAGCCTGTATGGGGATCTCCAGAACGGCAACCAGTGGCTGTCTCACGTTCAGACCATGATCTCGCGTTCGGGGAAATCGAATGCGCAATGGTTCGCCGATATGGGAACGCTCTACACCCAGCGTGACAGCCAGGCCACGCAGTTGATGCAGACAGGCAATAACGTGCTGACACACATCCAGACGCTTGCGCAACGCCGTCAGGATCTGCAATCGCAGATGTCGCTCACCCCGACCGCGCAGGCGACGGCGGAACTGACAACGCATTATCTTGACATCGTGTCGAGCCAGATGAGCGATCTGCTGCAGATGACAGCGGGCAAGGTGCAAAAAGATGCGCAGCAGCAGTCGGTGGATAACGAGGAAGACAAAACCCGGTCGGCGAACGCGAAAGCATTCCTTGACCAACAGGCGGCCGAACGCGCGGCCTATGGCAATTGATGGAATGCTGAGTCAACCATGATGCTTCATAAGCTGAGAAGTCTGACCGTCGTTCTCGTCGCGGTGCTGGTTCCAATCATCGCGTTGCCGGCGTTCGCCGACACTGCCCCGGCGAATGCCGCCAGCGGAACGACGGCCAACCCCTACGTGAGCGCGGGTGAAACTGCCGCCGGTAACATCCGGGCAATCGACAAGATCACGGCGTTGTTTTCATCGGTCATGGATACCGCCGTCGCTGCCTCCCAGAGCATTCAGAGCGAATCCGACAAGTTCGCCAGTGGGCTTGCGGTCATTACCATCGTCCTCGCGGCCGTGAGGTTTGCAGCGACGAAAGACCCGGTTATGGCATGGGTAGCGCTGTTCGAAGAACTCGGGATTCTTGGAATTTTCGCGTCGATATATGTCGGGTTCGCGAGCTGGGCACCGGGCTTCTACAAGTGGTTCGTCTCGCTGGCCAACGACATTGGCGGCGCCAACATGACGAGCTCGCTCAGCATCATGAGCAACGCAGCCGGGCAGGTCTTCGATTCCGCGGTACAGGCATGGTCCGGCATTGGCTTTCACCTCACCATGATTCCCGACATCGTGATCGCGACGATCCCGCTGTTTCTCGCCTGGGCGCTCCTGTCGATTACTTCCATCATATTCGTGTTCTTCATCAACATCGGGCAGTTGCAGTTTGCGGCCGGCGTTGTGATGGGTCAGATCGCGTTCGCTTTGGGCTTTTCGTCGTTCACGCGCGGCTATTTCAAAACGTGGCTGGACTACATGGTAAGTGCGGGCATGTATATCGTGGTCGCTGCGATCCTGATGCGTCTGGTTACGCATAGCATGGTGGACGCGGTGCACGATGCGGCTGCACTGGGCCTGAGTACGTCAGGTGCCGCCGCCCAGGTGTTCGATCTCGCGTTCTTCGTATTCCTCGTCTCCTTCGAGATTCCGAAGATCGCAGGCATGTTTGGCGGTGGCGCAAACGCCAGTGGCGCGGTCATCGGGAAGATCGCGAAGACCGCGACGGCGGGAGTGGTATGACGCTACACGCATCCACGACCAGCGACGCGCTGATGACGCAGCATCAGCGACGCGTCGATCTCATTGCACAGTGCGCCAACGAGGTAAGCAAAGCCGAGTTCGCGCGAAAGTGGTTAAGTGTGCTTCAGTCATGCAGCGCCTGGTTTTCGTCGTTGCCGCTCAGTCCCGAGCTGTATCGGGAGCCAGGTGGTGCCTTCCGTTGCACGGTGGAAACCGCCTTCTATTCGATGCGGCTCGCGGGCGGGCAGAAATTTGGCACCAATCTGCCATCGGAGCAACGCCGGCGCGTCGAGCCACAATACAACTATGCGGTCTTCCTTGCGGCGGTCTGCTCCCGGCTCGATGAGCCATATCGGCATTTTGTCATTCAACGGGACAAGGATCAGCAGGCCTGGAATCCCTCCGTGCATGGCGCGGTGGGGCCGTGGCTTGCCGGTTCCGAATATCGTGTCTCGCGCAGGGCGCAACCGCTCGCGGTCGAGCGGATGCGCACCGGCATGCTGGCGCAGATCCTCGTGGGCTCGGGGCTTCTTTCGGAACTCGATGGCGAGGTGCAATCGGACCTGTTTGGCGCGATCAATCCGAGCATGCAGCCCCTCGGAGCCGAATCGCTCCTTCACAAAGTTGTACGGCAGGGGGTGAGCACCGCGGACGAATTCGATCGCAAGGCGCAGCGTGCGGTGTTCGCGCCGGTGCAGTTCGACGTTCCGTCGGCAGTTCACGTGGCTGCCGAGCTGCAACCGGTGGTTGCGGCTGCGCCAGCCCCGGTACAGCCCGCACAGGCGCCCGCCGCCCCGGCTGGTCCTGCAGGACAATCGGGATTGGCGGGCGCACCGCCAGCTAGTACGCCGGCACCGCAGCCGGTCGGAAACCCGGTAGCCTTGCCAGTAGGCCCGGCGGGCGTCCCGGCCGCTCCGGGCGGAACTCCGCCCCAACCGATCCCTGAACAGGAAGGCGGAGCCTCGAAGGCGTCCCCGCAAACGCTCCACGAGGCGCTGGGAATCCCGAACACCATAACACCCGCGGCCACGTCACCGCCGCAACCCGCCGTCGACCCATCCGCAATGAAAACGCCCTCGCAAGCGGCGGCGGATCGTCGCGACCTGGCGCCGCCGGCGACCTTTGATGAGGTGCTCAAGGGTGTGCCAAATCTCGTGCGCGAGCTGTTCCAGGCATTGCGTGAGGATGTCGCCGCAGGAAAGGCGACAGTCCAGTGGACTGACAAGGGCCTTGTCCTGCCGAAGCGACTCGTCGGCGGCTACGGGGTCAGCAGCAGCACCCTCGTTGAGCACATGCGCAAGCGCAGCCTGATGGTTGCTGACGAAGCGAACCAGATCACGCTCACGCCGCGTGCTGGCCAACTCATTCTCGATCAACCGGCATGATGACTCCGTATATCAATCATTTCCGCCCTGTGTATGAGATTCGGGCTGCGGTCTTCTGGCTCGCCGCGATCGTCATGCTGCCGCTGTCGGGCATGCCCTACGCCTGGGTTTTTGCACTCGTCGGATTGACCTTCCTTCTGGTGCGGTCGATCCAGATCTGGCGCGCGCTCAAATTCCGTATGGCCATTTCCACCAAGTGGCTGACGACCCTGCCAATTCCCAAGCTGCTGCAAATCCAGAAGCGCATGCGCGAAGAAGCGAACTCGATGTACCTCGGCATCGGCTTCGAATGGACGCAGAAGCACTGTCAGATCGCTCACGACATCCTGCGCATGCCAACGACGGATATCCCGGGATTGCCGAAATGGTTGAACAAGACCAGGACAGGCCGCAAGATCGAGGACGCGATCGAAGGGCTGTTCGCGCCCAAGGACAGCATTCGGGACCGCATGCCACAGGGCGCATCATGGATTCATGGCCTGGAGCCAAAAAAAGCGCTGGTGCCTTTCCACTACAAGTCGATGGGCGGCCACACGGCGGTGGGCGGTACTACGGGCTCGGGCAAGACGCGCACGTATGAAGTCATTTCCACGCAGGTCATTCACCTCGGCGACGTACTGATCAATGTCGATCCGAAGAACGACAAGGACTGGAAGCTGCGTGCGGAAAAGGAAGCGGCGCGCACTGGCCGAAAGTTCCTGTATTTCAATCAGGCGAAACCGTCGGAGTCTGTGCGGCTTGAGCCGCTCGACAGCTGGTCGCAGCCGTCCGAAATCCCGGCACGGATCGCCCAGTTGATGGAAGAGGGGCCGTTCCGCGATTTTGCCTATCTGTTTATCAGCCGCTCGGTCAATGGCGAACTGTACATCGGCGACAAGCCAAATCTGCGCTCGATCCTGAAGTACGCGCAGGGCGGTATCGCCCCATTGCTCGAAAAGGCGCTGCGGCGCTTTTTCATGGAGAAGGGGCTGACCGACTGGGAGCAGCAGGTCGCAACTGAAACGACTCGTCAGGGCGCGCGCAATAACGGCGCGACGCTCGTCGACGGCATGATCGGGCTATACAGCGCGCGATTTGCAGCGCAGGAGCTGGGCCACGAAGCGATCGACGGTCTGATTGCAACCCACACGCATGACCGCGAGCACTACATGCGGATCATTGCGTCCGCGTTGCCGTTGCTTCAGATGCTGGCAACGGGCGAAACAGGTCTCATGCTCGCGCCGAAGGTCGATGACTTCGATGACGAGCGCGAGGTATGGACCATCGAGAAGGTTATCCGCCAGAAGGCGATCCTGCATATCGGCCTCGATTCGCTCTCCAACAGCATTGTGGCCAAAGCCATCGCGTCGATGCTGCTGGCCGACGTGTCAGCGGTGTGTGGTTCGATCTACAACTTCTACGAAACACCGCCCGACGTCGTGCTGATCATCGACGAGGTGGCTGAAGCGATCAACGAGCAGGTGATCCAGATCCTCAACAAGGGGCGTGGTGCAGGCTTCAAGGCGTTCGTCGCGTTCCAGACGCGAGCCGACCTGGAGGCGAAGTTTGGAAATGCCGCGAAAATGCTGCAGGTTTTGGGCAATCTGAACAACCAGATCATCCTTAGACTCGAAGACACCGATACAGCGCAATGGTTCTCGGACAAGGTCGGGGAGACTGCCATCCGCAACATTACGATCACTGGCAGTACGAGTACGGGAACCGAAGCGCATATCGGTGAATTTACCGGTGGTGTTTCGCGTTCGCTTCAACTGGAGAAAGCGCCGCTGATTCCAACCCGCCTGATTCACAGTTTGCCCAACCTGCAGTATTTCATGCGCATTTCGGGCGCCGCCGTGTACCAGGGCCGCATTCCAATCCTTCAAGGCTGAAAACCTACGCATGTCTGCCGTATTCAAAAAAATTATTCGCGAACACAAGCTGTCGTCCCGCCTGATTCCCGTTTTCACGCTGGCACCGGAGCTCGAGCTTGCCTGCGCGCGCGTGGCTGACTTCATCGGGGAAAAGTTCATGGGCGAGGCCGAACCGCTCGTCAAGGAGATGCTCGACACTGCAATTGCCGAGTTCAAGCGCACGCGCAAGATAGGCAATCCACACATAGCGTTCATGCAGGGGCTGTTCACTCATGCTCACCGGCTTTATGCGCAACGCTACATCGCACGCGATGGCGAGCGCTACCACGTGTGGCCGACCATGCTCGAACCCGTGACCGAGTTCGAGGCGCGCCACACCGGTCTAACGACCGAAATGGTGGAGGAGCGCTGCCCCGAAATCGTCACGCAGCGCTCAGTTGCCTTCCAGCTTGCCGCGCGTGCACTGACAGGCGAAAACTTCCGGCTCTACTTCGAGGACTACGATGTCGCTCACACCTATCCTGATAGCGAAGCTGTCGAGGGTTGATCTGGATCTGGCGCAGCGCGCGCTATTGACGGCACGTGCGCAGGACGTGATGGATGAATCGCGTCCTGCCGAGTTCACGCGTGGCGCCGGGGCGAGGGCTTACGGGATGGCGCTCTTTGTTTCGCGTCGGCCCATGCACTTTTACCTCGGCATGTTCGGTCTGATCCTTTTCCCGTTGTATATGGTTTCGCGGCTGCTGCCGGTGCTGGTCCAGTGGGGAGCGCACGCCTATGGCCGGTAGTCGCTTCGCCACTCACGTCAAGTGGTGGTTTTTTCTGGTGCCGCTGCTGGCGCTCTTTGTCATGCCTGCGATTCCGGACAGGGCGCTATTTTCCGTTCCGCCTGAAGAGGCGGACTCGGTGCAGGCCGTCGTTGGAGCCGAGCGTGCTGACGAGGTCGTGGTGCTGACCAATGCGCGCTTTCGGCGCTGGTTTGTCGACTCTGGCATCATCCACGCGACTCTCGATGCGTCAGGATCGGGCGAAATCAGTGAGGCAGGCATCTCTGAATTCGCACACGGCTGGGTCCATAATTTCTGGCTTGAGGTCTATCGCATCATCTATCGTGCGAGCGTGATGAAGCTATGGCTGTTCGGCACGTTCGTTTTCTGTGTCGCAGCGTTCGTTGACGGCTCGGTCCGGCGCAAGATCAAGGCGTCCGCGGCCGGTTTCGCCAGCCCGCTCTCGTTTCACCTGGCCGGCCACGGCATCCTGCTCGTATTTGGTGTGGCATTCGCCGTGCTAGCGGCGCCCATCCCTGTTCTCGCGCAATACTGGATAGGCGTCGCCGCCATTCTCGGCGCTCTGCTCTGGAAGGCGTCGTCCTCATTCCAGTAACACTTTTCCCGGAAAGCTCCAGCAAACCATGTAGCTTTCCGGGTTAGCACCGTGAACCGGATCACGCGTCTCCCGCCGACATTCCGGCGTTCCGGATCCCTTCCTTGCCATCTTCAGATCACGTCACGCTCACGGCGGGCGCGTCGCACAACTTTGTGTGCGCGCCAGATCCGCGTCGTGCGGCTATCGACCGCATCAGATCCCTGTCCGTCGCGAAAGCAGAGTGAAATCGACCATGTTTCGGGCGCATTTCACTGTCTGGCGTCGTAACAATAAGGTCGTACCGCGCGCGTTCGCGCGCGCTTTCCACAGGGAACCACTATGACCACGATCACGGAAGAGACGAACCTCGAAACAGCCAGCAATCCTGCGGCCGCCCATCCCCAGACCGGCATTGACGCGGGCACGGCGTCGCCAGTGGCAGCGCCGGCGACCACGGACGGTGCCGACGGCGGCGAGATCGAGCTCGAACTGCAGCAGATGGAAGATGCCGCGAACACCCTTCAGAAGGAAGGGATGATCAGCGAGGCTGAAGCCACCGAAAAGCGTGAACAGGTGGCACGTACACGCAAGATGTTCCGTGAACTGTCGCCGGCCGAGCGCGCCGCGATCGTGCAGCGTCGTCGCGAAATCGGTCGCGAGCTGATGAACCGTCAACTGTCGGGCGCGGCTGTCGTGCAGGCCGCCGTTCGCCTGAACCACACGCGCCTGAAACCGCTGTTCGAACAATGGTGGCCGTACCTGAACCGCATGAGCATCAATCTCCAGCGATTCGGCCGCTCGACATTTGGTGCCGAAGATCAGGGCACGGTGACGGCTTTCTTCGAAAAGCAGGTCGGCGAACTCGAAGCTTATGTCGACGAGCAGTTGAGCGTGGCGCAGGGCTTTCGCGAAAAGACGGAAACGCGCTTGCGCGAGCAGGGTGACATTGTGTTCGCGCCGAGCGTCACAAAGCCTTCGCTGGAAATCGGTGTTGAGGCTTACTCGCGCTTCTCCATGCGCGTGCTATCGCTCCTGATGAAATTCGATAAGGTAATGGATCATTTTGATTTCCTGGTCTGGAACGGCGTGCGCGATCAGTCCGACGTCGATGAGGAAACGATGCGATTCCTTCGCAAATTCCATCCGGTGGGCGTGCGGGGCTATATGACCCACTTGCGTCTGATGACCACGGTGCGCGGCCGCTAACCGGAACTGCCACCATGCTTGAGGGCCTCAATCCGCAGCAGCGAGAGGTAGCAGAACAGCGGCTGCACTGCGTCGCGATCGCATGCCCCGGCGCTGGCAAGACCAAAACCATCGCGGCGAAGGCCGCGTTGCTCCTGTCGAATCCCGCGGCGATTGTCGGCGCCGTAACGTTCAGCAAGGATGCGGCGGTGGAACTGCGCGACCGCATCCTTGCAATAGCCGGGGACGGCGCAAAAAAGCGCCTCATCGGGGGGACGTTCCACTCGCTTGCCTTCAAGCAGCTCGGCAAGCGGGACATCGCGTCAGACGGCGATCGCATGGTGCTGCTTGCGCGGGTGATCGCCGAACTCGGGCTGAACTGGAAGCCGGAAGAGGTTGTACCCGTGATCGAGCGCATCAAGACCAATTTTGGCCGGGTCGAGGCGGGGACACCTGACGCACAGATCTACGCGGCCTATCAGGAAGCGCTTGAGCGCAACGGCAAGATCGATTTTCAGGACATGCTGCGTCTCTCCGTCGCTGGCATGGAGAGGGGCGATATCGAGCCATACCGGTTCACCGATCTGCTCGTTGATGAATTTCAGGATACGGACCCGTTGCAGTATCGATGGGTCGAGCTGCATGCGAAAGCGGGTGCGCAGGTCACCATCGTTGGCGATGACGACCAGAGCATCTACGGTTTTCGTGCCGCGCTAGGGTTCAGGGGCATGGAGAGTTTTGCCGAAACATTCAACGCGCAACGTGTGGTGCTGGGCATGAACTATCGCTCCTACGGCGAGATTCTCGCGGCGGCCGACAGGGTGATCCGGAACAATGCCGAGCGCATTCCGAAAATCCTGCAGGCGGAAAGGGGGGCAGGTGGCACCATCGCCACAAAGCGCTCCGACGATGAGTATGCGGACGCCGTAGCCGCTGTCGAGACATTGCATCCGCTCCTGACGGCGGGCAAATCCTGTGCAATTCTCGCGCGCACGAACCGGATTCTCGACCCTATCGAGCCTGTGTGCCGCTCGCACGGCGTGCCGTATTTCCGCGCCTCGGGCAGTTCGGTCATCAACAGGCCCCAAGGCGCGCTGATGTGCAATCTGTTGCAGGTAGCAGAAGGGCGCAAACAGAACGGGCTGGACGCGGTCCTCGGCTACATGGGTATGAGTTCGCCACTGCTGGGCGTCCTGCACCGCGACATGGGGCCAGTGCTCGTTCAGCGTCTGAAAAAGGATCTCGTCGCGATCGGGCTGCCTGAGGATACCGCGACGGTATACCGCAGTTTCATGAAACGCCTGTTGGAATGGCAGGAGATGTGCGAGCGACGTTTCTACTCACTCGTGCTTGATGGCGTGCTTGAGCTGATGATGACGTACTCAAAAAACGAACAGGCGACCCGTGCGATTCAGGCCACTTACGACGTCCTGTCGCGATTGATCGGGACATTTGCAGACCGGATCGAATACCTGAAACGCGATAACAACAAGCCTGCTGAAGGTGCGCTGGTGCTGACGACGATGCACAGTTCAAAGGGGCTTGAGTGGGACCACGTGTGGATTTCGCGCGCGGAAGAGGGTGTGGTGCCGGACGAGAAGAGTACCGAGTCTGAGGAGCGCAGGCTCTTCTATGTCGCGATGACCCGTGCGCGCGACGGCCTCACCATCGCAACGATCAAGAAGAATCCCGTCTCGCGGTTCGTCCTTGAGTCGGCAGTCCCATAACCAATGTCGGCGCGGGCATACGCGGGGCCGCCAACACCCATGAAAACGAGTCAGAAACGCCCATGCTCGAAAGATTTTTACGCAGACTCGGCTACGTGCCAGCATCGTCAATGCGCCTGATTCCCGAGGATGGAGCCCAACCCTCGGGACCGCCTCCGCACCAACTCCATGCCGACGGATTTGACCGCGCGCGCGCCGATGGCGACGCGTTGTGTGCGTGGCACGCTGACGGCGAAGGCTATCACTACGCGATCGGCCGGGATGACTGGGCGCCGCTAGCGGTCGCCGGCTTCTATCTGTCGGGCAACGACGAGTGCAGGGCATGGCTCAACGAGGCACTACGCTCGCGAGTCTGGATCGGGCACAATATGCTGGATTCGTGGCACGGAGCAAATCGCGCGGTCCTTGACGGGTTCGGTGTCAGGATTGACAGCAACAAGCCGCCGCTACGTCGGGCGTCAGCCTCGGTGCATGAACAGGAGATTGCTCCGCTCATCAAGGCGACTGAAATGGCGGAACTCTTCGCGCTGACGTGGAAACGACATCACCTTGCCTCGCCGTTTCTGAAATTTGGCGATTCGGTAGCGTACGCGACGCTCAGCCTCCATCACGCCGTGCGGCTTGCGGCTCAGGCCAATGAACATGCGCTGGATCGGGTAATCGAATGGTTGGCGCTGTGGCTAGAAGCTCGTGGTCTGAAGGTCGACCGTAACGATCAGACTGTGTATCTACCAGGATATCAGGCGCTCTTTTTCCGGTCCGATGCCGAAATGTGGCCGTGACGCGAGGGTGAGATCAGAAAAGGAAAAGGGGCGCAGTTCACAGACGCGCCCCTTTTTTCGTTTGCTGCCCAGCCACTATACAGTGCTATTCTGAGCTGGCCATGGCCGCGGAAACACCGGCGGCGTATGCGGGCTGCCAGGGATGAAAACCCCCTCGGTGACAGGAACCACGGACGCAAGCTCGCAAAGGAACTGATCCTGCGAATCAAGCCAGGACACCACCCATGGATGGCTCGCGAGCAGATCGGGGGCCTTTTCCGTCAAAAGCTCCAGTAATTCCCGGTTTTCGTCGATGCGCTTGTACACCCCGCCCCCGTTGAAACCAATGATCTTTCGCACCTTGCGCATGCGCCCGATCGCGTCTATCAAACCGAGGATCATGCGAACCTGACTCACAGATCAAAACCATGCAATTTCAGCGTGAGACGATAATGAGCGTCTCCGAGTGGCACGTCGACCGGCTGTCCGTCTGTAATATCCACGTTAATCTTTTCAACCCTCAGACCCTTTGTGTCGATACTCTCGGACCGGCAGTCGGCCGGGCCAACTTCACGCCTGCCTGCAAATTCATCGTCCTGAACGCTGACAGAGAGTTTCGCTTTGCTCAGGGTAACCTCAACCGGCTCAATAAACACTGCTCGCCCGACGAATACATTCTCGCTCTTCAAGCTGATTCCGCCGGCCACCTTCGTGCATGCACCGTAGCCGATGTTTGTACCAGACGAAAACGCAAAAGGCTTCTTGCCCGAAAATTCGTCGGCGATGATTGAGGTGCCAAAAGTGATCTGATGGCCGTCCTTGTATAACGCCACGTCGAGTTGCTGGCGAATCGGTTGGGTTTCGGCGTGTGCGCTTGCAATCAGCGAACCTGCAACGAGAATGGTACTCAAGGATCTAATGGAACGATGCATATGTGGAACTCCAGGGTGCGTGTTGAAGAGAGTCTTTTGGTGAGCGGCGGATGTCAGATAGCTGCGGCGCTCGCTGCGGCGCGGGACAACTGCTGCACATTGCCGCCCGCGTTCTCGATGGTCAGATCGCTCTTGCGCTTGATCTGACCTTCGAGCGAAGCACGCGGGCCAAGGCGGATCGTGCCGTAGTAGTAGACATTGCCTTTGACGCGGCCGTTGATTTCCAGCACACCGCGAGCGTGGACATCGCCTTCAACGGTGCCATCGACACGAACGTGCTCGCCCTCCACCTGGCCTTTCACCATGCCGCCCTGTCCGATGTGCAGGAGACCGGCATTTGAAACGACGGTACCGTCGACGATGCCGAAACAGCTGATACCGTGATCGAGAATGACATTGCCGTGAATCGAGAGGCCCGGCGAGAGGAGGGTGACGTTAAGCGGTTGGGGCTTCATCGGTTAGCCTCGTCAAAAAAGTTGCACGTCGCCGGATTTGCCGGGCTGTGCTTTGGGTTGTGCGGGAGCCGCGGGTTCGGGCGAGTTTTCATTGCCAGCCGTCGCCGCAGGGTGACGCGTGATGTGATGCAAAGGGCGCAACGCGGGACGGGTACTGGACTTTTCTGCCTCCGGTGCCGCTGCCGGCGCCGCGACCGGAGTCCTGGTTTGTGGCGCTACGGGCGGCGCAACCTGAGCGACCGCGGCGGTTGCCGTAGGAGAGGACTGGGATGGCAGGGAAGGTGATGATGAAGGCGTAGCCACTGGCGCTGTAGTGGGTACCGTCGGGCGCTGGGCGCGGATTGGAGACGCAGCGGCGACACTTTGTTCAACGGCGCGAGCGACCGGAGCAGCGTGGTCCGCCGGCGACGTAGTGGTCGCACCGGACAGCGCACGGGTGTCGACGTTCGAGAGTGCCGACTGTGTGGCTGGCCTGCTCGAGTCGAAGTCACTCGACGTGAGAGGGTGCGGCGGTGTGACGTTGATCGGCATATCGCCTGTTGGCTCGCTCGCTGCAAGGTGAACTCTATTCGGCGCGCTGGACGCGGCGACGACAGGTGGCGTCGCCGCCGTTTCGTGCATTGCACGCCAGATCCGCGCGATGCTCATACCGCCCGTTGCGGCCACCGCCGCGATGGCGAGCGCGACAAGCGCCGGCTTTCCGGCTTTGCGCAGGCCCGCAACGAGTTCCATGGCGCGCGTGCCGACAGTTTGGCCCCGTTCCGGTGCTGGAAGGGCGGGCATGGCCGCTGCGTGACTCGCTATATCGATGATGACTGGTTGCGCGGTGTACTGCGCATGCAGTGCCTGAATATCCCTGAGGTCCATAGTCTCTCCTTTGACACTTCGAGCATAACCACCATGCGGCAATGTCAAGTCGCATGGGGAAAACTGTCGTGGTCTGCTGAGAATGGCGGAGCGTTACTGCTCGCGCCGCTCGCCGTCGAATTCGTACTGATCGTTGTCCGGCATGCAGATCTGTACGATCTGCTTCAGACGGCGCTCAGCGTTATTGAGAATGCCGGCGCGGTCGTCGCCGGTTATCTTGCCGGTCAGCACTCGTTCGGTTGCACGCGCATAGACGCGGTCGTATTGCGTGAGGCAACGCACGAGCAATCCCGCCAGGGGACGGGTGATTGTCAGTTCGATCAGGTCGTGTGGCAGTTCGATCGGACGAACCTGATGACGCAGCAGCCATTTCTCGGTCTTGCGCAGCCACTCGGAAGTTTCGCGTAACGACGATTCGAGCGCACGCACCTTGCCGCCACGCGCAACTGCGATCTTCGCTGCGCAGAAGTTGTAATCGGAGCGGATGTAGTTCCGTGCGAATTGCGATGAATAGCGAAGGACAGTCTTCGCGTCCGATTCCGGATTGATCCGCGCAAGGCGTGAATCGCTCGTGAGGCGGTCGATGGGCTTCAGTCCACTACCCTCAGAAGCGGCAGTGGACTGATCTGGTAGCGGGGCGACCCGCGGCGCTGGACGCGGGTCCGGCTCCGGTGTCTGTTCAAGAACGGCGGCCATGTGGTTATTTCGGGTGGTCTCTCTCACCGGCCATTTTGCTCGCGCACGTCAGACGATTTACGGGCAAAAGCTGCGCTGTTTTCGTTATCTTTCTGGTGCGCGCTTCATCATTTTTGCGTAATACTGACTCTACTTTCTGCGTCGCTGACGCATCGATCTGACCCGGCCAGCCCGGAGTCCATCTTCTGTACAAGCCGTGCCCGAATCTGTACCCCGAGGCATGCTCCGACCAGTTGGCTACTGGTGTGGAATTTTCTTCTGATGAGCGCCTAGCCCGCGCTCCCCATCCATTCAGTCATAAAACTCGTCGCCGGCCGCATTCATTTGCGCCGCGACATCGTTCGGACCCGGACACCGGGTGTCTCTCTCCAGACCCGTCTGGGTAGAACGATCGTAGTCGACTGAACCGTGATCCTGCGGCGGAATGAATATCTTCCGAAAATGGGCTGTTACGCAGCGTGACCATGCTGCGCGAGGGCGACTTACGTCCTCGTATATGAGCCTTAGGGCTCCCTGAGCGCCACGACCCCGGAAGGGTCGTGGCGCCCGGGTCATTTCCATCGAATCCCGAAACGCGCTCCTCACCTTGAGGGACGCGTTTTTTTTCGTCCTGTAGTTCTGTTCCAAAGGAGGTCTTCATTGCTTCCAGACCGTCTTGATGCACGCATTTCCGAAGCGATCAGCCGCACCATCGCCGAGGAGCGTCCTACCGTAGATACCGCATCGCCAGCATGGCGGGCGCGGTGCGAAGTCGCCCAGTTCGCGAAATACAGCGATCCGGACCGACGCATTTTTCTTTCCCATGTAGCCGAGCGCCGAGGAGAAGCGGCAGCACACGAACTGGAGCAGTCAGCCAGCGAGTTGCGAACCACGGCCATTTTCTTTCTAGCGAGAAAACTCTCATGAACGCTGTCGTCAATCTGGTTAACGGCCCTGTTCGCAGCGTCGTTGAAGAGCGGGCATTGCGTCCGCCGGTGATCGGGCATATCCGTCCGGGCATCAAGGTGCTTACATCGAAAGGCCGTGCAAATCCGCGTGCTGTCGAGCTGTACAACGCGATGGTTGCGGCAGGCGATTCGTTCGACACGATTTCAAGTGCGCTCGAATCGAAGTGCAACCTTAAAAACGCGCTCGCGCCGAGAAACACGCCGTATTTCACGTGTCGACGCACGGACTTCACCAATCCGGACGTCGCCGACGAGATCCTGAAGCTCTACGGTGAGGATCGTGGCGACGGCGTAAAGCTATATCGATTTCCCGTGCTGTTTGCGTTCAATGACTGGATGCAGAACCTGCCGAACCAGATGACCGTCTACGGTACGAATGGTCGCAAGTTCTGGTCGCAGTACGAACGTGATGGCATCCGCTACTGCATGACGTATGCGAAGGTCGTACGCGACCAGCGCGCGCAACGTGCTGTCCGGCATTTTGGCGGCCGCACGGTCATCCGTCGCCAGGATGACGCGATTACCGATGGCATCTGCGATCCCGAACAGTGCCCGCAGTACCAGGCGCGTCAATGCAACCTGTCGGCGAGTTTCATTTTCGCCGTGCCGGACATCAAAGGTCTGGGTCTCATCGAACTGCCGACCAACTCGATCTACGTGCTTCAGAAAGCCTACTCCGCGATGCAAACCGTATTGCTCGCACGTGGAAAGCTCACGGGGACGCGATTCTGGATCACAAAGCGGGAGTTCGATATCACCCGTATCAACGAAAACGGCGAGGCGGTCCGAACGACGCAACCGTTGACGGTGCTTGATGCTGACATCGACATCGGCGCGTTGCTCGATGCGGCCGATGATCCGGTGCCGGCCCTTGACGCCGCCAATCAGGCTGTGGCTTTGATTGAAACGGGCGGTAACGTCGTTCCGCTTGGCAATGTCGATCAGTCGATCGTCGTTGTCTCGCAGTCGGGCAAGCAATCTGGTCCTGATGGTGTCGATCCGGTTGAACTTGCGACAGATCCGGCGGAGCCGCAAAACACGTCATCGTCCGCGCAATCGGGGCCGGGTCCACTCCTGCAACATGTCCTGTCGAATGCAGCGGGAAGCAGCGCGGAAGCGCCTGAGTCACTGTCCGACAAACGCGATCGGATGTCCGACCTGCTGCAACGGTTGGGTCTGAGTGCAGACGACCGCAAGCAGGCGTTCCGCGTCTATGCGCACACCACCTACGGGCGGGGCTGGGCAGAACGCGAAGCCGATGTCGACAGCATGAACGATCGGCTGGCCAGGGCGTTGACCGATACAGCAGCGCTTGACCGGGAGATCGAGGCGGCCAAGCCGCGAACGTCTCTCGCTGACCTCTTCTAACCCAGGCCAGCCCCTTCGGGGCTGGCCTCCTTTCTTCCTGCACGAGACCATTTCAGCAAGCCGGCGCTTACTCAAATCGTTTCGACAGCGCATCTCGCGCATCGAACAATGCCGCACGAGCGGCCATCCACGCCATCACGGCGATTTCAACCAAGAGGAACCATGAACAAGCTCGCGAAACTCCTGCTCCTGGCCACCATTGCTGGACTGTCCTCGGCGCCCGCTTTCTCCTGTTCTGTGCCGGAGAGCACGACCGATGATCTGCGTCAGATCGTCATCCAGAACGGTGGCTATCCGATCAGCGACGCGCAGTGCGCCATGTTGAATGGTCATCATTTGCGACTCTATGTCGAGGGTGCGGCAACCGTGCTGGATGGTGTCAATGTCGCATGGGCGCACGTCTCCGTGGTGAATCCAGACCGGGTCATCGCATCGAAGAGCGGTGTCGCCACCCGGATCAACACGAAACAGACCCCTAGCCAGACAGTCGCGAATCAACTGTTCTACGAGGCATTGGACTCCGCGATTAACTCGCTCGACTGGAAGGGAGCTACCGCGCAGTTCGCAGCATCGGGCAAAGCATTGAACTGAAACCTCACCTGTCGCCATAGACGGCCCTTCCGGGTTGGCGGCTTGAGTGACAGGTCGCAGTGGTTCCCATTGCCGCGCAGCCTGCGCATCGAAGTTCAACATTCACTGTAAGCGCGTCCATCCGGGCGCATCACATTCTGGCTGCCCTTCGGGCGGCCATTTTTCATTCTGGAGGCGAAATTGCAACTCGCACATTTTTCTGACCTGCATTACGCGCCGGACAATCTCGTTGAATCCGACCGCTGCTTTGGTTTCGCTGTCAGCGATGCGATCGCGCGCGGAGCTGCAGTTGGCGTGGTCTCGGGCGACTCGACGGATCATCGTCTGGATGCCCATGCGCCATCGCTAAATGCACTGGCTATGCAGATTCACCGGCTGTCCAACGCGATGCCAGTTCTCATGCTTCAGGGCACGTTTTCTCACGAACCTCCCGGGACGCTTGACAACTTTGCGCTGATGGGCGGCACGCATCAGATCTTCGTTGCCGATCGTGTTTCGCAGGTTGCGTTGATCGATGGCCGCTTCTGGGCATCGCAAGGTCCGGTGTTTTCGGATGAGGAGCTTCTTCGGTTCACCGGCGTGCATCCCGAAGTTGTCTTCACCTGCCTTCCCACGGTCAACAAAGGCCAGCTTGCTGCAAGCGTTGGCGCGCTTGAGGCGGGTACGGGACTGGGCGATGTGCTTGCCGCATTTCTGGCGGCGGCAGGCCGGGTGAACAGGCAACTTCGCGCGTCGGGTATCCGGACAGTGGGCGTGTCGCATGGCACGGTCAACGGATGCACGACCGAGCACGGTGTGGTGATGGCGGGGTTCGACCATGAGTTTTCGCTGACGGCACTTTTCGAGGCGGAATGTGATGCCTTCATGCTCGGCCATATCCATAAGGAACAGCAATGGGAACGGGACGGCAGGCTGGTCGCGTATCCCGGCTCCATCGGCCGGTTCCACTATGGCGAGGAGGGCGACAAAGGCTACCTCACATGGGATGTGGAACCCGGAAGCGCGACGGCTAAGCTCGTGCAAACGCCTTCGCGCCAGATGGTCTGCATCGATTTCGACGGACCGCCCGACATGGAGCGGCTCGCAGAGATCGCGGCGGCCGCCGGCGACAAGTTCGTGCGGGTGCGCTGGCAAATAGACGAGGAGCACCGTCAGGCTGTCGATCGCGAGGCTATCAAGGCGATGTTCGCGGGCGCAGCCGATCTGAAGGTCGAAGCCCGGATATTGCCTGTCGTGCGCAGCCGCGCTCAGGGCATCAGCCTGGAAACGACTGTGGAGGGCAAGCTCGCGCGTTGGTGCGATCTTGCGAACGTCGAGGCTGGCGCGCTTCAGGAGCGATTGCAGCTGCTCGCTGTGGTCGATGCGGAAGCAATCGCGGCCGGTGTACTGGAACGTCTCAGTGCGCATGCGCATTCGCCCACGCTCGCTGTTGTATTGCCTCATCAGGCAGCAACGACAGCGGCAGGCGAAGGCGCGGGCGACGTTGCAAGCCAGCCATCCAACACGTCGGCACCGGCAACGCTCGACTGGCTCAACGATGATCTGTTTGCGGCCTAGCCGCCATAGCGGGAGTGGCCTTCACGGCACTCCCGCGCGGAACACAGCGTTGTTCCGATAGCGCGCGCGTGTGCGCTATCGGAACAAGGTTTTACCCGCGTCATCGACGCATCGATAGCAGTCCGCTGCATCCATTTTTTCTATCAACCCTGGCGGGGATTCATCCCTTCCAGGGATGCACTCCGCCCATCTTCTGTGGAGTGTCGTCATGTTTGGTCTTTATCCTGCTGGCGCCCAATGGGTCCGTCATTTCAGCGCAACCCGCGCACCGCGTGATATCGGCAAGATCCTTACAGGTCATGCCGGATTCAACGCGGGGATTTATCACACGCCGTTTGGCGAACATCGCGGTGCAGTCATTGCCCAATCTGGGCGATTCCTGATTCTCGCGGCGGCCGTCAACGTGGCTCATGCCGAACTGGCTGTCGTACCGGACGTCCAGATGCAAAACCTGCTCTGGTCGTTCGAAACGGGCTACGCTAATCAGTGGGGGCCGCGCGAGCTGCTCGCGCTGACTGGCCTTGATAACTGGAATCAGCTGATCCAGCGCACCAGCGCGGAATTCGCTGCCGTCTGTCAGAGCGTAAGCGATGCGGTTGATGGCACGCTTGAAAAGCGGGCAGCCGAAGCCGCAGAAGCGGCGGCTGCGGCTGCCGCCCGGAACGCAGAAGCCACGCAACGCTCCGCGATGCCGGATTCGATCGTTGGCCAGATGTTTTCCAACGACGACGATGCGCCGTGGCTGCCCTCCGACTATTTCTTCGACGCATCAGAGGTGCAGCCATGCGCCCACTGACGCTGACGCTCACCGGGTTTATCGGTGTTCGGGACGGGATGAAGCGGGAGAGCCTCACGCTCGATCTTGAAGCGCTGCCGACTGGTCTGATCACGCTCACAGGCCCGAACGGCGCGGGGAAATCCACGATTATGGACAACCTGCATCCGTACCGGATCATGCCCTCTCACGCGACCAAGCTGTCTGTCGATGGATTCTCTTATTGGGATCACGTCTACGGGGCGCAGGCACTCAAGGAGTTCGAATGGGAGCACGGCGGGGTTCGATACCGTTCGTCGTTCGCGTTCCGGAAACCGGGCAAGACGGGCAAGGCCGAGTATTTTCTGGCCTGGCGTGATGGCGATGGTAGATGGCAACCCATGCAGACCGGCGACGGCACCGTTTCCGACGGAAAAGCCGAGACCTACGATCTGTGTGTCAATTCGGTATGCGGCTCGCTGGAATCATTTTTTACCAGCGTGTTTTCTGCGCAGAACCGGCGCCCGCTCGCTTCCTACGGAGCAAGCGAGATCAAGGCTCTGCTCGCGGAGTTGTTGCATATCGATGACCTTCGCGCGCTGTCTGCGCGGGCGGCCGAAGTCGCCAGGGTGCTCGGTCGTACTCTCGACGCCACGCAACAGCAGCTCGTAACGCTGGGCGCGAAGCGTGATCGTGTCGTAGTGGTCGACCAGGCCATCGTGTCCGATGCTCAGTTCATCACCTCGACTCGGGAGAGTCGGGAAGCCCTGAACACGCGGTCGGCCTCACTGATTGACCAGCGCGCGGCTCTCGTGGCTAAGCAGACTGCTAACGCGAGTGCGCAGGCCCGGTTACGGGAACTGGCCACGCGACGCAGTCAAATCGCTGCGGGACTGCAAGCGCTTGTGACTGACGCCACAACTGATGCCCGGCGCTTTAACCAGCGGCGCGCGTCGTTGAACTCAGCGATTGCGGAACACACTGCCGTGATTGCACAGCGAGAGGCGATTCTGGGTGCGGCCGCGGCTCGCGACGTCGCTCAGGCCCGTATCGGTGGGGAAGAAGCCCGTGTTGCGCCGATACAGTCAGCCATTGAGCTTCTGGAAGCAAAGCAGCTCGAATTGACGTCCACCTCATCCCGGTTGAAAGGGCTTGAGTCGGAGGGATCTTCAAGGGCAACGCTTCTCAAATCTCTGGAGCAGCAGGCGAGTGTGATCGGAACCGTGCCCTGCGCCGGCCACGAAATGCACAACACCTGCCCGTTGCTCGCTCAGGCGCGTCAAGCCGACACGAAGGTGCAGGAGCAACGTATATCGCTCAACACCCTACGTGCCGAATTCCGGGCGAAACGCGAAGCTGTCGAGCGGCTCACGCCGGAGGTGCAGCAGCTGGTCGTCAAGCGCGCAGATCTTAAGTCTGCCAACGACCAGATTGCAGCCGCGCGCCGCGACCTGCAGAAGGCCGTCGATCTTGCCGCACGCAAGCCTCTGCTTGATGCCGCGACTGAAGGACTGGGCAAGGCCAAAGCAGAACTCGCCGCGCTTGAGACTGAGGAAGCGACGTTGTCTGCTCGCCGGGAGGCGCAGCAAACGCAATTGACAGCCGAAGCGAGGGAACTGGACGCGGAAGTCGCCCGCCTCGGCGTCGACGACGTGACCGGTGCTATCGCCGATATCGACCGGCAGTTGACGCAGTGCCGCGAAGCCATCGCATCGGCCGAGGCGCGGATTGAATCGCTGATCCGCTCCCAGGCCACCCGTGAGGTCGAACGGCAGTCGATCGCAGCCGAGCTCGCGGGTTTCGACGCGACGCAGTCGCGCGTGCAAAGCATCTCCGACGAAATCGCGCGCTGGAAGCTGCTCGCAAAAGGCCTCGGCAACGAAGGGGTTATCGCCCTGACGATTGACGACGCCGGACCGGCGCTGACGAAAATGGTGAACGACCTCCTGCTTGCGTGCTATGGCATGCGCTTCACGGTTGAGATCCGAACGCAGCGCGAGCTGGCAAATGGCGCGGTGCGTGAGGGGTTTGAAATCCTCGTGCACGACGCTGATATCGACAGCACCAAGGCAGTAGCGGTGATGTCGGGTGGCCAGAAGGTCTGGATCAACGAATGTCTGACGCGCGGCATTGCGTTGTATCTGGCCAGTAACGCGGGTCAGCCGTATCAGACGCTGTTTAGCGATGAGTCCGATGGTCCGCTGGATCCGCAGCGCAAGCTGCAGTTCATGCGGATGAAGCGGGAGGTATTGCGGCAGGGCGGCTATGAGCGGGAGTTTTTCATCTCGCAAACGCCGGACCTGGTTGCGGAAGCTGACGCCGTTATCGACGTAGAGGCGCTTGCCGTTTGAGCGTCAATTCATCTTTCAACCCTGTGGGGATCGCTCCCCACAGGGGCGTTCCCTCGCCATTTTTTCAACGAGGAACGCCATGAAACAGAAATACGACATGTATGCACGAACCGGAGCGGTCACCGTCTCCGTTCGGCCTGCAATGCAGCGCACGGGTACTGTCCACACCTACGTCCTGAACGGCACGCTCCTGCGTGACGTCCTCGTCGGCGGCAAGTGGGTAACGCACCACGCCAGCATCCCTCTCGAATCGCGGGCCGCGTAAGCGGCTCTCCTTTTCATACCGAGTTCTTTAAATGACCAACCTGATGATGCTGCTTCTGGCAGCAGGCAGTTCGACGCTCTGTGCCTGCACAATTCAACCGCAGGCCCAGCCTCAGCCGTCGAGGCACATATCGACGATTCTCATCCAGCAGCCACGAGGTGAGCCGGGCGACTTCATTCTCTGCAACGATGGTCGCGTGCTGGTTTTTCCGGTCGCGCATCCCAAAACCAGTTCCTGATCCGCAAGGCCCCGACCTCGAAAGAGTGTCGGGGCCTTGCGCATGGAGAGCCTTCATGAAACAGCAGATCACTGCCGCGGCCGCAATTGGCGCGTTACTGGCCGTTGCATGCCTGTTCTGGGAGCAGCAGTCGGCGGCCGCTTTGTCCGTCACTGCCGGCAAAGCAACCCGCGCAACTGGCGCGAGCCCGTCGCCGTTTGACCGGCGCCTGAAAGTAGCCGTGTCCACAGGCACCCGACGCGACTCGCGTCATGGCGACTGTGTGCCGACGTAACCTCTGAAGCATTTTTTTTACTTACCCGCCGGGGCTGGCCCCCAGACGGGGACGGCCTGCCGGCAATCCTCTTGTGGAGCAGGCCAATGACTTACTCTTGCACTGATTTTTTCGACGACGTGATGCGGTGTCTCGCCGATTCTGGCGCAGTCGCAACCCATGACATTCCGGAGAACGATCTGGGCGCCGCCGCGGATCTGGCAATGGCGGCCATCGTTACGATGCATCGCGCGAGCCAGTCTTCAAATTTCATCCGTGAGTTTCTGGATGAAGTTGAGACCCTTGGCACGGTAGCCGAAGAACATGGTACTGGAGCGCTCGCGCTTCTGTTCTACCTGCAGGCCGCGATTCTTAACGACACATTTGTTGAGGCGCGCAATCCCGACGACGCAGGTCTGCTTGCGCTCATCAGGCGTCTTCCATCAGGCGTCACCTGGATGAAGCATATCCGGGTCGTGGAGTCTTCCTAGCCTGCATTTATACCCCTACGGGAGCGCTCCCGTAGGGGCGTGCTCCCGTTTACAACGGAGCATTCGATTTTCGACGAAATCATGACAAAGATCGAGGCGGCGATTCCCGTGCTCATAGGACTTATCAGGGCCGGCCAGCATCATCGCCGCGGCGCTCGTTGTGTGGATTGCAACGGAGCTTATCCAGAGGCAACGACAGCGTCAGGCAGCGCGGTAGGCGCTCCGCTCAAAGTGCGTCGATACTGACGTCGAAGAAGCCGTCGCATCCGGTACAGCGGAACAGGCGCCGCCTGAGTTCGGCCGCGGTCCGCTTCCTGGTCCGTTTGAAACCGTGCGGTCGCGCCTCGACCCGCTGCAGGCAGTGCGGGCAGTCCATCAACGGCCGTGGAGCCTTAAGACCAAGCCGCACGCGCCGTTCAAAATCCCCCGTCGGGTCCAGGTGAAGGAGCCACTCCCTGAACCGGCTGACCCAGGCCTTGATTATTTCAGGCTTCGTTCCAAGCTCTTCTGAGGCATGAGCAAGCGGCCGTTGCTGTGAAAGCAGCGGCAGGAACCCATAAAGGATGTCTTTGCGAAGCATCCTGGCCAACGGTGTTCGGGTCGCGCGCGAATACAGACGTGCGCACGCACGGCACTGGAACTGCGGCAGAGGCGAGCCTGCACCCTCCGCTGAGGCAAGTCGCGTGTTGTCGCTGCCGCAATGCGGGCACGGCGGTGGTTCTACGCTGTCGGAGAGGATCTGGTCGACATGGCGTTTCAGGAAGGATGTCAGTTCCTTGTCTTCCACGTGCCGGCGCGGAAGGGGACTGTTGTGGCGCAGTGGGCCGCCGAAATCAAACCGACCCGCGTCGAGCGGCGAAAGAAGGGGCGCCGGCAGTAGCAGCGGTGCGCGGCGGGGCTGGGTTCGGACCGAAGCGGATTCTATACGTGGCAGGTCCGGGGCCTCAAGCCCAGCGCGTCGGCGGCGCGCGGCCGCGTTGAGCGCCAGATCGTTGGCGACGACGACTGGTATGTCACCACCGGTCGTGCCAATGTCGAGCGGCCACAGGTAGGCGCACGACGGACATTTCGCACGTCGCCGGTCGTCGGCGCTAAACCCTCCATTGTTCAGCTGCCCATCGTGGCCGCATTTCGGACACTCGCCGTGTGGCCGGTATTTCAGGCCAAGCCTGACGAACGGCGTCCAGTGGCCGTCGGGATCGTGCAGCGCGATCAGTTGCCGGAAGCGCATCAGCCAGTTCGAGACAGCACCGTACTCGACGCCCAGACGGCGGGACACCTCCTCGAGCGGCACAGGCTGGGACAGGAGCCGGAAGAACTCCGGCATTTTCTTCGCGAACCGCAGCCGGGCGATGGGGCTGCCTGTCAGTCGGGTGTACAAACGGCGACAGTCGACGCAACGGAAGTACGGCACCGCATGATACTCATTCGGCCGCTGGTGCAGGCGAGCGCGGCTGCCGGCGCAATGCGGGCAACGCGGCACCGGGCTCACGTCAGCCGAATGGAGTTCCTCCCACAGGCTACCGACAAACGCTGTAAGGGCGGGGATTTCGGTGTCCCGGTACTCCCTCCCCCTTCCGTGCGTGATGGGCTCCCGTGCATCGAATACGGGTTCATGGGTGACGGAGCGTTTCGAGCGGCGGGTGGACTGGTCTTTCGGAATGCCTGCCATAGAGTTCGGCCGATCTGGGTTGAGGGGCGATTCTAGGATATATCGAGGCGCACGGCTGGCGAGCGGTGTCGGGCCTGACACCTAGCGCTACCGACCGGGTTGAAACGGAGCAGCGTCGTGAAAGACCTTGAGCAGATCGTTGCGAAGCTCGGACACATCCATTTCATGGCGGGCTCGCGTGAGACCGACGTACAGCAGGCGCTTTTCTTCGTCGGTCATCGTCGTGCGTCCGTCGTCCTCCGTCTTGAAACGGAAGTCACCGCAGACCTTCACCCGGTTCCACTCAAGACCTTTGGCGCGGTGGATCGTCGAAACCACATAATCCGCCTCCGCTTCCGGAGCGGCACGGGACAGGAGGTCGCGCAGATACGCGGTACCTTCACGGTCAATCAGCTGAACGAGGGGCAGAAGGTCGCGACCCGCGTGGGTTGCTGCATATTGCTGGACGTCGCGCCACGTTTCAAACAGTGCGAGCGATGCAGGACTGAATGTGCGTTGACCCCGCATCAAGCGGTCTGCGCCGTCCGCGAATGCGAGGATCTCCTCGACGTTCGCTCGCACCGCAACCTTGTGTCCACTCTGCAGGCCGTTTGCCAGGGTCCCGATGACGGTCACGTTCTTCCGGCAGAGGATCGCGTCGAAGCTCCGTGTTGGGTCATGCTCCTCGAAGAAGGTCGATGAGACGCTGGCCTGGCCGCGAAGCGGTACCCGCTCGCCCAGCAGGTTCAGAATGCGTGAAGCAAGCGCGGCAAAGTGCGGTCCGAAGCGAAACGACTCGGTGAGCGCGCACTCGCGTGCGTTGATGTATTCCATCGCGTTGACCGCGCCGCGCCACTCGTAGATCTGCTGATACGGATCGCCCACATAAATGACCTGAGCGTGCTCCTGGCGACGCCGGACCGACAGCATCAAGCCGTCGCTGTCCTGCGCCTCATCGAACAGGATGAAATCCGCGCCGATCTGCGGCCGCGACCGCTCCCATGTCTTCAGATACGTGTCCGGGGTGATGGCGGTCTTCCCCTGCGGGTCGATGCTCTCGTTCCAGTAGCGCTCCACGAAGGGCAACAGCATCGTCCGCAACTCGTCGGCCGACTGCTCCGTGATCATCTCGTCCACCGGAATGTGCCACGCCTCCGGCTCGTCCTGCGCGGAGCGGCAGAAGCGCGCCGCGCCGTCGGCGACGAGCCGGCCAACCTGGAAGGCGGATAGCTCGACATTCTTGCCGATAATCGTCGGCACGCGGATGGGCCCGAGCCCGTACCGGGCGGCCAGGAGGTGAGGCGGCTCCTTGGGGAGGTTCAGCCGCGCGGTTAGCGCCTTGTCGCTGGCCCGGAAGGCGACCGAGTGGACTGTCTGGCACATGACGTTGCGCGGAAACTTCCGCCTGGCTTCCGTCGCAATGTCCTTGTTGAAAGCGAGGTACTGGCCACGCTTCGTGCTGAACCGTTCCGCAATCATCCCGAGCGTCGAGGTTTTGCCGGCGCCGGCGTACGCTTTCACTTTTACCGTCGCGCCGGAGGCGACCGTCTCGAGTGCGTCGAGCTGCTCGTCCGTCGGCTTGATTGTTTTCATGCGTTCTCGAATGGTGGTGGGCAACGAAGGGCTGTGATGTGCGGTTGCAGGTCATCGGATACAGAAGCTCTCAAACATTCTGGCAGGTCGCCGCATGCACGCGCTCGCAAAAGACGGCTTAACTGCACCGCCTTTCGAGCTTGCGCGCTGGGCGACCTCGTCACACGCCTAGCGCAGCGCGTTAGCGATGTCGCGCGGGACGGCAATGGGCTGGGCGTGGCTGGTCTGTACGCGGGTGCGCCCGGCGACGACAGACTCGGACCGGATCGCGACACGTTCCCTGAACAGCCCGCGGCTTGTCGTGACGTGTGTTGCCTCGTAGGGATTGCCCCGCTTGATGTAGTCTCCGACGTCGAAATCGATAGGAAATAGCGACGACTGACCACCGCTCTCGACGACGAGCCGGATGGCGTTCAGCGGCACGCCGCGCAGGTGAATCTCAAGAATGCGATTAAGGATCTGGTCCCGGACGATGTACGACTCCATTGGACCCTGGTAATCGGCCCGCGTCTCCAGCAGATGGACGACGGCAAGACGCTCCGTTGCTGCGGTCAGCGCGATGCGGAACTGAAGCGCGCATGGCCGGCCCGCTTCATCGGGATAGGCCATATCCGTGAAAGATGTTCTGTATGGCATGTAGCACTCCGAATAAAGGTTACACCGGAACGGATGCACCGGTAAAACCAGCCTACGGAGTGGGGCGCGAAGTCAAGTCGCCGGGCTGCCGATGGTGGCGCGAAGCCGCGTGACGGTGCGCTGACTGGCGAGACCGAGTAACGCGCTCGTCTGCTCGTTGGTCCGGCCCGATAGCAGCTGGCGACGCGCGAAGGTATTGCGCAGCACGCGGGGGCTCATGTCCGGCGCGGCGAACCCGATTGCGTCCAGTGCTCCCCGCACGATCGCACCGAGCAGGACGTCGTTGATGGGTTTGTCATCTGTCTGCGGCGCCGGAAACAGGAGCGTCCCTTCTGACCCGGGGTGCGCCCGCTGCCACGCGCCTAACGGCGGCGTTGAAAACGGCGGCAGCGCGACTGTACGTTCAAGGCGTGCACCTCGTTTGGGAACCCGTACCTGCGGCCGTATGCCGTCGATAGCGATATCGCGCCAGCGCGCGCCGCGAAGTTCGGCCGCAGTGAGGCCCGCGCCGAGGAGCAGCGCAACCACGGCCCGGTTGCGGCACAGGCGAGCGTCGTCGCCGGCGTCGGGCTGGGCGTAGGCCTGCAGCGCAGCGTCGGCGGCCGGATCGAGGAAGAGCGGCTCTGGCTCGTCCTCCGGCCAGGCGGCCGACAGCGCGAAGGGTGCCGCGGGATTGTTCTCCCGCAGACCGATGTCGACGAGATGACGACACAGCCGGTCGATGAGCTTGACGTAACGCAGACGCGTGGTCGTGCCCGGGGCGCAGCGGTTGTCGACGTCGCCAAAGAATGACTCAAGGTGCTCGGGCCCAAAGGTCGCAAGAGCGACGCCGCGGCTGACCAGATGGCGAAGGAACCGGTCGAACATCGCGCCGTGCTGAATGATCGAGCGTTGGGAGAATCGCCGCCGATCCGCACCGGCCGCGTCGGTGGTCTGCCATTGGAGGTAGGCGGTGTGCGGCTCGACTGTCCAGAGATGCGCCTCGTTCATCACATGCAGTACCTTATATACTGAATTGACGTCACCCCAACACCTGACGAATCTGCGATTCGCCACCCCGTCTGCAGGACGAGGGAGTCATCCCCTTGCTTCGTGCGTCGGCGATCGCGTGCAGGCAGGCGAGCGGGCCGCCCTCGACGATCTGCACCGCGCCCGCGAGCATCAGGTTGACGGGGAGCCCAAAGTCTTCGACCAGATAGCCGCGCTCGCAGACATTGCCGAGCGCGGTCGCAATGCACGGCACGCGCTCACGCAGTGCGCTCAGGTCGTCGCGATAAGCCCAGATGGGCTTTCCCAGGGCGGCGGCAAAACCTATCTCGAACGCGGTGCCACTATCCGGCTCGCCAACGCCGCGAAAGTCAGCCACATTGGCCATCACGATATCGGCGCGGCGGATCGCGGCCACGTTGGCGCGATAGATCCACGCGGCCTTGTCGTGAGGCGACAGGTTCGCCGGCGCGATCGCGTCGAGCGGGTAAAGCCCCTCGAATCCCAGGCTGGCGCAAAGTCTCTGCAGCGAACGGCCGTATTCCAGTGCGTCGGCGCGAAACACGTCGAAACCGGCGAGATAGATTCGCGCCTTTCCGGCGCCGTCATCTGCGGCAGTCATTCGGGGATGCGAAAGCGTTCGAGGTCCTGATCCTTCAGCCAGCGCGGTGCGCGGCCGCGCCCGCTCCACGTTTCGCCGGTCTCGGGATGGCGATACTTCGGCGCCACCGGCACGCCGGCGTCCTTGCGACGCTTACCAAAGACGTCTTCCGGCGTGAAGCCGAACTCCGCGACGGCCTCGCGCACCCGTTCGAGCGCCGCACTGGCCTCTTTCTTATGCGCTTCGGCGATCAGCTTTTCCAACTGCTCCTTCTGCGCAAGCAGGTCCTTATAGCGTTCCATTTTGTTGAATTTTCGTTGTGAATGAAGGACGATTCTACCAGGCTCCAGCTGCCGTCAAGTCCGCAGCCGGGCCACACCAATGAGCGCACGCTCGACATTCACTGCAACAGGTACTGATGAAAAGAATTGCTGTCCGCCGCTCGGGCGTTCACGGTCGCGGCGTCTTTGCGCTACATCCCATCAGGGAGGGCGAACTCATCCTTGAGTACGCCGGCACCGTCATGAGCTGGAAGCGGGCGATAACCCGCCATCGTCGTTTCGGCAAGGAGGGGCACACCTTCCTTTTCGGACTATCCGATGGGCGCGTCATCGACGGTTCGCTTGGCGGCAACAGCGCGCGCTGGCTCAACCACGCGTGCGTCGCCAATTGCGAGGCCGTCGAGTCCAATGGAAGGGTACACATCCATGCGGTCTCGGATATCGACCCGGGCGAGGAGCTTTTCATCACCTATGGGCTCGCGGTAGAGGGCCGCCTGTCGGCAGCCGTGCGGGCGCAGTACGAGTGCCGCTGCGGTCACCATCGCTGTCGCGGGACGATGCTCGCCGTGGCGGGACGCTTGACCTAGCGGCGTCGGCAGATGCAACGCGTCGCCGTGTCCGATAAAAAGCTGCGACAGATGTTTTGCGACGTGTTGTGAGAGTCATATGAGCCCCGCCCCGGCGGTCAACGCAGGTGACGACAAGGGTTATAACATTGTCTTTACTTTTCCGACGATACGGATTAACATTGTTCATACTTTGGAGGATTCATGAAGACGACGATTCGCAGAATGGGTAATTCGCAGGGCGTGCTGATTCCGAAGCCTGTCCTTGCGCAACTCGGGCTGGAGAGCGAAGTGGAGATGGAAGTTGAGAACGACGCAATTGTTCTGCGCCGTCCGAAGCACAAAGCCCGTGAGGGTTGGGCGGAAGCAAGCAGGGCTCTGGCCGAGAGCGGCGGCGACGCGCTGGTCATGGGCGAGTTTTCGAACGCCGATGATGCGGAGCTTGCATGGTAATGCGGGGGGAAGTCTGGTTGGTCGCACTTGATCCGACGCTTGGTAGCGAGATTCAGAAGACGCGCCCCTGTGTCGTCGTTTCGCCTCCCGAAATGCACGACCACCTGCGCACCGTCATCGTCGCGCCGATGACTTCCAAGGGCCGTCCAGCGCCGTTTCGGATTCCCGTGACGTTCAAGCGCAAACAGGGTTTGATCCTCCTCGATCAGATTCGCGCAGTAGACAAGGTGCGCCTGGTCAAGAAAGAGGGCGAAGTAGCCGATAACACGTTGTTGGATACCCTGCGAACCTTGCAGGAAGTCTTTGCAGAATAGGGAAAATTGATGAAATTGAACACTACCTACTGCGATGTTACCGAAGCGACCGAAAACGCGATTCGTGAGCTTTTCGCAAATGATGCTCCGCTACCGGTAGCGGAGATCAAGATCCGTAGCGCGATAGCACAAGCTGCTTTGCAAGGATGGTATGAAAATGCTCGACCGCTAGCTGCGGAAGAAGACCACGAGGCAGAATTCGCACGCCTCAACGAACTTGCGTATGAGCTTCCAGCCGGTACGCGGGCGATTGCATAGGAAAATCGGAAAACAATTAGAAAGGCATTACGGGGAAACAGATATGCCAAGACGATCGAAGATCGGGAATCAACTTATTGAGGCATGGACGCAGACGGTCGAGAAGGACTATTGCTCGGGGCACGTCAACTCCGAGCGGAGTCTCCAAGCTTTGCTTTTGGCCAACTTACGGGCGGTCTTCGACGACAGCGAGACCAAGCGGCAGGTGTTTGTCGAACCAACGCTGAAGCTGTCCGATGGGAGTGTTATCCGCCCGGACATGATGATCTGTAATGCACGAGAGGTGATCTGCGTGCTCGAATTGAAGTACGTCCCGCGCGGCGTAGCCGACACGGCCAAAGACATGCGCAGCATTGCTTCGATCGCCCAAGCCTCCGAGCTTTCGGTCGCGCTTGAGAGATACCGTGGCCCCGAACTACCGCGACTATCGTTCGATGTCTCGCAGACAGTACTTTTTGCTTGGGCAGGAATTCACTGTGGTGGCACGGAACCGGCCCACGAATGGAATGCCCCGGCGTTTGCCGCGCATTACTTCCTTGAGCTTCACGCCGTGACAGCCGAGGGACAGGTGCCTAAACTGCGGTACAACGCGAAAGGTTTGCGAGTCACGGGCGACGAACCCATCGAAACCTAGGAAACGTCGGGCAGCAATCGGGGGGCTTATGTGGACAGAAGAGTTGTCACCGTCTCAATGTGTCAAGAAGGCCGTCGTGTGGGTGGGTGGCACCGTCTTGGGATACTTTCTTGTCTCGTGGCTGGTAGATGCGCTTAACGAGCGGTCGCCATTCTTGGTTAAGGTGCTGCTAATGTTCCTCATCGGCGCGATCATCTATGGCAGCAATGAAAACCTTAACCTGAAACGCCGGGTTGACGAACTCAACAAACTCAACGGGCGCAATAGCAGCGGCTCATGACAACGTAAGCGGCTTCAAACCATTGCATTCGCTTGGGCGCGGCGGTGATGACGAATCGAATAGAAAAAGAGGAAACGAGAGTCATGGATAAAGAAGCCGAATCTCAAACACAAGCATTACGCGAGTTCGCTCGAAACGTTGCCCGCTTGAACGCGCATGGGGACAGGCTCAGGAATGGCGATGAAGTATTGTGGGACGGGGCCTATGCACCGGCGCAACTATGGGAAATCATCGAGAGCGCGCGTCTGCTGACGGGTACAGGACCGAATAACACGAGCGCTTTTCATACTCCAACTCGAAGAGTCGAACCGCATGCAAGCTGCGTACGCACGTACCCGGACAACACGCCTTCAGATGCGTGAGCGCATTACGAGCGAGAACCCATGACAGGACTGGAAAAAAAGAGGAGATAAGGTATGCCCGTCTGGCTTCAGGTCCTACTCGGTTTAGCGGCTCCCATAATCGCGGCAGCGGGCGTATGGGTTGGCTTCCAGCAATGGCAGGTCGGCCATCGCTCCCTGAAGCATTCATTGTTCGACCGCCGATGGGCGGTCTACGCTGCGACCAACGACGCGCTCGTAACTCACATAAATGGGAGCGGTGACGAGCAGGTCAGGCGGCTTGCGGAGTTTTTAAGGCGGAAGTTGGATGCGCAGTTCCTGTTTACTCCAACCCTGCTCCAGTATCTGGACGTCGTGCAAGAAGCGATAAACGGGTACCGTGCAGCGGTACGGAGCCACGAGAGCGACCGTCGGCGAACAGAGTCCGATCGGTCGGCTGAGGGCGCGGCAGTCGTCGCGGCAACCGAAGAACTAAAGCATCTGCATGGGCAACTGGTGGAGCAGTTCAGGCCGAGCCTTGGACTGGCCCACAACTAGGAAAAGCTGGTCATGGTGGAACACATGGACGACAAAAAGCAAAAGCAGGCTGAAGAACTGTTCGCCCTCGCGACCGAAGCCGCTCGCGCAGAGTTTAGGCGAGCACTTCGCGATCCGTTAATGTGGGTCGGACAAGTTATTGACTGGTGCTTCGCTGCGGTGAAGCTCATGTGCGTCGCTCCGGCTTTCGGGTTGGCAGCGATGTATTTCATCGGGCTAGAAAAACAAGCAGCGCTCGAACTTGTGAGCCTTCCGGCTCTCGCGGTGTTTGCGTGGAATCCTCGTCGTTTCTTCTGGAAAAACCTGTTTCAGATGCGTGCAGACACGGCGTTCGAACATTCGCTGCGAACGTATCGCTAACCACGGAAAAGGCGCTAGCGCGGCGCAACGATTCAAGAGGACGAAAAATGATTATCAGGATTGAAGTTTCGGACGCGGACCTTGAAACGATGGAATGTGACTCGCTCGAAGAGTTTGAAGAGCAGATTCGCAATCAACTTGACAACGGCGTCGTGACAAGCGACGGCGGCGCTGGTGCCGACTGGATGGCTGAGTACGACCTTGAAGTTATCAAGGTCGATTGAAACGGACCGGAAAAGCTATGCCGGGAGAGGGCGAATCATGAAGGCACACGACAATGCGAAAAAGCTTATGCAGTGGCTGCGTCAGCATCAGCCAGCGACGGTTGCTCAGATTGCGGCCAACGGCGTACTTAACTCGCGCGATGCTTCTGATGCGGTCCAATATGGTGTACGACACGGCGTGCTTGAACGCATGAAACGTCCCGGAGCGAGCGGCAACGCAAGAGTCCAGTATCGTTTGACCGGGCAGGCGCTCCCGGTCATCAAAACCGTGGCAGCTCCCTCGTTCGACGGGCTACTCCAAGCGTGGGGGATCGCGCGGACACCTCCCAACATTGAGGCGCCCACGTCACGCAAGCTCGAACTGGCCGATTAACAGGAAAAGCGCGCGCGCCGGTCGTGCGGGCACAGAGGAAAGTGGAGAGCGGACATGGAAACGATCGAGATTCCTGCAATCGAATTCCCACAGTGGAAACGATGGGCCAATCGAGAGCGCCCATCGCAGGATTTCGATGTTCCTGTCGGCTTCGGTTTGTTGGGGATTTATATGTTGGCAACAAGCGATGTCGATGGCGGATCGTCGCTCGCTGGCGACAAATATCTTGACGAGTCTGTGATTTACATCGGGATGTCCGATCACGTCGAGCGACGATTGGAACAATCACACAATGCGGTCAAGGCATACAAAAAGCAGTCTGGCGACCTTGCGACAAGCAACCTTCGATTCACGATCTGGTATTCGGGCGCTTCCAAAGGACCATACGAGCGCAAGGGTCCGGTAGTCGCAGCGGCAACGATAGCGGTGTATGAACGTGTGCTGTTGCTCAAGTACGCTGAAAAATTTGGTCGATTGCCCCGCTTCAACAAACTTTGATCGCAACGGAAAAGCATCGTGAATATTCTAGACAACCAACCGGCTATGGAAATCCTGCGCGAAGCCGCCGATAAGCTCAAGGCAATCGGCCTGTCGTGGGACATGCAAACTGGTCTTTCGATCCACGGTTCCTCGATCGCGTTGATTGCGTCGGAGACAGAGGAAGGCGCGGCGGCAGGATACGTCGCCAGCTTCCTCGGCAACGAGATAGTGAACACCGAGGCCGAACGCTTCGCGCACGAAGTGGTAGATCGTGTTGCGGAGCGCGCCATCGAGAACGCCAAGCGCTCGGGTATCTGACCACGGAAAATGAAGAAAACCCTCGCACCCTACTGGAAGGTTGTCGGCTCGGGCATCGGTGCGTTCGGAGCAATCTGGAAAGCTAAGCATCCTCCTGGCGATGTTTCTGGCTGGATGCTTTGGACCTTGGCGGTACTCGCGGTGGTTCTTTTCGTTATGACGTTGTTCGAAAAGCTACCTATCTTCACCGGGGCCGTGTGCCGGGCCCGAAAGCGCGATGCCACGAACGACTAAGGAAAATGATTTGGAGCAGTCGATGGTAGAGAAAATCCAGCCGTTCAAATTCAGCCCTCACGCGGGCGATGTGGGCCACACCATTGCGTTCGGCCCAATCAGCGGCGACAAGACGGTTCCCGAGGAACTGTTGAAGCTGTGGGCAGTGGGCCATCCGGGCGATAGTAGCTCGGTTGCTCAGGCTGATGACGACAGCGGCCAATAACCGGGAAAAGGATATGGCGGTAGATTGGTGGGCGAGAGCAATCGGGGCTGCCGGAATCGCAATGGGGCTCTGGAATATCATTCGCAATCATTGGGTCGAACGGACGATTGTTCGTGTCTACCTTGGCACCAACGACTACGATGGGGGTGCGGCGCTCGGCGTCACTAACCGTAGCCGGCACGAAGTGACCATAAGCGCTGGCGGATCGATCAACAGGGTTGGAACGCTAGTCTTTTGGGGCACTGATGAAACACCGACCACGCCGAGTTTGCCGATCCGTATAGGTGCGCGTGATCGAATATGGATAAATCTATGTCCACAGCGTGACAGCGACTACGCGGCGCAATTAAATTGGCAAAACGGCGCGTTCATCGTTACCTCAACGGGAAACTCAGCACTTGATGCGCGGGGAATATCCATAAAGGCATCCCTCAAGGCTCGCGTCCAGATTCGAGCACTTAAGAGATTTTGACCAAGTAAAAAAATGCTGACTATGAGGGCGGTTCGATTACGCTGCTCTGGAAGTACTATTCGTCGTGGCGCGCAACCGGCGCGCCGGGAAACTGGGAAACCACAATGAAGACCACTAGAGGGATGTAATGACTTTCGAGACGGAAGGCTTCGCGGGCAGCAGCGCGATAAAGCTACGCTCGGATCAGCGTAAGCAGCATGGAAAACTGCTGACGTTCTCGGACGAGTGTGCATCCGTTGCACTGGAGGTTGCAGGTTTGCTGCAAACTGCGAAGAACAAACGCCAGCTTATTGTTGGCGCGTTTTTCGCGCGTTGCGTGACCCACTTTCAGGGCGCAACGGCGTTGGCTGAAGTTGGTATGACGCTCGAATCACTTTCTCTTTCGCGCGGACTGCTCGAAACCGTCTTCGTGATGCTCGCGATCGCAGAGGACGCAGTCGCACCCGGCGAGCTTGCCGGTCACGACTATGCCTCGAGAGTTAAGCACGCGAATACTCTGCTGAATGCGAAGGACTACCCGAATGTCGAGCAATTCGATGACCAACTGCGCCACTTCGTCGATCAGTACGTCGCTTCAACAACCATCGATATGAGGGAGTTTGCACGACGCGGATATGCGCTCGCCGCATATGACGGATTGTACCGACATCTATCGCACCACGCTGCGCATCCGTCCCTTTCTGCCGTGGATGAATACTTCGAGAAGGGAAATGACGGTCTCTTCCGTGTCCGTCTGAGACCACTACTCAATAAGACTCCAGCAGCCATCCTGAGTGCGTCCACGGCCATCTTGCTTGCCTGCTTCGCATGCGAAAAAGTGGGCCTTCAATCACCAGAAGCGAGTGCGACTTTGTCGTTGACGTGGGACCAGTGTCAGTTACTTGACCAACAATATAGGCCATGGGCCTGATGCCCTCGGAAAATAGGAAATCGGACATGCACCCTTTGGAACAGACCATCGACGCGGAGCGTGAGCGCTGGGCATCCAACCTTGTCGCTGCCATTCGATCGCTCCGCAAACACGGCTTCAGCGTAATTCAAGACCCGATTGCGGCAGAGCAAAGTGAAGACGCTCAAGTGCGTCAATCGCATGAGGCTGCATGCGTGCTGCTTGGGTTGCCGGCGACGCCTGAGAACCTTGGGCATCGAGTCGTCCAACGTATCGGCACCGAGCTTCGTGAGAACGGTGCGATTGCCGCTCAGCAACTGCGTGCGCGCGGTTTTATCTAACGCCACGGAAGACAATGCGATGACTTTGGCTACGATGATTATCTCAGTTATAGCGCTGCTCACGTTACTAGCGGCGTTGAGCGTCGCGCTGGTGAACCGTTGGTACGGCGAGCATTTTTCGTCGGCATTGGAGTGCAGAAAGGTGATGCAAGCGGATGGTCAAGAGCATGATGATTATTCATTTTCGGCTTCGCGCTCGAATACGTTCATCGGCCGCACCGTGGGCCGAGCCTACATCTCGTTCGCGGCAGTTCGCTATAACCGCCTGATGCTCAAGCATCGGCGGCCCATGAACGCGTAGGAAAGCGACATGTTCGAAATTTGGGCAATCGAGGCCGATGGTAACCGCGTCTTGGTGCGCGATGCCGTAGTGGATCGAAGTTTGGCCCGCGCGCTGGTTAGTGAAGGCAATAACGGCGCGGCTATCCGAGGCGAGCCGCACAGGTACGTCGCCGTTCCCGACCCGGATGCGGTCGATGCAGAGAGCCAGACTTGAAACGGGAGACAGAGCATGAAACGACTCGAATACAGGCTTTGCAAAGACCGGCATGGTGCGCCGCTCGTCACGCTCGACTCTGCTATGGGGAATGGGCAAGACATCTATCCCGCGACGCTCCGGGCGCTGGCGAATGCTTTGTTGCAGGTCGCGGACGCGGCAGAACAGACGCAGCTCGGCAAGCACGAGCACTAGAAGTCGGGTGTTATCGAGCTGGAATAGCAAAGACCTGCGAAAACTTTTCATCGCTGTGAGCGCGCCCATCACAAGTTCAAGCAGCCGGTCTGGTTCTCCATAGCACACGACGTCCTCCCGGCGATGGCATGTGTGCCGCAGCAAGACGGATTCCCGCAGGCTCCTGGCAGGCGCCGGAAGATCGCCCTAGTGAACCTGCCGCCATGCACGTTCCAGTGCGCCGAACACGATCGGGACGAAGTCATGTCCCTCGAACGACGCAGGCCGATCGTCATTCGGATATTCCAGCACCGCCGGCGCACAGATCATCTGCAGCAATCGGTCGCTGAACCTGCCACCAGCCGTTACCTCGGCCAGCACTTCCTCTTCCATCTGATGAAGCAGCTTCCACGTCAGAATGCCCTTCGAGCGATGACGCTCGACAACGCGCGGTATGACTTCCTCAGCGGCCGCCTGCGCGTCAAACAGGACGTTGTAGTTCGCCATCGTGTCTTTCCTCGTTGTTTCAGTGAAAATTGCGGCTCGCCGTCGGCAGTTCGCCAAGGAGATGCGACACGTCGACGAGCCGTTGTGCGACAAGGTGCGTCACGTCGCCTTCGCGTTGCCACACGCCATACACAGCGAGCAGCGATGCTCCGAGCGCCTCGCGCCGTTGCCGCTCGAGCACCGACTGCCAGACGATGACGTTGACCGACCCCGTCTCGTCCTCAAGAGTCATGAACATCACGCCGTTTGCGGTGCCGGGGCGCTGCCGCACGGTCACAATCCCGCATCCCCGCGCGAGCTGCCCATTGCGGTAGCGCATCAGCGCTTCGGCTGGCATCAGCCGCATGGACAGCAGCGTTTCGCGCAGCAGTGCAAGCGGGTGACGGCCGAGAGTAAGGCCAGTCGAGCGGTAGTCCGCGATCAGGTCCTGTCCTTCCGTTGGGGCCGTGAGTGCCGGCGCCTCTTCCTCGCGTGTCGTTGCACGCAATAGATCCTTGTCGGGCACCGCGGCGACCGCCGCCCACAGTGCCTGCCTGCGGTCCCCGGAGAGCGGCTTGAACGCGTTCGCTGCCGCCAGTACCTGCAGGTCGTGGCGGTCGAGTTGCGCGCGGCTGGCAAGATCGGCGACGTCGCGAAACGGCCTGACTGCGCGTGCTGCTTCAATGCGCCGGGCTGTTTCCTCACGCATGCCCCGAACAACGGACATGCCGAGCCGCACGGGCGCCATACTGCCATCGCCCTCCATAGCCGAATCCCAGCCGCTGATGGTCACGTCAACCGGCAGCACGCCAACGCCGTGGCGCTTTGCGTCCTGCACCAGCTGCGAAGGCGAGTAAAAGCCCATCGGCTGGCTGTTCAGCATCGCGCAGAGGAACGCGGCGGGTTCATGGCGCTTGAGCCAGCAGCTTGCGTAGACGAGAAGGGCGAAGCTTGCCGCGTGACTTTCAGGAAAGCCGTACTCGCCGAAGCCCTGGATCTGGGCAAAGATGGACTCGGCGAATTCACGGTCGTAGCCGCGCTGAAGCATGCCTTCGACGATCCGGTCATGATAGTGCTGCAGGCCACCCTTGCGCTTCCATGCCGCCATAGCGCGGCGCAGCTGATCAGCTTCGCCGGCGCTGAAACCTGCCGCGAGCATCGCGACCTGCATAACCTGTTCCTGAAAGATCGGCACGCCGAGCGTGCGTTTCAGTGCCTGCTCGACTTCGGGGCTCGGGTAGGAGACGGGCTCGATGCCCTGACGCCGCCGTAGATACGGATGCACCATGCCGCCCTGAACCGGGCCCGGCCGCACGATCGCGACTTCGATCACGAGATCGTAGAACTCGCGCGGCCGCAGACGCGGGAGCATGCTCATCTGCGCACGCGACTCGATCTGGAAAACGCCCACCGTGTCGGCCGCGCAGATCATGTCGTATGTGGCTTCGTCTTCGGGTGGGATGTCCTGCATCTCGAACGGCTCGCCGCGCTGCTGTGACACGAGATCGAGCGTGCGGCGGATTGCCGACAGCATGCCGAGCGCGAGCACGTCAATCTTCAGCAGGCCGAGCGCTTCGAGATCGTCCTTGTCCCACTGGATAACGGTGCGATCCTGCATCGACGCGTTCTCCACTGGCACAAGCCGGGACAGCTTGCCGCGTGCGATCACAAAGCCGCCGGTATGCTGCGACAGGTGGCGCGGAAAGCCCAGCAGCTGCGCGGCGAGTGTGGCCCATTGCTGGATCATCGGCGTCTCGGGATCGAGCCCGCTATCCACGAATCGACGGATCAGGTCTGCGCTCGAATCGAACCAGTGATGTTCCTTTGCAACCCGGTCGACAATAACGGGATCGATGCCGAGCGCCTTGCCAGAGTCGCGGATGGCTGAGCGAGGACGGTACGTCGTTACGGCGGCCGCCAGCGCCGCGCGCGTGCGGGAGTACTTCCGGTAGATGTACTGGATAACCTCTTCCCGGCGCTGGTGCTCGAAGTCCACATCGATGTCCGGAGGCTCCCCGCGTTCCTTCGAGATGAACCGCTCGAACAGCATGCTGCTGCGGGCCGGGTCCACCTCGGTCACGCCCAGGCAAAAGCAGACGGCGGAATTGGCAGCGGAGCCGCGCCCCTGACAGAGGATGCCCTCGTTGCGCGCGAAGCGAACGATGTCATACACCGTCAGGAAATACGGCTCGTATTTCAGGTCTGCGATGAGTGACAGCTCATGCTCGATCTGCACCTGCACGTTGTGTGGGATGCCTCGCGGATAGCGCCGCTGCGCCCCCTGATAGGTTTCGCCCCGCAGGTAGGCGGTGGGTGTCGTGCCGGGCGGCACGAGTTCATCCGGATATTCGTAGCGTAGTTCGTCCAGCACGAACGAACAGCGCGAGGCGATGTTCAGCGTTTGCGCCAGCGCTTCGGCCGGATAGACGTTCGCCAGACGCAGGCGCGAGCGCAGATGTTGCTCTGCGTTCGGCGCGAGATCGAAGCCGCATTCTGTGACGGGCCGGTTCAGGCGTATCGCGGTGAGCGTGTCCTGCAACGGCTTGCGTGATCGAACGTGCATGAGCACCTGACCGGTCGCAACCACATTGAGTCCGTGCCGCTCGGCGACATCCAGGACGACATTGCGATGCAGGTCGTCAAGCGCGCGGGCGTGCAATGTCAGGCCCATCCAGCAGCGGTCCTCGCCGAACGTGCGGGCAGCCCACTCCGCCTGTGCATCGAGACGCGCCTCCTTCGCCGGAAACTCAGGCGTCAGGACGATCAGGCAGTCGGACAGGGCGCGAAGGTGCGCATAAGGCGGATCGGGATGATCAAGGTCGTGCGGATAGAGCAGATAGCTGCCCTTGGCGGTGCGCGTGCGCGCAAGCGTAATGAGCTCCGACAGATTGCCGTAGCCGTCGCGGTTCTGCGCGATCGCCGTGAAGGCAAGGGCAGGCGAGCCGTCCGCATTGGTCAAACGGAAATGCGCGCCGACCAGCAGTTTGATGTTCGCTTCCTTCGCCGCGACGTGCGCACGCACGATCCCGGCGAGCGAGCACTCATCGGTGATGGCAATCGCCTCGTAGCCCAGTTGCGCCGCGCGTATGGCAAGCTCCTCCGCGTGCGATGCGCCCTGAAGGAACGTGAAGTTGGAGGCGCACTGCAACTCGGCATAGCCGGGCAGGCCGAAGAAACCCGAAGCCATCGCTTACCCGAATAGTCCATGCAGATACCAGCGCGGCTCATCGTCATCAACTGCGCCAATCCGCTCACGGAAGATCCAGTAGCAGATGTGGTGGTCAGCTTCCGCAACGAAATAGTCGCGCGTTACCGGTTCGCCCTGGAACCAGCCCGCTTCGACACGCTCGCCAGACGAGACAGTGCGCAGGGGAGTGCCATAAAACGGCCGTTCGCCCCGCATCAGCAGCTTGATCGGAGCCTCGAGCAGCCACGTGGGGCGCGGCGTGTCCGTCGCCGGCGGGACGTACTTTGTCTTGTCCGTCACAGATACCCATCGTGCGGCGACCTCGGGCCGGTGGTCTGCGACCGGCGCGGGCCGCAGCACGTTTTCTGCGCCCAGCCGCGCAACCAGCAGTTCGAGTAGCCTCGCGTGGTCGGATGCAGTGCCGCCAGGCTCCGGGAAAAGCAAGTCCGACGCAGCCTCGGTCTCCCTGACCTCCTGCACAACGAGTTGCAGCGCAATGACGGCGGCCGCCAGTTCGACACGCGTGAGCCGTTCTTTCAGCAGGCGTACGAGGTGATCCTCGCGCCATGTTGGCTCGGCGAGCGACACTTCGATTGCGGTCGGGTCGATCGCGTCGCGCCCGCGTTCGTGTTCGAGCAGCAGGACGATCCTGGTGACGGCAAGCTGTTTCTGCGACAGCCAGCCCGTCAACTGGACGACGAGCCGGCGCGCCGCAAAAAGGCAGGCTTCCGCGTGCTCGATGCGGTCGGGCAATTCCAAGCGTGCCTGGAAGGTCGGCGGTGTTTCAAACCATTCATACACTTCGGGTGCATCTCCACAGGCGCGGTCGAGCAGATCGAGCAATGCCGTTCCACAGCGTTTCTTCAGGCCTGCGCGCGGCAGGCGCATCAGTTGTTCGACCGACTCGCAGCCTATGCCCGTCAGCCAGTCGAGATGGCGACGTGCGGGCGGGGGCAGGCTCACCGGCAGACTCGCCAGGGAGCGCGACAGCGATTCGTGAGACATGGCGACTCCGCCGCGATCGCGCGCGAGCAGCCATGCTGCCTGTCCCGTCGGTGCAACACTGATGCTGGCCGTCACGCCAATGGCGTCCGCGACGCTGCGTGCCATGCGGCGTACCGCGCGGATGCCGCCAAAGAGCCGGAGACTCGCCGACACGTCGACGAGCACTGTGCTTTCTTCCGCGATAACAACCTGTGGCGATAGGTTTAGCAGACCCGTCGCGACCTCGCGCACGACGTTGACTTCGGCGGCGCCGTCGCGCTCGTGCAGTGCGGTGGCGGGGGCCAGCGTGACGACGCCGCCGCGGCGCATTCCGATGCACACGCCGGCAGCGCGCGCAGGCGTATCCGCGGCAATGACGCGCTCCTTTTCGAGCACGGCAAGGCCCTTGGCTGCGTCGAGGGCTTCACGCGACCACTTCGGCCGGAACACTTCGAGGCACAACGACGGGAGATGGACGCCTATCCACAGTTGCATTGCGTTTTACATTCAGGATCGGGGAGGGTGCCAGCGCCACAAACAGCAGCTCATCGCGCGCGGGGCCACGGCGCTTCAGGAACTGGATATCAACACCGTCCTTCGCACCGCGGATCGCAAGCCGCAGTGGTGCGGGTGATGCGTCGCGTGTCGTCGCCAACGGTCGCACCATGAAAAATAGCGACTCGGCCGTCTGCGCTGCCAAGTGCAGACGGCGCAGAGACTCCGGTCGCACATGGTTCTGCCAGAAAAGCAGGGCACCGCATGTGCCCGCCCGCAAAACCTGTTCCGCGGCCCACAGCGCGTCAGCCGTTCTGGGCGCCTTCAACGTTAAAAGGTTCGCTGCGTCCAACCCCCACCAGGCAAACGCCGTCGGCTGGAGATCATGTGGCGGCTGAAGTAGAACCACCGGCTTCGACGCAAGCTGTTCAAATGCAGGCCGAAGCAGGCGCAGTTCGCCGCACCCGGTCTGCTGGACAAGCAGATCGGTAAGTGCACCGCGTGGCCAACCGCCGCCGGGCAGTTCCCGCGCCAGATCCTCATCGCCGCAACTGACCGTCCGTGCCGCGCCGCGCGCGAGCTGGTTTCCCATCCATACATTTATTCCCCCCGACTCTGGATACATAGTTGAGTCGAGGGCAGCATCGATGGAGCACGCCCGTTCTTCTGGGGTGCGTATCTGCTGAGCGGCTGTGCCGTTGCGATTCACAATCAGCCCCAATACTGTATGGATATACAGTAATTGTAGCGCAAGATTTCAATATTGCGGGTGAGCCGCCAAGATCCGTCGCCACGCGGTGGGGCAGCGGTCGGAAGTCAGTACGTCAAGCAAGTGCGGGTTTCTCGAGCCACGGGCTTGCAAGACAAGCCGGGGAGGCAGCAGTCGGCCACCTACGGACGTTGGCTCATGCTTTCATGCGGACGTTCGAACGTCGGCTCCGCCCGGTCAACGGCCCACCATGAGCATGCCTGAGTCAGGAAAAAATGGCGCTGTGTGTTGCCAAGTCAATTGGAGGCCGCGCCGCGATCGCTCCGTCGCGGAGTACGCCGGCATAGGCCGCGTATAGACGAACCGCAGCATAGCCCTACCGAACTAAGCTCGTGTCAACAGGCGCAGGATCCGCGGGTCATGACGCACATCGATGACCATGCTTACGCTGATATCGGTCGCGTCTTCGTGTAGCGGGTTCAGAATGTAATTGAATGCGAAGGGCAAGATAGCGCTGGGCAACTTGAGTAACGCGGTGGCGCCTCCCTGAAGCCATTCGCTGCCAGAAGCCTGTGTCCAGGACGGATTTTCGCGCCAGTCTTCGGGCAGTGCGCCCTCTCCCAACTCGGCGATCTTGACTCGCTCACCGACCTCCACGCGCAACAATCGGTAGGTGTCGGGCAGGTCAGCGGCGGAACCGATCTCCTGATGAACGAGCGTTTCCAGAAGCGCACCGGCGGGATGCTCGGCCAGATAAACAACTGGCCGTCCTGCGGTATGCCAGCGCCCGGGGGCGCGCAGCCCGCCTACTCCTTTCAGATCGGCGAAATTACTGATCCGCCAGAGCACCATCAGGCGAAATACCCTTCGTCGATCTGTACAAGCGCCTCCTCGACCAAGCGGGCGCCCTGTTCCGTAGCCGCCATCACAAGAGCGCTGCGACCAGCGAAGCGATTTTGTGGATTGCGCAACCAACGCATCGCCTTGTCGGCGCCACCGAATGCCGCATGCGCCTGCGCGACAATTCTGGCCAGGCGAATGGCACGGTCGGATTCCTCCGTCGAAAGTCGTTCATGCTGCTGTCGACGGTGCGTCAGCGTGCGCCGCGGGATAATGAAGGTCAACTCGTCTGCCTTGAGGCCTTGCGCACTGAGTCGATCAATCACGTCGACGTCGACCCGTTCATGAGCCAGGTCGGCAAGGTCAGCGTCGCCGCGAATGCGGCTTGCCAACAGGTGTTCGAGAAACGCGAACTCCGCGCGGCGCGGATCTCCGGCGCCGGTCGGTATAAAAGTGATGGTTTCCATCGATGCTCCATATCGGCAAAATGCCCACTCATTATAGGCGTTTTGCCATGACGCGACAACCCGCGTCCAGCGACCTTACAAATGCGGGTTGCTGTCGACGCGAGGTTGCCACTCCGCCGAGATAATTGGCTCGTAGCGGAGGGTGTGCTTTTGCGAAACGGGGCTGACTCGGACGGCTGGTGTCCTGCGAATACCCAACAGGCAAGAGCCGGCCACTTTCGGACATCGGATCGAGTGCGCGGACGGACATCCAAAGGCGGCACTGCCCCGGGAACGGTCGTTCCAACGTTGAACTATCCCGTCTTGAAGTCACGACAAACAGATCCAGTCTACGGATTTCCATTCAGCGAGACAAATGTGACGAACTCGATCATGAGTCTCGCGCTACTCGATTTTTTCAGGACTTCATGAACCGGTCGCGCATCACCTCAAGAAACGCAGAAGCCGGCCTCGGCAATTGTGTGGTCTGCGGCGCTGCGACGACAACCCGTTGTGCAGGGACAGTGGAGTCAAAAGGACAGCAAACGATCGGGCGCCCGTCATAGCTTAAATCACTGACCGGGCGAGTCACGAGAATTGAAACGCCATGCCCGTTCGCGACCAGCGAACGGATCATCTCGACGGAGCGCAATTCCAGCGCAACCGTCGGCGATACGCCAGCCAGCCGGAACAACGAAAGAAAATAGTCGCGACTGTGTGGCATGTCGAGTAAGAAGAACGGCTCGTCGACCAAGTCATGGATCGTTACGACACTCTGCCTCGCAAGCCGATGACCCTCTGGTAGCAGCGCATAGGGTGATTGCTCGCCAATCGTGTGAAGAACTACCTGGCGTGCCAGATCCATATCGTAGATCAGCGCCAGATCGAGCGTGCCCCGTTCCACCTCTTCGACGAGTTCCTCTGTATCACCCTCCTGGATCGCCAGCCGAACGTCGGGGTAGTGATTCTGAAAATGCCGGATGATCGGCGGAAGGTGGCGTGCGCCTAGTGTTGCGAAACAGCCAACCGACAGGTCACCGACAACGCTCTCGGTGTCCCGTGCGCCGAGTTGCGCCGCACGCTGCATCAATTCGCGGGCTTCCTTGTAGCGGCGCTTTCCAGCCGCCGTCAACTCCAAGCCTCGGCTCGGTACGCGGGTGAACAGTCGCTCGTTCCATAACGCCTCAAGTTCCCCGATCGCATGCGAAATTGAAGGTTGGGAGACGTTCATAGCTTTCGCAGCCGCCACCGCGCCGCGATGTTCCACCGCTGCCATGAAGTACTCGATTTGCCGCAATGTGAAATGTATCAAAATCGCTGATGCAACAGATTAAAAACGAAGATTTTTAATTATATGGCGCGTTCCCTACTATCTGCTCATCCATTGCACGTCCGATCGTTTGATCTGACTGCTGCGTGATATCGCAACGCCGCGTTGCTTCGGGCGTCCCATCATTCCCTTCAAGGCTCAAGCCATGGCTCTCTCAAATGAAGTTGGCGGCTCCACGCCAGTGATAGAGAAGCGTTCACTTGACTACATTCCAGACAACGAGCGCCATGGCACGGCATTCGGACAGTTCACACTGTGGCTGGGCGTCAACCTGAACATCACTGCAATCGTCACGGGTGCACTCGCCGTGGTGCTGGGCGGCGATGTCTTCTGGTCACTGATCGGCCTTCTGATCGGCCAGCTACTCGGCAGTATGGTGATGGGTCTGCAGGCATCGTTCGGACCCAAGATCGGTCTGCCGCAAATGATCCGCAGCCGCGTGCAGTTTGGCGTGTTCGGCGCTGTCATTCCGCTCCTGCTCGTGAGTTTCCTTTACGTAGGATTTTCGGCAGGCGGCACATTGCTCGCCGGACAGGCTGTCGCCCGAATCCTGAGCGTTAGCGACTGGCTGGGCATCGTGGTGTTTGGCACCGTGACGTTGCTTCTCGCGACACTCGGTTATCGGACAATCCACTCAATCGCCAAGGTGGCCAGTGTGGTGGGCGTCTGCGCGTTCATCTACATGTTTGCTGCCTTACTGACGCATCACGATATTAGAAGTCTGCTTGCGCACAGGGACTTTGTCGCGCGTCACTTCGTGTTCGCGGTCTCGCTGGCGGCTGCCTGGCAGATTTCGTACGGGCCTTACGTGGCCGACTACGCTCGCTACCTCCCGGCTAATACATCGCGCATCAAGATCTTTCTGGCCGCATCCCTCGGCACCGTGATCGGGTCGCAAGCGGCCATGACGTTCGGTGTTTTCGCCGCAGGACTCGCTGGCGCCGCTTTCTCCGGACGCGAGGTGCAGTTCGTGGTCGGACTTGGGGCGACAGGGGCCATGGCAATGGCGCTGTACTTCATTGTCGGCTTCGGAAAGATAACGATGATGACGCTGAACGCCTATAGCAGCTACATGTCGACAGCGACCATCATTGGCGCGTTTCGCCACCGCGACACCGTATCGGTGCGCCACAGGTTTTTCTACGTGCTCGGCATGGTGTCGCTCGCGGTCTTGATCGCGATAACGGGTTCACACTCCTTTATCAAGTCGTTCTCGTCATTTCTGATCTTTCTGCTGGCGTTTATTACCCCGTGGAGCGCCATCAGCATCGTCGATTATTTTTTCGTCAATGGGTCGAATTATGACCTTCAGGCGCTCTCCGATCCCAATGGCCGCTACGGAAAATGGAACCTGCCGACAATCGGGGTCTACGTCTGCGGCGTTCTGCTTGAACTGCCTTTCATTTCGAGCGGGTTTTATACCGGGCCGATTGCACGAGCACTCGCAGACTCCGATATTTCCTGGGTGATCGGCCTGGTTGCGACGGGACTGCTTTATGGCCTCGTCGCCAGAAGGCGCCGCCGCGCGCTGCCCGATCACCTGATCATTCCCACGAACTGAGCCGCTGACGTACTCGCCATGACCGCAAGATTCGACAATATGCACGCCGACGATCCATACGAGGCACTTCTTCACTGTGTCGCCCGCTTTCCCGACCAGGAGGGCCTGGTGTTTCCCGAGACCGGCCAGCGTCTCACCTTCGCGCAATGGTTGCACGACGTGGACGCTCTCGCGTCCGCACTGCGGCACGCCGGCGTCCGCCCAGGCGAGACGGTTGCGATCTGGGCCGAGAATCGCATCGAGTGGCTGGTCGCGCAGGTCGCCATCGCGGCGATTGGCGCTGTGCTGGTCCCCGTGAACACGCACCTCCGTGAGGACGACGTGCGGCATGTGCTGTCACATGCCCGCGTCAGCGCCATCCTGCTGTCGGAGTGTTTTCGCGCGAATGAATATCGGTCAATCATCGAATCAATTCGGTCGCAGCTCGAACACCTACGCGTCGTGGTCAGTTTCGACGAACCTGTAAGCGGCTCGCTAGGGACGCTGTCGTATCGGGCGCTTCTTGGCGAGCATAGCGGGACGCCAGTAGACGCATGGAAGTGGAATGTACGTGACGCCGCGAGCATTCAGTACACGTCTGGTACGACCGGCAGGCCGAAGGGGGCGGTATTGTGTTTCGACGGGATGCTGCGCAACGCACGCGGAACGATTGAACGCCTCGGTGTCGTCGCGGGTGATCGCTGGACCTCAATCATCCCGCTCTTTCATTGCGCGGGTTGCATCATGAACTCCCTCGCCGCGTTACTTGCGGGCGCGACCTATGTTGGTATAAGTGCCTTCGACGCGGGACGCATGCTCCAACTTATTGAGGACGAGCGATGCACGGTGCTGACTGGCGTGCCGACCTCCTATCTGGCGATGCTCAACTATCCCGGGCGCGCAGAGTACGAGCTTGGTTCACTGAGAACGGGTACCTGCGGCGGCGCTGATTGCGATCCCGCTTTGCTTGAGCGCTGCGCAAACGAATTTCCCATTCACGGGCTGGTCCAGGTCTACGGCCAGACCGAAGCGAGTACGCTGATTGCACTCGATGACGCTGCGAGTCCCCAGCGTGTGCGCACGGCCGGGCTGCCGCTCAACGGTATGGAAGTGCGCGTGACCGACGTTCACACCCGGATGCCGCTCGGCACTGGCGACGTGGGACAGCTTGAAGTGCGCGGCCCGATGGTTATGCTCGGGTATCACGAGGATCCCGTCGAAACAGCTCGAACCATCGACAGCGATGGCTGGATGCAAACCGGCGATCTTGGCTGTGTACGCCATGACGGGCGTGTGGAGCTGGTGGGAGGGCGACTGCGCGACGTGATCATCCGAGGCGGTGAGAACGTGTACCCGGTCGAAGTCGAAAACTTGCTCAGAGAGCATCCGGACATCCGGGAAATCGCAGTTTTCGCGGTGCCGGATCACTACTATGGAGAGGTTGTCGCTGCGGCAATTGAGTCCGATGCGCCGCTGACGCCAGCCGATCTCAAGCAGTTTTGTCGCGGCAGGATCGCAGGGTTCAAACATCCGGCCAGAGTGTTTTCAGTCTCTGAGTGGCCAATGACATCGAGCGGGAAAATCCTCAAACGTCAACTCCAGGTCGCGGTGAAAGAAGGGCAGCTAAAGGAGCTGACATGAGTGCGATCGAGGTCGGCCGCCGTTTCGCATGCGAATACCTTCCAACGGATGCAGATACCGCGGCCGCAATTGGCAACACGGGGGTTGAGGCCGTGTCAACACCGGCGACGATTGCTTTTGTGGAGCAGACCTGTCATTTGAATTTGAAGCATTCCTACGATACTGGATGGGGTTCGGTAGGCACGTCCGTTGAGGTCAAACATGTTGCGCCTGCGTGGCCAGGGATCGCCATGGTCTGCGAATCGGTTGTGGAATTCGTGGCAGGACGCGTTATTCGCTTTGGGGTGCGTGTCAAGCAGCGGGACCGCGTGATCATGTCGGGCTCGCATGATCGGACACTCGTCGACCTCACGCGATTTTCCACATCGACGGTGCCTCCGGTCGATCGGGGACCAGTCGAATTTTTCTTCGACTTCCACAGCCCGTGGTGCTTTCTCGCAATCGACCGCTTCGTGCAGATCGCTGCGAAGCACGGAAGTCCGATTGTGTGGAAACCGATGCATCTCGCGAATCTCATCGATCGAATTGGCGGTCGGAAACCACTGGAAGCCTCAGGCGCGTTCGTTCGCTGGTTCATGCAGGACATGCAGGACTGGGCTATGCAGCGGAACCTCGTGGTCCGATATCACCCGGATTTTCCGCTGCGCCCGTCCCGCGCGCTTAGATGCAGTGTTTACGCAGCCGAACAAGGCAAGGCGTATGAGTTTGTGAGGGCGACCATGCACGCATACTGGTCGGAAAGCCGTGACATCAGCGATCTGTCGACGCTTGGAGAAATTGGCGCATCCATCGGCCTGGATGCACGAGAACTGGCAACTGCCGGGATGTCTTCGCGATACAAGGAATTGGTCGAGCAGAACACCAATGACGCGATCGGGAGAGGCGTGTTTGGTGCGCCCTCGTTCCTGGCCAACGATCGCCTGTTCTGGGGCAACGATCGACTTGAGATGCTGGACCATTTTCTCGGCAGTCGGATACTTCATTGCTAGAAGGTGACGGAAAGCTGGCTTGAGGCTATGCGACTTTGCATAGTACGGTGGCGAAACTCTTCGCCAGCGCCTTCTCTCCGCTAGAAGATACTCACGCGAATCACGTGCGACCAACCCCATCGGCCGTCGACTTGCCTCCATGCGCAAAGAGGCGAGGGTCCGCTGTACTTCGAGAGCCGACATTGCTGCTGCGTTGGCCCGACCGGCCGCTTCGGGTCGCATGCCGCCAATCGTCGTCAGGCGGTGACCGGCCAGCTCCGGCTGTTCCAGCGGGTCAGAATGCGGCCACTCGAACAGCCGGTTTAGTTACCAGCCATCCTTTTCCCAAGGAACGGATCTTTCACGAAGCTACCGAGGCCCGTTCGAAACGATGTATTTCAATGTAGTCATACATCGAATGCGGAGCTACGCGAAAGCCTTGTCGCGCAACGCGTTCATGCTCGCACGCCACAAACTATGCATCGTTAGGGTATAGGTCCACAAGGTGGGATGGATTGTTTCGGGTAAAGGAACGGCGCTCATGACTACCCCGAAATACTGTATAAAAACACAGTATATCCAGGGTTACGCCAAGCGCAAACTCAATTAAAACTGAGGCGGAAAGTTGCACCGGTGCAACATGCTTGAAATTGCACCGGTGCAATCGAGTTACTCCAATTAACGTCTTGAAAGTCGATGCCGATCTAAATTTTAATTGGGGTCTGACTCAAGAACCGGACGCCCACTCGCCGGAAGCTCGTCGCGATGGCCCCGCCTGCAGAGTTATGTCTTCCAATAGCGCACAGTCAATTTATCGGGTTGGTGTAATATTCGCGCCTGCAATCCTCTTAGGATTCTTGGAATTCGATAATGCAGATGCGCTCAATGTTCACTCTCAGTGCTCTCGCCGCAACCGTATTGGTTGTCGGCTGTTCGAGCAAATCAACGCCAAACGAAGCCAACTTCGCAGCGGCCGTCAACCAGAAACTTGCCTCAAACCCCGTGCGGTGCTTGCCACTTGCGGATTGGCCTGCGACGGCCGAACCTAGCGATCACGGCAACCCCTACGCCTTTTATGATGCCGGGGTAGGTTTCGTGCAGGCGGGGATTGCTACGGTGAAAGAGGAGGGGCCGAACTACTCCACCAATTTCCGCAAGAAGGCCATTTTCACGCTCACGGAAGAAGGCAAAAAACAGTTGGTCTTGGACCAGCGTCAGCCTTTTCCGGGAAAGGATTACGGTCGATTCTGCTACGGAAAGATGAAATTGACGAAGGTGCTGAAGTGGGACGAGCCAACGAAAGTCGGCAGCGACACGGTCACAACCGTTACGTACTCGTATGAGATGGTCGACGTTCCGAAGTGGGCGGAAAACAAGCAGCTTCAGACGTCCTTTCCTGTGCTTGGCACCGACGTTATTGGCAAAGGCCAAGCGAATCTAGGCGTTATGCTGGTTGACGGCCATTGGCTGCCCGCGACCTGATTCTTGCCCGAGCACCGCGGGTCGGCTGTACTCGGACTACTTTATCTTGACCCAATCTTTGGTCCGCCCGCGGCCTGTGTAAGCGCAGGAGTGTTCGAAATCATCCCGCGGCGTGTGGCCGGTTCCTTTCGTCAGCATCGGGGCAGGCTATATCGTCGCGTGTATTGCGTCGGGGCCTCGAAATGCAAAAGCCATGCTGATCATCGAGTTTGTGGATACCAATATGCAACTCTCGGCCCCGATCGTCTTCGAGCCACGTTATTAGAAGTTGACCTGATGCATCGACAAGCAGTCATCACGGACATTCGTGTATGCCCCGCCCAAAAGCTTGGTGTTACCTACGACGACTTGATCCGGAGATCCTGCGGCTAAGGCTTGGACATTGGACAAGGCATCTTCAAAGTTTTCTCCGGACACACCGTGCAGCACGTAGCTTAACTATTGCTGCTCATGAATGGTCGGATTTCGGCCGGCCGCCTCAAGCTGACCAATCATGCGATCTGACAGTATGAGGAGCCATATCCCAGTCTCAAGCGTCGTCATATTTGGAAGAGCCTCGAGCCGGGCGAGTCAAACCAGCGCGCTTTCAACATTCAGTGTTCCGTAGCGGTCCCCGTTTTTAGCTTGCCGCTTGTGATCCGCTTCCCGCGATCGCGCTGGAGAACGCTATTTGGTCAGGCGCTTCGAGAATAGTCAGTTTGAGACCCAACGCGGAGCAAACCGATTCTGCCTGACGGCGTTCGGCATCTAGGAATGCCTGAATATCGCTCTCGCGACGGATAACGCCGTCCCGTTGTTGAAGCCGTTCGGCGACCAGCGATGCCGGGGCTTCGACGAGTATTACGCCATCAAGATTCAGATCGGCGAAAACGTCGGCTCCGAGGAAAACGAACTCATCTTTGGCGTTGCGCAACACAAAGTGACCATCCAGCAACAGCTTTCGGCCATCGCCATTGATTCTGGAAACGGCCGCGATTAGTGCCTTCTGATTTATATTCGGATCATCAACGAGCTTCGCGCTATCCCAGTTCGCGCTGCCCAATTCCTGCTTGATCAGTGCGCTGGCCGAAGAATGTAGCCAATCACCGGTCGACGCCGCCTGAGTGCAAAGGTACGACTTGCCGACGGCGTGAATTCCAGCCACAAACGTGTTCTTCATTTTTGCTCCGACGGAAAGAGGCGAGCCATCACCAACGAGAATTCCTCTGGCGAAAGATACTGATACGACTGCGGTGGTCGGAAATCCCGAAAGAGATGCTTGGGATCGACTGCCACCGGAGCAACCCTCACTTCATTGATCAGGATGCCGAACCCTTTCTTTTTTCCATGAAAGTAGCCGGTGAGCTCGTCCCGTTCCAGGCCACCGCCGAACTGGCACGCCAGCGCCCAGAGGCCCTCGTCATCGCGTTCTTCCACGTGGTCAACGAACGCGACGCCGACGAGTTGCTGAACCGGAGACGATGAGTACAAAACCATTACGCCGATATCGGTACCGGCGGGCCAGCTTCGACGAAACTCGACCCGCTTGCTGCGTGCGAGAATCTGATCGCAAAAGCGCGGCTTGACCGACAGCAGAACGGCTCTACCGCCCAGCTGCTCGGAGGATTCGGGAAAAAGTGTCATCAGAGATTAAACGGGTAGATTGAATGTTTCCGCGGACCGCGGCCGGCAGCGCAGCGCGTGAAACGGGGTGGTCAAAGTGCTCAATCGTTCGAAACAGCATGACACGAACACCCGACGGATGCTGGACCATCGCCTCGATCTCATTGTCCGTGTAGACGGTCCGGCGACTCACGAGTTGCGCGATCTCGTTGGCATCGGTTAGCGTACGAAATTCTTCCGCCACGACTAGCGTCGTGACGGCGTGGCTATCGTACCCGCGATAGAAAAGGACGACATCACCGCGCCTGATCTGCGCCGATGGTGAGTGCGACAGATAGGCGAGCTTGATCGCGTTGCCGACATGTTCGCCGTGGCCATTGGGTCGCTGTTCCTCATTTCCAGGGCAGTCCGGAAACAGTACCCGGTGATACTGGGGCCTGATCGGAATGATGAATTTCCGGATCGCCAGATCGGAGCGGAAATGCGGGTAGAAACTACGCGTGTAGTCAAACGGATCAAGCGCGCGGGGATCTGCGACGGGCGCGGCAACAGGATGACGCTTCACAAATACGCGGTCTCCGTTATGCGTGCCCCTGCGTTCGAAGCCAAAATCAACGAGCAACGCAACCAGTTCTGGATGGCTCTGGTCAGGATCGTCGTCTTCCCGTACGTCAATGAACACATGCTCGCATGCGTTCGCCGTCGCGTAGCGGAACGCCATTTTAAGGAACAGTTCTCCGATCTTGCGCCCGCGGACGAGTTCGCCGACCTTGAAGGTGCAAAGTTTCAAAGCCCGCCCGGCCAACTCGTCGCCGGCGTCAGTGAATGCTTCGTCCGTCTGCACGGCATAAATACAGATCGCAGACAGATCATTCGCCGGTCCGTGCCGGTAGATCCACGCATGACGCCCTTCGCGCGCCTTCGCGCGATACCACCGGTCGAAACCGGCGTATCCATCGCGCAGACTGTTGAAGAACGGATCCGCCAGTTGGGGCGTGAGTTCGTTCAGTTCGACGTCAATGATGTCCGGCAGCTCGACAGCCGCGGGCTCGTGAAGTCGACTCAGCAGATCTTCGATTGTCTGGATGAAGTAGACGCGACTGGCGAGGTTCCGTGCCAGTGCCTTTCTGTGCAGCCCACGATCTTCCGTGACCAGCACATGCGCCGCGTCGCGCTCCAACGCGAAAAGGATCGAGTTGTCGCACTTGTCGTTTTCCGATGTCCCCGGCACATTCCAGGGACACGCGGGCCCCTCCGGCAACTCGCTATACAGGTCCAACCGCCTCAACGTGCGAACGCGCCGCGCAGCGTCATTGTCGCGCTGGATGTCCCGGCGGGAAGCCGGATGGTAGAGGAGTTCGTGCCGCCCGTTGCATAGTTGATGCACGTGCGCCAGGTTCGGCTGTAGCACGACGAGCGAATCCTGAAGTGGTATCAGGATAGGGGTATGAGCAAGGTAAGCGTAAATTCCTATCATAAGACTTTTGGTTATGAAAACGTGCTGGATCATTTCGACTTGACCTGGTAACATTGGATTTTTCTTGCGCTAATCTGAGCGGCCCT
>NZ_JCAQOY010000026.1:0-38040 GCF_059567925.1 Paraburkholderia sp. BGA-UO-ETr-F21 | reverse complement strand
GGGCTTCGTGCTGCTGCCCCGGCGGTGGGTGGTCGAGCGCAGCTTTGGCTGGCTCAACCGTTTCCGCCGTCTCGCACGTGATTATGAACGGCTGCCCGAAACCCTTGCAGGACTTCATTTCATGGTCTTCGCAATGCTCATGCTCGTTCACGCAGTGCCAGTACTTCGTAAGCGTCATCTGAAGGCCGCATGTACAGGCAGCTGGATAGTGTCCAAAGTAGTCCCCACCAAATAAGTGATGGGGACTACTTTGTCTAAAGATGAGATGCAGATTTCGAATCGCAAGGGCCGACCGAACTACGATCCGGCCTACAAACGACAGGTCGCGATCGCGGCCTGTGAATCCAATGTTTCCGTGGCTAAACTTGCTCAGGCCCATGGACTCAATCCAAATATGGTTTTCAAATGGCGCCGCGAATACCGCGCCGGGTTGCTTAGCAACGGCGGCGCTGGAGCGACTGTGCTACTCCCTGTGACCTTGCCAACGGAGGTAAAAGCGGAGGCCTCCACGGCCCCGGCGGTAGCCGCAAATCCTGAGGGGCCTGCGCGTGATGCAGCAAGCATCGAGATCGAGCTCAATGGCGCGTGCGTTCGGCTCACTGGCAGGGTCGACCCCGTTCAATTGCGTTTAGTGCTGCGTTGTCTGATGCCCGTATGATCGCACCTCCTTCCGGTACCCGTATTTGGCTGGCCGCTGGCATTACGGACATGCGTCGCGGAATGGATGGCCTCGCTACTCTTGTTCAATCCACTCTGGAACTTGATCCGTTTTCTGGTCACGTCTTCGCCTTTCGTGGACGGCGTGGCGACATCATTAAGATTTTGTGGTGGAGCGGCGACGGCATGAATCTTTATGCGAAGCGTCTTGAGCGCGGCCGCTTTATCTGGCCCCAGGCCGAATCAGGCAGCATTCATCTCTCCGCAGCGCAGCTTTCGATGCTCCTGGAGGGCATCGATTGGCGGCGACCCGAACGGACCTGGCAGCCTACTCGAGCAGCGTAAAAAAGCCTCTGCGCAAGCGTTCAGAAACGGCGGGCATGTTTTAAAATAACAGACATGCTCGCTAGTTCCCTTCCTGACGACATCGCCACACTCAAGCGCATGCTGGCCACGCGCGATGAGACGATTGCCCAGTTGGTGGCCGAGATTGCCCGTCTTAAACGCTGGCAGTACGGTCGTTCATCGGAGCGTATGACTGAGCTGATGGATCAGCTCGAACTGGCGCTTGGAGATTTGCCCGTACAGCAGGTGCCGAGCGTTCCAACTACAGACTTGTCCGTCGAAGGCGAAACGGTCGATTCGAAGGAAACAGACAAGGCCGCCGCTCGTCGCCGCAAACCACGCACGTTTCCCGACCACCTCCCACGTGAGACCCTGGTTCATGCGCCCGCGACTTGTGACTGTCCCGAATGCGGAACCCATATGCGTGCGCTCGGCGAAGACGTTTCAGAGATGCTCGATTATGTGCCGGGTTACTTCAAGGTGACTCGGCACGTGCGTCCCAAACTAGCGTGTGGTCGCTGTTCCAAAGTCGCTCAGGTTGCTGCTCCTTCCCGCCCAATCGCAAGGGGTATGGCCGGGGCGGGTCTTCTGGCTCAAGTAGTGGTTTCCAAATACGCTGACCATACCCCGCTGTATCGACAAGCAAGCATCTATCGCCGTGCAGGCATCGAACTTGATCGCGCAACGCTGGCTTCTTGGGTGCGCGAAGCGGGTCGCCTCCTTGAACCCCTGGCCGACGCCATAGGCCAGTATGTCCTGCAGGCGCAAAAGATCCATACCGACGATACGCCGGTGCCAGTGTTAGATCCGGGTCGCGGAAAGACACGCACGGCGCGACTATGGACGTATGTGAGAGACGATAGGCCAGCAGGCAACCAGGCGCCGCCAGCGGTCTGGTACCAGTACTCGCCTGACCGCAAAGGCGAAAGGCCCAGAGCACATCTCGACGGCTATTGCGGAATCCTGCAAGCGGATGCCTATAGCGGGTATTCCGCGCTATATCGCGATGGCCAGATTATCGAAGCCGCTTGCTGGGCCCACGCTCGGCGTAAGTACTATGACTTGTTCGAGTTAGATCGCTCTCCGATCGCCGAGGAGGCGCTGCTCCGGATCAGAGCCCTGTACGCAATCGAGAGGGATATCCGCGGACAAATGCCGGCCGTGCGTCAATCGGTTCGCCTGACGCGTGCGAAGCCGATTCTCATAAGCCTGAAGGTCTGGCTGGAACAAACGCTCCTACAAGTATCGGTGAAGTCCGGCATAGCCAAGGCGATCAAGTACTCGTTGACGCATTGGCAGGCGCTGACACGTTACTGCGAAGATGGGCGCATCGAAGTGGACAACAACACCGCGGAACGCTCAATTCGCCCTCTAGTTCTTGGGCGTCGGAATTATCTGTTCGCAGGGTCCGACGGCGGCGGCGAGAGCGCTGCGATAATCTATAGCCTGATCGGAACGGCACGCCTAAACGATGTCGAGCCATTCGCGTATTTGCGTGCTGTCTTCGAACGGATCGCCGATCATCCCATCAACCGCGTCGACGAACTGCTGCCGTGGCGCCTGATGCCCGTTGAACAGGCCACACAGCTCGCAGCTTAACGGACCATCACGATGGCTCAAGCAGGCAAATCAAGCAGTGGCAAACCCACGTTGCGAATGGTCAGCTCTCCAGAGTTCGTCTATCAGTTGCGGGTTGAACTACTGGGTCTCAGACCGGCGATTTGGCGGCAGATTCTCGTTCGCGGATCCGTTGAGCTTTCCAGGCTTCACGTCATCTTGCTCATGACAATGGGGTGGGACGGTGGCCACGTGCATGAGTACGTCATTGGAGACAAAAACTATGGGGAGGTCGATCCGCTCTTCCGACCCGATGTCCCCGACGATTCGCCTTTGTTAGACGAAGCCAAGGCAACCCTCGCGGTGGTACTTGGTGACCGGAAATTGTTCACCTATATCTACGACTTTGGCGACAACTGGCAACATCGCGTCAAAGTCGAAAATATCTTGCCGCCTGATCCTGACTTACGCTCACCGATCTGCTTGGCAGGCCGCAACGCCTGTCCGCCCGAAGACGTCGGTGGTGGACCCGGGTACATCGAATTCTTAGAAGCTATAACCGACCCGTCTCATGAAGACCATGAGCAACTGCTCGAATGGTGTGGCGGCAGCTTCGATCCCGAAGCATTTGACCTCGCTGCCGTCAACGAACGACTATCGGAATTTGAGTTCTGAACGGTCGGTGCGGCCTCTGCATGACGCTTACAGTACTTCAAAGTGCCTAACACGCTCTAGCCATAGAGCGATTACCGTGGGATCGACTCCAGCTTCGAGAAGCCGCATTGCAGCCGTATGTCGAAGCACATGGAAAGTGACGTTCTTGTTTGCCAAAGTGGCACACGCAGCGGATGCTTTAGCTGCATGGAGAGTGATACGGCGCTCAATCGCGTCTCGACTGAGAGGTGTACCGGTGCGCGTTGGGAACAACCGCGCAGCTGGATTGGCCTCACACTCGGCAAGCCATACGCGCAGCACCTTAACCACAGGGACGGTCAAGGGTGTGATGCGATCCTTTCGGCCCTTACCCTGACAGGCGACATGTGCGCCAGCGCCGAGGTGAACGTCAGTCCATAGCAGGCCGATCACCTCTGAGATTCGCAAACCGGTTTGCACTGCGACCAGTAGCATCGCGTAGTCACGTCGTCCTGACCATAAGGTGCGATCGGGTGCCGCAAGCAACGCTCGCACTTCAACTTCGGTAAGGAAGGTAACGATCGCACGCTCAAAGCGCTTGGGAAGTATCGCCAGCACCCGAGCGATGGTGGCTGCGTGTTCGGGGTGACGTAATGCCGCGTAGCGAAACAGTGAGTGGATGGCGGCGAGCCGAGCGTTACGAGTACGCACGCTGTTTTTACGATCCCGTTCGAGGTGGTCCAGGAAGGCGCAGACAAGCGAAATGTCGAAATCGGTAAAATCAAGTGCCGACGGTGATTTGCCTGTTCGCTTTGCGCGGAAACCAAGCAACAATCGCCACGTATCGCGATACGCCGCAACGGTGCATGGGCTCGCGTGACGCTCCCGGATGAGCCGATCAGTGAAGAATGCTTGCAGAGTAATGGCAAGTTCAGTCATGTTTGCTCTCCATGCAGATGCTCCAGACGCTCGGCTGCCTTAGCGAGTAGCTCCGGAGCTGCCGACAGATACCAATAGGTCGATGCCGGGCTTACGTGCCCGAGATAAGTTGAAAGCAGCGTGAGGCGTTGCTGCGTGTTCGAACCATCCCGGTAGGCCTCGAGCATCGTGTTAACGGCGAACGCATGACGCATGTCATGAATACGGGGGCGACAATGAGTGGTGCGCGACACGAGACCTGCTTGGCGGGCGACTCGCTGGAAGGTCCACTGAACGTTGCAGTACAGGAGCCGGTTGCCCGTCGGAGATATGAACAGTGCCGAGGTTCCCTCGGCGCTGGCCATTCGGTTGCGGCGGGCGAGATAACGCTTCAACGACGCGACCGTTGTTGGGTGCAAGGGAATTTCTCGCATCTTATTGAACTTCGCACGTCTGATGATCAGTGTGCCGTTGCGCGCATCGAAGTCTTGCAGATCGAGGTTGATCGCCTCACCCACTCGCATCCCGGTCACGGCAAGCAATCCGATCAAGCTCTGGTAAGTTGCTACTCGTAGCGGTGAGCTGAGCGCGCTGGCGGCCTTGATTAGCGCGATGATCTCTTCCTCACGATACAGATACGGGCAGGCTCGGTGCGGCCGCCAAGGCAATAAGTCAGATGGTGGAACCTCGATGGAAGGATTGGTGGCTTGCAGATACTTAGTGAATCCACGAACGGCCGATAGACGATAGGCCCACCAGTTGTTGCTGCCGTCGTTTGGTTGGCACGCCCACGTTAAAGCGTGTTGAATGGTGATCGCCGGTGCTCCTGTGGCCAGGAAAAAATCAATGAATTGCTTCAGCAGCTTCTCCGACCGCCGCAGCTTGTAGCCCAGCGAGCGGCGCAAATTCAAATACTCAGCCAGAGCACAATGTAATTCGCTCATGCCGCACCTCCCGGCCACGGACGGGCGAGCAGGCGCAACCCCTCCCGGTCGACCTTCGCGTAGATTGACGTGGTCATCAGGCGCCGATGACGCAACACCTGGGCGACCTCGGGAAGTGCAACACCCGAGCGAACCATCTGGGTTGCAAGTGTATGACGCAGTCGATGGGCGCTCATGTGAGGGAGGCCCGCGCGTGAAGCCGCGGCGGCCACCGCTTCTGTGACACCTGCGGATGAGAGCGCACGGTGAGGAGCGCGTGTACGCACGAACACAGTACGGCCTTGTGCGGTATCGGGGCGGCCACGTCGCAGATACGATGCCAATGCCTGGCCTACATCCGCAGGCAAAGGAAGGCGTTCGATGCGCTGACCTTTACCTCTCACCACGAGTTCACCCGCGCGCCAGTCGATGTCGTCAAGTTTGAGCATACGCACCTCTCCGGCACGCAAGCCCAGACGCGCGAGCAGCATCAGCATAGCGAAATCGCGTTGTCCGTGATGAGTGCGCCGATCGCAAGCCGCCAGCAAGCGTTGCACGTCGCGTCTCTCCAGTGCGCATGGCAGCCCCGCAAGGCGCCAGCCGGCGACCGACGGAACTGCTGTGTCAAGCGGCTGCGCGATAAAACCTTCGATATGCAAGTAGATGAGCAAAGAGCGCAGTGCCGTTACTGTTATCTTCGCTGTGCCGGTTGAGCGACCGCGGCTAGCAGAGAGCACAAATTGGATCAGGTGCTGCGGTCGCAAGCACTTCCAATCGAGTTCGCCATCGACGACTCTGGTCACGGCAAAGGCACGAGCTACGTCGACATATCCGCGAGCGCTGGTCGCGACAAGCCCGCGCACATCGACAAGGTATTTGCGATAGCGCTCCAGCATTGATTCGCTGGGACTTAACACCGCGTGCGCGCTTGCCACCGCGATCCCAACGTTACTGAGGTAGCTGACCAGCGGCGCCAGTGCTTTGGATGACAGCCACAACGTGTAGCCCTGCGCGCGCCGTGCATTCAGGAATTCGTCCAGGACCGGAGCGGTGAGCGTCGTCGCGTCTTGTCGCCTGGAAGCAAGCCACCGGCTCAGATGCGCAAGAAGCTGCAGTTGATTTGCAGCGGCATTGGGCCGGTAACCTTGTTTGCTCAACTCCGCAGCGAAGCCGTCTGCGAACGAGGCGAGCGGTCCGGTGATACGGACACGAGATGGATTTGACATGAGTTGTCTCCTTCTCCGAGTTGTGGAAAAGGAAGCATCGCTCAGTCACCGAGATTATGCCGATGCCTACAGCGCGTTCCCCGCCAGAACCGCCGCATTGCGGCTGCACGCCGGCATAATCCGGAGGTCGGCATAATGGAACTTAGGCCGATATCGGCCTAAGTTTCACAAGATGGGCAACGTGCTCAACGCGCTGCCGAAGTCGCAACAGGGACGCGCGAAGGCAGACCTGCAGGCGATCTGGATGGCCGCTACGCGCGCCGACGCGCACACTGCGTTCGATCGTTTCGTAGCGATCTACGCGGGGAAATACCCGAAGGCGACTGAGACGTTGAAGAAAGATCGGGAAAGTCTGCTGGCGTTTTACGACTTCCCGGCCGAGCACTGGCAGCATTTGCGCACGACGAATGCGATTGAGTCGACGTTCGCGACCGTGCGCCACCGCACTACGCGTACGCGCAACTGTGTGTCGCGACCAACCTTCCTCGGCCTGGCATTCAAGCTGATCGAGGAAGCCGAGAAAACCTGGCGCCGCATCAACGGCCCCGAACAGATCAAGCTGTTGCTGGAGGGAATTGCCTTCAGGGACGGCGAACCGGCGCAAGGCGATCAACCGGGTCAGCAGAAACTCGCCGCTTGACGTCGCCGGCCATCAACTGCTCATACACCAGACTTGACGTTATCTCCTGATTCTAGGCTGAACAGTTCGGCGAGCCCCGTGCGGCGGAGTTTTGAGGCCGAAATGGTGTTGTGAGATTTGCATGAAGCTGGGACGTTAACGTGAGAATCGTTCATTTTTCGACGAGGTGCAGATGGGTCCGAAGACGGCCGTGACGGAGGGAGATTTCTTCCGGCAACAAATGTTGAACGAGACGTATTTGTCGTTCGCTCAGGAATCGCTTGTTGAGGCGTAGTCCGACTGCGTTGCGGTGCGGTGCGTCGTAAAGAGCCCGAAGGGCGAGTGAACATGCACCGGGCGCCGACTCGCGTTTGCTCAGGGGGTGACGCAGGGATACGAGATAGGGTAGAAGAACAGTTCACCGCCGAAGAAACGTAAGCGTCCGGTCATCCCGTCTTGAGTTGGGCTGAGGGTCTTGGGAGCATCGTATCCACTTAAAATTGGACTGACCCCGCAAAGGTGGACACGTCAACACTATCGAAGAAGCGCCAATTGGAAGGCGGCGGCGTCGCCGCTACAGCGTGGAGTTTAAGGCTCAGGTTATTGCGGCTTGTCAGGGCCCGGGAGTGTCGCTCGCGGCCATCGCCCTGCACCACAAGTTGAACGCTAATCTGCTCCGACGTTGGGTGGAAGGCTGCTTGAGAGAGACCGGTTTGACTACGGTTCGGCGCCCTTCGCCTCGGGGACGAGGTGAATCAATGATGTGACGCATGCGAAGGTCGCATGCAGGGATGATGCGGCCGGCGTCAGTACGACGCTTAATGCTGTGCGCGAGCGCAGTGCGGTGAAAGTCGCATGCTGCGTTCTTCGGGGGCTGTGCCTCGTTGGCTCTGTCGATATCGCCTTGGCATTGACGGGATTCTCGATACCGGCCACAGGCCGCTTTTACGTGGACAGGAATTGTTCAGGGTCGACTAATAACGGTCTTATTGGGTCATTTCCGGCGTCGAGCTCGTGCCCTTCTGGAGTAGAGCGATCCTGATGAGCCTCAGTAGAGGCAGTTCTATTGTGTAATGGGTCGTTACACCGACAACAAGAGACCCGACGAGCAGGATGACCGATAGCACTATCGGATGATCAGTAATCAGATAATCTCGAGCATTGAAGTAGTTCGAAATTACGTCGATCGCTATTACGTGACTCAAATAGATTGAGTAGCTAATATCCCCGCCCAGCTTCGGAAGCGTTCCTTTTAGCCACGCCATTCCTTCGAACGCCAAAGCCCCGACTACAAGCAGTGTGGCCGGGATTCCCATCGCCAGCGCGCGTATAAGATGGAACGCGTTAGGGCTCTCCGTGATGATAGTCGCGGCATTCTGAAATCTCCAGAAAAGCAATCCCGCGATGACAATTGCCGAAAATCCGAATGGGCTGCTCAGGTATCTTCCGCGGACGGTCAATTGTGCAACTATGAGCCCAGCACAGAACTCGAGACATATGCCGGTGGAGAAGTGCGCGTTGTTTGCCGACCCGGGCACGGGTATCGGTAATGCTCCGATTAGAGTGAACGCAGCCAATGTTGCGAAGAAGGCGTTTCGTCGATTCAGAAACAGGACGAGGCTTGCGACGACGTAGAACAGCATTTCGTACGTAAGAGTCCACGCAGGAAAATAGATTTCGTGCCAGTCGGTTCCAAATCGCGGCCACAGAAGCATGGACCGGACAAAGTCCTCCCCTGAAGGGGGCAAATTCCATGCTATTGCACGAAACAGGGAGTAAAAGAGCGTCGCCATCCAATATAGGGGCATCACGCGTATGATGCGCTTCAATGCGAATTTGGGTGCCGATTCTTCCTTGATAAGAGAAAGGCCGATCACGATGCCGCTAATAACGAAGAATACGTCGACGCCGGCGGCTCCCACCATCGCCGGGCAGTTGAATCGCACAACTATGTGATGCACCAGGACTGCCAGTGCAGCAACGAATCGCAGGAAATGGATCGAATGGAGTTTTTCGTTCTTAGGCACGAGTGTTCCTAGGCGCCACGCGTGGCGCCGTGTCTTCTGGGCGGGAGCGGCAATGAGTCGCAGATCGAACAGGAGTCGTATATTACACCGACACGGATGAAGTCCCAGAGAATGACTCGATTCCGGATCAGAATTGGTACTTCAGCGTCAGAATATCCGAATCCTTGATCGCTAGACTGGGCTCTCTCCATCAGGTCTCCAATTGGGCAAGAAGGAGCTGCGCTTCCGGCGCCCTGGGGCGGATCGAATCCGGCCGTGTGGGTATTTCATGGTGTGTCCGTGCGCCTTTGGTGCTCACGTCCCGATACCGCCCACCGCTCAAACTCCTCGATGTCAATGAAGATAAGAACGAAACCATCTCGGGTCCCTGCACCCGCACCTACCATGTCGATACGAGGTTGACGTTCGCCGGAACAACGGGGCGGTCGGAGATGCATACGCGGCCAGCACGTCGCGATCAGCATCGACTTCTGCTATCGTCTGCCCGAGATCAGATGCGGATGGGCGGACTTCAAGCAGGTCGCCGAAAAATGATCTCACCCTCCATGAGCAGTTCCTCGCGTAGCGAAGGGGAGATGAACCGATCGCACGAGGTCAATACCTCCATTACCCAATCAGGAAGTTCGGGCGCGTCTTGGCCAGTACTACTGAATAGAAGATTCTTCAGCTTATCTTCCCACGTCCGTACCGGCGGGTTCATCGACGTTATGATTGGACGATCCCATCCCAAACGCGCCGCCACACTCTCAAACTGTCCGCGCGTGAACATCCACTTATCGTCCAGTTGTGGAAGTATCGGGTGACTGCGCGAGTCGTCGAACATCAGATCCAAACCGATGACACAGGTTTTGAGCAGATCCTCCAGATGTTCGACAGCATTGCTGCGATGTTCTGGAATACGACGCAATATCTCCGTTAGGCATTGCCGGAGCATGACGTTTCCAGCTTGGAAAGGCTCATAAAAGACGGCTATACCTCCCGGGCGGAGGCCCGGCAGCAGGCTCTCCAACGAAGCGAATGGGTCATGAAGGTGATGGAGCATTGAGGACCCTATGATTAGATCGAATGTCCCGGGCTTCAACCTGATCTTCGATGCGTCGGCGATAAGAGCTGACACGCGATGGCCGATCCCCTCGGAAGCTATCGCGCGCGTCAGTAGGACAACCATATTTGGGCTGAGATCGCTCGCCACGATTCTGGCGTCGGGGAACAAGCGGGATTCGGCAATAACGCTACCGCCTGGGCCGGATCCGGCGTCGAAGATCGATTTAGGCGAAAAGTTGTTCACCCCGGCCCGGTTTGCTGCTCTCGTGATCTTATTTATTGTGGCGTCTAGCCCAGAATAGCGCGCAGCATAAATCTCTGCTCCTTCTAGAAATTGTTCTCCTACGCCCGGATTCTCTGAATCAAAGTGACCGACAACAGCTTGAACCAAATCACCGCTAACCTCGAACGTTGATATGTCATCAGCGATATATTCTTTCAAGAACGAAGTCATTCCGGCTCCTGTTCATACGAAATAACACGGTTATAGAGATGAAAAAGGTCAGGCTGCGGTCGTTCACGTCCGACTTGGATCGGGCGTCTGGCGTGTTAGCCTACCATGTAGTCGACCCAGAACAGGATCATCCGCAGTTTGTGGCCGGTGCCGCACAGCACCGCGTGCATCGCTTCGCCGAGCGCGCCTTTGAGCCAGTTGCGATCAAGTTTTGCGTCTAACACCGGTACGCCTTGCTGTTCCGATCGTCTCGGCCGAAGAGACAAAGAAGCCGCAGCCTCCGGAGGCGACATGCCCGGTCGCTCCCAGTTGAGCAGGTCGGCCAAACGTATCCATGGGTGCTTCAGGTTGATCTGTTCGCGTAGCGGTTGCCGGAAGAAATCTCCCTCCGTCACTGGCGTCTTCGGACCCATCTGCACCTGGTCGGAAAATGCAGGATTCTCACGCTAATGTGCCTCTGCAAATCTCACAACACCTGGCTCGCCGAATTGTTCATGCTCGACTACTGAGCGCCATCTGGAATGCTCTGTTTCAGAAGAGCACTCGCTCGGCACCAGAGATGGTCCCATAGCGCAATCATTCAGGCGCCGCGCACACCCCGAGTGGGCGGAACAATGCGCTCCACTGGCCAGCCTGTCCTGCGAGCGTCGAATAACTGCGTTCCGCACCGTCGCGTGCATAAATCACTGACTGCGGATTCAGCGGACGAAGTCGCAGAATTTGCCGCGCAAGGACGTCCGCGAGCAATCCGGGGCCCTGCGTGCCGCGATCGATTCGCCAACAGCGCCGCCGCTTGCATGGTGCAGTCGTAACAGGTACAAACCTTCGTGCGGCGCCGGTGACTAATCAAAACGTCTCTTCGACGATTTGGCGCTGCGTGTCACGGATCGGCGTAAAGGCGCCGGGGATGATCGCCGTAATGGCGCCAAGTTGGAAGTGGTGTCAAACGCGGATTCGAACGGCCTCAAGAATGCGGTTTTTTACTGGATTTTGCAACGGCGACTTCGCCGTTTTCAGGCATCGGTTTAGGCTTGCGGAAGCTCTCGCCTTCGATGACGATGCGGTAGGCACCGTGACGTAGTCGGTCGAGTGTCGCGGCGCCGAGAACCCCGTTATCGGGGAAGGCGTCACCCCATTCGCTGAGATCGAGATTGGATGTTAGGATGGTAGCCGCCCGCTCATACCTGGCCGCCACCAGGTCGTGGAAGTCTTCGTCGTGTGGCGCGCGCAGCGGCTTTAGCGCGAAGTCGTCAACGATCAGCAGCGGCACGCGCACGAACTGCTGAAACTTGCGTTCGTAGAGGCCCGTGGCGCGGGCCGCATGCAGCTTCCTGATCAGATCGGTTTGCGTGACGAACAGCACGTCACGCCCCTGACGTGCAGCGCAGTGGCCCAGTGCCTGAGCAATGTGGGACTTGCCGACGCCTGTCTGACCGACCATCAGGATTGCCACCTTCTCGTCGATGTAACGACCGGTGGCGAGATCGTGGATGTGCGCGCGGTTGAGCTTTGGCAGCCGGTCGAAGTTGAACGTCTCCAGCGTCTTGCCGAGCCCGAAGCCGGCGCGCACGAGACGCGCGCCGAGCTTCTTCTGGTCCCGCCGCGCGACTTCATCATGCAGGAGCATGGCGAGGAATTCCGTGTAGGCGAGCTGTCCGTCGATCGCCTGACGGTTGCGCTGCTCGAGCGAGTCGAGTACGCCGGACAGGCGCAGTTGCTTGAGGATCGTATTCAGTTCGGGACTGGGATTCATGATGTTCAATGCAGGAGAAGGGAGTGGAGGTCACGACCGAAGCGGCCGCCGTTCAGATAGGTGTCAGCAGGCGCCGTCGACGTTTGCGCCGATGCCGCTGTGGGCTGGCTGTCCAGTCCCTTGTCGAGGATGGTCTTGACGGTGCGGTACTTCGGGCTCGCGAATGCAAGCGCACGCTCACACGCGGCGTCCAGTCGCTGATCGCCGAACTTCTCGCGCATACGGACGATGCCCTGCGCGCCACGCAGGTTCACCAGCACCGTGTCGTTGAACATCGCGAGAACCAGCGCGTGACAGGATGACCCGATCTCCTTCGCACGAGCCAGGCACCACTGCGGATCGTGTTCGAGCCATGCCTGCGCCGCCGGCGGCTGGTGGTCACGCACCGTGTGGCGATCACCTGCCTTGCGCAGTCTCGGATGGGTTGCAATGAGTTCGTGCTGATGGAACAGTTGTACAACCGTATCGGTGGATTTGAGCCAGAGGCTCTTGCCAACCAGCGTGAACGGCACGGAGTACAGCGCCTTCTTGTAGACGACGTGTCCGTCCGTATGCACCTTGACTTCGCTCCATACAGCCAGCACCGGCGCAACGTCAGGCAGCGTCGTGAGCAGTGGCTTCTCGATGGCAAAGCGCGCCAGCGGCTGCTCGCGTGTCGTGCCATGTTCGCGCGTGCTGGCCTGCTGCATGATCCATTCACGCAACTGCCGGTTGGCATCGGTCAGGTCGCGGAACGTGCGCAGCGGCACAAAGGATTTCTTGACATATTTGACGCCCGACTCAACGATTCCCTTCTCGTAAGTCAGCAACTGTCTGTCATGAGGAACGTCGCGTAGTCAAAGGCGCGTCCTTCGAGATTACCCATCCATTCCACCCAGCACGTGGAAATCGCTTTGTCCTGGTAAGTCGCAAGCAGAACTGGGGTGAAGATCGCGTGATGTATTTCGACGCACACAAGCGTCTGCGCTCGGTGCTGGCATCCTGGACCGATGTCCCGGAGCCAGATCTGTTCGCGCAGGCCTCCGGTGGACATTCCTGGTTTAGAACTGACGATCTGCTTCGATTGCGTGCGCTTATTGACGATTTGTTGGGAGCACACGATGTCAAATAAATTTCGCCGTGAACGTAAGGATAAATATGCCGCCGTCGAGATGATCATATCTGCACTCGAAGAAGATAAGCTTTATTTATCTGCCAGATTTAGCGCTGTTTTTGTGATCGATCTGATCACAGAGATATTTGACGGATCGAATGTTGAGGCGTATTTTATCTGTCATTACATCAACGAGAGATCATGTAATGACCAGGCCATCGTCAAAGCGCGATCGACTACGCGAACTTGGTGCTCTCAATCCTCATCCCGACCGAATACGAGCGCCATGGTTTCGATCGGGCGATTTCTTCGATCCCGACGATCTTGTTCAGGTCAAGTACGAGATGTTGCGTCATGTTCGGGTCGATGGCGCTTCCAAGGCCGAGGCGGCCGCCCTGTTCGGAATGTCCAGGCCGACCTTCTATCAAGCGGAGAGCGCCTTTGCGAGCGAGGGGCTGCCAGGACTGCTTCCGAAACAGCGTGGGCCCAAAGGCGCGCACAAACTCAACTCGGTGGTCATGGCGTTCATCGAGGAGCGTCTACAGCAAGACAGCAGCATTCGCGCTCGCGCGCTTGCGCAGGAGATCGAAACCTGGCTGGAGCTTTCGATCCACCCACGCAGTATCGAACGTGCGTTAGCACGCAAAAAAAAACCGTAGACGATTCGCCTCAATTCCGTCCACCATCGTCAGCGCTTGTTCGCTACGAAGCGCTACGGGCCGACCTGATCGGCACTGGTCCTAACTCAGAAGGCCACGCGGCCATACGCTTTCATGGCCTGTTGCACGGGCTGGCGATCCAACGCCCGGACGCTTCGCGCATCGAGGCTCCCACTCCAACCGTGCCTGCTTCCAACTCAGTGCGCGATAACGGCGCGCTTGTTCGCGTGCTTGCCAACCTCGTACTGCGCACCCACGAGGAGCTTGCCCATGTCTACTAACTCCGCTCAGAAGGTTACCGCTGAACATCTGCGGCGTGATGCGTTCCTCTACGTTCGACAGTCGTCGCTTCGGCAGGTGTTCGAGAATACCGAGAGTACGAAGCGGCAATATGCGCTGCGCGATCGCGCCGTTTCGCTCGGGTGGCCGATCGAACGTATTCACGTCGTCGATAACGATCTCGGCCTGTCCGGTTCCAGCGCCCAGGAGCGAGATGGCTTTCAGCACCTGGTCGCCGAGGTCGCCAATGGTCACGCCGGCATCGTGCTGGGATTGGAAGTGTCGCGCCTTGCGCGCAATAACGCAGACTGGCATCGTCTGATCGAACTCGCATCGCTCACGCAAACTTTGATTCTGGACGAGGATGGAATTTACGATCCAGGTCAATTTAATGATCGCCTTTTGCTTGGATTAAAGGGCGCTATGAGCGAGGCAGAACTTCATATCCTCAAGGGCCGGCTACAAGGCGGGATCAAGAACAAGGCACGCCGTGGCGATCTGGAGGTGCCTTTGCCTATCGGGCTTGTGTATCACCCGAATGGCTCAGTCGCACTCGATCCTGATCAACAGGTCCGTGGCGCGCTGCGGTTGCTGTTCGACACGTTTCGGCAAGCTGCGTCTGCTACCGCCACGGTCAAGCGATTTCGCCAGGAAGGCTGGTTGTTTCCGCGTCGCATCCGCAGGGGGATTGGCAAGGGAGATCTGATTTGGGGGCCGTTGGAACACTGTCGCGTCATTCAGATACTGCACAACCCCCGTTATGCCGGCGCCTTCGTGTACGGGCGCACGCGCGGAGCATATCGTCAGGGACGCAAATCCTTCGGGCTTAAGGTTGACCGAGAGAATTGGCAGGTGTTAATTCAGAATGCGCATCCAGGCTTTATTGATTGGGACGAGTTCGAGCGCAACCAGGCGACGCTTAAGCAGAATCTAACCGGATTTAGACAGCGTCAAGCAGAACGGCCGGCGTATCTAGACTGACGTGTCCAAGCCAACCGCGAATGACATTGACCTCAACACCGGATTCGAGCAGGTGGACCGCCGCGGTGTGCCGAAACAGGTGCGGAGTTACTCGTCGAGGCTGCGGGCTTCCTGTGTCCCACGTTGCGCCATGTCGTCGAACAATCTTGTAGATGCCGAAGCGCGTCAGGGGACGGTTTTGTACCGCGCAGAAAACATAGCCGTTTGGCAATGTGTGCTGCACCGCAAGCAGTTGTTGAAGTTGCTTCACTGTCTCTTCCCAGAGTGGGCAGACGCGCCACTTATCGCCTTTGCCGTGCAGGTGGACCTTGGCTGGCGCGACGAAATCGAGATGTTCCATCCGAAGATCGGCGACCTCTTGCACCCGGGCACCGGTGTTGTATAGAAAGAGAAATAGCGTGCGATCGCGAAGTGCGAAACGTCCCTGCTTTGAGAGAGAGCGAAACAGTGCCGTCACTTCCTCGTGCTCGAGGTAATGGGTGTCAGATAGTGATGTTCGCTTGACGGGGATTGCCGCGATTTGCTGACAGGCGGCAAGCATCTCCGGTACTCGCAAGGCGAGGTATGAATAGAAGGTATTCAGCGCCGCGCGCCGTTGGTTGCGGGTACGTATGGAGTTGCCGCGCTGCTGTTCCAGGTGCTTTAGGAATGCGAGAACCCGTTCGAAGCTCAGGTCCTCGATGGCCAAGGACGCAATCGAACCACCACGTTGTTCGGACACAAAGCACAGGAACAGGCGCATGGTGTCACGATAACTTCGGATCGAACCTTGGCGCAGGCCCTTCTGCACCGGAAGATAATCCGTAAAAAATGACTGTACCAATGGGCCGAGAGATGGTGTCATGATGTGAGAACCTCCCTGAGGGTTGCTGCGGCAAACACCTCGTAACGACGGTTGGCCTGCTCAAGGAGTTCTGGTGTCGTCGACAGATACACCGCAGTGGAACTCACATCGACGTGGCCCATGAACGTTGAAAGCGCTAGGAGATTTGCCTGCGGATCAAGGCCGAGGCGGTACCAGCGGGTGAGTACGCCGACAGCGAACGCATGGCGTAGATCGTGAAGGTGCGGATACGAAACACTTGGCGCAATATCCAGATGTAGCTTGGGAACGAGGGCATGAAAGGTCTGACTGACAGTGCACGGATTGATAGGCCGTCCCCCACGCAGGCTGAACAACGGGGCCTCATCCCGGGCTGCGCGCGTGTCCTCAGTCTGGCGCCGACGCACATGCTCGACAAGCAACGCTTCGGGCTTGGGACCAAAGGGAACGAGCCGGCTCTTGTAAAACTTCGTTTCTCGGACGACCAGCAGTTGCCGCTCGCGGTCGACGTCCTTGATACGCAACCGACAGGCCTCCCCGACGCGCAATCCGAGCCCGTACAAAACGGCGAAAAGGACGAAGTAGGTGCTGCCCCGCCCCATGGTGCCACCCTTGTCGGGAAGGGTCTTGGCGAGTGCGAGCAACCGCTGGGCCGCTGCCATGTCAAAAATAAACGGCGTGCGTTCATATCTCGACCGACGCGGTGGTGATTGCAACGGTGTCGCGGCAAGCTTCCCACGGTTGACGAGATACGAGAAGAACCTGCCGATCGTACAGCGCAGGTGGTTGTAGCTTCTCGCACGCGGTCGCGGACGCGAGAGCAGGAACTCGTCCACCAGGGTCGGCGTCACTTCGGAGATATGACCAATACGCTTCTGCAGCAGGTAGGCGTCGAGCAGCGCGAGCGTCTTCTCTTCGACGTCGTAACGCCGCCCTAACGAACGCTTGTGGGTGAGGAACTGTTCGACATCCGGCCCAAGGAAGCTCTTAAAGCGCGTACGGGGTGTCATAGCACATCCTCCCCGTCGCCTTGCGCGACATAGCGCAGTTGCTCGATCGCGAGCTTGCCGTAGATCTGGGTCGACGAGATGTTGCGGTGGCCGACATAGTCGCCGATGTGCTTGAGCGAGAAATGAGCATTGAGCAGGCGCTGAACGCAGCTATGCCGGAGTACGTGTGAGCCGGCGCGTGGAACGTTGATACCGGCCTTGCGGATGAAGTGGGCAGCTCGACACACCACTGCCGCATGGCCAATCGGGGCGAGCGGTGCTGCCATGCGCATGAACACCTCACGATCCGCTGTCGCTGGGCGGCCGTTCTTGAGGTAGTCAATGATTGCGGCACCGGCCACCGCAGAGAGTGGATAAGTGGTGGTGTTGCCGGCCTTGCGCTCGCGGATTCTAAATCGCTCGTTGCGCCAGTCGATATCGTCGAGGGTAAGTGCAGCAACTTCACAGGCCCGCAAGCCATACGTCGAAAGCAGCAACAGCATCGCGTAGTCGCGCTTACCGCAGGGCGAACGTCGGTCAACGCTCGCCAAGACCTTCTCGACCTGATCCCAATTGATTGATCGTGGAATTCCTGCGTCTCGATACGATTGTGGAAACTCGACGAGTGAACTGAGATCCCTGGAGAGCACTCCTTCACGATACAGGTAGCGCAGAAAGACTCGCAATGTTCCGCAGGCATTGCGAAGCGTCGTCCAGGCAACCCGCGGGCCGTATTCGGTGATGAAACCGCTGATCACGGTCGGCGACACAGCTCGTAGACCGATGCCGGTGCGCTCGAGGTAGGCAGCGAACTGGTGAAGATGGAAGCGGTACTGGAGGATCGTACGCGGGCGAAGCCCCTTCTCCTCGACAAGGTACGTCAGGAACTGCGGGGCCTGCCGTTCGAAGGGGTTATCCGGCTTGCGCGGACGACCAGGGCCGTCATATCCGTCAATCGCCAGACGCAGCATCTGGCAAATGGGATTGCTGGGCGGCGACAATTGTCTTGGCCGGTCGTTGACGATTGTTTTGGCCGGTGGTGAGGAGTTGGAGGCGGCGTAGCCGCCGGAGACGACGAACCACCGGCGGCGCCAGGTCGACGGGGCTTTAGGATGGGCTGATCGAAGCTTAAATAAAAAGCGGTCAGCTCATGTCTGGAACCCGCATTACCGACCAACAGGTTCGTCTCTACATGAACAAGCGCAAACACCATCCGCAGGAAGTCGCGGCCGCCAAGACCGGTATCAGCGTGCGTACGGCACGCCGCATCGAGCGCGATGCCACGTTGCCCTCCCAGAAGCCGCGTCAATCATGGCGGACCCGCCCTGATCCCTTCGTCGACGTATGGGACAGCGAAGTCGTACCACTGCTGCGCAACGCGCCCAACCTGATGGGCATCACGGTCCTGCGCAAGCTGCAGGATGATCACCCGGATCGATATCCCGATAGCATGCGTCGCACGCTGGAGCGACGTATCCGCCAGTGGCGGGCACTCGAAGGGCCTAGCCTGGAGGTGTTCTTTCCCCAGGAGCACCAGCCCGGCGTGCGCGGACTGTCGGACTTCACCGATATGAGCAATCTGTGCGTGACGATCGGCGGCGCCCCGTTCGGTCACCGGCTGTATCACTTCGTACTGGCGTTCTCGCGCTGGGAGTATGCGAACGTTGTTGAGGGTGGCGAGAGTTTCGAGGCCCTCGCTGCGGGATTGCAGAACGCGCTATGGCAGGCGGGCGGCAGCCCGCACGAACACCGCTCGGACAGCCTGTCGGCCGCCTTCAAGAATCTGACAGAGCAGGAGGACTTCACGACGCGTTATGCGGCGCTGCTCGACCATTACGGCATGGAGGGCACGCGCAACAATCGCGGGCTGGGCCACGAGAACGGCAGCGTGGAATCCTCGCATCGGTATCTGAAGGAAGCGGTCGACCAGGCTCTGATGCTGCGCGGCCATCGCGACTTCGCTGACCGGGCGGCTTACGATGAATTCATCCGTGAGGTGGTGATGCGCCGGAACCGGCGCAACGCCGCGGCGTTTCGCATTGAGCGCACACAGTTGCAGGATTTGCCTGAACGCCGTACCACTGACTTCGTCGAGGAAGAGGCGCTCGTGACCCGTTGCAGCACGTTCACCGTGCGCGGCATCTTGTACAGCGCGCCGTCGCGCCTGATCGGCCACCGCCTGAAGGTGCGTCTCTACGGTGACCGGCTCGACTGCTATCTGTCGGGCGCGCTGGTGCACAGTACGCCGCGAGGCTCCCGTGCCGCCGACAACCGCCACGCACTGGATTACCGTCACTTCATTGACTCTCTCAAGCGCAAGCCTCAGGCGTTCAGGGGACTTGCGTTTCGCGACGCGCTGTTTCCGCGCGATGCCTACCGCCGGACCTGGGAGCGGCTGGAGGCGCAACTGACGCAACGTCAGGCATGCAAGACCATGGTGGGGTTGCTCGAACTTGCAGCGCACCACGGCGTTGAAGCGTTGCTGGCGCAGCGGCTTGATGCGTTGCTCGTAGTCGGCGAACTGCCCGACCTGAAACAGTTGCGCGACGAATTCGCTCCGCGTGAGGCGCTGTGTCCCGAGGTGGTGGTCGAGATGCCTCCCATCGCAGTCTATGACGAACTGCTCGACAAGGCGGCCGCATGAACGCACCCGCCTATGAGAACGGTCGTCTGGCCCTCATGCTCAACGAGCTGCGCCTGCCGACGATCGGCAGGTTGTGGCCCGAGTTCGCGGAACGCTCTGACAAGGAAGGCTGGCAGGCTTCACGGCTGCTCGGCGCATTGCTCGAGCACGAACTGGCCGAGCGCGCCAAACGACGCATCGAGCGCCACCGAACCGAGTCGCATCTGGACCCGACCAAGACACTTGCTACCTTCGACTTCGGCATGGTGCCGATGGTCTCGAAGGCGCATGTCACTGCGCTGGCAACCGGGGAATCCTGGCTGGAGAAAGGCGCCACGATTCTCCTGTTCGGGCCGCCTGGTGCCGGCAAGAGTCATCTGGGATCGGCTATCGGACACGCGCTGATCGACGCTGGCTACCGGGTGCTGTTCACGCGCACCAGCGAACTCGTCCAGAAGCTCCAGGCTGCACGCCAGAGCCTGCAACTGCCATCCGCGCTCGCGAAGCTCGATCGCTTCGATCTCATCATCCTGGATGACCTGTCGTACGCGCGCAAGGACCAGGCCGAAACCAGCGTACTGTTCGAACTGATCGCCGAGAGGTATGAGCGCAAAAGTCTTTTAATAACGGCCAATCAGCCGTTCTCTGGCTGGAATGACGTGTTCCCCGACCCCGGCATGACGGTCGCAGCCATCGACCGGCTCGTCCATCACTCGACGATCTTTGAACTGAATGTAGAAAGCTATCGCCGTCGAAAGGCCAGCGACAAACAGAGCGCGCGCCGGCGACAATTACCCAACGACAATTACGATGGAGGCGCGACAACTATGAATTAGCCAGCGACAACTACACCCGTTGACCGGCCAAAATAGTTGTCGCTGACCGGCCGTTCTGCTTGACGCTGTCTAATTGCGCACCTCATGGGCAAACCGGCTCCTTCGAGAAGCGCTTCGTCCACGCCCATGCCGCCGAATCCAATCTTGCACAAACGGTTCGACATGATCGCTCAGTTGCATGAGCTCATTCGCGCCGTGCGCCTTTGCGTACTCGCCGAAACTAAACAACACTGGAACGCGATGCAGTACGCTACGCGCCGTGTAGCGGTGCTCTGTCAGCCAGTTGACGTATTGCTCGATCGCTGGCGCGATCCAAGACGTCCGAATGCGATCAACGGTCGCCGGACGAAAGTAGTAGTTCTCGAGCATGACAATCTCCCAAGTAAAGTGGGAAGATCAAGATGCCACAACTAGCTCGTTATGTTCCTGTCGAGGGCAACGAAGTAGCTTCCGGAGGGCGGTTCAAGAAAAAAGGCCACATAACGGCCACGGGCACAGAACATCGATTTTGTTGCCGGCAACAAAATCGATGATGACGCGACCCGGGCAGCCACCGAGCCACTCGAAGGCGCGACGGTGGCAGGCCAGCCATGTCTCGACGGTCTGGTCAAGCACGAGCTCGACATACTGGTGACGCGACCAGCAGAGGGTCATGACGAAGAACCATGTCTTGATCTGTGCGCCCGATTCATGTGCCAGTACCGGTCCGGCGCCGAAGTCGACCTGTGCGGCCTCCGCTGGCGCAAACTCAAGGATCGTTGTGGCCGGCACGCCGCGTTCGGCCCTCAGGCCCAGCAGGATACGGCGCACCGCCGAGTAGCTGCCGGTATAGCCATGGTTGCGTTTCAGCGCGTGGTGAATCGTTGTGCCCTGAACGCCTGCGTCATGCCAGTCACGGATCTGCTCACGAAACGGCTCGAGCGTGGACACGCATGTGCTCGGCAAATGTGGAGTGCGGCCAAACACGCCGGCAATCACGGTATCGTCAGGCAGCGGCTGCCCGGGATTCAGCCAGCCGCGCTCGTCGGCCATACGACGAACAGCGGTCAACTTCTTGCGACCCATCAGGCCGCTACGCCCGATGTCGCGATCGGAATCGCCTTGCCGCATGCGGACAAGGACTTGACGGTACTCAAACAATTCGAACCTCCGGTTGGTCATGGACACTCCGTTCAGAAAGAACGGAGCGTACCCATCTGGAAAGTTCGAATCGCGTTCAACACCCGGCGCCGGTGGCGCCTATACGCCGATCATCGACTGGCTCCTTTACGCCGGTCACCGACTGGCGCCATAACGCCGATCCTGCGCTGGCGCCTATGCGCCGATCATCTGGTGGCGCCAATACGCCGATCCCGAAATGGCTCCATAGCGCCGGTCAGTGACACTGCGCGCCGGGTGTACGCCGCAGATACTTGCGGGCGACTTCGACGTCCCTCAATTCGATCGCCGTGTCCCTGATTGCTTTGCGGAAAAAGTCAATTTTTCGCCACAGGGAAAGCATGACGCTCTCTTCATCAGGTACCCATTCGTTCAAAGTCGGGCGGTTATGCCGTTTGCACCCCGAGGGCCGCCAAACTTTGATCCAATGGCCCCTTTTGGGCCCACCTGGCTTATATTCTCACTTGAGGTCAAACTCACCATCCGGACGAGAAGCTCAGCGTTACCGTCGAGCGGCAGCCGGAGCGCTGTAGCCTTACCTATTCAATAGGTCGCCCAATAACTACGCACCGATGCAGCTCAGTGTAGAAGGAAATGCAGATGGACTCTTATGAACAAGTGAATATTAGACGTAACGAAGCTGATCGCTGGATAGAGATAGTGCCGTCAAGCCGATATGAGAGAAAAGTTCCCAATCTCTTTGGTTTTTTTAGCCATGCAGATGACATCCGAAAATTCATACTGCAAGAGGTTAGCCGCGACTACGTTGACGTCCCGCCTCAGGACATCTATTTCCACAACGACGCGTACGCTTCAGATTTTACCGTCCTGTTTGACAGCCAAAAAAAGTTGATAACTGCATCAACTATCAATCACGCATCGTTACCAAGTTTTGACGATTTACTGAACATTGGATCGTACAAGGTCGACAACCTGCCGGGGAGAGCTGCGTTTATCTGGAAATCCGGGAAGAATAACTATGGGCATATGCTCATCGAAATGCTTTCGAAATGCGAAAACCTCGTACATTCCGGTTTAACCCCAATTACGCTAATTGTTCCCACGCTCCCCGCCCAATTACGCGAACATTTTTACAGCTTCTTGAGGGCTGCATATGGCAATGCATTCGCTCTGTATGACATGACAACCCCCTTGTTACACGTCGACGAGCTTGTCGTGCCTGGTCCGGTAACCCGACATAATGTGCAAAAATCTCATACAGTCGTAAATATGGCGGCGAAGATCACCGCAGCAGTTGAACCCAAGCAACGCTTCGATAAAATTTATGTTTCTCGGTCTGGTCACGCCAATCGGAGCATGCGCAATGAGCCGGAGATCGAACACATAGTGGAGGCACACGGTTTTAAAATCGTACGCCCTGAAACCATGTCCGCCCTTGAACAGGTCGCAACCTTCGCTGCCGCCAGCCACATAATGGGCCCTCTCGGCGCTGGTCTAACAAATGCCGTCTTTGCGCCGACGCAAGCCCAGCTTACGGTCATTGACCCGGGTCTTTACGATTTCTTTTTCTATGATCTGGCTGGACTGCGGGGTCAGCAATTTAATTGGATATTTACCGAACCTATTAAGCGCAATGACGGTTCTCGCCTACACGCCGATTACTTCGTCAATCCATCATTAGTAGAGCAGGCGCTTGAGACGATCGACGCCTGAGCGCCGAACGTCCGGATGGCCGTGGCAAAGGTCATTTTGCAGACTGCGTCGCGGCAAATTCCTTGAAGCTGTCCTGCCCGACCATAAATGGATTTTCAAATCGCTGCTTAATATCTGCTCGTTGACGGTAAAAAATCCGATCACTGCGCGATATGGGTGTGCCATCGGAATATGTGGAGTACCCCCACCATCCTTTCGGTAGACCTTCAACCGCATTTGCGCTTAACCGCTGCTTATACCATTTAATCAACTCAAACACAGCGAAACTACTTCCGGCGTACCGCTCCAACATTAGCTCGCCTATCCACGTAACTTTCGTAAAGTGGAAGAATCGAAGCGGTTTTCCACCCGCAGTTATCACACCGTTTTCATTTATATCTATCGGCCGTTGGCTCTGATTCCAGCTTGCTACGTTGTATCCTGGGTCTCTAAGGATATGAAGCGTGGGGAAGAAAACCGGCGCGTGATCGCACCACCGCTGATCCGTGAACAGGCCATTTGGCACATCGTCAAAGCAGAAATCGATGAGCCTATCGCGCCACCAACGTGCAAAACGACGCCCCTCCGGCGTATTTGAGACCGCGAAGAATCCTAAGTTATAGACGCCATATTTCAACGACCCGATCTCGTTATCGATGATAGCGCGCTTGTCCGTGTCCGGTTGAATCTGATGTGGCGTCAACACTGCATCGTGGCGATCAAGAAGATCTTCTATCGGCAACAGAGACGAAAAAATCGCCGTATCCGGGTCAAGATAAACGACCTTGTCCGCCCCATTTTCAAGCAACTGACATAGCATTTGCCCCTTAACAGCGGTGCAGAGCTCGATGACATCGTGCTCAAACATCCAACCGTCAAGACCTGCTATCCCAAGTTCGCTAATATGGGTGATCCGGTCAATCGGTTCCGTCGAAAGATCCAACGTAAAACCTGCAGGCTCTGTATCCGTTAGACATAGCCAGAACGTCCAATCGGGATGAAACTTTTTGATGGTTTCGCCGAGCACTCGAACACGATCCAAGTACGAATATGACGCACTGGTAAAACAATGCACTTTAGACATGGCCAATCTCCTGCGAGTCAGTGCGCGCGCTAGCGTCAACGTCGGTAATATTACGAGCGAGAATCCAGTCGAGACTATTTTCCCCCTGCATGACCGTTCCCCGAAAGCGAGTCCGACTACGAAGAGATTGCAGTGCATCCCCCTCAAATAGAGCATGAAGAGCGTCCGCGTTTTCCAACGCGAGCCCCTGAGTAGGAGCATGTGAGGAAACTGCCGGCCAGACGTTGCCCGCATCCGCACGTGCCACCACAAACGCACCACCGGCCAAGGCCTCATGAACTGCAAAGCAGAAAGTTTCGGACCAAAGCGACCAGCTTACGACGATGTCCACATTGTGTTCCGCAATCGCTTCGATCATGGCTTCCCGATTGGACGCATCGACTTTGACGGGTACGTTGGTAATGCAGCTTGGTGACGGCACGCCTTCTGATGCCCCCAACTGCAAAAAGCGATAACGCGGATCGTGCTGGAAGCGAAGTGCCAGCTCTTCGAATACCGGCCACCCTTTGAGGAATACCCGCGCGCCCACATGGGCGACGGTTAGCTTGCTATCTTTTCTATTGCCGAACGTCCGCCCCTCTACCGACGGCGTTAGCAACAAACGACCGGGAGCAATGACTGAACTGCTGGCCGCCGGGTAAGCACAATGGCTCCGCCAGAAATCAAGCGCGGACTGGGACGGCGCGGCCACATCAGGTACGAGATCTGCAAAGAACTTAGCCATTCTTTCCACATGCCGGTTGCGGACGCGTCCGTATGAGCACACGTTGCACCCCCCGGAATCAACAGGCGGCGCAAAGCAGAATTTGACGTCGTTGCGCATCAGTGCGTAGCTAGGGCACAGCGTAAAAAAGTCATGCAGCCAGACTTTCGGGCGACACACCGCTATGGCGCGGACCAACGAAGTGACAATCTCAGGTGCATGGCCCATCAAATGATGGATGACCACCTCGCGCTTCACCGAACGGACGATTTTAGTTGCCAGGGCGGCGTTTAGCGTCAGGGCGGTAACCACTCCGGCCAGTGTTCCCCCGATACGTACCTTAAAGCGAAACGAATCCGGATTAGTGGCGTCGGCTAGCATTGGCAAGGGCTGCGCAGGTGAAAGGTGCAAGTATTTCCAATCGGCGGCAGCAAAAGTACGCTGCTCGTCGCCAATAACATTTTGAATTCCGCCAAAATTTGCGCCGTAATCGTCGTGACTTAATGACACCACCACGCCAGCGGTGTCCGCGCCGATCGCAAGTCCTTTAACGATCGCGTCGATATCGATCTCGTCCGAATTGTCAGCGGTAACCTTCCAGTCTGCGCATCGCTCATCTACCGGCCTTGCTTGTTCAAGCTGCCGGCGCCAGACGTCGAGCGGCCGACGACACTGACGGCCTTCCGAACGTCCTGCCAAGACATAGTGGATGAACGGGTTTATCCCTGCGTCTGCAACGTCGGTATTGGTAGCAAGATAATAGCTAACGTCAAAGTCTTTTGACGGATTGCGGCCCTCCCGCCATCCCGTTGTAACGAAATGGAGCAACGGAGGAATCCCACTCGCCTTCACATCGGGATAAGCCGCCAGGTAATATTGGCCGTCAAACTCCTGACTAACCAGACTGAGCGTGTACTGGTCAACCTCAGCAAGCGCTGCCTCAATGTTAAGAGAATCAATCATTCCGTTAGCCCTATCAACGCATCGACCGCGCTATTTTGCCCGCCGCACGCCGTAGCGCCACAAGCGTCGCCCTCAAAGCGGGCGAGCGAGTCGCAATCCGCCGCAATGGAGCGCCCGCACGCCAATATGTACTCGACGTTATTGCACGCAATTCGCGGGTCGCGTCCACATTCGCATATAGCGAAGCAATCGCGCTCACGTTTGGATTTTCGTGCGGCTCGACTCCTCGATTTGCGTTCTTTTCCCTCTCGGCGCCCAATGCAGCCAACCGATCCAAAGCGAGTGCGGAAGCATGCGCCAACTTCCCCTCCGCTTCCCGCAGTTGAAGGCGGGCTTTTCGCAGATCATCATCACGCGAGCGCAGAAGTTGATCCAACGCCGCCAACTTGGCGTTTGCTCGGATCAACGCTTCCCGCTCCGCGGTCAACGCCTGACGCGCGTGATCAAGCAGATCAAATACAAGGGGACCCGGGTTTACGCCTTCGTTCAGAAAGGCGTCGAAATTCTCGTCTCGAAGTTTTCGCCCTGCAATCGCCACAATCTCCGGAGCGGACGCATTCATCCACTCCGGGAACCCCCATCGCGGAGTACGCCATAACGCGCCCTTCAACTCGGCGACACTCGAGATGCGGCGCAAAATGCAACCGCGCTTCGCGAAACTTTCGCCCAAAGGTGGTAATTCTTCCCGTATAGCGAGCAAACCTGCTTCATACGCCCACGGAAATATGGCCGTTGGATTCCCACGGAAGTTATCCGGGTTATAGGCGGGAAATGCAAAGTAATACAGATGCCGATTCATCGACGACAGCAATGCGGCGACCTTCAAGGACCAGTGGGTTTCATTGCACTCCACCCAAATCGCGCAGCCATCGGTCGACAGATAATCCTCGTCGGCCTTCAGAATATCGTACTCAAGCTGCTCGACATCCAGCTTAATCAGATCGAACGGCCCGTCGACTTCAGCAATCTCACGCAAAGTTGCACGCGGCAACGACGAATCGGCTGATTGCTGGTCGTCGTCTGCCAGAAAAGACGTAGCCCCAAGATTGTCCGCTTCACGATGTGGGGCGATCCTGGCCTGTGACGAAGCCAGGATGGTTTCCCGGATGGACCATGATGATCGGCAATTCGCTTCTACGTTTTTCCTCAGCAACGGCGTAACAGCGCTATTGCCTTCCACGAAACATATGCTCGCGACGCTCGCGTGACGCTCCAATCCCAACCCGAAGGTACCCAAAAAAGCGCCGCCGTCAAGGACTCGGATATCGCGTTTGGTCATCGCACCGGCGATGAACTCGACTTCAAGCGAAGCCCACTCGCCAAACTCCCGAAGGTGATGTCCCACGACGTCCCGATCTGCGTCCGGGACGCTAAGAATGCCATATTTGGTCTTAATTTCGTTCACGTTCGCCACAACGGCCCTTTTTGAAGTTAAACGTTTTTGCACCACAAATCACGCTTCCGGGGTCAACGCAGTCGGCCCCAATTCTCGAATTGCAGCAATCCTATCTAGCGGCTCAAACCAATCAAGCATGCCGCACTCAAAAGGGAACGCGTCGCGGTGTCGGCCTAGTGTCATTGGACAACAGGTGTACCATAGCCGCTAAACGAGGGCTTCCGATCGCTTAACGGACGCTACCGTTCTGAACTCCCGGAGAAACTCGATTTTCCTAAGACTGCCCGTAGACCTCAGTATGGGGCGTTCCCCAATCACTCAGCTTCCGGGGAAGTGACGATTTCATCTCGAACGAGCCGTCCGTGTTCCATATAAAACGCACGGTTGCAAACGCTTTGCACGAGTGTCGGCGAATGAGTCGCGAGAACCAACACCGAAGCGTTATTCACCATATGGTTCAAGCGCTCGCGTGCCTTTTCATTAAAAGAAGCATCTCCAACCGACAGCCACTCGTCCATCAAGATCACATCAGCAGGTACCGTAGTCGCTACAGCAAAAGCCAAACGAAGCTGCATACCGCTGGAATATGTGCGGATGGGCATATTGAGGTAGTCCTCTCCCAACTCGCTGAAGTCGGCAATAGCCTGTACATTCCGCGAGATCTCCGCAGGCTTCATGCCAAGCATTACGCCGCGTAAAAAGATGTTTTCATAGCCCGTTGCTTCACTGTCCATACCCAGCGAAATATCGATTAATGAGACGATTTTGCCCTGTACAGAGAGGCGGCCACTAACAGGCGGATATACACCCGCCAGTACACGCAGGAGCGTTGTTTTTCCGGATCCATTGTGCCCCACTAACGCGACCCGGTCGCCGGCCGAGATGCGGAATGAAACATCATCAAGTGAGCGCACGACTACCCGATTACCAGCATCGGAAGCTACGCGCCCCCCCGTGGTCGCCTTTAACAATGATTTTTTAAGCGATCGGTGCGACGCATTGTAAATCGGGAACTCGACCACAACGTTGTCCGCAATTATGCAAGAATTTCTCATATGATGATTCCCGTATCTTTTACATCCAGCTCACAACCAATATGCGATGCGCCGCTGGTATCGACCCTGCAAGACAATCCCGATCAAACAAGTAACCACGGCTGTCCCGATGGACCAAAGCCAAGATTCAGCGCTAATCGATTCGCCTAACAGCGGCGCCCGGACAACTTCAATCAAATGCGCAAGCGGATTAAAGTCGATAATCCAAGAATATTTTCCACCGAGCACGCCGGGCTTCCATATAATCGGTGTGACGTAAAAAATCACCATTATTGCGTTTTGAATGATCATCGGCATATCTCTAAATCGGGTGCAAAAAATACTCACAATCATAGAAATACCCAACATCGCTACACAACCAACGAACAACCCAGGGAAAACCCACAGAACCTCCCAACTCCAACTTGGCCCCAATATAGATATAACAGCAATAATAATGACGGCGTTATGCAACATAATAATAAAATTTCGCACAAGCAGCCGTAACAGGTATATCGGCATTGGAAATTTTATTTGCTTTATTACGCTTTCGAACTGAACGAATCCAGTCGATGCCTCGTTGATCTGGGCCGAATAAAACGTCCAGATAATATTTCCGGCAGTGAAAAATGGGAGGTACTCACCAATTTTCATCTTGAACAACACCGACCACAATACACCCATCGTACCGATCATGATGCCGGTCGAAATCGTTACCCAGAACGGCCCAAGTACCGACCTCCGGTAGCGCTGGCGGATATCGTACCAAGCAAGAAGTGCCCAGAGATGGGGTTGCCGCAGAGCGTCGACAAGCTCCGAAAAGCCGCTCCGTAGGTTCCCGGCTTTCTCTTGTTCCATTACGGTGATTTCGTTCGTATCCACAAGTAGTTAGTGTCGCGAAAAAGTTTTACGAGTCGCCCTTAGGCGATCCGTGATAACCAGTGGTAAGTAGTAGGATGGGACCGGACGCAAATGCGTGTATCAGTGGAACGCGCCACCTGTTGCACTCCTCGACTTTGGGCCATCGTCCGCACTCGCAGTTCGTTTGTCCACGCCAACATCCATACATTTCTCGAGTACGACCTGGGCTCGGTGACGGTAAGTGTGGGCCGACAAAGCACGGCCTTGCGCGGCCAAGCCGAGTTGCAATGCTCGCGCAGGATCGTCGCGTAACGAGTCGATGTGCCGCCGTAGTTCTGAAGGAGAATCGAACAACAGAACTTCGCCGTTTTCCGGGTCGAAATATTGCTCGATTTCAAGTCCCTCAACGAATATGCATTGTACCGCACCGGACATTGCCGCCTCGAAGGTTCGTGGCCCCGGCGTGGAAGGCACAAGCATGAACCTTCGGTTCGCAAGGTCGTGGGTGCGCCCCACGTTCAAAGTCACGAGTGAGTCGGCGTAAAAGTCAGCTAACTCTTCATTGAGCACGCGCTCGTTGGAGGCGAACTTCATGCTTTGAGGCCACCCAGCACCGCGCACCATCACGTTCAGACCGGATAGCGCAGGCCCGCAATCATGGAGGAGGCTGACGCGATTGGGGAATCCAACGCCACAGAAAAAAAGGTCGCGTGCGTACGTTGCGGGTCGCTTCCGGAAGTGAGCTGTTGGATCGGCCGCCAAAGGCAAATGAAATACGCCGTCCCGTTCGTAGTGGGTCGCGGCCCACTGGTCATTCGTAAATATTAGATCCGCAATTTCGTTGATTTTGTAGTTGTAATCGAACTCGTAGGGATCGTCGTGAAGCCAGAAGGCGAGTAACGCATCATTTTTCATGCAATACCGCTTGAGCCGCAAATAGGAGACAGAAGCGGGCATGCACGACCCAAATACCAGTATCACGTTCGGCCGAAAAGTCTCCAGATGGGCTTCCGCCGTGTCGTAGGAGCAAGAGACAACCGCACCTGCACCGATCAACGCGCTGAAGCCGCGCGCCACGTAGCTACGCAAAACGGCGTTGTTGCTTAGGCGGTCGGGGGAGCCGCTGCAAATCAGTACTTTGGTCATCGCGAGGTCACCTTTCGCTTGGCGACATTCCAGATAATTTTTCCTACTGCCATATACCCCTCGCGCCGCTGGATAGCGATAAGCCGCCTCACCCGGTCGGAAGTAATCCCGACCTTCGATAATGCTTGCAGGCGCGGGATAGAACCTCCGTCCGCGACCCACGACCTCGACTGCAAGGAAATCCCCAGATCACCGATTGACATTCCCGTAGAAGGCCCGACCGTCTCGTGTCCAAGAGCGGGGACATCACGCGTGAGCATCTCATACTCCAATAACAGGTCCCGGACGTGCGGCGTCATCGTACTAATTTTGACATCGCGCCGGTCCTTGATTGTCGCCTGCATTCGTGACAGCGCTCCCCTATCTTCCGCAAGGAACATGATCGCATCACGCAGCGCGCCCTCTTCCTGCGGCGGAATCTTGAGGCCGTCGACGCCATGTTCGACACGCTCGCCCAAAGCCCCTATATCCGTCACGATCGGAACGAGTAACTGCTGCCATGCCTCCGATAGTGTCAAGCAATAGGTCTCGGGCCAGACGGACACATGGAGCGATACATGGCACTCGGCAAGTTCCGCGGGAGGATTTCCCGGCGAAAAAGTCCCTGTGACCTTGACGTTGGGAAAGGCATTTTCATCAGCGAGCGACAGATAAGGATCATCTATGCGACCAAACACATAAAACATTATCGCCGCATCCCTGAGCGTCCTTATGACTCGCAGCAGGACGTCGCCCCCTTTCTGCATAGTCACATTGCCCAAGAGGGCAACCTTCAGACGGCCACCACCTTTCTTCTCGTTCGCAGGCTCACGGTGACTAATCGGTACTGGTAGAATCCGAAGGCCACGGTGATTCGCGAGCTCAGGATAGATCCTAAGCACAAGATCGCGCCCCGAAGCCGTATTGAAAATCAGTCGATCACATTTATTGAGCACTGCCGCCCAAAAATTTCGGCGGGTTGATTGCGAGCCGACCGGCAAGCCTCGCTTCTCAGCCAGACAGACATCGCATTGCGAAATTGGTATGTCAGGGGCATGGCAGTACGCGTTTTTAAACGAAATTAAATTGAATTCCACGCATACTGGATAGTAATCGTGCATAGTAAAGACCGTGCGAACCCCAAGCGCGCGCGCAACATAGACCAACGACGGAACGTGGCCTATGAAGTGCTGAAAATGCACCAAGTCAATCTCTCTTTCACACAAAACATTGTGAAAGGCATTTTCGCGCTCGTCATCCGAAATTGCCAACAAAGGATCCAAGTTTCCAAATTTGAACTCTTGAATTTTCTGATAGTCCGCATCCAAAAGCACTGTGGAATTTGATCGCGCACTACCTTCGGCCGGTACATAAAAGAATACATTGCACTGGGGAAGCAACTGGAGACGAATCTGGTCGAGATACACTTCGACGCCACCAAACCCGCCCCGTGCCACAATGTTATGACAAACGAACAGCACATTTTTCTTGCGCGAGAGCGGCGTCACTGAAGAAGTCGCGTTCTCGTCCGCCGCTTGCCGTAGTCCATCCAGCTCTGAAATGATCGTGTCAATCCGGTTCTCATAACAATGCATTTCCAGCGCGTGACGGCGTGCCGCCTCTGCAATCGAATCTCTATAACCCCGATCAGCCTTTAGCGCTCGGACCTTTCTCAGAAAATCACCGCTATCGGCGAAATACTGAAAATGTTCGTCTGGTGTGAAATAGGCCGAAAGCTCAGTCATCGATTGTGGCACGAGTTGCACAGTCCCGGCTAACGCGGCCTCGAACACCCTCGGCGGCGGCGTGTGAGACTCGGCCTGGCCTTCAACGGAAGAAAAAACCCGCGGCAACAGAATTGTCGCGACGCTTCGATTCGCAAAGCGAGCGAAGTTCGGCGGTGAGCACCGCCAGGAGATCTGACTGTCCGGCAACGGAAGCCGATGAGGCGGCAAGAATCGATTAGCAGGCAACGCGAGCTTGAACTTTAAATCATCGGACGAGCCAACGATCTCCCGAAAAAATTCGGCTCGATTCGGCCAGATAGTTCCTGCGAAAAAGACATCGTATAGGAGCGATTTCGACCGATCGGCGACCCGCATGCTATGGAAATCGTGAGTACCTGCGAGCGGCAAGAATCGCCCTTTGGCCCCGTAAGCGCTTAGGCATGATTCCTCGTTGGTAAACACGAGATCAAACAAGCGTGCATTGACAACATTTTTATGCAATTCGTACGGATCTTCGCTGACCCACAAAACACCTAAACCACAAATCGACTTAACACGCGCAACCGTGTCAGTTCTCAGTTCTTCGCCGTCGAACGCCAACAGCACATTGCATCTCATTTCGCGAGCCAACGCAATCGCGTTAAGTGCATTGGCGTTCACCACGACCTCGACGCGCGGGTGACGACGGAGCGCCCGCTCGACTCCAATACACATGTAGTGGTTCGGATTGATGTGCTTGGTGTCCAGCAGAAGCACGCGATACGCAGCTTGGTTCATGGTTCGATATGAAAGACAGTCTGTCAAAGGCTATGCTACAACGTCGCAACGGTGGCTCTGAGCGGTTTAGACCACGGCTCCTTCGAGCCCAGAGACTTTCCATGGCGCCGCTGCTCCTGGCCGTGGGAGAATACTGAAGCGCGATGCCAAGACGGATCGCGCTAGACCAGTGTTCTGCGAGCGGCGTCAGGCGACGACACCCACAAACCATGCTGCGACCCGAGACGCCAGCGGCCAAGCTCGGATTCATTGCGAGAGTCTTCCAAGCCTTCCCCTCAACCCATCTCGTAGACCCCGAATCGCCATGGAAAGATGGTCCATGCGCTGGGATGGCAGCAGACAATAGACAAGTAGACGAACCGGGAGCTTAACCAGTTCGGTCGATTTCCATGTCCAGGGAACGTAAGGCCTAAGCACAAGCGCAATGGCATTGCGAAAGAGATAGTAGTGACGCAGCGGGCTGTGCATCGGATACGGACGCCCGAGCACTCGAACCGGCTCGCCCCCCAACTGATGCGGCATGGTGAGCCAAGGTATGCCGAGCAATCGGAAGCCCTTCCGTTTCGCGCGAATACACCATTCCAGATCGACAAAATCAATGAATAACGTGTCATCCATCGGACCAATGTTTTTCCAACAGGCCAGATTGACGCAGCACCCCGAGGTGATCAAAAAATCGACATCGAGGGCTTGAGCACCAACCGCCGGAACACGCTTTAATCTGAACGGCCGGAACCGAACGAACGGGGCGACGCCTCCTAACCGCTCGTCATCATATGCAGGAGCGATCGCCGCAATATGCTCGTCTTTCTGCGACAGATCGATGAGCAACTGCGGAAGCAGAGCGACCAGGTCGTCTGCCGGCTGGCTGTCCTGGTCAAAAAGCAGCGCCGAAGAACAGCCCGCCGTGATGAGCTCGGCAATACCTTGGTTTAAAGCAGTCGCGACACCCACATTGTCGCCGTTCGGGATGTATTTGATCTCAGGCGCTAAATTCGACACTTGGTACTTCCCCGGCGTGTTGTCGACTACGACACAATACGTTTTCGAAGCAAGACGATTGGCAAGTTCGATGCAAGCCGTGTCGGGATAAAAAAATATGACGACACTGCCCGAACTTGGACGATTCGCTGGGTACGTCAAAGTTCGCCCATACAGAGAAGCAACGCATCTCTCCAGTCCGGCGCACAAACGTTGAAGGTCGATTGAAGCTTGGCGTTTGACAGCCTTGAGTTAGCCGGACGGGCTGCTGGGGTCGGATATGATGCTGCAGGAATCGGTTTTACCCGCGGCTTCTTTTCATGTCCGGAAAACTCGAATATGGCCTCAGCGAAGCCGTGCCAAGAAGTACTGCCCGACGCGGTCAAATGATAAATCCCCGAGTGCTCCTGCCACCATTCGTCCCGGCCATTGATCGCGGCCTGCGACAGCACATTCGCGCTCAGCGCCGCAATGGTGTTCGACCACGTGGGCGCGCCGAATTGATCCGCCACGACGCTCAGTTCTTCGCGGTCCGCGCCAAGGCGCAGCATCGTCAATAGGAAGTTCTTGCCCCGCGTGCCGTACACCCAACTCGTACGAAAAATCAGGTGTGCACAATCTACGGCGGCGATTGCCTGCTCGCCCGCAAGCTTGCTCTTGCCATATACGTTCTGCGGATTGACTGCATCGCTCTCGACATACGCGTCATCCTTCGTGCCGTCAAATACGTAGTCCGTCGAATAGTGAATCAGCCCTGCGCCGAGGCGCTTCGCTTCTTCGGCCAGCACACCAGGCACCTCAGCGTTCAGGCGCATCGCCGCGTCGACGTCAGTTTCCGCCTTGTCGACCGCCGTGTGAGCGGCCGGGTTGACGATGAGTCCCGGCTTTACCTCGCGCACTACACGACGCACCCACTCCAGGTCAGCAAGGTCTAGTGCGCTGCGATCGAGCGCGACAACCTTACCCAAGCCCTGCAGGCTGCGCACCAACTCGAAGCCCACTTGCCCGTTCACACCGGTGAGCAGAATGGTTTGTTCATCATGTGGAGTCATTGAAAACCCCCAGCAAAAACTTCAGCTTCACTCAATCGCTTCCCCGCCGCATCCTTCGCTGCCAGCAACGGCTCGTCGATCGGCCACTCGATGCCGATAGACGGATCGTCCCAGACGATGCTGCGCTCATGCTCGGGAAACCAGTAATCCGTGGTCTTGTAGAGAAACTGCGCGGATTCCGACAACACCACGAAGCCGTGCGCGAAACCAGGCGGGACCCACAACTGTCGATGGTTCTCGACCGACAGCGTGACACCCACCCACTTGCCGAAATTTGGCGAGCTCTTGCGGATGTCGACAGCAACGTCGAACACTTCGCCTTCAACCACGCGCACGAGCTTGCCCTGCGCGTTCTGTATCTGGTAATGCAAGCCGCGCAGCACGCCTTTCGCGGAGCGCGAATGGTTGTCCTGCACGAACTCGACGCCCGGTTCGACCTGCTCGGCGAACTCCTTCGCGTTGAAGCTCTCGAAGAAAAAACCTCTCGCATCGCCGAACACCTTCGGCTCGATGATCTTGACTTCAGGCAGCGCAGTAGCGGTTACTTGGATGGCCATGCCACTTGATCCGTAAGAATGTTTTGCAGATACTGCCCGTAGGCATTCTTGGCGAGCGGTTTGGCGAGAGCCTGCAATTGTTCGCCGTCGATCCATTGCCGCCGGTACGCAATCTCTTCAGGACACGCGACCACCAGTCCCTGACGCTTCTGCAGCGTGGCGATGAAGGTCGCCGCTTCGATCAGCGAATCGTGCGTGCCCGTGTCGAGCCACGCATAGCCACGCCCCATGATCTCGACATTGAGCGCGGCGTTGGCCAAATAACGCGAGTTGACGTCGGTGATTTCAAGCTCGCCACGCGGCGACGGCTTGATATCGGCGGCGATATCGCAGACCTGCTTGTCGTAGAAGTACAGACCGGTGACGGCGTAGTTGGAGCGGGGCCTGGCCGGCTTCTCTTCGATCGACAACGCACGGAACTGCCTGTCGAATTCGACGACGCCATAACGCTCCGGATCGTGCACGTGATACGCGAACACCGTGGCGCCTTGCTCCTGCTTATCAGCACGTTCTAGCTGCCTCGCGAGATCGTGGCCGTAGAAGATGTTGTCGCCAAGGATCAGTGCGGACGGATCATTGCCCACAAAATCGCGGCCGATGATGAACGCCTGTGCAAGACCGTCCGGCGACGGCTGAACCGCGTACTGAATGTTCATGCCCCACTGCCTGCCGTCGCCGAGCATTGTCTCGAAACGCGGTGTGTCCTGCGGCGTCGAAATGATCAGCACGTCACGAATACCCGCCACCATCAGCGTGGACAGCGGGTAGTAGATCATCGGTTTGTCGTACACCGGCAGCAACTGCTTCGATACGACGTGCGTGATCGGATACAGGCGTGTGCCCGAGCCGCCCGCGAGAATAATGCCTTTGCGCGCCATTGCCGTGCCTTTACGCGCGCTGCGCGTAGTTGGTATCAACCCACTTGCGATAGTCGCCGGAGGCGACTTCGTCCGACCACTCCTGATTGTCCAGATACCACTGGACCGTCTTCGCGAGGCCCGTTTCGAACGTTTCCGCAGGCTTCCAGCCGAGTTCGCGTTCGAGCTTGCGCGCGTCGATCGCATAACGGCGGTCGTGGCCCGGACGATCCTTCACATAGCTGATCTGATCGCGGTACGACGCGCCCGCCTTCGGACGCGACTGATCGAGCAGGTCGCACAGCGTATGCACGACCTCGAGGTTCTTCTTCTCGTTCCAGCCACCGACGTTGTACGTCTCGCCCGGCGTGCCGCGCGCGAGCACTTCGCGGATCGCGCTGCAATGGTCGCCGACATACAGCCAGTCGCGCACGTTCTGACCGTCGCCATAGACCGGCAACGGCTTGCCGCCGAGCGCGTTGGCGATCATCAGCGGAATCAGTTTCTCAGGGAACTGGTACGGACCGTAGTTATTCGAGCAGTTCGTGGTGAGCACCGGCAGGCCATACGTATGATGGTAGGCGCGCACCAGATGGTCGGAACCCGCCTTGGTGGCTGAGTAAGGGCTATTCGGCGCGTACGGCGTGGTCTCGGAGAATTGGGGATCGGTAGCGGAAAGCGAGCCGAACACTTCGTCGGTCGACACGTGCAGGAAGCGGAACGCGGCCTTGTCCGCCTCACCGAGCGCATTCCAGTAATGGCGGGCCGCCTCGAGCAGCGTGAAGGTGCCGACCACATTCGTTTGCACGAAATCAGCCGGGCCATGGATCGAACGATCCACATGGCTCTCGGCGGCAAAATGCAGCACGGCACGCGGCTTATGTTCGGCAAAGAGCGCGTCGAGTGCGGCGCGATCGCAGATATCCGCGCGCACGAAAATGTGCTTCGGATTGTTTTGTTGCGACTTGAGCGTACCCAGATTGCCGGCGTACGTCAGCTTGTCCACGTTCAGTACCGCTTCGTCCGACGCGTTGAGCCAGTCGAGCACGAAATTGGCGCCGATAAAACCGGCGCCGCCCGTTACCAGAATCATGAATTTCCCTTCTAAGATGTTGGCGGCAGGTCGAAATGGTTCACTGACCTGCTACCGCGCGTTGTGGTGCGGATTCTTGTCGACGCCCGCCGCCGCCCTTGCAATGCGGGCACGCGCTCAAACGCCAATCTTATGAAGCCCCGATTATAAAGCGGCCAAGCTTAAAAACTAGAACCCTAACAACTTGAAACAGCTTGACAAATTTGGTTTACATCAGTCGATTCGACCAACACCTTGAAGCCGAATGTCGCGGCGAGCGCCCGCAAGCATGGCAACCCATCGTACCAATGGAATGGCAAGCGGGCTAAATCACGGCAATACTCCGGGAATTGTGCGACGAATGGCGCACATGCATGAACAAACAAGAAACTCGCGCGGCGCATGACAATCGTTTATACGCGAACGAAGGTCGCGCGTCACCACGCCGCAAGAAAAACCGCGAAGGGCTGCAAATGCCGCCGCTTAGAGCGTGTTAGGCACTTTGAAGTACTGGCACTGCGTGAACGAGCATGAGCATTGCGAAGACCACGAAATGAAGTCCTGCAAGGGTTTCGGGCAGCCGTTCATAATCACGTGCGAG
>NZ_JCAQOY010000025.1:0-3424 GCF_059567925.1 Paraburkholderia sp. BGA-UO-ETr-F21 | reverse complement strand
AGATAGGGTGCTGCGAAGCTCCATTCTTCGTCGGACACATCGGTCGGATACCCTTTGCGATCTGCTCTTTTCATCCCGCCAGGATACTAGGTCTCCCGCAAAGTGCCTAACACGCTCTAGATCGAAGCTCTTGAGAATTTCATCGCTTCTCAAGAATTTCGAGAAGTGGAAGTAGTCAAAGATGACGTTTAGAAACGGTGTGTATCCGTCTTCGCTTTTAGCAGGGTTCGCGTCCATCACTTTATCCAGCACGATCTTCGCTAAGCCGGCCACGTACGATGGGTAGCGACCTAAGTCCGCCTTGATCTTGAATGGATTTTCATCCTCCGTCTCTATGCCGAGCACAGCTTCGCACATCAACCTGATGAATTCCTTGGGATGCTGATCTATGAAACTCTTGAGCTGAGCCTCTCTCTCGCGTTTCAGCGCCTCAAGCTTGTCTCTGGATTCCTTCAGGTTATCGAGTTCACGCTGCTTCTCTTCAATCTTGGTAACCTTGTCGTCAGGTTGATTCACGGCGTGCGCTCCATTCTCAGATATAGATGCGCCTACAGGCGGAGAAGGCTCTGATTTTCCCCGTCGGGCTAGGCACTGTTGCAAACGATTATTACCGAAATTCAGAGTCGATGATTTTTACAATCTCCTTGTAGCTACGAACAAGTGTCAGGAGATCGCGCGCAACTACTCTGGTTAGCTGATCGATCCTCGCCAGCTTGTCCTCCGCCGTCTCGTCCTCGACTTGGTACGAATCAAAGCTCAAAACCTTTGCGCACGCTACTCCCGGCGCCGGGTTGGTACGGCGACGCCCGCGCTTGCGCCGAACCGGTAGGATATGGATATCAGCCATGGCGCGCCCTCCACACGAGGTCCATCAGATCCGTCGCCAGCTTCTCCACATCCTGGCGCAGATCAACCACGGTGCAACGCACCGGCAGTTCTCCCTGCCGGTCGTCGTCGATCGCTTCGGACATGAAGGCGAGAACGTTATAGACCTTCCAGGCCCATCGGGAGTGGTCACAGAGATCTCTCTCCACCCGCTCCATCGTGCGGGCGTCCTCGGCCAAACGCTTAACGCCCACAGTTAGCCCATGGAAGAAGTGGTTCATCATCAAGTTGAGGAAAGCCCCGTACTCATCTTCCGACTGCCCGCATGCATTCGGAACGTTGGCGTTCATCCAGTTAGTCCACAGGTCTTGAGACACCGCGGCGATCGCGTCCTTGTCGATGAGGATTTTTTCGCCGGCAACGTATGCGCGCTGAAGCGCTTCGTCGAGCGGAAGCGATGCAAGATTGACGGGTGTGTTTTTGGTTTGCTCGGGACGAGCAGCGGAATCAAGCGTGGTCATGGCCGACCTCCGCTTCGGAAGCCTTCCGTTTTTCCGTGTCGGTGCGTTGCAGCAGGACGTAGAGCGCGGCGTTCAAGCAGACGATCGCTTGTTCGACCTTATTCCTGAGTTCTTGAACTTCAGTGGCCGGCTCGCACTGAGCCTGATGGATTTGTGGCATAGCATGGACTCCTTCGTTTTTCAGGAGCCTGCCCATGCCGTCGCCAAACGGAATGGTGGGCAGGCGTACGACGAGGTTGGCGAACCGGAACGAAGGAACCGGCAGACCCGAAGGTCTCCCCATCGCAGCCCGCCCATAAGATGGGCGCGAGCGATGATACTACGGACGTAAAAAAACCGCACTCGGCGGCGGTTTGTCCGCCTTCGTCTCAGGTCGCCAAACCTGATCGCTGTTGTCTCAGCGATGACTGAAGGTTAGTTGTCCGGCGCGAGAACGTCAAGAGGGAATTTGCAAACTTGGGCGAACGTGTCACGATATAGGTGTGTTCTTCGGGAGAGCATCATGGTCAACTCCGTAGATGAATTGCGCGCGGCCGCAGCTCGGCTCAAAAAAGAGAGCGACACCGTCGCAAGACTAATCGAATCGCTTCCTCCACACGCGCTTGAATGCAACGAAGGGAAGCCTGCGCGCACCGAAGAAGAAATTCTGCGAATCATTGATGAGGCGATAAGCCTGTTCGAAAAGCGAGAGAAACGCCCGGTCCACGTAACCGGCAAGGTCGCAGCAACCATGCTAGGCGTAAGTCCGCGGACAATCAGCAACATGCTCAAGACCGGCGAATTGCGCTACAACCGATGCGGAAGGATTCCTATCGAGCAGATCGACATGGCGCGGGCCCGGTCTAAGAAGTAATAATCGGAGCGCGCTGCGGTCGCCAATGGTCAGTCAAACTTACGTGGGCGTCCCCGCTTGCCGCCTTGGTGAGACTCAACCCACTTGACCACTTCGATCGCCTTCCAGCGCGGATGCGCCCGTCCAGTACCGTCGACGGTAGGAAGGCGGATCGCTTGCGGAAAGCCTGGAAGACACACGACGCGATCGCGGACAACCTGTACCGGCCGCTGCAAATACTCGCCGATCTCCTTCGTTGACCACAGCGCATACTCGAACGGAACGACCCTCGGGAGAATCTTCGCGACTTCGTCCAGCAGTTGCTGGGTAATGATCTCCAGCTCCGTCATTTCGACGATCCCGTGCCACCAGACTTTCTAATATTTGCCGGATGTAGCTCCGGAAATCTTTGCGAACGTAAGAGCGGGCGTTCCTCATCTGGAAGGTTAGCAATCTTCGGTGCGAGCCCCATGCGCTTCGCCAAGAGCGCTTCGAAGACCTCTTGAGTCAGTACAATCGATCCGTCCGCGCGAAGGGCAACCTTTACGCGAAAGTCCTCTTCAAACCATTTCGCTTGCAGCGAGTATCGCTTCGCGCCAGTGATCGATTGAAGATCCTCGGGGGAGAGAAGCTTGTATGTCATCGCAGTCATCCTTTGGACATTTTCTCGTCGGTATAACGAGCAAGCACACGCTGGGCGAGGGATGGTCGAGTTTGTGCGTCCGCGAACACCGCATTCTCTTCTACATAATACGAGCGGCCTACTTTGACAGGCACCGGATAGATCTTCCCTGCTTTGATCCACAGCCGCGCGGTGCGGATTTTCGGCGGTGGGTCAAATTCTTTCTCAAGCCACTTATCAAGCCGGATCTTCATGACCGCTGCTCCTGACGTAAGCAATTGCGAGAGACGATCATACCGCTATGCTTGCGGTCAACAACGCACGATAGGACAATCCCGCAAACAACGGGGAACAAATGAAAACGAAAATAGCTTTGGCAGCGCTGACCATGCTCGCTGCATGCACAACCATCACCGAGGTGACGCCGGCCGGCGACGGCAACTACACCGTCACGACCCAAGTCCGCGGCGGCATGACGCCTTGGGGGGAAGTGAAAGCATCCAGGGCGGTTTCAAGAGTGAAGCGCAACAGGGGGCTAATGAATGGAAGCTGAGGTTATCGACGCGGTTGCAAGCATACGTTCGAAGACCTCGAATGGCGAATGAAATGCATGGGTAGCGCGAG
>NZ_JCAQOY010000024.1:0-69997 GCF_059567925.1 Paraburkholderia sp. BGA-UO-ETr-F21 | reverse complement strand
CACGTGGAGGCCGCCACGCTTCAAAAGCCGGACGGCCAATCTGCCAGCGGGCTCTTACGGATAATACGACTCACTGGCAAAAAATCAGTGCTCTGAAAATGAGTTATGCAGACCTTCCCTAGATCTACACGGCGAGAATGCGGAGCTTATTTTCTGAAGTGAAGGCGGTGCGCCAGTTCTTGAGCCTTGGCTCAACCCTATCTGACGATTTTTGTTAAACGTTCCTACAGCTTGCGTTGGCATTGATGCCGAACTGGGTGTCTGGTTGACGAACTGGGAACTCGGGAACGACCCGGTTGCGCCACCTGCGAACCTGACAGGACTCCAGTCGGACGCTCCAGCATTTGTGCCTGATATCTGCGTCGAATGCTACATGGCCTGGAAGGCGTTGCCGACAGGTAAGCTATTCGGCCAGGAACTGGGCGAAACACTGCCGGCATGGCGCGAAACCACCGAGTTGATGCTGAGCGATCAGGCTCAGGTTCCCTATCCTTCGCTCGCGCCGGATTTGACGAGTTCTGCGAAGCGGTCAACGCTTTACAGCGCTCTTTTCAAATCTGGAACCGGCGACGGCGGATTAGTGAAGTGCGGTGGCCGGGAAGATCACGAAACAGCATGCTTCGCACAGTATGATGCTCAGATGACTATGTGCAATTCGGTTGCTCGTCATATGGGCGGCGCGCGGGCAATCGCGCTGTGTAAAGAGAAGGCATTTCAAATCTATCAAAAATGCAGAGGATATTAATGGAAAAAAATAGACCGTTTTCCATAGTCCTGACCTACATCGAAGATCGTCAAGAGTTTGCAGTGCAAGCGGTTGAGCGAAGCAGATTGGCACCGGTCGTGGCCGGGACGTTCGAGGTGCCGATTCTGCTGGACGAGCATAGGTTCAAGCTTGACGATGCGTTCGCGCGAAGGCTTGGGGCAGCGATGCTTACGCTGATTGCATTGGGGCAGCCTGAGCTTAACCAATACATGAGTCTTACAGAGGATCCGATCGACTAACTTGATGGAGACAATGAGAACCGAGCCTTAGAGAAATAGACTCGGCTCTGCACCTGAAAAGAGCGGGGACGCGGTTACTGCGCTGCAGGCTGCCAAGGATAGGGGCGATACAGAAGGCATGGTCGCCGCGCTGGTTGACTACAACAATTGGCGCGAAGGAGGTGATTCGCGTGCCGAACTGCACGCGACTGGCGGTGTGGTGAATTGGTTGCCTTGGCAGCCGCAGTGCGTTCAGCACGATTGGCGGCGCTGCCGGTGCGGGTATGTCTTCGCTCCTTGCGCCGCAGACAAAGAACTTAGCGACGCCGTTGCAGGTGCGACGGGCTCGTCGCTGATCGGCCACCTGACCGGGAACATCGCATCGGCCAAACACCGCTTAGGTGCCTTAGCTCAACCCGCCCCTCCTCAAACCTTCAACCCCCCCGCCGCCGCTTCCTGCGATTGCACTTGCAAAACCGCATCGCGCTTATCAAGCAGATGCTGCCGGAGAATCGCGCTCAGCTTCTTCCCGTCACGCGCCTCGAGCGCCTTGAGCATTTCGTCGTGGTCGTGAATCGCCCTATCCCATTTCGGAACCTGGAAGTTCGACCTGAACCTGAGTGCCTGCAAGCGTCGATTCACCGAGACATAAGTCTGCCGCAGTGCTGAATTCCTGGCCGCCTCGTTGATCTTGTCGTGAATTGCCTGATTTCTGCTGTAGTACCCCGCCAGATCATTTTGCGTTCGGCACGCGAGCATGGCGTAATGCAGCGCCTTGATCTCGGCGAGTTCGGCCGCCGTCATCCGCTCAGCCGCCAACTCGCCCGAAAAAGCCTCGAGACCACTCATCAACTCGAAGGTCTCGCGCAACTCGGCCTCCGACATCTTCGACACGGACGCGCCGCGATTCGGCGAAATCTCGATCAGTCCTTCGGCGGCCAACACCTTCAGCGCCTCGCGCAACGGCGTGCGCGAAATGCCGAGCGTTTCGCACAGCTCGCGCTCGTTCAGTTTCTTGCCCGGCTCCAGCACGCCTTCGACGATAAAGCCGCGAATGTGCTCCACCACCGTGTCGTGCAAGCGCTGCCGCTCGACCTTCGGCATGAGCGGCGACGGGGAGATGCCCGCCTCGAAATCCGAATTTTGCATACAAAAGCCCTCCACATCTCATTAGCCGGGATTTTATAGGAAGCTGAAAGATTAGTTAACGGCGCGGGTAAACACCGGTGTCGACGGCCAACTTTCGCCTTGGGTCGCCGAAGATCGTCTGATATAGTTTTTTGAATGCAAAATTCAATCGGAGGAGCCCAATGCTCAAACTAGACTTTCACCCCGCTGGCCGTCACTTTTTGCAGATCCCGGGTCCGAGCCCGGTGCCCGACCGTATCCTCCGGGCGATGAGCTATCCGACCATCGACCACCGCGGCCCGGAGTTCGGCGAGTTGGGTCTCGCGGTACTCGACGGCATCAAGAAAATCTTCAAGACGCAGCAGCCCGTGGTGATTTACCCGGCCTCGGGCACGGGCGCCTGGGAAGCGGCGCTGTCGAACACGTTGAGCCCCGGCGATCATGTATTGATGTTCGAAACCGGCCACTTCGCCACGCTGTGGAAAAAGATGGCGGAAAGCCTTGGGCTGAAGCCGGAGTTTCTCGGCCTGCCGGGCATTGAAGGTTGGCGTCGCGGCGTACAGCCGCAAATGATCGAGGAGCGCCTGCGCGCCGACACGCAACACACCATCAAAGCGGTGTGCGTGGTGCACAACGAAACGTCGACCGGCGTGACCTCCGACATCGCCGCCGTGCGTCGCGCAATCGACGCTGCGGGTCACCCGGCCTTGCTGCTGGTCGACACGATCTCGGGCCTCGCCTGCGCCGACTACCGTCACGACGAATGGGGCGTGGACGTTACCGTCTCGGGCTCGCAAAAGGGTTTGATGCTGCCGCCGGGCATCAGCTTCAACGCGATCTCGCCGAAGGCCATGGCCGCCAGCAAGCAGGCAAAACTGCCGCGCAGCTTCTGGGACTGGAGCGACATCGTCGAGATGAACAAGACGGGCTACTGGCCGTACACACCCAACACAAACCTGCTTTACGGCCTTAACGAAGCGCTCGAAATGATTCTCGGCGAAGGGCTCGACAACGTGTTCGCCCGTCACGAACGTCTCGCCGAAGCGACGCGTCGCGCGGTGCGCGCATGGGGCCTGGAGATTCAGTGCGCCGATCCGTCGGTGTATAGCCCAGTGCTCACGGGCGTGATGATGCCCGACGGTATCGACGCCGATGCGGTGCGCAAGCTCATCTATGAACGCTTCGACATGTCGCTCGGCACGGGTCTCGGCAAGATGAAAGGACGCATGTTCCGCATCGGCCATCTCGGCGACTGCAATGACCTGATGCTGCTGGCCACGCTTGCCGGTTGCGAGATGGGGCTGCGGCTCGCGGGTGTGCCCCTCAAGGAAAGTGGCTTGCCTGCCGCTATGGAGTGGTTGAGCCAGCCGATCGAGACGCAAGGCCTGAAAGCCGCGGCCTGAGTATTGCGCGCGACCAGCGACTCGCAGAGATAGGGAAGGCATGCTGCCCTTCCCTCAAGAAGCCGCGCATAGAAAGCGGTCCGAACAACATGCGATGGGCCCGCGGAGCAAAACGCCGACGGGCCGAGACGCAGCGCGCCATATCAGGCCCGCCGTCAACACATGCAATGGAGAGAGACGATGAAGCGGTTTCGTGTGACCAGTGCGACCAGTATCGTTCTAGTGATGCTATGCATCATGTACTTCATCACCTACCTCGACCGCGTCAACGTCAGCACCGCGGCGGCGGGTTTCGGCAAGGAATTCCATCTCTCGCATACGGAAGTCGGCCTGGTGTTCTCGGCCTTCGCATATCCGTATCTGATCTTTCAGATCATCGGCGGATGGGTCAGCGATCGTTTCGGCGCGAAACGCACGCTGATTTTTTGCGGGGCCATCTGGGGCGTCGCGACCTTGCTGACCGGCTTTGCCGGCGGTCTGGTTTCGTTGCTGGCTGCACGCGTGCTGCTCGGCTTCGGCGAAGGCGCGACGTTTCCGGCCGCCACCTCCGCGATGGCCCGCTGGGTTGCCAAGGAAAAACGCGGCTTCGCGCAGGGCATCACGCATGCGGCGTCGCGAATCGGCAATGCGGTAGCGCCTGGCCTGATCGTGCTCGTGATGGCGACCTGGGGCTGGCGTGAATCGTTTTATATCTGCGGCGTGTTCAGCCTGTTGTGGGTCGCCGTGTGGGCCATTACCTTTACCGAGCATCCGAAAGACCACCCGCGTATCACGACCGACGAACTCGCCGTGCTGCCCGCGCCAAAGCCGAAAGCCGCTGGTGTGCCGTGGGGCAAACTGTTTCGCCGCATGTGGCCGGTCACGATCGTGTACTTCTGCTACGGCTGGACGCTCTGGCTGTTCCTGAGCTGGATTCCCCAATACTTTCTGCACAGCTATCACCTGCAATTGCAGAAGTCGGCCATCTTCGCTTCGGTGGTGTTCTTCGCCGGCGTGATCGGCGACACGCTCGGCGGCATCGTGACCGACTGGATCTTCACGCGCACCGGCAGCCTGAAACGCGCACGCAGCTGGATGGTGTCGGTCTGCATGTTCTTCTGCCTGCTCTCGCTGATTCCGCTGATGTTCACGCACAGCCTGTATCTGTCGATGGCGTGTCTCGCGTCCGGCTTCTTCTTCGCCGAAATGACAATCGGTCCGATGTGGGCGATTCCGATGGACATCGCGCCGGAATTCTCGGGCACGGCGAGCGGCATGATGAATACCGGCTCGGCATTGGCCGCGATTATCTCGCCAGTGGTCGGCGGCTTTCTGATCGACTACTTCGGCAGTTGGGAATTGCCGTTCGTCGGCAGCATGCTGTTGATGGCGATCGGCGTGGTGCTCGCGTTCCGCATGCAGCCGGAAAGCAAGTTCGCGCTCAACGCAGGCGACAAGGCTCAAGTTCCCACCAGCATGGGCGTTTGAGCACACCGCACCGTTCCCTCTCTCTTTGCCTTTGACGACATGACGACAGCACTCAGCCGGCTTCTTGCCGACGCACGCCGCAATCACGCCACGCTCGACACGTTGTCGCCGGAGCACACGCCCGCCGACGCCGCGGCAGCCTACGCAATCCAGCACGAAATCCTGGACGCATGCGGCGCGCGGATCGCCGGCTGGAAGATCGGCGCGAAGTCCGACAGCGGTCCGATCCAGGGGGCGCCGTTGCCCGACCTCGACTTGCATGCCGACGGTGCGCGTCTTCCCCGTGAAGTTTTCGCGCCGCTGGGGCTCGAACTGGAAATCGCGTTTCGCTTCGGACGCAGCTTCGAACCGTCCACCACGCCGTATAGCGAGGACGAGGTGCGGGCGGGCATTGGTTCGATCGGCGCGACCATTGAAATCGTATCGAGCCGCTACGCGGCGTGGCCCTCGGTCAACAAGCTCGCACAACTCGCGGATCTGCAGAACCATGGCGCGTTGATCGTGGGCGAATTCACACCGTATCGCGAGGACTTTCCGTTCGTGGCGCCGTCGCTGCGTTTCAGTTTCGACGGGCACGATGTGGTGCAAAGCACGCCTGCCAACCCGGCCGGCGATCCGCGGCGTCTGTTGACGTGGCTCGTCAATCACGCCACGTCGCGCGGCATTGTCGTGACGCCGGCCATGGTCGTCACGACCGGTTCGTATACCGGCATGTTCTTCCCGAAGAACGCGGGCACGGCAAGCGGGCGCATTGAAGGTCTCGCGCCGGTCAGCCTCACGCTCTACTAGCCGTTTCCTCTGTTATAGCCATAGGCGACGAAATGCCGAATCCCACTTCCGCTCTACTCGTCAAGCCGATCCATCTGGTCCCTTCCGCCGCGCGTCTGACGAGTCCGCTCGCGCAGCATCTGCGTAAATCGCTGCGCGGCGACGTGTTGTTCGATGCGGCGAGCCGCGGCCGTTACGCGACCGACGCGTCGATCTATCAGATCACGCCGATCGGCGTGGTGGTGCCGCGCGACCAGGACGATTTGCGCATCGCGCTGGAAATCGCGCGCAGCGAGAAGGTGCCGCTCCTCGCGCGCGGCGCGGGCACGAGCCAATGCGGCCAGACGGTCGGCGAAGCGCTGGTGATCGATACGAGCAAGTGGTTGAACAATATCGTCGCGTTCGACGCCGAAGCGCGCACGGTGACGGTCGAACCGGGCGTCGTGCTGGACCACCTGAACGCCTGGCTCAAGCCCTACGGTCTATGGTTCCCGGTGGATGTGTCGACGGCCGCGCAATGCACGATCGGCGGCATGGCCGGCAACAACTCGTGTGGCTCGCGCTCGATCGAATACGGCAACATGGTGCACAACGTCGACGCGATCGACGCGATTCTCGCGGACGGCAGCGAAACCCATTTCGGCTCGTTGCGCGACGCGCCGCAAGCTGCGCGCCTGCAGCAGATACTCGCGGGCGTGAAGCAGATCGCCGAGCGCGAGCACGACGAAATCGTGGCGCGCGTGCCGAAGGTCTTGCGACGCGTGGCGGGCTACAACATCGACGTGTTCGATTGCCAGAACCCACGCGCTTATACCGACGATGGCATCGCGAATCTCGCGCATCTGCTGGTCGGCTCGGAGGGCACGCTCGCGTTCAGCCGGCAACTCACGCTCAGGCTTGCGCCGCTGCCCGTGCATAAAACGCTCGGCGTGGTCAACTTCCCGACTTTCTGGCAGTCGATGGATCTGACGCAGCACATCGTCAAGCTCAAGCCGGTGGCGGTGGAACTGGTCGATCGCACGATGATCGATCTGGCGATGAGCAATCCGGCGTTTCGTCCGGTGATCGGCAAGGCGCTGGTCGGCGAGCCGCAGGCCATTCTGCTGGTCGAGTTCGCGGGCGAGGACCGCGACGCGCAACTCGCCTCGCTCAAACAACTCACGGAACTGATGGCCGACCTCGGCTTGCCCGATTCGGTCGTCGAGATGCCGGACGCGAACGAACAGAAAGCGTTGTGGGAAGTCCGCAAGGCCGGGCTCAATATCATGATGAGCATGAAGGGCGACGGCAAGCCGGTGTCCTTCATTGAAGATTGCGCGGTGCCGCTCGAACATCTGGCCGAATACACGAGCCGTTTGACCGAGGTGTTCCATCGGCACGGCACGGAGGGCACCTGGTACGCGCATGCGAGCGTCGGCACGCTGCACGTGCGGCCGATTCTCGACATGCGGCGCGACGGCGCGCAGAAAATGCGCGCCATCGCCGACGAAGCGGCGGCGCTCGTGCGCGAGTACAAGGGCGCGTATTCCGGCGAACATGGCGACGGATTGTGCCGCGGCGAATGGGTCGCGTGGCAATACGGGCCGCGCTTGAATCAGGCGTTCACCGAAATCAAGACGCTGTTCGATCCGGATAACCGCTTCAATCCCGACAAGATCGTGCGTCCGCCGAAAATGGACGACGCTGGCAATTTCCGCTTCGCGCCAGGCTACAAGGAACAGCGCATCGACACGGCGCTCGACTGGTCTGCATGGAATGTCGAACGCGACCCGCTGACCGGACGGGAGACGCTGCCCGGCACCGGTAACGATCTGTCCGGCGGACTCGCGAAGGCTGTGGAGATGTGCAACAACAACGGCCACTGTCGCAAGTTCGACGCGGGCACCATGTGCCCGAGCTATCGCGTGACGAAGGACGAACAGCACCTCACACGCGGCCGTGCGAATACCTTGCGCCTCGCAATTTCCGGTCAACTCGGCGAAGCGGGCCTCGCCAGCGACGACGTCAAGGACACGCTCGATCTGTGCGTGTCCTGCAAGGGCTGCAAGCGCGATTGTCCGACGGGCGTCGATATGGCGAAGTTCAAGATCGAGGCGCGGGCCGCGCGCGTCAAGCATCACGGACTGCGTTTGCGTGACAGGCTGGTGGCTTTCATGCCGCGTTACGCGTCGGCGGCGAGCCGCTTTCCGGGGTTGATGGCGCTGGCCGACAACGTGCCGGTGCTGTCGGCGTGGTTCAAGCGGTCAGTGGGCTTCGCGCCCGAGCGGAGCTTGCCGCGCTTTCAGAAGTCGTTTCTGGCTAGTGCGGTGCCGGCCAAGGCGACTCGCGGCGCCGCGCTGAAAGAGGTGCTGCTCTTTGTCGATACGTTCAACAACAACATGGAGCCGGACAACGCGCGCGCTGCGCAGCAAGTGCTGGAAGCCGCCGGCTACACGGTGCACTTCAATCAGCGCCAGGGCGAGCGGCCCGTATGTTGCGGCCGTACGTTCCTCGCGGCGGGTCTCGTCGATGAAGCGAAGCAGGAAGCGCGGCGCATGCTCGATCTGTTCAAGCCGTTCGTGGAGCGCGGTGTGCCGATCGTCGGACTGGAGCCGTCATGCTTGCTGTCGTTGCGCGACGAGTTTCTGCACTACGGTTTCGGCGACGAAGCGCGCAGGCTCTCGCAACAGGCGTTTCTGTTCGAAGAGTTTCTGGTGCGCGAGAACGAAGCCGGACGTTTGCAGCTTGCGCTGAAGCCGCTGGCCAAACAGCAGGCGCTGGTGCATGGCCACTGCCATCAAAAGGCCTTCGACGCCTTTAAGCCCGTGCAGACGGTATTGAAATGGATTCCTGAGTTGAAGGTGTCGACGGTGGAATCGTCGTGCTGCGGTATGGCGGGCAGTTTCGGCTATGAAGCCGAGCACTACACGACGTCTCAGGCGATGGCGGAGCTATCGCTGCTGCCGGCGGTGCGCAAGATGGACGGCAACACGTTCATGGTCGCGGACGGCACGAGTTGCCGGCATCAGATTCACGACGGTGCGGGCGTCGAGGCGATCCACGTGGCACGCTTGCTGGCAATGGCGTTGCAATAACGGCGCGTAGCGCGGGACGTGCCGTCATTCCGCATCAGCCGGCAACCGCCTGCCGATACGCGGTCGGCGCGACGCCTACACTCTCGCGGAACCGGTGGCTGAAATGGCTGGCATTCGCATAGCCGCATTGTTCGGCGACCTGCGTGAGCGGCAGCGTCGTAGTCCGTAACAAAGTACGCGCGCGTTCGAGCCGCTGTTGCGCGATCCACGCGGCGGGTGGCAGTCCGAACGAAGTGCGGAACATGCGCGCAAGATGAAATTCCGACAACGCCGCGACGCCGGCAAGCTCGCCGAGCGTGAGCGTCTGCGCCAGATGGCTTTCGATATAGTCGCGCAGCCGCCGGCGAGTCGCGACGGACAGACCGCCTTTGAGCGACGCATCCGTGCGGCGCACGCCTTGGGCGCGCAACAGCAGACTGAGCACCTGATGGGCGGTTTCATTGGTGCGCAGCAAGCCGTCAGGATCTTGCCAGTCCTCATTCGCCAGCGACTGACACAGACTGGCGATGCGCGCGTCTTCGAAATACGTGCGGTCGGCGAGGGTCAGTTCGCGCGGCTCGCGATCGAGTTCCTGAACGGCGCGCTGGGTGAAATGCTCCGGCAGGAAGTACAGATGCATGAAATGCATGTGGCCACGTACCCACCAGCGTGACTCGTGGTCACCGGGCAGTGCGCAGAGTCGCGACGGCGCGCCGTAATGCCCGGGCATTTTCTGGCGCTCGGTGCGATAACCGCCATCCAGGTAACACGACAGCGTGTGATGGCCGGGGCGTTCGTAGATGGTTTCGGCTTCTTCCGTGTCGCGCGTCCAGACGGCGATGGCCAGCCGGTCGCCGAGCCACGCGAAACGGTCCAGATTGGCGTTGGCGCTGCTCAGCGTGTGACACACCGACTGAAGGCCAAACGGCGTTTCGGCGGAGTGGGTCGCGGTGGCGGGCGGTCTGGCGTTCACGAAACGGGCGGAAACTTGTCTTGACTGAATGAGCGTCAGTATACGGCGACCCGCGCGAGGCGGCTTGCCGCTGCCGGAAAATGCGCAATTTTGGACAAGTGCAACCGACGGGGCTGCGGCATAGTGAGTTCCCGTATTCGCTGTTGCAGGCTTGGCCATGAATCTTTCGCTGTATGTCGCCACCGTTCTGATCTGGGGCACCACGTGGATCGCAATCAAATGGCAACTGGGGGCCGTACCGCCGCCGGTGTCGGTTGCCTGGCGTTTCTGGATCGCCGCACTGGTGCTGTTCGCTTTGCTGCGTATCATGCGCCGGCCGATCTGGCCGCCGCGCGCCGCGTGGCGATTTCTCGTCGCGCAAGGGTTGGCGCTCTTCTGCCTTAACTTCCTGTGCTTTTACTACGCCGAACAGGTCGTGCCGAGCGGCCTCGTGGCAGTGGTGTTTTCCACCGCGCCGCTGCTGAATTCGATCAACGGTCGGCTGTTCATGGGCCGGCCTTTGCAACCCACGGCAATTGCCGGGGCGTTGCTCGGGCTCGTTGGCATCGTGTGTCTGTTCGTGCAGCAGATGGCGGGACATCTCGGCGATCACGCCGCGTGGTTGGGTCTGGGAATCGCGTTTCTCGGCACGCTGTGCTTTTCGGCCGGCAACCTGCTGTCGAGCCGCATGCAATCGATGGGCTTGCACCCTTTCGCCACCAATAGCTGGGCGATGATGATCGGCGCTAGCGTCCTGACGGTGGGAAGTGCGTTGGCCGGATTCTCGTTCGCGGTCGAACCGTCAGCGCGGTATCTCGGTGCGCTCGCCTATCTCGCCATTTTTGGCTCGGTGATCGGCTTTACGGCTTACCTGATGCTGGTCGGGCGCATTGGACCCGAGCGTGCGGCTTACTGCACGGTGTTGTTCCCGATCGTGGCGCTGGCGGTATCGACGGTATTCGAAGGTTATCAGTGGTCGGCGCTAGCCGTGGTCGGCCTGCTGCTGGTGGTCGCCGGCAATCTGGTGGCATTCGATCTTACGCGGCGCATCTTCGTGCGACGGGTGCGAACCTCCTGACGGGCATCCTGGCAGGGGGCGGGCGTCGCATTGATCCGTTCGCTCAAAGGTGAAATTCCCAACGGTCGTCTGCGCACCCGCCGGCGTTTGAGGTGAGTGTTTTCGGGAGCTAATGGCGCGGTCGGTCAGCGCATTGGTGAGCTTATTCGGGACCCCGAGTACAGTCGGAAATGGAGGCGTGCGAACGCCGCCAGCGCCTCCGCATTAACCACATGGGTAGACGGATCCGCCCAGGGCACTTATAATCGTTGCATCCTAATCGCGAGATCGCAGCCAAATAGGCTAAGATAGAAGGGGTTGAGTGCAAACTGGCAACACTTTGCAAACGCCCTAGCGCCGGTGCGAACCGGCACTCAAAGGAGGCCCCAAACCTCCGTCGGACAAGCGGCTCGACGCTGCTGTCCAAATCATCGATGGATCTGGCACCAGTTTTGCTGACTGGTTCGCCACCGAAGGCGAATTCACCCCGCCCTCGCGCCGGGCGAACACAAACGCCTTGGCACCCCTCGGTTCACCTCGCGGCATGTGCCGCGTCCCGAACTTCCCATTCGCAGCGTCGTCACGACGCCTGTGCGGCGTGGCTGTTTGCGCGCGTCGCTCGAACAAGGAGGCGCATCTTCATGATTCATCGTCCTGCCAGACTGATCGGCAGTCTTGTAGCCATCGGTATTGTCATCGCGTTGCTGGGTCGCGCGATCGACCCCGCTGCGCTGCATCAGTACGCACCTGATCTGGTCTATTACACGAAGCGGCATCTGTTGCTCGTCGGCTATTCCATGGTTCTTGCGCTGCTGGTCGGCATCCCCGCCGGTGTGTTGCTCAGCCGCCCGTCGTTCGCGCGTCACGCCGAACGCTTCATGCAGATTTTCAACATCGGCAACACGATTCCCTCGCTGGCCGTGCTGGCCATCGCGCTAGGCATCTTCGGCATTGGCGATATACCGGCGCTGGTCGCGCTGTTTCTCGCCTCGCTGCTGCCCATTACACGCAATGCCTACGAAGGCATGAAGAACGTGTCGCCCGCGCTGCGCGAGGCGGCGCGCGGGCTCGGCATGACAGGCTGGCAATCGCTGTTGCGCGTGGAGTTGCCCAACGCGATGCCGATCATCGTCGGCGGCGTGCGCACTGCGCTGGCGATCAACGTAGGCAGCGCGCCGCTCGCCTATCTGATCGGCGCGGATAGTCTCGGCACGCTGATTTTCCCGGGCATCTACCTGAACAACCAGCAGCAGCTTCTGCTCGGCGCGGCGGCCACCGCGATTCTCGCGCTGGTGCTGGACGGCATCGTCTCGGCCGGCAGCCGCTACCTGCTCGCACGGCGCGGGGTGACGGCATGATCGATCTGTTCAAACGCAGCCGCTGGATCGCGGCCGGTGCTTTGCTCTTCACGAGCCTTCACGTCGGCGCGGCAACGCTCGTGCTCGGTGGAAAAAACTTCACTGAGCAATACGTTCTTACCGAGATCACGTCGCAATACCTGCGCGCGAAGGGCTACACGATCGATGCGCGCACCGGTCTCGGCAGCACGCTGTTGCGCAGCGCGCAGGAGAACGGACAGGTCGATATCACGTGGGAATACACGGGTACGGCCGCGATCGTCTACAACAAGATCACCGAAAAGCTCGATCCGAAGACCATGTATGAGCGCGTGAAAGCGCTGGACGCGAAACGTGGCCTCGTCTGGCTCGATTGCTCGCCGTTGAACAACACATACGCGCTCGGCTTGCCGCAACAGGTGGCGCAGCAAACCGGTATCCGCACGATTTCGCAACTCGCCGCGAAGATGGCGGCGGAGCCGAAAAAGAAGCACGTGTTCGCCATGGACGCGGAGTTCGCCAATCGTCCGGACGGTCTGAAGCCGCTCGAAGCCGCCTACGGCATGCAATTCAGCCGCGAGGAAACGCGGCAGATGGATCCGGGCCTCGTCTACACGGCACTGCATAACAACCAGGTGCCGATCGGACTCATCTACACGACGGACGGCCGGGTGAAGGGCTTCAACATCGTGCCGCTCGAAGACGATCGCCACTACTTTCCCGCGTACAACGCCACGCCGGTGGTGCGCAAAGCGACGCTCGACCAGAACCCGCAACTCGCGCCGCAGTTGAACGCGTTGTCCGACGCGTTGAACAACGACACCATGCTCGAGATGAACAAGCAGGTCGACGTCGACGGCAAACCGGTGCGCGAGGTCGCGGCGGAATTCCTGCGCACGCACGAACTGCCCTGAGCGGAGAACCTCACGATGACTGTATTCGACTATCTATCGGCCAACTGGCCTGAATTACTGCAACTCACGGCGCAACACGTGTGGCTGGTGGGGATCGCGGTGGGCTGCGCGATTGTTGTCGGCGTACCCTTGGGTATCCTGATCAATCGGCACGAATGGCTCGCCGCGCCGCTGCTGAGCATTGCGACGGTTGTGCTGACCTTGCCGTCCATTGCGCTCTTCGGCTTGATGATTCCCGTGTTCTCGCGCTTCGGCCAGGGCATCGGCGCGGTGCCGGCGATTACCGCAGTGTTTCTCTATTCGCTGCTGCCGATCATGCGCAACACCTACCTCGCGCTGCGCAACGTCGACGCCGGCATCAAGGAAGCCGGCATCGGTATCGGCATGACGGTGTGGCAGCGTCTGCGCCTCGTCGATTTGCCGCTCGCCGTGCCGGTGATTCTCGGTGGTGTGCGCACGGCGGTGGTGATGAACATCGGCGTGATGACGATTGCCGCGGTGATCGGCGCGGGCGGTCTCGGCACGCTGATCATCCGCGCGATTGGCCAAAGCAACATGATGAAACTGTTGGTGGGCGCCGTGCTCGTGAGCTTGCTCGCGATCGTCGCCGACCTGCTGCTGCAGGCGCTGCAACGCTTGCTGACCCCGAAGGGAGTACAAAAGACATGATCGAACTCGACAAACTGACCAAGACGTTTACGCAGAAGGACGGCCAGCAGGTGAAGGCCGTCGACTCGGTGAGCCTGACTGTCGGCGAAGGCGAAATCTGCGTGTTTCTCGGCCCGTCGGGCTGCGGCAAGACCACCACGCTGAAGATGATCAACCGTCTGATCGCGCCGACCTCAGGGCGCGTGCTGATCAACGGTGAAGACACTTCGGGTCTGAACGAAGTCGAATTGCGCCGCCACATCGGCTATGTGATCCAGCAGATCGGCCTGTTCCCGAACATGACGATCGAAGAGAACATCACCGTCGTGCCGCGCCTGCTCGGTTGGGACAAGAAGCGTTGCCGCGAGCGGGCCACGGAGTTGATGTCGATGGTGGCGCTCGATCCGAAGCAGTATCTGAAGCGTTATCCGCGCGAGCTGTCGGGTGGTCAGCAGCAGCGCATCGGCGTGATTCGCGCATTGGCCGCCGATCCGCCCGTGCTGCTAATGGACGAACCGTTCGGCGCAGTCGACCCGATCAATCGCGAGTCGATTCAGAACGAGTTCTTCCAGATGCAGCGCCAACTGAACAAGACGGTGATCATGGTGAGCCACGATATCGACGAGGCGATCAAGCTCGGCGACCGTGTCGCCGTGTTCCGCCGTGGCCAACTGGTGCAGTACGACCATCCGGATACGCTGCTGGCGCATCCACGCGACGAGTTCGTCGGCGCGTTCGTCGGTCAGGACAGCACGTTGAAGCGCCTCTTGCTGGTGAAAGCCGGCGACGCCGCCACCCAGCCGGAGACCGCGCGCGCCGATACGCCGGTCTCGCGCGCCTTCCAGATGATGGACGACAGCGACAGCCGCTATCTGACCATCGTCGACGGAAACCAGCAGGCGCTCGGTTACGTGACGCGCCGCGCGGCGCGTGCGGGCGAAGGCGTGTGCGGCGACCATCTGAGCGCGTTCAAGGCGACGGTCGGCGCGGACGAGCATCTGCGCATCGTGCTGTCGAAGATGTACCAGTTCAATTCGTCATGGATGCCGGTGCTGGACGGCGACGGCCGTTACGTCGGCGAAGTCACGCAGGATTCGATTGCGGACTACCTCAGTTCGGGCCGCTCGCGCCGGCAGACGGGGCAGCCGTCGATCGTGTCGCCTGCCGTCGCCGTGGCGGAGGCGGCCGCTGCGGCCGCGCAGGCTGCCGCGACTCAACACGCGTGAAATCGGCGAATAGGTCAAGCTGAGCGGGCGCCGTCCTCCTCGAACACGACAGCGTGCGCGCGAAATTTCTGATTTATCGATCGACGCCTTAACGTCGATCGCATTCGCTCTGATCACGAATAGACGGCAACGCACGATCGGTATATAACAACGTGAAAGGATGGCTTGTTCACCGATGCATCAACAGGAGCGAAGTTTCATCATGACGCAAGACGTAACGCCCAAACCGCCCACGGGCGACCGGCCGGACCTGGAGCACCTCGACGCAGCGCTCACTCACGTGGATCAGCAGGTCTCTTCGGGCAGCATTGCATCGGGTGCCGCGAAGGGCATTCTGTATAGCCTGATCGAAACGCTCGGTACGTTTGTCGGCGACCCCGATTTGCCGGAGCACGCACGTTCGGGTTACGAAGGATTGCTGGAAGCCGCGCGCGAATTACGCGCGAAGCTGGATCACTAAAGGCAATGGCGCGCCGCCTGCTGGCGGCGCGTTTCGCATCGGCATGCTGGCCGATCTGGCGCGGGCGTTGCCATTGTCAGGTGATTTCCAAGTGATCGCCCGGTGTGGCGGAATAACGCGGCGGCGAATCGCCGTTCGATTCCCACCGCATCGAGCCGCTACATTTCGGCGGCACGGCTGTCTATGATAAAAAGGGCGCACTGTTTCCAACACTGCGTCCTTTTTTATGCTCTCTGCGTCTGCTATTGCGCTACTGGCCGTCGGCATTGTCGTCGTGCTGATTACGCCTGGCCCCACCAATACGCTGCTTGCCGCGGCCGGCTTGCGCCAGGGCGTGCGGCGCTCGCTGCCGCTGATCGCAGCCGAACTGGGCGGCTATTTCATCTCGATCTCGGTCTGGGGACATTTCCTCACCCAGGCCGCCCATGCGCTGCCGTGGTTGCCCTCGCTGCTGCGCGTGGTGGCTGGCTTGTACATTGCCTACCTCGCCGTCGACATGTGGCGTGCGGCGGTCGCGTTGCCCGATTCGGCGCAGCGTGCGAGCGGCATGCGCACGCTGTTCGTGGCGACGCTGCTTAATCCTAAGGGCCTGCTGTTCGCCGGCACGATCTTTCCGGCTATCGCCTTCGCACAGTTGCCGGCCTACGCGTTTGCGATGCTGATGTTCGCGTGCTTGTTGGTGCCGATCGCGCTCGCCTGGATCGCATTCGGTGCCGCGCTTGGCAGCGGCAAGCTCACCTGGCTGAATCCGGTGAAGGTGCAGCGCGGCGCTTCGATCGTGCTCGGCGTGTTTTCCTTGTCGCTGGCATGGGCCGCGCTGCATTGAGCGCGGCGCCGATCCCGCGTTCAGACAGCCGCGCCGGCTCGCGAGCGGACTTCTTCTTGCGGGGCGTCGGCGACGCTTAGTGCTTCGAGCCATTCTGGCGGCGCGGCAGTGATTTCCAGTTGCGGCGTGCCGTGCCAATCCGCGCAGCGTTGCAAGGCGCGGCGCAGATCGCCGGCAAGACGGGTGCTCAGGCGCACGCCCGGTTCGATGTGCAACGACTTCAGTTCGAACACGCCTTGGGTCCGATGCGCTTTCGCATCCACGCGGCCGACCAGACGCCCGCGGCTCAGCAGCGGCAACACGAAGTAACCATATTTGCGCTTCGCGGCAGGCGTATAGCATTCGATCGCATAGTCGAAGTCGAACAGCGCAGCGGCGCGCTTGCGATCCCACACCACCGGATCGAACGGCGACAACACCGTGGTGACAGTCGACGTGAGCTTGCCGCTCGCGGCGTCGTCGAGTATCGCGGCGAAGTCGTGATGAACGAACGTGTCCTGCTTCCAGCCTTCCACGCGCACCGGAATCAGCTCGCCCTGATCGGCGAGCGCATGCAGTTCGTCGCGGTAGGGGCGGCGCGGCAAGCGGTAGTAATCGGCGACCCAATCGGCGCGCGCCACGCCGAGCGCACGGCAGGTGCGGCGTAACACTTCTTCGGTCACGATGTGCGCCGGCGGCAGATCGCGTGCGTCGTCCCAGTCGGGCAGCACGCGTTCGGCCAGATCGTAGACGCGATGGAAATTGCGCCGCTCGGCCACCATCAGTTGGCCGATCGCGAACAGCACTTCCAGATGGCGTTTCTCCGGCTTCCAGTCCCACCAGCCGTTGCCCTTGCCCGCCTCGCGGGCGAAATCCGCGGAGCGGACCGGACCGGTCGCTCGAATATGGGCGAGCAGCTTCTCAATGTCCTTGCGATGCTTCTTGTGCCACTCGGCCGCGTATTTCCAACCCATGCCGCTCGGATCGAGCATGCGATGGCGCAGCAGGCCGTAGTCTTCGGTCGGCACGAAACAGGCTTCATGCGACCAGTACTCGAACAGCTTGCCTTCGGCGAGATGCTCGTCGAGCCATTGCTGCGGATAGGTGCCGAGCCGGCTGAACAACACCAGATAAGGGCTGCGCGCGACGACGTGGATCGTGTCGATCTGCAATTGCGCCATGCGGCGAATCGCGTCGAGCACGTCGGCTTTGACGGCCTTGCGGCGCGGCGGCGTCAGCAAACCTTGCGCGGCCAGATGTAAGGTGCGGGCGGCGGAAAGCGGAAGGGTCTTCACGCGGGCTTCGATCAGTGAGTGAGTGCGATGGTGGCGGACATCCGGTCCCGCCTGAATCAGCAGCCGCTACTGTAGCGTGAAGCGCCCAACCATGTTGTCACCACCCGCGGCCGTGATGCCGGTCCCAGCCGCGGTGACGGCCATGATCGTGATGCCAGCGGCGGCCGCGGTAGTCGTCGTCCCGGTAGCCGTAGCCGTAGCCATAGGCCGGTTGCGGCGCGTACACGACCGGCGGTGGCGCATAGACCGGCGGTGCTGCATACACGGGTCCCGGCGTGTTGACGAAGACGCCGACGTCCACCCTGGCCGAGGCGGCAGTCGAGGCGCAGGCGGCGGCAAGGCCGAAGGCGGCGAAAAGGATCGCGCGTTGGATCATGCTTGTCTCCTGTCGTGTCGAAAGAGCCAGCCATTCGCTGTCGAATGGCTGACGGCAATATTACGAGACAGAAAGCAAGGCAGGTGCAACCAGTTGAAGGGGTGTGTAACAGCAGGTTACCCGCCGGCCGGCGGTTGCGAGGCCAGCGGGCGGTTCAGGAGAGATTGTTTCAGGCGCCCAGCGCGACCGCGTCGCCCGCTGTCACTGCCAGTAGTTGATGGATTTGAGCGACCACGGCGGCGCCTTCTCCGACCGCCGCCGCCACCCGTTTCGTCGAACCGGCGCGAGCGTCGCCGATCGCGTACACGCCTTCAACCGTGGTGGCGAGATCGCAGACCGAGGCTCCTTCAACGCTCGTGCCGGTCAGCACGAAGCCCTTGTCGTCGAGTTCCACGCCGCAGGTGCGCAGCCAGTCGGTATTCGGATCCGCGCCGGTGAACAGGAACAGATGGCGCGTGTCGAAATGATCGGTGCCATCGGGCAACGGTTTTTTCAGGCTGACCGACGACAAGCCGCTTTCGTCGGCATCCAGCCTGCCGATTTCCGAATTCGGATGCACGAACACATTCGGCAACGAGCGGATCCGGTCGATCAGATAGCGCGACATGGTCGCTTCAAAACCACTGCGCCGGATCAGCACGTGGACTTTGGCCGCATGCGTGGCCAGATAAACGATCGCCTGGCCGGCCGAGTTGCCGCCGCCCACCAGCACGACTTCCTGGCGCTTGCACAGCTTCGCTTCCACGGGCGACGCCCAGTAGTAGACGCCGCGCCCTTCGAAGCGGTCGAGCCCTTCGAGCGCCGGGCGCCGGTACACCGCGCCGCTCGCAATCACAATGGCGCGCGCCGTGATATGCCCGCCGCACTTCAGTTCCAGCCGATGTGGCCGCTCCGCGCAATGCAGCGCCTTCACGTTGACCGGAATCGCGACGTGCGCGCCGAATTTCTGCGCTTGCACGAATGCGCGGCCGGCCAGCGCCTGGCCGGAAATACCGGTCGGAAAGCCGAGATAGTTTTCGATTCGTGAACTCGCGCCGGCCTGGCCGCCCGGCGCTCGGCTGTCCAGCACGATCACCGACAGGCCTTCGGAGGCCGCGTACACCGCGGTGGCGAGCCCAGCCGGGCCCGCGCCGACAATCGCGACGTCGTACACATGCGCATCGTCGAGATCGGGCAGCAAGCCTAGGCACGTGGCGAGTTCCGGCATGCTCGGATGACGCAGCACCGAGCCGTCCGGGCAGATCACCAGCGGCATGTCTTCTTTTTGCGCGGCGAATTGCTCGATGAGACGCAACGCGTCTTCGTCGCGTTCGTCGATCACGGAATGGGGATGGCCGTTGCGCGACAGAAAGCCTTGCAGCATGACAAGCCGCGCGTCGTTACTGCTGCCGATCAGGATCGGCCCGCCGGCGCCTTTTTCGATCAGCGAGACGCGCCGCAGGATCAACGCGCGCATGATGCGCTCGCCGAGTTCCGCTTCGGCGACGATCAATGCGCGCAGTCCTTCTGGTGGAATCAGCAATGCCTCCACCGAACTGAGCGCCATGCCGTTGACCAGCGCGGGCCGTCCCGACAATTGACCGACTTCGGCAAGAAAATGCCCTGCGCCGTGCTCGCCGATCAGGACTTCACGCCCGATGCCATCACGCTGATAGACTTTCACGCGTCCTTCGAGCAGCACGAACATGCCGGGACCGGTGTGGCCGGTCTCGAACAGCAGCTCACCGGCCTTCCAGTGACCGATCTCGCCGAAGCGCCGCAGGCGGCCGATTTCCGCGCAGGTGAGCGCGGGGAACATCTGATGCATGCGCGTCGAGAGAGACGAAAACGGCGCGTCGGCGACGACGGCCTGCTGTTGCCCTTCCGCTTGTTGTTGTGCTTCAGTTTCTTGAGTCGAAAGCATTGAACCGCTCCTTCGTGTTCATTGACGGATCGAACGGGAGGCGAAGCGGCGCGGCGCCGAATGGCGCAAATGCAAGTTGCGCTGCTTGCGCTACACGGCCTTCGGCGCGACGTCCTCGACCGCCACTTCCGGCGGCGGCATGTCGGGCAGCGAATCCACCGGCTTGCCCGAGTCGCGCCAGGCTTCCATGCCACCGCGCAGCGGCAGCACGTCGGAGAAGCCGGCTTCGTTCAATTGTTTGGCCATCCATGCCGCGGAAATCTCATTCGGGCAGGAACAGTAGATCACCAACTTTTGATCGCGCGGATAGGTCGCGACGATCTCGTCGAGCTGCCGCTCGTCGGCGAATTGCGAGCCCGGAATCACGAACGGATCGAGCTTGCGCTTCTCATGCGAACGGATGTCGAACAGCACCGGCGTCTTGCCGGCCTTCACCAGCGCCGCCAGTTCGTCGACTTCGATGCGCGCCGACGCGAGCTTCGCAATCAGCTGGCGCCGGCGGATCCAGCGATACGCGGCATACGCCAGCAGCAACGCGACCGCGACCAGTGCGGCGGTGCGGCCGAGCCGCCCGGCCAGGGCGAACAGCATATCGATCTGCCTCGCGAACAACGCACCGATGATCAGGCCCGTGCCGGACCACAACGCGGCGCCGATGCTGTCGTAAGTGAGAAACGTGCGATAGCGCGTGCCCATGGCGCCCGCCATCGGAATCGAGACGATCGACAGGCCCGGCACGAACTTGGCCACGGCCAGCACGCGCACGCCCCAGCGGCCGAAAAAGCGTTCGGTCTTTTTCACGCAGGTGTCACGCGAGAGCGACAGCCGGCAAATCGCCTTCAGCGTGTTGCCGCCGTACATCCGGCCGGCGAAATACCACGCGCTGTCGCCGATCAGCGTGGCGAATATCGACAGGATGAGCACCGGCGCCAACTGCGTGCCCACTGAGCCGGGATGCATGGCCGCCATCGCCCCGAACAGCACGAGCGAGGGCATGGCCGGAACCGGCAGCCCGATCGAGGCGGCGAGCACGTTCACGAACACGAGCGCCGGCCCATACTGCTCGACGAGATCATGTAGCATCGGCTTACATCCGCAGCCCTTTCGGGCGCGGCGCAGGTAGGGAATGCGAAGGAGAATGCAAGGATTATGGACGCATTTTCGAGACGAGGAAACGCCCCGAAAAGACGTCCGTTATTCGGGCGTTCAAAGCGTTATCGCAAGCACACTAAACCGTTCGAAAGGCGCATTAGGAGCGCAATTCGAACAAAGCGAAAAGGCTTGAATGACACGCCGCATGCCGAAGCGGAAATAATGCCCGATTGACATGCCGTAGGCGTCGTATCGGTAAGCAATTTAAGAGCGGCGCCGCGTAAGCGTCACGCGGCAATTGCACCCGAGTGCAATGCCGCGTGACGTATTTCATTGACGATGATTGTGCTGTTCGCCCGGCAGTTCGGCGCCATGCGCGCGAATCGCGGCAATCAGTTCGGCTGGCGTGATTTCGTAGCGCACTTCGCGGTGAATGCCTGGCTTGCGCTCATCGACTTCGATCAAAAGAATGCCTTTGCCGTCTTCTGTCGATTCGAGGCGCAGCGAGCGGAGTTCGCGCGCCGTTGCGTCGTCGTATTCGGTGAGCAGGGCCATTGACCCGGAGGACCCGGTAGTGCGCATCGAAGTTGTCCTTGTTCCGTTGTTGATCGAGCCATTGTACGGGCAGGATAGTGCGACGTCTGTCGCGCCACGGTCACGCTCTGCGGATTTGCCCGTTCACCGGCCTGTGTGCCGCATGCCGCCAGGCGCGTTGACTGGCGCGGCCCGCCGGGCAACGCGTGACGTGACGTCCCGCCGTGACAACCAGTTTAACGCGACTCCCGGCAACGACGAATGCATTTTTCGTGCCCCGAGGCGGTGCGCTTCTTCTCCATGACTGTCATGCTGTTGACGCACGCGTTGGTTAGGCGGATGCGGCGACCCACCGCCGGTCGGCCGCTCCGCGCTAGTGCATCGCGCAGGCCGGCTGCGCGCGAATAGGGCAGTGCGATGTCGAAAGTGGTGAGAGGTGGTGGGAGGCGGCAAAAAAATAGCCCGTCCATGAGTGGGACGGGCCGCTAAACGCCGTTGTTACTTGGGTCAGCCTGCCCTTACAACCAACTGGGCGCTGACGGGATCCATCGTGCTGCGCCAATACTGGGCTGTCGAGGTGGGAGTAACGCCGATCTATCAGACCATTGTGGCTTCGTCCTGTTCGAGATCGCGTGCGACGCCCGGCGCGCTGCGTCGCTCGATGTCGGCGGCAACGGTTTGCGCGGGATCGGGCGTGAAGCCCTGATGACGCTTCGTGCTGGTGACGCGTGGCGCGGGCGTGGCTTGCGCAACGGTGAACAGACGCACCGCCTCATCCAGCACGTCGGCCTGTTCCGCGAGACGCTGCGCGGTCGCCGCCGCCTGCTCGACGAGCGCCGCGTTCTGCTGCGTGGCGCCATCCAGATGCGAGACCGCCTGATTGACCTGGCGAATCCCTTCCGCCTGTTCGCTGCTGGCATTCGCCACTTCGACGATGATCGACGACACGCGGCCCACCGCTTCGTCGATCACGCGCATTTGCGAGGTGGTGCGCGCAACCAGTTCGGTGCCCGCCGCGACTTCGGTCGTACTCGCTTCGACCACCGACTTGATTTCCTTCGACGACGCCGCGCAGCGTTGCGCCAGCATTCGCACTTCGCTCGCGACCACGGCGAACGAACGGCCTGCTTCGCCTGCCCGCGCGGCTTCGACGGCCGCATTGAGCGCGAGAATGTTGGTCTGGAATGCAATGCCGTCGATCACGCTGGTAATGTCGGCGATACGCTGCGACGCCGCCGTGATGCCGGCCATGGTCTGCTCGACCTGGCCGGCGATCTTGCCGCCGACTGCTGCGGCTGCCTGCGCGTCCCGCGCCAGATCGAGCGCGCGCACGGTGGCGTCGGCGTTGGCCTGCACCGTGGTGGTCAGCTCTTCCATGGTGGCGGCGGTTTCCTCGAGCGACGCCGCCTGCAACTCCGTGCGCCGCGCAAGATCGACATTGCCGCTGGAAATCTCGCGGGCGTTGTCGAGCATGCCGGTGATCTGTGCGCGCACGTCGTAGACGATTGCGGCGAGATTCGCCTTCAACTGATTCAGTGCCTGGAGCACTTCGCCAAGATCGTCGTGGCGCGCGATCTGCAGATCCGCGGTCAGATCGCCCGCGGCGAGACGTGTGGCGAATCCCGACATGTCGCTGATCGGTGCGGCGAGTTGCCGCTTCAACATCTGCCACGACACGAGGCTGACCGCCGCGGTCACGCCGAACGCAATCCAGAACGGCATAGGCGGCGTGCCTTCCCACGCCACGAGGCCGGTCAGCAGCAGGGCCAGCGACGTGATCGCATAGCCGGCCGCCGCGCGCGTGGCGACAGGCAGGCGCATCAGCGCCTGCAGACGCCCGAGCAGGCCGGTGCGCACCACCACGCCGCGGCGCAACCGGAAGCCGCGCGCCTCGCCTGCGCGCATGCGCGCGTACAGCGTCTCGGCGGCGCGCACCGCGTCACGTTCCGGTTTCACGCGCACGCTCAAATAGCCGACCACAGTGCCTTTCTCGACCACCGGCGTGACGTTGGCCTGCACCCAATAGTGATCGCCATTCTTGCGGCGGTTCTTCACGAGCGCCGTCCATGGGCGGCCGTCGCGGATCGTCGCCCACATGTCGGCGAAGGCCTCGCGCGGCATGTCCGGATGACGGATCAGATTGTGCGGCTGGCCGATCAGCTCGTCGCGCGTAAAGCCCGAGACGGCGATGAAAGCGGGGTTGCAATACTGGATGCGGCCGGTCAGGTCGGTCGCGGAGACAAGCATATTCGACGAAGGGTACTCGTACTCGTGCCCGGTGACAGGCTGGTTATTGCGCATGGCTTTCCTTGCTGGTGCTGACGCGCATGTGCGCGCGCTGCTTACTGGGTCGCAAGGATTAACGGCAATTAACCCCGTGCTCTTTAGGGTTTCCCAGTAAACCACTCAGGTTTAGCCGGGGTCGGGCCGTTAATGCAAGGTTGTCTGATGTGCGTCCGGATGCCGCCGGAAACGGTGCCGGATGCGTCGCGCGATACCTTCAAAAGGGCTACACTGCGCCCGTATATAAGGCCTGCAGACGTAGTTCGTCCCTCGATTTCGCAGTGGTCTGCCTGCACGAATCCGCTATTCCAGCGAGCTGATGCAGAAGATCCTCGACCGCACACAAGAGTCATTGGCGCTGGCTTTCGCCACGCTCGCGCAGAACGCGAAGCGCCAACAACGGGTTTATCTGGCGACGATCGGTTCCCTCATGCTGATCGTGGCGATTTTCGCGCTCGTGCTCGCTGTCGTTGCCGGGCTCGCGCAACTTGACTATCGCCGCACTTTCACGTCGCAGAATGCAACCGACATCTCCCTTCTGCTGCACCAGGAGGAGTCGTTCTCGCGACGCGTCGAGCTCACGTTCGACTATTACTACACCGCTGTCCAGGTGCGCAGCGCGCCGGATGCCATTCAGCAATCGGTTCGACGGACCGGCATGGTGAGCGGCAAGGTGGACAGGATCGACGCGGGCTTCGACATGCTGGTCGGCGAAGCCACCGTCGCCGCGTGGGGCGCACGACTCGGCGAGAAGCTCGGCCGCCTCTACGAAGCGTCGCAGTCGACACTTGCGACGCAGCAGGCCTTCGAGTTGCAGCAACGGGCAACGCTGGTCGGGCTGAAGGAAGACTATGCGGTGATCCTGCCTGCGCTCTCGCAACCGGTGGCGGGAAAAGCCGCCGCAGCGGACCTGTCCGCCATGCCCCAGCAGCGGCTGGCAGTCATAAGGACGCTGCGCGACACGCTCGAGCGCCAACTCGAGGTGCAAACCGGCAAGCGCCTGCCCGGCAAAGGCGAGCGTGTCTGGCTCGGTCCGTATGTCGATCCGCTGGAGAACGTGCCGGTGATCTCCGCGGTGAGCGTCTACTACGACGGCGACACGCCCACTACGCTGATCAGCATGACGATCCGGCTCGATGTGCTCGCGAGGCGCATTGCGCCACCCGGCAACGAGGGCACGATACTGCTCATGACCGCGGATCACCGCATTGTCGTTTCCTCGGAGCCGATCAGCGCGCCGACCGGCAAAATGTTGCAACAGACGGTGGCGGCAACGCCGTCGCATGTATTTCATTACGGGCGTGAAGGCGTGATCTTTCATGAGCCGCTGAAGCCTGGGTTTGGCTTCCTGGTCGGCTATATGTCGTGGGGCGCGCTTGCTGTCGCGCTTGGCTGGCAACTCGCTGTGATCGGCGGCCTCGCGGCGCTGATCCTTCTGGCGGTTGCGCTGACGGCGCGTTATTTCGGACTTCGGCTGTTGCGCAATGCATTTGCCGAGACCTCCCGCTCACTGGAAAGTGAAACCATCAATCACGTTCTGGTGAGTGCGACGCCGGTCGGTCTGTGCGTCGTCCGTCAAAGCGACTATTCCATTCTGACCGTCAACGCGCTGGCAGCGGTGTTGCTGCCGATCGAACCGGGCAGCAACCGGTTGCCGCCGCATATCGTGAGCGAATTCCGCGCGCAGACGTCTGATAAACCTTCGGCCGCGGCAATCGCACGGATCGCCGCTTTCGTCGTGGTCGCTCAGCCGCACCCGCAGGCGCTGGCGTCACCGCCTTCAGACGAAGGCGCTACGCCCGCGCGGTTCTTGCAGTTTACCTATGCGCCCGCGCGGTACGCCGGTGAGAACGTGCTGTTTTGCGCGATTCTCGACGTCACCGCCCAGACACTGCTCGAACAACAATTGCGGCACGCGCAGCAGGCTTCGGACGCCATGATGCGTGCGCGGACGAATTTCTTTGCGGCGATGAGCCACGAAATCCGCACGCCGTTGAATGCGCTGCTCGGCAATCTCGAACTGCTCGCACGCACACCCGGTCTCGAGGCGCATGCGCAGCGGCTTGCGACGTTGGGCGTGGCGTCCGATGCGCTGCGCCGCGTCGTCAACGACATACTCGACTTCTCGAAGATGGATGCCGGCGAGATGCTGCTCGCGAACGACGCCTTCCGCCCCATCGACGACTTTGAAAACATCGCGTTCTCTCACGCGCCGATGCGCGGAGACCGCCCGATCCGTTTCTATTGTGAGCTGTAAAGATATCGGCTGAATTTTCTTTGAGAACACGGCTGAACACTAGGGGTAAATCCCCCTCAGAAGCCCTGTAGGAAGAGGAGTTAAGCCAAACTTCTGCCTTCAACGAATCTGCCGTTTAGACGCTGCTGTTTAGTTCGAGCAACCATCTCGTTTAGCTCCGTGAGTGAAGGGATAAAGAAAGCTTCGCCAGCTCTGCTAATCTGCCGGCTTCCCTAGGAAATGCCACTCGACCGCCCCGGTCGGATAGTCTTCCGGCCACTCCCTTACCAGCAAATCCATTGCACCCCGCATCGCCGCCTGTTTCAGAGATTCATCGCTTTCCGCACCCGCGTTGCTCGTCCCCACGCTTCGCATGCCCATTGCTTCCAAAACCGACTGCACGCAAACAACCCGGTCCATCACTCGGCGCAGGCGCACGAAACTGGCGTCCGAAATCCCTGCGTCTCGTGCCGCTACCTCTGTATCCGTGGAGACGTCTGTCAGCAAGACCGACAATAGCTCAACGGCACTGCGCTCAATGTAAGTGGGCGCAAACTTGCTTCCTGCTGAATGGAGGTCGGTGTTCGTGGTATCCATCGTCTGTAAAGGAACACCATTTATACGCTGGCGTCCAATCTCGGGCTGACCGGTCTGAAGTGGCCGGCGGGTTTGTCTTCTTTGACTGCAAAGCGCCAATGACCTTAGATGTATGTCAGGCGGAGGCTTTCCGTCGAAGATGGTCAACGCACTTGTGAGGCGGGCTATGAGCAAGAGTAGCGGTAGCAAAAGTGGGAAATCGGGCTGCAACCAGTCCGCGGGTAGCGGTTCGAAGGCCGGAAGTCCCGGCGAAGGTCGTGGTCCCAATGGGTTTCCTGGCGGAAACTGGCCAAGCACTACTGGCGCCAAGTCTGGCGGCAACCGCGGGAACACGACGCCGTCTGCCGGCAAAAAGTAACAACCCACGGGGCAGACGTCGACGCGAAAGCGGACTCGCCCCTAAAAGAGCGAAGACAGCGGCCGACACCGTTCGCTCGCGCGATACCCGTTGGCGCGTGCTGGATGACGCAACTTCCAAACAGCCTATTGCGCAATTACGGGCGAGGCCCTGCCTCGCCCGTCTGCAGTCGTACGACGACCCGATGAACTTCCCAACCTTATTACGCGGCGCGCCGCTTTCCGCTGCCCATCAACGCGTCGAGTTCGTCAAACCAGCTCCTCGTGTGAATCAACCGTGCGCGATGGATACCGGCCGCAAGGATTTCTGCCTTCGTGAGCTGGGAGACCGTTACCCACGAAGACTCGGCGAGAACATACGTCGCGTTGTTGACGTGCTTGTTCTCAAGCAGACAGAACCCATATTGGGGGAAGCCGAACACGACGTAGCCGTCGAAGCCTTCGCGTCCGACGGCGACAAACTCGGGCTCGTACCTTCCAATGGCAGCGAACCGTTCGGCGATGACCGGCCGGTTGCCTGGTGCCGCGCTTTCCACTATCCGAGATACAGCGGCCTTCGCGCTAGCCCAAGGATTCTGACCTGCCGGCAACAGGTCCCAATTCAGGCGCCTGATAGGGGATGCAATCCACGTTTCGAGCTTTGACGTCAGGATTTCGAACCCATCAAGCTGCTCACGGAACACGTTTGCTGTGTTGGTCGCCACCACATCGAGTTCAGTCTGAACCTTGAACGGGCCAGACACGAGAAACGTCGCGCCGTCGCTGCGCGTGCGCACTTGCATTTCAACGGAGTACGGCGGCATGCGCGTTAGCGGATAGCGCAGGTAGGGTACATCCTTGACACCGGTTTTCTCGACTTTGTCGCGTCCGTGGTGTTCGGTCCATGACCAACTAATCTGCCTGTACTTAGTCTCCTTCGGCTGGTCGCGATGAACGACGTCAAACCCGTCTGCATTGCGGCGGCTTGCAGCGCCGCGCTTTGCCGACGGCAAGATGCTTTGACCGTTCTGGACGGGGATTTCGAAGCCGAGGCGCTGAAGCATCTCGACAGATGTGGCGTTGACCGGCAGCCCGACGAAATATTCGTCGCCAACGCTAAGATGGGTTAGGTGGCCGTTGATGTTGCGGGTTTTGCGATTTACTATCATCTGGATGTCCTTAATCAGAAAAAGGCCCCGACGTAGGAAATCGAGCCCCTAATCAATAGGACTCTCAAGACGGACTCCACGGACGCGACAAAAAAATTTATTTTCGGCGTCCGCAAGGGGCTCCAGAGGAGTCTTAAAAAGGAGTGTCAAGGGCAATGTCCGACACAGCAAAATCTGAGAGCAGACTGAGCAACAGCGAAGTCGAGAACGAACTACTGAACATGAGCCCTGCCGACTGGGCTAGGGCCCAACGGCTCGCCAACTTCCTTTCAAGGAGCCTCACCGACATCACGGGCGATGACCTGCTTCAAGAAACAATGACGAAGTTGCTGAGCCAAGACCGCGTCTGGAAGCGTGGGCTCGAGCCAATACTGGTTTTATTCGTCGCGACGCGGGGAATATCGAGCAACGACCTTAAGAAGGAAATGAATGGGCCGGTGGACGCATTCAAGGTGGTTTCTACGACCGATGAGGAGCCGGAAGATGCCAGTCGGGAGCATTTCGAGATGGGTGTATCACACGATACGCCTGAGGTCGCGCTAATAAACCGTCAACTGTTGGAGCAGATTGAGGCGGACGTCAGCCAGGACGAAGACGCGCATCTGCTCCTGCTCATGTGGATAGATGGAGTTCGCGGCGCGGAGGCTGCCACGGAACTGGGAATGGATGCAAAACGTCACGATGCCGCGAGGAAGCGCCTTGCACGTCGCCTGGCACCTTACGAAATGGCGAGGATGCAGCAATGAACTCGACAAAGAAGACTGAACCTCACGATTTGCTCGCCGATGCTTTGGCGCGCGAGTTATTGGAGATGTCGGACGAAGACGTACTTGATGGCGCCGATGCCGGCGCCACGAAAGCTCACGGCCTCCGTCTCCTGCAAGCCGCAAAGGCAGAGTCGGGGCGCCGACGGCTCGCCGCCGCGCGCCAAGGGGTCGCAAACCACCGCTCCACGACTGGTCCGTCAAACGCGGGGGTTTCTGTGGAGGTAGCAAAGGCATACATCCTGCAGGCAATGAATGACGGCCGGTACACCTTGGCGGCACGCAAACTTGACGAAATGACCGACGAGGACTTGCTGGGGCTTTACTCGCGCATAAGGCGATTGGACCTACCAGACGGTTCCGGCGGGAGTTCCGATAAATGAGTCCAGGTAAGCAGGCCGAAAAGCTGGTTGCGGATTTCGGGATAACTTCGCCGGAGGACTTAGACGTCGAGGCGTTTGCATTCGATGCGGGGCTTGAGGTTGAATACCAGGAACTGCAGGGGTGTGAAGCGACGCTCGTGGGCTTTGAAAATCGCGCGATAGCTACTGTCCGTCCTTCGACCTTCGTCGGCAGGCAGCGATTTTCGATTGCACATGAACTCGGCCACTGGACGATGCACCGTGGACGCTCGTTTCGCTGCCGCGTTGATGACCCCGGCGACAACTTGGCATCCAACAAAGATTTTGAGAAGCATGCCGACGAATACGCGTCGCACCTGCTCATGCCGCGGCCGATTTTTCAGCCTATGGTGAAGGCCATCGGGAAACCGGGATTCCGGCAAATCAACGATTTGGCCGAAACCTTCCAGAGCAGTCGGACGGCTACTTGCATCCGGCTGGCACAGATTGACACCCTGCCAGTCGTCGTCGCCTGCTACCGGGAAGACGGATTACGGTGGCATGTCCGTGCTCCTGACGTGCCCAAACGATGGTTTCTACGGCGTGCGTTGGATGATGACAGTTTTGCGTACGAGCTCGCCACCTCTTCCGGTGCCGAGATTAAGCAGGGCAAGCAGCCAGCCGAAGTTTGGTTCGAAAACTCCGATGCCGGCAACTTTGAGGTGATGGAGCATTGCGCGCGGGGACGGCAGGGCGAGATGTTGGTGCTTATCTACCTTGTTGATGCGGAGATGATGGAGGCTGGTTATGACCCGGACGCAGGCACTCGCAGATATAGCGAGCGTGGCTCGTACATCAGTCGTCGGTAAGCGGCCGATTGCCATAGGGCTTGTATCGGCTTCGCGGTCTCGCACCGCGCTCGGCTCTCTGATATGCCGAATACTCTATTGCTGGCAGACGACGAGCGCCGCGCGTCCAACCGTCCTTCGTTCCCTCAAATAAGTGCTTCGCCTGCATTTGGCATATGCGGGGCATTCACAAAGAGAGAACAGTGCTGCCGAAGAACAACGCAGACATCGGCCGCACGCTCGGTTGGGACTTTGCGTACTACGGCCGGGGGCCGCGCGACGAGGCCCCGGTTGATGTCATCGAAAGACACACCGCTGGCGAGGCACACTTGTTCAGATGGGGCCTTCGTCTGCGCACCAGCGCTCGGTGCGTTCCTCGTCTCCTATCTGCTCTGGTCGAAAGAGTCGCCGCTGCGCAAGAAGCCCATCACCGTGGAGCAGACAAGCGCTACCTGACGGGCGCAGCGCTACGCGCTCCCCAACCCAGCCCACGATGTCAGAAAGCGTGAGCCTGAAGTCGCGCAGGACGAAAATAAAAATTTGAAGTTCGCCCCGGTGCAAAAGCCGATGCAACCTCAACCTCGCGACATGCAGACGCGGTCAACTCTACTTTCAGGGCGCGCACCGCGAGCATCTGCACCCAATCGCCGCGCAACTCGGTAATGAGTGTTCTGAATAGCACGCAGGGATGCAGACCAAACAAGCTCTCTTCTGCTAATGCTATCTCTTTCGCGTCCACGCGCCCGCTAATCTGGCCTATTACTGCCGTGGCTTCCAGCCGTACGACGTGGCTATGGGCCGCCGCATTGCAAGGCTCAGCAGCAACGCTCGCGCAGACCACCGAGGCGCTAACGGTGAACTCTGCGGGCAAATCCGATGCCTGTGGGCTGTGCGAGGGCCCCGCAATGTTCGAGTCTGACTCGCTCTTGTGCTGCTCGCGCACTGAGTGCTCACGAATCCAGTGCTCAGCCTCCCACAACGCCTCATTCAGAATATGAAGTCTCGCCAGTTCCCGGACCGTCAGTTCGCCGAGTTCGCGAACGCCTGTGTTCGTCTGTGGCATCTCTTCCGATTTCCATAAAGTTGTCAACTAGCACGGATGATTACGGGCCAGCGAGACAATTCCTGTCCCACTAACAATCCGTTGTGGTGAGTGGACGAGACTGAAGAAACAATTTTTTGAAAGGGTATTCTTATCGGGACACATTTTGTCCCGAGCGAATTCCACCATCGTGCTTCCAGTTTGAGGCACATATCTTTTGTGCGACTCGTGCGTGCTGGCTATCTGGTACAGCCTAAAGTCTTTTGCGCTTCGTGCCGTTAGTCGATGGGGTCCCTTTGCGTCGCCTGCGGCAACGCAAAGTGGTTGAAGGATGCAGTCGCAGTACGTACCCAACGCGATACGCTGGCTCGGGGTTGCCGCCGCGTTGAGGAATACAAGATTAAGAACGGAGAGATACATGCTGAACAGAGAGTCTGCATCAAATGCCCGTAATCAACTCGAAGCGGCGGCTAAGGACTACGACAAACGCCAGAACGAAGTCCAGATGCTGGCCACGGGGCTCCACAACCTGCGTCGTGAGAGCAGTGAACTGCTGATTGGCGACGTCGAGGCGTACGTTAATGGTCTTGCTTCGACACCGAAAGAATTCAGCCGTGCGTTTGCCGAATACAAGGTCGAGTACCACACGTTTGAAGGCGTCATCGCAGAGGTCGACCGGCAACTGCATGACATTAACGTGACGGGAGGCGCGGCGGCAGGTGTGGGCGTAGCTGCCGGTGCGTCGACAGCATTGCTCGCCCCGACAGCCGCCATGGCCGTTGCCACGACATTCGGCACTGCGTCTACGGGTACCGCCATCGCCTCGCTTTCGGGTGCAGCCGCGACGAACGCGGCGCTGGCCTGGCTCGGCGGCGGCGCGCTGGCTGCCGGCGGGGGCGGCATGTCAGCTGGAGGAGCGCTGCTTGCACTGGCAGGCCCTGTCGGCTGGACACTTGCGGGTGCGGCCGTAGTCGGGGGTGGACTCTTCGTATGGCACTCGAATGGAAAGGTCGCCGAGGAAGCTCACGCCAAACGAGTGCCCATCGAGAAGGGCATCGCGTCGCTCAAGATGGCCGCAGCCGAAATCGAAATCCTCAAGCATCTGACGCTCACGCACACCGTCGGGATGAAGTCGCTTCTTGGGAAGCTCAAGCGGACTGCGCCCACGGACTACGGTCAGTTCTCAGCGGAAAACAAGGACGCACTGGGCTCGCTCATCAACCACGTGCGCTCGCTTTCGTCGCTGCTGAACAAGACGATTATGTCAAACGCTTCCTGAGGCCCGACATGACTATCGACTCCACAATTGGGGTATCTGGGGCCGCTGCGTTTCATGGCGGGCCGGCGGTACCCACTACGGCTTCGCTGGGCGACCAGGCTGCGGGTATCGTGGTCGACGCAGTCAACGGCGCGCGTGTGGCGGCTGAGGCTGTTCTGCAGTCTGCGCAGGACAAGGCTTTCGAAAACGCAATGGCTGCAATGGCTGGGCTGCGCGAGTTCATCGGTGAGCCCGGCAAGATTCTAGGCCGCATGGACACCAAGCACGGTGAGGTCGCCGAGCAGGTCGAGGTTGCCGTGCGCCGCGCGCGCGACCTGCTCGCCCAAGTTATGCCCGGGGCGACGTTCGAGGGAGTTGGGCGCACAGCGCCGATGGACTACCGCATCGATGGAATCGACGTCCAGTCGAAGTTCATCAACGGCGCCAATAACGGCCTCAAGCATATCCTTGAGCACATGGATATGTACAAGGACTTTGACGGCTTTTATCACATCCCAAAGGACCAGCACGCCCAGATTCTTGAAATTTTGAAGGGTAATCCGGGCGAGCTCAGCGAAAAGACCTTACGCGCCATTCACGAGAAGGTCGCCCAAATCGAACTTGCGACTGGCAAGCCGTTCACTGAAGTCGTGCAGCCTTCCGTGTCGACATACGGCGAAGTGCAACTCGGCAAGGTGGGTGAAACGGTCGACCATCACGAGCAGGACCTCAAGCAGGATAATGAGGCGCTCAAGGACCAGATTGCCCTTGAGCACGAACCATCGCTGGCCGAGGGGTTGAAGGCAGCGGGTGGAGCGGCGGCAGTCGGTGCTGCGCTCAGCCTGACAATGAACGTGTGGAAGAAGTATCGCGATGGAAAAAATGTCTTTGCAGGGGACTTTACCCTGGAGGACTGGAAGGAAGTCGGTCTTTCCACCGTCAAGGGGGGCACCGGCGGCGCCATTGCGGGTGGCGCCATCTACGCGCTGACCAACTGCGCCGAGATGGCCGCCCCGTTCGCTGGTGCATTCGTGAGCGCGGCCAAAGGGATGGCGTCACTTGTCGCTGACTACCATGCCGGCAAACTTTCGCTGGACGCGCTCATCGACAACGGGATGTTCGTGTGCAGCGATGCAGCCATCGTGGGCCTGTGTACCGCCACCGGTCAGACGATTATCCCGGTGCCTGTGCTCGGCGCTGTGCTGGGTTCCATCGCCGGCAAGTTTTTGTCGACCTTCATCGGCAAGAAAGCCCGGGAAGTTACTGACCGGCTGGCCGAGCGCATGAGCCGTATTGTTGCCGCACTCGATGAGGAAGTGCGCAAGGTCCTCAACGTCCTGGAGGAGGAGTTCGACCGCCTGGGCGAGCTCACGACGATTGCGTTCGACCTGTCGGCCAATGTGTGCCTGCTCGATGCGAGCCTCGCGCTGGCGCGAGCACATGGCGTGCATGAAGCGCTTCTCATCAGGAACGAGGCAGACCTCGACGCATTCATGGGTGGTGCCTGAGCCCGACGAAGCACGATTGGACTATCGAACCTAACGGAGATTTCGGATGACGATTTTCTGGACTGCACTCACAGCCGCGCTCTACGGCTGCCTCGAGATTCTGGGCACTTTGCTCGGTACTGCGCTCGCCGCGGCCTTTGTCTGCTTTCTCGTAGCAGCAATGCTCGCCGCCGTAGTCGAAATATTCAGGCAGCAAACTGCGACCGCCTGAACGGGGCGACTTCCTTAACAGCGGCCGCACGGGGCGGCCCGCGATACACGGCGCACACGCTGCGCATCAAGACACAGGAGTTGAAATTGGATACGGCATTTCTTAAGAATTCAGGGGACCTCGCAGCACTGTTGCAGGTCGCAGACGTTGACGACCTCGATGCGCTGGTCGACTACATCACCGACAATGGCAATGGGCGGGTGGCACTCGCCAAGGATGTGCGTGAGCACTTCGTCGCTTGCAAAAATGCGCGCAATTATCGCGCGGCCGACCGTGGTGCGATTGCCAGTGAAATACTGCTTTTTGGAGGCAACTCGGTTGCCAACCTGTTCCGGGGCGGCGAGGGCGTGTCCTACAACGAACTCGCGAGCGATGTCGGTGGCCACCTGAAGGTGACTTTCGCCAAGGGCGCCGACGCGCGAACGATTGAAGAAGCCATCATCGCAAAGCTGTACAACGACGCGGTCGGAAAAATGTCGTCCGACGAGTTGCGAGAGTTCACGGCGACAATGGGCGCGTTTGCAGCGACGAGAGCTGCGACGGCAGCGGCCGCCGGGATGAGCGTGTACGCAATGTCGATGGTTGTAGCGAGCGCCATGGCATCCATGGTCATCGGCCGCGGGTTGCCACTAGCCATGAGCATCATCGCTTCGCGCGGAGCGGGCGCGCTTCTCGGCCCGTTCGGCGTAGCTCTCTCCGGCATATGGACGGTCGCTGAACTCGCCGGTGCCGCCTATCGTGTCACCATTCCGTGCGTCGTGCAAATTGCACACATCCGGCAGAAGGCATTGCAGAGGGCCCTTGACTGCCGGTGCAGCAAATGTACGAAAATCAACACACCGGAGGCAAAATTCTGCTCCGAGTGCGGCAACCCCATGCTTCAGAAGGCCGCACCGTCGACAGTGCTCGCAACGTCCAGCTTTTAAGGTCGATTAAGGCGCTGGCGTGCCATGTGGAAGGCGCACCCCGATACTGTCGTGGGTGCGCCTTTTTTGCTGGCAGCTGCGGCACGAGTGCAAAAGCCCTTTTTGTGCCGGTCCCGTATCCCTCAATACGACGTCAGGAAAAGCCGCGGTTCAGCTCTCGCACGGTGCGTCCTGCGCCTGCGCCAGCAGCTTCGGCAAACGTGCCACACGCACCCGCTGCCCGGGCGTCAGCCCGGAGGTCGCGCCAATCTGCGCCAGCCTCGCGCGCCAGTAATGCAGTCCGAGCACCGTCGTCGCCCCGTTGACTGACAGTACGCGTTCGAGATGCGCGAGGGCCTCATCTACGTTCTTCGCGGTGTATGGACTGACCGCGGCCGCGGGCCTCGCTAAGTTTGGATTCGTTGGAATTTTCTGCCCCTGTCGAGTAGCAACAGGGGCATTTTTCCTGCTCATCGGGACAAAACCTGTCCGCCGGGATGGGGTCGCCCGGAAGGCCGAAGTGTCAGCGGACGAGGCCAGCGCGAAACAGCGGGCAGAGAGGACTAGGGGCCGTAGCGCGTGACGAGTCTTTGGTATTCGGCGGCAAATTCGTCGCGCAAGACAACCGGAGCGAGGATTTCCACGCTCGCGCCGAACGAGCGCAACCACCAGCGCAACTTCAGACTCGGGATGACGGTGCCGGTCACCATCATCCGCCCGTCGGCGAGCGTTTCAATTCGCTGGTCCTTCGACATGGGCGTTTCGCGGAGATGGTTTCCAGCCTGGCCGTCAAAGGCAATACTCAGCTGGACCGCCGGCTCGGTCAGAAAGTTAAACGCTTGCTCGCTCTCGATATAGTCGCGCAGACTGAAGTCCTCGGGGTAGACGAACGTTTTGCCGGACTCAGTCGCCGACACAACCCGGTCGAGCCGGAACAGGCTTCGCAGCCATTGAATCTTCGGCTTGTCCTTGCGCGGTTCGAAGGACGGGTCCTGCGCAACCATGTACATGATGCCGGCGGATTCAACGAGGGCAAGGGGCCAGAGGGTCTTAGGCTTGAGCTCTTCTGTCTCGGGCTTTCCAGCAGGACGATACCGCACAGACATTTCTCTTTCGAAGAAAGTCGCGGTCGTAATCGCATGAAAAATGTCTTCGCGCAGGTTCGGCCGGATAAGGGAAAAGGTGCCGTCGACTGAGTCGACCTTGTCGGGCCATTCCCGGTAAATCCGGCTGTCCGCCTTTTCCTGGGAGAGTCGGACTTCCGCAGCAGCGAAGAGCGGTTCGATATCGCGTGTAACGGCCGCAGGCAGCTTGTTGCCGGCAAAGCGCTGCATGATATGAAATGCCACGGCCTCGGACGCGCCCATGCGGCTTGCGCTGTCGCGGGCGCCCTGCAACCACGGTTTGCGTTGCCACAGCAGCTCGCGCCCAGTTGTCGTGGACAGCACGAGTTTTTCCTTTTCCAGTCTTGCCAGCTCGCGCAAGACCTTTTTCGAATAGCAAGTGCGGTGTCCGCGCTCTTCAAGCTGCTGCCGCACTTCCGATGTGCCCATCCATGCAATCGCATCGCGCTCCGTCGGTAGGATGCGCAGGATTGCTTCCTCCAGGCCCGTGGTCATTTTTTAGCTCTCTTTTTCCGGAATGCGTTTCGTCTCGGGCGTTTGTTCCCCGCGCCCGTGGCATGCTAAGCCGGGATTCTACGATGCAATTGAGCAAAGGGTGGCGGGCGCGGTCGGTGATGCAGCCGCGCAGGGCTATGAGCGCCGCAGGGCCCCATACCAGTCCCTCAACAATCTGCGACTGACGCACGTTCTGTGGCGCATCAGCGAAACGTATCGGTCGGCGAAATCGGAGAGCCACGACCTCCACATCAGTGGCGATGTCGGTCAGCAGTTCTGCCATCAACTCAGCGATTTTTGCGCGCAAGCGGTCATTGCGACCAGCCAGCCAAGCCGCGTCCACGTCTTTCGAGTGAGTCTCCATCCAAGGTGTAGCGCCGTCGTTTTATGCTGCGCGTCTGCAGATGGCCAGTGCTATGTTGATTCGAGCGCTGTTCGCGGGGCGGCGGCGCGTTGCGCCCGACCGCGCGCACGACAAAAACTAAGAACGAGGTGTACCAAGACCTATGCAGACAAACACAACGAGGTGCGATTGTTTCCAGCCAGATGGTCGGCCGGTCAATCCTGAAGTCCTATTTGAGGGCACTGATACGACGAACAGCAGCTATGGGGAAGTAACGCTGAGCCGATGTCAACGTTGCACGACCGCGTGGCTGCGATTCTTCATCGAATACGAGTCCTTCAGCCGCTCAGGTCGGTGGTATCGCGTTCCGCTTCCCGCTGACTGTGTGGCGAAGGTGACGGCAGAGAACGCAGTCGCGATGGTCAATGAAATGACGCCGAGGTTCGCCGGCGGCTCACGCTTTAACTCCAACGGCTTCGAAACGACGGCCTCTGTCGACCTGGCGCCGTAGCCTCGGCTACCCATTCTCCGACGGTTCATGCCCGCCACCCGACGTGTCGTCGGTCGACCAATACTCCTCAGTCTGGCCAGCGAGAAATTCTTTGGCGGCAGCCTGTTGCCTGGACCTGTATTCCAGAACCTCAGCCTTATGGAGCATTCCGTCAGTCGCGCTGAGTTTTCCCGCATCTACAAGCTTCCGGACGTGAGGGCGAGAGACGAACAGCAACGCTGCGGCTTCTTCAACCGTGACTAGCTCTACGGACATGCTCTTCGCCTCCTGACCCATAAGCGCAACGCCGCGCCTTGCTAGTCTAGCCCGGTTGTTTGGGGCCAGATTGCAAGCGTAGATATGAGTGGTAGCTCCCCGTCGACTCCCGTCTGAGCTGGTGAGCACTCGCTCTTCTTGTGTGCCCTCTGGCTTTGACTGCTGGGGATGAATGACCTTAGATGTATTTGTGGACGGCGGAGGTCGCGGAGCACACTTAACGGGAACGGAGGCGGCAATGACCAAGAGCAGCGGTGGCAAGGGCGGCCAATCGGCGGGTAGTCCAGCTTCAGGCGGCGGTTCCAAGGCTGGCAGTCCCGGGCGCGGCCGGGCGCCTACCGGTTTCTATGGCGGCAACTGGCCCAGCACTACCGGCGCAAAGTCTGGTGGCAATCGCGGGAACACCTCACCCGCTGGCGGCAAGAGGTAGGTCTGCGCTCACATCCTGTGGCCTCAAGTATTGGGTCTGCTTTGCCGTTACCGCTGTCGGACAATAACGACTGAGAGCAAGATGGCGCAGGAGTACGACGCAGAAATTGGCCGCACGCTCGGCTGGGACCTCGCATTTTACGGATGGACGCCGCGGGACGACGCCCCAGCACATGTCCTTGAAGGGCACGCGGAGGGGAAGGCCCGGTTCGGAACGAACACCAAGCGGCCGACTCGCTTTGAACGCAAGTGGCTGCAGTTGCGCCAGAACGCACTGCGACGCGGGAAGGTCGTGGACAAGGCAATCACGCCGAGCTTCATTGAGGTCATCGACTATCCGACCTGTCCTGTGACTCTCGTTGAGCTGACTCATAGCACCGGCGCAGATAGCGACTGGTCGGTTGACCGTGTCAACAACGACGGCGCGTACGCTGATGGCAACCTCATCGTGATGAGTGTCCGCGCCAACAAGGCGAAGGGCGACAAGAGTCTGCGAGATATCAAAGAGCGCCTCGCTGCTGAAAAGCCGCTGTCAGGACTTTCTATTCGCGAAACATTCAGATTGCTCAGCCTGATGGAGAAGCCGTGCAGCCCTCCGACAGCGAAAGAGCCCCAGAATACGCTTTTAACACGGTTATGTTTTGGCACCGCCCGTACTAACTACCAGAATCTCCAGCACATTCTGGTTATGTGTACCACGGTGGATTCCAGCAAACGCAATGCAATGTTTCGGACCCTATCCGATGCGCATGCGGATGCATGCACGAGCGCCAGCCTCCTCAAGCTTGCTTATGAGAAGCTGGCGAAGCGAATGCAGGTCGTTGATTACATGTACGACGCGTGTAGCGATGAAGCATTTCAGACGCTGCTTCAGCGATGGGTCGAGACAATCCCGAGTACCCGCAGGAAGGCGTTCGACGCCAAGCTCGAGGCTGTGACCGGTGGCCGAGGCGTGCCCAAAGAGGTATTGCGGACATGGGCTTTGGAGTCAAAGGGACGGTTTGCGAACAGGTAGTTCGCTGCATCGGGCTACTTGCCTTTACTCGTAATACTGTATATTTATACAGTATTACGCTGTCATCCTCTTGTGTCGCGCTTGCATGGATACCGGTCTTCGATTGGTCGCTACACCCTGATTCAGTCGTAGTGCAGCTGGTTTTGTTCAGCCACGCACGCGGGCCAAAGTTGCAGCCGCTCATAAACTGCATCGCGTTTCGTTTTGTCGTAAAAGTAACGCTTTTATATAGATAAAATGATAATCCCGTTGCGTTTTGTTGCGTGATGGCTTATTCTTTCGTGAATACTGAGGGAAAGTATAAATGCCAAAGGTTGTCCGCGACGAAGAGCTGGCGGAGCGTGTTCGTTTGTTTATCGAACAGCGCGGTACGCTTTCGGCTGCCGCCGTGGCTTTAGGTGTCGATAAGGTGCTGCTTTGGAGATTCAATCGCTCAGGCTGCGCCATCGGACGGACGCGTACGCAGTTGACCGAAGCGCTCGCGCGGTTTGAAAACGAAACGTTGCAAACCGAAAACGTAACGAGTGTGTTGCGTTCTCAAATGCTTTCTGGCGTGTCCGATGGTGACCTTGTCGCATTGCGAGCTTTTTTTCAGAATATGCTCAATCTGGTTGATGCCTATGAAGCAAACCGGCCACATGCTGTCGCGATGACAGGCGCTGAGGCGGCATTGGACGACACATCTGATGCACACGGCAATCAACCCGTAGAGAAGGGACAAAATGGCCACTCCTAAGACTCGAGGCGACCGTCAGGCGCTCCAGAAAACAATGGATGCAATCCTCGAAGCAAGCCGAGCAAACAAGTCGGAGTCGAAGGCCTCCCCGCAAAGTTCGCTGTTCGCTCCGGCAATGAGCTCCCTGCCCAATGGCATCTCGGAGCTGGTGTTCGATGTTCCGACGCATCGTCGCATGGACGACTTGGTGCTTTCTCAGCACCTGAAAGACAACATCGATGAATTCATTTACGAGTTTTCTCATGCAGCTCTGCTTCGAGAACATTCGGTTGAGCCGCGCCACACTCTTCTGTTAATCGGGCCGCCGGGCAACGGTAAAACCAGTCTCGCGGAAGTGATTGCCGCGGAGCTGTCGCTCCCTTTGCTCTCGGTGAGATATGACGCAATCGTTGATAGTTTTCTAGGTGAAACTGCCAACCGTTTTCGCCGGCTGATTGATTTTGTCGCGACTAATCCAAGCGTGCTGTTTTTCGATGAATTTGATGCGGTTGGAAAGGACCGGGGCGATTCGCAGGAAACGGGAGAAATCAAACGGGTAGTTAGTTCTTTGCTCGTACAGCTTGACCGTTTGCCGAGCCATTCCGTTGTAATATGCGCAACGAACCATCCCGAATTACTCGATAAGGCAGTATGGCGCCGGTTTGAGGTACGGGTGGAGGTTCCTTTGCCTGGAGAAAGCGAACTTAAAGCGTGGTTTCAGAAGTTTGAACGCTCGCTCGGAGCGAGCGCTGGAATCAGTGCCCAAGAATTCGCTGATTGCATGGCTGGAGAGAGTATGTCGGAAATCGAGGCTTTTACGCTCGATGTTCGTCGCAAGCTCATTCTCTCCCGCGGCAAACTCACTCCCGCCCATGCGGTCGAGGAGATTCTCAAACGTTGGCAAAGGCGATTAAGAAAGAACGTGCGAAACGGGGACCATGGCTCAGAACTATCCGGTAGTAAGACTGCTGAGAGAGCAGCAGGGAAGACAACGAATCAAAGGGCCGGCACCAAAAGGAATCTTCGCGAGCAAAAGGCCGCCGGAGGAACAGAGTAGGCGTCATTCCGCTACTTTCGAGCGGATTGAACAGACGACCGGTGACCTCAAGCGCGGCATTGATGTCGCCACCGACCCCCGGGCTGTCACGCCTGAACGAGCGCTGGTAATCGAGCTTCTTGGGCGCGTCGATGACTTCGAAGCAAAGGCCAAGGAACTGGGGTTCGAGTGGCTGACCAGCGAGTACGACGAAGCAACCCGAGACGAAGACCCTCAGGACGAAGAGTTAGATTCCGATGACCGGAAGGGCGTCGGCGCGACCTTTCTGTATCTCACGATGCCTAGCGTACGAGGGCTGGACACGCTTCTCTCTCGCTGGCGTGCATATAAGGCGAACAAAGAGCCGGCGGCGGAAGACCGTGTCTGGTGGGCATTGTTCGGTTTTCTTCAGGATATTCGAGTCTGGTCGGCGAAAGACCGGATTGACCCATCGATTGAGCAGTATGTGAAGTTGATGCTGTCTGGTAATCCAGATAGACCCGTAGTCGTGGAGATAGACCTCTGGTATCGAAACGACGCAGAACGGCGCGACCGAGCGGTCAGCACATTGCGCGAACTGCTGCAGGAAGTCGGCGGAGAAATGCTCGACTTCTGTTCTATCCCGGAAATCAACTACGAAGCAGCATTGGTTCGAGTACCGGCAAGCGTTGCGCAGCGCATTGTCGCTCGGGACGGCAAACTGGCTAATGCGGACGAGATTATGACTATCCGTCCGCAGTCGCTTTACGAATCGGATACTACGAACGATTCGAAACCTGCAATGCCGGCATTGCAGCCTTGGAATCCGACCGGCACGTCTCCCGTGGCTGCTATCCTTGACGGGTACCCGGTTCAAGGCCACGCCGCTTTGGGCTCACGGATTACCGTAAAAGAAGTCGATGTTCCGGGAACAATCGTTCCCGTTACGGCGCGGCGTCACGGTACGGCAATGGCATCACTGGTCGTGCATGGAGACCTGCACGGGCCGCAGTCGCCACTGAACGACCCGGTTGTGGTTGTGCCGGTGCTTTCGTCGACTCCCGACGGAACGATGGAGACTACGCCAGCTGGCAAGCTGCCAATCGGAATCATCTATAGAGCGGTAAAAGCATTGGTTGCTGGTCTGGATGGTGCGCCCGCGAGCCATCCGAACTTGGTTCTTTTCAATCATTCAATTTGCGACCGCTACGCTCCGTTCGTCAGAAGACCGACGCCATGGGCCGTCCTGCTCGATTACATGAGCCATGCCTATCGCATATTGTTCGTGATAAGTGCGGGCAACATTGATAGTGCGTTTCCGCTTGAACCGTACGCCGACAAGGTGAGCTTCGATACCGCTCCGGTGGCTGAGCGCGAAGCTGAGATTTTGCTCGCAATCGAACAGGCAAAAGGCGTGCGTGGCATTCTCAGTCCTGCCGAATCCATCAACAGCTTGACGGTCGGTGCATTGCACGCAGATGGAGCTGCGGTCGCTCCTGCCGGAACCATCGACCCGTACCCGAACGCTCCGATGACCAACATCTGCTCGGCAGTCGGGCTAGGCGTGCGCCGCGGAATCAAGCCGGATATCGTGGAGAGTGGTGGTCGTCAGACCGTAATCGTTTCGCAGGAGCAGGGGAACGTTGCGATTCGCGGATTCCAATCGGCGCATATGGGCCAGATGGTCGCCGCGCCGGACCCGTTCGGCGGTGACCTGCAAAAGGTGACGTTGAGTACGGGAACCAGTAACGCGGCGGCTCTGACCACTCGCGCAGGGATTGTCATCGCTGAAGCCGTCCGCGATATCTACGCAGCAGACAGAATCGATTGGCTCGCGCTCAAGACCCGGGCGGTGATACTCAAGGCGTTACTTGTGCATGGCGCCCGCTGGGGTGTTGCAGGAAAACTACTCGAGGAAGTCTATCCCCCGTCCGACCCGAAGCAATATCACCGTCGGCGGGAGACCATTGCGAAGTTCCTTGGGTATGGCAGGCCTCAACCGGAACTGGTGATTTCAGGTGACCAGAATCGAATCACGCTTCTCGGTTCGGACCTCATCAAGCACGACAAGCTGCACGAGTATCGAATCCCGCTACCGAGCGCGATGCTTTCCACTCGCGATGTTCGCCGCGTAGTAGTTACGCTGGCATGGTCAACGCCAATCAGCGTCACGATGGACACATATCGTGGTGTCGCGCTCAAGATAGTTGATGCGCAAGGGAAGAAGAATTTCTGGAGTGGCGTCAGTCCATCTCTACAGCCGAACGCGAAAAGCACCGAGCGCGGTACGCTGACACATCTCGTCTTCGAGGGAAAAAAGAAGGTCGACTTGCTCGCTGATGGGAAGGGGCTGTTCATCGGAGTCCAGGCATTTGCGAACAGGAACCAGTTTATAGATGTCGAAGTCCCCTACGCGATTGCGATTACGCTAGAGGTGGCCCAGTCGCAACGGTCATCCAACCTTTACGCTGAAGTCAGAAACAAGGTCCAGGAACAAGCGAACGCCCGCGCGCAGGCGCAGGCCCAAGCCCAAGCACGCTCCGGAGTGAAAAGTTGACACAAACCAAATTCGACTCGTCGCTCTCCCTTGGGAGTACGGACGACGCAAAGATTGCGAAGTATCTTGAATTGATTGGTGACCACGAAGGCGCGCTTCGCATGCTGCAGCAATCGCCTGGCGGACAGCACATGTTTTCGTCGGGCGCAGCCTTTAAGTCTTCAGGCCTCGCTTTAGGCTTTATCGAACCTCCAGATTCTTCAGATACGCTGCTCCCGATTGCTCCCGCCAGCACGGTTTCGGCAGACCGGAATTTGATTAACGACCGTATCAAGATTTCGCTCGATAAGTTTTACGTGCATTCTTACCCGGGTCTGGGGGAACACACTGTCCTTTGCGAGTTTTCCGGCAAGAATCAGGTGCCTGGCGAAGTCGAAGAATTGCGCTTTGCTCTGCGCACGAAAGTTCGAGATGGAGCGTCGGCAAGTATCTCCGGCCATCCGATATTTCTCGGCGTCACCGTAGGCGCGAACGGCATATCATTTGAAGGTCGCGCCGTGAATATCGCCAGCGATACAGATGACGTCCTGCTTTCTGCACTCGATAGTGCGGCCTTCAAAAGCGGGCTTTCGCTGATTGCGACTGCACAGCCGGCCCTAAAGCCATTTACGGGCCTCGCCGAATCTGTAGTCAAAGCGACACTCTCTCGCAGCAAGAACAAGCAGGTTCACAATTTCAATCTGGGCTTGGATTTCGGCGGCAACGCCTCGTCGGCACGCTTGCGAATCGGTTCGTACGTCGTCGTTCAGACCGATGACCCGCATTGGGATTGGAGCCACTATCATTGGAACCGCAACACCCTTGGCATGCAGAGGCGGGGCGAGCTCGTAAGTGTTCCCAGTGTGAACTACATGGTGTTCGGCGTCTCAAGATTTCAAGTGCCGGCTCAACCGTAGGCCTACAGCTACTGGGACAGCTCCAGACTGACCTTACAGTCGAAGAAAAGCCGACCCGAGCACGCTAGCCAAGCAATCTGCTACAAACAATCGCACGCGTTATCGATTCGAGTTCTGGTGTAGTCATCGTCACCTCCCTGCTAACTAGTGACGATATCGCGTGCTTCTCGCCTTTTCGCGTTGCTCCACGGCCTTCGCTACGCGAAAGCCAAGCTCGACCGCGCGCTCTACGGTAGCGAGCTGCCGTTAGCTTCCGGGTCGAAGGCGACATACATGTCGAGCAAAATCTTGCCCAACATCTGGTTCTTGTAGTCGACTGGTTCGAACTGAAGATACTCAGCCAAGTCGAAATCCTCTCCGAACAATTGCCTGTATTGTGCAATCTTACTTGGACGAAATTTCTTTCTCAGCCTAATAAACCGCTTGATTGCAGGTAAGTTGAGCTCGAACCGCTCCTTTAATAAGAAGGTCTCGATAGAGTTTATCGCTTTGTTCGAGTGAGGATGTGGTTCTAAGCATCCAAACTCGTTGAGCAGATTGTCGTCATGTAAAAGGTCGGCGAAGGTGTAGGTACCATTGGTCGACCTCAGGTCAAAGCGAATTTCATCATCGTCCTCTAGCGGGTGAAGATGATGGTCAGTAAAAAAATTCTTTGTACCTTTCAAGCTCGAGTTGCAGACGTAACAACTCGGCACGAGGTTATACAAGGATAAGGCGAGGTAAGGGTATTTATCCTTGGAGTAAAAGTGGTCGAGCGTGGGCCGATAGCTCGTTGTTGTGCCTACAACCGTGAAGGCGAAAGCCTGATTGCAGTAAGGGCAGATACTGTTTCGTGCTTTTGCGCAGAGCTTATATGCAGACCAACGGTTGACTGTCTTCGAACAAAATCGACTGTAGTCAAATACCTCCTTGGCCGACTCGATGAACGCACTACGCGCGTCATCATCGGGCAGGCCGCCCAATGTCGCGCTAGCATCAGCGATAAGTCCACGAAGGGTATCAACATCGCCCGTGGCAAAGCTTTCTTTGTTTCGACTGATAAAATCGTGGAGGGCAGCTGGCGCAAGACGACCGGCTTGCCCCTCTTCTATCTCTAGGAGTGTCGAAAGATGACCTGTGACGTAGGCCTCGTGGTCCGCTTCAGCGTCATGCCAAACCTCCTTAATCGAAATCATGGGCATCCCCAAGGCCGGTTGTGGAATCTTGGTGCTTGCGATGCAGTTTTTTCATCTCTCTAACCAAAATCGGGTCATCGATTATGCTTAGGATGTATTCGTCCATTGCATTCGGCGTGCCGTTTTTCAGACGCCGGATACTGCCGTTAATTTTCTCCTGAGCGAAACGTCCTAACGTCGCGGTCTCGAAACTCGTGTTGACGATGTCCTCGAGAGACGCGGCAAAGCTTCGTACGTCCCCTTCTGGCGCATCAGGTTCCCCTTCACGTTTGAGACGTTTGACGCAATCACGCGGAATATCTGTGAGAAGGGATGTTGAGTGAGAGGTCAGAATGAGTTGCAGGCTGTCGACGTCGCCCTTCATGCTTCCCATCATGTGGTCGAGCAACTTCACATATTCACGTTGCCAAGCGGCATGGAGAAAGATGTCACCTTCATCGAGCAATATCAGAAACTTCCGAAGATTTCTCTTCTTCAGAACATCTATTCCACGACTGATGGCTGAGAACTGGTACAGAAGCGCAAGTTGACCAGAGCTAAAATTCTCCCAAATAAGGCTGACAAGCGCGGGTCTACTCCAATTTTTGCGATAGCGAGCGAGCTTTTGGTCGCTGTCGACATAAGTCGATTTACCCACCCAGTCGTCTGCGCGGTAGTCACTCCAAGCGTCGCCGTTTTGCAGAATAGATATCTTACTATCTGCAATCTCTTTCAGCTTGCGGTCAAGGCCACCGTCTCGAACGAACGAGCCTGGATAGCCTTCGATAAAATACATCTTGATGAACGCTTCGACCGGTGCGACCTTTTTCCGACTCAAGTTGATAACGTGTTCGAGCGCGGAGACCACCGGAATGAGTGTGTCGCCAAGGCATGAACTCAACAGCTTTTGGATACTTAGTATGAACTGTGTACCTTTCTGCTTAATCACGAACGGTACATCGTCGGCAAACTCGGAATGGTCACTTTCGGTGACCAAATGCGCGGCAAAGGCATTGGTGAAATGACGCTGCAGTTGAGACGCAGAGTCCCAGAACTCGGGAAAAAGCAGACGCAGCTGTTCTCGCTCCGACGATGAGAACAGTGAATCTTTGCTCCTACCTTGATTGCTGAGGTGACCCAGAATGACTCGGCCCAATGCTGTCAATACCATCACGCGGTCGAAGCCCAGCACGACCATTGGCCGAAGGTCGAAGCCTAGACGCTCCTTGACGAGTTCGTAATACTGGAAATTGACGTCTTGCACCTCACCCGACTTTCCATAGGTTGGTGTAGCGTTGTAGAAATTTCTCGTGTTTTTCGGAAGGTCGACTCGGTAAGGAATCGGCGTGTAGTAGATGACGCCATATTCCTGACGACGCGCTTTCGAACGAGCTCCCGCGCCCGAGAAATGAATGTTGGCTTTTACTATCTCTTCAGTGTCGTGGAAGGCCCATGCGGTCTCTCGGAGGAACCGGGTCTTTCCCGCGCCGTTGCTTCCAATCAAAAGGGAAAAACTGTCGACGCTGAAAAAGCCAGGCTCGTTGCCTATGCTTTTATTCGAAGCTGTCAACAAATCGAGCTTTTCAGAGTCAAGCTGTATGCTTAATATCATCTTGAAGAGCAATGTATCGTCGTTACCGACAGGGAGTATTTGTCGGACACGCCACATGCATGCGCTCGCGCCGACTCGTCATTTGAGCCATTTTAGTGTGAAAGCGTAAGCCTTGATGACTTAAAGACGAGCAAACCGGTCAAACAAACTTGTTTGCAAGCGGACGCGAATCCGTTGTCAGCGTGGGGGCATGGACGTATGAGGATTGGACGGAAACGACGCGAGCAGTTCACTGCCAATGGTTCGCGAGGGTTGTCCAACTGAAGCTCGGAAATGGGTCGCATCCGGACGACAGTGGCAGGAGGCTCTGACAAAAACTTCAGCTGTCTTTTTGGATGCGAGTCGAGTCGTGCGTCATTGCATCCGATGCGCGGCCGCTATCGCAGGCAGTCGCGTTAGCATGAGCCACAACGCGACGACACAACTCCACAAACTCAGCTGAGCTGAGGTCATTTTTTGCGTCATTCGTACGCCATGCACAGATTCTAAAGTCGGCGGCACTCGCGCCCGCCTCAAAATGGTCTACGGTTGGCAGAAGAGCAAACGATGCTTTATAGATATTTCGCCCCTCGCTCGATGCGTCGTTGCGGTAAGTGCTGATGAGGTGCCAATCGAGCTGTTCCCCGGTATAAGCGTCTCGCCCGTCTGACATTACCACCGCCAAATGAATCGCAGATTTATACGCGGACCGCGTTGCAATGCGTCCGCGCGCACGGTCGCGTTTGACATGCGCTGCTGCCTTGCGAACGAGCCAACGGTCGTACGCCTCCAGCGACACGTGCCCTTCGAGAAACTGCGGCATCGTAGATTTGTACGGCATAGTCTCAGCTGTTGGTTGTCTCACCAAGCTTAGAAGGTAAGAGCGCCGCTAGGTGACGGGCCTTCAGATTTTCTCGCCGCTGAATCGAAATGTATTCACGGGAAGTTGACAGGGGGAATCGCTGCGAGTTCTTCTAAGCGTATGCGGCAGTTTTGCGCTATCTCGAGTGCGACTTCGTGAGCTAAATCGAGGGGCGAGCTTTGCGTTTGGGTAGCGACCAAGTCTCGTTCAGGCACAGAAAGATTGAAGCGTTTCAAGCTCGGATGTCTTACGGCTTCTTGGAACCATTCTACAGAGTAGGCCGGGCCACACAATTTGTCTTCATCCTTCATCGTCGCGAACTCGTCGGCCAGGGCCCGGCAAAATTCCTCATAGAAACGTAACGTGGCCGTTTCGACATCATCGTGAGGGGCGAGTATCTCTACTTTCCTGTTTTGGCCCGTTCTGCGTATGTTGACTGCAACGAAAAAACGACCATCGACGTACAACGCTACAGCCGGTTGACCATCATGAACGATTGCGTGACGGAGTTGACGAAACATTTCGCCGTCGGGAATTGCGCCTAGAAAAGTATCAAACTTGAATCCTGGTATGACTTTCTGCAGCAAATCCCTCAGGGTCTGTAGAGGCGCCAGCGCAGCTGAGAAACTGTACTTCACCGGGGAACCGAACTCCGTGTGTGTAACATTCGCTGACCTTGCTTTAACTGCATCGTGGAAGGCTGCGATGGAGCGACGAGACCACGTGGTCAGGTCATGCAGTCGGTACCTCACTTCTTGTAGAGTATTGAGAGTGTGATGTTGGAACGCGAGGTGGTCAGCTTCGTAGAAGAATTCTGGCATTGGAAGGACTAGCATTTGACATGGGAAGGCCGATTAGCCCGGGTTTAGAGTGACTTGGGTGGCCGAACGTCGCTCAGGATAGCCGATGGCCGCGCCCGCCCGGTCAACGCTCAAGCAATCAGAAACTTCTTCCGGTCCTTAGCGTCAGCCATCCACGCCGGCGCGCGACCGCGTCCACTCCAGGTCGCGCCAGACTTCGGGTCACGATACAAGGCCGGCTGCGGGCCTTTCGGTTGTCCCTTCCCAGTACGCGTACCAACCGTCTTTGATGCTTTCTTGGCCGCAACTTTCACTTTGCCAGCAGACGTGGACTTGACTGTTGCTGCGCCGCCTTCATCAAGGAACCTGTCGCGATTCTTTGCGCTGGCAATCCACTGAGGTGCACGTCCACGGCCGGACCATGTCACGCCGCTCTTTGGGTCGCGATATTTGACAGCAACGACGCTCGTCTTCGACGTCGCAGCAGTTCCAGTCTTTCCGAGGCGGCGTTTGCCACGCGCATGAGCTTCGATGTCTGCAGTGGTCAAGCCGTGTTCGGCCATCAACGTATGAATTTTTTCAATGACGCTGGACGCTTGCTTCGTTGCAAGCGCTTCAGCCTGCTGCTCCAACTTCTTGATTTTTGCCTGCAATGATTCGAGTGTTGCCATTTTTATCGCTCCCCTGAATTGTTCGCAATATGCCATGCCTACGTGCGGTAGTCACTCATTGATGGGAGTGTTGTTGTTCTGATAAGCGCTGGCTTATGACTCGCCGGAGTGTGCCGGGGAATAACAGATAGCTGCGGAACGATTGCACTGTGTTTCGCATCCGTTGAATATGGGGGGGGGCGTCGTTAGTCGCGACAGACGCGTACAAGTATCTTGCGCGTGAGCAACCGACCTTTTGCACTTTTAGCAATCCGTCCGCCACGCAACATGTCATAGCGCTCTTCATGCAGCGACAGGCTACCTTCAGCGACCGCATTGACCTCGCGCGTATCCTGGACGTCAATGCTGATATTCGCGCCGTAGAGGGACGCGCCGCGCTCCAGATAAAGAAGAAGGTGGCGACACGTCGACTCCGCGACCAAGAGCGGTGAATCGAAATGCAAAGTCTCAATCCGCGTAAGTTTTGATATGCGGATGAGGCGTTCGGTCTGCCGTTTGAGCGACACGAAATCGCGCGGCGTAAGGTAGGTGGCTGGAAGATGCACACGGAGTTGACAGCCGTAGACGGACGAAACCAAATACGAGGCGTTTGGCTCAAGGCGCAGCCATACCCCCATCGCCACGAGGAAAGCAAAAACCGTCGTCACGGCCGCAAGTCCGCTATATGGGTCCACCCAGAAGGCGGCCGCGAGCAAGCTCGCGGCCGCTACCATCACCACCAATGAATTGCAGCGAGTGATGCAAATAAATAATGCGAGCTGGACACGGGAAGACAGCATGCGATTCACGGGGGTGCTAAGCACTTCGTTACCAGTCGTCAGGACCTGGGACACCGCGCGACCAACAGCGAATCGAATTGCGTTGAATCTTAAGTGTATCGCGCGAGCGTCCATCATCAACCACCTCCAGGTCTGCCCGCCGACCGCATAATGTTTGCAACGGCTAACCCTTGCGAATATTCAATTTGATTGAACAGTGAGCTATTCATGCACTGGAACGGGAGACACGGTCATCCCTTACGCAGGTGCGAGACGCAAGCCGGTTATCAACCGCCCTTGCTTTTGAACAGACGCTCGTGCATCCAGCCGTCATTGGTTGCAACTAGCACTGCCTTGTCACCAGGTGCGCCGCTCAAGTCATGCTGGACTGAAGGATATGCGGCCTGAATTGCCGGCTGTTTCGCCCAAGACGGCGCGTCATCAACCTCATAGAGGAAGTTGACCTGTGAAATCTTGGTACCAAACATATCTGCCGGTTGCGTGAAGTTTTCCACTTCCTTCACCTTGTACTTGCCGCCGCAGAACGCGTCCCAGTTGCCCAGGTTGCCCGCCGCGCCTTTAACGAGATACTTCTTGCCGTCATCCGTGAGCGAGTATTCGACACCAGCAACCATCTGGTTGCCGAAGGCCGCTTTCACCTCCGTGTCTTTCGCTGAAAGCAAACCAGCACTCACCAAGGCGGCGGCTTTCTCTGGTTCGTTAATAAAATTCATGCCACCGGTTTTTTGAAGCGTGAAGGGCACATCCTTGGCGGGCAGCATCACGCATACGCCCTTCTTGGTATCGAGGTAGTCCTGGATAGCAGATTGGAAGTTGTTTTTGTTCGCATCCTGCTTGCTGCCACAACCGGACAACAGGAAGAGACTCGAAGTGACAGCTGCAATAATACTCGTCCTTAACATTCACGCACCCCTATGCATCATAGATATCTTATTGTCGTGGCCCAACAAGGCGACGCGCCGATTATCCCTGCCTTGCGCTTCTACTCCAAGTAAATAATGCGCCTTTGGCTTTCACACCTTTAAAGTGCGAAATAAACCTAAAGACTTTTAGTGCAGGAGCCGATAACCAAAGGTCGAAATTTGTACTAAAGGACTGAAGCGTGAAGTTGCAATTTGCTCTGGCGGCCGTAGCGGTCGCAATCGCGGGCTGTGCCGAGACAGGCGCAGCGCTGCAAACTTTGAACAGCGGACTAAGCCAAGTCAATCAGGCGATGGCTCCGAACGGTAACGGTACGCCCGCGATGTTTGGCCCGTCGCTGTCTGTCGAGCAGCAAGGACAAATGCGCGACGCAATCAACGCATCGGTGTCGTCGAGGGATGCCGGGCTCCGCGGAATGGTCGGGTCCGCGCAACCAGTGCTGGTCGCCGTGATGTCAAAATCGGCCTGCTATCACGAAGGGAACACCTCTCGGGTTCTCAGCATGTACACATCAGCACAGCTCGGAAATGGATATATTGCGGCACCGTTCAGTTACATGAGGTACGCTCCGAAGAACCGTTGCCTGAGCGTCTTGCGGACGGATTCATGGACGCAGAAGTCGCTAAACGCTTTCACCTTCAGGGCTGTCTACTACAGCCCGGAGAGTGGTGAGAGTCAAGGTCAAACATACGAGTTCATCAAGTCAGATGGCACGTGGCTTTTGAATGCCGTACTTTGAGAAACTGGCCTGCTAGTGGATTGCCTCCGGGTCCACCAGCGAGTTGAAGAAACCGGCGTTTAGTCACCGAACGGGTTGCCGGCTTCTTTCACCTCAGTACTGAGGTTATATTCAGCACGTACGGCCTTCAGGACGTCCTCGATGTCGCGGTCGAAGCCGACGGCGTTGCCGAAGTGGGTCATCTTCCAATTACATCCTGTCCTGTCAGGCTCTTGCAACTGCGGCCGCGGCACACGAATCTTCACGCCATCCTCGACGATTGCCTGCAATCGATGGAGTCGCCGGTCGACCTCCTGCTGAAGTCGCGAGGCATTGAGCGTCTTGCGTATCATCGAAACCTCCTTCCCGTTGCGTACGCCAGTCTAGCGCAACACCGTGTTCCGCGACCTGACTCTGAATTGCAATAAATCCGAATGAGCCGTCGCTTCAGTTCGTTGGGGTGCGACAATAAGTCAGTACGGGACAAACACAAAGACACTGCGGCCAATGCCACGGCTACCGATGTGCGCACTGTCGCACCGTCCCCGCCACCATCGATGTTCGCCCGACTAGTCACTATGCCGCAAGTCGATGCTCGTAGTACGGTCGGTCCCTGTCATCAAGAATCGCATACATTGCATCCAGTTTCTTGGGGTCTGGATTGAGCCATGCATCAATGTTTTCCGGCTTGATGGGAATGATGCATCGGTCGTGGCCTGCCGCCGCGACTTCCTCCGGCGGCTCGTCCGTGATGGCTGCAAATGACAGCAAGTCCGGCTGGCCGGGAGCCGACCAGCGTGACCATAGACAAGCGACATGCATCAATTGCCCGTTACTGGGACGAAACTCCAGAACGATGTTTTCATCTTTCTCATGCGTTTCTCGCAAAGTACCCTCGAATTTCGCTTTGCTCACATTTTCGTAAAACACATCGACGAGCATCACGCCGTGCGTGTACCCGAACAGCGGTTTCCAGAAGCCCGTCAGGCTATCTCTTCTGGCGTTGTAAGTTCCAGGATATTTTGCGTCGAAAAAAGCCGGTTTTCCTGCAATGCGGCACTGATAACGCATGGGCTTCACAACGCGCTGACCGTCTTCGATAACCATCACGGGCGCGTAGTACCCGGGGAAAATCCGCGAGTCACGCGGCAGAGGCTCGGTGCGCTGGATGTCGTCAAGCTTGCCCCGGGTCCATGCAATCTTGTCGGTGGCGATACGCTGACTCTCTGCCGCGGCTTTGGTCACCTTCGTCTGCAGAGTTCGCTCAGCGTCTGCCAGGCGCTTGCGCTGCTTGAACAGGTCCTGTTCAAGTTTGGTTGTCTGGTCGGCGTTGAACCGGTCGATAAGGACCTTGATTTCGCGTTCGGCCTCAGTTTGCGGAGACCTGAAAGCGTCTTCCATCGCCTTAAGTACCTTGGCTCTGCTAACACCTTCAGCACGCTCGAAGAACAGGCGAGTGAATTCTGCTATATCCATCAACGCGCCGAAGGTGCGCACAAACCTTTGATAATCCGCCTTGATTTGAGCCGAATAACACACCTTGACCTCCAGTTGATGAGCGAGGCAACTTACCTGTGATTAACGCCAGCTTTTTCCAGCGAGGCTGCTCAGACATTCCTGATAAGTCTTCCGCACAAGCGCGGACCTGAAGTCCAGCCTGAGATTGTCGCAAAACATGCCGGTAACATGGCCTGCCTCCATCGCGCCCATCTGTGCGACAAGGTCCTGCGCCAGGCGATGGGCCTTGCCGGCGAGCCGAACCCTTTCAAGCACATGTGCTCCAGCGCCGTTCGACGACATCCACAAGCTCGTCGACTCCACGAGATTGGTCGCTGGGAGCCACTCGCCGGTCAACTCGAGCGCGAGCAGGTTCGACGCCACAAGATACGTCAACAGTTCAGCACGTGCCTGCAGGTCCAGGTTAAACGGATTGCTCATCGCGCAGCAGTAAATGCAATGACATGGTCCGAACCATTGTAAATCCTATCTGGGAACTCGGGTCCGCAGGCCGGTTATCAGGATGCCCGTTCGCAAGTTGCAGACTACCGCATCTTTCTTAACCAGATTTGTTCGAGCAAGGTGCGTCATCCGTGCCCCGCCACATAAGGGTCTGCTGGACAGAACCCGAGATGCGGGAGTGTCTGACGAACAATTTGGCTTGACTTCGCAAATCGCGCCTCTATCAATAAGGTTTGCTGTGAGGGTTACGCGCGATGACAACCGTCGAAAGCGCTTCAGCCATCTGCTCGATGCCAACCCGCGCGCACGCCGCGGCACAATACATACGCATGTCAACCGACCAGCAGCAATTCTCCCCAGATGCGCAAAAGCAGGCGATTTCCGAGTATGCGAAAGTGCACGGCATCGAAGTCGTGCGTACCTACGAGGATGCAGGGCTGAGCGGCCTCACGCTCCGTGAACGACCAGCATTAGTGCGCCTGCTCATTGACGTGCGCAATCCGGACCGTGATTTCGACACTGTGCTTGTGCTCGACATATCTCGATGGGGGCGATTTCAGGATTCAGACGAGGCTGCTTACCATGAGCACGAGTGCAGACGCGCGGGTGTTTGTGTTGTCTATTGCTCTGAGCCATTTGAAAACGACGGCACTCCCTTCGCGAGCGTATACAAGTCCATCAAGCGGGCGATGGCTGGCGAATATAGCCGCGAGTTGTCGGGGAAAGTTTTTCTTGGTCACTGCCGGTTGGTACGGCTGGGATTCTGGCAAGGCGCGAGCCCAGGCTATGGGTTGCGCCGGCAACTTGTCGACGCCAACGGAACAGTCAAAGGCCCGCTCGCCCGGTTTGAACACAAGGCCATTCATACTGACCGTGTCGTCCTCGTGCCGGGGCCAGCAAACGAAGTCGCATTGATACGCAAGATATTTGACTGGTACGTCAACGAAAAAATAAGCACCACGCGCATCGCCGACCGACTCAACGTTATGGGACTGTATAACCCATATGACAGGCCGTGGAGCAAGCCAACTATCCGCGCCATCCTGATGGGCGAGAAATACATTGGAAACAACCTGTACAACCGCCATTCGGTGCGCCTCCATACACCTCAGGTCCGCAATCCCCCTTCAGAGTGGGTGAGGTCTGTTGCAGCCTTCGGGGAAATCGTCGACCCAGCCATATTCGAGGCAGCGCAGTTTCGTTTGACGCGGTATTCGCGCGGTGTCGTCAAGGAAGAGATACAGGCGGAACTGGAGCACCTGTTCAGGCGCTCCGGGCATCTAACCATGCGAACAATGGCGAGACAGCTTCATGTGCATGGCAAGAGCGAGTATCGCAAGCACTTCGGCTCGATGGCTGGCACATACCGAAGCATCGGCTTCACGCCCACATACAACTACGACTACATCGACACGCGTCGGCAGGCTAGCGCAATTTTTCACGAATTTGTTGTCAACCTCAGCTCGACATTGACGCGGGAAGGCCATCAGTTATCGCTTGAACACGGCGAGACCCTGATGCTGGTGAATGATGAGCTGAAAATCAAGCTGAATGCGCGCTTGTGTGCGCACGAGGGGGCCCAGGAACAGACATGGGGACTTCGTTGGCCTGATACCTACGACATCGACTTGATGGTTCTTATGCTCTTTACCCGGATGCCGGTGCGCATTAGCGGTTTCTACGTGCTTCCTCTGGGCACGGTCCCGGCCGGAAAGATGACAAACATCTGTGCGCAGAATGTTCCTGCGCTCAGTTCATTCTACTTCGCCAATCTGGAAATACTCTCTCACCTGACTCAGCGAAGAGCACTGGAGATAAACGGTGGAAGACTACCTACAGCAAGGGAATGAGGAGATTACCGAAGTCCTGCTCGATGACATCCGCGTGCTGAACCCGCGGTCACGAGGGCGCTCGCAGCATCAGGCAATCGTCGCAAACATCGCGGCCGTTGGACTCAAGCGACCCATAACGGTTAGCCGAAGGATGGGTACTGACATCAGTCCCCGCTACGACCTTGTTTGCGGACAGGGTCGCATCGAGGCAGTACGACTTCTGGGTCACAAATTCATACCGGCACGCATTATCGAACAGGATGAGCGCTCATGTCTCGAAATGAGCCTCGTCGAAAATGTTGCCCGACGAAACCACGACCCGATGGAACTGCTGCGCGACGTGAAATCGCTCATCGATAGTGGATATTCGACCGAAGAGATGGCCGAGAAGGTCGGGCTCACGCATGGTTATCTGCACAGCCTGATTCTGCTGCTTGAGCAAGGCGAAGAACGACTTCTGCACGCTGTTGAATGCGGCGCAGTGCCCATCGGCCTCGCCGTAAGCATAGCGCGCTCAGATGAAGCGGAAGTCCAAAGCGCGCTTGCGGATGCATATGCCGACGGCACGCTCAAGGGGCGGCAGCTTTCTCAGGTCCGTCGTCTGATACAGCAGCGACAGAAGCACCATACGGTCCAGAAGTCCGGGAAACGTGGCGAACCGGATGTACCGATGTCCACGGAGCAACTGCGGAAAATTTACATCAAGGATAGCGAGGCACATCAACTCCTCGAAAAGAAGGCAGACCTTGTCCACACACGGTTAATCATTATCCAGAACGCGCTGAGGACGCTGTTTCAGGATGATACGTTCATGGCGCTGCTTGGACGGGAAGGTTTGACGAGTGTGCCGAAGGTGCTGGACCAGCAGATTCGCGCGGAGCATCCATGATGACGAACCTCATTCAAACCAGCCCCCCAACCACAGTGCGTGCGGCGTTCAAGCCCGCGCTAATTACGCTCGCCCTGGAGCGACTCCGACCGCACCGCCCGCTTCCCGTTTCGACCTTGACGGGCAAAAAGTATCTTCAGGTTCTTGCCTCCATCGCGACCGTCGGTCTGGTCGAGCCACTCGTTGTGATTGATGACGTATCGAGGCCGGAATGCTTCGTGGTCCTGGACGGCAGACTTAGACTTGAAGCCTTGAGACGGTTGGGCAAGGTTGACGCACTGTGTCTCATATCCACCGACGACGAGACGTACACCTATAACAGACAGGTGAACCACCTCTCTCCCGCGCAGGACGCCCGAATGATTGCAGAAGCAATCCGGAAAGGTGTATCACCGACCCGAATAGCGACAGTTCTCGGAGTGGTGCCACGGACTGTGCAAAGTAAGGCTGTCCTTCTTGAAGGAATCTGCAAGGAAGCGGCGGAGTTGCTCGCGGACAAGATGTGTCCCGCGTCGGTTTACGTCACGCTGAAATGGTTGAAGCCGATAAGGCAGATAGAGGCGGCGGAGCTGATGTGCAGCCAGGGGAATTTCACGTCAGCGTTTGCCAAGGCAATCCGGTCGACAACGCCAGTGGAGCAGCTGACCATTCGCGAACCGCTCAAGCGCCGCACAAACAGGGAGATTACGCTGCAGGTTGCGAAGCTGGAGCGAGAGATAGCGACCATGCAGGCGACTCACTCGGCGGTCGAGGAGACGTACAGCGTAGAGCACCTCGAACTGGCCGTGTCTGCGGCCTATATCGTCAAACTGATGGGCAACGATGCCGTATCTGACTGGTTGCGCAGTCACTACGCTGAGTACTGGTCACAGCTGACAGCTGTGGCCGACGAAGCGAGAGGCGCCCAGAAAGCTAAAGCGTTCGCGTGAAGTGATGTTTATCTTTGGCATTTTCAATTGCCCGGGACGCCCTCCATGTGCGTGCGCCGGGCATTGGGATTGTCTTCCACCCTTCAGCAGAAGTTTCGGCTCGCAGTAATCAAACCGCCGAGCAGATGCGACATGTCGACAAGCCGTTGCGCAACGAGGTGGCGGACTTCACCCTGACATTGCCAGGTTCCGTACACGGCGAGCAGCGAAGCACTCAAGGCTTCCTTGCGTTGCTTTTCGAACAGGGACGGCCAAATGATTACATTCACGTTGCCCGTCTCGTCTTCCAGCGTCACGAAAAGCACACCCTTGGCTGTGCCTGGCCGCTGACGCACGGTTACGAGCCCACAGCCCCGCGCAAGTCGTCCATCGCGATAAGTGCGCAACGTCGACGCCGGCATCAGCCGATTTGCAAGCAACTGCGGGCGTAGCAATTCAAGCGGATGTCGACCGAGCGTGAGTCCGATGGACCGGTAGTCGGACACGATGTCGTGAGCTTCTGTCGGTGCCCCAAGCTCGGGCGTCTCGTCCTCAACCGCCGCAACAGCGAGCATGTCCCTGTCGGGCACAGCGGCAACAGACTGCCATAGCGCCTCCCGACGATTGCCGGCAAGCGAAGCCAGAGCGTTGGCGTCCGCAAGGACGTGAAGGTCTTTGCGGTCAAGCTGCGCTCGGCGAGCGAGGTCCTTCACGCTCTCGAAGCTTCGAACGGCTCGGGCATTCTCGATACGCTCGGCAGCGCCGTCCTTCATGCCGCGCACCAACGATAGTCCGAGACGCACGGCTGGACGGTCATTGTTGGCGAGGCGTACGAGCACCGAGCCCCAACCGCTGACAGTCACATCGACAGGAAGCACTTTAACGCCATGGCGCTGGGCGTCCTGGACGAGCTGTGATGGAGAGTAAAACCCCATGGGTTGCGAGTTGAGCATGGCCGCAAGAAATGCCTCTGGCTCGTGGCACTTCAGCCAGCTGCTTGCATATACCAGCAACGCGAAGCTTGCCGCATGACTCTCCGGAAAACCATACTCACCGAAACCCTTAATCTGCTCAAAAATTGATTCGGCAAAGACGAGGTCATAGCCGCGTTCCTGCATACCGATAACGATGCGGTTGTAATATTTCTCTAAGCCACCTTTACGCTTCCAGGCGGCCATGGCTCGCCGTAACCCGTCGGCCTCGCCAGGCGTAAAACCGGCCGCAAGGATGGCAACCTGCATCACTTGTTCCTGAAAAATCGGCACGCCAAGTGTGCGGCCTAACGCGGTTTTGAGTGCATCACTCGGGTATGTGACTGGCTCGAATCCCTGCCGGCGCTGCAGATAGGGATGCACAGCGCCGCCCTGAATCGGACCGGGCCGGACAATGGCGACTTCGATGACGAGGTCGTAAAACGTACGAGGTTGCATCCGCGGCAACATCGACATCTGGGCACGCGATTCAATCTGAAAAACGCCGACAGTATCCGCAGCAGAAATCATCTCGTACGTTTTCGTGTCCTCAGCCGGAATGTCCTGCATTTCAAAGCGCTCGCCGCGCTGCTCCGACACGATGTCCAGCGCTCGCCGGATAGCCGAAAGCATGCCGAGAGCGAGCACGTCGATTTTGAGAAGGCCGAGCGCCTCGAGGTCGTCCTTGTCCCATTCAATAACGGACCGGTCTCGCATCGCAGCGTTTTCGACTGGTACGAGTCGCGTGAGCTTGCCGCGACTTATAACAAAGCCGCCCGAGTGCTGCGACAGGTGACGCGGAAAGCCAAGAAGCTGGGATGCGAGTCGCGCCCACGCCTGGATAAGCGGCTTCTCCGGGTCCAGTCCAGACTCGGCGAAGCGTTTGAGCAGGTCCTGACTGCTATCGAACCAATGATGCGATTTGGCGACCAGGTCGACTACCTGCGGGTCGACTCCGAGCGCCTTGCCGGTTTCACGTAGCGCTCCGCGAGGACGGTATGTTGTGACTGCCGCAGCGATAGCAGCGCGGTCACGACCATACTTGCGATAGATGTACTGGATAACCTCTTCGCGACGCTGGTGTTCGAAGTCGACGTCGATGTCTGGAGGTTCACCGCGCTCCTTGCTGATGAACCGTTCGAACAGCATGTTGCCGCGCGCGGGGTCGACCTCGGTAATGCCGAGGCAGTAACACACTGCCGAATTGGCGGCCGAGCCGCGACCTTGACACAGGATGTGCTGACTGCGCGCAAAGCGGACTATGTCGTAGACAGTCAGAAAGTACGGTTCGTATTCGAGGTCGGCTATGAGTTCAAGCTCGTGCTCAATCTGCCCCTGTACGTCGTGCGGGATGCCGGATGGAAAGCGCCACTGCGCGCCGACGTATGTTTCCTGCCGAAGATAGGCTTTCGGGGTGATGCCCGCGGGCACCAGTTCGTCCGGATATTCATACCGCAGCTCGTCAAGCGAGAACGTGCAACGGTTCGCGATGTCGACGGTCGCAGCAAGTGCTTCGACCGGGTAAAGGTTCGCGAGGCGGAGTCGCGAACGCAGATGCTGCTCGGCGTTTGGCGCGAGGTCGTAACCGCATTCGTGCACTGGCCTGCCGACCCGGATGGCGGTCATCGTGTCCTGCAATGGCTTGCGCGAGCGCACATGCATGACGACATGCCCCAGCGCCGCCACGGGTACATCCAGGTTGCGCGCGATGAGTTCGACCGAGCCACGGTGAATGTCATCCATGGCGCGCTGGTGAAGCACCAACCCTACCCAGGCGCGGCCAGTAAAGGTATCGTCCAGCCACTCGACCTGTGCACCAAGGACATCCTCGTTGGCCGGGAAATCCGGCACAAGGATGGCGAGACAGTCCGGCATCCCGCGAAGGTGTCGATACTCTTTCTCTGGACGCGAGAGGTCCTGTGGCGTCAGGCGATATTCGCCTTTGGTTGCCCGGGTACGTGCAAGCGTAATCAGTTCGGACAGGTTGCCGTACCCCTCGCGGTTCCTGGCGAGCAGGATGAGTCCAAACGCGGGCGAACCGTCAGCATTGACGAGGCGGAAGAACGAGCCGACGATAAACGGCAGCTTCGCTTCTTTCGCGGCGACGTGCGCACGCACAACACCCGCCAGCGAACATTCGTCGGTCACAGCAAGCGCCGAATAACCAAGCTGTGCCGCGCGCTCAGACAGCTCCTCGGCATGCGAAGCGCCATGCAGGAAGCTGAAATTCGAGAGACAGAAAAGCTCGGCATAAGCCGGCAGCACGTTGAACGTTGTGTCCATGGCGCGTCATCCAAACAGGCCATGAAGGAACCACCGCTGCTCTTCCTCCGCGTCGCGGCTGCTGACTCGCTCGCGATATATCCAGTAGCAGCTCTGGTCTTCCCCCTGCGCCACGAAATAGTCACGCGTCACCAGCTCACCATCAAACCAGCCAGCTTCGATACGTTCACCGGGCGACACCATCCGCAGCGGAGACCCATAGAAGGGACGATGCTGACGCATAAGCAGCCGCACCGGACTGTCCAGCATCCAGGTGGGTCTTGGCAGACCGAGCGGAAGTGATTCCTGCTTTGACTTGAGCGTCACCGGCACCCAGCGGTTGGCGACCTCCGGGCGATGGTCGGCAGTCGGTGCGGGGCGAAGAACGTTATCCTCTCCGAGTCGCGCAACTAGCAGCTCAAGAAGACGTGCGTGGTCTTCCTTTGAACCTCCCGGTTCCGGGAATAGCGTGTCAGATGCCGGTGCTGCGGACTCGACTTTGGAAGCATCGAGTCGCAGCGCGATGACCGGCGCAACCAGCTCAATCCGGTGCAGCCGCTCCTTCAGTAGCCTGGCGAGATGCTCCTCCTTCCATGTCGGCTCGCCCAATGCGATGTCGATGGCCGTCGGCTCCATAGCGTCGCGACCACGTTCATGTTCGAGCAGCAGCCTTATAGCCGTGACCGCCAGCTGCTTGGCGCAAAGCCAGCCGCACAGTTGCACGATGAGTCGATGGGCACCGAAGACTGCGCCGTCCGCATCCTCAAGCCGGTCCGGCATTTCGATACGTGCGGAGAAAGTCGGCGGCAGTTCTAGCCAATCAAAGAGTTCGGGCGCGGTGCCAAATGCGCGGTCGAGCGTATCGAGCAGATGTTCACCACATCGACGCTGCAGGCCGGCGCGTGGCAAACGCCTGATGTCAGCAATGGTCTCGCAGCCAAGTCCGGAAAACCATTCTCCGAACGGCCGAACTTCAGGAACGGCCATCATTGGCAGAGCGGCGAGCCGTTGCTCGAGCGATGCGAGCTTGAGCACGCGGCGGTTCCCAAACTTTGCGAGTAGCCATCCTCCCTGACCGGTGGGTGCAGCACTGATGCGTGCAGTAAGCCCAAGCGTCCCGAGAACAGCCTTCGCTTCCCGACACAATGCGAGCAACCCGCCAAAGAGACGCAGACTCGCACCCACCTCCACCACGACGGTCGCTTCGTCAAGCAAGGCGACTTCAGGCGAGAAGCGCATCAGGGCAACACCCACCTCGCGCTGTGCCGCCGCTTCCCTGGCGGCATCGCGTTCATGCATCTCCGTTTCCGGCGACAGTGTCAGCACTCCGCCGCGCTTCATCCCGAGGCGCACGCCAGCTGCACGAGCTGTGCTGTCTGTAATGACCACTTTGTCTCTCTCCAGTACAGCACTTCCGTGCGCCGGCTCAGATGACCACTTCGGTCGGAACACCTCGAGCGGCAACTTCGGCAAGTGGACGGCGAGAAAGACGCGCATGTCGGGAAAGCAATACAGGAGTGGACTGAAGGGGAATTGACAGAGGCTCTGCGCGCGCGGGCCCTCGTCGTTTGACAATGTCAACGGTTAGACCGTCGACTGATGGTCTCAAAGCAAGCCGCAACAGGGCGGGTGACGAATCCTGCGCCGCTGCCAGAGGCCGGACCATCACGAAGAGTGTTTCGGATGACTGTGCCGCCAGATGCAGGCGCCGCAGCGATGAGGCCTGCGCGTATTGCGCCCAAAAGATGAGCGCACCGCAACTGCCTGCCCGCAGAATCTGCTCCGCCGACCAGAGCGCATCGGCGGTCTTCTGCGCTTTCACCCGCAACACCTGGTCAATAGGAAGTCCGATGTAGCTGAGTCCAAGTCCGTCCGGGGTGTGCGGCGGCTGCACAAACGCCACAGGGCGGTTGCCCGAACCACTGAGTGCCGGGCGCAACAGTCGCAATTCACCGACCCCGGCCTGCTGCACCATCAGGTCGATGAGCGCACCGACTGGCCAGCCCCCGCCCGGGAGCTCGGCCGACAGCGCGGGATAGCCGGTCTCAACGACCCGCCCACGGCCACGCGCGAGCTGGGACGCACGCCACAAGGACGGGTGTATCTCTTCGGCCGTGACGGTAGCGGTGGACATATGGCAACAAAAAACCTGTATATTTATACAGTATCGTACACGCAAATTCGTAGGCGTGAACTGTCACTTTTATTTGAGGAACGACGGCCGTGCGTCATCCATCGCTCGGCCTCATTTCCTGCTTCCATTGCTCAGAGGAGGTTCCACCATGAGAGCAGATGAATGGGTTCGGGAGGCCGAACGCGAATCGAAACTTGTGGATGCCTTGTACAAGGCACGTAGTCTGATTTCGATGCACAACGGCATGACCGTGCGATGCGACGGCGAGGAATGGCCGCTCGATTTCGGCCAGGAGCTGAAGATGATTGACGCCACATTGAAGATGGCCGGAGTCGAGACTCAACGCCTCAAGCAGTAGCTGCTTGCCGAATCGCGAGAACTCGGGCAATCACTGGAAAGAATCGGTTCAGAGGTCCTTCGAGGTCAGCAGATGCAAACTGAGAAATACCGTGGATACACGCTGTGGGGTCATGCCATCTTGCAGCAGGAAGGCATCCCACAGCCGGCGAAATTCGCAGGAAGCGGCACGGTCACGCGCGACACCAAGGTCGTCGAGGTATCCGGGGTACTCGACGCTTTTGATAGTGACGAAGAAGCAGAGTTGGTAGGCCTTTCGTGGTGTCGGGCGTGGGTAGATAGTCACGGCTAGCGCGGAGGTCGCGGCAACCGCGCTTCGGTTTGCGTAGAACTCGCCTTGCACAATTAGGGTCATCAATCTATAACGGACTCGGGTACCGCCGTCCGTTTCGCATTTTTCGCGTGGTGCTCGTCCCGTGAATCGGAGGTGCCCATGTACTGTGCTCGGAAAACGGTTGCCACGCTCGTCGCCGTGTCGGCATCGTCGTTCATATCAGCAACTCATGCCGAGTCCAGTCTCAGCTACTTAGGAGACGCGACAAATGCCATCTACTCCTTGACCGGCAATTCCAGCCCAGAGGAAGTTGCGAAAGCTTATTCGCAAGGATGCACCGCACTAAAACGCTTGAGCGACGACCAATCTTTCAAAAAGGCGCTCCACAAGAAAGCCGGAAAATCCGGAGGCACTGCACAGCGCGAAGCTCTCCAAGCAGCGCGTACTTTCGCCGGAAGTTTTGTCGACTCGGAGTCAGGCGCGTTGAAACAAATTGGCGTGAGCGACGATGCTGCCAAACAGGTCCTCCATAGAGCATACGACTTCCGGAAGGACATAACTGACAAGCCAGACCCCAATCTCATTGAACGAGACATCACCGATACACGGGATGTTGTTTGCAAGGCGAGCGCGCAGGCGTCGGCCTCTTTGCAGGATGCGAAGAACCGAAATCGATGGGAACTGATTGCCTTGGGATTCGGTGGCGTAGCGCTTATAGCGGCTGATGCCGGGTCCGAGATTCCATCGGGCGGCTTAGCCACCGCTTCATTCGGACTTGGCGTGGGAATGGTTGGAACGTTTCTAAGCAAAACCACGAAGGAGTGGTGAGACCGACGCAACGTTGAGCGTCAATAAGTGCCGGTGCAGACATTGCACGAGAATCGAGCAACTGAGCTGAAGCACAAGCAAAAAACGGAACCGGTGTTATACAACGGATACGAAGTGTGGGGCATGCTATCCCGCAGAATGGAGGCTACGCCGCTAGCGGCACCATAACGTCTGGCCGGAAATTCATTGAAGGTTCAGGCGTGCTTGCGACATGCGGACCCGAGGGAGAGGCGCGCGCCATCGGTATAGCGTGGGCTCGCGCATGGGTTGACACTCACGGGTAGGTCAGACCCGTGAGCTAAAAAGACTTCCATCCACTTATGGCTTTGTGTCTTAAAGGACTCTTCATGTCGATGAAGAAGTAAAAAGACATCTAGCGAATGATGTTTTAACTTTTACCGGGGGCTCATTTTAGGTCCCCGGCACTGCTCCAGCGCCGCACTATCGCGCTCCTCAATAGTGCGGCCGGGCGCCGGTCAGCATGTCCCAGTATTCCTGACGCGGCAACCCGACCGCCTGAGGAAGCCTCATTTCGGGCCATCCTTCGTAGAGAGTGCGCATTCAGTTGTCAGCCGGCCTCGGTAGCCTGCTGTAATACACGATGGAACCTCCCCAAAGCTCGCACGAGATTAAGCTGCCGGGGATGGGGGACCATTCTGAGTATTTGTACGTCGCCGAGGTGCCTCGCGGGCGCAGTGCTTTTTAGAATGGCAAGCATCGCGGGCGTAACCCAAGTCGCGCGGGCACCGGGATTTACCTAGAGAGCGGTGGGCGCTGTTCGCGGCCGCTTAACTAGGCGGGAAGTCAAACGCTCCTCGCTTCCGTAAGGATAAGCGTCAAAGTGCCTTCTTGAAGCAGACAGCGCTCGCCGGGCACAACTGTGAAAATTGCGTACTCCCCTGCAACTCTGCAGGCGCGGTGCCTCGGTCGACACGTGCATAGCCGACCCTCGGAAAGAAGTCTGCAGCAGTCGTGGTGAGCAACCAAAGCTCGCCAACGCCTGAAGCTCGCGCGAGGTCTTCGGCGTGAGCCACCAAGTCGCCACCCAAACGACAATTGCGAGCAAGCTTCGCTACCGCCAGCGACCGCAGCAACGCATCGGTTCCAAACCGCTCCAGGCCAACGCTGCCGACAACTGAACCAGCGGCATTTTCTGCGACAGCAAAACTGCGCAACAGGTCGGGAGTTACATCGGAAGCCGGCAACCCGTTTTCCGCGAGCAATACTTTGATGGCATCAAGGTCTTCGTTTCGTGCAGCACGTATCATCATAGTCGAGTTATCCTGGGTGATTTTGGAAGCGAAGTCAGGCGGCTCCAGTTGTCATGTGACGGCTGACCCGAACAGCCACACAGAACGCAATTGCAGACAGTATCGAGACGAGAAAGACCGTCCATTCAACAGTCACATAGCCATGCGTGAAGCTCCAGATGCTGGCAGCGGCAATCGGCGCGATTCCCTTCGCGACGTTCGACGGAAAGGAAAGCATACCGCTGACCGCGCCATACCCCTCCGTCCACATCAGGTCCTGGACGATGGTGCCGCGGAGGATGGTCATCATGCCATTCGCGGCGCCGTAGCAAAGCGCAAACAACCACAGCAGCGCGGCGGACTGGCCCGCGCCTATCAGGACAAGGGTCGACAGGGGAAAGAGCGTTACGACGATGATGCCGACCGTACTCACGTGAACGGTTCGACCGAAAGTGAACCACACCGCTCGCGAGGCGACCTGAGCTGGGCCAATGAGCGCCATGGTTGTAACCAGGACAGCGTTCGACACGCCGCGCTCAACCATGAGCGGCACAAGATGGAAAGTGAGTGCCGCGAACGTCGCATAGTAGGCCGTAAAGCAGATGGCGAGCGCCCAGAAAATTGGCGAATGAACAGCACGACGTGTAGCCGCATCGTTCGCCCTTTTTACATCGCCACTCGCCGGCCGTGCTTCAGCGGCAATCCTCGACGAACGGATTGCCGCCATGTGAACAGGAAGGCAGATGAGAATGTTCAGTGCAGCGAGAACAACAAGTGACGTGCGCCATCCGACCGCGCCAATGAGGAACTGGGTCAACGGAATAAAAACCGTGCTGGCGAATCCGGCGACCAAAGTGATGAGCGTGATTTTGGTACGGAAGCTTCGCGGATAGCGGTGGGTCACTACCGCAAATACCGGGTCATAAAATGTGGCCGCCATGGAAACGCCAAGGCCAATCCACACGACGAACAACATCGTCAACGATTGAGCCTCGGCCCAGAGCAGCAGCATCGCCGCGGCGATGACCGAGCCGAGGGCCATGACCCGGCGCCCCAGTCCATGGTCAATCCAGCGCCCAATGGGATAGGCCGCGAATCCTGAAACCAGCAACCCCACGGAAAGCGCGCCGTTCATCGCCGTCCGGCTCCAGCCCATGGCTTGCTCCATAGGCACAACCAGCAGCGAAAAGGAGTAGTAGACAGAGCCCCAGGATACGAGTTGAGCCACCGCCAGTGCCCAGGTCACAAGCCTGTCGCGACTGTCCGTCTGCGCGGTCTCGTAGCGTGCGCTCTCGTCCTGATTCGACGTCGTGCTCAATTGTTTCCTCTCGTTGGGTCAGTCGGTTAAACGTCGGCAGCGCCGATGCGAAAGGAGTCGCAGCAAAAGAACCTTTGCGAAGCAAGTCTGTCGGCGATGGTGCGGCCGACCCGCTCTGGCGGTGGGCAGGCGTTGCGCGGTCCAACTATCCGCTGGTCTGTCTGTACCTTGCCAAGAAAACCGATTCCTTCGCGTTCGCAATACCCTCGTGTGCGTAGCGCGACGAGCGCTTCTCTCGGGTGTGCGGACACGCCGACGACGCCGCTCCTTTTTTCGTGGGTCGTCAACGCGACGAAAAGCTTCAACCCTTCGTCGGCGACCCTATTGCGTGTCCGCAGCAACGGAGTCATCCAGTCACATCGCGGCCAGAAACGACTCAAGGACTTCGCATCCAGGACAACGACAGCAGCCGACGACCCGCCAGTCCCGAGAAATCGCGCCCGCTCGAGCGTCTCGTCGAGCGCGCCCGTCAGCGCAATCGCTGACGTCGCGTAACCGGTCTGCAACTCGAACGCTCTTGCGACGTCTGTCGAAAGCGACGCACGCCAGGACCGTGTCGTGGCCGAGCCGTCGGAACGCCGTATCGCGTCGCTGGCCGCTGGTCGCTCTGCCTTCAGCAGGACCAACGCCTGCATCGAGCCGCAGTGCCACCCATCCGCTGCCGACAAGGAAGGTCCAGTCGACAAGAGGTCTTCGCGGTCCATGACAGCTCCCTAAAGTTTCACATTTCCAGAATAGCGGAAATGTCCTAGAATGCAAAGCACGAAACGATGACGCTTGCTCCTCAGCTGGCAGCAATGCTGGGTTGAGGCGGCGAACATCGGGTGCAGTCAGAAACGTCAAATAGCAAGGTAATGAGATGACCGTTGATGCAATCAAGGGCGACCACAGCTTTCCGGCCGCCAGGACAGAATTTTTCGACACGGATATTGCCGCACGCCTCGGCATGGACGGGCAGCCCCCGGTGAGAATTCTGCTGCTATACGGCTCGCTGCGTGAACGGTCGTATTCGCGGCTGCTAGTCGAAGAAGCCGCGCGCCTGCTGGAGACGTTCGGCGCTCAAACGCGGATTTTCGACCCGCGCGGTCTGCCGCATGCCGACGATACGGACGTGAAAAACCATCCGAAAGTGAAGGAGTTGCTCGAGCTTTCGCTGTGGTCAGAGGGTCACGTGTGGTGCAGCCCGGAGCGCCACGGCACCATCACCGGTCTGATAAAGACTCAGATTGACCACCTCCCTCTTGTGAGCGGCGGCATCCGCCCGACGCAAGGACGTACGCTTGCCGTCATGCAGGTCAGTGGCGGTTCGCAGTCGTTCAACTCTGTCAATCAACTGCGGCAGCTCGGACGATGGATGCGTATGTTCACCATCCCCAACCAGTCGTCGGTTGCCAAGGCGTTCGAAGAGTTCGAAGAAAACGGGCGGATGAAGCCGTCCTCGTACTACGACCGCCTGGTCGACGTTATGGAGGAACTGGTCAAGTTCACTCTTCTGCTCCGCGGCCGCGCCGACTATCTCGTAGACCGATACAGCGAACGCGTGAAGGAAGACCGTCCGCTCGACCCAGCGACCGACCTGGCCTCCCAGGCAATCGCTGACCATTCGCGAAAAGAAGTGCAGACGAGCAACCAATAAAGGTACGTCATGGCAACCCTCGATTCGAAACTCGCAGTCAAGGCGCTGGCAGCGCTCGCACATGAGACCCGCCTCGCAGTCTTCCGCCTTCTGGTCACGGCGGGACGCACGGGTATGAGTCCGGGTGCCATTGCCGAAAAGCTGGGGCTTCCCGCGCCGACGCTGTCATTCCACCTGAAGGAGCTCGCCCACGCGGAGCTCATTGAAGGCAAGAGTCAGGGCCGGTTCATCATCTACTGCGCCAGCTATGACCACATGCAGACGCTCATGGATTTCCTGATGGAAAACTGCTGCGCGGCGGAGCAAGCAGAGCAATGCGGCTGCGCGACCAACGAAACGGAGGCGTAAATGAAGCGATTTCACGTGCACGTTATTGTCCCGAAGCTCGACGAAAGTGTGCGTTTCTATAGCAGCATGTTCGGCGCGGAACCTTCGGTGCTCAAGGACGATTACGCGAAGTGGATGCTCGAGGACCCGCGCATGAACTTTGCCATTTCTGCGCGTGGTGGCGAAACGGGTGTCAATCATCTGGGTTTTCAGGTCGACAGTGACGAAGAGCTGGCTGCTCTTCGCGAGCAGGTCGTCGCCGGCAGCGTCGCGGTACAGGACCAGCCCGGTGCGCATTGCTGTTACGCCAACTCGAACAAGTATTGGACGCAGGACCCAGCGGGCGTACCGTGGGAGACGTACCACACGATTAGCGGCATCCCCATGTTCGGGGCGGACAGCAGGCAGTCGGCCACTGCCGAAGCGGGCGGGGCCTGCTGTGCCCCGGTTACCTCAATCCCAGCTGTCATTGAGAAAAAAGTCGGCTGCTGCTGATTCGCTGCGACAAAAGCAAACGGCCGCCCAAGGGTACGAAGCGGCCGTTGTAGTTGGATACTTATGTGAATGATGCAAGTGTGCTCCTGCGCGACTTACCGCACTAAGCGCCTGTTCATGCGGTCACGGGCTTGCACTTCACTTTCCTGGTGGGCTTGCATGCAGCCGAGTCCACTCCCTGGCAGCAGTTCTCGGTCAGAAAGCCAACCAGGTCGTTCATGTGCTCGATTTCGGGCCCGTAGTATACGAAGCGCCCTTCCTGCCGAGACGTTACCAGGCCAGCATGCGTCAGCTCCTTGAGATGGAAGGACAGCGTCGCGCTAGCCAGGTCAAGATGCTCCTGGATGACTCCGACGTTGAGACCCTCCGGCCCGGCTGTGACGAGCAGGCGAAAAATAGCCAGGCGCGTCGGCTGTGCGAGCGCGGCCAAAGCTTTGATGGCGTCTTTTTCCTTCATAAGGCTCTGTCTTCAAGGTTATCTGCCGATTCTAACGCGGCGCCGCCGGCGCGGGGCGGAACAGTCGAACCCGGACTTCACCGCTGCCAGCGCCGAACGACCGAGCGCGCCCGCGCTTGCTGCGTCAAAACGTTTCCATTATATTGGAGATATGGAGAAATTTGAAACCCGCCTAGACCAAACGTCGCCAGGAGAAGTCTGTGACAGAACACCGAAAATATAATGTCTTATTGTTTTGATGTAGGGTTTACCCTATATCAACCCGAATCACGCCATTTCGCCAAAAGCCCCGCCCATCAAGACTTCATCGTTTTCGGTGAATTTTCCCGTATCATCCTGAATCATGCGA
>NZ_JCAQOY010000023.1:0-93557 GCF_059567925.1 Paraburkholderia sp. BGA-UO-ETr-F21 | reverse complement strand
TCGCATGATTCAGGATGATACGGGAAAATTCACCGAAAACGATGAAGTCTTGATGGGCGGGGCTTTTGGCGAAATGGCGTGATTCGGGTTGATATAGGGTAAACCCTACATCAAAACAATATCGTACTGTTCCTGACTCAAATTCGACTCCACCTGCAGCGACACCGGCTTACCAATAAAATCAATCAACATAGCCAGATGCTGCGACTCTTCCTCGAGAAACAGATCAATCACCTGCTGCGACGCCACCACGCGAAACTCGCGCGGATTGAACTGCCGCGACTCGCGCAGAATTTCCCGCAGCACGTCATAACACACCGTACGCGGCGTCTTGACCTGCCCCTTGCCCTGGCAAACCGGACACGGCTCGCACAGCACATGCGCGAGCGATTCACGCGTACGCTTGCGCGTCATCTCCACCAAGCCAAGCTGTGAAAAACCATTCACCGTCACGCGCGTGCGATCACGCGACAACGCCTTCTTCAATTCGCCCAGCACCTGATCGCGATGCTCGACGTTTTCCATATCGATGAAGTCGATGATGATCACGCCGCCCAGATTGCGCAGACGCAATTGCCGCGCAATGGTGTGCGCGGCTTCGAGGTTCGTCTTGAAGATCGTATCGTCGAAGTTGCGCGCGCCGACGTACCCGCCCGTGTTCACGTCGATGGTCGTCATCGCTTCGGTCTGGTCGATCACGAGATACCCGCCCGACTTCAGATCCACCCGCCGCGACAACGCCCGCTGAATTTCCGCCTCGATGTTGTACAGATCGAAGAGCGGCCGCTCGCCGGTGTAGTGGTGCAGTTTCGACGACACCGCCGGCGTGAACTCGGCCGCGAAATCGGCCAGCATCTGATACGTTTCGCGCGAGTCGACCTGAATGCGCGAGGTCTCATCGTTGACGAAATCGCGCAGCACGCGCTGCGCGAGATTCAGATCCTGATAGAGCAGGCTCGTGGGCGGCATGCGCTGCCCTTGCGAGAGGATCGTCGCCCACGTCTTGCGCAGATACGCGACGTCGCCGGCCAGCTCTTCGCTAGTTGCATCTTCGGCGATGGTGCGCACGATATAGCCGCCTTTTTCATCGGCGGGCAGCACGGCGGTCAGACGCGCGCGCACGGCTTCACGTTCGGCTTCGCTCTCGATCTTCTGCGAGATGCCGATATGCGGTTCCTGCGGCAGATAGACGAGCGTGCGACCGGCAATGCTCACCTGGGTGGACAGGCGCGCGCCTTTGGTGCCGATCGGATCCTTCACGACCTGCACCATCAGCGTCTGGCCCTCGAAGACGATTTTTTCGATTGGCTGATGCGGCGCCTGATGCTGTGGTTCGCCGGCAATGCGCGGATGCCAGATGTCGGCGACATGAAGGAACGCGGCGCGTTCAAGACCGATGTCGATGAAAGCGGACTGCATGCCCGGCAAAACGCGTACGACCTTGCCGAGATAGACGTTGCCGACGCGGCCGCGCGACAGCGTTCGTTCGACGTGAAGTTCCTGGACTGCGCCTTGCTGGACCAGCGCGACGCGCGTTTCCTGCGGCGTGACATTGATCAGGATTTCTTCATTCATGGTGTTATTTTAGAAGTCGATGCGCGCTGCACGCAGGAGGGCAGCAGATTCAAAAAGCGGCAAACCCATGATACCTGAATAGGACCCGTCGATATGCTCGATAAACTCCGCGGCGCGCCCCTGCACACCGTACGCGCCCGCTTTGCCGAGCGGCTCGCCGCTCGCCGCATAGCGTCGGATCGCGTCTGCGTGCAGTGCAGCAAAACGCACCTTCGACACGGATAGCGCGGCGGGCAGCAGCGTGCCCTCGGCGTCGACCACGGCCACGGCCGTCAGCACTTCGTGAGCGCGGCCGGCAAGGCGCGTGAGCATCGCGACAGCGTCGTCGGCATCGACGGGCTTGCCGAGAATCGCGTCGTCGATCGTGACGGTTGTGTCCGCAACCAGGATTGGCCGCGCGACATGAGCGCCGGCCACGAGGCGCGCGCGTGCCGCATGCGCCTTGGCGACGCACACCCGCTGCACATAGTCGCGCGCGCGCTCGCCGGGCACCTCGGCTTCGAGCGCTTCGGCGTCTTCATCGGGGCGCGGCAGCAGCAGTTCGAAACGTACGCCGAGCTGTTGCAACAACTCCTGGCGGCGTGGACTTTGCGAAGCGAGGTAGACGAACGGATGCAGCGATGCGGCGGACGTGGACATGAACAGGTCTCGATGAAGCGGATTGCATGGACATGCGACGGACGCGCCGCGCAATCCCTGCGCCGCCTCGTCCATTCACACGCGATGATAGGGGTGATTTTGCGTGATGGTCCACGCGCGGTAAAGCTGCTCGGCCAGGAGTACTCGGACCATCGCGTGCGGCAAAGTCAGGCTCGAGACGCGCAGCAACATGTCGGCGCGCGCTTTGAGATCGGGGTCGAGACCGTCGGCGCCGCCAATCAGAAACGCCACGTCGCGGCCGTCCTGCTGCCAGCCGGGCAGGGCGCCGGCAAGCTGCATGGTGGTCCAGTCCTTACCGCGCTCGTCGAGCGCGACAATGCGCGCGTTCTTCGGCAACGCGGCTTCGATCTTCAGCCGCTCGGCGGCCATCACGCTTTCCGCCGGCCGTCCCGACGAACGTTGCTCGGGTTTGATCTCGCGCAGTTCGATGCGCAGCTCGGGCGGCATGCGCTTCGCGTATTCGTCGAAGCCGGTGGCGATCCAGTCCGGCATCTTGTGGCCGACGGCGAGGATATGCAGTTTCATTGCGCAAGCATTCGCGAACGATAACGGTGAGTGGGCCGAAGCTCGCTCACTTGCGGCGTGCGGGCGCTTTGCGCGCGGGCTTCTTCACGGCCGGCGCGGCTTCCTCTTCGTCCTCGTCTTCGTCGGGCTCGCTCGAACGCGCACCGCCGAACGGATCCGGCGTGGACAGCTTGATGCGCACCGGCTTGTCGCCCCAGATTTCTTCGAGGTTGTAGTACTGACGCAGGGCCGGCTGCAGGATGTGCACGATCGCGTCGCCGCAATCCACCAGCACCCATTCGCCGATGTCCTCGCCTTCGGTGCTGATGATCTCGCCGCCGTTTTCCTTCACGCTCTCGCGCACGCTCGAAGCGAGCGCTTTGGTTTGCCGGTTCGAGGTGCCGCTCGCGACGATCACGCGATCGAACAGCGCGGTCAGGTGGCTGGTGTTGAACACCTTGATGTCTTGCGCTTTGACGTCTTCGAGAGCGTCGACGATCACGCGTTGCAGTTTGCGAATATCCATGGATTTACCGGTGGTACAGATGATGTTGAAGAATATAGTCCCACACCGCGGTGGGGACATGGCTCGCCGCCTGGTCTTGCTGTTCGCCGCCCGCGAGGGCAAGCCGCTGGTTCACCTGCTCGCGCAGATGCGCGCGAATGTCGGTGGCCGAAACGTTGAACGCAAGCGTCGTATCGATCAGCAAGTGGCCGCAGGGCGTGGCTTGCAGAACGTCGGCGCGGGCACGGCGCGCGTCGATTTCTTGAGCGACCGCCGGCGGAATCGACGTGAGGTCGAAACCGGGCCGGGTGGCCGCGCAGATGTGGGCGAACTCGAACAGGCGCCGCCAGTCGCGCCACGTGTCGAGATGCACCAGTTGATCCGCGCCGATCAGGAGCGCAATGGATGCGTCCTCACCTTCGCGTTCACGCCAGCGTTGCAGCGTGTCGATCGTGTAAGTCGGGCCTTCGTGCTCGATTTCGTCGGTCGCGACCCGCACGGTCGTGCCCGGCAGCACCAGTTCGCTCGCCGCCGCGCGCGTCATGGCCAGCCGGTGCACGGCCGGCGACACGTCCGATTTCTGCCAGGGCTGGCCGGCCGGCAACAGCACGAGTTCGGTCAGATGCAGCACATGCGCGAAACGCCGCGCGAGCGCGAGATGGCCGTCGTGGATCGGATCGAAAGTGCCGCCGAGCAGTCCGATCCGGCGAGGCAGGGCGACAGGATGAGCGTTCGGCTTCAGGTGAAGATCCTTTGTCGTGACGATTGGAGCGAGGTGCGGGCGCTGCCCGTCACACCCACTCGCGCGGCACGAGAAAATCGCTGTAAAGACGCGCTTCCGGCGTGCCCGGTTCGGGCTGCCAGTTGTAGCGCCAGTTCACCACAGGCGGCATCGACATCAGAATCGATTCCGTGCGTCCACCGCTCTGCAGCCCGAACAGTGTGCCACGGTCGAAGACCAGATTGAACTCGACGTAGCGCCCGCGCCGGTATGCCTGGAAATCGCGCTCGGCTTGACCGTACGGAATGTTGCGGCGCTTTTCGATGATGGGCAGGTACGCTTTGAGGAACCCGTCGCCCACACTCTTGAGCATCGCGAACGATTGATCGAAGCCCGGCGCCGAGAAATCGTCGAAGAAAATCCCGCCGATACCGCGCGGCTCGTTGCGGTGCTTGAGGAAGAAATACTCGTCGCACCAGCGCTTGAAACTGGGGTACAGGTCCGCGCCATAAGGCTGCAGCGCGTCGCGGCAAGTGCGATGGAAATGCTGCGCGTCTTCCTCGTAGCCGTAGTACGGCGTCAGATCCATGCCGCCGCCGAACCAGAAGACCGGTTCTTCGCCGGCCCTGGTCGCGACCAGCAGACGCACGTTCATATGCACGGTCGGGCAGTGCGGATTGTGCGGGTGCAGCACGAGCGATACGCCCATCGCTTCGAAACCCCGGCCGGCCAGTTGCGGACGCGCCGCGCTTGCCGAACCCGGTAACGCGTCGCCCGCGACGTCCGAGAAACCAATGCCGGCGCGCTCGAAGAAGTTGCCGCCTTCCAGAATCCGTGTGCAGCCGCCGCCGCGCAGCTTCTCGCCGGGGGCGCGCTGCCATGTGTCGGTGGCGAACGGCGTGCCGTCGAACGCGCCGAGCGTGTCCGCGATCTGCGTTTGCAGGCCTTGCAGCCAGTTGCGCACGGCCTGTGCGTCGTAGCTCGATTCGGTCATGAATGCAGATGCTGAGGGCGGCACGCTCGTCGTGCCGCGGGTTCGTCGTGAAGGGCGTTGGCCGGGCCCGCGTCAGGTCGGAACCTGCGAAGGCGCGCCTGACGTTTTTTCGCGCCCGGCGAAATGCTCCCGGCTTCGTTCAGCCCGCATGGGCCTGGATCGGCCTACATGGTGCGGAGGGCGCCGGTGTCGCTGCTAAAACCCGCCGCGAAAACCCGCAGTGTAGCGCTGTTGGCGCCGCACGCGGGTGAGCGGGGTAATGGCCTGGTGCGGCGCAGTGCGGCTTAGTGCTTGCCTTCGGTCTTGGCGTCGTGCTTGCGGTTCAACGCACGGTAGCCGATGTCGCGCCGGTACTGCATGCCGTCGAACGAGATCTGGTTGATCGTTTCGTACGCGACCGACTGCGCGCTGCGCACCGAATCCGCCAGGCCGACCACGCACAGCACGCGGCCGCCCGAGGTGGTCAGCTTGCCGTCCGTCAACGTGGTGCCGGCGTGGAACGTGACCGAATCCGCGGTTTCAGCCGGAATGTCGTTAATGCGGTCACCCTTGCGCGGCGTATCCGGATAGTTGTACGCGGCGAGCACCACGCCGAGCGCGGTGCGGCGATCCCATTCCAGCTCGACCGTATCGAGCGTGCCGGCGATTGCCTGCTCGACCACCTTCGAATAGTCGCCCTTCAGACGCGCCATGATCGGCTGCGTTTCGGGGTCGCCCATGCGGCAGTTGAATTCGAGCGTTTTCGGGTTGCCTTGCGCGTCGATCATCAGACCGGCGTACAGGAAGCCGGTATAGCGGATGCCTTCCTTCTCCATGCCGCGCACCGTCGGCAGGATGATTTCGCGCATCACGCGGGCGTGCAGTTGCGGCGTGACGATCGGCGCGGGCGAGTAGGCGCCCATGCCGCCCGTGTTCGGGCCCTGGTCGCCGTCGAGCAGTCGCTTGTGATCCTGGCTCGAAGCGAGCGGCAGCACGTGCTTGCCGTCCACCATCACGATGAAGCTCGCTTCCTCGCCGGCGAGGAATTCCTCGATCACGACACGCGCGCCGGCGTCGCCGAGCTTGTTGTCCGACAGCATCATGTCCACTGCGGCGTGCGCTTCTTCCAGCGTTTGCGCGACCACCACGCCCTTGCCCGCGGCGAGGCCGTCGGCCTTGATGACGATCGGCGCGCCCTTGGCGTCCAGATACGCATGCGCGGCGGCGACGTCGGCGAAGGTTTCGTATTCGGCGGTCGGAATCGCGTGGCGCTTCATGAACGCCTTCGCGAAGTCTTTCGAGCTTTCGAGCTGGGCGGCTTCTTTGGTCGGCCCGAAAATCTTCAGACCGCGCGAGCGGAACAGATTGACGATGCCGGCCGCGAGCGGCGCTTCCGGCCCGACCAGCGTGAAGGCGATCTGCTCGTTCTCGACGAAATCGGCGAGCGCGGCCGGATCCGTGATGTCGATGTTGCGCAGACGCTCGTCCTGGGCGGTGCCGCCGTTGCCAGGAGCCACGTAGACGAGCTGGACCCGCGGCGATTGCGCGAGCTTCCATGCGAGCGCATGTTCGCGACCGCCGGAACCGACGACGAGTAACTTCATGTGAATCCCCGAGACTTAAAAACCATAAACGGCTGACGCAACATGCTCAGCCGTGCAATGACAACGAGGTTCGCATTGGGCCCGCAGCCAGTAGCGGCGCAGGGCACGTGCGAAGCCGGGTGGAAGCGCGGTGCGGAAGTCGCACTCACGCGCTTCGGCGCTTCAGCAACGACGCGAGGGCCGGCGGCGTGGCGCGGTTCGACAGGAACCGCTGCACTACGCGCCGCCGGGGCACGCTCATTCGTCGGCGATCGCGGCGTTTGTATAGACTTCCTGCACGTCGTCCAGATTCTCCAGCGCGTCGAGCAGCTTCTGCATTTTCACGGCGTCTTCGCCGGTGAACTCGACTTCCGTCTGAGGTTTCATCGTCACCTCGGCCAGTTCGGCCTTGAAGCCGGCGGCTTCGAGCGCGGACTTCACCTTCGGGAAATCGTTCGGCGGGCACAGCACCTCGATACTGCCGTCTTCATTCGTGACGACGTCGTCAGCGCCGGCTTCGAGCGCGGCTTCCATCAGCTTGTCTTCGGGCGTGCCGGGCGCGAACAGGAACTGGCCGACGTGATCGAACATGAACGACACCGAGCCGTCCGTGCCCATATTGCCGCCGTTCTTCGAGAACGCGTGACGCACTTCCGCCACGGTACGCGTGCGGTTGTCAGTCATGGTGTCCACGATCACCGCCGCGCCGCCAATGCCGTAGCCTTCGTAGCGGATTTCCTCGTAGCTTGCGCCGTCCACGCCGCCCACGCCACGCTGGATCGCGCGGTTGACGTTGTCTTTGGGCATGTTGGCGTCGTACGCCTTTTCGACGGCGAGCCGCAGACGCGGGTTCGAGTCGATGTCGCCGCCGCCCATGCGCGCCGCGACCTGAATTTCCTTGATGAGCCGCGTCCAGACCTTGCCGCGCTTGGCGTCGGCCGCTGCTTTCTTATGCTTGATGTTGGCCCATTTCGAATGACCCGCCATACCTTTCTCCGTCGCGCGCGCCAGTGGGGCGCACGCAGTGTGCAATTGTCGTTGCGATGTCGGGCGCTGACGCGTTCTGCGTTTGTGCGCCGCGATGTCAATCCGCCCGGTGCTTAACTGTCCGGGTCAACCATTCGTGGCTACCCGTCTCGCGCCTCGCCACGCCCGGCCGGACCCGGCTAGCGGGACCGCAGGTCGGCAGCGCGGTTGGGACAGGGCGATCTGGCCAGACCCCACGCGACAAATGCCGCGCCGGCCTGCCGGGCCCCGCGAAAGGCGCGGTGCGCCAGACGGTGGTGCAAGTTGAGCCGCTCTTTGAGCGGATTCGAATTTTATCACGCCGCAAGGGTGCGGCAGAGGGCGAGATAGCCGCAAACGACGCGAAAAGTGCGCGGCGGCGGCCTTGGCCGCACGCCGTCGTGCGCTTTTCAGGCCGCTTTCAGTTCTAGTTCTTCGTGCCGAACAGGCGGTCGCCGGCGTCGCCGAGACCCGGGACGATATAGGCGTGCTCGTTCAGATGCGAATCGAGCGAGGCGACATACAGCTTGACGTCCGGGTGGGCGTCCTGGAACACCTGCACGCCTTCGGGCGCGGCGACCAGCGCGAGGAACAGGATGTTTTCGCCCGCCACGTTGCGGCGCTTGAGCACGTCGACCGCGTGCACGGCGGAATAGCCGGTCGCGACCATCGGATCGCACAGAATGAACACGCGATCTTCGAGGTCGGGCAGGCGCACCAGATATTCGACCGGGCGATGGTCCTCGGCGCGATACACGCCGATGTGGCCCACCCGCGCCGACGGCACCAGTTCCAGCAGGCCGTCCGACATGCCGATGCCGGCGCGCAGCACCGGCACGATCGCCAGCTTCTTGCCGGCGATCACCGGCGCGTCGATCTCGACGAGCGGCGTGGTCAGGCGGCGCGTGGTCATGGGCAGGTTGCGGGTGATTTCGTAGCCCATCAGCAGCGTGATTTCACGCAGCAGTTCGCGGAACGTGCGGGTCGAGGTGTCCCGGTCGCGCATATGCGACAGCTTGTGCTGGATCAGCGGGTGATCGAGGATGAAGAGATTGGGGAAACGGCTGTCCTGAGTCATGGCGGGGGCGCAAGCGGCGGCTAGAGGGATCGGTTCGGCGCGCCGCATGGCCGGGGACCGGCTGGCTGGCGGACGCGCCACGGCGCAAGTTTACCGAAAGAGTGCGCTCCGAAGATACCGGAGATTGCAGCAAGCCGGCGCAGTCCGGCACCGATTCTTCTAGAATCGGGGAAAACATCGCCACGGGAGCCGCCGGACCCGGCGCTTCGGGCGAGACTCACGAGCGGGGGAAAAAGCTGAGGCCGCCTGGCGCTTTCTCACGACGCACAACTTCACGAGGTGAATACAGATGGACATGGGAATCGCAGGACGCACCGCGCTGGTCTGCGCGGCCAGCAAGGGACTCGGCCGCGGCTGCGCGGAAGCGCTCGCCGCCGAGGGCGTCAATCTGACGATCGTCGCGCGCACCGCCGAGACGCTCGAAGCCACCGCGGCGGAGATCCGTCAGCAAAGCGGCGTGGAAGTGAAGACGGTGGCCTGCGACATCACCACGCCCGAAGGCCGCGCCGCGGCGCTCGCCGCCTGTCCGCAGCCTGACATTCTGGTGAATAACGCGGGTGGTCCGCCGCCGGGCGACTTCCGCAACTTCACGCATGAAGACTGGATCCGCGCGCTGGAGAGCAACATGCTCACGCCAATCGAGCTGATTCGCGCAACCATCGACTCGATGAGCGAGCGCGGCTATGGGCGTATCGTCAACATCACGAGTTCCGCGGTGAAGGCGCCGATCGACGTGCTCGGGTTATCCAACGGCGCGCGTTCGGGGCTGACCGGCTTCGTCGCGGGCCTCGCGCGCAAGGTCGCGCCCACCGGTGTGACCATCAACAACCTGCTGCCGGGTATTTTCGACACCGACCGCATTGCCGTGACCTTCGCGGCGCAGGCCAAGTCGCAAAACATTTCCGTCGACGACGCCCGCAAGCAGCGCATGAAGACGATCCCCGCCGGCCGTTTCGGCAACCGCGACGAATTCGGCCGCGCCTGTGCGTTCCTGTGCAGCGTGCATGCCGGCTACATTACCGGGCAGAACTGGCTGATCGACGGCGGCGCCTATCCGGGCACGTTCTGATCGGCAGCTGCGGCAACTGCGGCAGTTCCATCATCACTACAACAACGACAATTACAACGGTTTCAGGAGTCTTACGTCATGACCACCCGTATCGCGCTGATCGCGCACGATCATAAGAAAGACGACATCGTCAAACTGGCCGGCGAATACGTCGACACGCTCAGGCGTTGCGACATCGTGGCGACCGGCACGACCGGCGGGCGCATCGCCGACGCGCATGGCCTCGCGGTCGAGCGGATGCTGTCCGGCCCGCACGGCGGCGACCTGCAGATCGGCGCGCAACTCGCGGAAGGACGTGTGGACATGGTGATCTTCCTGCGCGATCCAATGACACCGCAGCCGCACGAGCCGGACATCAACGCCCTGGTGCGCGCATGCGACGTGCACAACATTCCGTGCGCGACCAACATTTCGACCGCGCGCATGGTGCTCGATTCGCTGACCTTGCGCCTCACGCAACAGGTCTGAGATCCGCGGCATCGCACGCGCGGCACGCCCCAATCCCACCCCAACCCCAAGGAGACATGATGGTCAAAGCAATCCGATTCGATAAAACCGGCGGCCCGGAGGTCATGAAGTGGGTCGACGTCGAAGTCGGCGAGCCGGGCGCGGGCGAGATCCGCGTGAAACAGACGGCGGTTGGACTCAACTATATCGACGTGTACTTCCGCACGGGCCTGTATCCGTTGCCGTTGCCAGGCGGTCTCGGCATGGAGGCGGCCGGCGAGGTGACGGCGCTCGGCGCGGGCGTGAGCGGTCTCAAGGTGGGCGATCGCATTGCCTACGTGGCGCGTCCGCCCGGCGCGTACACGCAGGAGCGCGTGCTGCAGGCCGCGCAGGTCGTGAAGGTGCCCGATGCCCTGAGCGACGAGCAGGCCGCCTCGGTGATGCTGCAAGGCCTGACCGCGCAATATCTCCTGCGTCGCACGTATCCGGTGAAGGCCGGCGACACGATCCTGATTCAGGCCGCGGCGGGCGGCGTCGGCCTGCTGGTGTGCCAATGGGCGAAGGCGCTCGGCGCGACGGTGATCGGCACGGTCGGCTCGGATGAAAAAGCGGAGATCGCCACGGCGCACGGCTGCGACCATGCGATCGTCTACACGCGCGAGAACTTCACCAAGCGCGTGCGCGAGATCACCAACGGCGCGGGCGTGCCGGTGGTGTACGACTCGATCGGTAAAGACACGTTTGCGGGTTCGCTCGATTGCCTCGCGCCGCTCGGCATGTTCGTGAGCTTCGGCAACGCGTCGGGGCCGTTGCCGCCGATCGATTCTTCTGAATTCGCCGGGCGCGGTTCGCTGTTCTTTACGCGTCCGACGCTCTTCACCTATATCGCCAAACGCAGCGACTACGAGGCGATGTCCGCCGAGCTGTTCGACATGCTGGTGTCGGGCAAGGTGAAGACGAGCATCAATCAGCGTTACGCGCTGGCGGATGTCGGAAAAGCGCACGCGGATCTCGAAGGACGCCGCACCACGGGCTCGACGGTTCTGCTGCCGTGAGGCGTCGCGGCATAAACGTGCCGTCAGCCCTATAAAAATCGCGCGTTCCTCGAAGTCGCGCTCGACGCACTGGAAAAGCCGGCGCGTCACGCCGTAAACCCATGCCAGGCATGCACAAGGCCGTTCCGTCTTGCGATGGAACGGCCTTTTCCGTTTACGCGATTTTTATACACGCCCTCCCATCTTTGACCAGCCCTTTACGCGGTTCGGCATAACGTTGCACCCATCCAAAGTCCGTGTAATGGAGAACAAAAATGGATGTGCTGTATGTCGGGGGCCTGGTGCTGTTCGCCGCACTGACCTTTGCGTTAATTGCCGGCTGCGAGAAGTTGATGCAGTTCCGCCGTGGTCAGGGAGCGCGCTCATGAGCTGGATTCTCTGGTTGTCCGGTGCGGCGACCGCGCTGCTGTTCGTGTACCTGGTCTATGCGCTGCTGCGCGCGGAGGACATTGAATGAACTCGAACAATGTCCTGCAAGCGGGCCTGTTTATCGTCGTGCTGCTGGCAGCCGCGGTGCCGATGGCCCGCTATCTCAGCGCCGTGATGGACGGCAGCTCGCGCGTGGTGCGCCTCGGCGGTCCCGTCGAACGCTTGCTGTATCGCATCGCGGGCGTCGACCCTTCCACGGAAATGAGCTGGAAGCACTACGCGATCGCCACGATCGCGTTCAACACGCTTGGTGTGGTGTTTCTCTATGTACTGTTGCGCGTGCAAGGCTGGCTGCCGGGCAACCCGCAACAGTTCGGCCCGATGACGGTGGACGGCGCGTTCAATACGGCAGTCAGTTTCGTGACCAACACGAACTGGCAGGATTACACGCCGGAACAAACCGTCGGCTATCTCACGCAAATGCTCGGTTTCACCGTGCAGAACTTCTTCTCGGCCGCCACCGGCATCGTGGTGGTGATCGCGTTGATTCGCGGCTTTGCGCGCCACACCGCGCAAACCATCGGCAATTTCTGGGTCGACCTGACGCGCGTGACGCTCTACGTTTTGCTGCCCATGTCGGCGATCATCGCGGCGCTGTTGATGAGCCAGGGCGTGATCCAGAACTTCAAGTCGTATGAAGACGTGCCGACCTTGCAGACCACCACGTATGCCGCGCCGAAGCTCGACGCACAAGGCAATCCGGTGAAGGACGCGAAGGGCAATCCGGTGACGGTCGATACGCCGGTGAAAACGCAAACGCTCGCCATGGGTCCGGTTGCATCGCAGGAAGCGATCAAGATGCTGGGCACCAACGGCGGCGGCTTCTTTAACGGCAACTCGGCCCATCCGTTTGAAAACCCGACGCCGTTCTCGAACTTCCTGCAGATCTTCTCGATCCTGCTCATCCCGGCGGCGCTGGCGCTGGTGTTCGGTCGCATGATCGCCGACCGCCGGCAAGGCGTGGCCGTGCTCGCCGCGATGACGATCGCTTTCGCGGTTTGCGTGTTCGGCGAAATCAGCGCGGAGCAGACCGGCAATCCGGCCATCGCCGCATTGCACGTCGATCAATCGGCCAATGCGTTGCAGTCGGGCGGCAATGCGGAAGGCAAGGAAACGCGCTTCGGCATCGCGCAGTCGGGCATCTTCACGGTTGCGACCACCGCGGCTTCGTGCGGCGCGGTCGCCAACACGCACGATTCGCTCACCCCGATCGGCGGCCTCTATCCGATGCTGCTGATGCAACTGGGCGAAGTGATCTTCGGCGGCGTGGGTTCCGGTATGTACGGGATGCTCGTGTTCGCGCTGCTGGCCGTGTTCGTGGCGGGCCTGATGATCGGTCGCACGCCGGAATACGTCGGCAAGAAGATCGAAGCGTACGAGATGAAGATGGTGTCGATCGTCGTGCTGCTCACGCCGCTGCTGGTGCTGGTGGGCACCTCGATCGCGGTGTTGAGCGACGCGGGCAAGGCCGGCATTCTCAACCCCGGCGCGCACGGTTTCTCTGAAATCCTCTACGCGTTCAGCTCGGCCGCCAACAACAACGGCAGCGCGTTCGCGGGCCTCACCGTGGGCACGCCCTTCTACAACTGGCTTACGGCGATTGCGATGTGGTTCGGCCGCTTCGGCACGATCGTTCCGGTGCTCGCGATTGCCGGCTCGCTCGCCGCGAAAAAGCGCATCGGCGTGACCGGCGGCACGCTGCCCACGCATGGACCGCTGTTCGTCGTGCTGCTGCTCGGCACGGTGCTGCTGGTCGGCGCGCTGACTTATGTCCCTGCGCTCGCGCTGGGTCCTGGTGTCGAACATCTGATGATGATGGGCGCCCATTGAGACCCGCGATGAAAACGAGTGATCACGCGCAAACGGGAAATTCGAGGATTCAATGACTGAACATAATGCAACCAGGTCCATGTTCGACCCGGCGCTGGTGCGCCCGGCGATCGTGGACTCCTTCAAAAAACTCACGCCGCGCACGCAGTTCCGCAATCCGGTGATGTTCTGCGTGTACGTGGGCAGCATTCTCACCACAATTCTCTGGATCGCCGCGCTCGGCGGCCAGGCCGAGGCGCCCGCGGGCTTCATTCTCGCGGTCACCTTGTGGCTGTGGTTCACGGTGCTGTTCGCCAACTTCGCGGAAGCGCTCGCCGAAGGCCGTTCGAAGGCCCAGGCGGCGTCGCTGCGCAGCGCGAAGAAAGACGTGATGGCCAAGAAGTTGAACGAGCCGCATCCGAAGTCGCCGATCCGCATTCTGACGGCTTCCGATCTGCGCAAGGGCGACGTCGTGCTGGTCGAAACCGGTGACGTGATTCCGGCCGACGGCGAAGTGGTCGAAGGTGTCGCGTCGGTCGACGAATCGGCGATCACGGGCGAATCCGCACCGGTGATCCGCGAGTCGGGCGGCGACTTTTCGTCGGTGACGGGCGGCACGCGCGTGCTGTCGGACTGGATCGTGGTGCGCGTCACGGCGAACCCGGGCGAGGCGTTCCTCGACCGCATGATTGCGATGGTGGAAGGCGCGAAGCGCCAGAAGACGCCGAACGAAATCGCGCTGACCATTTTGCTGGTCGCGTTGACGATCGTCATGCTGTTGGCCACCGCCACGCTGCTGCCGTTCTCGATGTTCTCGGTCGAAGCCGCAAAGGCCGGCCACGTGGTGACGATCACCGCGCTGGTCGCGCTGCTCGTGTGTCTGATTCCGACCACCATCGGCGGGCTGTTGTCCGCGATCGGCGTGGCCGGCATGAGCCGCATGATGCAGGCCAACGTGATCGCCACCTCGGGCCGCGCGGTGGAAGCCGCCGGCGACGTCGACGTGCTGCTGCTCGACAAGACCGGCACCATCACGCTCGGCAATCGCCAGGCGTCGCAATTCGTGCCCGCGCCGGGCTTGACGGAAGAAGCGCTCGCGGATGCGGCGCAACTCTCGTCGCTCGCCGATGAAACGCCGGAAGGCCGCAGTATCGTCGTGCTGGCGAAACAGCGCTTCAATATTCGTCAACGCGATATGGCGTCGCTGCATGCCGTGTTCCTCGCGTTCACCGCGCAAACGCGCATGAGCGGCGTCGATCTGCCGGGCCGTGAAATCCGCAAGGGCGCGGCCGACGCGGTGAAGAACTATGTCGAAGCCAACGGCGGACGTTTCCCGAACGAAGTCAGCAACGCGGTCGCCGAAGTCGCGCGCCGCGGCAGCACGCCGCTCGTGGTCGCGGAGAAGGGCGAGCAGGGCGCGCGCGTGCTCGGCGTGATCGAGTTGAAGGACGTGGTTAAGGGCGGCATTAAGGAACGTTTCGCCGAACTGCGCAAGATGGGTATCAAGACCATCATGGTGACAGGCGACAACCGCTTGACCGCCGCCGCGATCGCCGCTGAAGCTGGCGTCGACGATTTCCTCGCCGAAGCCACGCCGGAAGCGAAGCTCTCCACGATCCGCGCGCACCAGGCCGAAGGCCGCCTCGTCGCGATGACAGGCGACGGCACCAACGACGCCCCGGCGCTCGCGCAAGCCGACGTCGCGGTGGCGATGAACACCGGCACGCAGGCCGCGAAGGAAGCGGGCAACATGGTCGACCTCGATTCGAATCCGACCAAGCTGATCGAGATCGTCGAGATCGGCAAGCAGATGCTGATGACGCGCGGCTCGCTCACCACGTTCTCGATCGCCAACGACGTCGCCAAATACTTCGCGATCATTCCAGCTGCGTTCGCCACGACCTATCCGGCACTGAACGCGCTGAACGTGATGCATCTGGCTACGCCGGCTTCGGCGATCATGTCGGCGGTGATCTTCAACGCGCTGATCATCGTGCTGCTCATTCCGCTGGCGCTCAAAGGCGTGCGTTATCGCGCGCTGGGTGCGGCGATCCTGCTGCGCCGCAATCTGCTGATTTACGGCTTGGGCGGGATCATCGTGCCGTTCATTGGCATCAAGCTGATCGATATGGTGCTGGCCGCGTTCGGTTGGGTCTGAGCGCTAGTCGCTAGTTCAAGAGGAATCAATCATCATGAAAAATCTGTTCCGTCCGTTGCTCGTGATTTTCGCGGTGCTCACCGCCCTCACGGGGTTGGCTTATCCGGCGGTGATGACGGCAGTCGGTCAGGCGGCCTTCCACGATCAGGCCAACGGCAGCATGCTCGAACAGGACGGCAAGGTGGTCGGCTCGAAGCTGATCGGCCAGCAGTTCGACGCGCCGCAGTACTTCTGGGGCCGTCTGTCGGCCACCAGCCCGATGCCGTACAACGCGCAGGGTTCGAGCGGGTCGAATCTCGGCCCGACCAACCCGGCCTTGCTCGACGAAATCAAAGGCCGCATCGACGCGCTGAAAGCCGCCGGCACGGATATGTCCAAGCCGGTGCCGGTCGATCTGGTGACGTCGTCGGGCAGCGGTCTCGATCCTGAGATCAGCCCGGCTGCGGCGGCTTATCAGATCGAGCGCGTCGCCAAGGCTCGCAAGCTCGCATCGAACGACGTGCAGGCGCTGGTGGACCGTTATACGAGCGGCCGTCAGTTCGGCATTCTGGGCGAGCCGCGCGTGAACGTGCTGCAACTCAACCTGGCGCTGGACGAGATGAAGCGCGGCTGATCCTCTGAGCCTCTGAGGCGCAACGTTTCGCAAAGGCGGCGTCCTCGCGACTCCGCCTTTGGCTTTTGACGGCGCGGCGTAGCGCGCATGATGGCGGTGCGGCATGAGCGTAGCCGCGGCGCGAAGCGATCTGTGCTGGCCGCCATGAGCGGCCCCCGCCATTTGCGGCCGCGCCGCCGCCGTGCCACCATGCGTAGACTGACGCTCGCCCAACGATGAAAACCATTGAGCATGAACCGCCCCGATCCCGATGAGCTGCTCGACAAGCTGCAACGCGACGAAGAAAAACGTCAGCGAGGCAGGTTGAAGATTTTTTTCGGCGCGTCGGCCGGCGTCGGCAAAACCTATGCGATGTTGCAGGCCGCGCGCCGCCGTTACGATGAAGGCGCGGACGTGGTGGTCGGCATCGCCGAAACCCATGGCCGCAGTGAAACCGCGGCGCTGCTCGAGGGCCTCGACGTGCTGCCGCTCGCGCAGATCGAATATCGCGGCCGCAAGCTCGGCGAGTTCGATCTGGACGCCGCGCTCGCCCGCAAGCCGCAACTGATTCTCGTCGACGAACTCGCGCATTCGAACGTGCAGGGCGCGCGCCACCTGAAGCGCTGGCAGGATGTCTACGAACTGCTCGACGCGGGCATCGACGTCTATACGACGGTCAACGTCCAGCACCTCGAAAGTCTGAACGACGTGGTCGGGCAGATCACCGGCATTCGCGTCTGGGAGACCGTGCCGGATCGCGTGTTCGATCGCGCCGACGAAGTCACGCTGGTCGACTTGCCCGCCGAGGAACTGCTCGACCGCATGCGCGACGGCAAAGTGTATTTGCCGCAGCAGGCCGAACGCGCGGTGCGCAACTTCTTTCGCAAAGGCAACCTGATCGCATTGCGCGAGTTGGCGCTGCGCCGCACCGCGGATCGCGTCGATGCGCAGATGCGGGAGTATCGCGCCGACCGTTCGATCCAGCGCATCTGGCAGGCGCGCGAGCGCTTGCTGGTGTGCGTCGGCCCCGGGCCGGAAGCGCCGATGCTGGTGCGCGCGGCGGCGCGCCTTGCCGCCAGCCTGAAGGCCGACTGGATCGCCGTCTATGTCGAGACGCCCGCGCTGCAGCGTTTGCCGGATGCGCGCCGCGAACGCACGCTGAACGCGCTGAAGCTCGCCGCCGAACTCGGCGCCGAAACCGCGACGCTGGCGGGCGCCGACGCGGCCGCCGCATTGATCGGCTACGCGCAGGCTCGCAATGTGTCGAAGCTCGTGGCCGGCGCGTCGGCGCGCACGGGCCTGCAGCGCTGGTTGCGCAAGCCCCTCGGCGAGCGTATCGCCGAAACGGCAGCGGGCGATCTCGATCTCACGCTGATTCGCGCTTCTTCTGAGCGCGACGGCGGCGAGCATCGGCATCTGTTGAACACCACCGCGAACGCCTGGCGCGATGCGTTGAGCGCCGCGCGCGAACGCCGCTCGCCGCCGCGCGCCTACGCTTTCGCGCTGGCGATCTGCGCGGCCATTACTTTGCTGTCGAGCCAGTTGATCGACCATATCGATCTGACCAACCTCGTCATGCTGTATCTGCTCGGCGTGATCTTCGCCGCGGTGAAGCTCGGGCGCGGGCCGGGTGTGGTGCTGTCGTTCATGAGCGTGGCTGCGTTCGACTTCTTCTTCGTGCCGCCGCGCATGTCGCTGTCGGTCTCGGACACGCAGTATCTGCTGACCTTCTTCGGCATGCTGCTGACCTCGCTGGTGATCAGCCATCTCACCTCGAGCCTGCGCCGTGAGGCGAGCGTGGCGCGGCGGCGCGAGCAACGCACCGGCGCAATGTACGCGATGGCGCGCGAGCTGGCCGCGGCGTTGACCACGGAGCAGATCGTCGGCATAGGCAGCCGTCATGTGAGCGAGGTGTTCGGCGCACGCGTCGCGATTCTGTTGCCGGATAGCGCCGATCAGGTCAAACAGAAGATCGAGGATCCCGACGCGGCGGTCACGCTGGAAGGCGAGATGCTCGATAGCGACGTCGGCCAATGGGTCTACGATCAGCAGAAGCCGGCCGGTCACGGCACCGACACGCTGCCGGCCGCCGCCGCGCTCTATTTGCCGCTGAAGGCGCCCATGCGTACGCGCGGCGTGCTGGCGGTCGTGATGCGCAACGAGGGTGAACTCGACGTGCCCGAACAGCAGCGCATGCTCGACGCGTTCGCCGCGCAGATCGCGCTCGCGCTGGAACGGGTGCACTACGTGGACATCGCGCGCGACGCGCTCGTCAACATGGAGTCGGAGCGCCTGCGCAACTCGTTGTTGTCGGCGATCTCGCACGATCTGCGCACGCCGTTGACGACCATCGTCGGCTTCTCGTCGATGCTCGCGCAATCGCCTGATACGCAGCCCAGCGGCGAACTGGTCGAAGCGATTCACGAGGAAGCGCTGCGCATGACCGGCATCGTCACGAATCTGCTCGACATGGCCCGCCTGCAGGCGGGCAGTCTGCAACTTAATCAGCAATGGACGCTGCTCGAAGAAACCGTGGGGGCCGCGCTGCGCGCGTGCAAACGCGTGCTGGCGAATCATCCGGTGCAGGTGAAGTTGGCCGCCGACTTGCCGCTCTTGCACCTCGACGCCGTGCTGATGGAGCGGCTCTTTTCCAACCTGTTCGAAAACGCGGCCAAATACACCGCGCCGACCACGCCGTTGACGATCGGCGCGCAGCGTCTCGACGCGGACGGCAAGTCGTTCGTGCGCGTCACCGTCGACGATGACGGCCCGGGCCTGCCCGCCGGCATGGAAGCACGCGTGTTCGAGAAGTTCACGCGTGGCGAGAAAGAGTCGGCCAAGCCGGGCATCGGTCTTGGGCTTGCGATCTGCCGCGCGATCGTGGAAGCGCACGGCGGTACAATCGGCGCGCTCAATCGCGTGTCGGCGGACGGCCATGTGGAAGGCGCGCGCTTCTGGTTCACGCTGCCCGTGGAAACGCCGCCCGACGCACCGGACGCACTCGAAGACGAAGGCGCCGATGCTTTGACGCACGCCGACACCGACAGCGAACCAACTCCTAACACGCTTGCCAAGCCTACCCATGAGTGACCCGAGCATCACCGTCGTCCTGATCGAAGACGAAAAGCAGATTCGCCGCTTTGTGCGAACGGCGCTGGAAGGCGAGGGCATCGTCGTGCACGACGCCGAAACCGGCAAGCAAGGTCTTGTCGAAGCCGCCACGCGCAAGCCCGATCTGGTGATTGTCGATCTCGGCCTGCCCGACACCGACGGCCTCGACGTGATCCGCGAACTGCGCGGCTGGAGCGAATTGCCGGTGATCGTGCTGTCGGCGCGCACGCAGGAAAGCGAAAAAGTCGCCGCGCTCGATGCCGGCGCGGACGACTACCTCACCAAGCCGTTCGGCGTGTCCGAGTTGCTCGCGCGAATCCGCGCGCATATGCGGCGGCGTAATCAGGGTGGTGCGAACGAGTCGCCGCAAGTGCGCTTCGGCGCCGTGACCGTCGACCTGGCCTTGCGGCAGGTGAGCCGCGACGGCGCGGCCGTCCATCTGACGCCGATCGAGTACCGGCTGCTCGCCACGCTGGTGCGCCACGCCGGCCGCGTGCTCACGCACCGCCAGTTGCTGCGCGACGTGTGGGGGCCGTCGCATGTCGAGAGCCATCACTATCTGCGCATCTATATGGCGCATTTGCGCGGCAAGCTCGAGCGCGATCCGGCGCAGCCGGAACATATCATTACGGAAACCGGGGTGGGATACCGGCTGGTGGGCGCGGCTTGATGCGGTGATATGACGCGGCGCTGTGATGCGGTGTGTTGACGCAGCCTGGCAGCGCAGTGTGGTGAATCCGCCACGGCCGGCGCGATCTCTTGTCGCGAGTCGCTCCCAGCGGCTTACCGGCGGTCCCGGTATAATTACATTTCGTAAGGACGACCTTGCGGTTTCACGAACGGGGACGGCCCCATTTCACCATGGAGCTGTTTCATGTCCTGGATTCTTCTGTTGATCGCCGGTTTGCTCGAAGTCGCCTGGGCGGCCGGTCTTAAAACCTCCGACGGTTTCACTCGTCTCTGGCCTTCGGTGTTCACGGTCGTGACGGCGCTCGGCAGCTTCATACTGCTCGCCATGGCCATGCGCCAGTTGCCGCTCGGCACGGCCTACGCGGTGTGGACCGGCATCGGCGCAGTCGGCGCGTTCATCTTCGGGATCGTGATGATGGGCGAGGCGTTGACCGTCGCCCGGGTTGCCAGCGCGGCGCTCATCGTGATCGGACTGATCGGGTTGAAGCTCTCTTCCGGGCATTGAGCCCCGTACTCGAACCCGCCGCCGGACGTATCCGTCGAGTCCGGCGGCGCCGGGCTCGCGCCCGCACCGAACTCCCCATTTATTCGCCGCTCTGCGTTCTGCGAATTAACGTGGCTATAATGAGATCGAATCCAACCTGACATTGTCCGCGGCCCATTTGGCGCGGCCGGCTTGGCGCGGGTCTGACGACTTCGGTGCGGCTCCCTCATTATTGGCCCGTCGAAGCCGCCCGGCACGCACAGCGCGCCCGGAGGCGGCCATGCTTGAATCACTTTCGCTCGCTGCGGGCCTCTCGTGGGGCAGCGGTCTGCGCCTCTATCTGACGGTCCTGCTGGCCGGCGTGTTCGCCCGTCTGGGCCTCGTTCATCTTCCCGATACGCTGTCCGCCTTGTCCTCGCCTTGGGTGATCGGCGTGGCGGGCGTGCTGACCGTCACCGAATTTCTCGCCGACAAGATTCCCGCGTTCGATTCGCTGTGGGACGCGGTTCATACCTTTATCCGCATTCCGGCGGGCGCCGTGCTGGCCGCCGGTGCGCTCGGCCATGCCGATCCGGCGCTGTTGACCGTGGCCGCGCTCGCGGGCGGGACGCTGGCGGGCACGGCGCACCTCGCCAAAGCGGGGACGCGCGCGCTGATCAACCTGTCGCCGGAACCGGTGTCGAATGTCGTGACCTCGACGGCTGAAGACGGGCTCGTGTTCGGCGGCATCTTGCTCGCGCTGTTCGTGCCGCTCCTCTTTCTGGTGTTGATGGTGGGCTTCCTGATGCTGGCCGGCTGGGCGTTGCCGCGGCTCTGGCGTGGGGTGCAGGGCGGTTTTCGCGGCATGGCGACGCACATGGTGTCGCGCTTTGCCAGGAGCAGGCACGATTGAGCGATACGGTACGGGGTTCCGCGGCGCGCATGGCGACACCGCCGACGCGCCGGTTCGGCGGTAGGGATCTGTTGCGCCAGTCCGTTCGTATGACGTCGCGCGACTGGCGCGCGGGCGAATTGACGATGCTGCTGCTGGCGCTGGTGCTGGCCGTGGCGGCTTTGTCGAGTGTCGGCTTTCTGGCTGACCGTTTGCACCAGGGGCTCGAGCGCGACGCGCGGCGCATGATCGCCGCCGACTTCATCGTGCGGGCCGATCATCCGGTCGATCCGCAATTCGCCGGGCAAGCCAAAGCGCTCGGTTTGAACACCGCCAGCACGGCAATCTTTCCCAGCATGATCAACTCGACCGGCGCGCAGCCGGTCTCGCGGCTCGCCGCCATCAAGGCGGTGTCGCCCGGTTATCCGCTGCGCGGCGCGCTGCGCATTGCCTCGGCGCCGGGCGGGGCGGACTATCCGGCGCGATCGATTCCGCCGCCGGGCGTCGTGTGGGTCGATCAGGCGTTGCTCGACGCGCTGAAGGTGCATGTCGGCGATACGGTGAAAGTCGGCAATCGCAATTTCACGATCGGCGCGGTCATCACGCGCGAACTCGACCGCGGTTTCTCGTTCGTCAATTTCTCGCCGCGCCTGATGCTGCGCGCTGACGACGTGCCGTCGACCGGCCTCATCGCTTACGGCAGCCGCGTGACGTACCGCTTGCTGGTCGCGGGGCCCGACGAATCGGTGGCGCGTTTCGCGCAATTCGCGCACGACCGCGTGGACGGCGGCAAGATGCGCGGCGTCGCGCTCGAATCGTTGCAGGACGGCCAGCCGCAAGTGCGCCAGACACTCGACCGCGCGAGTCATTTCCTCACGCTCGTCTCGCTGCTCACCGCGTTGCTGGCGGCCGTGGCGATTGCGATGGCCGCGCATCGATACATGCGCCGGCATCTGGACGGCTGCGCGGTGCTGCGCTGCCTCGGCGTCAGTCAGGCGACACTGCGCGCGCTCTTCACGCTCGAATTCGTGGGGCTCGGTTTGATCGGCGGCGCGCTGGGTGTGGCGCTCGGTTGTCTGGGGCACCTCGCGCTGCTCACGTGGCTCGGCAGTCTGATCGATGTCGCGCTGCCGTATCCGACCGCATGGCCGGCGCTCGAAGGCATCGCGGCCGGTCTCGTGCTGTTGCTGGGCTTCGCGTTACCGCCGCTGTTGCCGCTCACAAGAGTGCCGCCGGTACGCGTGCTGCGCCGTGAATGGGGCGAGGCGGGCCGCACCGCATGGGCGGCTTACGCGCTCGGCATCGTGCTGTTCGCGGCGCTGCTGATCGTCGCGGCCGGCGAGCTAAAGCTCGGCGGGATCGTGGCGGGCGGCTTCGCGGGCGGGCTGCTGGTGTTCGCGTGCATCGCGCGGCTCGCGTTGTGGGGCGCGGCGCGCGTGGTGCGCAGCGAGCGCGTGAATGCGGGAATCGGCTGGCGCTATGCACTGGCATCGCTCGAACGGCGCAGCAGCGCGAGCGCATTGCAGATCACCGCGCTCGGCATCGGGCTGATGTGTCTGTTGCTGATTGCGATGACGCGTAACGACCTCGTGGCCGGCTGGCGCAAATCGACGCCGCCCGATGCGCCGAACGAGTTCATCATCGATATCCAGCCTGATCAGCGCGACGCCGTCACACACTATCTGAGCACCCACGGCGTGCCGGGCACGGTGCTTTCGCCGATGGTGCGCGGCCGGCTGACGGCGATCAACGGCAAGCCGGTCAATCCGGATGCGTTCAAGGGTGACGACGCCAAACGTCTCGTGGATCGCGAGTTCAATCTGTCGTACACCACCGAGTTGCCCGACGACAATCGACTCTCCGCCGGCACGTGGTATGGCGACACAACCACGCCGCAGATTTCGATCGAGCAGGGCCTCGCCAAGCTGATCAACGTGAAGCCCGGCGACATGCTGCGTTTCGACGTGACCGGCTTGCAGATCGACGCGCCCGTCACGAGTGTGCGCAAGCTCGACTGGGGCTCGTTCAAGGTCAACTTCTTCGTGCTGATGCCGCCCGCCGCATTGCAGGATTTTCCGGCGACGTTCATCACGAGCTTCCATCTGCCGCAGGAGAAGCAGTCGACCATCGACGGCCTGATCTCCACTTATCCGAACCTCACGGCGATCGATACCGGTCCGATTCTCGCGCAGGTGCAGCGCGTGTTGCAGCAGGTGATCGGCGCGGTGCAGTTCCTGTTCGCGTTCACGCTTGCCGCGGGTGTACTCGTGCTGTACGCGGCGCTCGCCGGCACGCGTGATGAGCGCATGCGAGAATCCGCGCTGCTGCGCGCATTAGGTGCGTCGCATCGTCAGGTGCGCTCGGTGCAGGTTGCCGAGTTCGTCGCGGTGGGCGCGCTGGCGGGTCTGATGGCGGCGGTGGGCGCGCAGGCTATCGGCTACGTGCTGGCAACGCGCGTGTTCGAGTTTTATCTGAGCTTCGATCCCTGGCTCTTGCCGGCGGGCATTGCTGCCGGCATCGCGTGCGCCGGCGTGGGCGGCTGGCTGAGCTTGCGGCATGTGCTGGCGCGGCCCGCGTTGCAATCGCTGCGGGATGCGTGAATTCCTTTTTTCTGGTTGGTGAGTGGGTATGAGTGATTTGAACGACGAAGTGTCCGCGGCGCAGCCCACGGCCTTCGAACTGGTGGGCGGCGAGGCGCGCGTGCGCGAACTGGTGGACCGCTTTTACGATCTGATGGATCTTGAAGCAGACTTCGCCGGAATCCGGGCGTTGCATCCGCAATCGCTCGACGGTTCGCGCGACAAGTTCTTCTGGTTTTTATGCGGATGGTTGGGCGGTCCGGATCATTACATCAGCCGCTTCGGCCATCCGCGTCTGCGTGCTCGGCATCTGCCGTTCGCGATCGCATCCGGCGAGCGCGATCAGTGGCTCAGATGCATGGCGTGGGCAATGGAAGATATCGGGCTCGCGGAACCGCTGAGAGAGCGCTTGCTAGGCTCGTTCTTCGAAACGGCCGACTGGATGCGCAATCGCAATGGCTGAGGAGGCTGGGCAGACTTCGCGTACGACTTCGGCGGACTATGCCGTTCTGCCTCCGCAGGCACGCGAAGTTCTCGACTGCTGGTTCGGCGTGCCGGGCACGCCCGAGTTCGGTAAGCAGCACAAACGCTGGTTTTCACGCGACGCGGCGTTCGACACGATGCTGCGTGAACGCTTCGGAACCCTGATCGATGCGGCATGCGAGTCCACGCTCGACCACTGGGCCGGCACACCGCTCGGCGGGTTGGCGCTCGTCATCGTGCTCGACCAGTTTTCCCGTAATTGTCATCGTGGCACATCGCGCGCGTTCGCGGCCGACCACAAGGCATTGCAAACCGCGCAGCAGATGATCGCAAGCGGCGCCGATCGCTTGTTGCCGAGCGCGCATCATCGCGCGTTCGCCTATTTGCCTTTCGAACACGACGAGACGCTCGCGGGTCAGCGCGAATCTTTGCGACTCTTCAAACTGCTGAAAGCTGAACCGGGCGGCGCGTCGTATTATCGGTCCGCGGTGCGCCACGCGGAAATCATCGAGCGGTTCGGGCGCTTTCCGCATCGCAATGCGCTGCTCGGGCGTTCTTCGACGGCTGAAGAAAGCGCATTCCTGCGCGAACCGGGTTCATCGTTCTAGATTTGCGGTCAGCGCGCGCGAAACGCCTAGCGGCCGCCCGCCACGTCGAGGAGTGCGCCCGTCACATACGAGGCGGCGTCGCTCAGCAACCAGACGATGGCCTCGGCCACTTCACCGGCCGTGCCGGGGCGGCCCAACGGCGTGGTCGCGCCGAGTTGCGCGGCGCGCTCGGGCTTGCCGCCGCTCGCGTGGATCTCAGTGTCGATCAGACCGGGACGCACCGCATTGACGCGCACGCCTTGCTGGCCGAGTTCCTTGGCGAGGCCGAGCGTCATGGTGTCGACGGCGCCTTTCGAGCCGGCATAGTCGACATATTCGTTCGGTGAGCCGAGCCGCGACGCCGCCGACGAAACGTTCACGATCACGCCGCCCGCGCCGCCACGCGTGGTCGACATGCGCCGCGCGGCTTCGCGTGCGCAGAGATACGCGCCCAGCACGTTGACGTCGAACATGCGCTTCAGGCGCGCGAGGTCCATGTCGGCGAGTTGGCTGGACGGCGCGACGATGCCCGCGTTGTTGACGAGTGCATCGAGCCGCCCGGACTTCTGTTCAAGCGTGTCGAACATGGCCAGCACGTCGGCTTCGTTCGCGACGTCGCCGGCGATCGTCAACGCGCGGCCGCCGGCGCGTTCCACTTCGGCGGCCGTCTCTTGCGCTGCCGCGAGATTCTGCGCGTAATTCACGCCGACGGACCAGCCGCGCGCACCCAGCAAACGCGCGGTCGCGCGGCCAATGCCGCGGCTGCCACCGGTGATCAGAACGGCTTTCGTCATCGCAACCTCATGGTTCGGGAAAAGTCAGACCGCGTCGCGCTTGATCGCCCATTTGTCGCTGGCGGGCGGCTGATAGCGTTGCAGCTTGCCGATCAACGCGGCGGGATCGGCGTCGATCTGCAGGATGTCGAAATAGGTCTGGCGCATGAAGCCTTCTTCGACGGTATGCTGCAGCAGATTGATCAACGGGTCATAGAAGCCGTCGATATTCAGCACGGCCACCGGTTTCTGGTGGTAGCCGAGTTGCGCCCACGTGTAGACCTCGAACAGTTCTTCGAGCGTACCCGCGCCGCCCGGCATCGCGACGAACGCGTCGGACAGGTCGGCCATCATCTTCTTGCGATGATGCATGTCGGGCACCACGTGCAATTCGGTCAGGCCGTTGTGACCGACTTCCTTGCTGACCAGCAGTTCGGGAATCACGCCGATCGCGCGGCCGCCTTCGGCCATCACGGTGTCGGCGATCACGCCCATCAGACCGACCTTGCCGCCGCCGTAAACGAGCGCCAGATCGGCTTGCACCAGCGCGCGGCCAAAGGCGCGCGCCGCTTCGGCATACAACGGTTTAGCCCCGTTGGAGGAGCCGCAATACACACACACCGACTTCATGCTCAAGCGTCCTTCGGTTCGTTGCGGGGCGCGGCGCCTTCCTTGGGCGGCAGGTAGTCGTAAAACTCGCGCTTGGGCAGTTTGCCCGACACGAGGTCGTCGAAAATCTGCCGCGAGCGGCCGCGCAGATAAGGCGCCATCAACGAGACGATCTGCACGCTCACCTGATGCAGTTCCGCGCGAATCGCTTCCTGCTCGTTGTATTTGCGCGGGTTCATCACGAACTGGTACGAGAGCCAATACGTGCCGATCACGCCGACGTTGGTGGCGATCACGTGCAGTTCTTCAGGTGTGGCGACCATTTCGCCGTCGGCCACGAGCTGCTCGCAGAACTGGCTCGCAAAACGCACCTTGTGGCTGATGATCTGCTTGAAGTGCGTTTCGAGCGTGCGATTACGCGCCAGCAGATCGTTCAGATCACGATACAGGAAGCGATAGCGCCAGGTGAAATCGACCATGTACTGCAGATACGACCACATTTCGTCGATGGTCGCGCGATGGTCGTCGGGAAAACGCAGACGCTTTTCGATCTCCTGCTCGAACTGGCTGAAGATGCTGTTGATGATGTCGTCTTTGTTGCGGAAGTGGTAGTACAGGTTGCCTGGACTGATTTCCATTTCCTCGGCGATCGTCGTCGTCGTGACGTTCGGCTCGCCGATTTCGTTGAACAGCTTCAACGAGAGTTCGAGAATCCGTTCGCGCGTGCGGCGGGGAGGTTTGGCTTCCATGTCGTCCGGCCCTGGTTACGCCGGGCTGGGGCACACGGCGGCGTGCCGCTCTTTGCGTGATCCGCCCGGACGCGGTTGGTGTATCGAACGATTATAAACCGAGCGTTCTTATACCAAGCGAATACTCAGGGTTTTCATTATTCGCGCCGATTTCGCGCACAGTTCGCTTACGGTTCGGCTGCGCCGAAGCGGCCGCGGCGCGGCTTCACAGCCATGCCTTGAGCCACTGCACCACGAGCGGCCCGACGATCAGCAGCCACGTCATCAGGCACATGCCGAGCGCGACCATCACGGCCGCGCTGCCGAGATCCTTCGCGCGTCGCGAGAGTTCGTGGCGTTCGAGCGAAATGCGGTCGATCGCCGCTTCGACGCTCGAATTCAGCAACTCGACGATCAGCACCAGCAGCACGGAGCCGAGCAGCAGCACGCGCGATACCGGATCGACCGGCACCAGCACGCCGCACGGAATCAGGATCGCGGCGAGCGTGAGTTCCTGGCGAAATGCGCTTTCCTCGCGGATCGCGACGCGAAATCCGGCGAGCGAATTTTTCATCGCGTGCCAGGCGCGCGTGACGCCGCGATTGCCCTTGTACGGATTGAAGGGCAGCGGCGCGAGCGGATCGTCGGGGCTGAGCGGTTCGTGCTGCGCGTCGTGCTGCGTTTCGTCTTGTGCGTCGCGTTGCGGGGCGTGTCGCATGCCGTTCGTCACGCTCGTGCGGTTCATGCCGTCCAAACCATGCGCGTGATCTGCATGATTCGGCGTGCCTGGTTCACTCACGTCGTCGAACGGTTCGATGCTGGCGGTACTGTCGGTATCGACGGCGCGCAGCGCGCCGTTCGACGCGCGGGCCACAGTAGTGGTTCTGGTTCGCATGGACAGCTCGGCGCGCCGCGTCATGCGGCGGCGCTTTCCTCGCGGTACGTTGCGCGCGGCAGTGGCTTCAGATGCGCGGCGAACTGCTCGGAGGCCGCCGCCCACGAGAAGCGTTCGGCCCACGCGCGCGCATGGTTGCGATCGATCTTCAGGGCTTCCAGGCAAGCTTCGCGCAGGTCCTCGTGCATCGCGCCGGCGCCGCCGTCGCCGAGCACGTCGATCGGACCGGTGACCGGATATGCCGCGACGGGCGTGCCGCAGGCGAGCGCTTCGAGCAGCACGAGCCCGAACGTGTCGGTACGGCTCGGGAACACGAACACGTCAGCGGCCGCATAGACCTTCGCCAGTTCGGCCTGCGTGAGCACGCCCAGATAATTCGCTTGCGGATAGCGCGACTTCAGTTCGGCGAGCGCCGGGCCTTCACCGGCCACCCACTTCGAGCCGGGCAGATCGAGCTTCAGAAACGCCTCGACGTTTTTCTCGACCGCCACGCGTCCCACGTACAGAAAGATCGGCCGGGCGGTATTGAGCACCTTCGAGTCCATCTGGTGAAAGATGTCCAGGTCGACGCCGCGCGTCCACAGCACGACGTTGGTGAAGCCGAATTTCTCCAGGTCGCTCTTGACGACCGGCGTGGGCGCCATCACGGACAGAGACGGCTTGTGAAACCAGTGCAGGAACTTGTAGGTCGCGGCGAGCGGAATGCCGAAGCGCGCCTGCACATACTCCGGAAAACGCGTGTGATAAGCGGTCGTGAACGGTAGCTTGTGTTGAATCGCATAGGCGCGCGCGGCCATGCCGAGCGGACCTTCCGTGGCGATATGCAAGGCGTCGGGCGCGAATGCGTCGATACGCTGGCGCAGCTTGCGGCGCGGCAGCAGCGACAGACGGATCTCCGGATAGGTCGGGCAAGGGATCGTCTTGAACTCGAGCGGCGTCAGCAGATCGACGCGGTGGCCGAGTGCGCTGAGTTCGCGCGTGGTGTTTTTCAGCGTGCGCACGACGCCATTGACCTGCGGTTCCCATGCGTCGGTGACGATCATGATCTTCATCGGTTTCGGCCCAATAGAGAAGTTAACAAGCAGGGACTACGCGGTCGCCCGGGCCTTTTGCACGCCCACTTCAGGGGAGCGCACCACGGTCCAGTAGATCACCTTGAGTTCGCCTTCATACGTCTCGACCAGTGCTGACAAACTTTCGACCCAGTCGCCGTCGTTGCAATACAGCACGCCGTCGATATCGCGTATCTCGGCTTTGTGGATGTGCCCGCAGACCACGCCGTCGCAGCCGCGGCGGCGCGCTTCGTCGGTCATCACGCGTTCGAACGACGAGATGAAATTCACCGCGTTCTTCACCTGATGCTTCAGGTACTGCGATAGCGACCAGTACGGAAAACCGAGCCGGCTGCGGATCCGGTTGAACCAGCGGTTCAGGATCAGGATCATGGTGTAGAGCGTGTCGCCGAGATAGGCGAGCCACTTGGCGTGCTGGATCACGCCGTCGAACAGATCGCCGTGCACGATCCACAGACGCTTGCCGGCGAGCGTGGTGTGAAACGCCTCGCCGCGCACGTGGATGTCGCCGAACGCGAGATCGCAGAACTGGCGCGCGGCTTCGTCGTGATTGCCGGGCACGTAGATCACCTGGGTGCCTTTGCGCGCCTTGCGCAGCACCTTCTGCACGACGTCGTTGTGCGCCTGCGGCCAGTACCAGCCTTTCTTCAACTGCCAGCCGTCGATGATGTCGCCCACGAGGTACAGATACTCCGACTCGTTGTGGCGCAGGAAATCGAGCAGATAGGGCGCCTGGCAGCCGCTCGAACCGAGATGGATGTCGGAGAGCCAGATGGTGCGGTAGCGGTGCGGCGCGGCGTGGTCGTCGTCGTGCTGGCCGGCGTTGGCGTCGAGCGGCAATGGCGCCACGGGCAACGGCCGTCCGTGGCTATGGTTGGGTTCCGGGAGGAACGCGACGGGGTCGACGCTCGGGCCGGTCTGGCGGAACAGGGAAGTCGCGGACGTTTTGGGGTCCATGGCTCACGCGTCGAGTTGCGGTGCCCGTATTGGGCCGGGCGCGCGTGACTGTGCCGTGACAGTCATGAGAAGTTCTTATTACTGCGGACGCGGGGACAGGGGGCGGTGGGGTGTGAGATGCGAGGCGGAAGATGCAGTGAAATCGAATTGGTGTGAGGTGCGATGGTCTGTGAAGCGGGAGGCGCGGCGGAGGGCGAGGGGCGGTGAAGCCGGAGAAGCCGCAAAGCGCGAGAGGCGGAAATCAACGCATCAAAAGAACCGCCGGTGCAGATCTCACGATGTGGCGCCGGTCCAACAGGAGAGCGAAGGAATTGCCCGGCGAGTTCTACCGCTCAACCGGAGACGCTAACGACCCGAGTGCCGGCGAGGCGATCGTGCAGGAATTGGCGTTGCGAATCGAACCGCCCGGTGGCGGCCCACAACACGAACCAGATTCCGGCGATCGCGAGCGTCTGCGGCAGCTTGAGTCCGAGCAGCGGATGCAGCGCGAGCGGCGGCAAAAACCACAGCCACGCAAGCACGTAGCGGGTTATGGCACGACCGGTGGAGAGCGGCGCACCGTCGGCGGCGACGACGCGCAGACGCCAGGTTTTCATCGGCAGGGTCTGGCCGCTGTGGGTCCAGAACCAGACGAAGTACACGCCGACCACGAGCCCGATCCATGCGGCCAGCAGGTTGTGATGGGTCAGCCCGTTGCGTTGCTGGGTCAGGGTGCTGAACAGATATCCGGCGATGAACACCACGCCGAACAGAATCAGCGCTTCGTACAGCAGCGCTGCGAGACGCCGCCTTACGGTGGGCGCATTGCCGGTTGCATCAACGGGCAATGCGGCGGGAGAAAGCGGCTGGGACACTGCGGGGTCCGATCAGGAGCCGTTGAAGATCGACGGCGCTTCAGCCGGTGAAACCGGCAGCGGCGTAGCGGGCACGAAGCTGCCGGTGGCGGGAATCGGCGGCGCGGCGGCCGGGCTCGGCAACGACGCGGCCGCCGCGGCGCTCACGGCTGCGGCGCCGCTTGCGCCGTGCTCACGCGCATTCACGAGCCGATCGAGTCCCTTGATCTCACTGCGGCCCGAGGGCGGCGCACTGACGACGCTCGGCCGCCGTTTGCGCTCGCTGGCGGCGAGCCGTTCCTTCTGCTCTTCGGGCAGTTGCTGATAGGCCTTCCACGCGTTCTGCCGGGCTTCGCGCGGCAATTCCTTCGACACCTGATAGTTTTCTCGCGCGACACGCCGCTGATCGGGCGTCATGCGGGTCCACTCAGTCATGCGCTCGTGTAGGCGTTTTTGCGCATCGGGCGACATCTTCGGGTAACGTGATGCGATCTTGATCCATTTGCGCTTGCGTTCGTCGCTAAACGAATCCCATTGGGCTTCGAACGGCGCGAGCGCGATATGCTCGGCGGAAGTCAGGCGCGTCCACGCCATTGGGCTGTTGCTGCCGGGCAGGCTCGGCAATTCGACGGCGAGCGTGGGCGAGGGCGCGGGCGCCTTGGCGGTGGCGTTGCCGCCCGCGACGGGCGCACTGGCGGTCGACGGACCCGGGTAAAAGCGCGGATATGTCGCGGCGAACGACACCAGGGCCGCGATCGTGCATCCGAAAACAACGGCCAGGCCGCGCTTGTAACTCACCCGAGAAATCTCCCGCTCAGTGGGCGCGTGAAAGGTACGCGTTGAAACCGTGGTCGAGATAGGCATTGAGCGGCAGGTCGTCGCTTAACATGGCAGCATCGATATCGGCGAGCTCGGCGGTGCGTTGCTGGTCTTCCCAGTAGGCGATCCCCACGAGGCTGACCACCAGCGCGACGAGCGGCCACGCAAGCGCGAAGCGGCGCAGCGGCGAACGGCGGCGCTGCGGCAGTTCCGCTGGCGGCATGCCGGCAGGCACGCCCGCGCCGGCGAAGGCCGGCACGAACACGGGCGCACTCACGGTTTCGGGCTTCTTGCGGGCGAGCGCGGCGCGGCGCGCCGCGGCGAGTCGATCGACAGTGGCGGACGGAATGCTGGCGGCGTTTTCGTCGAGCGCGCGGCGCACCTGGCGGGCGAACTCGAGTTCTTTGGTTTCTAGGGAGCTCATAGCGTGATTCCTTTGGCCTTGAGCGCTTGCGCCAGCGTGTGGGTGGCCCGCGAGCAGTGCGTTTTCACACTGCCTTCGGAGCAGCCCATTGCGGCGGCAGTCTCGGCGACATCCATATCCTCCCAATAACGCATGAGAAACGCCTCCCGTTGACGTGCCGGTAACTTTTGGATCTCGTCGTCGATTAACTGCAGGACCTGTTCGCGTTCGAGTTTCTGTTCGTTGCTCTCGGCGCCCGCCGAGCCTTGCTGGGCCTCGAAGGTTTCGAGGGGGTCGAATTCGTCGTCGTCGGCGTTGCCGAGCGACGAAAAGAGACTAACCCAAGTATTGCGCACTTTGGCACGACGGAAATAGTCGTGCATCGCATTCTGGAGAATACGCTGAAACAGGAGCGGAAGTTCGGCCGCCGGACGGTCGCCGTATTTTTCGGCGAGCTTGATCATCGCGTCCTGCACGATGTCGAGCGAGGCGTCGTCGTCCCGCACGGCGTAGACCGTCTGCTTGAATGCGCGCCTTTCGACGCCCGCCAGAAAATCGGCGAGTTCCTTGTCTGATGCCATCCGTTGGGGGTCGGCGCAGCGAGCGTGCGCGTAATCGGTCGAAAAATGTCGTAAAACTCGCGGATGCTAACAAACTTTTGCGCCGCTGGGGCGAAACGTGATTCAGCTTGCATCTCCATAACAGCCTTTCGGTCAATATCGAGAGTTCGGTGCGGCGTGCTCAGGCAATATTTGCTTGACCGCGCGGGCGTCTGCAGATATCGTCGCTGGTTCGCAACATAAGTGACTTGTCTCATTGAGGTGTGGCCCAAGAAGCTCACCTGTCAACTGGACGCGCCGCTTGAACCCGAGCCACAAGCCCGGCAGAGAGCACCCGATCAATTTTTTGCCGAAAATTCGAAAGGTGAATAAATGAATATGCCCAGCGCGGAATTCTCCACGTCGGATACGACCCCCCATCCCGAAGCTGACTCTATCGGCGCCACTGTGCTCATGAAGGCACTGGCCGACGAAGACGTCGAGTTTGTCTGGGGCTATCCCGGCGGCTCGGTACTCTACATTTACGACGAGCTGTACAAGCAGGACAAATTCCAGCACGTCCTCGTGCGCCACGAGCAGGCCGCGGTCCACGCCGCCGACGCCTATGCGCGTTCCACCGGCAAGGTCGGTGTGTGCCTCGTGACCTCCGGCCCCGGCGTCACCAATGCGGTGACGGGCATCGCCACCGCGTACATGGATTCGATCCCGATGGTGGTGATCAGCGGCCAGGTGCCGACTGCCGCGATCGGCCAGGATGCGTTCCAGGAGTGCGACACGGTTGGTATCACGCGTCCTTGCGTGAAGCACAACTTCCTCGTGAAGGACGTGCGCGACCTCGCCGCCACCGTCAAGAAAGCCTTCTACATTGCTCGTACCGGCCGTCCCGGCCCGGTGCTGATCGACATTCCGAAAGACGTGTCGAAGGCGCCGTGCCAGTACGAACCGCTCAAAACGGTTTCGCTGCGTTCGTATAACCCGGTCACGAAGGGCCACTCCGGCCAGATCCGCAAAGCGGTCTCGCTGTTGTTGTCGGCCAGGCGTCCGTACATCTATACCGGCGGCGGCATCATTCTCGCGGACGCATCGCGTGAGTTGAACCAGTTCGCCGATCTGCTCGGCTACCCCGTCACCAACACGTTGATGGGTTTGGGCGGCTACCGCGCGAGCGACAAGAAATTCCTCGGCATGCTCGGCATGCACGGCACGTACGAAGCCAACATGGCGATGCAGCACTGCGACGTGCTGATCGCGATCGGCGCGCGTTTCGACGACCGTGTGATCGGCGACCCGGCGCACTTCGCATCGCGTCCGCGCAAGATCATCCATATCGACATCGATCCGTCCTCCATCTCCAAGCGCGTCAAGGTCGACATTCCGATCGTCGGCGACGTGAAGGAAGTGCTGAAGGAGCTGATCGAGCAGCTGCAAACGGCCGAGCATGGCCCGGACACCGCGGCGCTCGCCGACTGGTGGAAGGACATCGAAGCCTGGCGCGCGAAAGACTGCCTCAAGTTCGACCGCAAGAGCGACATCATCAAGCCGCAGTACGTGGTGGAAAAGGCGTGGGAACTGACCGACGGCAATGCCTTCGTGTGTTCCGACGTCGGCCAGCACCAGATGTGGGCGGCGCAGTTCTATCGCTTCAACAAGCCGCGCCGCTGGATCAACTCCGGTGGTCTCGGCACGATGGGCTTCGGCCTGCCGGCGGCGATGGGCGTGAAGATGGCGCACCCGGACGACGACGTGCTCTGTATCACGGGCGAAGGCTCGATCCAGATGTGCATTCAGGAGCTCTCCACCTGCAAGCAGTATGAGACTCCGGTGAAGATCATTTCGCTGAACAACCGCTATCTGGGCATGGTGCGCCAGTGGCAGCAGATCGAATACAGCAAGCGCTATTCGCATTCGTACATGGATGCGCTGCCGGATTTCGTGAAGCTCGCCGAAGCGTACGGCCATGTCGGCATGCGTATCGAACGCACGGCAGATGTCGAGCCGGCGCTCAAGGAAGCGCTGCGCCTGAAAGATCGCACGGTGTTTCTCGATTTCCAGACCGATCCGACCGAAAACGTCTGGCCGATGGTTCAGGCCGGCAAGGGCATCACCGAGATGCTCATGGGTTCGGAAGATCTATAACGACGGCGCGTTGAGTTAAACGCCGCGTTGGCTTCGTCCTGCGCGCCTTCATGAAAGGCGAGCTGCGGACGAAGCGGCGCGAACCGTTCGCAGACATCGACAAAACATCTGGAAGAAGCGAAACATGAGACACATCATTTCCGTCCTGCTGGAAAACGAACCGGGCGCGTTATCACGCGTGGTTGGTCTCTTCTCGGCACGCGGCTACAACATTGAAACCTTGACGGTGGCTCCGACCGAAGACCGTTCGCTGTCGCGCATGACCATCGTCTCCATTGGCTCGGACGACGTGATCGAACAGATCACGAAGCATCTGAACCGCCTGATCGAGGTGGTGAAAGTGGTCGACCTTACCGAGGGCGCCCACATCGAGCGCGAGCTGATGTTGATCAAGGTGAGGGCGGTCGGCAAGGAACGTGAGGAGATGAAGCGGATGTCGGATATTTTCCGCGGCCGCATCATCGACGTCACTGAAAAGACCTACACGATCGAACTGACGGGCGCGAGCGAGAAGCTCGATGCTTTCATCGAAGGGCTCGACGCGACGGCGATTCTCGAGACGGTCCGTACGGGCAGCTCGGGTATCGGTCGCGGCGAGCGCATTCTGAAGGTGTGACGCGCGAGCGTTCAACCGTCTCGATCCAGGCCGGGCAGTGCCTTTAAGAACCCGGCCAGCAACAACTATATGCAGTATTTGAATCTCACTGAATCATCGAATTTAGCCAAGGAACCGACATGAAAGTTTTCTACGACAAGGACGCCGACCTCTCCCTCATCAAGGGCAAGCAAGTCACCATCATCGGCTATGGCTCGCAAGGCCATGCGCACGCGCTGAACCTGAAGGAAAGCGGCGTGAACATCACGGTCGGTCTGCGCAAGGGCGGCGCATCGTGGAGCAAGGCTGAGAACGCCGGCCTGCAAGTCAAGGAAGTGGCGGAAGCCGTCAAGGGCGCAGACGTGGTCATGATGCTGCTGCCGGACGAGCAGATCGCCGAAGTCTATGCGAAGGAAGTGCACGCTAACGCCAAGCAAGGCGCAGCGCTTGCGTTCGCACACGGCTTCAACGTTCACTACGGCCAGGTGATTCCGCGTGCCGACCTCGACGTGATCATGATCGCGCCGAAGGCGCCGGGCCACACGGTTCGCGGCACCTACTCGCAAGGTGGCGGCGTGCCGCACCTGATCGCTGTCGCGCAGGACAAGTCGGGCGCAGCACGTGACATCGCGCTGTCGTACGCTGCGGCGAACGGCGGCGGCCGTGCCGGCATCATCGAAACGAACTTCCGCGAAGAAACGGAAACCGACCTGTTCGGCGAACAAGCCGTGCTGTGCGGCGGTACGGTCGACCTGATCAAGGCCGGCTTCGAAACGCTGGTGGAAGCGGGCTACGCGCCGGAAATGGCGTACTTCGAATGCCTGCACGAACTGAAGCTGATCGTCGACCTGATCTACGAAGGCGGCATCGCGAACATGAACTACTCGATCTCGAACAACGCCGAATACGGCGAGTACGTGACGGGTCCGCGTATCGTGACGGCCGAAACGAAGAAGGCGATGAAGGCTGTGCTGACCGACATTCAAACGGGCGAGTACGCAAAGAGCTTCATCCTCGAAAACAAGGCCGGCGCACCGACGCTGCAATCGCGCCGCCGTCTGACGGCCGAGCACCAGATCGAACAGGTCGGTTCGAAGCTGCGCGCAATGATGCCGTGGATCGCGAAGAACAAGCTGGTCGACCAGTCGAAGAACTAAGCTGATTCAAGCTGATGTCCGGTGCGGCGCTATGCCGTAACAACCGGACAGATCAAAAAGCCGTCCAAGGGTGCTGAACCCTGGGCGGCTTTTGCTATCCTACGGTTTTACAAAAACACAGAAGCCATTCATGAATTACCCACATCCGATCATCGCGCGAGAAGGCTGGCCGTTCATCGCCATCGCGGCCGTCGTTGCACTCCTGATTCACTTCTTCGCGGGATTCGGCGTTTCATGGCTGTTCTGGCTGCTGTTGATTTTCGTCGTGCAGTTCTTCCGCGACCCGGCACGCCCGATCCCCACGCAGGCGAATGCCGTGCTGTGCCCGGCCGACGGCCGTATCGTCGCAGTCGAAACCGCGCACGATCCGTATGCCAATCGTGAAGCGCTGAAGATCAGCGTGTTCATGAACGTCTTCAACGTCCACTCGCAACGCTCGCCGGTGGATGGCGCGATCTCCAAGGTCGAATATTTTCCGGGTGCGTATCTGAATGCCGCGGTGGACAAGGCTTCCACCGAAAACGAACGCAATGCGATCGTGATCGAAACGGCCGGCGGCCAGACCGTGACGTCGGTGCAGATCGCCGGTTTGATCGCGCGGCGCATTCTTTGCTACGTACGGGCAGGTGAGCCGCTCACCCGTGGTCAGCGTTACGGATTTATCCGCTTCGGTTCGCGCGTCGACGTGTATCTGCCGGTGGGCAGCCGTCCGCGCGTGTCGATTGGCGAAAAGGTTTCCGCGTCGTCCACGATCCTCGCTGAACTATAAAGCGGCACCAAGGAGGTTTTCCGAATGGCCGCATTCAAACCGCGTCGACCCCGTAACAGCGGACCGCTTCCGCGTCCGTTCCGCCGTAACAAGCCGATGGTGACGGAGTCGGCGGTCGACAGCCGGCGCGCGCAGCGCCAGCAGTTCCTGAGAAAGCGCGGCATTTATCTGCTGCCGAACGCCTTTACCACGGCGGCGCTGTTCTGCGGCTTCTTTGCCGTGGTGCAGGCCATGAATGTGCGCTTCGAGGTCGCGGCCATCGCGATCTTCGTGGCCATGGTGCTCGACGGCATGGACGGCCGCGTCGCCCGCATGACGCATACGCAAAGCGCGTTCGGCGAGCAGTTCGACAGCCTCTCCGACATGGTGTCGTTCGGCGTGGCGCCGGCGCTCGTGATGTACGAGTGGATTCTGAAGGACCTCGGCCGCTGGGGCTGGCTTGCGGCGTTCGTCTACTGTTCGGGTGCGGCATTGCGTCTCGCGCGCTTCAACACGAACATCGGCGTGGTCGACAAGCGTTTCTTCCAGGGCATGCCGAGCCCGGCCGCGGCGGCGCTGATCGCCGGTTTCGTGTGGCTCGCCACGGACAACCGCGTACCGCTCAAGCTGGTCTGGCTGCCTTGGGTCGCCTTCGTGCTGACCATCTACGCCGGCGTGACGATGGTGTCGAACGCGCCGTTCTATAGCGGCAAGGCGCTCGACGTGCGGCATCGCGTGCCATTCGGCGTGATTCTGCTGGTGGTGGTCGCGTTCGTGCTGGTGTCCTCCGACCCGCCGCTGATGCTGTTCGGCCTGTTCGTGCTTTACGGCCTGTCCGGCTACGTGTTCTGGGGTTATCAGGCGTTACGCGGCAGGGCCAACCCGGCTCGGTCGGTGGCGCGCGACAGGTAATCGGTCGCTAGCGCAACGGGTTGAAACACACGATCAAACGGCGGCCTTCGGGCTGCCGTTTTTCGTTTGGCGAGCCCGTCTGGCGGCGCCGGCAAGCGGGTCCGGCGCCAATTGCGTGGCGGCGGGAATGCCGCTATAGTCGTTGGATGACTGCGTTCACGTTCCTCGTGGAGTCGCACTACGCGCCTTGACGGGTCATTGAACATGCCAGTGCCAGGGCGTCTGCCGCGCTGTTAGCAGAGAGCAGGGCCTTTTTGCCGCGCTGACCGTTTTTGCCCTCCGTCTGTCTCGTCTGTGATCGAGTATTGCCAGCGCTAGCGCAGACAACCGAATTCCACTATCCCATCCCCACCATTGAACGACTCCGCAGGAGACTCGACATGTCCGACAAACTGATCATATTCGACACCACGTTGCGAGACGGCGAACAATCGCCCGGCGCGTCGATGACGAAAGAAGAAAAAATCCGTATCGCGAAGCAGTTGGAACGGATGAAGGTGGACGTGATCGAAGCAGGCTTCGCGGCAAGCTCGAATGGCGACTTCGACGCGATCCAAACAATCGCGGGCCTGATCAAGGACAGCACGATCTGTTCGCTTGCCCGCGCGAACGACAAAGACATTCAGCGCGCGGCCGACGCGCTCAAACCCGCCGATCACTTCCGCATCCACACGTTCATTGCAACCTCGCCGTTGCACATGGAAAAGAAGCTGCGCATGACGCCGGACCAGGTGTTCGAGCAGGCAAAGCTGGCGGTGCGCTTCGCCCGCAAATTCACCGACGACGTCGAGTTCTCCCCTGAAGATGGCAGCCGCTCGGACATGGACTTTCTGTGCCGCGTGCTGGAAGCGGTGATTGCCGAAGGCGCGACCACCATCAACATCGCGGATACGGTCGGTTACGGCGTGCCGGAGTTGTACGGTCAGCTCGTGAAAACGCTGCGCGAGCGCATTCCGAACTCGCATAGGGCCGTATTCTCGGTGCATTGCCATAACGACCTCGGCATGGCGGTGGCGAATTCGTTGGCCGGCGTGCAGATCGGCGGTGCGCGTCAGGTCGAGTGCACGATCAACGGCCTTGGCGAGCGCGCGGGCAACACGTCGCTCGAAGAAATCGTGATGGCCGTGAAGACCCGCAAGGATTATTTCGGCCTCGATATCGGTCTCGATACCACGCAGATCGTGCCGGCTTCGAAGCTGGTGTCGCAGATCACCGGTTTCGTCGTGCAGCCGAACAAGGCGGTGGTTGGCGCGAATGCGTTCGCGCACGCGTCAGGCATCCACCAGGACGGCGTGCTGAAGGCGCGCGACACCTACGAAATCATGCGCGCCGAAGACGTGGGCTGGAGCGCGAACAAGATCGTGCTCGGCAAGCTGTCGGGTCGTAATGCATTCAAGCAGCGTCTGCAGGAATTGGGCATCGCGCTGGATAGCGAAGCGGAACTGAACACGGCGTTTGCGCGCTTCAAGGAACTGGCCGACCGCAAGTCGGAAATCTTCGACGAAGACATTATCGCGATCGTCACGGAAGAATCCGCCGAGGCGCAGGAGAAGGAGCACTACAAGTTCCTGTCGCTGTCGCAACATTCGGAAACCGGCGAGCAGCCGCACGCGAAGATCGTGTTTTCGGTGGAAGGCAAGGAAGTGACCGGCGAAGCGCGCGGCAACGGCCCGGTCGACGCCACGTTGAACGCGATCGAAACGGAAGTGGGCAGCGGCTCGGAATTGCTGCTGTACTCGGTGAATGCGATCACCACCGGCACGCAGGCGCAAGGCGAAGTGACCGTGCGTTTGTCGAAGAGCGGGCGCATCGTCAACGGCGTGGGCACCGATCCGGATATCGTCGCGGCTTCCGCGAAAGCGTATATCTCGGCGCTCAACAAGCTGTACTCGAACGTGGACAAGTTGAATCCGCAGCGTTCGGAGTGAGTGAACTGAAGGCAGCGCGCTGACGGCGCGACGCCGGTTCGTCGTTTGAATCGCAGAAGCCCCGTGCCTTGAATGGCATGGGGCTTTTGCATTGTGGCGTTACTCCGTCGCCGTGCTCCGCATCGACCAGCCGCGTGACGCGCGCGCCTGGGCCTGCACCTGATGCCGCACTTCGACGGCGATGCCGCGTTCCGGTGCATCGGCCACGAACGTGTCGAGCAGTTCGCGCACGTCGTGGTCGACGAAATCGGCGCGCGTCGCATCGACGATCACCGTGGCGCCGTCGGGAATCTGCTGCAGGTAATGCTTGAGCGGCACTTTGCCGAGAAACGACACGTCCTTGCGAAACGACAGCAGATAGTGATCGCCGTGTTGTGCTAGCACGATCGGGCTGCGCAGATTCGCATACAGCGCGAGCAGCACGCTGCACAGAATGCCGAGCACGATGCCGATCAGCAGATCGGTTGCGAGCACACCGACCAGGGTCACGATAAACGGCGCGAACGGTGCGAAGCCCTGTTTCGCCACGGCAACGAACAGCGACGGCTTGGCGAGCTTCACCCCGGTGAAGATCAGAATCGCCGCGAGGCAGGCGAGCGGAATCAGGTTGATCACGCTAGTGAGCGCAAACACGCTGACGAGCAGCAGCACGCCGTGAATGATCGCCGAGAGCCGGCTTTGCGCGCCCGCATGCACGTTGGCCGAACTGCGCACGATCACCGACGTGATCGGCAATCCGCCGATCGCACCCGCAATCAGGTTGCCGACGCCTTGTGCCTTCAGCTCGCGATCCGGCGGCGCGGGGCGTCGTTCGGGATCGATCTGCTCGACCGCTTCGAGGCTCAGCAACGTTTCCAGACTCGCGACGATCGCCAGCGTGATGGCCACGCGCCAGACATCGGGATTGACGAGTTGTGCGAAGTGCGGCCCAAAGTCGGCCCACTCGAGCGCGAGTCGCAGCGCGGCGAACGACTCCAGCGGCGGCAGTGCGACCCGATGTTCGGCGGGCGGTGCGAGCGACGGCGTCAGCACGCTGAGCAACAATGTCGCGCCGATTCCGAGCAGGACGACCGCGAGCGGTGCCGGTACCCGGCGCACCAGCGCGAAGCGGCGCAGGGCGCGCGTTTCCCAGCCGACCAGAATCGCCAGAGAGAGCAAGGTGATTACGCAGGCCGCGAGAGAAATCGAACCGAACGGCGTGACGATCGCGCCCGCGGCTTGCGCAACGGGTTGCGCGCCGGACGCTGCGTTCACGCCGGACAGCCCGAGCGCGAGCGGGAACTGCTTGACGATCAACAGCACGCCGATAGCCGCGAGCATGCCCTTGATCACCGGCGATGGCACGTAGGCGGCAAAGCGGCCGGCTTTGAGCATGCCGAAGCCGAACTGGATCGTCCCGGACAGCAGCACGGCCAGCAGGAAGGCAGAGAAGCTGCCGAGTTGCGCGATCCCGTCGACGACGATCACGACGAGGCCCGCGGCCGGACCGCTCACGCTCAGACGCGAGCCGCTCAGCACGGCCACCACCAGCCCGCCGACAATGCCGGAAACGAGCCCGGCAAAAGGCTCGACGCCCGATGCATTGGCAATGCCGAGACAGAGCGGCAGCGCCACCAGAAAAACGACCGTGCCCGCAAGCAGGTCGCGCTGAAACGTGGAGAAAAAAGCTCGAAGGTTCATGGTGTCGGTGCGGTGAGGTATAGGGCCTGGTATGCGGCGAAAGCCGAACCGGATCGGATCCGCATGAGGTGTCGCGCTAAGCGGCGGCGCTGTGGGCGGCGGTGGTGCAGGTCATCGCGTCGTCGGCTTCGTAGCCGGACGTGAGGACCTTGATGCGCCCATCTTCGAGCGCGAAGATCCAGCCGTGCACGAGGGGCGCCGGATCGGCGTCCTGCACGATAGGGTGCGCGCGTAAGCCGCGTACCTGTTCGAGCACGTTCAGTTCGGCGAGGCGATCGACGCGCTGCCGCTCGTTTGCGTGGCCATCCAGTTCTTCGTGGTGTGCTCTCGCGAGTGCGCAAAGCGGCGCGATCCGGCGATTCACATGCGGCAGGCTCGGCTCCGGTGGCAGCAGCGCGGCGCGCACGCCACCGCATCCATAGTGGCCGCAGACGATCACATGGCCGACCTTCAACACCTTCACCGCATATTCGAGCACGCTCGCCGAGTTGTCGTCGCCGGCTTGGAAGAGGTTGGCAATATTGCGGTGGACGAACAGGTCTCCCGGCTCGCAATGTGTGATGGTCTCGGCGGGCACGCGGCTGTCCGAGCAGCCGATCCACAACACGTGCGGATTCTGGCCGCGCACGAGGTGGCGAAAAAATGCGGGGTTGCGCACGGCGGTTTCATGCGCCCACGCTACGTTGGCGACCAACAGGCGTTTGGGACGGTTCATCGATAACGGCTCCGTAAGTGGTGCGCATTCATTCGGCGCCGAATTCACGGCTACGCTCGTGCGGCCTCATGGGAGACCAGCGCTGAATCAATGCTTACGAAAGCCTTTCTATCAAAAAATAAATCCGCTGTGCGCGAAATAAAATTCGCCGCCATGCGTAATAAATAAAAAAAAGCCGCCTGCAGAGGCGGCTTTGGTAGATGCGCGGCGCATTGCGCGTCATTTGCGCATCGCTCAGAACAGGCTGCGGCGATCCGGGTCGTGCAACGGATCAGGCGTTTTCTGCGTGAGCCGGACGATGCCCTGGTCGTCGAAATAAAAGCTGTACATCATGTACCAGACGTTGTCTTCCAGATAGCGATAGGTCCAGACTTCACGCTTCATCAACGGGAAGTAGGCCGTTTCGACCGGGCGGCCGAAATTCACCAGCACGTCGCTCTTGGTCCACTTGCCGATTTCCGCGCGGTAGAACTCGTTGGGTTGCAGCACCTGGCGCACGTTGACGATCTTGCCGGCCGCGTCGATGTCGGCCGCGGTGGTGGTTTCGCCCATCGGCTGGGTCGGCCACATCAACCGCTTGCCGCCGTTGGGCAGGTCATAGCTTTCGCGCGGCGGCCCGAGACGCGCGACGATGGTGGATTCATCCGCGCCCTGGGTGTATTGCTGCCAGGGCTGCACGCAGCCGGCAAGCGTCAAGGCGCTCAGGCAGACGAGCGCCGCGCGGCGCAGGCGCTTAGCGGCCGGCGCTCCGATCGAGGCCGCCGTGACGTGGTGGCGGTTGAACATGTATTCCTCCGATGGCGTGTGAGTAGCGGTTTTTATCATCGAGACGCATTATTTTGACACGCGCTGCGGCAAAAGATTTGCGCTTCGTGAGGGGCCGCCCGGATAGTGCGGTAACGCTTGGCCCGGCTTGCTTATTCCGTCCCGAACCCCCTATGATCCGCGCTTTCACCAATCAGGCGGGGCGATGACGATGGCGAAGTGGCAACGAACGGCCGTGGCGCTGACAGCGCTTTTGATGACAGCGGCGCACGCGGCGGGCGAGCCGGCGACAAACCCCACGGCCGGCGCCGCAGCCAGCCCCGCAGTGAGTCCGGCAGCGAAGCCGACGGCTAACGCCGCAGCAATACCGGCAGCTAACGCCGCAGCGAAGCCCGCGAGCAAACCCACCGGTACACCGATCCAGCTGGCGTTGATCGAAGGCATGTCCGGCCCGTTCGCCAACGCGGGCGCGGCGGTGGAGCGCAATCTGCGCTTCGGCGTCGAGCAGGTGAATGCGCATGGCGGCGTGAAGCTCGCCGACGGCGCGCATCCGTTCGAACTGGTCGTGCTGGACAGCAAGGGCGGCACAGAGGAGGCGCTCACGCAACTGCGCGCGGCCGCCGACCGCCATATCGGCTACATCCTGCAAGGCAACAGCTCGGCGGTCGCCGCCGCGCTGATCGGCGCGATCGACAAGCAGAACAGCCGCGAACCGGGCAATCGCGAACTGTTCCTCAACTATTCCGCCGACGACCCTGCCCTGACCAACGCCAACTGCAGTTTCTGGCATTTCCGCTTCGACGCTCACGCGGGCATGCGCATGGATGCGCTGGCCGACGTGATCCAGCGCGACAAGGCGGTGAAGAAGGTCTATCTGCTGAACCAGGATTACAGTTTCGGACACGACGTCAGCAGCCTCGCACGCTCGACGCTGGCGACGAAGCGGCCGGACATTTCGGTCGTCGGCGACGAATTTCATCCGATCGGCCGCGTGAAGGACTTCGCGCCGTACGTGGCGAAGATCCGCGCGAGCGGGGCGGATGCCGTGATCACGGGCAACTGGGGCAACGACCTGACGCTGCTCGTCAAGGCCGCGCGCGAACAGGGGCTGGACACGAAGTTCTACACGTTCTACGGCAACAGCCTCGGCGCGCCGGCCGCGTTGGGCGACGCCGGCGTCGGCCACGTGATCGCGGTGGCGGACTGGCATCCGAACGCCGGCGGCGCGGCGTCCGATGCCTGGTACGCCGCCTTCCGGACCCGTTTCCCGGCCGCGCAGGACGATTACCCGGTGCTGCGCATGCCGCTGATGATCGAAACCCTCGCTGCGGCGATGAACCGCGCCGGCAGCGCCGATCCGACCACCGTGGCGAAAGCGCTGGAAGGCATCAAGTTCGACAACGGCTTTCACGCCTCGTGGATGCGCGTCGACGACCACCAATTGATCCAGCCCCTTTACGTGATGGAAATGGACAAAGCCGGCACACCGGGCGTGCATTTCGACAACGAGGGCTCCGGCTATGGCTTTCGCACGGTGCTCGCGCTGCCAGGCGAGCGCACTGTCTTGCCGAGCGTTTGCAAGATGAAGCGGCCATGACGCGGGAAAGGCGTGCCATCGCCCGTCACAGCGGTGTTCGCGGCCCGATTGGGCTGTGCTACAATACGCGTCCCGTTGTGAGGCAGGCCTGTATCCAAGGCATGTCAGCAATATTGAAAGCACACGGGTAACCCACGGCACGGCCTTTCTTCCGTGACCGCCTGTCTAGTTCTTAAGGAAATCGACATGTCCGCAGTTGAAACAAGCAAGAAGTCCGAAGTCGTCGCGCAATTCGCACGCGCAGCTAACGACACCGGCTCCCCCGAAGTTCAGGTCGCGCTGCTCACGACCCGCATCAACGAACTGACCGTTCACTTCAAGGCTCACACGAAAGATCACCACAGCCGCCGCGGTCTGCTGCGCATGGTGAGCCGCCGTCGTAAGCTGCTCGACTACCTGAAGGGTAAGGACGCGGATCGTTACCGCGCACTGATCGAGAAGCTGGGTCTGCGTAAGTAATCGGCCAGTCGTTCAGCAAGATGCCTGTGTCAGTTCCACTGATACAGGCATTTTGTTTTTGCACGGTGCGCTTCATGTGATGCGCGCCGGCTGTTCTCCGCAGTAGCGTGCAAGTTCACGCGGCGGGCGCAGCGAGGTGGTAATCAAGCAGTAGAGCAAGCAGTAAAGAAGGAAATCATGGCCGGGCTTCAGGGCGGAGCTTTGTGTCATTCCAGCGGTTCGCGCGCGTACTCAACGTCAAGCGTGGCTCTCTGGAATGGCATAACACTACTCTTCCCATGCGGCGCCGGTCCTGGCGTTGCCGCGCCGCTTCTGGTTCGCGCGGCATTACGAAGAGGAAAAGCAATGACTATGTTCAATAAGATCGTCAAAGAATTTCAGTGGGGACAACATAAGGTTCGCCTCGAAACCGGCGAGATCGCTCGTCAGGCGAGCGGTGCCGTGTTCGTCGACGTCGAAGATACCGTGGTGCTGGCTACCGTGGTCGGCGCCAAGACGGCCAAGCCGGGCCAGGACTTTTTCCCGCTGACCGTCGACTACCTCGAAAAGACCTACGCCGCCGGTAAGATCCCGGGCGGCTTCTTCCGCCGCGAAGGCCGTCCGTCGGAAGGCGAAACGCTGATCTCGCGCCTGATCGACCGTCCGCTGCGTCCGCTGTTCCCGGAAGGCTTCTACAACGAAGTCCAGGTCGTGATCCACGTCCTGTCGCTGAACCCGGAAATCCCCGCCGACATTCCCGCGCTGATCGGCGCGTCGGCGGCGCTCGCGGTGTCCGGTCTGCCGTTCAACGGCCCGGTCGGCGCAGCACGCGTGGCCTATATCAACAACGAATACGTGTTGAACCCGACGCGTCCGCAAATGAAGGAATCGGCGCTCGACCTGATCGTCGCCGGTACGGAACGCGCAGTGCTGATGGTGGAATCGGAAGCGCAGCAACTGAGCGAAGAAGTGATGCTCGGCGGCGTGGTGTTCGGTCATGAGCAAATGCAGATCGCGATCGACGCGATTCACGAACTGGTCCGCGAAGGCGGCAAGCCGGAATGGGATTGGCAGCCGGCGGCGAAGAACGAGCCGCTGATCGCACGCGTGACGGAACTGGCGCAAGCCGACCTGCTCGCCGCCTACCAACTGCGCGACAAGCAAGCCCGTTCGACCAAGCTGAAGGAAGTCTACGCAGCCACGTCGAAGAAGCTGGAAGAAGACGCGGCAGCAAGCGGCACGGTGGCGGCCGACAAGGCAACCGTCGGCAACGTGCTGTTCGATATCGAAGCGAAGATCGTCCGTACGCAAATCCTGAACGGCGAACCGCGTATCGACGGCCGCGACACGCGCACTGTGCGCCCGATCGAAATCCGTACCGGCGTGCTGCCGCGTACCCACGGCTCGGCACTGTTCACGCGCGGTGAAACGCAAGCGCTGGTGGTGGCAACGCTGGGCACGAAGGGCGACGAGCAGAACATCGACGCGCTCGAAGGCGAGTACCGCGAACGCTTCATGCTCCACTACAACATGCCTCCGTTCGCGACCGGCGAAACGGGCCGCGTCGGTTCGCCGAAGCGCCGTGAAATCGGTCACGGCCGTCTGGCCAAGCGCGCGCTGGCTGCATGCCTGCCGAGCGCCGACGAATTCGGCTACTCGATTCGCGTCGTGTCGGAAATCACGGAGTCGAATGGTTCGTCGTCGATGGCTTCGGTGTGCGGCGGCTGCCTCGCGCTGATGGACGCTGGCGTGCCGATGAAGGCGCACGTCGCGGGCATCGCGATGGGCCTGATCCTGGAAGGCAACAAGTTTGCCGTGCTGACCGACATCCTCGGCGACGAAGATCACCTCGGCGACATGGACTTCAAGGTGGCGGGCACGGAACAAGGCGTGACCGCGCTGCAAATGGACATCAAGATCCAGGGCATCACCAAGGAAATCATGCAGGTCGCCCTCGCGCAAGCGAAGGAAGGCCGTCTGCATATCCTCGGCAAGATGACCTCGGCGGTGTCGGGCGCGAACACGGTGCTGTCAGACTACGCACCGCGCATGATCACCATCAAGATCAATCCGGAAAAAATCCGCGACGTGATCGGCAAGGGTGGTTCGGTGATCCGCGCGCTGACCGAAGAAACCGGCACGACGATCGATATTTCGGACGACGGCGTCGTCACCATCGCCAGCACGAGCAGCGAAGGCATGGCCGAAGCGAAGAAGCGTATCGAGAACATCACGCTGGAAGTCGAAGTGGGCCAGGTGTACGAAGGCACCGTGCTCAAGCTGCTCGATTTCGGCGCGATCGTGAACATCCTGCCGGGCAAGGACGGTCTGCTGCACATCTCCGAAATCGCCAACGAGCGTATCAAGGACATCAACGACTACCTGAAGGATGGCCAGCAAGTGAAGGTCAAGGTCATCCAGACGGACGAAAAGGGCCGCGTGCGTTTGTCGGCCAAGGCGTTGCTGAACGAAGGCGCGAATGGCGCAAGCGGCGCGCCGCAAGGCGAGCCGACGCCGCAGCAGTAATGCGGTAGCGGGGCAACGGCCGGCAGCGCGAATGCGCGCCGGCCGTTTTTCATGAAGGGCGCAGGGTGGATTGCGTTGCAGGTAATGAGAAACGGGTACTCTAGCCGTTCATCCCGGCATGCAACGCAATCCAATCTTGGAGTTGACGCAGATGAAAGCGATCGAAATCACCGAATTCGGTGCACCGGATGTTCTGAAACTGGCGGAGCGGCCCACGCCGCAACCGGCCGCGGGCGAGGTGCTGATCAAGGTGGCCGCATCCGGCATCAACCGTCCGGACGTGTTCCAGCGCAAGGGCGGCTATGCGCCGCCGCCGGGCGCGTCGGATCTGCCGGGGCTGGAAGTGGCGGGCGAAATCGTCGGCGGTACGATCGACGAGAAGAACAATCCGTTTGGCCTGAAGGTGGGTGATCGCGTGTGTGCGTTGCTGGCTGGTGGCGGCTACGCGGAATACGCGGTCGCGCCGTTGCTGCAGTGCCTGCCGGTGCCGGCCGGTTTGTCTGACGTCGAGGCGGCTTCGCTGCCGGAAACGTTTTTCACGGTGTGGAGCAATGTGTTCGACCGTGCGCAACTCGGTAAGGGCGAAGGCGCGCCGAACGAAACGCTGCTGGTGCAGGGCGGTTCCAGTGGCATCGGCGTGACGGCGATCCAGATTGCGCATGCGCTGGGTTTCCGCGTGTTCGCGACCGCTGGTTCGGACGAAAAGTGCCGTGCGTGTGAAGCGTTGGGCGCCGAACGGGCGATCAACTACAAGACCGAAGATTTCGTCGAAGTGATCAAGTCGTTGACCAACGACCGCGGCGTCGACGTGGTGCTCGACATGGTGGCGGGCAGTTACGTGTCGCGCGAGTTGACGGCCTTGGCCGACGGCGGACGCATCGTGCTGATCGCGTTGCTGGGTGGCGCGAAGGCGGAACTGAATCTGAACGAAGTGCTGCGCCGCCGTTTGACGTTGACCGGTTCGACGCTGCGTCCGCGGTCGATCGAATTCAAGGCGAAGATTGCCGCGCAACTCAAAGAGCGCGTGTGGCCGCATCTCGAAGACGGGCGCATCAAGCCCGTGGTGCATCGCGTGTTTCCGGCCTCGCAGGCCGCCGACGCGCACACGCTGATGGAAAGCAGCACGCACGTCGGCAAGATCGTACTGTCTTGGGGTCAGGACGCTTGACACGGTCGGTTTGACCCGATCCACCCCACGCAGTAAAATTGCGCGTTTTGCGCACGCCGCATGAATCCGAAAGGCGGACTGTAAGCGCAAACGAAGTCCGCCGCCAAGACAAGACGAGACGATGTCGAAACAACGAGCCAAACTGGTAGTCGGTAACTGGAAGATGCACGGGCGCCTCGCTGAGAATGCCACGCTGTTGCAGGCGGTGGCGCAAGGCGCGGGCGAATTGCCGGCCGGCGTGCGCGTCGGCGTCTGCGTGCCGAGTCCGTATCTCGCGCAGTCTCAATCGTTGCTGGAAGGCAGCCGGGTCGTGTGGGGCGTGCAGGACGTGTCAGCGTTCACGCATGGCGCCTATACCGGCGAAGTGGCCGCGCCGATGGTGGTGGAGTTCGGCGCCACGCTCGCGATCGTCGGGCACTCGGAGCGCCGTGCCTATCACCGCGAAAGCGCTGAGCTGGTCGCCGTGAAAACGCAGCGCGCGCTGGAGGCCGGTTTGACGCCGATCGTCTGCGTTGGTGAAACGCTTGAAGAGCGCGAAGCCGGTTCGACCGAGCAGGTGGTCGGCATGCAACTGGACGAAGTGCTGGCGAAATTGTCGCTGCAAGAGGCCGCGCGGATCGTCGTTGCTTATGAGCCGGTCTGGGCGATCGGCACCGGCAAGAGCGCGAGTTCGGAGCAGGCGCAGGCGGTTCATGCGTTCCTGCGTGCGCGTCTGGCGGCAAAGGGTGCGGCGGTGGCGGATGTGCCGCTGCTGTACGGTGGCAGTGTGAAGCCGGAAAACGCGGAAGAATTGTTCCGCCAGCCGGATATCGACGGTGGCCTGATCGGCGGCGCGTCGTTGAAAGACCAGGATTTCCTGGCGATCTGCAAGGCGGCAGCCGCAACGAGCGTCGCCGGTTGAGCAGGGCGCCTTGGCGAGGATGACCCCATCCCGTGTAACACGTAGTGTGTCGCGCGGTTAAATAAAGACTCAGGTGAGTGTGATGCTGTATTTGAAAACATTGATTATCGTCGTTCAGCTGTTGTCGGCACTCGGGGTGATTGGCCTCGTCTTGCTGCAACACGGCAAAGGCGCCGATATGGGCGCGGCTTTTGGTAGCGGAGCATCGGGCAGTCTGTTCGGTGCGACCGGTTCGGCAAACTTTTTGTCACGTACAACGGCGGTTCTCGCCGCGGTGTTTTTTGTCACCACGCTGACGCTCACGTACCTTGGTGCATATCGGGCGAAACCTTCCGCAGGCTTGCTGGGCGCGGCGGTGACTGCGCCGGTCGCTGCTTCGGCTGCTTCGGCACCGGCAGGTGGCTCGGCTGTTTTGCCGGCATCGGCTGCATCCGTTCCCGCGACTGATGTGCCGAAATAAATTTTCGTTCAAAGTGCTTTTGTGCGTTGAACAAACTGTTTAGACCAGTTATAATTCAAGTCTTGAAGCGATTCGCGGGTTTTATAAGTTGTTTTCCCGGATTGCATGCAGTGCCGACGTGGTGAAATTGGTAGACACGCTATCTTGAGGGGGTAGTGGCGAAAGCTGTGCGAGTTCGAGTCTCGCCGTCGGCACCAAAATGTTATCTAAATGCCAGCCGCTTGCTTCGCTTCGGCTGGCATTTTCACTTCTGGCGTGCGGCTTGCGTTGGGCTTGCGGCATGTGCGTTTCGGAAGTGATTTCGCGTCAGGAGTGCTATGCTCCTGACGGCACTCAGAACCCAACCGATTGAGGACTGTCTTGAACCTCGCAGCCTATTTCCCCGTCTTGTTGTTCCTCGTTGTGGGCACTGGTTTAGGCGTAGCGCTGGTCAGTATCGGCAAGATCCTCGGTCCCAATAAGCCTGATACCGAGAAAAACGCACCGTACGAGTGCGGCTTCGAAGCATTCGAAGATGCGCGCATGAAGTTCGATGTGCGCTATTACCTCGTCGCCATTCTGTTCATCATTTTCGATCTTGAAACCGCGTTCTTGTTCCCGTGGGGCGTTGCCTTGCGCGACATCGGCTGGCCGGGCTTCATGGCGATGATGATTTTCCTGCTCGAATTCCTGCTGGGCTTCGCCTACATCTGGAAAAAAGGCGGCCTCGACTGGGAATGATGGATTAATCGCCGGTTTGCGCGGGTGGCCAAGGCTTGCCACCCCGTCTGGAGTGGAAAGCAAATGAGTATCGAAGGGGTCTTGAAGGAAGGGTTTGTCACCACCACAGCTGACAAACTGATCAACTGGACGCGCACCGGCTCGCTGTGGCCGATGACGTTTGGTCTTGCGTGCTGTGCGGTCGAGATGATGCATGCGGGTGCCGCCCGTTATGACCTCGACCGTTTTGGCGTGGTGTTTCGTCCGAGTCCGCGTCAGTCGGACGTGATGATCGTCGCCGGCACGCTGTGCAACAAGATGGCGCCGGCTCTGCGCAAGGTCTACGACCAGATGGCCGAGCCGCGCTGGGTGATTTCGATGGGTTCGTGCGCGAACGGTGGTGGCTATTACCACTACTCGTATTCGGTGGTGCGCGGCTGCGATCGGATCGTGCCGGTCGACGTCTATGTGCCCGGTTGCCCGCCCACGGCGGAAGCGCTGGTTTACGGCGTGATCCAGTTGCAGGCCAAGATTCGCCGCACCAACACAATCGCCCGTCAATAAGGCCAACGCCTCCCCCACAATATGGCAAGCAAACTCGAGACCCTGAAAGCGAACCTCGAGGCGGCCTTTGGCGGCCTCCTGCAGAGCACTACCGAGGCAATCGGTGAATTGACGATCGTCGTGAAGGCTGGCGACTACGTCAATGTGGCAACCCGTCTGCGCGACGACCGCTCGCTCGGTTTCGAGCAATGCGTGGATCTGTGCGGCGTCGACTATCAGACCTACGCCGAAGGCGCTTATGACGGCCCGCGTTTCGCGGCCGTTCTGCATTTGTTGTCGGTGCAGAACAACTGGCGTTTGCGTCTGCGCGTGTTCGCACCGGACGACGAAGTGCCGATCCTGCCGTCCGTCGTCGAAATCTGGAATTCGGTCAACTGGTACGAGCGCGAGGCATTCGACCTGTACGGCATCGTCTTCGAAGGCCACCCGGACCTGCGCCGTATCCTTACCGATTACGGTTTCATCGGTCACCCGTTCCGTAAAGATTTTCCTGTCTCCGGTTACGTCGAAATGCGTTACGACCCGGAAGAAAAGCGAGTCGTCTATCAGCCTGTGACGATCGAGCCGCGGGAAATCACGCCGCGCGTGATCCGCGAAGATCGCTATGGCGGTCTGAAACACTAAGAGAACGCCATGGCAGAGATCAAGAACTACACGCTCAACTTCGGCCCTCAGCACCCGGCAGCGCACGGTGTGCTGCGCCTCGTGCTCGAACTCGACGGCGAAGTCATCCAGCGCGCCGATCCGCACATCGGCCTGCTGCATCGCGCGACTGAAAAGCTCGCCGAAACCAAAACATTCATTCAGTCGGTGCCGTACATGGACCGTCTCGACTACGTGTCGATGATGGTCAACGAGCACGGCTACGTGATGGCGATCGAAAAGCTGCTCGGCATCGAGGTGCCGGTCCGCGCGCAATACATTCGCGTCATGTTCGACGAAGTCACGCGAGTGCTGAACCACCTGATGTGGATCGGCGCGCACGCACTCGACGTTGGCGCCATGGCGGTGTTCCTGTATGCATTCCGCGAACGTGAAGACCTGATGGACGTGTATGAAGCGGTGTCCGGCGCACGGATGCACGCGGCTTACTATCGCCCGGGCGGCGTCTATCGCGATCTGCCTGACGCAATGCCGCAATACAAGGCATCGAAAATTCGCAATGCGAAGGCATTGTCGAAGATGAACGAGAACCGCCAGGGTTCGCTGCTCGACTTCATCGACGATTTCTTCACGCGTTTCCCGAAGTGCGTCGACGAATACGAAACGCTGCTCACCGACAACCGGATCTGGAAGCAACGTCTGGTCGGTATCGGCGTGGTGAGTCCGGAGCGCGCGTTGAACCTCGGTATGACCGGCGCCATGTTGCGCGGCTCGGGTATCGAGTGGGATCTGCGCAAGAAGCAGCCGTACGAAGTCTACGACAAGCTCGATTTCGACATTCCGGTCGGTGTGAATGGCGATTGCTACGACCGCTATCTGGTTCGCGTCGAAGAAATGCGCCAATCCACGCGCATCGTGAAACAGTGCATTGAGTGGCTGCGTAAGAATCCCGGCCCCGTGATGATCGACAATCACAAGGTTGCGCCGCCGTCGCGCGTCGGCATGAAGTCGAACATGGAAGAGCTGATTCACCATTTCAAGCTCTTCACGGAAGGCTTCCACGTACCGGAAGGCGAGGCGTATGCCGCTGTCGAGCATCCGAAGGGCGAGTTCGGCATCTACCTGATCTCGGACGGCGCCAACAAGCCGTATCGCCTGAAGATCCGCGCGCCGGGCTATGCCCACCTGTCCACGCTCGATGAAATGGCGCGCGGTCACATGATCGCCGACGCCGTGACGATCATCGGCACGCAGGACATCGTGTTCGGCGAAGTGGATCGCTAGGACGTATTCATCGGCGCGCGTCTTCAGATTGCACTGAAGCGCGCGTCAAGCAAGGAACGCCGGGTCTGTCGCAGCATGATGTGAGCGACGGGTTTTCGTTCGGTAGGAATTGAAAGAGTCGTGTCTGAAAATGATCTCAGCTGAAGGCCTGAAAGAAATCGATCGTGCGATCGCGAAGTATCCCGCCGATCAGAAACAGTCCGCCGTGATGTCGGCGTTGGCCACTGCTCAGGAAGAGCATGGCTGGCTGTCGCCCGAACTCATGCAGTTCGTCGCGGACTATCTCGGCATGCCGGCAGTCGCCGTGCAGGAGGTGGCTACCTTCTACACGATGTACGAGACCTCGCCAGTCGGCAAGTACAAGATCACGCTCTGCACGAACCTGCCGTGTCAGCTTGGCCCGGACGGCGGCTCGGACAGCGCGGCTGAATATCTGAAGCAGAAGCTCGGCATCGACTTCGGCGAAACCACGCCCGACGGCAAATTCACCCTGAAAGAAGGTGAATGTATGGGCTCGTGCGGCGACGCGCCGGTGATGCTGGTGAACAACCATCGCATGTGCAGCTTCATGAGCCGCGCGAAGATCGACCAGCTGCTCGAGGAACTTTCGAAATGACGTGTTTACACGATCGTCACATCAAACCGCTGATTCTCGCCGGCCTGAACGGCGATAACTGGCATCTCGAAGACTATGTGGCGCGCGGCGGTTACGCCCAGCTGCGCCGTATTCTGGAAGAGAAGATTCCGCCCGAGCAGGTGATTGCCGACGTCAAGGCGTCGGGTCTGCGTGGCCGAGGCGGTGCAGGCTTCCCGACCGGCCTGAAGTGGAGCTTCATGCCGCGTCAGTTCCCCGGCCAGAAGTACCTCGTCTGCAATTCGGATGAAGGCGAACCGGGTACGTTCAAAGACCGCGACATCCTGCGCTTCAATCCGCATGCGCTGATCGAAGGCATGGCCATCGGCGCGTACGCGATGGGCATTACGGTCGGCTACAACTATATCCACGGCGAAATCTGGGAAGTCTACAAACGCTTTGAACAAGCGTTGGACGAAGCGCGCCGCGCCGGGTTCCTCGGCGAAAACATCATGGGTTCGGGTTTCTCGTTCGAACTGCATGCGCACCACGGTTACGGCGCCTATATCTGCGGCGAAGAAACCGCGCTGCTCGAATCGCTGGAAGGCAAGAAAGGCCAGCCGCGCTTCAAGCCGCCGTTCCCGGCGAGCTTCGGCGTGTATGGCAAGCCGACCACGATCAACAACACCGAGACGTTTGCCGCAGTGCCGTTCCTGCTCGCAATCGGTCCGCAGAATTACCTCGAGATCGGCAAGCCGAATAACGGCGGCACGAAGATTTTTTCGATCGCGGGCGACGTCGAGCGTCCGGGCAACTATGAAATTCCGCTCGGCACGCCGTTCTCCACACTGATGGAACTGGCCGGCGGCATGCGCGGCGGCAAGAAGATCAAAGCCGTGATTCCTGGCGGCTCGTCGGCACCGGTCATTCCTGGCGACATCATGATGCAGACCGACATGGACTACGACTCGATCGCCAAGCAGGGATCGATGCTGGGTTCCGGCGCGGTCATCGTCATGGACGAGACGCGTTGCATGGTGCGCTCGCTGTTGCGCCTGTCTTATTTCTACTACGAAGAGTCGTGCGGTCAATGCACGCCTTGCCGCGAAGGAACGGGCTGGCTGTATCGCGTCGTGCATCGTATCGAGCATGGGCTTGGCCGTCCGGAAGATCTGGATCTGCTGAACTCAGTCGCCGAAAACATCATGGGCCGCACGATTTGCGCGCTCGGCGATGCGGCGGCCATGCCGGTTCGCGGCATGCTCAAGCACTACTGGAACGAGTTCGAATATCACGTCGCCCACAAGCATTGCCTCGTCGGCGGTCACGCCGGCGCTGCAGCGGCGTCGGAAACAGTGGCGGCTTGAGCGCAGACAAGCACACGTACGTGCGCTGAACAGGTACGCACCAGAACACGTCAACCGCGGGATTCATCGCCTGAAACGGGCGATGAACAGGCGAACGATTGAGCGGTAACAGGTTAAGGAAGATTGACCATCATGGTTGAACTTGAAATAGACGGCAAGAAAGTAGAGGTGCCTGAAGGCAGCATGGTGATCCAGGCTGCGCATAAGGTGGACACGTACATTCCTCACTTCTGCTATCACAAGAAGCTGTCGATTGCGGCCAACTGCCGGATGTGTCTGGTCGATGTCGAAAAGATGCCAAAGGCGGTGCCTGCATGCGCCACGCCGGTATCGGCCGGCATGATCGTGCGCACCAAGTCGGACAAGGCGGTGAAGGGTCAGCAAGCCGTGATGGAATTCCTGCTGATCAACCACCCGCTGGATTGCCCGATTTGCGACCAGGGTGGCGAGTGTCAGTTGCAGGATCTGGCCGTGGGTTACGGCAAGTCGGCATCGCGCTATAGCGAAGAAAAGCGCGTGGTGTTCCACAAGAACGTCGGCCCGCTGATCTCCATGGAAGAAATGTCGCGTTGCATCCACTGCACGCGTTGCGTCCGTTTCGGCCAGGAAGTGGCCGGCGTGATGGAACTCGGCATGCTGGGCCGCGGCGAGCATTCGGAAATCACGTCGTTTGTCGGCAAGACGGTGGATTCCGAGCTGTCGGGCAACATGATCGATCTGTGCCCGGTCGGCGCGCTCACCAGCAAGCCGTTCCGTTACAGCGCCCGCACGTGGGAACTGTCGCGCCGCAAGTCGGTGAGCCCGCACGATTCCGTCGGCGCGAACCTCGTGGTGCAGGTGAAGAACAATCGCGTGATGCGCGTGCTGCCGTTCGAAAACGAATCCATCAACGAATGCTGGATTTCGGACAAGGACCGCTTCTCCTACGAAGGACTGAACAGCCCCGAGCGTCTGACGCAGCCGATGCTCAAGCAAGGCGGCAAGTGGGTCGAGACCGACTGGCAAACCGCGCTCGAATACGTGGTGAAGGGTTTGAAGGGTATCAAGGGCGACCACGGCGCGAACGCGCTGGCCGCACTCGGCAGCGCCCACAGCACGGTCGAAGAACTCTTTCTGTTGAAGCAACTGGCGCAAGCGGTCGGCACGCCTAACGTCGACTTCCGTCTGCGTCAGTCGGATTTCTCCGCGCCGGTCAATGGCGCGCCGTGGCTCGGCACCGCCATCGCCGATCTGTCGAACGTCGACGCCGCGCTGGTGATCGGCTCGGATCTGCGCCGCGACCATCCGCTGTTCGCCGCGCGTTTACGTCAAGCTGCCAAGGGCGGCGCGAAGCTCACGCTCGTGCAGTCCACGAATGACGACGCGCTGATTCCGCAAGCGGAGCGCGTGGTTGCCGCGCCGTCCGCATGGCTCGACGCGCTGGCTGGCATTGCCGGCGCAGTGTCGGAAGCCAATGGCGTCGCGCTGCCGGAAGCTTTCGCCGGCACGCAGCCTACGGATGCGAACAAGCAGGTTGCCAAGTCGCTCGCTTCGGGCGAACGCCGCCTCGTGTTGCTGGGCAACGGTGCGGTCCGTCATCCGGATTTCACGCTGATCCACGCCGCAGCGCAATGGATCGCGGACGCGACCGGCGCGACGCTGGGCTTCCTCACGGAAGCGGCCAACACGGTTGGTGCGCATCTGGTGAACGCTTTGCCGGGCGAGGGCGGTCTGAACGCTCGCGAAGTGTTCGAGCAGCCGCGCAAGGGTTATGTGTTGCTGAACGTCGAGCCGGAATTCGACACGGCCAATCCGGCGCAGGCTTTGGCCGCGCTGAAGCAGGCTGAAATGGTGGTCGTGCTGTCGCCGTTCCAGACCGGCGCTGAATACGCCGACGTGCTGCTGCCGATCGCGCCGTTCACGGAAACGGCCGGTACGTTCGTCAATGCCGAAGGTACGGTGCAGACGTTCAACGGCGTGGTGCGCCCGCTCGGCGACACGCGTCCGGCATGGAAGGTGTTGCGTGTGCTGGGTAGCCTGCTGGGCGTGCCGGGCTTCGAATTCGACACGTCGGAAGAAGTGCGTACGGCCGCTCTCGGCGACGGCGAACTGAACTCGCGTCTGTCGAACAAGACGGGCGTCGCAGTTGCGCGCGGCAAGGCGGCTAAGGCGGCGGAAGGCAAGTTCGAGCGCATTGCGAACGTGCCGATCTATCACGCCGACGCGCTGGTGCGTCGCGCGGAGTCGCTGCATCTGACCGCGGCGGCACGCGCAGCGAACACGGTCGGCCTGCCGGCTGCGCTGTTCGACAAACTGGGTTTGAAGGAAGGCGACGCAGTGCGCGTGCGCCAGGGCGAGCAATCGGTGCAGTTGCCGGCCGTGCGCGACGCGAATCTTGCGGAGACGGTCGTCCGCGTATCGGCGGCTACGCCGGCCGGTGCAGCGCTGGGCAGCCTGTTCGGTGAACTGGTGGTGGAGAAGGCGTAAATGAGCTTGTTCGATACGATCAACTCGGGCGGCACCCAGCTTCTCGGTGTGGCATGGCCCACGGTGTGGGCACTGGTGCGCATCCTGGTGGTGGCCGTCGTGATCCTGCTGTGCGTGGCTTACCTGATTCTGTGGGAACGGAAGCTGATCGGCTGGATGCACGTGCGTCTCGGCCCGAACCGCGTCGGCCCCGCAGGTCTTCTGCAGCCGATCGCCGACGTGCTGAAGCTGCTGCTGAAAGAAGTGATTCAGCCCGCGCAAGCCAGCCGCTGGATCTACATGATCGCGCCGATCATGGTGGTGGTGCCGGCCTTCGCGGTCTGGGCGGTGATTCCGTTCCAGGCGGGCGCGGTGCTCGGCGACATCAACGCCGGTCTGTTGTACGCGATGGCGGTTTCGTCGATCGGCGTGTACGGCGTGATTCTGGCGGGTTGGGCGTCGAACTCGAAGTACGCGTTTCTCGGCGCCATGCGCGCCGCGGCGCAGATGGTGTCGTACGAAATCTCGATGGGCTTCGCGCTCGTCGTCGTGCTGATGACCGCCGGCACGCTGAATCTGTCGGGCATCGTCGCTTCGCAGGAACATGGCATCTTCGCCTCATACGGCTTGAACTTCCTGTCGTGGAATTGGCTTCCGCTGCTGCCGATGTTCGTCGTGTACTTCATCTCGGGCATCGCCGAAACGAACCGTCACCCGTTCGACGTGGTGGAAGGGGAGTCGGAAATCGTCGCGGGCCACATGATCGATTACTCGGGTATGGCGTTCGCGCTGTTCTTCCTCGCCGAGTACATCAACATGATCGTGATCTCGGCATTGGCTGCAACACTGTTCCTCGGCGGGTGGAGCGCACCGTTCGGCTTCCTGTCGTTCGTCCCGGGCATCGTATGGCTCGTCGCCAAGGTTTTCTTCCTGCTGTCGGTGTTCATCTGGGCGCGTGCCACATTCCCGCGCTACCGCTATGACCAGATCATGCGTCTGGGCTGGAAGATTTTCATTCCGGTTTGCGTGGTGTGGCTCATCGTGGTCGGCTTCTGGATCATGTCGCCGTTGAACATCTGGAAATAAAGGGCGGATGAACCCATGACCGCAATCCAAAATTTTTTCAAGACCTTCTTCCTCACGGAACTGCTCAAAGGCCTCGCGCTGACCGGACGTTATACGTTCCAGCGCAAAGTCACCGTGCAATTCCCGGAAGAGAAGACCCCGATCTCGCCGCGTTTTCGCGGCCTGCATGCGCTGCGCCGTTATGAGAACGGTGAAGAACGCTGCATCGCCTGCAAGCTGTGTGAAGCGGTGTGCCCGGCGCTCGCCATTACGATCGAGTCGGAAACGCGTGCGGACAATACCCGCCGCACCACGCGTTATGACATCGACCTGACCAAGTGCATCTTCTGCGGTTTCTGCGAAGAAAGCTGCCCGGTCGATTCGATCGTCGAAACGCACATTCTCGAATACCACGGAGAAAAGCGTGGCGACCTGTACTTCACGAAAGACATGCTGCTAGCCGTGGGCGATCGCTATGAAACGGAGATCGCTGCGAACAAGGCAGCCGACGCACCGTATCGTTGAAGCGCTTCAGTTGAAGAAGCAGTAATTGCAGCAATCACGGCCTGTTGTCGGGCCGGGCGCCGCGGCCCGAACGCCGCGGCACGGCGCACCTGTGCGGCTGTTCTGGCGCTATGCCAGTCACACGTGCCAAAGAACAATGCCTGACGATGGCCTAACGATGAACCGGTAATCATGGAATTCACGACCGTACTGTTCTACATCTTCGCGCTGCTCCTGGTGGTTTCAGGGCTGAAGGTGATCACCTCGCGCAACCCGGTGTCGTCCGCACTGTTTCTGGTGCTGGCGTTCTTCAACGCAGCCGCGATCTGGATGCTGCTGGAGGCCGAGTTCCTTGCAATCCTGCTGGTGCTGGTCTACGTCGGCGCGGTGATGGTGCTGTTCCTGTTCGTCGTGATGATGCTGGACATCAATATCGACGTGCTGCGCAAAGACTTCAAACGCTTCGTGCCGATGGCCACCCTGGTGGGCGCGATCATCGTGATCGAAACCGCGCTGATCCTGTGGCACGGCTATGGCGCGACCGCCACGGCGCTGCGCGACACCACGGCCGCCGCTAACGGTATGGGCGACTGGTCGAACACCCGCCTGATCGGCAAGGTCATCTACACCGACTACATCTTCGCGTTCGAAGTCGCCGGTCTGGTGCTGCTGGTGGCGATCATCGCGGCGATTGCGCTGACCACGAGCCACAAGAAAGACAGCAAACGTCAGAACGTCAGCGAACAGGTCAAGGTACGTGCTCAAGACCGCGTGCGCGTCGTGAAGATGAAATCGGAAAAGACCGCGGCTACCGTCGCGGCGGAAGAAGCCGCGGCAGCGGCAGCAGCAGCGGCCGACTCGGCACCAGCCAAGAACAGCTGAGCGGACAGGAGATAGAAATCATGTTGACCCTTGCCCATTACCTTGTCCTCGGCGCGATCCTGTTTGCGATCAGCATCGTCGGCATTTTCCTGAACCGTCGCAACGTCATCATCATACTGATGGCGATCGAGCTAATGCTGCTCGCGGTGAACACCAATTTCGTCGCGTTCTCGCATTACCTCGGCGACGTGCATGGCCAGATCTTCGTTTTCTTCGTGCTGACGGTTGCCGCAGCCGAAGCGGCAATCGGCCTCGCAATTCTGGTGACCCTGTTCCGTAGCCTCGACACGATCAATGTCGAGGATCTCGATCAGCTCAAAGGTTAATTTCAGGAAAAGCGGTTATGTCCACGATACTCAATGAAAACCTGCTGCTGGCGATCCCGCTGGCACCGCTGGCCGGCTGTCTGGTTGCCGGGCTGTTCGGAAAAGCGGTAGGGCGAGCCGGTGCGCATTCGGTCACGATCCTCGGCGTCGCGATCTCGTTCATCCTGTCGGCCATCGTCTTCTTCCAGGTGCTGAACGGCGCGAGCTTTAACGCGACCATCTACGAATGGATGTCGATCGGCAAGACGAAGTTCGAGATCGGCTTCCTCGTCGACTCGCTGACGGCCATGATGATGTGCGTGGTGACCTTCGTGTCGCTCATGGTGCACATCTACACGATCGGCTACATGGCCGACGACGACGGCTACCAGCGCTTCTTCTCGTACATCTCGCTGTTCACGTTCTCGATGTTGATGCTCGTGATGAGCAACAACTTCCTGCAACTGTTCTTCGGCTGGGAAGCGGTGGGTCTGGTCTCGTACCTGCTGATCGGTTTCTACTTCACGCGTCCGACGGCGATCTACGCGAACATGAAGGCGTTCATCGTGAACCGCATCGGCGACTTCGGCTTTCTGCTGGGTATCGGCCTGCTGTTCGCGTTCGCCGGTTCGATGAACTACGGCGACGTGTTCGCGAAGCGCACCGAACTCGCGGCATTGACGTTCCCGGGCACGGACTGGGGTCTGCTGACGGTGGCCTGTATTTGCCTTTTCATCGGCGCGATGGGTAAGTCGGCGCAGTTCCCGCTGCACGTGTGGCTGCCGGATTCGATGGAAGGCCCGACGCCGATCTCCGCACTGATTCACGCGGCAACCATGGTGACGGCCGGTATTTTCATGGTCACGCGCATGTCGCCGCTGTTCGAACTGTCGGATACGGCGCTCTCGTTCGTCATGATCATCGGTGCGATTACCGCGCTGTTCATGGGCTTCCTCGGGATCATCCAGAACGACATCAAGCGCGTGGTGGCGTATTCCACGCTGTCGCAGCTGGGTTACATGACGGTCGCGCTGGGCGCCTCGGCCTACTCGGTCGCCGTGTTCCACCTGATGACACACGCGTTCTTCAAGGCGCTGCTGTTCCTCGGCGCGGGTTCGGTGATCATCGGCATGCACCACGATCAGGACATCCGCAACATGGGCGGCCTGCGCAAGTACATGCCGATTACGTGGATCACGTCGCTGGTCGGTTCGCTGGCGCTGATCGGTACGCCGTTCTTCTCGGGCTTCTACTCGAAAGACTCGATCATCGACGCGGTGAAGCTGTCGCATCTGCCGGGCTCGGGCTTCGCGTACTTCGCCGTGGTGGCGAGCGTGTTCGTCACCGCGCTGTATTCGTTCCGTATGTACTTCCTGGTGTTCCACGGTGAGGAGCGGTTCCGTGGTCCGAAGCATCCGGAATCGCCGATGGGCATCGAAGCCGCGGCGCATGCACATGACGCTCACGGTCACGATTCGCACGCTCATGGTCACGACGCGCACGGCCACGGTCATGACGACCACGCTCACGAGCCGCATGAAACGCCGTGGGTGGTATGGCTGCCGCTGGTGCTGCTGGCGATTCCGTCGGTGGTGATCGGCGCGATCGGCATCGGCCCGATGCTGTTCGGCGACTTCTTCCAGCACGGCGTGGCGTTCGACAAGGTGATCTTCATCGGCGAGAACCATCCGGCGCTGCATGAGATGGCTGAAGAATTCCAGGGCTGGGCGTCGATGGGTCTGCACTCGGTCGCGGGCCTGCCGGTCTGGCTGGCGCTGGCCGGTGTGGTGGTCGCGTGGTTCCTGTACCTGGTGCGTCCGGACTTGCCGGCTGTCATCAAGCGCGCATTCGGTCCGATCTACACGTTGCTCGATAACAAGTACTACATGGACAAGATCAACGAAGTCGTGTTTGCGCGGGGCGCCGTGGCAATTGGCCGTGGTCTCTGGAAGGAAGGCGACGTCGTGGTGATCGACGGCATCGTCAACGGCAGCGCACGCTTTATCGGCTGGTTCGCCGGCGTGATCCGCTTCCTCCAATCCGGCTACATCTACCACTACGCGTTCGCCATGATTATCGGCATGTTGGGGCTCCTGACCCTGTTTGTAACGCTCGGCGGCAAATAAGGCGAGGGACACTAATGCACGCTTATCCGATTCTCAGTATCGCGATCTGGTTACCGATCCTCGTCGGCCTTCTGGTTCTGGCTATCGGCTCCGACCGGAACCCGGGTCCCGCTCGCTGGATCGCGCTCATCGGCTCGGTCGTCAGCTTCCTCGTGACGATTCCGCTGATTACCGGTTTTGATTCGAGCACCGCCGATCTGCAGTTCGTCGAAAAGGCGAACTGGATCGAGCGCTTCAACATTACGTACCACCTCGGTGTCGACGGCATTTCGATGTGGTTCGTCGTGTTGACGGCCCTGATTACGGTGATCGTCGTGATCGCCGCGTGGGAAGTGATCACGAAGAACGTGGCCCAGTACCTCGCCGCATTCCTGATCCTGTCGGGCATCATGGTCGGCGTGTTCAGCTCGGCCGACGGCATGCTGTTCTACGTGTTCTTCGAAGCGACGCTGATTCCGATGTACATCATCATCGGCGTGTGGGGTGGGGCGAACCGCGTGTACGCGGCATTCAAGTTCTTCCTGTACACGCTGATGGGCTCGCTGCTGATGCTGGTCGCGTTGCTGTACCTGTACACCCAGACCGGCACGTTCGACCTCGCCACCTGGCAACATGCGCAGATCGCCATGACGCCTCAGGTGTTGCTATTCATAGCGTTCTTCATGGCCTTCGCCGTGAAGGTGCCGATGTGGCCGGTTCACACGTGGTTGCCTGACGCCCACGTGGAAGCGCCGACCGGCGGCTCGGTCGTGCTGGCTGCGATCATGCTGAAGCTGGGCGCATACGGTTTCCTGCGCTTCTCGCTGCCGATCACGCCGGACGCCAGCCACTTTCTGGCACCGGTCGTCATCACGCTGTCGCTGATCGCCGTGATCTACATCGGCCTGGTCGCGATGGTGCAGACGGACATGAAGAAGCTGGTCGCGTATTCGTCGATCGCGCACATGGGTTTCGTGACGCTCGGCTTCTTCATCTTCAATCAACTCGGCGTGGAAGGCGCGATCGTGCAGATGATCTCGCACGGCTTCGTGTCGGGCGCGATGTTCCTGAGCATCGGCGTGTTGTATGACCGTATGCATTCGCGTCAGATCGCCGATTACGGCGGTGTCGTCAACGTGATGCCGAAGTTCGCGGCGTTCGCGATGCTGTTCTCCATGGCGAATTGCGGCTTGCCGGGTACTTCCGGTTTCGTCGGCGAGTTCATGGTGATTCTGGCGGCAGTCCAGTACAACTTCTGGATCGCCGGCGGCGCGGCAGTCACGCTGATTCTCGGCGCGGCCTACACGCTGTGGATGTACAAGCGCGTGTACTTCGGCGCGATCGCCAACGATCACGTGAAGAGCCTGCTCGACATCAACCGTCGCGAATTTTTCATGCTGGCAGTGCTCGCCGCACTGACGCTGTTCATGGGCCTGTATCCGAAGCCCTTTACCGATGTGATGCACGTATCCGTGGAAAACCTCCTCTCCCACGTTGCGCAATCAAAGCTGCCGTTGCCTCAGTAACGCAGAGCGGAGGAATTAAAGACCATGCAAAACGCCCCTATGACTGCTCTGTTGCCTGACGCGCTGGTGATGCTCGCCGTTGTCGTCGCGTGGCTCAACGACACGTTCGTCGGCCAGGCCGGTCGCCGTACCACGTACTTCATCGCGTTCTTCTCGACGCTCGTCGCCGGCATCTGGTTCGCGATGAACGCGTTCGACCCGCAAGTGCGCTATTACTTCGGCCATATGTACGTGGTGGACTCGTTCGCCAACGTGATGAAAGCGGTGGTGACGCTCGGCTATGCCGTGTCGATCGTCTATTCGCGCCGCTACCTCGAGGATCGCGGTCTGTTCCGCGGCGAGTTCTTCCTGCTGGGCATGTTCTCGTTGCTCGGCCAGCTCGTCATGATCTCCGGCAACAACTTCCTGACGCTGTATCTCGGGCTGGAACTGATGTCGCTGTCGCTGTACGGTGCGATCGCGCTGCGTCGCGACGCGGCACCGTCGAACGAGGCGGCCATGAAGTACTACGTGCTCGGCGCGCTGGCTTCCGGCTTCCTGCTGTACGGCATCTCCATGCTGTACGGCGCGACCGGTTCGCTCGACCTGAACGAAGTGTTCAAGGCGATCGGCACGAGCCACTACGATCCGAGCGTGCTGCTGTTCGGCGTGATCTTCATCGTGGCGGGCGTGGCGTTCAAGATGGGCGCGGTGCCGTTCCACATGTGGGTGCCTGACGTGTATCAGGGCGCACCGACGGCGATGACGCTGATGGTTGGCGGCGGTCCGAAGGTTGCCGCGTTCGCATGGGGTTTGCGTTTCCTCGTGATGGGTCTGTTGCCGCTGGCAGTCGAATGGCAGCAAATGCTGGTGATTCTCGCGGCGCTGTCGCTGATCGTCGGCAATATCACCGGTATCGTGCAACGCAACGTGAAGCGGATGCTCGCGTACTCGGCGATCTCGAACATGGGCTTCGTGCTGCTGGGCCTCTTGGCAGGCGTGGTCGACAACAAGACCTCGGGCGCCGCCAACGCGTACGGCTCGGCCATGTACTACAGCATCGTCTACCTGATCACGACGATGGGTACGTTCGGCGTCATCATGCTGCTGGCTCGCCGCGATTTCGAAGCGGACACGCTTGAAGACTTCAAGGGCCTGAATCAGCGTAGCCCGGTGTTCGCGTTCGTGATGATGGTCATGATGTTCTCGCTCGCCGGCATTCCGCCCGCAGTCGGCTTCTATGCGAAGCTTGCGGTGCTGCAGGCGACCATGAACGCCGGCCTGACCTGGCTGACGGTGCTGGCCGTGATCACCTCGCTGTTTGGCGCGTTCTACTACCTGCGTATCGTCAAGCTGATGTATTTCGACGATCCGCAAGACAAGTCGCCGATTCTCGCCGACACCAGCACGCGTGCGTTGCTGGCACTGAATGGCGTGGCCGTACTGGTGCTCGGTATCGTGCCGGATCCGTTGTTGAAGGCCTGCCTGCAGGCTATCCAGCACACTCTGCTGCTCTGATGTCGGCTGCGGGTTGGTTTATCGTGCTGTTGGCGCTGGTCGGCGCCAACCTGCCGTTCCTGAATCAGCGCCTCTTCGCCGCCGTGCCGCTGAAGGCGGCGAAGAAGAGCGGCTGGATCCGGATTGCCGAATTGATCGTGCTGTACTTTGTGGTTGGCGCGCTCGGTTTTCTGCTGGAAGCGCGCGCGGGCAACCGCTTCGAACAGGGATGGCAGTTTTACGCGATCACATTCGCACTATTCGTGGTGTTCGCATTCCCCGGCTTCACCTTCCAGTATCTCGTCAAACGCCGCTGACGGCGTCTCGCCGTCGGCGCACCCAGTTGTCCTGAGGTCCGCATATGGCTGAACTTCCCGATCACGACGCCGCGCTCACCGAGACCTGTCTCGAGAGCAAAACGATGCATCAGGGTCCGTTTCTGACGCTCAAGTGCGACACCGTTCGCCTGCCGGACGGCAAGCACGCCACGCGCGAATACGTTCAGCATCCGGGTGCCGTGATGGTCATTCCATTATTCGACGACGGCCGCGTGCTGCTGGAAAGCCAGTATCGTTATCCGATGGGCAAGGTCATGGTCGAGTATCCGGCGGGTAAGCTCGACCCCAACGAGGGCGCGCTCGCGTGTGCCATTCGTGAGCTGCGCGAAGAGACGGGTTACACCGCGCGTGAATACGTCTATCTGACGCGCATTCACCCGATCATTTCCTATTCGACCGAATTCATCGACATCTACCTCGCGCGTGGTTTGACTGCGGGTGAGCGTAAGCTCGACGAAGGCGAATTTCTCGAACTGTTCACGGCAAGTGTGGCCGAGGTGTCCGAGTGGGTACGCAGCGGCAAGATCACTGACGTCAAGACGGTGATCGGCACGTTCTGGCTGGAGAAGGTCTTGTCGGGCGCGTGGCCGCTGGCGGAACCGCAATAGCGTCGCCGGTTCGGCGTGGGCGCAGATCGTTTCGGTCGCTGCCCACCCGCTTTTGCGCGTGGGCAACTCCGGCGGACCTATATCGCGGACCATTCCATATAGGATATCGCCGCAAGGGGCAGCACGTCAGCCTGCCCACAGATGCCTCGCCGATCCGCACTGGACGTTACGAAGGAGCGGAAGGCGCCACGCTACGGCAGCCCGCCGCGCGCAAATCCACCACAATCCGCTTCCACGCGTTGTCCACGTTAGCCGGCACGGTTGGGGAATTCGACGCCGCCACTGAGTCGACCACGTCGCGAATGAACACGTGATGAACATAATCCGCGCTACAGGTGGTCGGAATGTCGCTTCCATTGTGCCTTGCGGTAACAGGCCAGCCGAGGCGGCTCCCGTTGCCGAGGTCCGCCGGCATCGCAAGCGCGGCGGTGAGCGTAAGCAACGCCACGCCGATCAGCACGACAGTGCGCCGCGACGCGAACCACGGCGCGATCCACTTGAGCGCGGCAACCACGCCCGACACCGACGGATACGCGCCGGTTGCTGATGGCAGCGAGCTGCTTTCGACTTCGCCGATGTCAGCGGGCGTAGGCGGCACAGTCCGGCAGAATCTATATCCGATACAAGGTATGTAGAGCAGTTGCTGGTCGAGTCCGAGTGGCTGCAACGAACGCCGCAAACGCGACACCAGGCGCGTCAGGCGATTGACGTCGACGTCTTCTTCATCACCCCAGATCCGTGAAATCAACTCGTGACGCTTGAGCGTGACATCGGGCTGGTCGACGAACGCCTGTAGCAAGGCGCGTTCGAAACCAGTTAGATGAACGGTCGCGCCAGCATGAGTGACCAGTCCCTCATCGGTGTGAATGGCGGGCAGGCCGATCGATTCGGACGATGCCCGCCGATACGAAACGTTGTCGCGCAACCGCGCAAGCCAGTTGCGAAGGCCGGCGCGGCGCGGTGGCGGTTCATCCGTGGAGAGAGCGTCAAACGATGTCGGCGCGTCATCCGGCGAGGCTTCTTCGGTATGGAACCGAAGTCCTTCCGGGTCGAACCGATAGCCCGCACGCGGCATCGTTACGATATGACCGCCGAGACCGAGCGGCCTCAACGACTTGCGCAACCGGTAGACCAGTTGCGTCAGATAGAGCTCGTCCATATGGATCGCACGCTCGCCCCACACGACGCCCATCAGTGCTTCACGGTCGCATACTTGTCCTGCGCTCTCCACCATCAGGCGGAGCACTTCCTTTTCCTGTCCCGCGACGCGCACGGCGATATGGCCGACGGATACACGGTCATGCCGCCAGTCGAAACGAACGATGCAACTGTTTTTACTCACGAATTACTCCAGCGCCTTTAATACGCATAACGTAGCATCGGTAAATGGTCGCAGCCAATGGAGGAACCCGGACGGGTACGCGGTGTAACGGACATATCCTCGAGCCAGATGGAGTATCGCGCCTTCCATGTGGCAGACAGCAGGACCTGAGCCGTCAAGGCAGGCGAGGCGCGAATGTTCGCCATCTTCTATGGCGGACGCGGACCGGAGGAAAAAGAATCACGTCGCGGCAGCAGTTAGCTTTCCTATCTGCCGCGACTTTTTTCCACCTCACGGATACCGATCATGAACTCATCAATGACTCGCGGCACGAGCGTCGTCTTTTTACAGCGGGCGCTTGCGCAGGAAAATCCACGCCTGGAAGTGGACGGTTTGCCGGGCCCCGATACGCAAAGCGCGCTACGGCGATTTCAGCAGCGACGTGGCTTGCCGGACACAGGCGCCGTATGCGAGCAGACTCGCGCACTGCTCACGCAAACGGCGCGCGATGCGGGATTGCTGTTCGAAGCCGACGTGGCCGAGGCCAGCGACGCGCTAGGTGTCGCACCAGCGCGGCTTCTTGCACTGGTCGAGGTCGAGAGCGCGGGCTTTGGCTTTCTACCGGACGGCCGGGCGAAGATCCTGTTCGAACGCCATGTGATGTATCGGCGGCTGGTTGCCGCGGCGCTGCCCGCGCAACGCTGGCGCAGCGAATTTCCCGAGATCGTTAATACGACACCCGGCGGTTATCTGGGTGGCGTGCAGGAATACGAACGTTTCGATGCGGCCAGTGGGCTCGATCGTGATTGCGCGATCGAAGCCTGCAGCTGGGGGCTATTCCAGATCATGGGCCTTCATTGGCTGTATCTGGATTATGCCAGCGCAGCCGATTTTGCCGCGTCGATGACGATCGATGAGCGAAGCCAGCTGGACGCATTCGTTCGTTTCGTCGGGCGCGACGCCGCCATGCTGCGCGCGCTGCAACAGGGTAGATGGGACGACTTTGCGCGACGCTACAACGGTCCGGCTTATCACACGCATGCGTACGACACGCGACTTGCGTCAGCGGTCGCGCATTTCGACGCCGTGACGTGTGGAGGATCGGCATAGGTGAAATGACTCAGCCAATCGCCTACGTCGCCGGCTGGCGGACCGCGAACTTTCGATGGATTTTCCATGTTGTTCGTCGATGAGGCACCCGAACATGAACAGGTCGATCAGGCAACGCCACGGTGCGTAGCCTTCGACATTCACTTTTCATGAACGAGGTTCTTATGACGCAAACGAACAATCCCACGTCTGCAAACGGCTCCGTCCAGCAAGGACGCCAGAACAGCAAGCTGGTGTACAACGGCGATCCAGGCGACAAGTCCGGCGCCAAGGGTGCGACGGAAAAGAAGTATCAGATGAACGGCTACAAGCCGGCGACCGAAGTCGAGAAGTTCAGCTACACGTCCGGCCGCGTGGCGAAGCGCGTGTACAACGGCTACAAGCCGAATGACTCGAAGGTGTTCGGCTACTACACGGACTGGTCGCAATACGACGGACGCTACGATGGCTCGTTCGCCGACGATCAGTGTGGCCGCGGCATCGACCTGATGCTGCTCGACGCGAATGCGTACGACAAGCTCGTGCTCGGCTTTGCCGGCATTATCGGCGACAACGGCGAGAAGCAGTACACCATCAACCGGGCCGCGCAGGATTTCGGCCGCAAGAAAGACGAGGCGACTTTCGTCGATGCATGGGGCGATGTCGCTTCGTATCGCAACTGTGGCTTCCCGGGCTGGGTGAGCAACGACTATCAGGCGCTGTTCCGTCAGGAAACCGCGCAAGGCGTGTTGGGCGGCCTGCGTAAGCTGAAGGCAAAGAATCCCGATCTGGTGCTGTCGTTCAGTATCGGCGGCTGGACGATGAGCGAGGCGTTTCACTGGGTGGTCGCCGACCCGGCGCGGCGCAAGACACTGATCAACAGCATCCTCGATCTGTTCAAGCGTTTCCCGATGTTCGCGGCGATCGATCTCGACTGGGAGTATCCGGCAGCAGAGGGTAACGACGGCAATACCTATTCCGATAGCGACACGCCGAACTTCCAGGCATTGGTGCGCGAACTCAGGCAGGCGTTCGACGGCGCCGGGCGCAAGGATGTGATGATCAGCATCGCCGCATCCGCCGCCTTGTCGAAGATGAAAAAGGCCGGCCTGAAGGGCATGATCGACGCCGGCGTGCACGGCATCAACCTGATGACCTACGATTTCTTCGGCACGCCGTGGGCGCCGAAGCTTGCGCATCATACGAACCTGCATCCGAGCCATCCGGGTGACCCGAACGAGTTCAGCATTGATGCGGCGATCGACTATCTGGAGCAGATCGGCGTGCCGTTGAGCCGTGTTGCAATCGGCTATGCCGGGTATAGCCGCAGCGCGCGCAATGCGAACATCACGAGCCTGTCGCCGCTCGAAGGCAGCTACAACGCGGGCACGGGTACGACCACCGGCAGCTTCGAATCGGGCACGACCGAATGGTACGACCTGATTTACAACTATCTCGATCTGGAAAATCAGCGCGGCATTAACGGCTATGACGTCTATACCGACGAAGTTGCCGATGCCGACTACCTGTACAGCAAAGATTCGAAACTCTTCATTTCGGTCGATACGCCGCGCACGGTGAAGGCCAAGGGCGAATACGTGCGCAAGCGCGGTCTTGCGGGCCTGTTCACCTGGACCATCGAAATGGATGGCGGCGTGCTCGTCAATGCCGCGCGCGAAGGGCTCGGCAACGAGATCACGAAGCAGACGATCGACATGTCGCCGTTCTACTTCAAAGGCATCAACGTGAAGGGCGGCAACCGGCCGCCGGTGGCCGCGATCGACGGTCCGCTGGAAGCTTTCGCAGGGGACCCGGTTCACTTCAGCGGCAAGCGCTCGAACGATCCGGATGGCGATGCGCTGACCTACCGGTGGTCGGCGCCTGGACTGCCGTTCGACGGCGCGACCACTGTCGAGGTCGACGGCGTCGTGCCGGCGGCAGGCGCCACGAGCTACGCGGTGAAGCTGACGGTCGACGATGGCCATGGCAACACGAACACCGCGCAGGTCACGTTGACCGTGAAATCGAAGTCCGGTCAGCCGCCGGTGGCCCGAATGACGGTGCAACTCGCGTCGGGAACGGCCTTCCAGCTGTCGGGTACCGCGTCGTTCGATCCGGATGGCGATCCGCTCACCTACGCGTGGCAGGCGCCGCAGTTGCCGTTCGACGGCTCGCGCAAGGCGGTCGTGAGTGGGGTCGTGCCGAGCGTGGACAAGACGACCGACTACTTGATCCAGCTGTCCGTGAGCGATGGCACGTCAACGTCGAGCGAGGCGATCTATCTGGAAGCCACGCCGGCGTCCGGTGGCTCCGTGCAGGCAGTGATCACTGGTAAGACAAAGGTGGAGAGCGGCGCGCCGCTGTCGCTTTCGGCTGCGGATTCGACCGGCCCGGCGCCGCTCGTCTACAAGTGGAGCGCTCCGGGGCTCTCGTTCGACGGCTCCAATCAGGCGAGCGTGACCGTGACCGCGCCAACGCTCACCACGACCACCGAGTATCCGGTGCGACTGACGGTGACCGGGCACGGCGGCGATGGCGCGCAATCGATCGCGTCGGTCAACGTGACGGTCGTCGCGGGCCAGAGCGCCGGCACGTGGAAGCCGCAGGATTATCCGGGCGGTTCGGTGGTGACGCACGACTATCACGGTCAGGGGCTGCGCAAATACTGTTCGTCGTGGTGGGCAAACCGCTCCGACGAGCCGGGCGATCCCAATTGCACGAGTTTGAAGCAGTACGACGGCAAGGTCTGGCAGGACCTCGGCAGCGCGTGATCATCGTTTGCGGCTGACCCCGCACTGATCGCGAAGTGCGGCGGCGCTCCAGTGGGCGCCGCCGCACGCAACCCGGTCGACTTCTGGACCTCTGGCGTTGGATACCCTCATGGCTACTTATCCTGTTGCTTGTCTCGCCGCTCCGGTATTGATTGGAAGCTTGAAGGGCGGTGTCGCCTTCGTCGCGTCGCACATGCTCAACGACTTCGAACGGGTATTGGGCGTTGCCTGCGGAGCGCTCCTGTATCTGACGCGTTCGCATGAGACCACGACGTGGCGCAAGGCGATCTATTTCGTCGTGTCGCTCCTGGGCGGCAATTTTCTCGCGCGACGGATCGTCTTCAACTGGCCGCAGGTCGAACCGTGGCTAGCCGGGTTCATTGCGAGCGCGGCGCTCGTGACGTTCACGATTCTCGCGCTCGACTGGAGTGAGCGGCACGTCGAGCCGACTCTGGACCGTCTGTACGCATGGGTCGTCAAACGGCTTCTCAAAGGATGACTCGGCTTGCACGAAGGGCACGAAAAAGGCGGGCAGCGATAGCCCGCCTTCTTATGACTTCCGGCAGTCTCGCTACACGGCATTTATCCCTCTAGTATGGACCTTCGATAAAAGCATCGAGCGTCTCATTTAATTGGGATACCGAAGCTTGTGAGAAATGTTCGATTCAGGGTGGATCATGTTGAGTTGTCACTTGACAACCTGACTCCCGCTCATTAAATTGGAGGGCGTAGATGGTTCGAGGAACCCACTCTAAGAAAGAGGTTGAGGCAGCATTGGCGTATGCCGAAAAAAACGGTTGGCGTGTTCAGGGCGGTGGCAAAGGCCACGCGTGGGGAAAAATGTATTGTCCCGACAACGACGCGGACTGTCGGTGCGGTGAGTTCTGCATATCGAGCATCTGGAGCACACCCAAGTGCCCCGGCAACCATGCCAGACATCTGCGGAGAATCGTCGACAACTGCACGGCTCGCCGGTAGCGAAAGCGCGCTGTTGGCGAAAGCCTTGGACCGAATAAAGGCAGGAGTAAATCATGGAATATGTGTTCACGTTGAAGTACCGCCTCGCAGCGGAAGATTGCGATCTTGACGCGATCGTCGAGCGGCTGGGCGAAGCAGGATGCGATGACGCCACCGTTGGCATCGGGCAACCAGGCCGCCTCGCGCTGTTTTTCACTCGCGAAGGCACGTCTGCATTCGCTGCGCTGGTCAGCGCGCTTCAAGACGTCAAACGGGCGGTGCCGTCCGCACGGCTGGTCGAGGCAGGCCCCGATTTCGTCGGCCTCACCGACGTGGCCGAAGTCGCAGGCGTGTCGAGGCAAAACATGCGCAAGCTGATGCTCAATCACGCAATCGACTTTCCGGCGGCGGTCCACGAGGGCAGCGCGTCGGTGTGGCATCTGTCGGACATTCTTGATTGGCTCATTGCGCGCGGCGGTTATGAAATCAAGGCGGACGTGTTCGACGTCGCAAAATCGGCCAAGCAGATCAACCTCGCCAAAGAAGCACGCGAGATCGAGCCGCGTCTTAACCGTCAACTCGAGTGTCTGGTGGCATAGAAGCAGGCACGGCCAGCGTGCGAATTCGCGCGGCCATGTAGTCGGCATGCACATTGGCCTTTCGGGCCACCTTCGGCAGGCCTTGGCGCAAAGCGTTAAAATCGCCCACCACGTCCGATTTGTCAGCAGCGTCAGACGTCGGCGTGTTGTCCGTAAAAATTTACGAACGACCGTTCACAAATTTACGTTTTGCGCTAAACTGGCACGCAAGCCCTGATTCCACATGAAGGTCCTCGATTTACAGTGTCCGCATGGCCATCGGTTCGAAGGCTGGTTCGCTTCGGCTGATGACTTCGAATCGCAGCAGTCCCGCAAGCTCGTTGAATGTCCGATCTGCGGTGCGAACGAGGTGAGCCGTTTACCGTCGGCGCCGCGCCTGAACCTGTCGGGTGCGACAGAGACGAAAGCGCCAGCGGGTGCAGGCGACATGCAGGGGCGCGTGATGCGCGCCTTACGCGAGGTACTGGAGAAGACCGAGAACGTGGGCGACCGCTTCGCCGAGGAAGCACGGCGCATTCACTACAATGAAGCGCCCGCACGCAATATTCGCGGTGTCACGACACCGGAAGACGCGAAAGCCTTGGTCGAGGAAGGCATCGAAGTGATGCCGCTGCCGGTCCCGGCTGCCTTGAAGGAACCGCTGCAATAGCGCAGTGGCTCGCTGGCGGCGGGTGGTAGCGGCCAGGAGACACTACGCATGAATCTGGACTATTCCCCCGCTGAAAGCGCGTTCCGCGCCGATATCCGCGCCTGGCTCGAGGCGAACCTGCCTCGCGATCTGAGCGACAAAGTACTCAATCACAAGCGGCTCTCCCGCGACGACTTCGCAGACTGGCATAAGCTGCTCGGCACGCGCGGCTGGTCGGCGATCGCATGGCCGCAAGAATACGGTGGCCCGGGCTGGGATGCGACCCAGCGGCACATCTGGGACGAAGAGTGCGCGCGTATCGGCGCGCCGTCCGTGCTGCCTTTCGGCGTCTCCATGGTGGCGCCCGTGTTGATGAAATACGGCAACGAGGCACAGAAGCGTCACTATTTGCCACGCATTCTCGACGGTACGGACTGGTGGTGCCAAGGCTACTCAGAGCCCGGCTCGGGTTCGGATCTGGCCTCGCTGCGCACGCGCGCCGAGCGCGCCGGCGACCATTACGTGGTCAACGGTCAGAAAACGTGGACCACGCTCGGTCAGTACGCCGACATGATGTTCTGCCTTGTACGCACGGACAGCGGCGCCAAAAAGCAGGAGGGCATTACGTTCCTGCTGATTGACATGAAAACGCCGGGCATCACCGTGCGGCCGATCATTACGCTCGACGAAGACCACGAAGTCAACGAAGTGTTTTTCGAAGACGTGAAGGTGCCGGTCGAAAACCTGGTGGGTGAAGAGAATCGCGGCTGGACTTACGCGAAATATCTGCTCGGCCACGAGCGTACCGGTATCGCGCGGGTCGGCCAGTCGAAGCGCGAACTCGTTTTCCTGAAACGCCTTGCACGGAATCAGAAGAAGAACGGCAAACCGCTGCTGCAGGATCCGGTCTTCGGCGCAAAAGTCGCGAGCCTCGAGATCGAGTTGATGGCGCTCGAAGTCACGGTGCAGCGCGTGGTCGCCAATGAAACGGGCGGGCGCGGGCCGGGGCCGGAAGCGTCGATGCTGAAGATCAAGGGCACTGAAGTTCAGCAGGCGCTGACCGAACTGATGTTCGAAGCGATCGGGCCGCTCGCCGCGCCGTTCGACGTGCCATTCCTCGAAGGCGAACGCGCACATAGCGTGGCCGGCGACGACGATGCCGCGCCGCTGGCCGCTTACTACTTCAACTTCCGCAAGACGTCGATTTACGGCGGCTCGAACGAAATTCAAAAGAACATCATCGCGCAGATGATTCTCGGACTTTGAGGAGCGGCGCATGGACTTCACATTCAACGACGAACAACAGCAATTCGCCGACGCGTTGCGCCGCTATCTGGACAAGAGCTACGGGTTCGAAGCGCGCCAGGCGATCGTGCGATCGGAAACCGGCGTGTCGGACGCGCATTGGGCCGCGTTTGCCGAGTTGGGTCTGACGGCACTTCCTGTGCCGGAAGCGCACGGCGGTTTCAATGGCGGCCCGATCGATATGCTGGTGGTCATGCAGGAACTCGGCCGCGCGCTGGTCGTCGAGCCTTATTGGGCGACCGCGGTCGGCGTCGAGGCATTGCGCCTCGCGGGTAGTGAAGAGGGCGAAGACGCGTCGTTACTCGAACGTGCGGCCCAAGGCGAGATCAAACTGGCGGTGGCATTTCACGAACCGCACGCACGCTACGATCTTTTTTCCATCGAGACGATCGCAAGCGGGCAGGGCGGGCAGCAGACCTTGACCGGCACGAAGTCGGTTGTGCTGCACGGCGCGCAAGCAGATCACTGGATCGTGCCGGCCCGTCTGAACGGCGAGATTGCACTCTTCGTCGTGGCGCGCAATGCAGGCTGCGTCAAAGTTACAGACTACCGCACGATCGACGGTCAACGTGCCGCCACACTCGAATTCAACAGCACGCCGGCGCGCCAATTGGCAGGCAACCACGCCGGCGCGGCTGCGCTCGAACATATTGCGGACTACGGCACGGTGCTGTTGTGCGCCGAGGCGATCGGCGCGCTAGACGCCTTGAATCTCGCCACCGTCGACTACACGAAAACGCGCCAGCAGTTCGGCCAGCCGATCGCGCGTTTTCAGGCCTTGCAGCATCGCATGGTCGAGATGCTGATTCACGCCGAGCAGGCGCGTTCGGTCACGTACCTGGCTGCCATGCGCTACACGAGCACGGATGCCGACGAACGTCGCCGCGCGGTTTCCGCTGCGAAGGCACGGGTGGGGCAGGCCGCGCGCTTTGTCGGTCAGCAGGCGGTTCAGTTGCATGGCGGCATGGGCGTGACGAACGAAGTGGCCGCGGCGCATCTGTTCAAACGACTTGCTATTATCGAAACCACATTGGGCGACGTCGATCACCATCTCGCGCGGTTCGCCGCGCTGCCCGGCTTCGTCACGGCAGAAGCCTGATCCGCCGTTCGAATCGAATAAAAGGAGGTGTGACGATGGGATTGAGTTACGAGGACTTGATAGTCGGTACGAGCATCGAAATCGGCAAGCACACGTTCACGCATGACGAGATCGTCGAGTTTGCGCAGAAGTTCGATCCGCAGCCGTTCCACGTGGATGAAGCCGCGGCCGCCGAATCACCGTTCCGCGGATTGGTCGCGAGTGGCTGGCATACCTGCTCCGTCATGATGGGCATGCTGGTGCGCAATGCGTTCGCGGGTTCCACGTCGATGGGCTCGCCGGGTATCGACGAAATCCGCTGGTTGAAGCCGGTGCGGGTCGGCGACACGATCACCATGATGAACGCCGTGCTCGACAAGCGTATCTCGGAGAGCAAGCCGGATCGCGGCATCGTATCGACGCAGTGGGAAGGCATCAATCAGCATGGCGAAACGGTCATCACGGTGCGCTCGAAGGGATTGTTCGGGCTGCGCAATCCTGGTGCCGCTTCATGATGGGCAGCGCGGCACCTGCCGCAACGCTCGGCAGCGCCGCCGCCTTGCGCGCGTTGGTGGGCGCCGAGCCGCTCGCTAGCGAATGGCTGGAGGTGGATCAGGCGAGCGTCGATCGGTTTGCCGAAGCGACCGGCGATCATCAGTGGATTCATGTCGACCCGGAACGGGCGCGGCGCGAGTCACCGTTCGGCGGTCCGGTAGCGCACGGTTTTCTGACACTTTCGTTGATCCCTGCATTGCTCAGTGAGACGGTGGTGCTCGAGCAGCGCATGGGCGTCAATTACGGGTTGAACCGCGTGCGTTTTACATCCCCGGTGCCGGTCGGCTCGCGGTTGCGCGCGAAGTTCGCGGTCGAATCCGTAGCCGAAGTGGATAACAACGGCGTGCAAGTGATATGGAATGTGACGCTTGAGCGGCAGGGCAGTGAACGGCCGGTATGCGTCGCCGAGTTCATCACGCGACATTATTTCTAGCGTTTCGACGCATGCTTGTTAAAAAGCGCGAGCGGCAGTGATGCCGGCTCGCGCTTTTTGCTAATGCATATTCAGGCTCCGCGGCGCAATCAAGGTTTCGCGTAGTGCGCCGCGTCGAATGCCTGACCGACCTCAACCCCGCGTAATCGGCGTCTCCACACGCGCTGCCGCGCCCGCATCCATATAACGTGCGAGTTCGAGTTTGGCGATCGCGTTGCGATGAACTTCGTCGGGACCGTCGGCGAAACGCAGTGTTCGCGCAGACGCATAGGCATACGCGAGCGGGAAGTCGTCGCAAACACCACCGCCACCGTGCGCCTGAATCGCCCAGTCGATCACCTGACACGCCATGTTCGGCGCGACGACCTTGATCATCGCGATCTCGCCGCGTGCGCCCTTGTTGCCGACTGTGTCCATCATGTAGGCCGTTTTCAGCGTGAGCAGACGCGCCTGTTCGATCATGCAGCGGGCTTCCGCAATACGCTCCTGCGTGACGCCTTGCGCGGCAACCGGCTTGCCGAACGCGACACGTTGCAGCGAGCGTTTCGACATTAATTCAAGGGCGCGTTCAGCGAGACCGATCAGACGCATGCAGTGATGAATGCGTCCCGGTCCGAGTCGGCCTTGCGCGATCTCGAAGCCACGGCCTTCACCGAGCAACATGTTGGTGGCGGGTACGCGCACATTCTCGAGCGTGATTTCCATGTGACCGTGCGGCGCGTCGTCGTAGCCGAACACGGTGAGCGGTCGGTGCACGGTGATGCCGGTGGCGTCGGCTGGAACCAGAATCATCGACTGCTGCTGATGGCGCGGCGCATCAGGATCAGTCTTGCCCATCACGATATAGATCTTGCAGCGCGGATCACCCGCGCCCGACGACCACCATTTGTGGCCGTTGATCACGTAGTAGTCGCCGTCTCGCACGATGCTGGTCTGGATGTTGGTCGCATCCGACGACGCCACTTCAGGTTCGGTCATCAGAAACGCCGAGCGGATCTGGCCTTGCAGCAGCGGTTCGAGCCATTCGCGCTTGTTGTCGTCGCTGCCGTAGCGCTCGATCGTTTCCATGTTGCCGGTGTCGGGCGCGTTGCAGTTGAACACTTCGGGCGCCCAAGGCACACGGCCCATGATTTCGCATAGCGGCGCGTATTCGAGGTTCGTCAAGCCGGCGCCGCGCACGGATTCAGGCAGAAACAGATTCCACAAGCCGGCGTCGCGCGCCTTCTGCTTGAGTTGTTCGATCAGTTCGGTGGGTAGCCACGCGTTGCCGTTCTGGCGATTGCGCGCAATCTCAGCGTAGAACGCCTGCTCGTTCGGATAGATATGCTCGTCGAAGAATGCGAGCAGTTTCTCGCGCAATGCCTGAACCTTCGGGGTGTAATCGAAATTCATGTAAGACCTCGCGGATAACGGGTAACGGACGACGTTTGTTCGGAGCGCAACCAGATGCGTGACTCGGTCGCACGACTCAATGCGTTCTGGCGTGCCACCGAGCGTACGACCCAGCGCAAGACCCAGCGCACGACTTCGGTCAGCGCACTTTCTGCGCGTAGCGCCAGGCGAGTTCGGCCATCGGCTTCGCACGGCGGCCGGCGTCGAGCGCCTGAGCGCTGGCCGCGGTGCCGTCGACGACGCGTTTCATGATCCCTTGCAGGATCGCGGCGATGCGAAACATGTTGTACGCCAGGTAGAAATTCCAGTCGCCGTGAATCTCGAAGCCGGTGCGCTGGCAATAGCGCGCGACGTACTGGCTTTCGTCGGGAATGCCCAAGGTGGCCCAATCGAGGCCCGCGATTCCCCGGAACTGCGCCGGGTCGACATGCCACGCCATGCAGTGATAGGCGAAGTCGGCGAGCGGATCGCCGAGCGTCGACAACTCCCAGTCGAGCACGGCGAGCACGCGCGGTTCTGAAGGATGAAAGATCAGATTGTCGAGCCGGTAGTCGCCATGCACGATCGAAGCGCGCTCGCCCGTTTCGGCCGGCATATGTTGCGGCAGCCATTCGATCAGGCGCTGCATGGCGTCGATCGGTTCGGTCTCGGAGGCGATGTACTGTTTGCTCCAGCGACCGATCTGACGCGCGAAATAATTGCCCGGCTTGCCATAATCGGCGAGACCCAGCGCCGCGACGTCGACGCTGTGCAGCGCCGAGATCACGCGGTTCATTTCGTCGTAAATGGCGGCGCGTTCGGCTGGCGTCATACCGGGCAACGACTGGTCCCACAGCACGCGGCCTTGAACGAACTCCATCACATAGAACGCGCGGCCGATCACGCTTTCGTCTTCGCACAAGGCGAGCATTTTCGCGACCGGCACATCGGTATCGGCGAGCGCGTGCATGACGCGATATTCACGTTCGACGGCGTGCGCGGACGGCAGCAGTTTCGCCGCCGGCCCGGGTTTGGCGCGCATCACATACGAGCGTGACGGCGTGAGCAGCTTGAAGGTCGGATTGGACTGCCCGCCGGCGAATTGCTCCAGCGTGAGCGGTCCGGAAAATCCGTCGACATGCCGGGTCAGCCACGCGGCGAGCGCGTCGCTGTCGAAGCGTTGCCGCTCGCTGACCGGGCGCGTGCCCTCGAAGTCCGAATAATCCGGCTGGTGTTCGGGTTCGCCGGTCTGTGTGGCTTGCACCATCTGTCTCCTCCAGTTCGGGTTCAGCTACGCTTGTATTGAATGAATTGCGCGTAGAGCATTTCCATCGTGGTATTGCGGACACCGCGATGAAGCGGCGAGGGCGGTGAAAAGTTGATCGTGCGCAGCACCCAGTCGCGTGGCGCGGCGCCTACGTCGAGCGCGTTGATGCAGCCGGTGGCTTGCGCCAGATGCCCGAAGAACGTGCGCCCACCGGCCGTGATCGCATGCGACAGGATGGCGCGATTCACGCCGCCGTGCAGGACGAGCAGCACGGTGTCCCACGATGTATCCTCGCGCAACGCAGCGAGCGCGGGTAGTACGCGATCGAATAACTCGCCAATGGTCTCGCCGTCGAGAAAGCGCGTGCTTTCCGGCACGATGCCGTCGAACACGCCGAGAAACGCGGCCTCCATATCGTGCAGCGGAATATTGCCGAGCTTGCCGCCGCGAATCTCTTCCCAGGCGGGCTCGATTTCCAGTTCGATCTGCTGGGCGGTTTCGGCAAGGACGCGCTGTGCGGTTTCGATCGTGCGCGGCAAGCCGCTGACGATCACCCGGTCGAAAGTGATCTGCTGCGCGGCGAACTCGCGGCCCGCCGCGCTGGCCTGCTCGCGGCCGTTCTCGTTCAAGGGCACGGTCTCGGGATCGATCGCGCGGCCGGAGTCGTCGAAATAGGTGACGTCGCCGTGACGCATCAAAAAGATGCGGCGGCGTTTGGGCAGTTGATAGTCAGACATGGTCCTGTCGTTCACTCACGTTCACTTATACACCGGAGCGCGTTTTTCGAGGAACGCGGAAATCCCTTCAAGACTGTCCCGATGATGCAGCGACGCGACAAAGTTGTCGCGCTCCGCCACCAGATGATCAGGGAGCGGTTGCGCGCCGGCCGCGCCGATCAGCCCCTTGATGCGCGCGACTGAATTGGGCGAAATCTTGCCGAGTTCGTCGGCCCATGCAACCGCAGCGTCGCGCACGGCGCCGGTCCTGGCCAGTTTGTTGACGACACCGAGTTCATGCAAACGCGTGGCGCCGATCGGTTTGCCTTCGATCAGTACCTCGGTGGCCAGCTGACGCGGCAGCGCTTGTGCGAGGAACCACGAACCGCCGCCGTCGGGCGTCAGGCCGACGCGTGCATACGACATGACGAATTTGGCCGTGTCCGCGGCAACGATCAGGTCGCACGCGAGCGCGAGCGAGAATCCCGCGCCGGCGGCGGCCCCGTCCACGGCGGCGATCACCGGCTTCGACGAAAGGCGCAGCGCCGAGATCCATTCGCCGAGCAGGTCGATGCTCTGAGCTTGCACGGACGGATCTTTCGCGCGGTTTTCCAGCAGGCGGTTCAGATTGCCGCCCGCACAGAAGAAGTTGTCGGCGCCAGTGATCACGACGGCGCGGATCGACGGATCGCGCTCCACCGAGTCGAGCGCTTCGATCCCTGCGGCGTACATGTCCGGGTGCAGCGCGTTGCGCGCGCCGGGGTTCGACAGCGTGAGAACCAGTGTCGATTCGCTTTCGGTCGGGCGCGAGGTCAGCAGTTCGGCGCTCATTGTTGTGTCTCCGTGGTGTGCGTGTCGGTATCGGCTGCGTCGCGTTGGGTCAGCGAAAGGCCAAGCTGGGCTCGCCGCGCGAGCCAGGGTGAAGGACGATAGCGCGGGTCGCCGAGCACACTGAACATATTGCGCAGGATCGCGAGAATGGTGGTCGAACCGAGCGCGTCGCCGAGCGCCAGCGGGCCGCGTGGGTAGCCGAGGCCGAGCGTCACGGCGAGATCGATATCGTCAGGCGTGGCGATCTGTTTTTGCGCGATGTCGCAACCGATATTGACGATAGTCGCCACCACGCGTTGCGCAACGAAGCCGGTCGAGTCGCGGATCACGGTGACGGGCACGCCGTCAGCGGCGAAGAGCGCATGCGCCGTATCCCGCGCGGTGCGAGTCGTGGCGGGCGTTGTCATCAGCGTGCGGCGTTGTGCGCCGACGAGCGGAAAGAGCGCGTCGACGGCGACGACACGGCTCGCGTCGAGCGCTTCGTCGACTGCGGCTGTGGTCGCGTCGTGACCGAACGGCGTGACGACGATCAACGAGTTTGCTTCGGGCGTCGCGCCGTCGTCGAGTTTCACGCCGGCTTTCTCGATGAGTTGCACGACGGCGTCATGCGCCTGCGGATAACGTTTGCTGACCCACACGCCAGCCGGCAGACCGGTCGGCGCGGGCGCTTCGGCAGGCACTTGCTGCTTGCCGTCTTCGTAGCGGTAAAAGCCTTCACCCGTTTTGCGGCCGATCAACCCACCCGCGAGCCGTGTGCCGGTGATGGGCGACGGCGTGAAGCGCGGTTCTTCATAGAACTGGTGGTAGATCGACTCCATCACCGGATGCGAGACGTCCAGCGCCGTCAGGTCGAGCAACTCGAATGGCCCGAGGCGAAAGCCCGCCTGCTCGCGCATGATACGGTCGATGTCGGCGAAGCTGGCCACGCCTTCACCCGCTATGCGCAAGCCCTCGGTATTCATGCCACGGCCCGCGTGATTCACGATGAAGCCGGGCATATCTTTCGCGCGCACCGGCGTGTGTCCCATACGGCGCGCGAGTTCCATCAGCGCGTCGCCTGCGGCGGGGTCGCTGCGCAGACCGTCGATCACTTCGACGACCTTCATCAACGGTACCGGATTGAAGAAGTGATAACCGACCACGCGCGACGGATCGCTACAGCCGGCGGCAATCGCCGTGATGGACAGCGAAGACGTATTGGACGCCAGCACGCAATGGCCGCTCACCACGGTCTCGAGTTCGCGAAACAGCGCCTGCTTCACGTCGAGTTTTTCGACGATCGCCTCGACGACCAGATCGCAACCGGCTAGATCGCCAATGGCCTGCGCCCCGGTGACATTCGCGAGCGCTGCAAGAGAGCGGGCCTGGTCGAGCTTGCCTTTCGCGGTCAACCTGGCGAAAGTCTCGGCGAGATAGTCGCGCGCGGCGCCGATTGCAGCAGGATTGGTGTCGTACAGACGCACGGTGAAACCGGCCAGTGCGGCAATCTGCGCGATGCCGCGGCCCATTGCTCCGGTTCCGACAATGCCGATAGTCTCGGTGCTGAAATTGCGAGAGGTCATTGTGATGCTCGACTCCATGGTTATTTTAGAATAGCACGATCGTGCAATTTACTGGATGATTGATGGACGACCGCTGCTTTGACTTTGATTTCGATGAGCACGAGCGGTCGCATACAACCCGAAGGAAGGAGACACCCGATGATCAAGCTGTGCGGTTTCGCGCTCTCTAACTATTACAACAAAGTGAAGTTCGTGCTGCTCGAACACGGTATTCCGTTCGAGGAGGTGTCGGTGTTGCCGAGTCAGGATGAGACCATGCTGGAGCATTCGCCGCTCGGCAAGGTGCCTTATCTGCAGACCGAAGAGGGCGATCTGTGCGAATCGCAATGCATCGTCGAGTATCTTGCCGCGCGCTTTCCCGACAAGGCGATCTTCTCCGCTGACCCTTGGGAAGCGGCAAAGGAGCGCGAGCTGATCATGTTCGTCGACGTGCATCTCGAACTGACCGCGCGCAATCTCTACAAGGAAGCGTTCTTCGGCGGCACGGTGACCGAGGCGACTAAAGGGCGTGTCGAGAAACTTCTCCAGCATCACATTGCCGGCTTCAGGCGGATCGCGAAGTTCGGGCCGTACCTGAGCGGCGAGCGCTTCAGTGTTGCGGATACGGCGGGGTATGTGAGCTTGCCGCTGGTGGGCATGGCGACGCAGACCATCTACGGTCGCGATTTTTTGCTGGACGCCGGCGTGGACTGGAAGAGCTACGTGAAAGTGATCAACGCCCGGCCGGCCGCGCAACGCGTGACCGAAGATCGCAAGGCGTACATCGCGGCTTCGCGCCCGGTTTGACGGGCGCTGCCCGGCCTTAAGCGAACACGCGCGAGGCGCGCACGCCGGGACCATTGCGCGCGATAGCAGGGAACGGAGGTTCGTTCGCGGCGTCGCGCAGGACATGTCAGAGCCGCGCCAGCCGCTCGAGCGCTGTGGCGAGCGTGCTTTCCTGCTTGGCAAAGCAGAAGCGCACCACGCCGGACTCATGCGCCTCGTGATAGAACGCCGAGACCGGAATGGCCGCCACGCCGATTTCGCCGGTCAGCCATTGCGCGAATTCTGCTTCGGGCAGATCGCTGATCGCCGAATAGTCGACGCACTGAAAGTAAGTGCCCGTGCAAGGCAATAGCTTGAAGCGCGAATTCGCGAGGCCGGCGCGGAAGAAGTCGCGCTTCTTCTGATAGAACGCCGGCAGGTCGAGATACGGTGCAGGATCTTTCATGTAGTCGGCAAGGCCGATCTGCATCGGCGTATTGACCGTGAACACGTTGAACTGGTGCACCTTGCGGAACTCGGCGGTGAGCGCGGCGGGCGCGGCGACATAGCCGACTTTCCAGCCCGTCACATGGTAGGTCTTGCCGAAGCTCGACACCACGAAACTGCGTTGCGCCAGTTCCGGATAGCGGGCCACGCTTTCGTGCGGCGCGCCGTCATAGACCATGTGTTCATACACTTCGTCGGAAAGAATCAGCACGTTGGTGCCGCGCACGATCTCTTCGAGCTTGCGCATGTCCTGCTCGCGCCAGACCGTGCCGGTCGGATTGTGCGGTGTATTGATCAGCAGGAGCCGCGTTTTCGGCGTGATCGCGGCAGCGAGCTTGTCGAACGGAATGGCGTAGTCGGGCGCCTCGAGCGTGACGAATACCGGCTTGCCGCCGGCCAGTTCGATGGACGGTAGATAGCTGTCGTAGGTCGGCTCGACCACGATCACTTCGTCGCCCGGGTGGACGGTGCAGAGAATCGCGGTGAGCAATGCCTGTGTCGCGCCCGCGGTCACGGTGATTTCGGTCGTGGCGTCGTAGCGGCGCCCGTACAGGTTCGCGATCTTGTCCGAAATGGCCTGGCGCAGCGGCGCGGCGCCCGCCATGGGCGGGTACTGGTTGTGGCCGTCGCGCATGGCGTTCGCGACCGCGTCGACAATGCGCGGATCGCAGTTGAAATCGGGAAAGCCCTGCCCCAAATTTACCGCGCCTTTTTCTGCGGCGAGCGCGCTCATCACGGTGAAGATCGTCGTGCCGACATTCGGCAGGCGAGACGGAAACGTGGGACTCGTGGGCGTGTCGTGCGGTGCATTCATGGCGCTGTCCGGAGCGTGAGCAAGTGGGTTAGACAAAGGCGTCGTGTGAAACGGACGAAGCCTGATTGTAGGGAATCGCGGCGCGGTGTGCGTGCCGCGAAGTGCACGTTAGCCGACTGGCCAGGGCTGTGCGCCTGGCGGGTCATGCGGTTGCGGTCTCGCCAGTGACGCTCAGGGACGCGCCAATGGCGGCGACGAAGGGCGCCGGCTGGGCGATCTGAAAGCCGAAGTCGCGTGCAATCCGTTTGGCCAGCTTCAACACCGCGCGATCTTTCGAGACCAGCCAGTCAGCCTGCGCGGCGTGCGCGAGTTCGAGAAACTTCTGGTCGTCGCGGTCTTTGCATTTGGGCAAGGGTCTCGTATCTTCCGTTTGCGCAACGGGATCGACCCGTTGCGCGAGCCGTGCGACGACCGCGAGCGCGGCGGCCTTGTCCACGTTCCGATGCACGAACTGCGGGTAGTCAAGCACGTAGGTGAGTTCGGCGAGGCAGCGCGCGTCGATCAGCGCGGTCAGCGCACCACTTTCGAGCGCGGCCGCGATCGGCCGCGTGTGCGGGTCGTCGAACACGAGAATGTCGATCCACACATTGGAATCGAGGACGACGCGCAAAGCGCCGCGTGAGACATGGGAACCGGGCATTCGATACAATCTGGCTTTCGTCTTTGACCGCCAGGCACGGCGTGCCTGCAAGCCTCTATGATAATCGTTCTGTCGCCGGCGAAATCGCTCGACTACGAAACCCCGCCTCACGTCAAAAAGCACACGATCCCCGATTTTGTCGACGACGCGGCCGAATTGATCGGCGGATTGCGCCGCTTGTCGCCGCAGCAGATCGCCTCCTTGATGGATATTTCGGATCAGCTCGCGCACCTCAATTTCCAGCGCTACGCAGAATGGTCGCCCAAATTCGGCACGCACAACGCCAAGCAGGCGGTGCTCGCGTTCAATGGCGACGTGTACGAGGGTTTCAACGCGAAAACGTTGTCGGCGGCGGATCTCGACTACGCGCAGAATCATGTGCGCGTGTTGTCCGGCCTGTACGGTTTGCTGCGTCCGCTCGATTTGCTGCAACCTTACCGGCTGGAAATGGGTACGCGTTTCGCTAACCCGCGCGGCAAGGATCTGTACGCATTCTGGGGCGAGCGGATCACACAGGCCTTGAATGCACAGCTCAAGAAGAATGCCGTAGCGTCCCGCGTGCTGGTCAATTGCGCGTCGGGCGAATACTTCAAGTCCGTCAAGCCTAAGCTGCTCGAAGCGCCGGTCATTACGCCCGTTTTCGAGGACTGGAAGGGCGGTCGCTACAAGATCATCAGCTTCCATGCAAAACGGGCGCGTGGCCTGATGGCGCGCTATGCCGTGGAGAACCGTCTCGACAAGCCCGAGCAGTTGAAGGAATTCGACGCCGAAGGCTATGCGTTCGACGCCGAAGCGTCGAACGATTCCACTTACGTATTCCGCCGCCGCGTCGCTGAATAAGCGTTTCGCCGCGCGTACAAGCAGGGAAAAACCATCATGACGTTATCCATTACGAGCAACTTCGACGCAGGCGCGATTGAAGTGCTGTCCTGCGAAGAAGCGGGCAATATCCGTTTGCGCGTGCGTCCGGACAGCCATGCCGAGTTCGCGCAGTGGTTCTACTTCCGCTTGTCCGGCGCGGCGGGCGAGCGCTGCGTGATGACCTTCGAGAATGCGGCCGCCTGCGCTTTTGCCGAAGGCTGGCGCGATTATCAGGCGGTGGCGAGCTATGACCGGGTGAACTGGTTCCGCGTACCCACGTCGTACGACGGCCGCGTGCTGACGATCGACCATACGCCGGACTTCGACCGCATTTACTACGCGTATTTCGAGCCGTATAGCGAGGAGCGTCACGCGGAGTTTCTGGGCGCGGTGCAGCAGATGCCGCAGGCGACGCTCACGGAGTTGGGCAAGAGCGTCGAAGGTCGGCCCATTTCGCTGCTCACGCTTGGCACGCCGCAAACCGGCGACATACCCAGGAAGAAAATCTGGCTGATCGCGCGCCAGCATCCTGGCGAGACGATGGCCGAGTGGTTTATCGAGGGTCTCGTGAAGCGGCTCGCGGGTTGGGGCGATTGGGCGGGTGACCCGGTGGCGCGCAAGCTCTACGATCACGCGGTCTTCTACATCGTGCCGAATATGAATCCGGACGGCAGCGTGCACGGCAATCTGCGCACCAATGCGGCCGGTGCGAATCTGAATCGCGAGTGGATGGAGCCGGATGCCGCGCGCAGCCCTGAGGTGCTGGTGGTGCGCGACGCGATTCACGCGACCGGCTGCGACCTGTTCTTCGATATCCACGGTGACGAGGCGCTGCCCTACGTGTTCGTGGCCGGCTCCGAAATGCTGCCAGGCTTCACCGAGCGGCAGCGGGAAGAGCAGCACGCGTTCATCGAAGCGTTCAAGCACGCGAGCCCTGATTTCCAGGACAAGCACGGCTACGCGGCGAGCAAATATCGTGAGGACGCGCTGAAACTGGCGTCGAAGTACATCGGCAACGAATTTGGCTGCCTGTCGCTCACGCTGGAGATGCCGTTCAAGGACAACGCGAATCTGCCTGACGAACGGGTGGGCTGGAACGGCGAGCGTAGCGCGTCGCTCGGTGCCGCGATGCTTCAGGCGATCCTGCGGCACGTGGAGACCTTTGCTTAAAGCGAACTCGGCATAGAAAAACGAGGCACGCACTTCACGGTGTGTGCCTCGTTTTCATTGGGGCGGCTGCTTGACTCTCGGCCGGTAACTCGCGGCCGGCGGACCGATGCCGCAAGCTCGAACCGCTACTGAGTTTTCTTCTTCGCCGGTGTCTTCTTCGCGGTTGCTTTGTTCGAGTTCGTTCTCGACGACTTGCCCGAGTTCGGTTTGGAAGACTTCGTGGTCGCTTTCTTCGTGGTTTTGCCGCTCGCCGAGTGCTTGCCTTTGGCGCTCTTATGCTTGCCCGACGCCGCTCGCGATCCCGAGGGTTCCGAGGCGCGCGCACGGGCCGGTGGCACCGGATCGTTCCAGCTGAACGCCAGCATCTGCGCACCGACATAGCCGCAGCGGAACTTCAGATCGGCGGGGTCGCCTTCGCCGCTTTGGCGCACGCCGAGCCCTTCGACGGTGACGATGTTGTCTACCTTGACGCGCTGCTTGCCCTCGTCGAACGAATCGTTCCACGGCGTGACCGACGCATGCGCGCTATCGAACGAGCTAGGTGGAAATTCGACATGGTCGAAGGCGGTTGACGTGCTGGCGACAAAGTTGCCATGAGCAGCGCAGTCCGCAACGAGCGGGTCTGCATGCATTTCATTGACAAATCTATTGACGAGATCGTTGTGCTGTTCGAGTTGGTCGGCGAGCGCGGAAGTGGAACAGATGAGCGAGAGACTCGCCGCACATGTTGCCAACCGGCCGACCAACCGCAGCAATCGGCGCGGTACGTTGGTGCGATCCATCTAGTTGTTAGACGCTAATGAGACATGAGGCACGTAAGATGCCCCGCGAGAGGGTGGAGTTCAATCCTGGCACAAATATTTTGTCCTGTCGTGGTGCGCGGGCACGAGCGGCTCAATGCAGCAGAGGCTCCCATTGCCGCAGCTTCACGTTCAATGGTCGTGCGAGTGTCAGGTGCGTGGTCCGCCCAATCGATATCTGCGTACGTCATAAGTGGTGACCCACGCAGGACGATAGACCGCGATCAATGCCGTCGACATGCCGGTGAACCAGGCCTCCCCTGTGGCAAGTAGAAGCACGCTTAACGCGTAGCCAGCGGGGATCACGGTCATCGAGCCGTCGGCGAGCGCGATATGCACGCCGAGAGCCGCGGCCGCCGTAAGCGACACGGCGATGGCCGGCGACACAAACCCTTGGCCGAAGATGAACATGAAGAGATTGCGCGGCAACCACGCAATGCTAATGCGTTGGACCAGAGTAGAAATGCCGACTGGCAATGCACCGTAGACGAGGAAGGTTAGCGCGATACCCTGCCAGGGAGCATCGAAGACGACAGCGGCCAGACCGGTGACGACCGCCATGGCGATCAGCGCCAGCGCCCAGTCGAACAAGGTGACGACTAGCGTGGCGCCGAGCAGATGCATGACGGTGCCGTCGTCGAGCCATGCGTTGGTGGCCCACAGCACCGACACTGCGACGATGATCGCAAGCCAGACATGCTGCAGGGTGCCGTCTTGAAGTCGTTTGAAAGGATTTTTCCACAGCGCGAGCGCGACCACTATCGCAGTGACGATCCAGCCACCGACAGCGACCCAAAACGGAAGCGGTGTGTAGAGGAAACCCATGTGTCTCATATTACTCGTTGGACGAGAAAAGGTGTGAGCGGATTCCATGCCAGCAGGCGCAAACGCTGTTAGAAAGTAGCCGCCCGAGTGCTGACGCGTGCCCCGGCGACGCTCACGCAGGGCCTCGTGCAAGTGGGTCCACTGCCGGTCCGGCGGGCGGCGCGTCGCCGTACTGCGCGCCCGGTTCGGCTGCCATCGGCAGCAGGGCGGCCGTGTCGTTAGCAGGCAACGGATAGTGGAAGCGCCGTCGCGTGCGGCGACGCAAAGGCACCACGCCGGCTTGCCCCATGATCGGGCGAATCGGGCCGTCGGCATCATTGCGCAGCACTTGCAGATGGTTCGATAGCCAGCCGTTGTAAAGCGCGACTGCAGCAGCGCGATTCGGCGCCCCGAGTTGCTGGAATATGCTGGTCAGATGGATCTTGACGGTGCCTTCGCTAATGCCCAGGGTGCGCGCGATCATCTTGTTGGTGCTGCCCATGTGAACACAGCGCATGATTTGCTGCTGGCGGGGTGATAGTCCGTTGGCCAGTTTGGCGCGGCGCGGCGGTGGGCTCTTCTCGTCGAACGGCCGGATGGCGGTATCCGGCGGCAGCGGAGGATCGAGCGCCAGCGCGCCGGGCGGCACGTAGTGACCGCCCAGCAGCACCATTTCAAATGCGCGCACGATCAGACAAGGATCGGTGTCGCGCGGCACGACGCCAAGCACACCCTCGTCCATGAGTTCCCGCACGGCGACCGGCGAGATCTGGTCCGTCAGCACTGCAATGCGCAGATCGGGGTAGTGACTGAGCAGATGGCGCGTATCGGCGATCGACATCCAGTCCTGCCAATCGATTACGAGCAGGTCGGGTCGCTGACGTTTGAGCGTGCGTTCGACCTGACGCCAATCCTGGGCTTCGTTGAAACGCGCCAGGCGGTCAATTTGCCGCAGAAGTGCTTTGAGTCCATCACGTCGTTCCGCGGCTGAGTTGAGTATCGAGAATCGCATGCATGTCTCCAGATGAATCGGGCGAAGTGGCGCGATGCAGACGCGCGGCAAGTGAGAGCCGGATGCGTTGCGATGCGTCGCCGTTCCTATGATGACAAATTCCCTTCAATTTGACGGCCTGTCCAAAAGGCATAAGAGGAATGACGTAAGAACGTAGAGGCACAAAAAAGCCCCGCGCTCGGCGGGGCTTTGTCATGTCGTATGCGGCGCGCGAAATGCGCCTGCGACCATGTTCAATGGAAGTGCGGCTGCGCGGGCTCCGCGTCCTCCGGCATTTCGGCGTGGACGATTTCGCCGAGCGGGTCGGCATAGAGCGGCACGCCGCAATCGTCGCAATATTCCGGCTCGAAGCGGCCGGCGTGCCGGCGCACCTCGGTCACACCGGTCTCCTTGAGCAGCGCGACGATTTCCTCGAGTGGGTCGTCCGACGCGGCGGTTTCCTGCGGCTCTTCGTCGATGCCCGGTTCGCCGTTCTCACGGCCGTACAGCGGCCACACGACGCCATAGATCACGTCATTGCTGCCCCTGCGCGTGAAGCCGACGCGGTATTCGTCGATCCGGCGTTCGCCGAATCCCGCGACGACCGCGCGCAATTCCTGAGGCGCAGCACCGATCGTGTCGAACAGATAGCGCACGGCGGTGCGCACGGTGTGAGGGCGCACGCTTTCGTCGGCGTCGCGGCAGGCAGAGTAATAGGCGTCCGGCAACAGGCACTCGAATTCGCAGCCGGGCAACACCAGCGACAGATTGGCGCCGCCTTGCGTAGCCCATTGTTCGAGGCATTGCCCGCGCTCGATCCGGCTGCCGTGCTCCTCTTCCTGCCAGCGGAACGTCGGCTCGCCCACCGGCGCCGCGACCACCGCGAGGAGGAAGCGCGGGTCGGCCAGAATCGGTGAGGTTTCTGGCAACTCGCCGAAATTCAGCTTGACGTTGCCACCGGTCATGGCCGCCTGAGCGAGCTGCTGGGCAATGCGCCAGGTTTCGACATGATGACGCGGCAGCTGATCGATGCTGTACAGGAAAGGCGCCATGGCGACCCGCGTATTCGCTGCGAGCACATGTGCCTGGAGGTGCGCGCGCAGGGCGTCGGCGGCGTCGGCCTTGAGCGGGCCGGACGGAATCATGTAGCGGGTCCAGGCGAGCACGGGCGCGGCGATCAGCAGCGCCTCATGAGGCACGCCTTCGTGTTCGATGATGAACGACTCGCTGTGAGTTTCCGCCATGTCGGCGAGCGCGCCGTAGGCGTCGGGATGATTTTGCTGCAGATGATCGAGCGCGGCGTCCAGCGTAGTCTGGTTGGCGTTGCGAACGATCTTGGCGAGCAGCGCGTCGAGTTTCGCTTCCCAGAAGCGGTCCTCGGTGCGGCTGCCCGACGCGAAAAGCGCGAGCGAAAGACCGACCAGCTTGTCGGCATCGGGTGGGAGACGTTTGGCGATTCGCGAGCGCATAAATCCGGAAATTGGGGTGTACAACCTTATATTCTAGTCTTTTCTATGCCGCCATATTATTTGGTCGGCAATGCCGGATGAATTGGGACGTTTCCGCGCGAAAAATCAGCCTGTTGAGCGCGGCTTCGAGACCGTTGCGCAGCGGCTTGGCCCGATGATATAAGACGCCCCCGGGCGCGTGACTCGCTTCTATACTGAGCGCTTTCAGCGAACGCCTGACAAAAGTATGCCCATTCGTCGCCGGGGATTGGCGCAACAGGAGATTCATCATGAAATCGGACCAACTGATCGAACGGCTTGCCGCGGTGTTCGCGCTGATTATCCTGGTGGGCGGATCGCTGCTGGTGCTGGCGCCTTTCACGACCGCGCTGCTATGGGGCGCCATTCTCAGCTATAGCTCCTGGGGCTTGTACCGGAGGCTGACCGCGGCCGTCGGCGGGCGGCGCAAGTGGGCCGCCACGTTGATCGTGTTGATCATTCTGATTGTGGTGCTTGGACCGTTCGTCTATGCAGGCTTTGCTTTCGGGGCGCACGTACACGATATCGTCGCGCTGGTTCAGCGGCTCTTTGAAGCAGGCTTGCCGGATTTGCCGCCGTGGGTTGCCCGGATTCCGCTGGTGGGTTCCAGCGTTGAGGCATTCTGGGAGCGCGTCACAAGCAATAATTCCGAACTGATCGCGCAATTGCGTACGCTCGCTGCACCCGCGGGCAAGTGGATTCTTGCCGCTGCAATTGCGGTTACGCATGGCCTCGGTCTGTTGGCGTTGAGCATCGTGCTCGCCTTTTTCTTTTACACGGGGGGAGAGGGCGCAGCGGCCTGGCTGAACGCCGGCATGCGGCGTATTGCCGGCGAGCGCGCCGACTATCTGCTGGCACTTGCTGGCAGCACAGTGAAGGGCGTGGTCTATGGGATTCTCGGCACGGCCCTCGTGCAGGGGATTCTGGCGGGATTCGGATGTTGGATCGCCGGTGTGCCTGCGCCGGCGCTACTCGGGTTGGCGACGTTCTTTCTGTCGGTGATACCGGGTGGGCCGGTGGTTGTCTGGTTGCCAGCGGCGATCTGGCTGTACCACGGCGGCGCGACTGGCTGGGCGATCTTTCTGGTGGTGTGGGGGGTGCTGGTCGTCGGCATGTCCGACAACGTCATCAAGCCGATCCTGATCGGGAAGAATAGCGATATGCCTTTGATTCTGGTGATGCTGGGCATCCTGGGCGGTGCATTCGCTTTTGGCTTCCTCGGCGTTTTCATCGGCCCGACTTTGCTGGCGGTCGCGTACACCGTGCTCCACGATTGGACCATTGGCGCGCCGGCTGCGCGCGCTTTGGCGCCCGATATGAAAGTGCCTGTCGTCGATGAGCCGAGCCGCATGAAAAAGGCGCCTTGAATAAATTCCAGATAACGCTTGCAAGGCGCTGACCGGCTCGCTAGAATCTCGCTCTTTCGTGCTTCGGAGAACGGAGCGCGGGGGCGGGAGAGCCAGTAGTGGCAAGGCTTTCAGCGGAGTGGGCGGGTTGAGAAAGTTAGAAAAACCTGTTGACGACGTAGCGAAAGTTCTTCATAATCTCGTTTCTCTGCTGCTGATGC
>NZ_JCAQOY010000022.1:0-5559 GCF_059567925.1 Paraburkholderia sp. BGA-UO-ETr-F21 | reverse complement strand
ACTCCGCATCCGAGAAGGTGTGCTTCACCTTTTCGCCGTTCTCAATCCGAATCAGATTTTCCAGTTTCATGCGCTCGCTCCTTGGTGAAAAACGCCAGTTGGTGTGAGCGAATAGTAGAAGTTTGATGAATTCGAAAGTTTTCTAAAACGACACGGCGATCCTCAATTCCGACATCAAGGGTTTACCACCGCGAAGTCGTTTTGCTGTCGGATTGGCTTGTTCAACGAGCGCGTGCCTCCGCACGCAGCGATCGTGCGCGTGGGTTGAAGCAAGGAAGCTGTGTGCCAGGTGTTGCCTTACAATGCGTTCTGGTATCGCCGACGGTCCGACATGGGCGAAATCTTGAACTGTGCTTTGTAACGCGTCGCGAAGTGCGTCATTGATGTGAAGCCTGTTCGTGAACAGACCTCTTCGAGCGATTTACCCGTCCGGTATAGCAACTGGCGGGCGCGGAGCAGGCGAATCTCAAGATAGGCCTGAGCCGGCGTCTTACCTATCCGATCGTTGAACCAGCGCTCAAGCTGGCGCTGTGAGACGCCCAGATACGAAGCTACCTCCGCGACCGAGAGCGCTTCCTCAACATTGCTCTCCATGATCTGCAAAGCCTCGTCGAGTTTTATATGTTCCGCGCCCATGTACTGGCGAAGCGATGTCCGCTGCTGTTGCTCGTGACTGCGTCGTTCTGCAACGAGCAATTCAAGCACGCGTGCGGCAAGCGAGCGGCTGCCGGGTGGCATGCCGAGCAGATGCACCATCAGGTCCAGCGGCGCGACACCGCCGCTGCACGTGAAGCGGTCCCGATCCACTTCGTAGAGGCGATTGGAAACGATGAGCTTTGGAAACTGGCCCATCAGCACGTCCTGATCTTCCCAGTGAATCGTGCACCGATAGCCATTTAGCAAACCGGCGCGGGCGAGAAAGTAGCTGCCGGTATCGAGACCGCCCAGCGCAGTGCCGCCGCGCGCATGCAGCCGTAGCCAATCCAGCACTGCGCCGATCCCCTTGCGTGGAATAGGATTGGGGCCGACTACGAATACCGCGTCGAACGAGCCGGGGTCCCGAATCGTTGCGTCGGGCAGTACGCGGATGCCGTCGCTTGATTGAACACACTCGCCTCCCGCGCTGATGAGTTGATAGTCGTAGACACGACGCCCGATGATCATGTTGGCGATCCGCAAAGGATCGACCGCGGCACCCAGTGCGATCAATGAGAAATTGTCGAGCAGCAGAAATCCATATCTTCTGACGCTGAGGTCATGAAGTCCGTCAGGATGACGCTCTTCGAGCTTGATAGGGCGAGTTGGCATAGGCGGGTTCTGGTCAGCAACGACCCGGCTCGCCTGCAGGCTACCTCGCCCACAAACGCTTCGGTCGACGGATTCCTCGCATCCTACCTCCAGCACGCAATCCATTCCAGTGAAGTCCGCGATCCGCGAGCGGCGCAATAGCGAGGGCGGCCCGAGGCTTTGAGGTGGTCGAAATGGACGTATGCCTGGCAAGGCCCAGGCATACGTTGTCGCTAGGCGTTTATTAGCGGGCGCTCAGAACGAGTGACGCATGCCTACCGTGACCGCCACTTGCGTGTTCGTCGCGGACGGCGACAGCGTGTTGATCATTGCGTGCGACACCACGGAGTCCGCTGGCGCGCCATGCACGTTCTGATACACACCTTCGAGATAGAAGTCTGTGCGCTTGCTGATCGAGTAGTTGGTCTGCAGCATGGCCGTGTTCCATCCCGGCGAAGAGCCGTTGTAGGCGCCATGCGTATACGTGTACGCGCCCGCTACGCTCAACGCCTCCGTCAGCGCGTACTTCGCGTTCACTTCGTAGTTGTCGAGGCGCAGCGAACCGGCGAGGGTTCCGGCGGAGGCATCGTTGGCGGCGAGGTAGCTGCCCGTGCCGAACGAGAAGACGGCCGCCGCGTTGTCGATCTGCGTGTGACTCCAGACTAGCCCAACCGTGGCCGGCCCGAACGTGTAGTTACCGCCAAGCGACCAGATACGCTGACGCTCGGCGATAAAGTTTGCGCTCGTATCGCTGGTAGTCACGGCGCCGGTGCTGTTACCCGCATTGTTCAATTGCAGGTAGCCCGCGGCAAGATTCAGCGGCCCCTCGGCATACGACAGGCCGAAACCGTACGAGCGGTTATTCGCGAAGTCGCCTGCCTTGTTGCTGAACGAATACATCGTTTCGAACGTGACTCCGTGGTACGTCGGGCTCGCGTACTTGACCGAGTTGTTGATTACGACGGAGTTGGCGGCGAGGTTGTCATTTTCAAACGGATGTGCGGCGATACTGCCGCCCCACGTGTTGTATCCGGCCGTGAGCGGTCCGACGAGGTCGTTCATCACGTCAAACTGGCGACCAAACGTCAGGGTGCCGTACGGATCGCTTTGCAGGCCGACCCATGCCTGAGAACCGAACGCGCTACCGGCAAAAGCCTGGGCGCCGTTATTCAAAAGAAACGATTGCTCAAGTTTAAACAGCGCGCGAAAGCCACCGCCCAGATCTTCTGTTCCTTTGAGGCCAAACACCGTGTTCTGCGTCGAACTGGTTACTTCCTGCCAGTTGCTATGCCCGAGTTGATTGTTTGTGTAGATCAGGCCGGTATCGATAAGACCGTAGAGGGCCACGCTGCTTTGCGCGTGCGCCGAAACTGTAAAGGCGCAGAAAAGCGTGACCGCGAGTAGAGACCTTTTATACATATTGGCTCAATGAATTTGCAGTGGTTGACGAATCAACAGATGCGTCAAAAAATACCCGCGCTTCACAACGGCGACTGTATCCCGTCGAGGTTTGACGCGGGTAAGCCAGGAAAACAGGATTGTGCCGAGTTCAACTCGCCGCTTGAGCGACAGCGTCCACTGTGGCTCGGAAGTATGGGCTACGCCGGGCCATCGTGAAGTAGGTCAGGCCCGCGGAGAATAGACCGAACTCAAAGCTAAGATCGCCCCAGCCGAGGTAGTCGCGCATCAATGGGCTGACGTAGGTCGGCGAATTCGAGAACAGGAGGGACGCCACGATACCGACCAACAGGGCGATGACACCCGGCCAGAAGACTCCTGCGTCGTACCAGTACGCACCGCTGCCCCACTTCATCCAGGCATCCGCCTGATATCGGCCACGCCGCATGAAGTAGTCGACGATCACGATAGCGGCCCACGGTGCGGTCCAGAAGACCATATAGTTCAGGAACACCTGGTACATGTCGAAGAATTGCCCGTAGAACACCGTCACCACACGGAAACAGAGCGTGAAAAGCGCAATGATGGTCAGCGACGTAATCCGGTTAATTGGAATGCGCAACGCAAGCAGACCGAGTCCGGCCGTGTAGCCGTTGGGAACATTCGCCGCTATACCGCCGAGAATAATCGAAAACAACAGCGGCACGATAAACCACGTCGGCAGAAATCGGCCAAGTTGACTGACCGGGTCATCCCCGAGCGAGCCACCCAGTGCGGTCGCAAATAGCACGCCGATCACCTCACAGAACATCAGCGCGACGAACTGTCCTCCGCCGGCCGCCAGCACGATTTTCTTCCAGCTGGTTTCAGCGGGAAAATAGCGGCTGTAGTCCGAGGCGAAGTTTGCCCAACCGATCGGATAGGAAAAGATGATACCCATCGCAATCAGCCATGTACTGATGGATCCCCCGCCGTGGTTGATCGCCGACGCCATCGCGAAGCTCGTATGCGGCAACACGAATGCCGCCAGCCCACCGAACAGGATAGCCAGCACGACCGCAATCCACTTCTCCGCGGCGATGATGGTCGCGTGTCCAAAGATCGCCAGCAGTATTTCCGCGGCCAGAATGACGGCTAGCGAAACCCAGACCACCCCATGACTCTGAAAGCCACCCATCTTCAGCAACGTCTCGAGTGCCTGCGTGGCTACCACTGAGTTGATCGAAAACCAGCTGAGCGCGGAAACGAGGCTGACCGCCTTTGGCAGGAATGAACCCAACTGCCCGAACGAACTGCGCGAGGTCATGATGCCGGAGGTGCCCGTACGCGGTCCCATGATCGTGGTCAAGCCCAGCACGAAGCACCCGAGCAGGTTACCGACCAGAATCGCCCCCAGCGCCTGCCACAGTGACAATCCCTGAGAGAGCGCCAGCGCGCCAGTCACAACCACCACATAGTTGGTGTTTGCACCGATCCACATCTTGAACAGCTCGGCCGGTGTACCATGCCGATCCTTTAAAGGAATCGGATCAATGGCGTGCTGTTCGATGCTCCACGCCTTGTCGGCTTCGACCTCGACATGCGGGTTACGGCTATCGCAATTTCCCATTGTGTTCCCCAGATGGATGCTTCAGGCGTGCGACGCTTTCGCGCGCGCATCGTAGGCTTCGCGAAGTGCCCGCGAGATGCCTTCTACACAGACATCGAATAGCAACGCACCTTTTTCCGCCGACGCGTCCGCAGCCGATGACAGGCAGCCGGAAGATGGCGTCCACTCTGGAATCGGCGGAAACACGTCGTAAGGCTCAAAGCTCGCCGCCCCATGCGCCGGTACGCACGACATGTCGACCAGATCTGGATGCAGGTGCAGCATCAACGACGTCTCCAGCACACCGCCGTGCTCCACTGCCCAGCCTGGAAAGCCGTCCGGATAGATCCGGGCGATCGTTTCTTCCGTAACGAAATCCCAGTAGGACAGCATCACAACCTGAAAGTCGTGAATGCCTTCCCAGCGCAGCTCGCGAATCGCCAGATCAACCCCTTCGACGGCGAACATCGAATTCTCGAAATGTCCGTTGACAAGGCAGATCTTCCGAGCGCCGTGACGGGCGAACTCCTTGAGGACGTCTTTCACCGTCAACGACAACGTGTGGCCGTCCAGACTGGTTGTGCCACACAAATGGTTGCCACCGCCGCTTTTCTGCTGGGATTTGTAACCATACGCGATGGCAGGGGCGACCAGTGCGCCAATCTGCCGCCCTACTGCAACCGCGATGGCACCTGGCAGCAGCACGTCAGGGTTCATCGACATATGCGGCCCGTGCTGCTCCAGCGCACCGATTGGAACCAGGATGGGCTGCGCTTGCTCTTTCACCCGGCGCGCGTATTCGGGCCACGCCAGCTCGCCTATCACCACACTCTTTTCCATGGAAATACTCCTCCTCGCCTATTGTTTATGTCTATTTCTCTACCACTCGAACCAGCAGAGTTCAGACCCATCGTAGAAGCCTAAAAATACGGAAATGTTTCCATTCACGACAAATTGCTTCTCGTTTTCGACATAGTGGCCACGCAGGTAAAACGACGTCGATTACCGGTCAAAAAATCGACCTGGCGGCGATCGCGCCCCCGGAGCGCTCAGGGTCATCGAATCCCATGCTTCGAGTAACTGCAGAGCTAATATGCTTTCCTGGTTGAAGCGAAGGCGTCCGCCTCAGGCCTTGATGATGTTGTGCTCCGGGCCGTACCTGAACCCGGTGATGTTGGTGGCATCTTTCTCGCCCACCACCAGGATGTCGTGCTCACGATAACCGCCCGCGCCAGGCAAACCTTGCGGCAGCATGATCATCGGTTCCATCGAGATCACCATGTTCG
>NZ_JCAQOY010000021.1:0-84826 GCF_059567925.1 Paraburkholderia sp. BGA-UO-ETr-F21 | reverse complement strand
TCAGATAGGGTGCTGCGAAGCTCCATTCTTCGTCGGACACATCGGTCGGATACCCTTTGCGATCTGCTCTTTTCATCCCGCCAGGATACTAGGTCTCCCGCAAAGTGCCTAACACGCTCTAAAAGATTATTCTTTGTTTGCCGCACTGTACGAGCGCCGCCGGGCGCCCCGAAAGGGCATATTCTTCGGGACGCTAATTAAGGATTTCAAAATACCGGGTGACCATTGATCAGGCTAGGCAACCACGTGGAAAACATCGGTACATAAGTGACGATGTTGATCGCGCTGAAGATAGCCAGGTAATACGGCCACGCCACCTTGGTAGTTTCACCAATCGACACATTGCCAATCGCGCAACCAATAAACTGCACCGAGCCGATCGGCGGGTGCACCAGGCCCAATGCGCAGTTCAGCAGGATCATGATCCCGAACTGCACCGGGCCGACGCCGGCGTGCATCGCCATCGGCAGGAACAGCGGCGTGGTGATCAGGATGTGCGCCGCCATATCGACGAACGTGCCGAGGAAAATCTGGATCAGGTTGATGTACAGCAGCATCAGCCAAGGCAGGCTGGTCGCGCCGTCGAGCATGTGTTCGATCGCGTCCGGAATCTCCAGATACGCCATCTGGTAGCGCAGCATGTTCGACACGCCGATCAGCAGCAGCACCACGCCGGTCGTCTTGGCGGCTTTGGAAAGCGCGTGAAACAGCTTCTTCATCGTCATCGAGCGATACACGACGATCGTCAGCACCAGCGAATAAAACACGGCGATTGCAGCGGCTTCTGTCGCGGTCGCAATGCCCTTTGCCACGCAGACCAGAATGATCGCAATCACCATCAAGCCGGGCAATGCGCCAAGGAATGTGCGGGCCACGGCGAACCAGCCGGGGAATCGCTGCAGTTCCGTCGAGCCGTCGGCACGGCGCGGATAACCGTATTTGACCGCTTGCCAGTAGGCGGCGACCAGCACGAAACCCATCACCCACAGCACCGGCAGCAGACCGGAAAACAACAGATCGCCGATCGACACGCCGCTCATCGGGTGTCCATTCAACGTGCCGGTGATACCCTGCGCCGCGAATGCGTAGATGATCATGTTGGTCGACGTCGGCATCAACGCGCCCGCCAGCGACGAGTGCGTCGTCACGTTGACCGCATAAGCCGCGCTGTACCCTTCACGCTTCATCAACGGAATGACCACGCCGCCCATCGCCGACGTATCCGCCGAGGGCGAACCGGAGACCCCGCCGAACAGCGTGCAGGCCACTACGTTGGCCATGCCGAGACCGCCGCGGAAATGCCCGACCGTGGCTTGCGCGAAACGCAGGATGCGGTCCGCAATGCCGCCGTGCAGCATCAGCTCACCGGACAGGATGAAGAACGGGACCGCGAGAAACGAAAAGCCGTTGATCCCCGAGATCATCGACTGCATGGCGGTGGCCGCCGGCAAACCCTCATACAGATAGGTCAGGACGCACGAAAGCCCTAGCCCGAATGAAACAGGAACGCCGAGAAGAAGAAAGACAAGGAAACTGACGGAGAGGATGGCGAGTTCCATGATTGCTCTATTTTTGTTTCTGTGCAAAAAGCGCGAGCAGGTTCTCTAGCGAGAACATTGCAATGCAGACGCTGGCAAAAACCGGGATGCAATAACGCAAAGATTCAGGCAAGCCAATAATGGGAATCCGGTCCTCCATGGTGGCCTCCACCATCTGCAGACAGCCGAAGAAAACCGCTACCGCGAACGTGATCAGGCAAATGTGCTGAAAGGCCGTCGCGACGAGTTGACCCTTCGGCGGCAATTTCTTGACGAGCGAGTCGAGCCCGATATGGCCGCCTTCGCGCACTTTGAGCGCGGCGCCGAACATGGCGATCACGATCACCAGCAGAAGCGCGATGGGCTCGACGAAATCCGGTGCATCGCTGAATACGTAGCGCATCACGACGCTGTAGATCACCAGCAGGCTCAGCACGGCGAGACTCACCGACGCTACGACAACCAGCACGCGGAACAGAAAATCATTTGGGCGCTTTATGAAACTCATTGACCCCATCCTTGCATACGACCGACCTGTCTTTATTAGTCAGCAATCCTGTTCGACTCTTCAGTTCAGGAAGCGCGCAGCGGCAGCGCTCACGACTCTTCTCGCGAGCCCTTCGCGCCGCTGCGTTGCTTCCTTTCAGGCGAACCTTATTTGACTGCCTGGATTTCGTCGACGATCTGCTTCATTTGCGGGGTCTTTTCGTACTTCGCCCAGACCGGCTGCATGACCTTGACGAACGCTGCGCGATCGATCTGCGACGCGCCGACGATGGTCGCGCCGCCCTTCGTGACAGTCTTGCTCGCGTCGGCTTCGCGCGCGGTCCACAGCTTCTGGTAGTAAGGCACCGAGTCGGCGGCAGCCTTCTTGATGATTTCCTGTTCCTGCGGGGACAGCGTGTCCCACACCTTCTTCGAGAACACCAGCACTTCCGGCGTCATCGAATGCTGGGTTTCGGAGTAGACCGGCGCGACTTCGAAGTGCTTGGTTTCTTCGTACGACGGCAGGTTGTTTTCAGCGGCATCCACCAGACCCGTCTTCAGGCCCGTGTAGACCTCGGCGAACGGCATCGGCGTGGGCGTGCCGCCCATTGCGCGGATTTCGTCGACCATCAGGTCGGACGGCTGCACGCGAACCTTCAGGCCCTTCATGTCAGCCGGCGTATGAATCGGCCTCTTCGTGTAGATCGAACGCGCGCCGCTCTCGTAGAACGTCAGCGCGATCATGCCCTTCGCCTTGAAAGCGTCGAGAATCTTCTGGCCTTCCGGGCCGTACATCACTTTGCGGAAATGGTCGATGTCGCGAAACAGGAACGGCAGCGACGGGATCATCGATTCAGGAACGATTTCGTTGAACGCCGCGCCGTTGGCGCGCGCCATGTCCAATGCGCCGATGCGCACCTGATCGATCGTGTCGTTCTCGGAACCCAGCGCGCTATTGCCGAAGACCTTCACCGTGTCCTTGCCGTCGGTTGCCTTCTTGATCTGCTCTCCCATGTATTTCACCGCCATGTTGGTCGGATAGGTGTCGCCATGCACGTCCGACACGCGGAACACACGCGCTTGTGCCGACACGGTGCTGAAGGCCAGCGCCGAAGCCGCGACGATCATCGAAACACGGGAAAAGGCAAACTTCTTGTTCATCGTGAAATTCCTTGAAAAATTGACCATCCAATCGATTGCGGGGGCCGCCTGCGGAGGGCCGCTTACGGGTGACCGCCTTCGGATGCGACATGGTTTTGCTGCGTCTCCCGGCTCGGCACCCGCCACCGCTGGTGGTCACGCGCGCTTTGCCGTGCTGGTCTGTGCAACTTCCCCGGCGCAGATACTCAGCACTCCTGTCAGACAACTCGACTCTTTTACTTTTGCTTCAACTGCTCGGCTTGCGCCTCACGCGCGAGTCATCGCGCACGAGACGTTGTCCGCCTCATACCGAATAACCTGAAATTCACAGAAAGGAATTTGTTTGGGCTTATATGTTGTACGACGACATATGAAGTCTATAAAAGGCGGTTTGAGTTGTACAGACGGTATTTACCCGCACCGCAGAGACGTCGGCAGGGATGACCGATCGATCGCATGCTGAGGCTAAGCGCCAGCTGGCGCGGCCTTACCGATGCGGAGACCAGCGTCGCCAAAAGCTATTTTCCGCGGCCGCACCGCGGGGCGACCGTCGCCTTTCCACCACAATGTTGTACGACGAGTGACGAATTGGATAGCCAAAACAAAGGCGCCGGACATGTCGACATGTCCGGCGCCTTGCTCCAGCACGCTCCGATTACAACTGACCCGCGAACTCCGGTTCTGGCAACCCGGTTACGCCAGCCCGCACGGCGAACAGATGGCCGTCGTGCTCGCTCGCATTCGCGGGACGGATCGACGTCACGAACAGCGTATCCAGATCGCGCCCACCGAAGGCGCACATGGCCGGCTTGGTGGCAGGCACGGCAATCTGCCGGTCGAGTTTTCCTTGAGGCGTAAAGCGCAGCAACAGGCCGGCGTCGTTCGCGCAAATCCAGTAGCAGCCGTCGGCATCCACCGCGGCGCCGTCAGGACGGCCCGCATGATGATTCAGATCGGCGAACACGCTACGGTTGCGCGGCTCGCCGGTTTCGATGTCAAAGTCGAATGCCCAGATCTGCCGGCGCAAAGGATGCGAGTCCGACAGGTACATGGTCGTACCGTCCGGCGACCACGCGAGGCCGTTCTGCGTGATGAGCGCGTCGACGACCGGCGCGGACAGCACACCGCGCTCGTCGAATCGATAGAGCGCGCCGGCCGGCGTGGCCGCTGCCATGTCCTGCACCATCGTGCCGGACCAGAAGCGTCCCTGGCGGTCGCAACGGCCGTCGTTGAAACGCATGTCGTCGCATGGGAAGTCCGGCGCGGCGAGCTTGCGCCCTGTCACCTGCACGGGTTCGCCGTCAGCCGAACCCTCAGTGAGCGCGACGGCGAAAAGCCCGGTCTCGCAACCGGCCAGCACCGTACCGCGCCGATTGAACGCAATGCACGCCACTTTCTCCGGCAACCGCCATTCGGAGCGCTTACCCGAATCGACGTGTAGCCGCACGATCTTTTGCGCCGGAATGTCCACCCAGTAGAGCGCCTGTTCCGCCACACGCCACACCGGGCTTTCGCCGACGGAGGCCGGTGCCTGTCCCGCTGCCTCCACCCGCTCCACTCGCGGGTTCGCCGCGGCGCTCACCGCTTCGGCTCCATCGGGCCGGCCAGCACGAATGGGCCGCCTTGAAAACGCTGCGTCGGATCGTCGAGGTTGGTCGTGGGTGCGGCGACCGGAAAGAGATGCTCGAATTCGATCGAACTGTCCTGCGGACGAAAGCCCAGGAACGCCGCTTTGGTGTTATCCACCCACTTGGTCCGGTTATCGGAGACGCCGTAGACGATCGCGTGGCCCACGCGGTTGGTGAACAGCGAGCAGCGCACCAACTCGATGAAGTCGCGATAGCTCAGATACGTGACGAGCATGCGCGGATTCTTCGGCTGCTCGAACGACGAGCCGATCCGCAGGCACACCGTCTCGAGACCAAAACGATCGAAGTAGTATCGCGACAACGATTCGCCGAAGCACTTCGTCACGCCGTACAGACTATCGGGACGCAACGGCGCGTCGACATCGACCACCTCCGTTACCGGATGAAAGCCCACCGCATGATTCGAGCTCGCATACACGATGCGCTTCACGCCCTGCTTCTGCGCAGCCGAATAGAGGTTGTACAGGCCGCGAATATTCGCTTCGAGCAGATCTTCAAACGGCGCCTCGACGGAAATGCCGCCGAGGTGAATCACCGCGTCCACGCCTTCGAGCAGCGCGTGAACGGCGGCTTCGTCCGCGAGATCGACGCTCGCGGCTTCTTCGTGCGCCGCCACGTCGCCGAGCGGCGCGATATCCGAGACGCGCACGATATCAGCCCACGCGGCGAGCGCGCCACGCAATTGCTTGCCCAGGTTGCCCGCCGCGCCAGTCAGCAGCAGACGGCGGAAGGGTTTCTGTGCGGCGCCGCGATCGAGGTTCGAGTCAGTCATGTTTCTATTGTGGTGTGAGTGCGATCAGGTCTGCATGATGCATACAGACCTGGTGTGTCGAGCGAGCCGATCAGGTCACCGGCGCCGGATTGAACAGCACCAGCGCATTGTGGAGCTTGAGTTTTTCCGCGCACGTTTGCTTGCGTCCGCTGGCGATGTCGAGCATCAGGCGGAACAATTCCCAGCCCACCTCTTCGATGCTCGCCGCGCCGGTCGCGATGGTGCCGGCGTTGACATCCATCAGGTCATGCCAGCGGCGCGCGAGGTCCGAGCGCGTTGCGACCTTGATGACCGGCACCTCGGCGAGGCTATAGGGCGTGCCGCGTCCGGTGGTGAATACGTGCAGGTTGATACCGGCCGCCACCTGCAACGTCCCGCAGATGAAATCGCTCGCCGGCGTAGCCGCGTAGATCAGGCCTTTCTGCTTGACCTTTTCGCCCGGCGACAACACGCCGGAAATGGCCGAATTGCCGGACTTGATGATCGAGCCCATCGCCTTTTCGACGATGTTTGACAAGCCACCCTTCTTGTTGCCCGGCGTGGTGTTGGCGCTGCGGTCCGCGCCGCCGCGCTTCAGATAATCGTCGTACCACTGCATCTCGCGGATGATCGCCGCGGCGACCTCCGCGTTCGCCGCGCGCGCCGTCAACTGATCGACGCCGTCGCGCACTTCGGTGACTTCGGAGAACATGACCGTCGCGCCGGCACGCACCAGCAGGTCGGTCGCGAAGCCCACCGCGGGATTCGCGGTCAGTCCGGAAAACGCGTCGCTGCCGCCGCATTGCACGCCAACCACCAGATCGGACGCCGGGCAAGTTTCGCGACGGCGATTGTTGAGCCGCTTCAGATGACCCTCGGCCATTCTCATGATCGACTCGATCATCGACTGGAAGCCGACGTGCGCGTCGTCCTGAAGCACCACGACGTCGCCGTTCAGATCAACCTCGATATCGCCGATATCCGCGACTTCCGCGACGTTCGCGGCCGCGGCGATCGGAATCGTGCCGGGCGGCATCAGGCGTTCGGGCTGCAGCTTCTCGCAGCCGAGGCTGACCATCATCACCTCGCCGCCGAAATTCGGATTCAGGCTGATATTGCGCACGGTGCGGATCGGCACCATCGCGTCGGGCGCGTCGATGGCGACACCGCAGCCATAGGTGTGGCCGAGGCTCACCACGTCGTCGACATTCGGGTACTTCGGCAGCAACTCGGCCTTGATGCGGGTGACCGCATGCTCGACCACGTCGGCCACGCATTGGACCGTGGTCGTAATGGCGAGAATGTTGCGCGAGCCGACCGAGCCGTCCGCGTTGCGGTAGCCCTCGAAGGTGTAGCCCTCGAGCTGCGGCATTTCCGGCGCCTTGATCGTGGCGATCGGCAGATCCTCGAGTCCCGGCGGGCTCGGCATGCGGATCACATGTTCGTTGATCCAGCTGCCTTTCGGCAACGCCTTGAGCGCATAGCCGATCACCACGTTATAGCGGATGACTTCGTCGCCCTCGGCCAGATCGGCCAGCGCGACCTTGTGCCCTTGCGGCACGCGCTCGCGCAATGCCAGACCATCGGGAAATACCGCGCCCTCACCCAGACCGCCGTCGTTGACGACGATCGCGACGTTGTCATTGGGGTGAACGCGAATGTAGAGCGGAGATTGTTCCATTGCATCGATCCTTATAGCGCTGCACACCTGTCGCGCCGACTATTCATACGTCATCCTACAACATGAAAGATTGCGCAGACGTTCCGTATTTACCCTAGGACAAGCATTATGCTGCGAAATGACCGTTGAGTTACCGAAATTCTTGTTGTACGATGACGTATAAGAAATCTCCATTTCTACTGATCGAACCCTCCGCGGAACCATCCGCGAACTATTCCGACGCTCTGGATACTCATCATGACGACACCGCAGGAACTCAAGCAGATCGTTTCCGAAGGCCTCCTGTCCTTCCCCGTTACCGACTTCGACGAACGGGGTGATTTCCGCGCCGACACGTATGCCGAGCGCCTGGAATGGCTCGCTCCTTACGGCGCGTCGGCACTGTTCGTGGCCGGCGGCACGGGCGAATTCTTCTCGCTCACACACAACGACTATTCGAACGTGGTGCGCACCGCCACCGAAGTCTGCAAGGGCAAGGTGCCGATTCTCGCCGGCGCGGGCGGCCCGACGCGTGTTGCGATCGCCTACGCCCAGGAAGCCGAACGTCATGGCGCGAACGGCATTCTGCTGATGCCTCATTACCTGACGGAAGCCTGCCAGGAAGGCATCGCCGCGCATGCGGAAGAAGTCTGCAAGTCCGTGCCGAACATGGGCGTGATCATCTATAACCGCGCGAACTCCAAGCTTAACGCCGATATGCTCGAAGGGCTGGCCGAGCGCTGCCCGAACCTGATCGGCTTCAAGGACGGCGTGGGCGAGATCGAGAACATGGTGTCGATCCGCCGCCGCCTTGGCGACCGCTTCTCGTATCTCGGCGGCCTGCCGACCGCGGAAGTCTATGCCGCCGCGTACAAGGCGCTTGGCGTGCCGGTGTATTCGTCGGCGGTGTTCAACTTCATTCCGAAGACCGCGATGGACTTCTACCGTGCGATCGCCGCCGACGATCACGCGACCGTCGGCAAACTGATCGACGAGTTCTTCCTGCCGTACCTGGCCATTCGCAACCGCCGCGCAGGCTACGCGGTCAGCATCGTCAAGGCGGGCGCGAAGCTGGTCGGCCACAGCGCCGGTCCGGTCCGCGCGCCGCTGACCGATCTGACGGAAGAAGAAATGGCCAGGCTGGACGCGCTCATCAAGACGCTCGGCCCGCAGTAATCCGGCCGGCGTATCAGACGCAAACAACACCCGGCGGCCGTGCGAACGATCGCCGCACGCACGGCACCGCAAAGAGCGCCCGGGACGGCAACGTCGCCGGGCGTTTTTGTACCGCACGCCAGTATCGACGAGGCCCGCGGCTCGTTGCGCCGCGACGCCCGGGAGCCTGCTCCCAAGCATAAGAACTTCAGGAGATGTCCATGGAAATGAGCCGCACGGCGAGTGCCGCCCACATCGCGAAGCGCACTCGAGTTCGCTACGCGATCCTGCTGCTGATCTTTCTGATCACGACCTTCAACTACGCGGACCGCGCCACGCTCTCGGTCACCGGCTCGGCCATGCGCGCCGAGTTCGGCTTCGACGCGATCCGCATGGGTTACATCTTCTCCGCGTTCAGTTGGGCTTACGTGCTGTCGCAACTGCCGGCCGGTTGGCTGCTGGATCGCTTCGGCGCGCGGCGCGTCTACGCCGCGAGCATTTTCTTCTGGTCGCTCTTCACACTGCTGCAAAGCTCCATCGGTTTGCTGGGCAGCGCAGCGGCGGCCGTCACCGCGCTGTTCGTGCTGCGCTTCGCGATGGGCGCGGCCGAATCGCCGGCTTTTCCGGCCAATGCCAAGGTGGTGGCGAGCTGGTTCCCGACCAACGAACGCGGCACGGCGTCGGCCATTTTCAATTCGGCGCAATACTTCGCGGCGGTCGTGTTCACGCCGCTGATGGCGTGGCTCACCCACGCGTTCGGCTGGCACATGGTGTATGTCGTGATGGGCGTGACGGGACTTCTTCTCGCGCTTACCTGGTTGAAGGTGATGAAGAACCCCGCCGATCATCCGCGTGTGTCGCGCGCCGAACTGGAGTACATCGAACAGGGCGGCGGCGTGATCAACGGGCAGAAGAAAGCCCGCGCCGCCGACAACATCGAAAATACCGGGGGCTGGCATCTGGTTCGCCAACTGCTGGGCAATCGCATGCTGCTCGGCGTCTATCTCGCGCAGTACTGCATCAACGTGCTGACCTACTTCTTCCTCACCTGGTTTCCGATCTACCTCGTGCAGGCGCGCGGCATGACGATCCTGCAAGCGGGCCTCGTGGCTTCGCTGCCCGCGATCTGCGGATTCTCCGGCGGCGTGCTCGGCGGAATCCTGTCCGACGGGCTGATCCGGCGCGGCCATTCGCTCACGATCGCGCGCAAGGTGCCGATCGTCGGCGGCATGCTGCTGTCGGTGTGCATCATCGGCTGCAACTATGTGACGACCGATTGGGTCGTCGTCGCCCTCATGTCGCTTGCGTTCTTCGGCAAAGGCATCGGCGCGCTCGGCTGGGCCGTGGTCGCCGACACGTCGCCGAAGGAAGCGCTCGGCCTGTCCGGCGCGATCTTCAATATGTTCGGCAACGTGGCCGGCATCGTCACGCCGATCGTGATCGGCTATCTCGTGGCGAAGACCGGGTCGTTCAACGGCGCGCTGGTGTTCGTCGGCATCAACGCCCTGCTCACGGTGTTCAGCTATCTCGTGATCGTGAAAGACATCAAACGGGTCGAGTTGCGCCCGCGCTAAAGATGCGGCGCTTATCGGTGCGGTTAGCGGTGGGGTTGTCGTCGCAGTTATCGTACTTCCCTGCGGCGCTGAAACAGACGCCGCCGCAGCGCGAGACGCGCCGGACAGCACGCCGATGCCACGCCGAGCGCCGCCACGCAAAATGATTCGGCCTCTATATAATCAGTCGTCAGACGACGGTATAATGAAACGCATGAAGTGTTCGCAACTATCTGATTCAAGGGGCGTTTTCGATGGCTACACCACTGGCATCCGCAGCACCGCCACGACGCGCTCGTAATCTTGCCGAGTTCGTCGTCAGCTACGTCACCGAGCAGATTGCCTCCAACGCCCTGAAACCCGGTGACAAGCTGCCGACCGAGTCACAGCTCATGGTCACGCTGAGCGTGAGCCGCACCGTCATTCGTGAAGCGATTTCGCGCTTGCAGGCAGGCAAGATCATCGAGACGCGGCATGGCATCGGCAGTTTCGTGCTGGAGCCGCAGCGCGAAAAATTGGGCATCGACATGGTGCCCGCCACCACCTTGCGCGACGTGTTGTCGATCCTGGAACTGCGCATCAGCCTCGAAACGGAATGCGCGGGGCTCGCCGCCCAGCGCGCCAAGCCGGATGACCTCGCGCGCATGCGCACCGCGCTCGACGCGATCGAAGCCACGCGCCACAACGGGCTGGATAGCGTCGACGCCGATCTGCAATTTCATATTTCGGTGGCGCGCGCGACCGGCAACCGTTATTTCGTCGACATCCTCACGCAAATGGGCAGCGCGCTGATTCCGCGTAACCGGCTCGATTCGGCGGGCATTGCGCGCGCAGAACCGGACGCGTATCTGTCGCTCGTGAACCTGGAACACGAAAGCATTCTCGAAGCAATCACGCGACATGACGCGGAAGGTGCGCGCGCGGCCATGCGCATGCATCTGTCCAACAGCCGCGAGCGCTTGCGGCGTGCGAACGAAGGCGCCGAGGCGAATAGCTGATCCGCTTCGTCGCCGCGAAGTCATGGCGCAGACAGTCGCCGTGAACGCAAAGAGAAATGGCCGGGGATCGAACTGACCCCGGCCATTTTTCATTTCACGCGATCACTGATCGCGGCTCACCCGGCACTCAGCTGCGCGCGATCTCGCCATCGCGGCGGCGCCACAGGTTCAGCGGGTTGCTGTCGGTCAGCGCCTCGGGCAACAGATCGGACGGGAAATCCTGGTAGCACACCGGGCGCAGGAAGCGCTCGATCGAGGTCGTGCCGACCGAAGTCGCTCGGCTATCGGACGTGGCCGGGAACGGGCCGCCGTGCACCATCGCGTGCGACACCTCGACGCCCGTCGGGAACCCGTTGACCAGAATCCGGCCGGCCTTGCGCTCGAGAATCGGCACCAGCTTCCTTGCCGCCGGAAGGTCGGCGCTATCCATCTGCACCGTGGCGGTCAACTGACCGGCAAAATGCTCGGCGACCGCCAGCAACTCCTGCTCGTCCTTGCAACGCACGATGGTCGAGGCCGGGCCGAACACTTCGTCTTCCAGCGCCGGCGTGGCGAGGAACGTCTGTGCATCGGTTACGAACAACGCCGCGCGAGCCTGCGTCGGGCCGCTTGCTTCCACGCCGTGCGCCACGGCTTCCACGCCTTTGATCGCAGCCAGCTTGCCTTCGCCCTCTTCATAAGCAGCGTGGATGCCGGACGTCAGCATGGTTTGCGCGGGTTTGCCGCTCAGTGCGTCGGACGCGGTTGCGACAAAGCCCTTGAGCGCGTCGCTGTCCACGGCAATTGCGAGACCCGGATTGGTACAGAACTGACCGGCGCCGAGCACCAGCGAATCGACGAAGCCGCGCGCGATGCTCTCGCCGCGCTGAGCCAGCGCGTTCGGCAAAAGGAACACCGGATTGATGCTGCTCATTTCCGCGTAGACCGGAATCGGTTCGGCACGCGCCGCCGCCACGCGCATCAGCGAGGTGCCGCCCGCGCGCGAACCAGTGAAACCGACCGCCTTGATCGCCGGATGCGCGACCAACGCTTCGCCAACGGAATTCCCCGCGCCGACGATCAGCGAGAACACGCCTTCAGGCAAATCCATCTCTTGCGCGACACGCTGGATCACACGGCCGACCATCTCCGAGGTGCCAAGGTGAGCGCGGTGCGCCTTCACCACTACCGGACAACCGGCAGCGAGCGCCGCCGCCGTGTCGCCGCCGGCCACCGAAAACGCGAGCGGGAAATTGCTGGCGCCGAACACCGCGACCGGGCCGAGCGGGATCTTTTGCATACGCAGGTCGGAACGCGGCAACGGCTTGCGCTCCGGCAGCGGCGAATCGAGCGTGGCGGCGAGCCACTGACCGGCGCGCACGACTTGCGCAAACAGTTTGAGCTGCCCCGTGGTGCGGCCGCGTTCGCCTTCGAGACGCGCCTTGGGCAAGCCCGACTCCTGTTGCGCGCGCTCGATCAGCGCATCGCCCAATGCCGTGATGCCGTCGGCGATGCGTTCGAGAAATTCGGCGCGCACCGTGAGCGGCAACTGGCGGTACGGATCGAAGGCCTGCCGCGCGAGTTCACAGGCCTCGCCGACGTGGGCAACCGAGCCGCTGCCGAAAACCGGCTCCGCGATGTCCGATCCCGTGGCAGGATTGAACGCATGCAATGGTTTTTCCTCGCCGCGCACCGTTTTGCGGCCTATCAGCATTTCGCCGGTAATAGACATTTCGCTTTCCTTGGATAAAGACCTAAGATATAGGTCATCCTACAACATTGCGGGGTACACGCGCAACCGGAAACGCTTACCCCGCAAGGAATTCGGGTTTACGTGGCCGTTACAACCGGCGAGGTCGGTGCTAATCTGAAACCTAGACATACGACGACCTATAACTATCGTTTTGCCGTCGTCGCAGCTTGCCCGATCCATCGTCGTTCGAGGAAATCCGCCCATGCCTGCCGTCACGCCCTACCAGCCCTTACCCAATAGTTTTCGCCGCGCGGTGCGCGGCGGCGAAACCCTGATCGGCTGCTGGGCGTCGCTCGCCAGTCCGATCGTGACCGAACTGCTCGGCGTGATCGGCTTCGACTGGATGCTGCTGGATGCCGAACACGCGCCGAACGACGTGCTGACGCTGATCCCCCAACTGATGGCGCTCAAGGACAGCGCGAGCGCGCCGGTCGTCCGGCCGCCGGCCAACGACAGCGTGTTCATCAAGCGTCTGCTCGATAGCGGCTTCTCGAATTTCCTGGTGCCGTTCGTCGACAGTGCCGAAGACGCGGCTCGCGCCGTCGCCGCCACGCGCTACCCGCCGCAGGGTATTCGCGGCGTTTCGGTGAGCCAGCGCGGCAATCGCTACGCGACCGTGGCCGATTACTTCGACATTGCCAATGACAACGTCTGCGTCATCGTGCAGATCGAAAGCCGCAAGGCGGTCGAAGCGATCGACGACATTCTCGCCGTGGACGGCGTGGACGCCGTGTTCGTCGGGCCATCCGACCTCGCGGCCGCCTACGGCCATATCGGCAACCCGAGTCACCCCGACGTGCAGCAGGCCATCGCGCACGTGTTCGAACGCGCACACGCCGCGGGCAAGCCGAGCGGCATCCTCGCCCCGGTCCAGGCCGACGCGGAGCGCTACATCGCGATGGGCTGCCGCGTCGTCGCGGTGTGCGCGGACATGGGGCTGCTGAAAGGCGCCGCGCAGACGGTTCAAAAACACTTCATGCAGAAACAGGCGGGCCAGCAGTAAGCCGGCCGCCGCGACATCTCCGGAGCATTCCATGCAAAAAGCAGGCTTTATCGGACTCGGCATCATGGGCAAGCCCATGGCCGCCAACCTTCTCAAGAACGGCGTCGCGCTGGCCGCGTTCACGCGCAGCGGCGTGCCCGACGATCTCATCCAGGCGGGCGCCGTCGCGTGCGACAGTCCGGCCGCCGTCGCCGCGCATGCCGACGTGATTTTCATCATGGTGCCGGATACGCCCGATGTGGAACGCGTACTGTTCGGCGAACAGGGGCTCGCCGGCGCGCTGCGCGCGGGGCAAACCGTCGTCGACATGAGCTCCATTTCGCCGATGGCCACGCGCGAGTTCGCGGCGCGCGTGCGCGAGCACGGGGCCGACTATATGGATGCTCCGGTGTCCGGCGGCGAAGTCGGCGCCAAGGCCGGTTCGCTGACCATCATGGTGGGCGGCGAATCGGCGACCTTCGAGAGCGTCAAGCCGCTCTTCGACATGATGGGCAAGAACGTTACCCTGATCGGCGGCGTCGGCGCGGGTCAGGTGTGCAAGGTGGCCAACCAGGTGATCGTTGCCGCGACGATCGAGGCAGTCGGCGAAGCACTGCTGCTCGCGTCCAAAGCCGGCGTCGATCCGGCGCGCGTGCGTGAAGCGCTGATGGGCGGTTTCGCGTCCTCGCGCATTCTCGAAGTGCACGGCGAACGCATGACCAAGCGCACCTTCGACCCGGGCTTTCGCATCGAACTGCACCAGAAGGATCTGAACCTCGCGCTCTCGACCGCGCAATCGCTCGGCGTATCGCTACCGAATACTGCTACCTGCCAGGCTCTGTTCAATGCCTGCGTCGCGCATGGCGGCAAGGCATGGGATCACTCGGCGATGGTGCGCGCGCTCGAAATCCTCGCCAATCACGAGATCGGGCAAAAACCGGCGTAAACCGCACTTCTGTCTTTCAGGCGCCGCTGCGCTTGCCTTATGCAAATAGGCAAGACGCAGCGGCGCATGCGTGCGTTCGCTTTCTGTTTCGCTACGCGTCAGCAAAGCTGCGCCATTTCGCACCGAGAAAATTTTCTTACGAATATTAAGGATACCTTACGTTAACACAACGCCTTCGACAAGTCGTATCCCCCCGAATAGCAACGACTTTTAACAACGCCCGCAAAGGGCAAGGAGACAACCGTGGCAATCATCGATAAAAACAGCGGCAAGCGTGCGATATCAGGAACGCCCGGCCAGACCGAACCGAATTCGCCCGCTCGCCGTGCCTTTATCGTGCTGGCGGGAACGTCCGCGGGCGCGACCCTGCTCGGCGGCCTATCCGCTTGCGGCGGCTCGGTCAACGGCGGCACGACCACGCCGCCTGTCGTACAGGATCCGATCTGGGGCACATCGGGCGCCGCGACGCAGATCATCGCGTCCTTGCAGGGCATTACCCAGTCGATGTTCCCGGCACGCGACTTCGTCGTCACGCAATACGGCGCCGCGCCATGCGCCGTCGCCGCCGCGACCAATCCGTACACCGGCTCGGCGTCCGTCGCGAGTCCAGGTTCGAATCTCACCAACGCCGCTGCTTCGTTCGACTCCCGTCCTGCCTTTCTCGCCGCCATCCAGGCCTGCAACGCCGCCGGCGGCGGACGCGTGGTCGTGCCGGCCGGTACGTGGTATTGCGCCGGACCGATCGTCCTGCTCAGCAACGTGAACTTCCACCTCAGCGCGAATTGCACGATCTACTTCAGCCCGAACCCGGCGGACTACGCGAAGGACGGCCCGGTCGCCTGCGGCGCCAACGGCAACCTGTTCTATAGCCGCTGGCAGGCGAACGACTGCCTGAATTACGGCTCCCCCGTCTACGCGCGCAACCAGACCAACATTGCACTGACCGGCGAAGACGCGAGCTCGGTGCTCAACGGACAGGCCATGACGCCGTTCGCCGGCAGCGGCAACACCGCGACGTGCTGGTGGACCTTCAAGGGATCGAACGGTGCGTACGGGTGCGTGAATTCGTCGACACCGTCGCAGGCGTATCTCAATCCGAAGAACGTCGACCTGAAAACCGCCGCACCCGGCATTTCCGACGCGCTCTACGCGCAACTGACCAGCCCCACGACACCCTGGCAGGAGGACCAGAACTATCTGCCTGCCCTCTCGGAGGCAGGCGTGCCGATCGCGCAGCGCGTGTTTGGCGTCGGCCACTATCTGCGTCCGTGCATGGTCGAGTTCCTCGGCTGCACGAATGTGCTGATGGAGAACTACACCACCAACAACACACCGTTCTGGCAGCATCATCCGACCGATTGCAAGAACGTCGTGATTCGCGGCGTGACGACCAACAGCATTGGCCCGAATAACGACGGCTTCGACCCGGACGCGTGCAACAACGTGCTCTGCGACAGCGTGACGTTCAACACCGGCGACGACTGCATCGCGATCAAGTCGGGTAAGGATCTCGATACACAGTACGGTCCCGCGCAGAATCACGTGATCCAGAACTGCACGATGAATAGCGGCCACGGCGGCATCACGCTCGGCAGTGAAATGGGCGGCGGCGTGCAGAACATCTATGCGCGCAATCTGAAGATGCTGAACCAGAACTGGGCGACCAACCCGCTGAACATCGCGATTCGTATCAAGACGAACATGAATCGCGGCGGCTTCGTGAAGAACTTCTACGTCGATACGGTCACGCTGCCCAACGGCGTCAGCCTCAAGGGCGGCGGCTACGGCAGCGCGTTGCTGAGCGGCAGCCCGATCAATGCCACGGTGCCGCTCGGCGTCGTGACGGCGACTGCCGCCAATCCGTCGGCGGCACAGGGCGGGCTGATCACGTTCGACTGCGACTATCAACCGGCCAACGACGCGATTCGCATCCGTCCGGCAGTCGTGCAGAACGTTAACATTTCGAACGTGACGGCGAGCAACGTGACGGTGGGCGGCGTGACCGGCTCGTGCTTCCAGGCGATCGTCGCTCAAGGGCCTGTCGCGTTCGACTACAACGGCGCGGCGCCGACCCCGACCATTCCGCCGATCACCGGCGTGACGATCTCGAACTGCAATCTGGGCACGGCGGTCTCGGCCGGACCCGCTAGCGCGACGACGCCCGGGCCGATTTACGCGTACAACGTCAACGGCATTACGTTGAACAACGTGGTGATCGGCGCGACGACATACAACACGACGGTCGTCGATAAACGTTGAGCGGTAGAGGGTTGAACGGCTGGGCGAAGCGCGAGCGCCGCCCAGCCGCGAAGGTTGAAGAAACGCAGTGAGCACAAGCAAAAATGACGGCGCCCGAAAGCGCCGCCATTTTTCTATTGACCGGCGCGCTCGATCAGCGCCGGGTGTTCGTCATCGCAACATGGCCAGAATCACTTCGCGACCGCGCTCACCGGCGTCCAGCGCGGCTCGGGCGTCTTGTCGGCACTCTTCGCCAGCAGGCACACCACAGCGGCCGCGATGATGTCGAACACGGCCAGCACGACGAACAGCGGGCTGTAGCCGACCTGCGTCACCAGCACGCCGAACAGCGCCGTGAACGCCGCAGCACCCAGATAGCCCGCCATGCCACCCATCCCGGTCGCGGTGGCGACTTCATTCTTGCCGAACATATCGGACGTGATCGCGTAGAGCGCGCCCGACAAGGTCTGATGCGCAAACCCGCCGACGCACAGCAGCGCCACCGCCACATAAGGACTCGCTACCAGACCGACGCAAGCCGGCCCGATCATGCACAGCGCGCCGACCACGAACACCATCTTGCGCGATGTGAACAGCGACACCTTCGCGTACTTGTGAAACAGCGGACTGAGATAGCCGCCCAGCACGCAGCCGATATCCGCGGCCAGAAACGGCATCCACGCATACAGCGCGACTTCCTTCAGGTTCATGTGACGTTCGGTCATCATGTACAGCGGAATCCACGCGTTGAAGGTCTGCCACGCCGGTTCGGAAAGAATGCGCGGAATGCCGATCGCCCAGAAGTCGCGGCTGCCGAGCATGGCGAACCAGCTGCGCCTGGCGGCGCCGGCGTCGCTGTGCTTCGCTTCCTGGCCGCTGAGAATGTAGTCGCGCTCGGCGTCGCCCAACAGTTTCTGCTTACGCGGATGCTTGTAGAGCGCCATCCACAGCACGCTCCAGACAATGCCGGCCACGCCGACGATCACGAACGCGAGCTGCCACTCTCCGCGCAACAATGCCCAGACCACCAGCGGCGGCGCCAGCAGCGCGCCGATCGACGAGCCGATGTTGAACCAGCCGATCGCCACCGAACGCTCCTTGGCGGGGAACCACTCGCTCGTCGCCTTGACGCCGGCCGGAATGCCGGCCGCTTCCGCAACGCCGAGCAGGCCGCGGAAGAACGCGAGGCTGCGCCAGCCCGTCGACCACGCCGCCGCGGCGCACGCCAGCGACCAGGCCAGCGCGAACACCGCAAAGCCGATCTTGGTGCCGACGGTATCGAGCACAAAGCCGGCGACCGGCTGCATGAAGGCATAGCAAAGTTGCCACGCCACGACCACGTGCGAATACTGCTCGGTGGTGATGTGGAGGTCCTTCATCAACGTCGGCGCCGCCACTGAGAGCGTATTGCGCGCGAGGTAATTGATGATGAGCCCGGCCGCGACCAGGCTGACCATCCACCAGCGGATACCCTTGATTTTCATTGCTGCGTCTCCTCGTAATCCTCGTCGGCTCAAACGGGCCGCGTTGCGGGATGGGCCGAGCCGTCCGGGCCCGCATCATCGCGCGAATAGTCGATACCCACAAAGCTGCCGCCCTGGAAGCGTTGGCCCAGCGCGTCGAGCGGATTCGGCCGTGCAAGAATTTCTTCGGCGTAGGTTTCGGCGTTTTGCGTCGGCTGATAGCCCAGACGTGCGGCGCCGCTGTTGTCCCACCAGCTTCGCGTGTTGGCCGACACACCCCAGATGGTCAGGAAACCCACGTCCTCGGCCTCGACACAGCGGTCGAGGAAATGCAGCAGATCGCGATGCCCGAACCAGGTGCTCAGATGCCGGGGCTCGGTGGGCCGCTCGAGGCAGCTGCCGATGCGTACGCACACACTCTCGATACCGTGCTTGTCCCAGTACATTCTGGCCAGCGCTTCGCCCCACACCTTGCTCAGACCGTAGAAACCGTCCGGGCGCAGCTCGCAGTCGAGGCTGAGATGTTCGGTGACGGGATACATGCCGATGGCGTGATTCGAACTCGCGAACACGATACGCCGCACACCCTGGCGGCGCGCACCTTCATAGACTTCGACCAGCCCGCGCAGATTGTTCTCGATGATCTCCGGCAGCGGCCGCTCCACGCTCGTACCCGCGAAATGGATCAGCACATCGACACCCGTCAGCAGCCGGTCCACGACTGCAGGGTCGCGCAGGTCGCCGTGCATCACGTCCTCGCCTTCCACGAGCGGCACGAGGGCTTTCGAGCCCGCGGCCGAGCGCAACGGCGTGCCGCGCGCGATCAACGCGGCGCGTACCACCGAGCCTAGCTGGCCACCGGCTCCACTGAGAGCAATCTTCTTCATAGGGTTCCTTTACTGCGCCTTGCGCGATCGAACTCGGGGTACCGCAATCGCTTGGTCATTGGATGAACCGCTTGCCGATTTAGCGATAGTTGTACGATAACGTACTATCCGCGATGGCGAACCGGATTTCAATTAGGCACTTACCCTTATTCGATTTGACATTACAGCAAATTTCCTTGGATAAACAAACGTCTAGCCTCAACTCATTTATGTGACATCGTATAACTTGAAGTGCGTTTTCAGCGGCAAATTCTTCAGCGTGACGCGCGGCGGACAGCCGACTGTCTCGGCGATTCGAAACGCGAGCGCGGACACTTGAGCAAGTATGGCGGCCTGCGGTTCTCTATGCGCAACCCTCTTCCTGCGACGCTGTTGCAGCGCGGTCGATTGCCGCAGTTGCGGGGCGTCGCGCGCCGGTCATCGCAAGAGGGCATTCAGGAAAACTTGATATCCATCAACGGTTTGGCGTCTCAAAAAGAAAATCGTCATAAAACAACGTGGTTTTTTGACGCACACCGCACCGCAGCAAAGTTTTCGTCGATCCCCTACGCTTGCGTCATCTGCCCAGCGCAGTGCGCACCGACACCGGTCGACGCGCGTAGTCCGCCCCCGCGGTCATCACGCACTTCACGCTCATGAACTCCGCTTTATCGGCATTTGATCTCGCCCGCATCCAGTTTGCGTTCACTGTCTCCTTCCACATCATTTTTCCGGCGCTCAGCATCGGTCTCGCCAGTTTCATTGCCGTCCTCGAATGGCGCTGGCTGAAAACCGGCAAGGCGTACTACAAAGATCTCTGCCTGTTCTGGTCGAAGATCTTCGCGGTCGCCTTCGGCATGGGCGTCGTCTCCGGCGTCGTGATGAGCTATCAGTTCGGCACCAACTGGTCGGGCTTCTCCAGTTTCGCCGGCCCCGTCACCGGACCGCTTCTCATGTACGAGGTCATGACGGCGTTCTTCCTCGAAGCGGGCTTCCTCGGCATCATGCTGTTCGGCTGGCAGCGCGTGAGCCCGCGCGCCCACTTCGGCGCCACGTTGATGGTGGCGATCGGCACGCTGATCTCGACCTTCTGGATTCTCGCCTCCAACAGCTGGATGCAAACGCCGCAAGGCTTCGAAGTCGTGAACGGCCGCGTCGTGCCGCTCGACTGGTTCAAGATCGTGTTCAATCCGTCGTTCCCGTACCGGCTCGCGCATATGGCGCTCGCGGCGTTCATCGTCGCGGCGCTGGTGGTGGCGGCGGTCGGCGCGTGGCATCTGCTGCGCGGCCGGCGCGACCCTGCCGTCAAGAAGATGTTCTCGATGGCGCTTTGGCTGCTGCTGATTCTCACGCCGATCCAGGCTTTCGTCGGCGATCAGCATGGTTTGAACACCCGCGAATATCAGCCGGCCAAGATCGCGGCGATCGAAGGCCTGTGGGACACCGAAAAAGGCGGCACCGCGCTGAACCTGTTCGGCATTCCCGACATGCAGGCGGAAACCACGCGCTACGCCGTGTCGATTCCGCACCTGGGCAGCCTGATCCTTACGCATAGCTGGGACGGCGAGATTCGCGGCCTCAAGGAATTCCCGCCGCAAGACCGGCCGAACTCGACGGTGGTGTTCTGGAGCTTCCGTATCATGGCGGGCCTCGGCGTGCTGATGATCCTGATGTCGGTCGCCGCGTGGGTGCTGCGCCGCCGTGAGCGCCTGTTCGAATCGAAGTGGTTCCAGCGCGTGGCCGTGGCGATGGGGCCGACCGGCTTCATCACGCTGCTGGCCGGCTGGGTCACGACCGAAGCGGGACGTCAGCCGTGGGTGGTGTACGGCGTGATGCGCACCTCGCAGGCTGTGTCGCCGCTGACCACGCAGCAGGTCGGCATCTCGCTGATGGCCTTCGTGGTCGTCTACTTCCTCGTGTTCGGCACCGGTATCTACTACATGCTCAAGCTCATGCGCATGGGGCCCGCTCTACCGGGTCATACGCCGCACGGTGCGCCGGAGCAACGCTCACCGAACCAGACCGCGCGCCGCCCGCTTTCCGCCGCCGATCACATGATCGACGCCGCCTGACCCGCCCGGCTTCAGCAACGACTTGCGATAGAGAAAGAACATGGACGTAACCGTAGTGTGGGCCGCGATCATCGCGCTGGGCCTTTTCATGTATGTGGTGCTGGACGGCTTCGATCTGGGCATCGGCATCGTCTTCCCGTTCTTCCCCGACGAGAAGGAACGCGACCTGATGATGAACACGGTCGCGCCGGTGTGGGACGGCAACGAAACCTGGCTGGTGCTCGGCGGCGCCGGTCTGTTCGCGGTGTTTCCGGCGGTCTACTCGACCGTGCTGTCCGCGCTGTATCTGCCGCTGATCTTCATGCTCATCTGCCTGATCTTTCGCGGCGTGTCGTTCGAGATTCGCGCCAAGGCCAATCGTACGAAGCATCTGTGGGACCTCGCGTTCATCGGCGGCTCGGCGGGCGCGACGTTCTTTCAGGGCATCGCGCTGGGCGCGTTCCTGCAGGGCATTCCCGTGATCGACGGCGCCTATGCGGGCGACGCCTTCGGCTGGCTCACGCCGTTCAGTCTGCTGACGGGTCTCGGACTCGTCGTCACCTATGCGCTGCTCGGCTGCTGCTGGCTGGTGGCGAAGACGGAAGGCGATCTGCAACGCCGCCTGCATCGCGTGGTCTGGCCGCTGACGATCGTGCTGCTCGGCTTCATCGCGATGGTGAGCGTGTGGACGCCGCTGCAGGATCCGAACATCGCACAACGCTGGTTCCATGACGGCCTCTTCTACCGTTTGCTGCCCGTACCGTTCCTCGTGGCGGTCTGCGCGTTCTTCATGCATCGTGCGGTGCGTGAGCGGCATCACAACACGCCGTTCGGACTCGCGCTGCTGCTGGTGCTGCTGGGTTACGCGGGGCTGCTGGTGAGCCTGTGGCCGTACGCGATTCCGTCGAGCATGACGCTCTGGGAAGCCGCCGCGCCGCGTTCGAGCCAGATGTTCACGCTGGTCGGCGCAGCGGTCATTCTGCCGATCATCATCGCTTATACGACGATGGGTTATTGGGTATTTCGTGGCAAGGTGCGTCATGGCGACCAACATCACTATCACTAAGCAGACAAACGCGGGTGCAAGTCATCGCGCATCGTCCGCGCCGGCGCGCAAGCTGCCGGGCTGGCTCTGGTTCATCGCGCTGTGGTGTTTCGGCGTAGGCTCGGCCATGTCGCTCGGTTTCGCATTCAAGATTCTGATGAATGCGACGTTATTTGCAGTCAAATAGAGACTGCTTTGACGTGGTTCGATCCGGTGCGCATAACCTTCGGAATCCTGCATGGGCAGCTTCAAAAAAGGGCCGTTCGGCTCGTCTACCATGCAAGCCGGAACCTATGCGCGGGAGACCTGCCTTACACATCATGCAGTGCATCGGACCCCATGGCGATTTGACAAATAAACGGTTACACGAGCGGCACGCCGGAAGGCGCGCCGCGCCACCGGTCAGGCATATGATCGCGGGGTGGGCGGCAATGATGCGATTCACGAGGCTAGAAGTAAAACGAGACCCTATAACCGCGGCGGCCCACATCGGGCAGGCCCGACTCGCGGAGCCATCATGAAGTTTCTTGTAGCCGACGACCATGAACTGATCCGCGAGGGCGTCAAGGGTATGCTGCGCGGCCTCGATCCCGACGCCCAGTTCGACGAAGCCGATAACTGGGAGACGCTCGCGACCCTCGCGCGTCCCGACGCCGATCACGATCTTGCCATCGTCGATCTGCACATGCCGGGCATGAGCGGTGCTTCGTCGCTCGAAGTGCTGCTGAAAGCGAACCCCGCGCTCCCGCTCGTCGTCCTCTCCGCCGAAGAATCACCGGACGAAATGCGCGCGGTGCTGGCCGCCGGCGCGCTCGGCTTCGTGCCGAAGCGCCAGCCCGCCAGCGTCATGCTCAAGGCAATCGAACTGGTGCTCTCTGGCGGCGCCTACGTACCCATGGAAGCGCTGAGCTTGCTGGGCTGCCGGGAAGCGCAGGCGGCGCCCGCGCACGTCGAAGCAGATGCGGCTCCGTCTGGCGCACGCGCGCCCGGCCAGAGCAGCGCCGCGCTCACGGAACCCCTCGCGCAGATTCAGGCGTTGCAGCCGCACCAGCAGCATCTATTGGAAAATCTATCGCCGCGCCAGCAGGACATCATGCGGCTCGTCCATCGCGGCTGGACCAACAAGATGATCGCGCGCGAGCTGGGTGTCGCGGAGGGGACGGTGAAGGTGCATCTGTCGGTGATTTTCCGGGCGCTCGGTGTACATAACCGATCGACGGCGATCGCTGTCATCAACGGCTGGCTGGAAGCCGGGAAAACCCTGTAGAACGAGGTGCGGGACGGACGGCGTTCGCGCCCGTCTGTTCGCTTCTATTTCTGCGGTTCGCTTTGCGACGGGGTGCTTTGATACTGGGTGCTCTGGGTCTGGCTTTGCGAGCCTATTCTCGATTCGCCTTGCGGCAGACTCTCGCCGGCCCGCATCACACGGTTCGCCGGTCGGCCGGCTGTCTCTTTGCCTGCTTCTTTTCCCGGCGGATCCCCGCGCGATTCCAGCGCGGCCGACGCCCGCCCCTTATCCAGCTCCGCTTGCTGCCACAGCATCTCCAGCGTGCGCCGCAGGCGCGCCGGCGTGACCGGCTTATGAAGCACCGGAATCCCCTGCAACGCGAGCGCCGCCAGTTCCGCCGACGCCATGTCGCCCGTGATGAGCAGCGTCACCACGTTGTCGTGCCCCGCGCGCGAGAGCGCGTTACGCACCGCAGTCAGCGCCTGCGCGCCGGTACGGTGATTCGCCAACTGGTAATCGCACAGCACGGCATCGGGCACGAAGCCGCCTTCGAGCGCCGCGAGCGCGTCGGCCTCGTCGCGCGCGCCGAGCACGCTGCAACCCCAGCGGCCCAGCAAACTGACGAGGCCTTCGAGAATCGACGGATCGTCGTCGATGCACAGCACGCGCCGCCCTTGCGCCGACGGACCGCCGGCCACCGCTTCGTTCAGGCTCGCGACAATGCCGCCGGCATCGCCCGCCTGCACCGGGAAGCGAAACACCGAACCGCGGCCCGGAGCCGAGCGCAGTTGCAGCTTGCCGCCGAGCATCTCGACCAGCCGCTTCACTGTCGGCAAGCCGAGACCGTGGCCCTGGCGCGCGTCGCGTTGCGGATTGGCGACCTGATAGAACTCCTCGAAGATGCGTTCGTGCTCCTCGACAGGAATGCCGATGCCCGAGTCGCGCACTTCGACATAGCCGCCCGTCGGCCGCCCCGCGCGGCGAACGCCCAGCCAGATCGCGCCTTCTTCGGTATAACGCACCGCGTTCGAAAGCAGATTGCTCAGTACGCGTTCGAGCAGCACGGGGTCGTCGTGCACGACCATCGTGGTCGGCGCGATACGCAGCGCCAGCCCTTTGGCGGCAGCCTGCGGACGATACTGGCTGCCGACCCGTTCGAACAGCTCGGAGAGCCGGAAATGCAGCCGGATCACCTGCGTCACGCCGCTTTCGAGCCGCGCCAGATCGAGCACCTGGTTGAACAACTGGTTCAGCGCCTCGACGTTGTAGACGATGTGCTCGGCAGTCTTCGCGTGCTGCGCGGGGGTTGCCGCCGCATCGTTAAGCGATGCCGCGAGCAGGCCGATAGCATGCAGCGGCTGACGCAAGTCGTGACTGGCAGCCGCAAAAAAGCGTGTCTTGGCCAGGCTCGCTTCTTCGGCCACGCGTTTTTGCGCGGCCAGCGACTCCGCCAGATATTGCTGGTCGACGCGCGCCTGCACGACCTGCTGGAACAGCTTGCGATAACTCAGCGCATAGACGTTGATCGCGCAAAAGAAAAACGCGAGGACGATCGCGAGAATCGTGCGGTCGAACGTGTGCGTACCGAAATGCATGACGATCGACGGAAACAGCAGAAAAGGAATCGCGGTCGAGAAATTCAGCAGGTCGAAGCCATTCGACATGAACACGCCCGCGGCGAGCGTCACGAGCATGACTGTGTGCAGCAGCGGCAAGTCGGTTTGCGGGCTCTGGAACGCGAACCACACCGCGATGCCCGGCGCGCTGTACAGCAGCACGCCGCGGAGCGCATGCAGATAGATCCAGCCGCGCGGCGAGACGAGCGACGGATAGCGTCGGTTGCAAATCCATAGCGCGAGGCTGCCGCAATTGGCTGCCGCATAGAAACCGAAACACGCGATAAACAGCGGCGGCGACGGTATCTTCGGCCAGTAGATCGCCACCAGCACCGCGATCGAAAACCAGTGCGAAAAGAAAGCGATCGGATCCTGCGCGTATAACACGCGCACCAGATCTTCGTCGATGGCACGCTGGATCGGGTCAGCCCGCATTGCGCGGTCTCCTTGTGTCGATCGTATCGATCTTATCGATCGGAGCCGGCGCTTTAGCGCCTACTCTGGTCCATGCACAGTTCCGGGCACGGCACGTTCGGTGAGGTCGCCTGAAAGCGCGGCGACGCGGGTGGCGCGGATCTGGTTGCGACCGCATCGGTTACGGCGTGGCTTTGCGTGCGCGATGCAACTGCGCTGCGGCAGTGCGATGCGATCTCCCCGTGCAAGCTGTTTCTCTTCAGACGAATAAGATGCGCTTTGCCGGATGGTTTACCCGGCAGTTTACCCATCAGCTACCACTTAATCCATATAGGCGAAGCCGCCGCTGGAAACCATACTTAAATCACATTCTCCAGCGCGGCTTCAAAGCTTCACCATCCACACCCCGCCTGCAGTTCAGGCTCACCGCGCTCCTTGGCCTTACCCCTTCTGGAGGTTTTTCATGGGCGCAGTTCCGAGCCACGAGTTCGTCCGCAATCTCGACGATGCCATCCTGCCGGATTTGTGGCGCCGGCGTACCCGATTGTCCGGCGACGAAATGGTGTCGATGGTCGAACTGGTCAAGCGGGCGTTGCGAACCTATCACCCGCTCGAGTTGCAGGCGCTCGGCGAGGACAAGGAAGAGCTGGTCGCCCAGTTCATCTACGCGAAAGTCCTGCGGCTCGCGCCCGGCCATACGGAAACCCGCGCCTGCGCCGACAGCGCGCCGTCCAACGGCTACGCCCTGTGCGCGTATTTCCGCCGCTACCTGATCGACTGCCTGCGCAGCGCCGGCCATCAGCGCAACGTATCGATGGAAAACGAAGGCATGGCGCAGGAAATCGATCTTCATGCGCAAGCGCTGGAAGACCCGGTGGAAAGCGTGCTGCTGCAATACGGCCTCGACGAGCAGCGCGTGCGGCTCTCGGCGCGTGCCTTTATCGAGAGCCTCGACGAGCCGGAGCGAATCGTGCTGGCCGGCAGCCTCGGTTGGTGCTCGGAAGGAAAAGGCGGGTTGTCGGCAGTCGCTGCGCAGCATCGGGTGCCCTCGTATCACTATCGCGCCGTCAAACTCGGCGTCACCATGAAGAAGACGGCGGGCGCCGAGGATTTTTCCAACACCAAGATCGGCCGCTGGCTCACGGACGAACTCGGCATTGACATCGACATCGATAATCGCCCGGCCATTCTGCTTGCGCTGAACCTGCTCGCCGCCGAATCGAGCGACAGCGAAATGAATGAAGCAGCCGCCTAACAGCGAACGCTCAGGCGAGTCCCGGCCACTCGCACCGGCTCGCGACGCCGCGGACGTGGCACACCGGAGCCGTGCGCCCAACACGATGCGCCTTTTTTTGTGAGCGCGCACCGCCTAGGATAAAAAAGCCGTCGCCGCACGCCGTCTTGCTTCCGAAGTCCTGTTGTCTTTCCCCGCACTCATTCCAGACGAGGTGGTCGTGATGAACCGCTTATCGAGCGCCGTGACCGCTATTCAATCGCACTACGACGTGGTCGTGGTGGGTTCCGGCTACGGCGGCGCGATCGCCGCATGCCGCATGGCGCGTGCCGGACGCCGCGTGTGCGTGCTCGAACGCGGGCGCGAATTCATGGCGGGCGAATTCCCTCGCACGCCGTTTCAGGGCGCCGCGCAAGTGCAATACAACACGGCGTTAGCCCATATCGGCTCGCCACTGGCACTGCTCGAAGTGCACGTGAACGAAGACGTGAACGCGGTAGTCGGCTGCGGTCTGGGCGGCACCTCGCTGATCAACGCGAATGTCGCGCTCGAAGCCGACCCGCGCCTGTGGGACGACGAACGTTGGCCGGCCGCGCTGCGCGCCGACAAGGCGGCCCGCGACAAAGGCTACGCGCTCGCCCGCGCGATGCTGCAACCGTCGCCCGTGCCGAAGGATTACCCGACGCTGCCGAAACTGCAGGCGCTCGAAACGTCGGCGCAGGCGCTCGGCATGGAAGACCGCTTTACGCGCCCGGATATCACCGTCACCTTCGAAGACCGCGTGAATGCCGCGGGCGTCGAGCAGAAGGCGTGCGTCGGCTGCGGCGATTGCAATTCGGGTTGCAACTACGACGCGAAGAATTCCACCCACATGAACTATCTGCCCGACGCCGTGGCGCACGGCGCGCAGATTTTCACCGGAGCCGCCGTCCATTCCGTCCGGCGCGACACGGCCACGCAAAAATGGATCGTCGGCTATCAACTGGTGAGCCTCGGCCGCGAAAGCTATGGCGCCCCGGACCTGTTCGTGAGCGCCGATATCGTCATCGTGTCGGCCGGCACGATCGGTTCGACCGCGTTGCTGCTGCGCTCGCGCGATCAGGGGTTGAGCGTCTCCGGCATGCTCGGCAAACACTTCACCGGCAATGGCGACGTGCTCGCCTTTGCGTACAACACCGACCCCGTGATCAACGGCGTGGGCTGGGGCGCGCACGAGAAGGGCGAAATCCCGCCGGTCGGGCCGACCATTACCGGCCTCATCGATCATCGCAATACGGGCAACGTCAAGGACGGCTTCGTGATCGAGGAAGGCTCGCTGGCCGGACCGGTGGGCGCGGCGCTCGTCGGCCTGCTCGGCGCCGCCGCGCCGCTGGAAGGTGTGGATGTCGCGCCGCGCTCGCTCGCGGACCAACTCGCCTACGACGCCCGCGTGTCCGAAAGCTTCCTGCGCGGCCCCTATCACGGCGCGCTCAATCACACGCAAAGCTACCTCGTCATGGCGCATGACGACGAAAACGGCCAGATCGACGTGGACGACAAAGGCCAGCCGCGCATCGTGTGGGAGAACGCCGGCAAGCAGCCGATCTTCCAGGTGGTCGAAGCAGCGCTCAAGCAGGCGACCGTGCCGCTCGGCGGCAAATACCTGCGCAATCCGATTTCCACTGAAATTGTCGGCAACCGCACCGTTACCGTGCATCCGCTCGGCGGCTGCGGCATGGGCGAGGATGCGGAGCGCGGCGTGGTCGACCATATGGGCCGCGTGTTCAGCGGCGCGACGGGCAACGCGGTGCACGACGGTCTCTACGTAATGGACGGCGCCGTCATGCCGATGTCGCTCGGCGTCAATCCGCTGCTCACCATTTCCGCGCTGGCCGAACGCAATTGCGAACTGCTGCTGGCTACGCATCCGGTGACGGCCGCCTCGTCTGCCGGGGCAGCGGCGACGCCGAGCTTACCGCCTGCGCCGACACCCGAACTCGCTTCCTCGTCGTTGACGCCCTCCTCGCCGCAGAAGATCGGCCTGCAATTCACCGAAACGATGATCGGCACCTACACGCCGGTCGTGGCGGGCGAAGCCGCCACGAGTCCGATCGAGTTCACGCTGACCGTCGAATCGGAAGATCTCGCCGACATGCTCAGCAATCCGCAGCATCTGGCGCGAACCGCGGGTACGCTGACCTGCCCTGCGCTGTCCGCGCAGCCGATGACGATCTCCAATGGCACCTTCAATCTGTTCGTGGTCGACGCGTCCGACGTGGACGAGCGCAACATGAACTACCGCATGACGCTCAATTCCACCGACGGCAAGACGTACTTTCTGAGCGGACAAAAGATCATCACCCGCACCTCGCCGATCAATTTGTGGGAGCAGACCAACACGCTATACGCGGAGATTCGCGAATCGGCGCAAGCGGACGCGCCGCTGATCGGCAAGGCAACACTGATCATCACGCCCGAAAATTTCCTCAAGCAGCAACGCACGCTGGAAGTCACCCATGCGCCCGATCTGAAGACGCGCCTCGAATGGACCCTGAAATTCGGCAAGTTCTTCGCGGGTGTGCTGTTCACCGAATATGGCGGCGTGGCCGCGCCCTTGCAGTACTTCAACCCGAATGCAGAACCGCGCCTGAAGCGAGCGTTGCGCGCGCCGGTGCCGCAGGTCTTCTTCTTCGACACGCCCGATGGAACGAAGCTCAGACTCACGCGTTACCTCGACCCCGCGAACAAAGCGGCGCGCCCCGTGCTGCTGATTCACGGTTCGGGCGTATCGAGCCGCATTTTTTCCACCGACCTGATCGCGACCAACATGGTCGAGTATCTTTGCGCATCAGGCTACGACGTCTGGCTCGTCGATCTGCGCGTCAGCATCGAAATGCCGAGTGTGCTCGTGCCGACCAACGTCGACAAGGTGGCGCGCGAGGACATTCCGGCCGCGGTCGCCAGAATCCGCGAGTTGACCGGCGCCCCGGAGATTCAGGCACTGGGACACTGCCTGGGCGGATTGGCGTTGAGCATGTCGCTGCTGTATGGACTCGAAGGAGTGCGTTCGGCGGTCATCTCGCAGGTGTCGACTCACCCGGTGCCGGGCACGCTACAGAAGATCAAGGCCGGCCTGCATATCCCCGACATCATGAAACACCTCGGCGTGCTCGACCTGACCGCCTATACGGAACACAAGTCGTGGCCCCACAATCTGCTCGATGAGGCGCTCAGGTTCTACCCGCTCGATCACGACGAGGGTTGCGGCAATCCGATCTGCCACCGCGCGACCTTCCTGTACGGCCTGCTCTACGAACATGCACAACTGAACGAGACGCTGCATGCGAATCTGCAGGAATTGCTTGGTGTGCATGACGTCGAGGTATTCAAGCACCTCGCCACCATGGTGCGGGCCGGCAAAGTGGTCGATGCCGCCGGCAAGGATGTCTATCTGACAGGCGCGGACGGCATGAAAGGACTGGAAGGCATGCGCCGGCCGATCGGCTTCATTCACGGCGATAGAAACGAAACCTATCTGCCGAAAAGCACGCTGCTCACGTACGAGATGCTGACCGGGCACTTCCCCGAGCAGCCTTACGAGCGGCACATCATTCCGGGCTATGGCCACATCGACTGTATCTTCGGCAAGAACGCCGCCGTGGATGTCTATCCGGTGATCGCGAAGTACCTGGACGCGCATTGACTCAGGGCGAGCACGCCTACACTCACGTGTCTCACGCGCCGTCACGCGTCTCTCGCGTAACGGCGCAGCGCGTTCAGAACAGCTTGCCCGGATTCAGAATTCCGTGCGGGTCAAGCGCATGCTTGATCGCGGCCATCGCGGCCAACTCTGCCGGCGAGCGCGAGATCGGCAGGAACTCGCGCTTGAGCAGACCAATGCCGTGTTCGGCCGACACCGAACCATGCAGCGGCCCGAGCATGTCGTAGACAAACGCGTACACCGCGTGATGATCGACACCGGGGATCGAATGGCCGTCCACCGTGACATGCAGATTCGAATCGCCGATATGTCCGAAGAAATACGACGCATTGCCCGGCCAGCGCTGATCGAGCGCCGCGCGGCAGCGGTCGACGAAAACGCCGATCTCCCCGATCGGCAAGCTCACGTCGAAGTTGATCGCGTCGAGCCGCACCGGAAACTCCGCGGTGCATTCGCGAATCGCCCATAGCGCGCGCACGTCGGCCACCGACTGCGCGATCACGGCGTCGCGGATCGCGCCCGCTTCGAGCGCTTCTGTCAGCGCGGCGGAAAACCGTTCGCCGCCATCGCCCGCATCGAAGCTCGCGTGTTCGATCAATGCATAGAGCGGGTGCGCTTCGGCGAACGGCGAACGCGTGCCGGTCAGCTTCACGCCGAAGTCGTAGAAGTCCGGCCACATGATTTCAAACGCGCCAATATCGTTGCCAAATCGCGTGGACAAGCGGCGCAGCAGATTCACGGCGGCATCGTAGCCATCGAGTGCGACCAGCGCGGTGTGGCGCGCGACGCGTGGCGGATGAAGCCGCAGCACCGCACGCGTGATCACGCCGAGCGTGCCCTCCGAGCCGATGAACCAGTGCTTGAGGTCATAGCCGGTGTTGTTCTTCACCATCTTGCCAAGTGACGTCAGCACGTCGCCATTGGCCAGCACGACTTCGAGGCCGAGCACCTGGTCGCGCGCGGTGCCCGACTGGATTACCCGGTTGCCGCCCGCGTTGGTCGCGAGATTGCCGCCGATCTGGCAGGACCCGCGCGCGCCGAGATCGAGCGCGAGTTCGAAGCCGGCTTGCGCGGCGGCTTCCTGCGCGTCTTGCAAGGTCGTGCCGGCGCGCACGGTCAGCGTGGCCGACGCGGCATCCACTTCCTCGACGCCGGCCATCCGTTCGAGCGACAACGCAATGTCCGTGGCACGCGCAATCGCGCCGCCCGCAAGGCCGGTCATGCCACCTTGCGGCACCACCGGCTGGTGAGCCGCATGACAGATCGACAGCGCACGCGCAACCTGCCCGGTGGTGCGCGGCAGTAGCAACGCCGCGGGCCGCGTTGGATCGTGGCGTGTCCAGTCGGTCATCGCGCGTTCGCCGATCTGCCCGCCCACGCGCACGCTGTCTTCACCGAGCGCGGCGCGCAGCGCGTCGAGTGTCGCGGAAAGCGGCGCTGTGTGACCCGCCGTGCTGTTGTCTGTCATGCAGTGGTTCCTTGCGCGCCTTCAGCGGCGCGTTTCTTCCGATAGCCCATCGAGTCGTTGATACGCCCGAGAATATAGTCGCCCGCGGCGACCGGCTGATACTTGAGGTCCGCTTCGTTCGTACCGAGATCGCGCGGATCGACCATCGCGCCGTAAGTCGGATCATAAAACGTCGCGATCGAATAGCGCTCGCGACCCGACGCATTGATCACGCGATGCAGCGTGGAACGGAAGCGGTCGTTGGTCCAGCGCGCGAGCAGATCGCCCACGTTGACCACGAAGCTGCCTTCGACCGGCGGCGCGTCCACCCACGTATTGTTGGCGATTTCGCGCACCTGCAGGCCGCCCACCTGATCCTGCCACAACAAGGTGATGCAGCCGTAGTCGGTATGCGGCGCGACGCCGAACTGATCGTCGTCCGATTGGGGCGGCTGCGGCGGATAGTAGACCATCTGCGTGCGCTGCATCCGCTTGGTATATCGCGGCGCGAAAAAATGTTCGTCGACGCCGAGGCTCACCGCCACCGCGCGCAGCAGATCCGCGCCGCACGCCGCGACCGCTTCGTAGTAGCCATATAGCGCGGGACGCAGCTCCGGCATGAAGTCCGGCCAGTTATTCGGCCCACGCAGTGCCTGACCTGCCAGCACGTCCGGGTCGTCTTCCGGCAATTCGAGGCCGATGCTGAAGAACTCCTTGTAGTCGGGACGTTTGGCCTCGTACATGGTCGCGTCACCGAGCGCATTGAAGCCGCGATGCCGTTGATTGACCGCCGCGCGCCGCTTGGTCTCCACCGGAAACGCGAAAAAGCGGCGCGCCGCCTGCGCGGCGGCATCGATCGAGTCTTGCGGCACGCCATGATTGACGATGTAGAAGAAGCCGATCGTCGTGCACGCTTCACGGATTTCCTGTGCGACGCGCTGCAAAGCCTGCGGGTCGCCCGCGCGAACGCCGGCGAGATCGATGATCGGAATGCGGGTCACGGGCATCGCGCTGCTCCTGATGGGCGGATCGAATCGACTGATGAAAAAACCACATGAAAGCGCGTGAATCGTCTACGGGAAGACCTCGTTCCGCCTCACGCATTGCAGTTGTATATACCGCCAAAAGCACACCCGCAAGCTGCTTCGCACCGCTTCATATAAGGGCTTTTCTCTACTCGAGTGTTTATTTTTTTCGCGCGAAAACTGCGGTATATACTGCCTCGCATGACTCGCGCCGAACCCGTTTCGTGCATCACCTTCGCGCGACACCGCTTTGCCAACCGGAGAATCCCATGAGCATCCTTGCAGGCTGGAAGTGTCGTTTGGTCATGCTGGCGTTGTGCGCGGCAAGCGTCACCGCCCACGCGGAAGACCAACTCGCCAAAGTGAAGAAAGCCGGCGAACTGGTGGTCGGCACCGAGATGCAGTTCGCGCCCTTCGACTTCCTCGAAAACGGTCAGCAAGCGGGCTTCAACAAGGATCTGTTCGCCGAGGTCGGCAAGGAAATGGGCGTGAAGGTGCGCTTTATCGACTTGCCCTGGCCGAGCGTGCTGCCGGGTCTGGAAGCGGGCAAGTTCGACATGGTGGGCGGCCCGCTGACCGTCACCAAGGCGCGCATGGAGCGCTACACCTACACGCTGCCGATCGCGGACGCAACGGATGCGCTGCTCAAACGCGCGAACGATTCGTCGCTCAAGCAATCGTCGGATATCGCGGGCAAGACGGTGGGCGCCGGCAAGGGCTCGGCGCAGCTCGACCAGTTGAAGGCCTACGTCGCCACGCTGCCCAAACCGCCTGAAATCCGCGAATACGTCGACAACAATCAGGCTTACGCCGATCTCGCCGCGGGCCGGATCGTGGCTGTCGCGAACTCCATGACCAACATTGCGTATGTGGCCAAGCAGCGCCCGGAAACGTTCGCCGTGGTGCAGCCTCCGTTCGGCGCCAAGGTGTATTTCGCCTACTGCCTGCGTAAAGATGCGGACAGCAAGCCGCTCGCCGATGCGTTCAACGCCGCGCTAGTAAAAATGCACAACGACGGACGCCTCGCCACCTTGCAGAAAAAATGGTTCGGTGTCGCCATGGATGCGCCGACAACCATGCCCGCGCCGAACTATTGATCGCCTCATGCTTTGCCCGGCTCACGTGCTGATTTCGATGCACGTGTCGTGATGCAAGCGATGCGGACCGCGCCCCGGGCCGCATCGTGTTTCCCGTTCTAGCGAGTGCGACGCTTATGTTCAGCACGACCGTCTTCCTCCAGGGCTTACCGCTGCTGCTGCATGCGGCGCTCGCCACCATCGGCATTTCGCTGACGGGACTGCTGATCGGCTTCTTCGTGGCGATCGGCGTGTGCGCGGCGCGCCTCTCGCCGAATCGCGCGGCGCGCATGTTCGGCGGCGCCTATGTGTTCTTCTTTCGCGGCGTGCCGATGCTGGTGCAACTGCTGCTGGTGTACTACCTGCTGCCGTTCGCGGGCATCAACGTGTCGCCCGTCGTCGCGGCGATCAGCGCTGTGTCGCTGTGCTCCGCGTCCTATATCGCCGAGATTCTGCGCGGCGGTTTTCTCAGCATTCCGCCGGGCCATCTCGAAGCCGCCCGCATGCTCGGCCTCTCGCCATTCGACATGCTGCGGCGCATTCTCGTGCCGCAAGCGTTCCGCTTGACGCTGCCGTCGCTCGTCAATGAAATGGTGCTGCTCATCAAGGCTTCCTCGCTGATCTCGGTGGTGGGCGTGGCCGAACTGACGCGCACCGCGCAGAACATCGCCGCCAGCACGTATCGGCCGCTGGAAGCCTATCTTGCCGCAGGGCTGATCTACTTCGTGATCTGCGGCGCGCTCGCGCTCGTCGCACACGCCGCCGAATACCGCTTGCAGCACGCCTGAGCGGCCCAGCGTTCGACCTCGAATCCACGCCATGCAAAAGCTCGATCCCACCGTCATCACGCACAACCTGCAGCCGATCGCCGCGGGCCTCGCCACGACGCTCGGCACCTGGGCTGCGGGCGTCGCGATCGGCATCGTGATCGGCTTTCTAATCGCCGTGCTGCAACTCTTCTGCGGACGCTGGGTGCGCGGCGTATTGCGCGTCTATATCGAACTGTTTCGCGGCACGCCGTTTCTCGTGCAGCTCTTTTTGCTGTATTACGGCGGCCCTTCGTTTGGCCTCACGCTGGAACCAATGACCGCGGGTGTGCTCGGTTTGGGCCTGTACGGCAGCGCCTATTTCGCCGAAGCTTTCCGCTCCGGTTTCCAGTCGGTGCCGCCAGGTCATCTCGAAGCGGCGTCGTGCCTGGGTCTCACACGCTGGCAGGCGGTCATGCGCGTTCAGGTGCCGCAAATGCTCGTGCTGATCGTGCCTGCATTGACTAATCTGATCATCGTATTGAGCAAGGAAACGGCCGTGCTGTCCATCGTCACCGTGCCTGAACTCACGTTCGTGCTGACCGGTATCGGCTCGGCGACCTTTGCCTTCGTCGAAACGCTGCTCGTGCTGTGCGTGTGCTATCTCGCGCTGGTCGAACTGACTTCGCGCGCGGGCATGTGGGCTGAAACCCGCATCGCACGCTTCATGGCATGAACGGAAACGGAACCCTCCTATGAACGCCATCGCCGACATGCCCTCCTCCGCGCCTACTGCCAACATCGAAGCATCGCCCGGTGCGCCGTTGATCGAAGTGCGCGACCTGCGCAAACGCTTCGGTGAAGTCGAAGTGTTGCGCGGTGTCGATCTCGAGATCGCGCGCTCGGAAGTGGTGTGCATCATCGGCCCGTCCGGCTCGGGCAAGAGCACGCTGTTGCGCTGCCTCGCCGCGCTAGAAACCTACGATCAGGGCGACGTACGCATCGAAGGCGAGCTGCTCGGTTACAGCGAGCGCAACGGCAAACGCGTGCGTGCGTCGCAAAGCGAGATCAACCGCGTACGGCGCAACGTCGGCATGGTGTTTCAGCAGTTCAATCTGTGGCCGCACATGACGGCGCTCGGCAATGTGATGGAATCCCTGCTGCGCGTTCGCCATCTGTCGCGCGACGAAGCGCGCCGCCGCGCCAACGCCATGCTCGAAACAGTCGGCCTCGCGCACAAGGGCGACGCGTATCCGGCCAAACTCTCGGGCGGCCAGCAGCAGCGCGTGGCGATTGCGCGAGCGCTCGCCATGGAGCCGCACATCATGCTATTTGACGAGCCGACCTCGGCGCTCGATCCGGAACTGGTCGGCGAAGTGCTGCAAGTGATGAAACAGCTCGCGCGCGACGGCATGACGATGGCCGTGGTCACGCACGAAATGGGTTTCGCCGCGCAGGTCGCGGACAAAGTCATGTTCATCGATCAAGGCCGTATCGCCGTGCAAGGCAAACCGCGCGATGTCTTTCACGATGCCGGACAGCCGCGCTTGCGGCAGTTCCTGCAAAACTACTTCGACCGCAACGCTTTCTGGACGCGCGGCGCCGACGAGGCGCAGCCGCTATGAGCGCGCGCCGCTTTCCGCCTGCCTCACGCGGACACTGACGCCAAGGCCGCCGATGTCCTCCACCGTTCGCAGCCGCGCTCACGACAAGCCGCTTTCCGCCGCGGCGCTGAAAGCCGCGCGCGCCGCGGCCGAGGCACCCGCCGCTCGCTACGAACAGGTCAAGAGCCATATCCGCCAGATCATCGAATCGGGCGAACGCCAGGCGGGCGACCGTTTGCCGTCCGAACTCGATCTGGTCGCGACACTCGGCGTGTCGCGCATGACGGTCAATCGCGCGCTGCGCGAGCTCGCCGAAGAGGGACTGGTGACGCGCGTTTCCGGTGTCGGCACCTTCGTCGCGCAAAGCAAGCCGCAATCCACGCTGCTGATGATCGCCCATATCGGCGACGAGATCCGCTCACGCGGCCACGAATATCGCTACGACACAGTGCTGCTGCAACGCGAAACGGCTTCAGTGATGGTGTCGAACGCGCTGGGGCTGGCGCCGGGTTCGTCGGTGTTTCATGTGATCTGCGTGCATCGGGAGAACGGCTTGCCGGTGCAACTGGAGGATCGCTATGTGAACCCGGCTATCGCGCCGGATTTTCTACAGCAGGATTTTTCGGCGATCAGGCCGTCGGAATATCTGTTCGAGATCGTGCCCGCGCACGACGTCGAACACGTAGTCGACGCGGGGCTGCCCACGCGCGCCGAAGCCGACCTGCTCCAAATCCGCGCCGAGGAACCGTGTCTCACGCTGATGCGCCGCACGTGGACGAGCGGTGTGGCGGTCACGTTCGCGCGTTTCGTGCACCCCGGCTCGCGCTACCGGCTGGGCTGCCGCTTCTCGCCGGATCTGTCGCAACGCCAGGGTTGAAACCGCGCTCTAAGTGAAGCCGCGCTAGACGTTGCCCGCCAGATGAAAACGCGACGCCGGGTGCCACAACCGCACCGACGTCGCCACATCGTCACCTACCCATGTGCGACGCCAGAGTTGCAGGCACGGCTCGCCGATATCCATCATCAGATGCCGCCGCACATGGGCGTCGGGCTTCTGCGCGTAAATGCGGAACTCCGCGCGCTGGATCGGCGCGAGCCGCACCATGTAGTGATTCGGCGTCTCGATCGTGAAATCCTGTTCCAGGTAATCGGGAAACACCTTCGGGTTGACGTAGCGGTCCTCGTACTGGATCGGCTCGCCCTCCTCGCTATGCACGATGCACGAGTGAAACGCCGGCCCGCTGGCGAGACCGAGAGCTTCGAGCGCGTGCGGGTCGTCGCTCGGTTCGAGCGTCAGCACGCGCGCCGAATGGCGGTGGCCGCGCGCGGCGATTTCGTCGGCGATATTGCGGATTTCCAGCACGGTCGATTCGTAGCGCTGCGGCGCGACGAAGGTGCCCGAGCCTTGCACGCGCGTGAGCACGCGTTCGGTGGTCAATTCGCGCAGCGCGCGCGACACCGTCATGCGCGCGACGCCAAATTCCTTGACCAGTTCCGTTTCAGAAGGAATCAGTCCGCCGGGCTTCCAGTCCCCTTCGCTGATGCGGCGGATCACGTAGCGTTTGATCTGCTCGTAAGCGGGCATCGCTTTCGCTGGGGTCTCCCGTTTGCTATCAGGGCAGCCCTGCGTCTCTGCGCTTCGCGCGTTTGTAGTTGTGTTCACTCCGACCTCGTGGGTGGTACGCGGGTTCTACCTGGTTGGTACACCTCGACCGGCGCGCCGGCGGGTAAGCCCGCGCACCGGCACTATTTCCATCATGCCATGTGCGCGGCGGCGTGCCCGTCGTTGACGGCGATACTCGCGGCGGCGCGAACGTGGCCCGCGCCCGCCTGACTCGTGACCGTTGCAGGCCTCGCCAGCTCGGTGCCGTCGACGGACGTGTTCGGCCGAGGGCCAATGTTACCAGGGTTCGGCAACGGCGGCGGCGCCTCATCGGCGATCATGCGAAAGGCGATGCTCATGTCGTCCGCGAGCGGACGGTCGTCGCGGTACGCCGGCACGACACGGCGTACGCGCTGCCAGAGCGCTTCAGTATGCGGCGCGCGCGGCGCGTCGATACTTTGCAGGTCGTAGGCCTGCGCGGCCGCCAGCAATTCGATCGCGAGGATGCGCCCGGCGTTGTCGATGATTTCCAGCGCCTTCAGCGCGGCCGGCGTAGCGTGGCACAGGTGGTCTTCCTGCAAGCCCGACGTGATGCCGCCGTCGAGACTCGCGGGCAGCGCGAGACGCCGGTTCTGCGCGACCAGCGAGGCCGCGGTGTACTGCGCGATCATGAAGCCGGAACAGGTGCCGCCCGGCTCGGCGAGAAACGCCGGCAGGCCGCTGACCAGCGGATTGACGAGGCGGTCGAGGCGCCGCTCGGCCATCGCGGCGACTTGTGCGATCGCGGTGGCGAGACTGTCCATCGCCAGCGCGATCGAAGCGCCCACCGCGTGCGCCTGCGAATACACGCGCGGGTCTTCCGGCGTGCCGGCGACGATCGGGTTGTCGGTAATCGATGCGAGTTCACGATTGACCACGTCGGCGGTCGCGGTGAGCACATCGCGCGCGGCGCCATGCACGTGCGGAATGGTCCGCATGCTCAGCGGGTCCTGCGTGCGGTGGCCGACCACCGCCGCGAGAATGCCGCTGTCGGCCAGTGCGGTGCGCATTCGCTCGCCGACCAGGTTCAAGCCCGGCGAAATACGCAATGCCAGCGAATCTTCATCGAAAGCCGCGAGCTGGCCGCGCAGATTCTCGAAGCTCATCGCGGCGACCAAGTCGGTCCAGTCGAGCAGGCGTTCGGCCCGCGCGAGCGCCAATGCCGCAAGGCCCGTGACGCACGGCGTGCCGTTGATCAGGCTCAAGCCTTCCTTCGCTTCGAGCACCAGCGGTTCGAGCCCGAGCCGCTGCAACGCATCGCGTCCTTTGAGCCGCTCGCCGCGAAAACGCGCGTAACCCTCGCCGATGCAAACAAGTGCGATATGCGCCATGTGGCTCAGATAACCGACCGAGCCGAACGCGGGTACTTCCGGCAAGCAATCCGCGTCGAGCAGCGCCACCAGCTGGTCGGCGACTTCGAGCCGAATCCCCGAATGGCCGTGCGCGAAGTTGTTGATGGCCGCGGCCATGATGGCGCGCGTTTCAGCGACACCGAGCGGCGCGCCGACGCCGACCGCGTGGCTCATCAGAATGTTGCGCGACAACGTGCGTTGTTCGGACGGCGAGACGATCACGTCGCACAACGCGCCTACGCCGGTATTCACGCCATACGCGCGAATCCCGCGCTCGACGATCTGTTCGACGAGCACGCGCGCCGCCGCGATGCGCGCGCGGGCGTCGGCGGAAAGCTCGAGCGGCTCGCCGGCGGCAACCGCTGCCACCTGAGCCCAGTCGAGAGGACGATTGGAACGGATTACGGCCATGTCAGCGCTCTACTTGGAAATTACCTGGTGATACTGATCAGTTCGTGGTGCGGTCCTGATGGCTCGAAACGAATTGCCTGAAGCGATCCGACTTGCATTCGACGAACACTTCGTCGGGCGTGCCGTCGGCTTCAACTTGCCCCTGATGCAGGAACATCACGCGATTGGACACATGGCGCGCGAAACCCATCTCGTGCGTGACGACCAGCATGGTGCGGCCCTCTTCGGCCAGCGAGCGCATCACGCGCAGCACCTCGCCCACCAGTTCGGGATCGAGCGCCGAGGTCGGCTCGTCGAACAGCATGACTTTCGGATGCATCGCCAACGCGCGCGCAATCGCCACGCGCTGCTGCTGCCCGCCTGAAAGATGCGCGGGATAGTGGCCGCGCTTTTCCGCAAGGCCGACTTTCGCCAGCAGGGCCTCCGCCTCTTCCACCGACTCGGCACGGCTGCGCTTTTGCACGCGCATCGGCCCTTCGATCAGATTTTCCAGCACCGTCATATGCGACCAGAGATTGAAATTCTGGAACACCATGCCCAGTTGCGAGCGCACCCGATCCACCTGGCGGCGGTCGCTCGGCTGCAGCTTGCCGTCGCTGCGGCGCTTCATTTTCAACTCTTCGCCGGCCAGGGCGACCGAGCCGTCATCGGGTGTTTCGAGCAGATTCAGGCAGCGCAGAAAGGTGCTTTTGCCCGAGCCGCTCGCGCCGAGAATCGAGATCACATCGCCCTGGTGGGCGTCGAGTGAAATGCCCTTGAGCACGTGGTGATCGCCGAACGATTTATGAATGTTCTTGACCGACAGTGCAACGGGTGCCGTAGCGTTCATGGGATTCTCCAGATTCATCCAGGATGGGCGGCCGTTCAAGGCGCGGCGCGACGCGCTTCGGTGGTGCCGGAAACTTTGCGGCTCACGGCGGCCTGCGGGCGCGCAGCTCGCAGGTGGCGCGACAGACGCGTTTCGAGCAGGCCGAGCAGCCGCACGATGACAAAATTCAGGAACAGGTAGATCAGCGCGGCGCAGATGAAGACTTCCGTCGTGCGATAGGTTTGCTGAATGATCTGCTGCGCGACTCCGGTCACTTCCCACACGGTGACGAGACTCGCGAGCGCGGTCGACTTGACGAGCAGCACGGCTTCGGTCGAATACGCCGGCAGACACTGGCGCAAGGCGATCGGGCCAATCACGCGGCGCAGCAGCGCGAAGCCCGACAGGCCGATCGAATAACCGGCCTCGATCTGACCGACCGGCACGGCCATCAAGCCGCCGCGAATGATCTCGGCGGTATAGCCGGCCGTGCATAACGCAAGCGACAACACCGCGCACATGTAGGGCTCGCGCAGTACCGGCCACAGGAAGCTCTCGCGTATCACGCCGAACTGGCCCATGCCGTAGTACACGAGGAACATCTGGATCAGGAGCGGCGAGCCGCGGAACACGAGGATATAAGCGCGCGCGAAGCGATTCGGCAGCCAGTGCGGCGATACGCGCATCGTGACGATCACGAGCGAGAGCAGGCCGCCGAGAATCAGCGAACAGAAGAACAGGCCAAGCGTGGTCGGCACGGCCGCGAGCAGTTGCTTGAGCGTGTCGAACAGAAAGTCGAAGTCGAAATGCATGATGGCCGCCCTCGTCAGTTACGCGCGAAGTTGCGCTTGAAGGACCGGCCCACGCGCGCTTCGGCGCGGTTGAAGACGCGGTTCGAGATGCTGGTCATGAGCAGGTAGAGCGCGCCGCCCACCACGAAGAACGTGAAGTATTGGTGCGTGGACCCCGCCGCCACCTGGCTCGTGCGCAGCAATTCGGCGAGCCCCGTCACCGAGATCAGCGCCGAGTCCTTCAGGCTGAGTTGCCACACGTTGCCGATGCCGGGCAGCGCGAAACGCAACACTTGCGGAATCAGGATGCGGCGCGCCATGGTCAGCGTCGGCATGCCGATCGAGCGCGCGGCTTCGAGTTCGCCACGCGACACCGCCAGCACCGCCGAGCGGTACACCTCGGCCTGATAGGCGCCTGAAATCATGCCCACGGCGAGCGCGCCGATCACGAACGGCGGCACGCCGACAAAACCGTCCGCGCCGAACCACTGGCCGATGGTCGTGACAAGCGTCGAGCCGCCGAAATAGAACAGATAGATGACGAGCAGTTCAGGCACGCCGCGAAACACGGTGGTGTAGATATCGCCGATTACGCGCAACGTGCGCAAACGCGACAGCTTGGCCGCCGCCACCAGCGCGCCGAACACGGCGCCGACCGCGAGCGCCGCGAGCGTGAGCGCGACGGTCATCAATGCCGCGAGCAGTAGTACGCCGCCCCAGCCTTCCGGCCCGAAGCCGAGCATCTGTATCAGAGCCATTCCCTACCTCTCATCTTCATCCACTGCGGCGGATCCGAACCAGCCGGCTCGCGCAGTGAGGCCGTCGCGCGCGCCGCATCTTCCGAACGCGCTCAGGAAAACGCCGGGCCGCCCGCAGCTGTTGCCTCGCGCGAAGCAACAGGCTCGGGGCGCCCGCCAAATCAAGGCGTGACGTCGGTCTTGAACCACTTGTTGGAGAGCTTCTTGACGGTGCCGTCGGCAAGCGCGGCGCTGATCGCGGTGTCGAACTTCGCTTTCAGATCGGCGTCCTGCTTGCGGAACGCCAGGCCTTCACCCGGGCCCCAGATCGGGCCGCCGATCTTCGGGCCGGCCATCGCGATCGACGCGGTTTCTTTCTTGTCGATGTTGGCGGCGTAGTACGTCACGTCGTCGAACGAGGCGTCGATGCGGCCGTTGGCCAGATCCAGATCGCGTTCGGGCGAAGTCTTGTAAACGCGGATCGTGGCGATGTCCTTGAAGCCGTCGTTGATGAACTTGGTGTAGACCGTGCCCGACTGGATGCCGATGGTCTTACCCTTCAGCTGCTTGCGCAACGCGTCGACGGTCGGCTGGTCGGCCTTCGGATCGCCCGACAGCTTCACGACGCCGGCACCCGGCGCGGCCTTGGGCAAAATCTTCGCGTCGGCCACGGCGAACGTGGCGGGCGTCGCGGCGTACGGCTTCGAGAAGGCAATGATTTTCTCGCGCTCCGGCGTAATCGAAATCGCATCCATCAGGACATCGAACTTGCCAGCCTGCAGGCCGGGAATCATGCCGTCCCAGTCTTGCGCCACGAGGTTGCATTGCAGCTTGATGCGCTCGCACAGGTTGGCGACCAGTTCAGGCTCGAAGCCGCCCAGTTTGCCGCCTGGCAAGGTCAGGTTCCACGGGGCGTAGCCGCCTTCGAGCGCGATCGTCACTGTCTTCCAGTCTTTGGCCTGCACCGGTGCCGCGAAAATTGCCACGGCGCCGATAACGGCGCCGATCAATGCTTTTGCTGCCGTCGTGCGCTTCACTTTCACGTCGAAACTCCTTTGATTGAGGAAACCGTCGAACCGAGTGTTTAACTGCTGTTTAATTTGTATAGACAAGTCTGCATGAGTCAAAAAGCCGCTGCAAGACAATTTGCGGGAAATTGGCGGGATTACCGGGTAAGCCCCTAGTCGATGCCGTGCGACGGGACTTCTCGGGGAGTTTTTACGTGTGATATGCGGATGGCGCGTGTCGCCGCATCGGCGTGCGCCTTTTGTTTTGTCTAGACAGGTTGATACGCAGCGATGGTGCCGCGATGCACATCACCAGATAAACGGCACGAACCGATAACGCACGCGCGCCATGTAGTCCGTGTAACCGTCGAGTTGCGCGGCCAGCACGCGCTCCTCGCGCACCGCGCGCCAGCCGATACCGATCACCATGACAGGCACGAGGGCGAGTCCCCACAACGACCCGAGCAGCAAAGGCGTGCCGACGAACATCAGCAGCGCGGCGGCGTACATGGGATGACGCACATGCGCGTAGAGGCCGGTGTCGATCACCTTATGGCCCCGGCTTGCCTGGATCTTCACGACCGGCGCGGCATAAGTATTGGCCTGAAACACAAAGCGGCACATGAAGAGGCAAAGGAACACGCACAGCGAGCCTAGGCTGACCAGCGCGACCGGCAGCGGCGCGGTCCAATGAAAGCGCATCGCGTCGAACGCCATCAGAACCAGCCAGCCGCACCACACCACCGCGACGGCCACCATGAATATGCGGTCCCAGCGGCTTTGCTGCTCCTGAACGAAAGGCGACAGACGCTCGGCGAGCAGACCGGGATCATGACGCGCGAGCCACAAGCCGATCCATAGACTCAGCACGCCCAACTCGATCACGTACCACCACGCGGCCGGCCACGCAAAGGTGCCCGCCGCGCCGAACAGCAGCGCGCCCATGCCGAGCAGCCACACCACCGCTTGAAAAATGAGGCGCGCGACCATGACCGTTCGTTGCTAGGCGGTTTTCGGCGGCGTGCGCACGCGCTCGAATATCTCGGCGATGTCGATCTCACCGGTATTCAGGCCGAACTGATCGCGCAGACACGCGGCGAGTTCGGCGGCGCTCGCGAGCTGCCGCTCGCTGATGAGCCGGCCGTCCGCGGCGCGTTCGCTCAATTGATCGTTGAGCAGCGCGAGCCGCGCTTCGGGCAGCACACGGCACACGATCAGCGTGCTCGCAAAAATCGCTTCCGGCGATGTCGACGTATACCAGTTCGAGGTTTCGTAATCGATCCACTCGACCGGATGCAGATCGAAGCGATAGACGCGCGCCCAACTTTCGTCGCGTGCCTGCACTTCGAGATAGAGCGCCTCGCGCGATGCGTCGGCAAGACGGAACGTACCGAGTTCGGTGGACTGCGCGAGTCCCGCGGTCAGCCGCAGCGGCGCGGTCAGCGTCACGCTGCCGAAGCCGACGTCCGCGATCCAGGCTTCGCCGCGTATGTCGACGCGCAACACCATGTGCGTGCGCGGCGGAACGGCGTCAGATTCGCGGCCCCACAGCACGCGCCCGAGCAACGGAGTGACCGTGAAGCCCAACTGAAGCAGCACGTCGGCGAACAGCGCGTTCTGTTCGAAACAGTAGCCGCCGCGGCGTTCGGTGATGAGTTTGCGCTCGACCGCCTCAAGATCCAGTTTCACCGGGCGCCGCGTGAGCGGGTTCAGGTTCTCGAACGGGATCGCGCGCGGATGCAGCCGGTGAAGCGCCTGCAAGACTTCCAGCGTGGCCGCGCGCGGACCGTCGTAGCCTATGCGGGCGAAGTAGTTTTGCAGATTCACTGTGTGCGGCATCGGCAGGGTTCCGGTATGGTTTTGGGCGCCGGACGCTTATGCAACAGCGTGCGGCTGTGTGCGGTGATTTGCGGCCAAGCGGTTTCGGAAATCGATCATAGCCGCTTTCAGGGCCCGCTCGCTGCCGTGCTGCTTACCTGTTTTCGTAGGCAGCGGCCCGCGCCGCCCGTGCGAGGGCGGCGCGCTTCGCCGAGGCCGCTTGTTGCATGGAGCCTGCCTACTTCCCCTTACTGCCCGCCCTTCAACGCCGAGGTGGCAATCGACGGCACGCTGATGCCGTGGCTCGACGCGAACTGCACGGCCGAACTCAGCGTGGACATCAACGATTGCAACTGGCCCGGCGCCGATTGCGCGATGTAAGAGGCGCTTTGCGCCGTCTGCGGATTCATGCCGGACTGCAGCAGCGACGACGGACTCATCTGGCCGATGCTGCCGAGCCCCGACTGCAAGCTGGAATATTGGCTCACGCCTTTACCCAGCGACGACAACCCTTCCGTGAAGGCCTCCTTGTTGATCGGCGTAGCCGACGCACTGCCGCTCGCCCGGCTCGCGAAGGCTTGCGTCAGCGTTTGCGACAGCGACTGCTGCGTGCTGCCCACCTGAGTCAGTTGACTCACCGAGGGCGTGCCGCCGCTCAGCAATCCCGCCGCCTGCTGCGCCTGCCCCGCCGCGCTGCTCATGCCCATCGCGGAGGCAAGACTCGACTGGCCGCTGAGCACCTGCTGGTTCGCACCTACATAGGTCTGCAACAACTGCGAGACACCGCCCGACGAAGCCGTCGCCCCGGCGCCCGCCGAACTGTCGCCGCCGCCTATACCGAACTGTTTGAGATTCAATTGCGCATTCGACGCGCCACTCACCAGCAAACCGCTGCTCGCCAGCAGCGAAATCAACATCTTGCGTTTGTTCATATCCCTCTCCTGAATGGGCGTTTTGGGTATTCGTGCGAGTTCGACACGACACCCCGGAACGCGTTCGATATGACTACATCCATACGGTTCCATTACGTCTTTATTCACTTCGAATTACACGCAAATGCCATCCAATAGCAGCCCGTAAAGAACAAAGTTATAAGTCAGTAATATTGATGCGAATCGTTCTCATTTGTGTTGACGCACCCATTTCGCATGCGTACGATCTCGCCATCTGCTGCAACGGGTGTCGCGAACCATGCGGCAAAATCGCTGGCACGCGCCGACGCGCCGCGATGGTTCAAATCAGTCGATACAACACCAATAAGGATTTCGATGAAGTTCGCCGAATTCAACGGACCTGGCGCGAAGGCGCGTCCGTTTCGCGATTCCGTGCCGCGCGCCAAGGCGGCGTGCCGTTCACGGTTGCCTTCCTTGCGGCGCGCCGCGCTTTGCACGGCATTCGCCTGGGCGTCGCTGACTGCCGGCGCCGCGATGGCCGAAGCCAATCCCGACGCCACGCCGGAAGCGCCCGAGGCCGACCTGAAGATTCAGGCGACGCAGACGAACCAGTGGACCGGCTTCTGGAATCGACAGCAGATGCTCGGCGACATTGGCGGCTTGCGCCCGTGGCTCGGCAAATACGGTGTGACCTTCACGCTCACCGAAACCAGCGAAGTGCTCGCCAACCTGCGCGGCGGTCTCGCGCGTGGCGCCGACTACGACGGCCTGACGACCGGCACCGTGCAACTGGACACGCAAAAAGCCTTCGGCTTGCCGGGCGGCCTCTTCAACGTCAGCGCGTTGCAGATTCACGGCGCCAATCTCAGCGCCAACAAGCTCGGCACACTGAATACGGCGAGCGGCATCGAAGCGGATGACGCCACCCGCCTGTGGGAACTGTGGTACCAGCAGTCGTTCCTGAACAAGCGCCTCGACGTGAAGATCGGTCAGCAAAGTATCGACCAGGAATTCATCACGAGCCAGTACTCGGCGCTGTTCGTCAACACGATGTTCGGCTGGCCCGCCCTGCCCTCGTACGACATGCCGTCCGGCGGCCCGGCGTATCCGTTGTCCGATCTGGGCGTGCGCGTGCGCGGCCAGATCACGCCTTCATTGACCGCGTTGGCCGGCGTGTTCGACGGCGATCCGCTCGGCAACAACCCGGACAACAAGAGCGGCACCAACTTCAATCTGCACAACGGCACGCTGTTCATCGGCGAATTGCAGTACGCGATCAACCAGCCGGCCGACGGCGAAATGGTCGGCGCGGGCGGCGGCGGTTTGCCGGGCACCTACAAGCTCGGTGTCTGGTACAACAACGGCAGCTTCGCGGATCAGCGCTACGACAACACCGGCTTGTCGCTCGCGAATCCGGCGACGAGCGGCGTCGCGCAGAACCATCACGGCGACTACAGCTTCTACGCCGTGGCCGATCAGATGATCTGGCGTCCGGACCCGGACGAAGCGCGCAGCATCGGCGTATTTGCCCGCGTGATGGGCGCGCCCGGTGACCGCAACCTGGTGAGCCTCGCCGCCAACCTCGGCGTAGTCATGAAAGCGCCGTTCGCCGGCCGCGACAACGATAGCGTCGGCCTCGCGCTCACGTACATCAAGGTCGGCAATCACGTGAACGGGCTCGATACGGATGCGCGCGCATTCAGCAATAGCCCGTACGGCATACGCACCAGTGAAACCACGCTCGAGGCGACCTATCAGTATCAGGTCAATCCGTGGTGGCAACTGCAAGCCGACGCGCAATACACGTTCAACGCCGGCGCCGGCCAGAATCCGAACGATCCGACCCAGCCGCTGCGTAACACGTTCGTTATCGGCGTTCGAACCAACATCAATTTCTGATGACGTTCGCGCCCAACTCACACGCTACCGACACATCGAATTCCATGCTTTCGATCATGACCGCAATCACCGCTTTGTGCGCAGGCACGGAGGCTCAATCGTGAACAACCCCACGCGCAAGTTTTCGCGGCGCGCCACGCGGGCCCTCGCATGGCCGCTTGCACGGCCTTTGATCGCCGCCGCTGTCAGCGTGGCCGCATTCGCGACGGCCGGCAGCGCGCAGGCCGAGCCGCAAGGCTTCCTCGAAACCGTCAAGCATCACACCACGCTGATCAATACCGTGCCGGGCAACGGCGACCAGAATCCGTACGCCGTGGTGGTCGCGCCGGTCACGGCGGGCACCGTCAAACAAGGTGACGTGCTGGTCGGCAACTTCAACAACTCGACCAATCTGCAGGGCACCGGCAGCACGATCATCAACTATCACCCGGACACCAAAGAGATGACGGTGTTCGCCACGGTGCCGCGCGATCTGAAGGAATGCCCGGGCGGCATCGGCCTGTCGACCGCGATGACGATGCTCAAGTCCGGCTACGTGATCGTCGGCAGCACGCCGAGCAACGACGGCACCACGGGCACCAAGGGCGCCGGCTGCCTGATCGTGCTCGATCCGCAAGGCAAGGTCGCCTCGACCATCACGAGCCCGAACATCAATGACCCGTGGGGCAACATGGCGGTCGTCGACAACGGCACCAGCGCGACGCTGTTCGTCAGCAACGCAGGCTTCGGCGTGGGCGGCGCGGACGGCAATCCGCCGGTATTCAAGCAGGCCACCGTGCTGCGCCTGGATCTCGACGTGCCGGCCGGCAAACCGCCCGTCGTCAAGAAAGAAACGGTGGTGGGCAGCAACTTCGGCGCGCAGGCGGATAAGGGCGTGTTCCTCGTCGGCCCCACCGGCCTCGCGCTTTCGGCCGATCAGAAACTGCTCTACGTGTCCGACGCGATCGGCAACCGCATCACCGAAATCGACGAACCGATGACGCGCGACACGAGCGCGGGCGTCGGCCGTCAACTGACCGCCGACGGCCTGCTGCACCGCCCGCTCGCCATGGTCACCGCGCCTAACGGCCACCTGCTCGTGACCAATGCGCTGAACGGCCAGATCGTCGAAATCGATCCGGCGAGCGGCAAGCAGATTTACGCGCGCTGGATCGACACCGACAAGGCGCAATCGCCGCCGGGCAACGGCGACCTGTTCGGCCTCGCAATGACACCTGAAGGCGACGGCTTCTACTACGTGCAGGACGACGTGAACACGCTCGTGCTCGCGAAGTGATTTCAATGTTCCAACGCCAAATGAAGGTGAAGTAACCATGGCAAACGATCACCCCCCGCGGCCTTCACGGCGCGGGTTTCTCAAGGCGGGCGGCGCCGCGGTCGCCGCCGGCGCGAGCCTCGGCGCGGGTCTGGCCGCGCCGCAGAGCGCGCTCGCCAGAACGCAGGCGCATGCCCCCGTCGATCCGCAACTGGCCGTCGAGCCGTTCTACGGCGCGCATCAGGGCGGCATCGTCACACCGCAGCAAAGCCACACCTACGTCGCCGCGCTCGATCTGACCACCGAGAAACGTGACGACGTGATCGCGCTGCTGCGCGCGTGGACCGACGCGGCCGCGCGTCTCACGCAAGGCGGCACGGCCGCGCCGCTGGCGACCGGCGACGCCGGCGACAACCAGGCCGCGCCCGATTCCGGCGATGTGCTCGGCCTCGGCCCCTGCGGCCTGACGATCACCTTCGGTTTCGGCCCCGGTCTATTCACGCATGAAGGCAAGGATCGCTACGGCCTCGCCGCGCGCCGCCCCGCCGCGCTCGTCGATCTGCCGCGTTTTAACGGCGACCAGTTGATCAAGGAAAAAACCGGCGGCGATCTGTTCATTCAGGCCTGCGCGAACGATCAGCAGGTCGCGTTTCACGCGGTCCGGCAGTTGGCGCGTCTCGCTTACGGCACGGCGGCGATGCGCTGGGGCCAGTCCGGTTTCCTGTCGGGTCCGCGCGGTCAGACGCCGCGCAATCTGATGGGCTTCAAGGACGGCACCAACAATCCGTCCACCGCGAAGCCGCAGTTGATGAACGAATTCGTGTGGGCCGGCGCCAGCGCCGACGCGCCGTGGATGGAAGGCGGCACCTACACCGTCGTGCGACGCATCCGCATCACGCTGGAGCACTGGGACAACACCGAGCTGGACTTTCAGGAACAGGTATTCGGGCGCCACAAGTACAGCGGCGCGCCGATCGGCAAGAAGAACGAGTTCGACGCCGTGGACCTGAAGGAAGAGGACAAGGACGGCAATCCGGTGATTCCGGAGAACTCGCACGTGCGTCTGTCGAATCAGGCGAGCAACAACGGCGCGCAGATTCTGCGGCGTTCGTACTCGTATAACGACGGCACGAACTTCTACATCGAGCGCTGGCCGCCATGGCGCCAGGAAACCGAATACGACGCGGGCCTCATTTTCATCGCGCATCAGGGCGACCCGCGCACCGGCTTCATTCCGATCAACGACAAGCTCGCGAAGTTCGACATGATGAACCAGTTCACGACGCACGTAGGCAGCGCGATTTTCGCCGTGCCGCCGGGCGCGAAGCCGGGTTCGTATATCGGCGCGGGATTGTTCGAGGCGTAATGCGAGCCGCTCAGTCGGCAAAACACAAATCAACTATCACATCAAAACGGATTTCTGGATCATGGCTTACAACTGGTTTGGCACTCGTCTGCGTGTTCTGAGCAGCGCGGCCGCGCTCACCCTGGCCGCTTTCGCGACGGTGCCGTCGGCGGCGCACGCCGCGTCGATCACGCTGTATAACGCGCAGCACGAGCAGGTCGTCAATCTGCTCGCCAAGGACTTCGAAAAGCAGTCGGGCATTTCGGTGAAGATCCGCAACGGCGAAGGCCCGGCCATGGCCGCGCAGATCGTCGCCGAAGGCGCCGCCACGCCCGCCGACGTGTACTTCACGGAAAACTCGCCCGAGCTGATGCTGCTCGAAGAGAAAGGCCTGCTGAACAAGGTGGACGCCTCGACGCTCGCCACCGTGCCGGCGCGCTTCAGTTCGCCGAGCGGCGCATGGGTCGCGGTGACCGCGCGTGAAAACGTGCTCGCCTATAACACCACCAAGGTGCAGGCATCGCAACTGCCGCAATCGCTGTTCGATCTCGCCAAGCCGGAATGGAAAGGCAAGATCGGCATTGCCCCGAGCGACGGTGACTTCCTGCCGCTCGTCTCCGCGGTGCTCGCGTTGAAGGGCGAGGCGCAAACGGTGCAGTGGCTCAAGGGCCTGAAAGCCAACGCGCAGATTTTCGACGACGACGAAGGCGTGGTCGCCGCAGTGAACCGCGGCGGTGTCGCGACCGGACTGATCAACAACTACTACTGGGCGCGCCTGCATGCCGAACTCGGCGACGGCAAAACCCGCAGCGCGATCTATCACTTCAGCAACGGCGACGCCGGCGCGGCCGTGAACGTGTCGGGCGCCGCGGTGCTGAAGTCCGCGCACAACACGGACGGCGCCCAGAAGTTTCTCGCGTACCTGGTCAGCGACCGCGCGCAGCAGTTGATGGCGAATAGCCACGTCATGTTCGAATATCCGCTGCACGCAGGTGTCGCGCCTGACCCGATTCTCAAACCGTTCGCTGAACTGAGCCCGCCGCCGCTGACCATCCAGCAACTCGGCGACGACAGCCAGGCCGGCAAGCTGCTGCGCCAGGCAGGCCTCCTGTAAATGAGCGAAGCATTGTCAGCCGGCCCGCCGGTTGTCCCCACTGCGCCGGCGCGCGCCCGTCCGCGCGCGCCGCGTGGCCTGTTCGCGGCGGCGGCACTGAGCGCTTTGCTGGTATTGCTGCCGATCGCGTTGACGTTCTGGCGTGCCGCGAGCTTCGGCGCGGCCGAGGCGATCGATCTGATCTTCCGTCCGCTGGTCGGCGAACTGCTGATCAACACGCTGATGATCACAGTCTCGACCACGCTGGTCTCCGCGGTGGTCGGCACGGCTGCCGCGTGGTTCGTCGAACGCACGCACTTGCCGGGACGCCGCGCGTGGGCCGTGTTGAGCGCCGCGCCGCTCGCCATGCCGGCCTTTATCTCGAGCTATGCATGGGTGTCGCTGAGCCTGGATTTGCAGGACTTCGCGGGCGCGCTGCTCGTGCTCACCTGCGCGTATTTTCCGCTCGTCTATCTGCCGGTCGCCGCCGCGCTGCGCGGCATGGATCCCGCGCTCGAAGAAAGCGCGCGCGCACTCGGCTGCAACCGTTGGACCACCTTCATTCGTGTAGTGCTGCCGCAACTGCGTCCCGCGTTGCTCGGCGGCATGCTGCTGGTCGCGCTCGGCGTGCTGTCCGAGTTCGGTGCGTTCACACTGCTGCGTTTTCACACGTTCACCACGCAGATCTACGCGGAATTCCGCACCAGTTTCGATGGCGGCGGCGCGTCGCTGCTCGCATGCCTGCTGATCGTGATCTGCCTGATCGTGCTGGCATTCGAGTTCCGCGTGCGCGGCGCGGCGCGTTATGAACGCGTGGATCGCGGCACCCGCCGCGCGGTGTTGCGCTACGACCTCGGAGTGTGGCGCTGGATCGTCGTCGGCGGCTTTGCGCTGCTGTCGCTCACTACGCTCGGCGTGCCGCTCGGCATGATCGGCTACTGGCTCACACAACCGGGCGCGGCTGCCGTCACGCCGGCCGACGTGTCGCCCGAACTGCTGTTCAATGCGACGCTCTCGTCGCTCGGTTTCGGTCTGGCCGCCGCGTTGCTGACCACGCTGCTGGTCGTGCCGCTCGCGTTCCTGCTGGTGCGCTATCCGACCCGTTTCGCGACGCTGTTCGAACGCACGGTGTTTCTCGCGCAAGGCGTGCCGGGTCTCGTGATCGCACTGGCGATCGTGTCGCTCGCGGTCCACGTGCTGCAACCGCTCTATCAGAGCGCGACACTGCTGGTGATCGCCTACGCGATGCTGTTCATGCCGGTGGCGCTGGTCAGCGTGCGCGCCGCCTTCATGCAGGCGCAGCCGCGGCTCGAGGAGACCGCACGCGCACTCGGCCTGAACTGGTCGCAAACGCTGTTTCGCGTGGTGCTGCCGCTGGCGGCGCCCGGACTCGGCGCGGCCGCAGCGATGGTGTTCATCTCGGTCGTCACCGAACTGAACGCGACGCTGCTGCTCTCCCCGCTCGACACGCAAACGCTCGCCACCCAGGTCTGGGCCGACACCTCGACCATGGCGTTCGCCGCGGCGGCGCCGTACGCGGCGCTGCTCACCGGCATTTCGCTGTTCGCCTCGGGCCTGCTGTTCGCGCTGCTCGGCAAGTCGGCGCTACTCGGCGAACGCGGCTGACGCGCCGCGCTTTTACCATCGGATTGTCATGAGCGAACTTCGTATCCGCGGGCTGCAAAAATCTTTCGACGGTCAACCGGTGCTGCACGGCATCGATCTTTCGGTCGAGCGCGGCACGCTGCTGGCGCTGCTGGGTCCGTCGGGTAGCGGCAAGACCACGCTGCTGCGCCTCTTGTGCGGTTTCGAACGCGCGGATGGCGGCAGTGTCGAAATCGACGGCCGCCGCGTGGCCGGCGACGGTCTGCATGTGCCGTCGGAACAGCGCCATATCGGCTACGTGCCGCAAGAAGGCGCGCTGTTTCCGCATCTGTCCGTGGCGGAGAACATCGTGTTCGGCTTGCCGCGCGCGCAACGCCGCGCGCGGCATCGCGTGGGCGAGTTGCTGGAGCTGGTCGGCTTGCCGGCCAACTTCGGCGAACGCGCGCCACAGCAGCTATCGGGCGGCCAGCAGCAACGCGTCGCGCTGGCGCGCGCGCTCGCGCCGTCGCCCACGCTGGTGATGCTCGACGAACCTTTCTCCTCGCTCGATGCCGCGTTGCGGCTCGAAACCCGGCAAGCGGTCGCGAGCGCGCTCGCCGCGACCGGCGCGACGGCCGTGCTGGTCACGCACGATCAATCCGAGGCGTTGTCGCTCGGGCATGAGGTGGCCGTGTTGTGGAACGGCCGGCTGATCCAGACGGCGACGCCGGAAAACCTCTACCGTCGGCCCGTGACGCGCGAGCTGGCGTCGTTCGTCGGTGAGGCGGTGTTGTTGCCGGGCGTGGTCAGTCAGAACCGCGTGAGTTGCGAACTGGGCGAATTGCCGCTGTCCGGGCCGATAGGCGAAGGCGCTGTCGATGTGATGGTGCGGCCCGAGCAGATCCGGCTGCTGCGCGCCGAAGACACGCTGCACAACGGCGCAACGGTGCATGACGCGGTCGTCACGGAAGTGGTCTTCCAGGGACAGGACGCAGGCGTCGCGCTGCAACTGCGCGCCGCCACGCGAACCCTGATCCGCGCGCGCGTGCCGGGTTATCTTTGCCCGCGGCCAGGCGAACAGGTCCGGCTCGCGGTAGATGGCGAGGTGACGGCTTACGCGCGTGCCTAGTCGCCGCGTTTGAACATCAGAAGGTACGAAGGCGGACTTAGCGGACTTAGCCGCCTTCGGCAACTCGACTCGCCGTCACCTCGTCTCGCCGTTAAGCGGCCGCCCCACGCGACTGAGGCCGCACCGACAAATCCTGCACCATCTGCGCGGCCAGGTAATCACACGTCGGCCGATCCGACTTGGCGCTGCGCGCCACCACGATTTCCAGCGGCGCGATGGTCGGCAAGCCCTGCGCTTCACCGAGAATCGCGAAGCGCGGCGGCACGCTGCAACGCGTGAGCGCAATCACCGACAACCCCGCATCCACGGTCGCCACCAGCCCCATCAGGCTCGCGCTGCTGAACGCCGCGCGATAGCGGATACGCGCGCCGTCCAGCGCGGCCAGCGTATGCTGGCGCGCCACGCAGCCCGGCTCGTAAAGTCCCACCGGCAGCGGCGACGCCGCCAGCACCGGCGTGTCCACGGAGGCCCCCACCCACACCTTCGGCTCGCTGCGCACGAATTCGCCGCGCAACTTGCGGTCGCGCGTGACGAAGGCGAGGTCGATCTTATTGTCGGCCAGCATCGGCGCGAGCGAGGTGCTCTGCGCGCAGACGATTTCGATCTCCACATGCGGATACAGATTCGAAAAACGCCGCAATACGGGCGACAGCAACGAGGACACGTAATCGTCCGGCGCACCGAGCACTACGCGCCCGGTGACCTCGGGCCGCACGATCGCCGACCACGCCTCCTCATGCAGCGCCAGCACGCGCCGCGCGTATTCGAGCAGCGTATTGCCCGGCCGCGTGAGCGACAGATTGCGCGTATTGCGGGCGAACAGCGTCGTGCCGAGCATGGTTTCGAGCCGCTTGATCTGCATGCTGACGGCCGCCTGCGAACGATGCACGGTCGCCGACGCCTTCGTGAAGCTGCCCGTTTCCACCACCGCGACGAAAGTGCGCAACAGATCGACGTCGAATTCCGGGTGCATGATTTATCAATTCAGCTTATGGAATTGCTCAATTTAATTCGTTTGTCGGTACCGTGCAAGCCGCGCAATACTCGCGACATACCATCACGGAGACCGCTGCGCATGTCCCTCACCCAACGCCAACAAGGCGCCATCACGCTGGCCAGCGGCGGGCTGTTGATGGGCACCATCGGGATCTTCGTCGAGGAAGCGCGGCTCGGCGCGCTGACGCTGGTGTTCTTTCGCTGCCTGTTCGGCTTTCTCGCGCTCGCCGCGTATTGCGCCTGGAAAGGCTTCTTCACGCACGCGCATTTCACACGACGCACCGTCGCGCTCGCGCTGATCTCGGGCGTGCTGATGGTCACGCAGTGGGTCGGGTTCTTCGATGCGATTCATCGCACCAGCATCGCGGTCGCTACCGTGGTATTTCACGTGCAGCCGTTCTGGGTCGTGCTGATGGGCGCGGCGTTGTTCAACGAGCGACTTGGCGTGGACCGGCTCGGATGGATTGCGACTGCCTTCGTGGGACTCGTGCTCGCGTCGGGCGTTGCGGCCACTGAGCATCTGCAAGGCCACACGAGCTATCTGATCGGCATTGGTGAAGCGCTCGCGGGTTCGGTGCTGTATGCGAGCGTCACGGTGATCGCCAAGGGACTCGGCGATTTGCGGCCGCATCTGCTGACGCTCGCGCAGTGTGCGGTGGGCGTCGTGTGCCTGCCGTTCATTGCGCCGCTCACCGCTGAGCATATCGGCCCGATGCAGTGGTTCTGGCTGGTCGGCATGGGCGTGCTGCATACGGGACTGTCGTATGTGCTGATTTACGGCGCGTTGCCCAAGCTGAGCACGCCGATCATTGCCGTGTTGCTGTTCGTGTACCCGTTGACGGCGATCCTGGTGGATGCCGTTGTGTACGGGCGGGCCTTATCGATGCCGCAGCTTGCCGGCATGGCGTTGATCGTGGTCGCGAGTCTGGGGGTCAATCTCGGGTGGCCGCTGCTTTCGTTGCTGCGGCCGGGTGGACGGGCGCGACGGCATTCGTGCGATTAATCGCCGGTAACCTGGGAGAGGTTCGCAACCCACTTCATCTGGATGCCGAATTAGTTTCACAGAATGAGATGCATGCCGACGATCCGACGATTGAACCGCCCTTGCGAAGGCTGACCACACGCAATCATGCGCGAGGCCAGCTTCACTCAGCCAGGCCGCCAGATCACTGCGGCAACACCTCGCCCTTCGTCTCCGGCGCAAACGGAATCACGAACAGGCCGACGATAAACGCCAGCGCCGTCAGCGCCACCGGCACGCCGAGCGTATGCATATGCAGCACTGCCGCGCCGAGCAGAAAATTGACGCCCGCGCCGACGAACCGCCCGAACGACGTGCAGAACGCAAACGCCGTCGCGCGCACCCGTGTTTCGAACTGCTCCGGCAGCCACAAGCTGAACAGCGCGAAATTGCCGCCAAAGAATCCCAGCACGAACAGCCACGCAATGAACGGCGCGAGACCGTTAGGCAAATAAAACGCCCAGCCGAAACTGCCGACGATCGCGATCGCCATGCCGAAGAAGTAGATCGCCAGCGTCTTCTTGCGGCCGATGCGCTCGGCTAGCGGCGGCAACGCGAGACAGCCGAGGATCGTCGCGATGGACAACAAGCCCGTGGCCAGCGAGGCCGTTCTGATCGCGTCGTTCTTGGCCATGCCGGCCTTGGTCGCCAGTTGAATCACGGCGGACGGTTCGTACACCGCACCGGCCCACAACCCGATGATGGCAATCGTCAGCAGAATGCAGGCCACCCAGGTGCGGCGCCGATACGCCGGTCCCATGATCTCGCGCAGCGGTTTGGTGCGCACGGTGCGCGCCTCGGCCTTCTGCCACTTCTCCGACTCTTTCACGCGCAGCAGGATCAGAATCGCGACCACCACGGGCACCGCGCCGGTCAGGAACATCGCGCGCCAGCCGTAATGCACGCCGACCGTGTAATTCAGCGCCGCAGCGAGGAAGAAACCGGCGTAGTACCCCGTCTGCAGATAACCGGCGCCCATCTTGCGGCGATCTTCCGGCCACGCCTCCGCCACATACGTCCCGGCCAGCGCCCACTCGCCGCCGATGCCGACGCCGGCAATGAAACGATAGATGCCGAGTTCCCACACGTTGTGCGAGGTCGCCGCGAGGCCCGTGAAAATCGCGAACGTGAAGATCGTGCCGGCCAATACCTTGGTGCGGCCGTAGCGGTCGGCGAGCGGCCCCCAGATGAACGACAGCCCCCAGCCGACCAGAAACAGCGCGAACAGGATCGAACCGGCGAGGCCGACGTTCGCCGGCGTCGCAGCATAACCCGAGCGCGGCAGCAGTTCGGTCAACGCCGGCGTCAGCACGAGCGCATAGATGAACGAGTCCATCCCGTCGAGCGTCCAGCCTGCCCACGCTCCCCAGAAGCCTGCGATCTGCGAACGATTGAGCGGCGTGCGACGCCGCGTGACCGACGTGCGGTCGGTTAGTGAACTCATCATGCTCCTCCGGCCCAACGGTTAATGTGCGTAACGGCAACGACGCGAGATGACGCGTTTGTGATGACCTGACGGCGTCCATGCACGACCGGTCAGAAGCATTGGCGAGCAGAACGGCAAAAATCTTTTGCGGGTTTGCCCGTCTGTAATTTGCGTCTTTTTATATATAATATTTAATATTATGAGCGATGCAATAGATGGTTTTCCCCTGGACGCCCCGGCGCAAAGCCCGCTTTTACCTGCGGCCGCGCCGCGTGAGAGCACGTCCCACCTGATCGCGCAGGCGCTGCGCGCGGCGATCGTCAACGGCACGCTGGCGCCTGGCGCGCCGCTGCGCCAAGACGCGATCGCGCGGCATTTCTCAGTCAGCGCAATTCCCGTGCGCGAGGCCTTGCGGCAGTTGGAAAGCGAGGGTTGGGCCAAAGCCGCTGTACACAAAGGCGCGACCGTCGCCCCTTTGTCGGCGGAAGAAGCGCGCGAGATCTACGAGATCCGCTCGGCGCTGGAAAGCCTTGCGATCGGTCTTGCGATTCCCCATCACACCGCCGCCACGCTGCGCGAAAGCGCCGGTCTGTGCCGCGCCGCCGAACGCGAAGCCGACCCTTCGCTGTATGTCGAGCGCAATGTGGCGTTTCACATGAGCCTGTACGCGCCCGCGGCGCGTCCGCAGCTTGCCGACATGATCGGTACGCTGCACCGGCGCGGCGAAAGATATCTACGCCTGAAGTTCGGCTTGCCGTCGTACAAGGGCGAGTCCGACAATGAACACGCCGCCCTGCTCGACGCCGTGCAACGCCGCGACGTGCCCACCGCGCAGGCGTTGGTTGTCGCGCATCTGCTGGGCACGGGCGACCTGCTTTATCGTTTTTTGACCGAGCGCGCGCAGGCTGAAGCCGCGCTAGCGAATCAACCCAAGCCGCGCGGCAGACGCCCGCGCGCCGCCACCGGGAGCTGAGAGAAGCCGATGAACCGACCCGCCCAAGCCGCTGCGTCCGCAGTGTCGCCCCCCACCGCCGCCCGTTCGTGGACCACGCGCCGCGACGAAAAGAACCGCCGCCTCGCCGCCATCGCACCCTGGCTGGAAGACGGCGTGCTGCCGTCGAACCGTATCGTCGATGCCCTCGAAACGCTGATTCAGCCAGGCGACCGCGTCGCCCTCGAAGGCGACAACCAGAAACAGGCCGATTTCCTGTCGCGTTCGTTCGCCAAGGTCGATCCGCAAAAGATTCACGACGTGCATCTGCTAATTTCGAGCATTGGCCGTCCAGAGCATCTGACGCTGTTCGAGCGCGGCATCGCGCATAAAGTCGACTTCTCGTTCGCCGGGCCGCAAAGCCTGCGGGTCGCGCAACTGCTCGAAGACGGCCAGCTGGAAATCGGCGCGATCTATACGTATGTCGAGTTGTACGCGCGCATGTTCGTGGATCTGACGCCGCACGTCGCGCTGCTGTGCGCGGAAAAGGCCGACCGTCACGGCAATCTGTACACCGGCGCGAATACCGAAGACACGCCGACCATCGCCGAGGCGGCCGCCTTCCGTCATGGCATCGTGATCGTTCAGGTCGACGAGATCGTCGACGAATTGCCGCGCGTCGACATTCCGGGCTCATGGGTCGACGTGGTCGTGCAGGCGGACCGGCCGTTCGCCGTCGAGCCGCTGTTCACGCGCGATCCTCGCCATATCGGCGACCTGCAGGTGCTCACCGCCATGATGGTGATTCGCGGCATCTACGAACCGTACGGCGTGACATCGCTGAATCACGGTATTGGTTTCGACACGGCCGCGATCGAATTGCTGCTGCCCACTTACGGCGAGTCGCTCGGCCTGAAGGGCAAGATCTGCCGCAACTGGACGCTCAATCCACATCCGACCATGATTCCCGCGATCGAATCGGGCTGGGTCGACAGCATTCATTGTTTCGGCAGCGAAGTGGGCATGGAGGCGTATATCGAGGCGCGTCCCGACGTTTTCTTCACCGGTAACGACGGCAGCCTGCGTTCGAACCGCGTGCTTTGCCAGCTCGCCGGGCAATACGGTGTCGATCTGTTCATCGGCTCGACCTTGCAAATCGATGCGGACGCGAATTCGTCCACCGTCACGAGGGGGCGTCTGGCCGGGTTCGGCGGCGCGCCGAACATGGGCCACGATCCGCGCGGCCGGCGTCATTCGAGCGAAGCGTGGCTCAAGCTGCTGCGCGATCAGGGCCCGGTGTCGCGTGGCCACAAGCTCGTCGTGCAAATGGCCGAGACCTACAAGAAAGGCGGCGAGCCGACCTTCGTCGATGAACTCGACGCCGTCGCGGTCGGCGCGAAAAGCGGCATGCCGATCGCGCCCGTGATGATCTACGGCGACGACGTCAGCCATGTCGTCACCGAGGAAGGCATTGCGCATCTGCATAAGGCCGAAGGTATCGACGAGCGGCGCGCGGCGATCGCCGCGGTGGCCGGCGTGACGCCAATCGGGCTGCGCGCCAAACCGGAGAAGACCGCGGAGCTGCGCCGGCGCGGCATCGTCGCGTATCCCGAGGATCTCGGCATTCGTCGCGGCGAGGCCAAGCGCTCGCTGCTGGCGGCACGTAGCATCGACGATCTGGTGACGTGGTCGGGTGGGTTGTACGAACCGCCGGCGCGCTTCAGGAGCTGGTAAGCATGGCGCCCGCTGCTTTGCTCGCGCGTACGGCGCAAGCCTCGACTTCGAGCGCTCGCGCCGTACGCGCGACCCAGGCCGATCTTCGCGCCGGACCCGCTGGAGTGGCTGCACTTGCCGGCGCCGCTGACGGCACGACCGCTCGGCGCACCACCCGCCTCGCCCCCGCGCCCTCCGACGCGCAACTCGCCCGTCACGCAGTCACCGCGCTAATCGACGAAGCGCAACTCACGCCAAAGCCCGCGCTGGTCGACCGGCGCGGCAGCGGCGCGCATCGCGACCTCGATCTCGCCACCATGCTGCGTTCGGCCAACGCACTCGAGCCGACCTTTGCCGCACTCGCACGCGCGGCGCGCCGCCGGGGCGAACCGTCCGCGTTGCTGCGCACCGAGCTCGCGCAGATCGGCCGCGCCGGCGAACTGGACATGCTGCACGCCACAGGTGGCAGCAACGCGCATCGCGGCGCGATCTGGATTGTCGGGCTGCTGGTCGCGGGCGCGTCGCTGCCTGGAGGCGCCATGCGTCTGAACGCATCGAGAATCTGCACGGGAGCCGCGCAGATCGCGTGCTTCCCGGATCGCTTCGCCGCACCGTCAGACAGTCATGGCGAACGCGCGCGTCAGCGCTACCACGTCGGTGGCGCGCGCCGCGAAGCGCAAGACGGCTTCCCGCACGTCGTCGACGTGGGCTTGCCTGCGTTGCGCGCGGCACGCGCGCGAGGCATCGACGAAAACGAAGCGCGCGTCGACGCCCTGCTCTCGATCATGGCGTTGCTGGACGACACCTGCCTGTTGCATCGCGCCGGGTTGCCCGGCCTGCACGCCGGACAGCACGGCGCGCAACGGGTGCTGGACGCGGGCGGCAGCTCGACGCCCGCGGGCCGCGCCGCCCTCGCCGCGCTCGAACACGAATTGCTGTCGCTCAATGCATCGCCCGGCGGCGCAGCCGATCTGCTCGCCGCCACCCTCTTTCTCGACATGCTGGCGCATCACGACGCCAGCGGGAGCCAGGACTCATGGAACATCTGACCTTCGACTATCCGGCGCAACGCGCCGTCACGACCCGCGCGCATGTCGGCGTGGTGGGTTCGGGCGACCTGGAAGTATTGCTCTCGCCCGCCGATCCGGCCGGCGCGCTGAGCGCGCATGTGGTCGTGCGCACCAGCGTGGACGGCTACAGCCACATCTGGAAAAGCGTGCTCGACCGCTTCTTCACCCGCTACGACGGCGCCGCGCAAATCGAAATCAACGACTTCGGCGCGACGCCCGGCGTGGTCGCGCTGCGGCTCGCAGAAGCCGTCGAAGCCGCCGAACAGGGAGACGACGCATGAACACGGTTGCGAGCACCCATCCCGCGCCGTTGCTGCGCGAAAGTTTCATCGAACTGCCGGCGCGCGAACGCGCCCGCTCGCTGCTGGATGCGGGCACCTTCCGCGAACTGCTCGGCCCGTTCGACCGGATCGAGTCGCCGTGGCTGCCGCTGCAAGGCGTCGTCTGCCAGGCGGATGACGGTTGCGTGATCGCGCGCGGCACCATCGACGGCGAGCCCGCCGTGGTCGCCGCGATCGAATCCGCGTTCCAGGGCGGCAGCATCGGCGAAGTGTCGGGCAGCAAGATCGCCGCGGCGCTCGAACTGGCCCTGCGCGACTGCGAAAACGGCAAGATCGTGCGGCCGGTCGTGCTGTTCGAAACCGGTGGCGTGCGGCTTCAGGAAGCCAACCTCGGCCTCGCGGTGATCTCCGAGATTCAGGCCGCCATCGTCGCGTTGCGCCGGCATGTGCCGGTGGTCGGCGTGATCGCGGGCATGGTCGGCTGCTTCGGCGGCATGTCGCTGGCGGCTGCGCTGTGCTCGTACCTGGTCGTCACGAAGCAGGGGCGGCTTGGCATGAACGGCCCCGAAGTGATCGAACAGGAAGCCGGCATCGAAGAACTCGACGCCAGCGATCGCCGCCGCGTGTGGCAACTGATCGGCGGCGAACAGCGAACGGCAACCGCGCTCGCCGATCAACTGGTCGACGACGATGCCGACGCGGTGCGCGCCGCCGTGCGTTCCGCGTTCACGCAAGGTGTACCGGCCGCGCATCGCACCGAACAGGTCGACCTTTTTCTGAACCGGCTCGCGCGGATCGATCCCGCCAGCGTCACGCCGGAAACCATGCGCGACGTGTTCAACCATCACGCGCAGAACGTGCAGAACGCATTGCGCAAGGAGCAAGCATGAGCGACGTACAACTCAGCCGCGGCGCGCGCTGGTTCCAGGCGCTCGCCGGCGAATCGGCCAGCCAGGCGCCCGTGTGGAGCGGCGACGCGCAACTCGGCGGCGCAACCGCCCACTTCTTCTCCGTGGTGCCCGATCCATCAAACCGCTTTCCTCGCGCCACCGACAACGTGGTCGGCCTCGAACAGGGCTGGCGGCTCGCGCGCGCAGTGCGCGACGTCATTGCACGAGACGAAGCGAGCGGCACGCGCCGCCCGATCGTCGCGATCGTCGACGTGAAAAGTCAGGCTTACGGCTATCGCGAGGAAATGCTCGGCATTCACCTCGCCTGTGCAGCGGCCGTCGACGCCTACGCGGCCGCACGCGACGCGGGTCATCCCGTGATCGCGCTGATCGTCGGACCGGCGATGTCGGGCGCCTTCCTCGCGCACGGTTATCAGGCCAACCGCATCGTCGCGCTCGACGCGCCCGGCACCATGGTTCACGCCATGGGCAAGGAAGCCGCCGCGCGCGTCACGCGCCGCACGGTCGAAGCACTCGACGCACTCGGCGAAACCATCGTGCCGATGTCGTACTCGATGGCGTCGTTCGCCAAGCTCGGCCTGCTGGACCAATTGATCGACGGCGTCGATGCCGACGCGCCCGACGCCGCGCAGATCGAACGCGTGCGCGAAGTTCTGAGCGAGCAGATTCGCAGCGTGCGCGACGATGGTCGCCGCAACCTCGCGCATCGGCTGGAATCGGCGGCGGCGCAGAAGAACCGCGCGGCGTCGATCGAAGTGCGCCGCCGTCTCGCCGAACAATGGGATGCCACGTGATGCAGGTGTGCGCCGCGCCGCCGTTTGCAATCGACCACGCGTTGTCATGCAATGCGCGGTGGCGGCCGCATGACTTGCTGCGCCTGCGACATTTGCAGGCTTTCGAGGGCGAACCGGCGTGGGTGCGCGAGGCTTTCGGACGCGCGCCGTATGCGGTCGTAAGACGCGCATTGGCGGCTGAAGGGTTCGTTGCAATCGGTATGCGCGGTGCCGGGCGCTCGCAACGCTACGGGACGTGGGCGTCGTCGGCGGATGTAGTGAGAGCCGTGTCGCCGGAAGCGCTGGCGTCATGCACGCCACTCGAAGGGCGCGGCGCATTGCCCGCGTTCGCCGCGCTCGCCGCGTTGCAGGACGACGCGGCCGGCCCGTTAGCCGCGTTGACGTGGGGCCCGAGCGGCAGCGCCGGCTTTGAACTGGCCACACGCGTGGCGACGGTAACGGCGTCGAGCGATCTCGATCTGCTGATCCGAATGGACGAAAAACCGCTCGCGCGAAACCACGCGATTGAATTGCTGGATCACCTGCAGGTACTGGCGCAACGTGTGGGCGTTCGCGTGGACGCGCAACTCGAAACGCCCGAGGGTGGCGTGGCGCTGGCCGAATGGGCCGCGGGAAAATCGCGCGTGATGGTACGCCATGCGAGCGGCCCGCGCCTGATTACCGATCCGTGGGCCACCGCGACTCACGGTAGCCACGCCTGATGCTCGCCCTGCTTTTCCCCGGACAAGGCGCGCAGACCGATGGGTTCCTGCATCGCCTGCCTCGGCATCATGCAGTGCGCGACACGCTCGAGGAAGCTTCGCAGGTACTCGGCGTCGACGTGCTCACACTGGACACGCCGGACGCACTGCGCTCGACCGTCGCCGTGCAGATCGGCTTGACGGTGGCAGGCGTGGCGCTCACGCGCGCGCTGGCCGATGAACAGCTCGTGCCGGAGATCAGCGCGGGCTTATCGGTCGGCGCCTATGCAGCGGCGGTAAGCTGCGGCGCGATTCATTTCGACGATGCGTTGAAGATGGTTCGCCGCCGTGCCGAGCTGATGGAAACGGCCTACCCATCCGGCTACGGTCTCGCCGCCATATCCGGTTTGACCGAATATCAAGTGGAAACACTCGCCGTACGGCATGCCGATGAAGACCACCAGCATGTCTACATCGGCAACGTGAATGCGCCGCGCCAGATCGTGATAGCGGGCGCGAACGAAGCGCTCGACGCCTTCATCGCACGCGCGCTGGCTGCTGGCGCGCGCAAGGCCACGCGACTCGCGGTGAGCGTGCCGTCGCATTGCGAACTGCTCGCGCAGGCCACGGACGAATTGGCCGCTTACGCTAAGGACGTGCCTTTTCACGCGCCGCACAGTACGTATGTCGGCAATCGCGGCGGACGTCCTTTGTACACGGCGGACGCGATCCGCGACGATCTCGCGACCAACATGCGCTACACCGTGCGCTGGTTCGACGCGCTCACCGTGATGCAGGAAATGGGTGCGCGCGTGCTGATCGAAGCGCCGCCGGGACAGGTATTGACCGACATTGCGCGCGAGCACTTTCCGGATACCGCCGCGCTCGCCGCCAGCACGTTCTCGTTCGATCGGCTAGTGGCCACTGTGCGACGGCGTCTGGACGTGCGCTGAATGAGCCACGGCGTGTTCGTCAGCATGCCTCAGCGTTTCCCGATCAACTGCCGCCCCATCGCCTTCGCATACTGATCGCAAGCGTTGCGCGCGACACGGGATGCCGCGAGCACACCGACGTCGGCATCGTCGCGGTAGTACATCGCGACGTCGATCGGTGGCGGCAATGGCCGTACCTGCAATTGGCCCAGTTCGCCACGGGTCAGATAAGGCTCGACGAATAACGCGGGCACGGCCGCCACCCCATAACCGTCGCGCAGCAGTTTCACGATCACCGCGACCGACGGCATGCAGGTCACCTGCATCTGCGCGAGCGGCACGCCGGCGCGCTTTGCGAGCGCCTGCACGATCCCTTCGACCGCGATTTGAGGCGCGGTGCCACGGCCGAACGTCAGCACGGGCTTGCTCAATACCGTCTGCACATGTTTCGCGCGGCTGGCCGGTATCAGATCGCTGCGCGCGATCCAGCGCACGGGATAGCTCGCCAGCAAGGTCGAGACGATCGACGCCTCGTGCTCCGCGGTTTCCTCCACCTGAATCACCAGATCCAGTTCGCCCGCCCGCAAACGCGGTCCGAGTATCGCGCTCGAATCGACCGTGAGGTCCACGACGATGCGGTTGTATTCGAGGTTCAGCATCCGGATGTAGTCCGGCAGCCAGCTATGCACCACCGTCTCGATCACGCCGAGGCGCAATCGCGTCGCCACTTGCGTCTCGTCCTGAGCGGCCAGTTGCAGCGAGCGCGTGGCCTGCACCACCGAGCGCGCATGCGCGAGCAGCCGCTCGCCATTCACGGTGAGCTGAAAGTCAGCGGCATCGCGCTCAATCAACTCGACGCCCAACTCGGCTTCGAGCGCCTTGATGCGCAGCGAAATCGCGGCGGGCGTCGCGTGCATGGCGGTGGCGGTCGCGCGAAAACTGCCCAGGCGGGCGAGCGTCAGAAAGGTTTCGACGAAGCGGGTATTCATTGCGGAGCTCTCTCAACAGCGGCGGAATGCACGCGATCATCGCCGCAAACCGGCTGCGGCGCTGTTAAGTTTAATTTAACGAAACGCAATAAAAACTCGCTGGATGGATATTTTTGACGTTACTAATCTGGGTCGCAACGCTGTAGTGTTTTCAGCCACACCGGTCTACCTGGAGCCGAGCAGTTCATGTCCTACACGCCATCCGAGTTTCGTCAGCAGATTCGCGCTCGCCGATTGTCCGGTCCGACAGCCGGCTACTGCGGAGATTATGCGCAAGCCAACCTCGCCATCCTGCCCCGTCAATACGCCGACGATTTTCTGCGCTTCTGCACGCTCAACCCGAAAGCGTGTCCGCTGCTGGGCATCGGCGAACCGGGCGACTGGCGCGTGCCCGCGCTCGGCGCCGATCTCGACATCCGCAACGACGTGCCGGCGTTTTACGTGTACCGGCATGGCGAGCGCGCCGAGGAAGTGCGCAGTCTCGACGAACTGTGGCGCGACGACCTGGTGGTGTTCGCGATCGGCTGCTCGTTTTCCTTCGAAGAAATGCTGCGGCGCGAAGGCATCGCGTTACGTCATATCGAACAGCAGGTCAACGTGCCGATGTATCGCACGCGCGAGCGCAACGTGGCGGCCGGCGTATTCGGCGGCAACCGCGTCGTGTCGATGCGGCCCATGAAGGCCGCCGACGCCATCCGCGCGATCCAGATCACCAGCCGCTTTCCCGCCGTGCACGGCGCGCCGGTCCATATCGGCGATCCGTCGCTGATCGGCATTCGCGATCTGGCGCGTCCCGATTTCGGCGACGCCGTCGAAGTGCGCAGCGACGAACTGCCGGTGTTCTGGGCTTGCGGTGTCACACCGCAAGCCGCCATCGAAAGCGCGCGTCTGCCGTTCGCGATTGCTCACAAGCCGGGACACATGCTCGTCACCGACATTCCCAACACCACGCTCGCGGTGCTGTAGACAACGCGTTTTTCCCTCACCTGCCGCGCGACGAGCCGCGGCCCACGACGACCGGAGTGCAAGCATGGAAACCGAAGCGCAGTTGACCGCCGACGCTGAAACTTACGGCGCATCCGGCACAGGGAAAGGCCCATTCGCGTGGTATCGGCAGATCTCCGGCAGTGAGAAGCGCGCCTTCTGGAGTTGCAAGATCGGCTACGTGCTCGACGCGATGGACACGCAATTCCTGAGCTTCGTCATTCCGACGTTGATCGCGACATGGGGCATCACGCGCGGGGATGCCGGCCTGATCGGCACCGTCACGCTGCTGAGTTCGGCGCTCGGCGGCTGGGCCGCCGGCGTGCTGTCGGATCGCATCGGCCGCGTCAAAACCTTGCAGATCACGATTCTCTGGTTTGCCGTCTTCACGCTGGCTTGCGCGCTGGCGCAGAATTTCGCGCAATTGCTATGGGCGCGCGGGCTGATGGGCCTCGGCTTCGGCGGCGAGTGGACGGCAGGCGCGGTGTTGATCGGCGAAGTGATCCGCGCACGCGATCGCGGCAAAGCGGTGGGCCTCGTGCAGGCGGGCTGGGCGATCGGCTGGGGCATTTCCACGCTGCTCTTCATGGCCGTGTTCTCGCTCGTGCCGCCCGATTACGCGTGGCGTGTGCTGTTCGCCATCGGTATCGCGCCGGCGCCGTTCGTGATCTGGATCCGACGCTTCGTCGACGAGCCCGAGGTGCATCGGCAGCAGAAAGCGGCGCAGACCGCCTCGCAAACGCGCACCTCGCTGCTCGACATTTTCCGTGGCGAGATTCTGTGGACGACGCTGCGCGCATCGGTGCTGGCAACCGGTGTACAAGGCGGCTACTACGCGGTGACCACCTGGCTGCCGACGTATCTGAAAACCGAACGGCATCTGAGCGTGATCGGTACCGGCAGCTATCTGGGCGTGGTGATCGTGGGCTCGTACTGCGGCTATCTCACCGGCGCCTATGTCAGCGACAGGATCGGGCGTAAGCGTGCCTTCATCGCGTTCGCGCTGGCGTCGTGCGCGATTGCGCTGATCTACACGCAACTGCCGCTCGACAATCTCTCGATGCTGGTGCTCGGCTTCCCGCTCGGCTTCTGCGCGTCCGGCATTTTCTCGGGCATGGGCGCGTTCCTCACCGAGCTGTTTCCCACCCGCATGCGCGGCTCCGGCCAGGGCTTTTGCTACAACTTCGGGCGGGCAATCGGCGCAACGTTTCCGTTCCTGATCGGCTACGTCTCGCAAACGATGACGCTCGGCCACGCGATCGGCGTGTTCGCGGCGGCGGCGTACGGTGTCGTGATCCTCGCTGCGTTGACGCTGCCCGAAACCCGAGGCCGGCAACTCAGCGCGTGAGGCACCGCCGCACTGCTCACGCCTGTTCGGGCGCGCGTCCAATCACATGCGTGTCCGGCGGCGCCGATCCGTCCGCGTGCCCGCGTTCGCGTCCCGCGGTCACGACTGCGCCGGTGCCGCCAGGGCGCCCCACTGATTTCGCGTGACGCTCGATCAGGCGTTGCAACAGGCAGAATGCGCAGAGCAACGCGCCGATCACGATGCGGGTCCACCACGAACTGAGCGTGCCGTCGAAAGTGATCAGCGTCTGGATCGTGCCGAGAATGCCGACGCCGAACAGCGAGCCGATCACATAGCCCACCCCGCCAGTCAGCAGTGTGCCGCCGATCACGGTCGCCGCGATCGCATCGAGTTCCATGCCCTGCCCTTGCAAACCGTAGCCCGACAATACGTAGAACGTGAAGACCGCGCCGCCGAGCGCCGAACAGAAGCCGCTCAGCGCATACACGCCGACGCGTGTGCGCGCGACCGGCAAGCCCATCAGCAAGGCCGAGCGCGCATTGCCACCGATCGCGTACACGTTGCGGCCAAAGCGCGTGAAATGTGCGACGTAGATTGCTGCCAGCAGCGTGACGAACGCAATCAGCACGTTGGCGGTGACCGAGCCGACGCCGATGTCGAGACGAAACGCCGAAATCTTCTGGAACGTCGGGTCGGTGATGGTGATCGACTGCGTCGTGATCAGAAAGCACAGGCCGCGCGCGAAGAACATGCCGGCCAGCGTGACGATGAAAGCCTGCAAGCGGAAGAAGTGGATCAACGCGCCCTGCACCGCGCCGAACACGGTGCCCATCAGCAACACGATCGGCAGGATCGCCCACACGGGCCAATGCATGTGTTCGGAGAGCACCGCCTCGACGATGGTCGTCAGCGCGACGACCGAGCCCACCGACAGGTCGATGCCGCCGGACACGATCACGAACGTCATGCCGATCGCCACGATCAGCAGGAACGCGTTGTCGACCAGCAGATCGAGCAGCACTTGCCACGAGAAGAAGCCGGTGTACATCACCGAGCCGAAGCCGAACAACGCGCAGAACAGCAGGATCGTGACGGCAATCGGCAGCGTGCGCGGATCGACGATATGAGCCCATGCTTCGAGGATTCGTCTCATCGCGCCGCTCCATGTTGCTTGACGAGCGACCTGCGGACCGACATGCCGATCGACATGGCGAGCGAGCGCGCCGCCGGCGACTGGATCAGGCTCACCGCCAGCACCACGGCCGCCTTGACGACGAGCGTGGCCTCGGGGGGCACGCCGATCGAATAAGTGGTGTAAGTCAGCGTCTGAATGATCAGCGCGCCCAGCACCGTGCCCACGAGGCTGAAGCGGCCGCCTAGCAGCGAGGTGCCGCCGAGCGTCACCGCGAGAATCGCGTCCAGTTCGAGCAGCAGACCGGCATTGTTGCCATCGGCGCTGCGCACGTTCGAGCTGATGAGAATGCCCGCCATTGCCGCGGTCAACCCTGAGAAGCCGTACACCGCGAAGACGAGCGCCTTGGACCGCAGACCCACCAGACGCGTGGCGACCGGATTGACGCCGATCGCGCGGATGAAAAGCCCGAGCGCCGTGCCTTCGACGAGCGCGGCGGTGGCCAGCACCGCCACCGCGGCGATCCAGACCGAACACGGCACGCCGAGCCAGTAACCACCGCCCACGAACAGATAGCCCGGCGCGCCGATCGGAATGATCTGCCCTGCTGTCAGCAATTGCGCGACGCCACGCCCGGCGACCATCAGTATCAAGGTGGCGATGATCGGCTGCATGCCGACGAAGGACACCAGCAACCCGTTCCACATGCCGCTCAGCAAACCCGTGATCAACGCAGCCAGCAGCGCCTGCGCAATCAGTCCGGCGGACGCCACCGGCTGGGTCGCCAGAATGGTGGCCGCGGCGGCGCCCGCGATCGCCACCACCGCGCCCACCGAAATGTCGATGCCGCGCGTCGCGATCACCAGTGTCATGCCGGTGGCGACGAGCACCAGCGGCGCGGCGCGATTCAGCACATCGATCGGGGCGCCGAACAGGTGGCCGTCGAGCATGCGCAGCGACAGAAAATGCGGATTGACCCACAGGTTCAGGCCGCACAGCAACAGCAACGTCACGCACGGCCAGATCAACGGGCGCTCGGCGCCGTCGCGCGCGATCCAGTTCGATAGCTTCATTCGCCGCTCCCCGCGATGAGTCGATAGATATTGTCTTCGTTGGAGGCCTGGCCGCTCACTTCGGCGATTTTGCGGCGGTCGCGCAACACGGCTACGCGATGACTGACGCGCAGCACCTCGCTGATTTCCGACGAAATGAACAGGATGCTCAGGCCGCTCGCGCACAGCGCCAGCAGACGATCCATGATGTCGAACTTGGCCGCGATGTCGATGCCGCGCGTGGGTTCATCGAGTATCAGCAGCCTGGGATCGGTGGCGAGCCAGCGCGCCAGTAGCGCTTTCTGCTGATTGCCGCCGGACAGCAAGCCGATCGGCTGTTCTGCATCCGACGCCTTGATGCCGAGCCGCTCGATCCATAGATCAGCCAGCTCGCGCGCCCGTTGCCGGCTGATCTTGCGCCACCATCCGCGCCTTGCCTGCAACGCCAGCAGGATGTTCTCGCGGATCGACAGCTCGGCGACAATGCCTTCTTTCTTGCGGTCCTCCGCGCAATAGCCGATGCCGTGGCGCACCGCGTCGCGTGGCGAACGCAGCCGCACGGGCCGGCCTTCCACCAGCATCGTGCCGCTGTCGGCGCGATCGGCTCCGAACAGGAGCCGCGCGGTTTCCGTGCGGCCCGAGCCGAGCAGACCGGCAAGGCCGAGAATCTGCCCCGGCTGCACGTCGAGGTCGATCGGCTGCATTGAGCCGCGCCGTCCGACGCCGCGCAACGCCATGAACGGCTGGCCGGCCTGCGCACCCTGCGGCCCTCCATGGCCGTCGTGGCTTGCTTGCGCCGCTTCGCGCAAACGCGCGCTCATGCGCTCGTGGCCGACCATCCTGGACACAAGCTGATCGGCTGGCAGATCGCGTGCGAGATATTCGCCCTCGCGCTCGCCATTGCGCATTACCGTAATGCGATCGGAAATGGCATACGTCTGCTCGATAAAATGCGTGACAAACAGAATCGCAATGCCAGACTGCTTAAGATGCCGAAGTATTTTGAACAGCTGCGCAACTTCACTGTCGTCGAGGCTCGAGGTCGGCTCGTCGAGGATCAGCACGCGTGCATCGACCGAAAGCGCCCGCGCGATGGCGACCATCTGCTGCACTGCGATTGGATAGGCGTCGAGCGAACGGGTGACGTCGAGCGTCACGTCGAGGCGCGCCAGCGCGGCTTGAGCCCGCCGCTTGATGTCGTTCCAGTCGATCGCGCCAAAGCGCTTCGGCTGCCGGCCCGCAAATATGTTCTCCGCCACCGAGAGGTTCGAGCACAGGTTCACTTCCTGATACAGCGTGCGGATGCCGGCCGCTTCGGCCTCCTGCGGCGAGGCAAACGCCACCACCTCGCCACCGAGGCGAATAGTGCCGGCCTCGGGCGCGACCACGCCCGTGAGCACGTTGATCAAAGTGGATTTGCCGGCGCCGTTCTGTCCCATCAATGTGTGAATCTCGCCGGGGAACAGGCGGAAATCGACCCGCTGCAACGCCTTCACGCCCGGGAATGTCTTGCTGACGCCGGCGGTGGCGAGAACGGGTTCGAGTGCGCTTGCGGCACCACCGGGATGGGTTGCGGCGGCGGCGCCAGCCAGCGGCTTTGAACTGGAAGGGTGATGCGTCATAGGCCTCGCTCGATCGGCGGTGCGTGGTTCGGCGGCCTCCAGCGGGGCTGCGCGCAAAAGAGGCCGTCCGCTGCCCAAGCAGTCGGACGGCCAGGCACCGCTGGAGAAACCTTTTTCGATCTGTCGGTACGGCGCTTCCCGGCTGCGCTTTCGTCTACTCTTTTGTCTGCGCGGCCGGGCACGCTTGTCACAATCAGGAAGCCTGATTTACTTAATGTCAGTATTTCCGTGTTGGCAGCGTTTGCGCAGCGACGCTCATCGGGAACACTGTCTCTTCTGTCAGGATACGCTTGGGCAGCGGCTTGCCGGCCACCACATCTTTCACCGCCGACATCAATTGTGGTCCCAGCAACGGACTGCACTCCACGTCCACGTTCATCTTGCCGGCAGCCATAGCCTGGAAGCCGCCTTTGGTGGCGTCGAACGAAACGATGGTGATGTCCTTGCCCGGATGCATGCCGGCCTCTTCCATCGCCTGAATGGCGCCTAGCGCCATATCGTCATTGTGGGCATAGACCACATTGATTTTATTTCCATAGGTCTTGATGAACGCCTCCATGACCTGCTTGCCGCCGGCGAGCGTGAAGTCACCGCTTTGCGAGGCGATGATCTTGAACTTGGGATCGTTTTTGATGACTTCCAGCAAACCGGCGTGCCGATCGTTGGCTGGCGCCGATCCGACCGTGCCCTGGAGTTCGGCGATGTTGATGGGGCCCTGCTCGCTCTTATAGTGATCCGCGAGCCAGTGACCGCCGCGCCGCCCTTCTTCCAGGAAGTCGGATCCGATCATCGTGACGTACAGCGAGGTGTCTTTCACGTCGACGTTGCGGTCGGTGAGGATCACCGGAATCTTTGCGGCTTTAGCCTCGCGCAGAACCGGCTCCCAGCCCGACTCGACCACCGGTGAAAAGGCGATCACGTCGACTTTCTGCGCGATATAGGAGCGAATCGCCTTGATCTGGTTTTCCTGCTTTTGCTGCGCGTCGGAGAATTTGAGCTTGATCTTCGCGTCCGCCGCCGCGGACTTGACCGACTCGGTATTCGCGGTTCGCCACGCGCTTTCCGCGCCGACCTGGGCAAACCCGAGGGTAATCTGTTTGTCTTCTGCGTAAGCGCCCGGCGCGGCTAGCGTCAGCGCGCCAAAACCCGCGCAGAGTGCGAGTGCGCTCAACACACGACATGCTGCGCGTCGTGAATTCGCCATGACTGTCTCCTGATCGTTGTTATTCAAGCGATCCATCTCACCCGTCCAGCCGTTGCGGCCCTCACGGTGCGTGGATCGTGATGTAGCGTAGTGCGCGGGGCGTTAACCGTCCAATCAAATGATTCGCGTCAGTGATATCGATTTTGGTATAGACGGCGATGTCGGTGGTAGCGCGGCGCCTGGGCGAGATTTGGCGTCGTTTGGCTGATGGCGGCTGGCGTGGGATCCGCTTTGTGCTTTTTTATGTGCTTACGTGGGTGGTGCTTCTTTGGGGCCGGCGCCTGTCCCAAACTGCCGCTGGCTCAGATTGGCGCCCCCATTGACCGGCGATTCACCGCCCCTCCCTGCGCGGTGTCACCCATCGGAAAGTCAGATTGATCCGCTCGCCCGCTACGCGCGGCTCCTTCGGCACCCGGTGCCGCCAATCCGCCTGCGTATTGCCCTTCATCACCAGCAAGCTGCCGCCCTTGAGCGAAAAAGACTGCACGACGCCGGTCTTGTTATGCCGCAGGTCGAACGTGCGCGCGACGCCCAGGCTTACCGAAGCAATCACCGGCTGAGCGCCGAGTTCGGGCTCGCGGTCGGCATGCCAGCCCATGCTGTCGGTGCCGCTGCGATAGCGGTTGATCAATACGCTATTAAAACGCGCGTCGCAAACCGACTCCGCGGCGGCCTTCAGTTCGGCAACCGTCGGCGTCCATGGTTGCGGCACGTTGCGAATTCCCGAGTAAACGTAGACGGCGTCGGGTTCGCCTTGCCACGCAGTCAGCCGCGGCAGCGGCACGCGGCCGGCGGGCGTGCCCATCATGTCCTGGCGCCATTCGACTTCTTCGACGAGTCGCGTCAAGGCGTGCGCCGCGTCCGCGGGCGGCAGCCAATCGGGATACCAGTCGACGTCGGGCGTCGGCAAAGCATCGGAAGAATGCGCGAAAAGATCCGTCATGAGATTGCCTGGTATGATCGCGCGCTCAAAGCGCGAGCGGTTGAAAACCCTGGCTATTATGGCGACAACCAGGACGACGCTCACGCGCGCCACTTGCGCTTCCATTCGTGACCGTCGTATTCATTCCCTAGCCGCAACCTTCAAAGGACCCCCAACATGATTCTCTCCGACCAGGCGCTCGATCAGCTTTTTCGCGAAGCGCGCACGCATAACGGCTGGCAGCCGAAACCCGTCGAGGACGCCCTGCTCGAACAACTCATCGAACTCGTCCTGCTCGGCCCGACCTCGGCCAATTCGAGCCCCGGCCGCTTTGTCTTCGTCAAAACGCAGGAAGGCAAGGAGAAGCTGCGTCCGGCTTTGTCTGCAGGCAATCTCGAGAAGACGATCGCAGCGCCGGTCACGGTGATCGTCGGGATGGATATGGCGTTTTACGAGCATCTGCCGAAGCTGTTTCCGCACGCCGACGCGCGCAGCTGGTTCGCGGGTAACGACAAGGCGATCGCCGACACGGCATTTCGCAATTCGACGCTGCAGGGTGGCTACCTGATTCTCGCCGCCCGCGCGCTAGGCCTGGACACGGGTCCCATGTCGGGTTTCGACGCCGCCAAGGTCGACGAAGCTTTCTTCGCCGGCACGACCGTGAAATCGAACTTCCTGATCAATCTGGGCTACGGCGACGCGTCGAAGCTGTTTCCGCGCAGCCCGCGCTTCGCTTTCGACGAAGCCGCGCGGATCGTCTGACATACGGCGCCCGGGCGCCGTTGAGCAGCATCAACGGAGGAGCGCCACGTAAAACACCACGGCGCCGATCAGCGCGCCGATGAAGCAGAAGCCCTCTTCGGCGTCGTCACCGCTTGACCTGACCCATGCCCCGACGACGCCAAACAATCCAGCGATACCGAGGGCAACACAGAGCATGACGACGTCGAACAGCGCGCTTTTACCCAGCTCGGAAAAGTCGATGTCGCGCACGCCGAAGTACAAGCCGATCGCCATCACCGATATGACCACGAGCGGCAGCATGACGTGGCTGCCCTCATGTCCGACGTGATGCGCGTGGTGCGCATGGCGGAACGGGTTGCCTGATCTGAGCAGCTTCATGTGCGCCTCCTGCCTCGCCCTCTACCGGCGACAAAACGAACCGCTACTGGTCTGCGTGGCCTTCGTGCTGGCCCTTGCTTTTGCTTTGATCCAAGCCGGTTCTATTTCAGGATAGCTCACGCCCGAGCACAATTCAAAGCCCATTTAATTGCGTCGCATTAGCCGGCTGGACGGGTCAAACACGGCCGCGGCAATGGTGCATTGCAGTACCGTCCAGACACTTTCGGAGGTGGGCGGCGTGTCACCCCGCGACCAAAATTGGCGCCCTCGGCACGCGATTACACATCTCGGTAGAATGGGTCGGCTCGTTCCATTACTGCATTGCCGCAGCGGACGAGTAGCCGCCGCTCCTATGCTCGTGCCGGCCCCTTCCCGCCTTGATCCTCTCTATGCGCCGCTCATCGTTTCTTGTTCGCATCATTCTGATTGGCATCCTGCTGCACATCTACGTCGGCTTGCGTCTGATTCCGGACATGCCGATCGATACCGCCGGCCGTTGGCTGTGTGCGCTGTGGCTCGTGCTGTCGATCTTCATCATTCCGCTCGGCATGCTGGCGCGCACCATCAAACAACAGCCGCTTAGCGACCGACTCGCGTGGGTCGGTCTGCTGGCAATGGGCTTCTTCTCGTCATTGCTGGTACTGACCTTCGTGCGGGACCTCGCGCTCGCCTCACTGCTGACCGTCGACGCAATCTGGCCGAACACCATCGCGATCGCGCACTGGCGTACCGGTTCAGCAGCGGCTGTGCCGGTGCTCGCGCTGCTCTCCACGCTTGTCGGCCTGTTCAACGCTCGCCGTCGCGCCAGGGTCGTAACGATCGAAGTGCCGATCGACGATTTACCCGCCGCGCTCGACGGCTTCACGATCGTGCAGATCAGCGACATTCACGTTGGCCCGACCATCAAAGGCCGCTATGTGGACGCAATCGTCGACGCGGTGAATCGCCTCAAGCCGGATCTGATCGCAGTCACCGGCGATATCGTGGACGGCAGCGTACCGCAACTGACCCGACACACGCAGCCGTTGTCACGGTTGAGCGCGCGCCACGGCGCTTTTCTCGTGACCGGCAATCACGAGTATTACGCCGGCGCCAACGCCTGGATCGACGAATTCCGGCGCCTGGGACTGAATGTCCTGCTGAACGAGCACGTGATCGTGGACCACGACGGCGCGCGCGCCGTGATCGCCGGCGTGACCGATTTTTCAGCGGGCCATCACGACCCGTTGCACCGCAGCGATCCGGTCGCGGCGCTCGCCGGTGCGCCTGGCGATGTGCTGATCAAGGTACTGCTCGCCCACCAGCCGCGCTCTGCCGAGGCCGCAGCAGCAGCCGGTTTCACGTTGCAACTGTCCGGGCACACGCATGGTGGCCAGTTCTTCCCGTGGAACTTCTTCGTGCGGTTTCAGCAGCCGTTCACCGCCGGTCTGGCGCGACTGAACGGACTCTGGGTCTACACGAGCCGGGGCACAGGCTACTGGGGGCCGCCGAAGCGTTTGGGCGCGCCTTCCGAAATCACGCGCCTGCGCCTCGTGCCCGGCGAGCCCGATTGAGGCACCGTTACTGCGTGGGCGCCACAGCCACGCTGACGTGCGGCGCGAACGCCACGACCACTTGCATGCCGGGCGTCACACCTGCGGTCTTTGCCGGGTCGCGGCCCTGTATATGGAACACCGACCCGTCCGCGCCTTTCAGCGCCATGATGCCCGAAGCATGGTCAATGGCCTCGACTCGGGCTGTCACGCTCTGAATCGCGTTCGACTGCCCAATCTGGGCCGCCGTGCTTTGCCCGTCCGCACTGCGCGTGACGCTTATCACCGCACTGCGCATCATGCGGATGTGAACCTTGCCGCCTTGCTTGATCTGCCCAAGACTGCGCGTATCGGCAACGTTGAACGACGCTTCGCCGCCCTGCGCGTCGAGTACCGTGACCGAATGATTTGCCTGATCGACCGCCTTCACGATGCCATCTGCCTGCAGCGTGCTGCTGCCTTCAAACGGCGCCGGCAGAGCCGCGGCGAACGATACGGGCGAAGCGGCCGCGATCAACACGCCGGCAATGACACCAAGAGCTTTAACTTTCATACATTCCTCAATTCGGATGGGCGGCGAAAACGGCAAGAAGCGGTAGGCAGCGCCAAGAACCGGCCACGTAGTGCGCATCCTGGCGCAACGGCATCTGGACAATGCGTAAGCGGAACCGCCGGAAAAAACCGCGGATCACGCGCCAAGGCCCGCACGAAGTGCCCGCGTTATGCAGACAGTGTGTTTTCCGGGATGGATACCGTCAACATTCGGAGTCCGTATTTGTGTGGGAATAGGTCTCCGATTTGCACGGAAACTTCCCAAAACATTCAGGGCAACTCATTCGTCGCCTCGCCTCATCATGGCTTGACTTAATTTTGCACAGGCGCCTAAAATCCGCCCAGTTCACTTATCCGGAAATACGATCTTGGACAGTAGCAGCAGTACCCGTCGAGCTTCGATTCGCCCGATCGCCTGATCGGCAAGATTTCCGCGCCAGCCTTTGCCTGTCGCCGTCTTGCCTGCGGGCTGACGGTGCACGTCGTTGATTCCCTTACCCACTTGTTGCCAGTCAAGTTGCAGTGATATCCGCATGGCTGAACGCCGTGCCGGCCATCCTTGCCTTTGAGCGTCGCGACGCTTTGCTCGCGCGCTGCGTCACGACTGCTCGCGCCTGTTCGATCGGGACGGACGCGCCGGTGTCACGCGCAAGGTTCACACTGTGCGAACTCGCGCCTCACCCTTGCAGACCGATGACAATCGAATTTCTCTTACGGCTTCTCGCCGCCTTCGCCTGTGACGTGGCGATCGGCCTTGAACGGCAGATGCGTCAGCGCAATGCCGGCTTGCGCACCATCACGCTGGTCGCAAGCGGCGCGTGCCTGTTCGTTACGCTCGGCGTGCTGACCGGCAACGGCACGACCGGCATCACCCAGATCGCCGCTTACGTGGTCTCCGGCGTCGGCTTTCTCGGCGGCGGCGTGATCATGCGCGACAAGGGTTCCATTCAGGGAATCAACACCGCGGCGACCTTGTGGTGCTCTGCGGCGGTGGGTGTATTGTGCGGCGCCGGTCATTACGGGCCGGCGCTGGCCGGCACCGTGGTCGTACTGCTGACCAACACCGTGCTGCGTGAAGTCAGCCGTATGATCAACGCGACGCCGGTATCGAACGCCGACCTCGTGCGCGAATACGTGCTGACAATTGTCTGCCGCGAGGCCGACGAAATTCATATTCGTACCGCCGTCTCCAACTCCATGTATTCGACGCCGTTGTCGTTTCAAAGCCTGACGAGCGAAGACGTCGAAAACGACCCTGGACGCATTCGTGTGACGGCAACGCTAAAGATGCATCCCAAAGATCAGTCGAAGCTCGAACAGATGGCCAGCCGCATCAGCATGGAAAAGAGTGTCTCCAGCGTGAGTTGGACCGCCAGAGAAGCGGAGCCGACGCCCGAGTAAGCATAGGGCGTAAGTTCCCCATATTCGCGTGCATCGTCTACACTTAGCTTGCAATAGATTTAGACAATGTTAATTCCGCGTCCTGAATATGGACTGTCCCATAACCTTCGACTAAGCTCTGACACCGTGAATTTTTCACATTCAACCATGGAGTCTCGATTATGGAACACGGCATCATTGCATGGCTCATCATCGGCGCGATCGCCGGCTGGCTGGCAGGTGTGCTCGTCAAGGGCGGCGGCTTCGGCCTGATCGTCGACATCATTGTCGGGATTGTCGGCGCGTTCATCGGCGGCTGGCTCGCCGGCGTGCTGCATATTTCGCTCGGCGGCGGCTGGATCGGCTCGATCATCACCGCGGTCATCGGCGCGGTCATTCTATTGTTTCTTATCCGCCTCATCCGGCGAGGTACCTGAGCGCCGCATGAGAAGTCTCACGGCGTCAGGGGCGAAAGCCACCTGACGCCGGTTTGACGTTAAACCCGTCCGACTTTAAAGCCCCGCTTCCTGCGCCGGCAACATCGAACCGGTATCACGCAGCCGCGTGTGCAAGGCGAAGGCCTGATCCAACTGATGCGGCGTTTGCCCGCCGCCCTTCAATGCTTCCCGATAGTAGTCGCGCAATACATCGCGATACAGCGGATGCACGCAATTTTCGATGATCAACGTGGCGCGTTCCCGCGGGGCGAGTCCGCGCAAATCGGCGAGTCCCTGCTCCGTCACGACCACGTCCACGTCGTGCTCGTTGTGATCGCAATGCGGCACCATCGGCACGATGCTCGAAATGCGACCGCCCTTGGCCATCGACTTGGTCGCGAAGATCGCGCACGACGCGTTGCGCGCGAAATCGCCGGAGCCGCCGATACCGTTCATCATGTGCGTGCCGCCCACGTGGGTCGAATTCACGTTGCCGTAAATGTCGAATTCCAGCGCGGTATTCAACGCAATCAGACCGAGCCGGCGAATCACTTCCGGATGGTTGCTGACTTCTTGCGGACGCAACACCAGACGATCGCGATAGCGTTCGAGTTCGCCGAACACCTGCGCCTGGCGCGTGGCCGACAACGTAATCGACGCGCCGGAGGCGAACGTTACCTTACCCGCGTCCATCAGGTCGAAGGTCGAATCCTGCAGCACTTCTGAGTAAATTTCGAAGGCTTCGAAAGGCGAATCGACAAAGCCGGCCAGCACGGCATTGGCGATCGTGCCGATGCCCGCCTGCAGCGGCGGCAACTGCCGGGGCATGCGCCCGTGCGCCACTTCGTGCTGGAAAAACTCGATCAGATGACCGGCGATCAACTGTGTTTCGGCATCGGCCGGCAGCACCGTGGACGAACTGTCCGGCATATCGGTGATGACGATCGCCGCGATCTTCTCAGGCGGGATCTCGATCGCTTTGGTGCCGACACGATCTTGCGGACGGACGATCGGCAGCGGCTCGCGGTGCGGCCTGCGGCCCGGAATCCAGATGTCGTGCAGTCCCTCGAGCGCGAGCGACTGAGCCAGATTGATTTCGACGATGACCTTGTCGGCAAGAATCGCAAAGCTGGCCGAATTGCCTACCGACGTGGTCGGCACAATGCCGCCGGTTTCGGTGATCGCGACGGCTTCGATAATGGCGATGTCGAGTTTGCCGAGTTGGTTCGCGCGCAGCATCTCGACGGTTTCAGACAGATGCTGATCGACGAACATGACTTCGCCGCGATTGATGGCGTCACGAAGCGTCTTGTCCACCTGGAACGGCAAACGCCGAGCCAGCACGTGCGCCTCGGTGAGCATGCGGTCCACATCATGACCGAGCGAGGCGCCGGTCATCAACGTAATGCGCAGCGGCTTGCCTTCCTGACGCGCGCGCTCGGCAAGCGCAACAGGAACAGCTTTGGCATCGCCCGCGCGGGTAAAACCGCTCGCGCCGACGCGCATGCCGTCCTGAATCAGGAGCGCCGCTTCGGCGGCTGAAGTGATTTTTCCGCGCAGCGAGGCGCAGCGAATCCGGTCTTGGTACATGAAACTCAGTCTCTCCATAATCACCAGTCCGGCCTACCGATGCGCACGTCTGCGGTGTGCTTCACTCAATAGCCGGATTGTCACCCCCGCCGCGGCGTCACGACAGGACGGCGTCGCGGCCGGGGAGTTCGTCGCGCGTCAGATGGTCGCGACAGGTCTTGCACGTATTTCAAGGGCGATACGTGACGCTGCCTTAGCTGCCGAAGTAGATGTTGCAGAAGCTCACAGGCCCGACGCACTCTTCAGCTTTGGCTGCCGGTGCAGCGGCACGGCCTCGCGTATCCGCGTTCGCGTCGTGCTGCGCAGTGGCTTGCGTGGTCTGTTGCGGGGCGGCGGGAGCCGTTTGAGCCTGAGCGACCACAGCAGACAAAGAGCAGGCGATCAGGGCGATTTTCAACACTTTCATTTCTCTCTCCAGGACTTACGATTACTGCGAGTCAGTGATGAAACTATATGGTTACCATCCACGCAGATAAACGGGGCCGCCCGGAAGTGATCTTTCCATCCTGAAGAAGGATCCGCGTATAGGGTGGATCGTGGCGTATGCGGGTGACGGCGGTGAATCGAGGCTTATGAGTTGAGCGACATGATTCCGGCGACAGGATTCGCGCCACTGGATTCGCGCCACTGGATTCGCGCCACTGGATTCGCGCCATTGGATTCGGGTCACTCGATTCGAGCCACTTGGTTCAAGCCACATGCGTCACGTCGACATAACTGAAGCCACATGACTCCGCGCCCATCCCTCAACGCACATTGAACGGTGCGTCCTTGTCGAGCAACGCAGTGCGGATAAAGTGCAGGCAACTCAAAATGCGCTGCAGATCGTGACGCTTGTCGCGCTCGGCATGGACCGTTTGCAGCACATCTTGCGCAATCCGCGTGGCCGAACTCACGGACGCCAGCGCGCGCTCGAGACTCCGCGCATCGGGCCGCTCGAAGAGCCGCGCGAGGTCGTCGCGCGTCTGCTCGACGGCGCTGCCCCAACGCGAATGCAGTGCGTGCGCATACTCCGCGCGGACCGCTTCGTTGCGCAGATCGATCACGGCGTGGCCCACTTCAAGCGTCGCGAGCATCCAGCGCAAAGCATCGCGGCGACGCCGGGAGCGTCGCGCCAATAGCACGCGCAACTGGGAAGTCAGATCGTGTGTGCTCGACTGAAAGCGTTGATTGAGTCCCGGCAGTTCGTCCTTGCATGCAGACACGACTTGCGCGCGCAGGTCGCCCATGATTTTCGCGATGAGCCAGGGCATGTCAGCCGGGAAAACGATCGCGAACACAAGCGCCGCCAGCAACAGCGACGCGATAAGCGCAATGCCATTGTTGATCAGCAAATCCGGCGCGTAAGCGACGACGTTGTCGGGCCCGGCGAGCAGGCAAAAAAACACCGAGAAACCGATCCCATATCCCGCCGCGAGTTTGCGCGTGGCGACGAATGCACCGAGCGCGAGCACCGGCGCAAGCGTGATGCACAGGAGCGGAAAGCCGTCGATGTTGGGATACACGTAGCAGGTGAACAGATAACCGGTCATGGTCGCCAGCACGGCGCCGACGGCCATCTGTACGGCCATCTTCGAGGGGTTCGGCGCGGTCGATGTCAGCGCGCAAACCAGTGCCGCACCGATCACGGCCAGGCCTCCGCTCGGCCAGTCTGTCGCGATCCAGAACCAGCCTGCGATCGCCATGACCACGGCCGAGCGGATAAATGTCATCGCGACGACAAAGCTGTTGGTTTTGCTCACGTAACGGCTGGTGGCTTGCGGCTGACCTGCCTGCTTACGCAGCGTCAGCGACGCGTAGGTCCCCGAGTAGCGGATCCATTCGTCGACGAACCGGTACAGCAGTTCCGCAGCAGTATCGAAGTCCGCAAGCGATTCCGCAGGCGAACCTTCCAGCGGCCTTCTCGTTTCGCGCACGCGCCGCGGCAAGCTCGCCTGAAAGTGCTGCAAACGGGCTGCCATGCGCGACGCGTCGACGGTCGCCTCGGGCGGCTGCGCCATGAGCGCAGCCAATTCGTGGAAGTACGGCTTGATCGCGGTGGCGATCGCCATCGAACCATTTACACGCAAACGCTTGAGCAGTTGATGCAGCGCATGCAACCGCGCGCAGGCATCCATAAACTGACTGTTCAGACGGCCGAGATGCTGGCTGCGGGAACGCATGGCCGGATCTTCGAAGGCGGCAAACGTGCGCGTCGCCTCGAAACCGACGATTTCATCGACGAGATTCGCAAAGCGTCGCTCGAATTGACCACGCTCAAGGCCGCGAACCAGCACGTCGGCGGCGAACGCAGTAAAATTTCTGTATCGAGACTGTAGTGTGTGCCGCAGCGCAAGGCTCGATCGTTGTGGCACGATCAGCGCGCTCACCGCGCTCGAAGACACGATGCCGACCGCCACTTCCGCCGCGCGCGTAAGCGCCGCCAGAAACAGGTCATGAGGCGCCGTGACATTCGGGATGCCGATCAGCGCAGCGGTGTAACCTGCAAGCACAAAGCCGTACCACCTGAAATGCCGAAACCGGACCGCTGCCGCAATGCAGGCGCTGACCCAGCTAATCATGCCGATCATGTACAACTCGGGCTGCTGGACGAACAATGCACCAAGCACGAGCGCAGCGGCTGTGCCCACCGCAGTCCCGAGAATTCGGTAGAAACTCTTGGCGAGTACCATTCCGCTGAACGGCTGCATCAGCACGAACACCGTAGTCATCGCAATGCGCGGTTGCGGCAGATCCAGCAGCATCGCAATGCCCAGCGCCAGCAGACCAGCGGTGACCGTTTTCAGCAGATGCAGCCAGACCAGGCCGTCGCTATTAGCCCAATCCAGAACGACCGGACTGAGCGATCGCAACATGACGCTCCACTGCCGGACGGAATGGGCCGTCGGCCTGATCGCATGTTCGCGTTTCATTTGAAAGCAATACACCTCGGTTGGTCGCGGAAAGAAGCACCGGAGAAAACTGTTGCTCACTCCGGCACGCAAGGCGCCGATTGTAGGAGCATGCTACGCGCGCATTAAGGGGACCGAGGCGGAACGTTCCTTCCAAAACGAACAACAATGCGCATCCTAGACAGGCGGACAATATGGCCTCTGCCGTGAAATAGAAGGATCGATGGATACGTTACAAAATATGCGAGTGTTCGTGCGCGTGGTCGAAGCCGGTAGTTTCACCGGCGCCGCGCAGTCGCTCAACTCAACGACTGGCGCGATGTCCCGCGCGGTTTCGGAACTCGAAGCTCATCTGCGGACTCGGTTGCTGAATCGTTCCACACGACGGCTTGCGCTTACCACCGCAGGCGAACGTTATCTGAAACGATGCCAGCAGATACTCGCAGATGTCGGCACCGCGGAAGAAGAAGCCAGTTGCGCGCACGAGCGCCCCACCGGCGCTCTGCGGATGCATAGCTTTGCCAGCATTGGTCAGCATTATGTGCTGCCGGCTATTTCGCGCTATCGCGCGCTGTATCCCGAGGTGACTGTCGAACTGACGATGTCGCAGCGCATGCCCGATCTTTTCGAAGGCAGTGCCGATGTCGCGGTGATCCTCGCTTCCACGTTGCCTAATTCAGATCTCGTGTCGCTTCCGTTGGGAACGACCTTCAGCATCTTGTGCGCTTCGCCGGCGTACGTGCGCACTCATGGCGCGCCGCAGAAACCAGCCGAACTGGCGCATCATGAGTGTTTGATTCTGCACACTCCGGCGTTTCCGCCGCACGATTGGGTGCTCGACGGGCCGAATGGCTGCGAAACGATGGAGGTGAATGGGCCCGTGCACGTGAACATCGCCGAGTCGCTGATTGTCGCGATTCGTGAAGGGATGGGCATTGGCATGGTGCCGCTGTACGCCGCGATTTCAGGTTTGCGTGATGGAACGTTGGTGCGCGTGTTGCCGGAATATACAGCGCAGAAGATGAATATTTACGCACTGTACCCGTCGCGTAAGTTCATCGACGCTAAGACACGGACTTGGGTCGAATTCTTGCGTACGCATCTGCCCAAAGTCATTGCACGCGATGAGGCGTTGCTTGCAGAAGTCGACAAAGCGCAGATGAGCGATGGCACGGTGCCTGTCGGTGCGAGCAGCGGCGGGGATGTCGTGCCACAGTGAAGCAGCGGTGACGTTGAGAGCGCCGCT
>NZ_JCAQOY010000020.1:0-7626 GCF_059567925.1 Paraburkholderia sp. BGA-UO-ETr-F21 | reverse complement strand
TGGAGGCCGCCACGCTTCAAAAGCCGGACGGCCAATCTGCCAGCGGGCTCTTACGGATAATACGACTCACTGGCAAAAAATCAGTGCTCTGAAAATGAGTTATGCAGACCTTCCCTAGCTGCGTGGCTAGGCATCGAGCCAGACGAGTAGCACTGGTTCGCCGATCGTTGGCGCGTGCCGGCGCATAGTGCTGCGACGCCGCTTCATCACTATTCGTATAAGGCGATCGAGAAGCGCGACGGTCGGTGCCGGATCATCGAGATTCCCAAGCCGCGGCTGTGGGCTTTACAACGCAAGGTGTTGTCGGGGTTGCTCGACCGTATTCCGGCCCACGAATCTGTGCCCGGTTTTCGACGTGGCCGGAATATCGTGACCTTTGCCGTGCCGCATGTGGGTAAAGCGGTGGTGAATCTGTGCGCCTTTCGGCTCGATCTTCGACTTGCGAGTCTCGCGCGTTCGATCAGGGCGACTTATACGCGTTATGCCGATGATCTCGCGTTTTCCGGCGATGAGAATGTCGCGCGGATGGTGGAGCGCTTATCTGTTCGCGTTGCGGCTATTGCTATTGAAGAAGGGTTTTCCGTCAATCTGAGGAAGACGCTCGTGATGCGGCGTGGAGCGCGGCAGCATCTGGCCGGGGTGTGGTGAATAGGCACGCAAATGTGGCGCGGACGGAGTTCGATGCATTGAAAAAGCCGTGCTGACCAATTGCGTTCGGCATGGGTGGCATGAACCAGCAGCAACAGGCGGGTGAGGTGCAGATGATTCCGATCGACCAGATCGAGGTCACTAATCCTCGTGAACGTAACAACCGCGTCTTTAACGAAATCGTCGGCAGCATCAGGGCGATCGGCCTGAAAAAGCCGATCAAGGTCACGCCACGTGCTACAGCGTGGTGTCGAAAAGTATCTGCTTGTGTGTGGCGAGAGTCGCCTGAAGGCTTTCCGTTCAATTGGCGAGACGACCATTCCGGCGATGGTGGTGAATGTCAGCGACGAGGACGCATTCATCATGAGTCTCGCGGAGAACATTGCGCGTCGTCAGTGCAGGCCGCTCGAACGCCTCGCCGGCATCCGGCAATTGCAGGAACAGGGATAGGCGTCGAAGATGATCGCGGAAAAAACGGGGCTCACGCAATCATATGTCCAAGGTATCCTGATGCTACTGCATCATGGTGAGGAACGGCTGGTCATAGCAGTGGAGAAGGGACGGATTCCACTCAGCGCCGCACTGTCGATTATCAGCGCCGGTGACGACGATACGGCAATGCAGGCTGCTCTGCAGGAAGCTTACGAATCCGGCAGGTTACGTGGCAAGCAATTAATGGATGCCCGCCGGATTATCGAGCGACGCAAAACGCTTGGGCGCTCCGCTGCCCGCAACATGTCGGGCAAGCTCGCGGATGTGACGACATCGAGCCTGGTGCGGACCTATCAGCATGAAGTCGAACGCCAGAAGTCGATGGTGCTCAAGGCTGAATTTGCGCAGCAGCGGCTCATGTTCGTTGTGGGCGCTCTTCGGCAAATCTTTGCAGATGAAAACTTCGTCAATCTGCTACGTGCAGAGGGGCTGGCAACATTGCCGAAATATCTTGCCGAGCGCGTCTGGTCGGGCGGGAGCGTCGCATGACAGGCGTAACGCTCGGCTTCATTCCCGAGCCTCTATCTGTTCCCTTAGTGTGCATCTTGCCGTCGCGCAAGATGCTGGCGACGATCATCGATTCGCGCAAGTTCAAACAGATCAAGGCCTCGATCCAGGAGATCGGCCTGATTGAGCCGCTGTCGGCTACTGCAGTACACCAGAGTACGGGTCAACATGTGCTGCTTGATGGCCACCTACGCCTCATTGCGATGCAGAAGCTCGGATTTGTCGAGGTATCGTGCCTGGTTGCAACCGACGACGAAAGCTTCACGTACAACAATCGCGTCAATCGGCTGTCCACCATCCAGGAGCACTATATGATCCGGCGCGTCGTCGAACGAGGCGTGTCGCCGGAGAGGCTGGCAAAGGCCCTCGCTATGGACGTGTCCATGATCCTCAAGAAGCTTTCGCTGCTGGACGGCATATGTCCTGAAGCCGCCGAACTTCTGGGAGATCGCCAGTTCTCAGTAGACCTCGCTCGCGCAATTCGAAAAATGAAGCCGACGCGGCAGGTCGAATGCGTCGAGCTGATGATCGCGGCGAACAACGCGACCGTGCCTTATGCCGAAGGGCTGCTTGTCGCGACGCCGGCAGCACGCCTGGTTGATGGAAAGAAGCCGCCAAAGCTGACCGGTGTGACGCCTGAACAGATGGCGAAGATGGAGCGGGAGATGAGCAATCTGCAGGGGCAATACAAACTTGTCGAGCAGACCTACGGACAGGATGTACTGAACCTGGTGCTCGCAAAGGGTTACCTCGCCAGACTCGTGGAGAATGACCTGGTAGCTCAATACCTGCGGCAACGCCAGCCAGACCTGCTGGCTGAGTTCGAAACGATTGTCGAGACAGTTTCGCTTGAACAGCAGCAATTCAGCGTTTTGACATAGCTGCGCACTGCATCGCCAATGCGATGCCCAGCGTCATATTCGGCCTTGATATGGTAGATCGGCCCCCGCTTTTCGAAGGCGTTAATTTTAGGAACCGGTCGCATAGGTGACGGGCAGAAGGCGGGCCACTTTCGGCCGTTCGACAGCGGCTCTCGGATCGCTGAAAATCAGCATTCCGTAAAATGATAGAAGCAGCCCCAAAAAAAAGCTCAACAAACGGCCAATTTCAATTGGCTTTTTTGCGGATTATCCGTCTCTCCGCGACGGATTTCGATCTCCTCCGGTCTCGTTTGAGTATCCTAGGTGACTGCTGGAGGACTTTCTAAGATCGACTCCGATGTCCCTCTCACTCAATGAACCGCGACCGAATTTTTTAAGTAAGAAGTGATCGGCCAGGCTATCTCGCGATAACCGCTGTGACCCAGGGATCTCCCTGCTTCATTGAGAAAGTCTTCTGCTTTGCGCCGCGACTCGTTCGTGTCCATCTCAAGCAGACGAGCAGCCCCTAGGGAAATTTCTGCGTCAACAGTCCGGATCAAAAGCAGATTTTTCACGGGCGTCAATTCTTCTGCATCACTCTTGCCGTCAAAACGCAGGTCTCCGCACGTTTTTTGATTTTCTAATACTTTTAATAGATCTGCCAGCACCGTTTTCGCAGAATTCCACGAGCGTGCATGCATATGCACCTGGCTTTCTGTCGCAAACGTGTCAGTGTATTGATACAACGCGAAGCAGCTAACATTGGCGTGCGTAGGCTTCGTATATTCATTTGAGGCGATCTGCTTCGCTCTCGAGACGAGCGATAGCGCCTCGGTCGTGTTGTCTCCCGACGCGCCCAGGATATATGCCTTCATGTTCAACGCTGCAGCCAGGTCTCCAGCGTTCGTGGATGTGGCGGCGACCTCTACGGCCTGATCGGCGTCCCGCAAGGCTTGGCCTGTGTTGTTATCTTGCAAGCTGTAACGGGCGCGGCTAACCAACTCGCGGGCGAGACGGGAGTCATTGTCGTTGTCTTTGGGAAATCCGCGCATTTTCATTCTGCTCGCGATTGCCACATTGAGCTGTGACACGACTTTTTCATCGTCATGCTTTCTCATAAAGAAGTCGATGTCCTGCTCCGCCACCATCGCGGTGAAGGTCAGTTGCTGAATTGAGTCTCTTTGCAGTGAGATTTCGCACTCGGATCTCTTCTGCTGGAGTCGCGCCGTCGCAGGCGAATCGAGCTCGCGAGATAGCCCCGTGATCCAATACAGTGCGCTGCAAGCTTCGTTACCGTCTCCGGTCAGTGACGAATCCGCAATTCCAATAATTACGCCAACTAATACTCGTTTGCTGTCGGGAAACACCTTCTCACTGGATAGTTCTTCGAGATTTGATATCTTGAATCCCGCGTTCGCGAGATCCGCGACAGCTGACGGTCGACCAGCGATAGCGGCGGTACTTAGAAGATCAAAAGCCTGCCTATAATCGTCGGCTGCTGCCGTAGGTCGGTGAAGTTGCCACAGGTCTACCATTCCACGCGCCAAGTGAAGAGAACCAAGTAATGCCAGCCGCCCCGCACTATCGATACCTAATTCCGGGATCGCCCGTCTGTTTGACCAATCGCGAATCCGCTCGCTCAGCATGGAATATGTTTGCTCCGGCGTGCCGTTTCTGATTAGCTCAGTGCTGGTCGCGTAGCGAGCCAAGTCAAATGCGCCAGGCATCTTCGCGTTGAAAACCTTGCCCAACCGCTCGCAACGACTGGAAGCATCAGGCCATAACTGATCAGCTAACGTCCAGTACTGACGCGCGTTGGCAACGAACGCGCAATTCAGCTGAAACTCGTAATATCGATCATCGAGTCCATCTGAAATACGCATTCTGGTCAGGATCGCGTCAACGGCGTTCATCTCGCTTCTGGTGCCGGATTCATCTCGTCGGTTCGCTGCGACAAAGGCTCTTACTGAATGAATCACTGCGCGGTCTATGTCACTCCCGCCCGTCTCACATTGTTGAACGAAGTCGCTATAAGGACTGACTACCGCTTCGGCATCCCAAGGTCGTCCTGCAGCGATCAGCATCATTGCATCCGACCTTCGATACCGGCAGATCTCGGGACTTAGCGCCACCGCTAGATCGGCCTGTTTTGCAGCGTTCGTGTACATTCCACTTAGCAGCAACGCATGGGCCGCAGCGTAATGAAGAAATGCCAGACGCGTTGCATCGTCTCGAGTTTCCATCAGCGCGTCGTGGATATGCACCAGCGCCGCGTCACTGCGCCCTTCTCTGAAATCGTGACCAATCTGATGCATCCGATGATTTTTTTCATTCTCCAACGTCCGAATAATCGAACGTATTTCAGGTTGCAACTTCTGAACATCCAGCGTTTGGGTTGCATAGACGTTGACGGTATTATTGCTATTCGCGCCGTACGATTGCTGGACATAGGATTGCGCTTGACAAACTGCTACCCCAAAGAGGGCTACACCGGTTGCTGCAACCAGCGCGAGCCGCTTGCTGATGTCGGTCATGAGAGACAATTTGTAGCTCGCGAAAGGTTACTGCCGCACACCGTTGATGGTCATGTTGTTATTTGAATTGTTGCCGTAGCTTTTCTGCACCACTACGGATGATGCGGTTTGTACCTCGCCCACGGTACCAGATCGGCTTACCGCCCCCGAAACGGTCGGTGATGTCGACACAGATTGCGCATTGTAGTAGCCCATGACCGTGTACACGGTGCCGACAATCCCCGCCAACGCTATAACCGCCGATCCAGCTAGTTTAAGCCATTGCATTTTTATTCCCCACCTTCGTTTTCTGATCTACCACCTTGAACACTTCCGATCCGACACATCACGTTCGAGATCAATAGATTTCATACACCGATCTGGATGTTGGATGTAGAAAATTTCGACATCTTTGGCGTTCGAGTGTATCGCGACTGTTTATCCGTCTGCTGCTAACTACCGGATCTAATGCATAGAATTATCGACATTTCAACGGAATTCTTTAATCGATGACGCAGATTCAATCGTAAACACCTGAGAAGCAGGCGGCCCAAAGATGAAGCTGAAGATTGTCGATGATCAGAGTTACTTCATTGGCCTGGAGATACGGACATGCGATCTGAACGACACCAGCGCACGTTCCCAAGCAGCACACCTCAGCATGCCGGAAGAAAGGCATCTTCACCAAAGTCGGATTTGACTACATTGCAAGAAGCGATGTGTATCGATGCCCTTCTGGCAGGCGAGCCATCCATCGATTCATGACCGTCGAGGATGACACGAAACTATGGGTTTACTGGCCTAGCGCTTGCCTGCGCTGTCATCTCAAAGAACGATGTTCACCGAGCGACTGCCGTCGCATTCGACGGTGAGAACAAGAGAACATGCACTGGAAGCCACGCAGCGCCGTCTCGACCGGAAGCTGGATGAATGACCGTCCGCCGAAGTACTGTGGAGCATGTCTTTGGTACGCTCATGCGTTGGATGGGTGTTGCACACTCCCCGACCGGGCCGCTCACGCGAGTGAGTACGGAGATAAGCCTTCGGGTGTTGGCATACAGCCACGTGCCTATATGTAATTACATCGTCTGCTTGTCGCGAGCACCCGAAAGCGCCGATGATGCGACCATCGACGCGAGAAGATGAATGGCCGCTATACCGCTCGAAACGGTCTTTGCACTGCCGTTGACGCGAACGGCAGAAGAGAGTCGTGTAGCAGGGACTGGCTCCCGCCGGAGTCGCCGTTAGAGGGTCGTGGAGACGTGCCGAAGCATTACACCGGTTACAGTCGTGCTTTCCGGCCGTGCCGGTACGATAGCCCCTCCTATCTCGATAGCAATTTTTCAGTACGTAACTGGCTCGACGTAATTCGTGCGGTGCGTGCCTCGGCGAGGCCATGCAAGCGCCTGCAGCTCTAATTCGTTTACGCCTGTGACTTTTAGGGTACACGCGTGTTGTTCACAGGCGCGAGTTAAGTTGCACCAACCTCACGTAGGCGTTTGAGAAAGCCCGCGAACTCTCTGAGAAACGTCAGGTCGTTGGGGTCCAACCCGTCGGGCTCGAAATGCATGACATCGTTGCGGATCTCGCGAACGCGGGACAATTGAGCGAGAAACGTCATCCGGTCGAGCGCTACCCGAAGCTTCGCCCAACGTTTCTCCGGCTCCAGCAGGCGAGCGTATTCCCCAAAAGTCAGATCGCTGGGAGACTCTACAATACGGCCGTCGTCGTTCGCAGCTTTCGCGTCTATGAGATCCTCTATGGAAAACTTGCCATGGAGTACGAGTCGTACGCCGTTCTCAATCTCACCCACCAGAAGAAAAGGTTCTGCAAGAGCCTGGAACTGACTGTTGATGTCACTGGCAGTGATGATGCCAGTGATCCTCTTGTCCGGCGCTTGTACCAACGCGTAGTCACGGGACGCGACCTTCGCGATCACCGTAAACAAAGGTTCGTCTGTCGGCACCACAAGTGGTGGTGTCTCCATGCAGTCCCGGACATTGACGCACGGCCGCTTGAGAGCAAGCCGTGACCCGATCGTCTTCCAACTGATCACGCCTTTCACTTCGCGCGGGCTCGTCATCACCGGGAGTTGCGAAAAGTCGTTGGCCAGCATGAGCGTGACCGCCTGTTCAAGCTTGTCGTCCGGCGAGACAGTAATGAGCACCTTGTTCGCCGCATCGATCCTTCCAACCCGATAGGTTGGGTCGATGCCTGTTTGACTGCTCTCATCTCCACCTTGCGCGGAGTGAAAGTCAATGTTGGAATCTAACCATGTCGCGTCGAAGTCTGGTCGGGTAACCAAACCGTGACGTGCTAATGCGGCGCGGATTCGTCTCACGGACCGGTAACTTCGTCGCTCGGCATTGAACCATAGCAGGAACGTGCGCACCGTCTCGCGAGGCGGTGCTACGCCCTTCTTAAGTAGTGCTGCAATGGATCTGAGCTTCTCGTCGGCAATTTCCATGTCAATGAGGAAAAGAGTTAGGGAAGGTCTGCATAACTCATTTTCAGAGCACTGATTTTTTGCCAGTGAGTCGTATTATCCGTAAGAGCCCGCTGGCAGATTGGCCGTCCGGCTTTTGAAGCGTGGCGGCCTCCACGTG
>NZ_JCAQOY010000019.1:0-74934 GCF_059567925.1 Paraburkholderia sp. BGA-UO-ETr-F21 | reverse complement strand
CGTCTCGCACGTGATTATGAACGGCTGCCCGAAACCCTTGCAGGACTTCATTTCGTGGTCTTCGCAATGCTCATGCTCGTTCACGCAGTGCCAGTACTTCAAAGTGCCTAACACGCTCTAATCCCGGCAAGCAGCCGCTTACACGATCAGACCGCACAACATTCGGCCTGCAGCCAGGTGCATGAAAGCATTTCCAGGAAATGGAAAATGCATTCCACACAATGCGCGCATTAATCGTCTCCTGCCGGCATATCGACACATATCGACATATATCGCAACCCCTCGCAAAGCGTCAGATTAATATATGAATAAAAGAAAGTTGAAGATGAAAATTCGGATAACGAGCGTTTTGCTCGTGTTCGCCAGTCCGGCCGTGCACGCACAAAGCTCGGTGCGCCTGTCAGGATCGGTCGACGCGGGTCTCGCCTACGTCAGCGACGCGGGCAACGCGAATGGTCATCGAAGTGCCTGGCAGGCAAAGAATGGCGACATCAACATCAGCCGATGGGCATTGTCCGGCAACGAGCAGATCTCCAGCGATCTCAGCGCGATTTTCACGCTGACCAACGGCTTTAACGTGATGAACGGCACCGCCGCGCAACAGGGCCGCCTGTTTGGTTTTCAGTCGTGGATGGGACTTGCTTCGCAGTCGACAGGCACGCTCACATTCGGTCGTCAGTTCGACGAAGTCGTTCAGTTCGTCGAGCCGTTCGCGCTGGGCGGCACACGATACGGCGGTACCGCTTTCGCGCACGTTTTCGACAACGACAACCTCGACAATTACACACGCACGAACAATTCGGTCAAATACACGAGTCCGGTGTTGCTGGGTGGACTGAAGCTCGGCGCGCTATATGGTTTCTCGAACGAAGCGGGCGGCTTCGCGGATAACCGTGGCTACAGTTTTGGTCTCGGGTATCAGTACACCAATCTGGACCTCGGTGCGGGCTACTTTCAATTCAATAACGCATCGAACCTCGCGACGGCCAATACGAACGGCGCCGAACCGGCCGGCGCGCCGTTCAACGCAGAGCGGCAGCGCACCTGGGCGGCGGGCGGCCTTTATCATTTCACTCAAACGGCGGTCGGCCTCATATTGAGCGAAACGCGGCTGGACAAAGCCTCGTCGATCAACAACGTGGCCGATACCGCTATCAGCCTGCCCGGCGACGACGTGCGCTTCGACAACGTCGAAATCAACGTGCGCTACGCCGTCACTCCGAGGTGGGATATTTCGGCTGCCTATACATTCACGCTCGGCCGCTTCGCCACGCCGACGGGCGTGCGCTATCCGAAGTGGCATCAGGCCGGCATCGTCAACACCTACTTCCTGTCGCCCAGCACCGACGTCTATGCGGAAGCCATCTATCAACGCGCCAACCAACTGCAAGGAACCGGGATTCAGGGCGCGCAGATCTCGAACTTCTCGCGCGCGTCCGGCGCGAACCAGTTCGTCGCCGCCTTGGGGCTGAGGCACCGTTTTTAGCCGACCCGTCATGGTCGGCGCGCCGAGGGGCTCTGTCGCAATCCGCAGCGGCGGCCGTGGCTGCGCTGCACGTTATCGAGCGGGTCGATAGCTCTGGCTTTATCTAAAGACAACTGGTCAAACCCCGCCACGCCGTTCCTCTGAACAGCAAAGGCGGGGATTGCGTCAGGCATTAAAGGCCACCGCGTGAGGATCGTGCGTCGTTCGTTCTCTCCGTAACCCGCTATCATCGGTTTTCGTCACCAAGGAGAACAAGCGATGAGTCGCCCGGATTTCATCAAGCACTGGACCGAACTGGAAGAGCCGCATGCGCATTGCTATCGGGGTGACGCCGAGCCGATGGGACTCGACGCGCCGCTCTCCGCCGCGATGGGTATTACGCGGATCGGCATACATCATGTCAGGCTCTTGCCGGGTCGCCGCACTTCATATCCCCACGCCGAAAGTACCGAGCAGGAGTTCGTCTACGTGCTTCAAGGCAAGCCCGATGTCTGGGTCGACGGCGTTCTGCACGCTCTTGTCGAAGGCGACTCGGTTGCGTTTCCGGCCGGCACCGGTATCTGCCACACGTTCATCAACGACACCGCCGACGAAGTCAGGCTGATGGTGATCGGCGAGCGCCCGCGCGAAGACAACCGTATCCGATATCCGCTAAATGAAGCGTACGAACTGACGCGCGCGGACCGCTGGACGGACTGGCCAATCAGACCGATCGGCGATCATGACGGGAAGCCGGAGTAACGTCCGCTTCCAAAGCGCGGACAGTTCATACGCGGCGTAAACGGCAATGTCGGCGCGCGCTGGACGCAGTTTTCCATGCGCCTTTCAATTCGTCGGCGCTGCGACACGCGCTTACGCGTGGTCGGGCCGATCCCACGGAGGCGTTCCGCCGAACGCATCGACGAGGAAATCGATCAACGCGCGCATCTTGGCGCTCATGTGTCGACGACTCGGGTACAACGCGAGCACGTCGATGTCAGGCAGACGATACTCAGGCAAGACCCGAACAAGATGGCCGGCACGCAGGTCGTTGCCGACCAGAAACGTGGGCTGCCAGATCACGCCTTGCCCGGCAAGCGCGGCAGCACGCGCTGTGTCGCCATTGTTGGTGCGCATGTGGTAGTTGACCTTCACGATGTGAGCCTTGCCATTTCTGTCGATCAGTTGCCATTCGTCGCCGGTGGCCGCATACGAGTAGCCGATGCATCGATGTTCGTTCAGGTCCGCGGGCGCTGCGGGATATCCGCAACGCGCGAGGTAAGCCGGCGACGCACACAGAATGTTGGTGGATGTCGCAAGCTTGCGGGCTGCGTAGTTAGTCGAGCCGGCGCGTGAGATGCGAATGGCGAGGTCGTAACCTTCGTCGACAATATCGACCACGCGGTCGATCAGCGAGACGTCGAGCTCCACTTCGGGATATTTCCGCATGAACTCGGGCCATAGCGGCGCCAGGTGCAGAATCCCAAAACTCACAGGCGCATTGATGCGCAGCCGGCCGCGCGGTTCGATCGACGCGGACGACACGAGCCCCTCGGTCTCGGCGACGTCGTCGAGAATGGATTTGCAGCGGGAGTAAAAGGTCTCGCCGCCCTCGGTGAGCGAGAGTTTGCGTGATGTGCGATTCAGCAGGCGCGTGCCGAGATGCGCCTCCAACTCATTCACGTAGCGGGTCACGTTGGCGGGCGAGGTTTCGAGCACATCGGCCGCTCGCGTGAAGCTGCCTCGGCTCACCACGGTCACGAAGACTTCAAAAGCGCGCAGCCGGTCCATGTCGGTTCCCGATCATTCATAATTGCTGAATGATATACCCATATTTTGCGCCTTTCTGCATCCATGGCTGAAGCCTATAGTGCTTTCCACGGACCGAGGTATTCCGCCTTGGTCGACAAACTGCTGCAGGAGATTGAACATGCAACGCTTGAACGGAAAAGTCGCCATCGTGACCGGTGCCAGCGCGGGAATTGGCCGGGCCACCGCAAAACTATTCGCTGCGGAAGGTGCGAAAGTGGTGATCGCGGCGCGCCGCGAAGCCGAACTTGAAACGCTCGCTGCTGAGATTGCCGAAGCGGGTGGTGAGGCCGCTTTCCTGGCGGGCGACGTGCAGTCGGAGGACTTCGCAAAAGCGCTGGTGGCGCTCGCCGTCAGCCGCTTTGGCCGGCTCGACATTGCCTATAACAACGCCGGCACGCTGGGCGAAATGGGCCCGAGCACGGGCGTGTCGGAGGCTGGCTGGTCGGCGGCATTGGCGACCAATCTGACGAGCGCGTTTCTGGGCGCGAAGCACCAGATCCCCGAAATGGTGAAGCAAGGCGGCGGATCGATCATCTTTACGTCGACGTTCGTCGGGTATTCATTCGCTTTCCCCGGCACTGCGGCCTACGCTGCGAGCAAAGCCGGACTGATTGGGCTGACGCAAGCGCTCGCTGCCGAGTACGGCCCGCAAGGCGTGCGCGTCAACGCGATTCTGCCCGGCGCCGTGGATACACCAATGTATCGCGACATGAACGATACGGCAGAGTCACAAGCGTTCGTCACCGCATTGCATGCGCTCAAGCGGGTTGCGCGGCCGGAGGAACTTGCCCGTTCGGTGCTCTATCTGGCGTCCGACGACTCGTCCTTCGTGACCGGTACTGCTTCGCTAGTGGATGGCGGCGCATCGATTACGCGCACGTGAAATTCCGGGCGGCGTCCGGGACCTCGATTGAAGAGATCGTCCACGTGAACAGGCTGCGCTTCGTGGCCCACACGCAGTTCGCGGGATGTGAAGTTCGAAACGCGAGTCCCGGACGCCGGCTCACGCATAGCGCGCGAGGAACAGGTCAGCGACCGATTCCGCAACCTGACTTTGCTCCTGTTCGCCGAGCGGCGCCTGGCCCATCGTCACCTGCGGCCAGAATGCAAAGCCCTTCACCAGCACCTGCAACTGCAGCGCCGCGAAACGCGGGTCGTCGGTCTTGAGACGGCCGTCCGCGGCGGCCGCCCGGACCCACACGGTCAGGTCTTCTTCGCGTTCACCGAGGCGGGCGACCATGTCCCGCGCGCGTTCCGGCGAATGAATTCCGGCCGCTATTGCCACACGTGCAAGCGACAGAAAAGACTCGTCGTTTAGCAGCCGCAGCTTGCGGCCCAACAGGTCGAGCAACTGTGTGCGCAATGGTTCGTCGGCACGGTAGGCGGGCGCGTCGCCCTGCTGGCTCGCGTCCCAAAGCCGATGAAGAATCGCCGCGAAAAGAGCTTCCTTGCTTCGGAAATGGTTATAGACCGTACGTTTCGAGACGTTCGCGCGGGCGGCGATACGGTCCATGCTGGTCGCGTCGTAACCGGCCGCGAGGAATTCCTCGATCGCGGCGCCGACAATGGCGGCACGTTTGCGGTCAGTCAGGCGTTGAGGGGTGTCACTTGAATCCATAAGCGGATTTTACACCGAGCAGTTTACTTTTCTCGAAAATAAACTACACTGCCGAGTGTACATTTTTCTTTGGACCGCCTATCTCATGACGTCGCTCCCCGCCTTTGTCAGCCGCGTGCTCGGTGTTACCGCCGCGAAACGCGGCCGCGCGTTGTCCAGCCACTCACCGCAGCACGACGGTGAACGTTTTCGCAACGTCAAGCCGCGCCCCGTCGAAGGCTTGCGCAAGACGCTTGGGATCGCGTGGAACCTGCTGTTCAACAAACCGCGCGGCACGGTGCCGACGGTCGCGTTGCCCGTTGGTGCGCTGACGCGTTCGCAGCTCGACGAGGCGCCCGACCGCAGCCTCTACCGGCTCGGCCACTCGACGATGCTGCTGAAGCTGCGCGGCCAGTTCTGGCTGACCGATCCCGTTTTTGCCGAGCGTGCGTCGCCATTCCGGAATCTGGGCCCAAAGCGCTTCCATGCGCCGCCGATCGCGCTGGCCGATTTGCCGCCGCTACGAGGCGTGATCCTGTCACACGATCACTACGACCATCTGGATCGCGAAACCGTGCTCTCGCTCGCGCAGAGCACCGGTGTGTTTCTGACACCGCTCGGCGTGGGTGACCGGTTGATCGAATGGGGCATCGACGCTGAGAAAGTACGGCAGTTCGACTGGTGGCAAGGTACGGAGGTGGATGGCATGCAGTTCACCGCGACGCCCGCGCAGCACTTTTCCGGCCGTAGCCTGTTCGACGGCAACAGCACGTTATGGGCGTCGTGGGTGATCGTCGACGATGATCTGCGTGTTTTCTTCAGCGGCGACACTGGCTACTTCGACGGCTTCAGGACGATCGGCGAGCGCCTCGGACCATTCGACGTCACGCTGGTCGAGACCGGCGCATACGACCCGCAGTGGCCGTATGTTCATATGCAGCCCGAAGAAACCGTGCAGGCGCACATCGATCTGCGCGGGCGCTGGCTCGTGCCGATTCACAACGGCACGTTCGACCTCGCGATGCACCACTGGCAGGAGCCGTTCGAAAGGGTGAGCGGCCTCGCTCTCGTGCATGGTGTCGCGCTCTCGACGCCCGGCATGGGCGAGCGGCTGGATCTGAGCGCCCCGCATCGCGGCGAACGCTGGTGGCGCCATGCCGTCGAGACCGCCGCTGCGCCGAAGACCGCATGGCGCCTGTGCGCGTCGCGCAATGCCGCAGACGCGGAGTCTTCCTGAAGCCTGATTGGCGCCGCCTCGTCGTCGGGTGACTGCGGGTCGCAATACCTCATTCGCTATCACTCATTTACAGGTCACCGCTACTCAGAAGTGGAATATCGCACAGGCTACAAAGCGAGCCAGTCTATCGGCGCAACTTCGCAATTGATGAGGATGGCAGGGAAGTCGGCGATAGGCTTACCAGAGCCTATGAGCCGACCCTGATCAGGAGCGTGACGTCTTTGGCAATGACAGCCTGATCGGATCCGAACACACCAGCGGGAATAACGAACTTCCCACCATAATGAATCGTGTGCAACCCTGCGGATAGTGGCTCCAGCAGCAGGTAGTAGCCGTCCGCGACGGCAGTCCCTTTTCCACCAGTATGGCCAAAAATCCACGGGCTCGGAGCAGAAAACGAGAATTGGCCGATCGGCGTGCGATAAGCCGAGATGTTGCCTACGGAAACACCGTCGATAGTGCAGAACAAATCACGGATGTCGCTTGCGAAGGCGCTCACAATTTTCAGCTGGTCCGGCGTAAGCGCCTGGAGTGGTGGATTGTTCAGCGAGGTCGTCCCATTGAACATGGGCAGGAAGATAGACGTTCCGTCGAGTACCGACAGAAAGATAGACGTCCCAGCAGGAATGGTTGTCGCCAGCTGATTGCAGGTCAGCGGTGCGGAATTGGGCGTGGCCCAATACCAGACGTTTCCCGTTTGCGCCGCTGAGATGGGACGATGGTTGCAGTCGTCGAACGGATGGGGAAGGGGGCCGAGCGGCAATTCCAGCGCCCACCGCCAGAACGAGACCGCCCACTGACTATATGTCTTGCCGCGGAACTGCACATTGAGCGACACGACATGGTGATTCACGACCAGGTCCTGCGAATGGACGTCATTGGCGATCACCGAGGTGGCGGCGCCGTCACTCTCGCTCCCTCCGCCACATCCAGTTAGAAGGATGACAATCGCGATCGTCTCTGCCGATGTCCGCAGTCCCCTCGTAGCAAGCGTAATGATCGCGGTACGTTCTCGCGTTTTTGCGTGGACGCTCATGCCGTTCTCCTGCCGGGTCGAGCTTCATCTGCTGCTACCCAACGCATAGTCGAGGGTGCCGCATTGTTGGCATACCTCAACAGGTGCTGAACTGTCGCACGGAATCTGCCCGATGTTCCTTGACGAGGCGCCCACCGCTGTGAGAGCGCATCGCATGATTCGTTATATGTCGGCGTTGAATCGAATACAAGACTGCAACCACGCGGCCGTTGTCAGCAGTCTAAAAGTGCGTCACCGTGAGTTGCACCGGACGCTACGTCGCTGTCATGCCGATCATTCGGGCCACCGTGGCCACAGCTCCAAACCATATCGACAACGTTTGAGAAGAACGCGGCATCACGCGAGTGCTTGCAACATATTTGGCTTGCCTCACGGCAGTGATCTAGGCGGCAAGCGGCTTACGCAGCAGAGGCCTTCTTCAGCACCGCATAAAGCTGATCTTTGAGCTGTAGCTTTTCTTTCTTCAGCGTTTCGATAGCGGCGTTATCGGACGGGGTCACGCCCGCTTCCATGTTGCTGATCTGGTGGTCCAGTTCATTGTGACGATCAAAGAGCCGCGAGAAATGAGCGTCTTCGGTCTTCAGGCGGGAAATCAGGTCGCGAAATTCAGGGAACATCACACACTCCTTTTTCGATCACGGGTGAAAGATCTGGCCTTTCAATTCGTTAGTATTTCACCCGCAGGAATGCTCGGCCTTGATTCTTATCAAGGCGCTACCGGACGGGCGCGGCGCCCGCTTGCCGCGCACCCCGATTCATGGCGCGCGCAATCGCTCAAGACGTGCCTGCAATTCGACCAACGGCTCGACGACCGTGCGCACCGTGCCCGGATAGATCGCGCCGTCGTTGCCGTCGAGGGTCACTTCGTCACCCTCATGCATTACCGTATCTCCCATCTGCAGAGTGCGTGTCGATTCATCGAGATGCAGCGCCGCGCAGCCGACAAGGCAAACCCTGCCAAGTTGACGCGCGACGACCGCAGCATGCGAGGTGCGTGCGCCTCGCTGCGTGAGCAGACCCGCAGCCACCTCCAGTGCTGCAATGTCGTCGGTCTCCGCGTCGCGACGCACCAGGATGACCGACGCACCAGCGGCATGACGCGTGCGCGCGCGTGCTTCGTCGAAAGCGATTTCCCCTGACGCGATCCCGCAACTCGCACTCGCGGCGTGCGCGAGTGGCGTGAGCGGGCGATCGTTATCGGATGCCGCGATAGACATGCGCATCAACGCGGCGGGCTTCAGCGCGACCGTGCGCTCACGCGCCACATCAGCACTGATCGAGCCCTCGTCGAACAGATCCAGCGCAATCCGCGCGGCGGCTTGCGGCGTGCGTTTTCCATTGCGCGTCTGCAGCATGTACAGGTGTGCATCCTGCACAGTGAACTCAATGTCCTGCATGTCGCCGAATGCGCGTTCGAGCCGCGTGGCCGCATCGCGCAATGCTTCCCAGACCGCGGGCATTGCCTGGGCGAGCTCTTGGTGGCCGCGCGCGCTACGGCGGCCCGAGACGACATCTTCTCCTTGCGCGTTGAACAGGAAGTCGACCCAAAGCGCCGGCTCGCCGCTGACCGGATCGCGCGTAAACCCGACGCCCGCGCCCGAACGCCCGCCCGCATTGCCGAACACCATGGCCTGCACAGTCACGGCCGTCCCGATTGCATCGCTGATACCGCACTGTTTGCGGTACGCACATGCCCTGGATGATTGCCAACTCGTCAGCACCGCGCCGATGGCGTTCGCCAGTTGAACCTGTGGATCCTGCGGAAATGGCTGGCCGGCAGCACGCTCGTAGGCGGCGAGGCAACGATGCGTGAGTTCGCGTAGTTCGGCGAAATCGAGTCCGTGCTCGTCGCGAGTTCCGGCGAGCGCGGCGTATTCCGCTTCGAAGATCGACGGGGGCACGCCCGCGACCAGTTCACCGTAGCTCGCAACGAGTCTGCGATAGGTGTCCCAGACCAGACGCGGATTGCCGGTCTGGCGGAGCATGCCGGCAAGGGTGGTGTCGCACAGGCCGACGTTGAGCAGCGTATCCATCATCCCCGGCATCGACACAGGCGCCCCCGAGCGCACCGAGAGCAGCAGCGGCACGCGCGCGTCGCCGAAGCGCTGACCGGTGGCATGCTCCAGTTCCCATAGACCGGGTGCCCACACCGCGCTCGCGGTGGCAGTTTCGCGGCCTCGAGCGTCGCGACAGTAGTGCGTGCCCAGCACGAAAGCCGGCGGCACCGGAAGGCCGAGATCAGCCATGCGCAGCAGGTTGTAGGCCTTGAAGCCGACCGTTTCCGCCGACGCATGGGTCGCTTCGGGATTGCCGCGTGGTGTGGCGTCGCAGCCGATCAGGTAGACCTCGTCGGGCCAGCGTTGAACGGCATCCGGTTGAAGTGCTGTCATGTGTTCGCTCCGGTTTCGCCGAAGGCGACATCGCGCAACGCATAGCCGGCCACCAGCAGACGATCCGAGGCCAGTTCGAGTGTCGTTGCGAGATCGTTGGCGAGCATCAGGCTGGCGGCATCGCGCACGACACCGAGAATGGCGCGGCGTGCCGCGCGCAGCAGTTCGTCACACTGACGCTCCGAGCGCAGCACGTTCCACGACGCGGCAAGAAACGCGTCGCTGTCGGTCGTATCGCTGGCGGTGCCGAGGCTGCGCGCGATAGCGAGCGACTTGACGTGTTCCTGTGTCGCCATCAGCACGGTTTGCGCGAGCCGCGACAGCGATTCGTGGACGTTGCTGTCCCAACCTTGCTGGTGGCCGTCGGCGATCAGGCTCATCAGGAACGCGGCTTCTTCGAGCGCGTCGGCGATGTCGTCGGAGAGTTCAAGCAGTTGCTTGAACGGCTGCCAGCGAGGCTGACGCTGCGCCTGCTCACGCGCGCGCATCACCAGATGGTCCGCCTGCCGCTCCCATGCCTTCGCTCTCGCGGCCAGCGCCTGCGCAGGGTTCTCGCCCGCCGGCGGCGCGCACATGACGTCATGCGTGAGGCCGTCGCTTACCGCTTGCGCCAGTGCGTGGCAGTACGCGGCGTGCTCCTCCAGCAGCTCGAACGCGCTGCGGTGCTGGCGCACACGCCGGGCGAGCAGCAACCGCGTTTGATCGGCGACGAGCGCCGCCGGCTGCCCGCCGATCAGCGCGTGACTGGCCATCTGCAGCACTTCGACCATGAACGCCTGCGCATCGTGCGAGCCCAGTACTGCGTCCAGCCGGTCGCCGATGCGGAACGCCCCTTGACCGACGGCCTGCATCGCGGCGTAGATGAGCGCTTCGCCACCGGCCTTCAACCACGCCATGTGACCCACGTCGAGCCGGGCCGCATCGCGCAAAATCTCGATAGCCGCGTCTTTGTCGACAAACGACAGCAACCGCTTGCGGGCCCGATTCCAGTCGATCAGAAAAACAATGCGTGACCCGATTCCTTCGAGCGCGGTGTCGAGCGTGCGCTCGTCGGCACAATCAAAGCGCGCAACGCCGAACGTGTAAGCGTCACCTTCGTTCAGCGCGGCATTGACCTTCGATTGCAGGTCGCTCCACTTCGCACCGTAAGGCTCCAGGAGCGACTGGAAGAACGCGAAGCGCGGCCGGTGCAGATCCGAATAACTCAGCGTAATCGTCAGGCCTTCAACCTGCACGACCAGCACATGAACGTCGTTGGTGCCGATGTCGTTTTGCAGCAGCAGCCGTTCGCCGTCGCGTGTCGCGGCGGTATCGAGCCCGGGATGATCGAACTTCAGTGGCGCCGTGCGGTTCAACCCGCGCATGAACGCGACGACGCGCGCGCGATCGTCCGGTTGCAGTTGCCACACGTGCGCACCGTCTATCTGCTCGCTCGACACCGTATTCGCCAGTTGGTTGAGCGCACGGTGAAGGTCCATCACCAGCAGGTGCAGGCTGTCTTCGCCATTCGTTCGCTGGCCGCGTGTCAGCGATTGCAGTTGTGCGCGGCTAAGGCGTTCTCCGCGCAGTGCGTCGAATCCGTCCAGCCAGTGCTGGACACGCGCGTGCAATGTGTCTGTCTGATCGTCCGTTTGGAGCAGCGGTCGGGCCATCGTCTCCAGATCTTCGGCGAGACGCTGCACGAGACGCGCGAGGTCGGGCAGCAGCAACGTGCCGTCGACTAGCGAAGCGCCTGCAGGCATTTCGCGAAGCCAAGGCGCGTCGACGTGTGCGGCGACCAGTTCCGCGGTCAGGTCCGGCAATTCGCCTTCGGGATGTTCGGCGTGCGCGAATGCAACCTGCAGCACGCTCAGGTAGAGCTTAAGACGGTCGTTGGCAGACAGTGCCGCCTTGATCCAGCCTGGCATCAGCAGGCTGCGCTGTCCCATTGCAGCAATTGCCTGGGTCTTTTGCGTCATGGGAGCCACTTGTCCGGGTAGGTGATCCAGTCTCGGCTGCCTATATGACACTTTCCTGACAGCGGTGACGAGGCCGGTGTATTCGTTGATACACATCAACTGCGCACCGATTGACCTGCGCGAGCATCCGCAGAAACGTGTATGACGCGTTCAGGGTGCATGATGGTGAAGGGGAAATCGCCCGGCAAATTGTTCTTCTTCTTTCGTCTCCCGCAGGCGAAGGAAACCGCTGTTCAACTTTCGATCGACCAGGCCATGATACTTCTCGACGGCAAGTACGGAATGCGCACCATGATCCCGTTCATCAGGACCTGGGTGCGCCGTTCGCCGTCGCCGGCAGGCGCGCATGTGTCGACCACGAGCAGCGAAACGCTCAGCGAGATCGCCGGGCTTTCACCTGACGAAGCGCTCCAACGCTTGCACAGCACGGCGAGCGGCCTGTCCGCCGACGAGGTAGCGGAGCGCTTGCGCACTACCGGCGCCAATCAGGTGGCTCACGAAGTGCGCCATACGATCCTTGGTGAACTCGCGAATCGATCGATCAATCCGCTGAACCTGTTGCTGTTGTCGCTGGCAACTGCATCGTACTTTCTGGGCGACTCACGCGCCGCGATCATGATCGCGGTGATGGTGGTGCTTAGCGTTTCGCTGGGTTTTCTTCAGGAGCACCGCTCGAACAAAGCCGCCGACGCACTGCGCAGAATGGTGCGAACGAACGCCAGTGTACGCCGGCGTGCAACGGCGGCTGAAGCGGATCATATCGACATTCCAATCGAACAGATCGTTCCTGGCGACGTCGTCCTGCTGTCCGCCGGCGATATGATTCCCGCTGACCTGCGGCTGATCTCGGCGAGAGATCTATTCGTCAATCAATCGGCGCTCACTGGCGAGGCAATGCCACTCGAAAAATTCGCGCATGCCTGCAGCACTTCTGCCGAAACGCATTTCGACCTGCCGAATATCTGTTTCATGGGTAGCGCCGTTGTCAGCGGTGTCGGCTGCGGCGTCGTGGTGCTGACCGGGGGCAGGACGGCTTTCGGCCGCGTCGCTGATCTGATCGCCGCGCAGCGTGTACAGACGAGCTTCGACAAAGGCATTGCACGATTCACCTGGCTGATGATGGCTTTTATCCTGGTGATGGTTCCGCTCGTATTCGTTATCAATGGGCTGACCAAAGGTGACTGGTTCGAGGCGTTGCTTTTCGCGGTTGCCGTGGCGGTGGGACTCACGCCCGAGATGCTGCCGATGATCGTGACGGTCAATCTCGCCAAGGGCGCGATTGCGATGTCGCGGAAGAAAGTCATCGTGAAGCGCATCAACGCGATCCAGAATTTCGGCGCGATGGATATTCTTTGCACGGACAAGACTGGGACGCTGACGCAGGACCGAATCATCCTCAAGCGTCACCTCGATTTCCATGGTGACGAATCGGATCAGGTGCTCGAATATGCGTATCTGAACAGCGCTCACCAGTCGGGCCTCAAGAACCTGCTGGATGTCGCCGTGTTGAAGCACGTGGAGCTTCATGAGCAACTTAAGGCGCACGAGCAATACACCAAGATCGACGAGATGCCATTCGATTTCGAGCGCCGCCGGATGTCCGTCGTGCTCGCAAGAGGGGATGGTGCGCATATTCTGATCTGCAAAGGGGCGGTCGAGGAGATTTTTTCGGTGTGCACCCGTTACGTGATCAACGGCGTGATGGGCACGCTCGACGAACGCAATTTCACAGCGGCAAAAGACGCCACCGCCGCGCTCAACGCAGATGGGTTTCGCGTCGTCGCGGTGGCCTACAAGGAGATGCCTCCGCAGCAGGCCACCTATGCGGTCAAGGATGAGGCCGATCTGATACTGCTCGGCTACATTGCGTTTCTCGACCCGCCCAAAGAGACGGCGGCGGCGGCCATTGCAACGTTAAAAGAGCGCGGCGTGCAGGTGAAGATTCTCACCGGGGACAACGACATCGTTACCCGCAAGATTTGCCATGAAGTCGGGCTTGTCGTGGATCGTGTCGTGCTGGGCAAGGAACTCGAATCACTATCGCCCGAGCAACTAGCCGATCTGGCGGAGACCGCCTCTGTCTTCGCCAAAGTATCGCCGGCGCAGAAGGCTTCCGTTATCGACGCCTTGCATCGCAAGGGGCATGTTGTGGGTTTCCTGGGTGACGGCATCAATGATGGACCGGCGCTCAAGGTCGCGGACGTCGGCATTTCGGTCGATAGCGCCGTCGACATCGCGAAGGAGTCGGCCGATATCATTCTGCTCGAGAAGAGCCTCGCCGTGCTTGGCGAAGGCGTGCTCGAAGGCCGCAAGGTGTTCGGCAACATCACCAAGTACATCAAGATGGGCGCCAGTTCGAACTTCGGGAATATGTTCAGCGTGCTCGGCGCCAGCATCATCCTTCCGTTTCTGCCCATGGCGCCAATCCAGGTGCTCACCAACAACCTGCTATACGACTTTTCGCAAACCGCCATTCCGACCGACAACGTGGATGAAGAATATCTGCGTGTGCCGCGTCGATGGGATATCGGCAACATCGTCAAGTTTATGCTGCTGATCGGGCCGATCAGCTCCGTCTTTGACTATGTCACGTATTTCATGATGCTTTATGTGTTCGGCGCATGGGACAAGCCTTCCTTGTTTCAGACGGGCTGGTTTGTGGAGTCGCTCCTTACCCAGACGCTGATCATCCACATTATCCGGACTTCGAAAGTGCCGTTTTTGCAAAGTCGAGCAAGCGCGGCGCTGATTGCGACGAGTCTTGTCATCGCAGCCGTGGGAATCGCCATACCCTATACGTGGCTCGGCTCATTCTTGGGCTTTATTCCCTTGCCGCCGGCTTACTGGCCGGCACTTCTGCTGATTCTCCTGAGTTATGCCGTGTTGACGCATCTGATGAAGACCTATTTTGTTCGGCGATTCGGGCTGGATTGAGTGCCGCGACTCGGCTAGTGGAACATCCCCAGGGCGGTCAATGTGCCGGACATGCTGATTGCTGTGATTTTTTACGCCGGGTTAACGCCAATTCGCGTAGCCTGATAAAAAGCAATAAACAGGTGGCACACATGACGCGCGCATTGGTTGGTCTGCGGACCTTCTTTGGAATGGGTAAGGCATCGCCACAAGGCCGTTCGCGGTCCGTACCGAGCCGCAATGTGATGATGCGCGTGACCCTGGACGCCCAACACGCCACACCTTTGCGCCAGGCGCTGATCCGGGACTGTGGCGATCAGCAATGGACCATTCGCGTGGCCCCTCTGCACGGAACGGGGCGCGTGCGGCTATCGCTCTATCTGCCAAAAGACGCGGTCAATGGGGCTATGCAACGGCTTGCGCATCTCGCGCCGACTGCGGAGGTGGGACAACTGCTTGAAATCCCCCAGGCGCCAACCAACGCCTGGCGGGCTCTGATGCATACCCCGTCCCAGCCGCGCGCCGATTCGTCTGATTATCAGGCTGAATCAGCAGGGAAAGCAGACACGCTTGCCCAACTGCTTTCCGTGGATCATGTTCTTCTTGGCTGGGACGTAGCAGACCGCGAGACCCTGTTCGAACAGTTTGGCCATTTCTTCGAGCAGCGCTACGACATGCCGGCAACAAGCGTGACCACTGCGCTGATGGCGCGCGAGGCGCTAGGCTCGACCGGTCTCGGCCAGGGTGTGGCTGTTCCTCACGGTCAAATCAGAATGCTGCGCCACGCCATGGCGTTTTATGTGCGCCCGGCGCAGCCAATTCCATTCGATGCCCCGGATGGGCAACCTGTGAGCGACGTGATCGTTCTGCTGGTTCCGGAATGGGCAAACAGCACGCATCTGCTTTTGCTGGCTGACGTGGCACAGCGTTTCTGCGACCATCAGTTCCGCGAGGTGCTACATCGCTGTATCGACGCGCGGGCCGTATCCCAACTGTTCGCCAGCTACGAGGCGGTGGGTGATGTTGGCCGTGGGGGGCCGCACACAAATCCCGCGGGTGATCCACCTGCGGCCGTCAAACGGTTCCGTCCGCGCGGGTAGGGTTTTTGCCGTACGTGGATCATCGATCCGCGGGTTTCCTTGTTGACGCGAGCAGTGCAACGCTGACGCAAGCGCTCGTAGGAAAATATCCTCGGTGTTCGGCCGAACCATACACTTGGTGCGGTTTTCGGCGCCCACACACCTTGGCATGCTCCTGCAAGCGCTTGCGGCAGCCGACTATGACACGAATGCGAACGGCAAAATGGCCGCGACGGCAATGGCGACGCCGACCGTAGCAAACCCCAGGCTAAGCGCAAACATGGTGGAAACGCTCGCAATGACCACGAGCGCCAAACACCAGCGACGCTGAATCTGGTGGGCAACAATGAGGCTTCTGCCCTTACCCGTATCCTCGATACTCGCTGCTGTAATTGTCTTGTATTGACGAAATCTCAACCGGAGCATGTAGAACCTCGTTCTTTGAATTGAGATTCTGTCATCAACGGTATAACGAATTTATAAAACCGCAGGGCGTGTGCCGTTAATGCGCTATATCGACCGCGCAGTTCCGGATGTAAACCGCTGCAATTTTTAGCGCTCGGTCGACGCGACTTGCTCTCGCCAAGCTCGGCCTGCGGGACGACGTGCTGTCTTCCGTGCGTCGTTACAAGACGTGGCCCGCGCAAGAATATCCCTCGTTAAGCGCATACATCGTGTGTCCGCGATTCATTGGCATCCGGTGCGGCACCGTACCGACGTCTCGTCAAATTTCAGACATCATTGAAGATGCGCTCGCTGAAAGAGTCGTGACTGCACGGTCACCTCGCGCCCGGATCGCCAACCCCCGTCTTGCCGGTGTCGATCAGTTCGTCCCGAATCCTCTGCTGCGTGCGTTGACCTGTCGCCTGCCCGAAACGTCAGGCCGGTGATCATGTGTTTCTGGATTGGCGCTACGCCGTTGTAGAAAGAGGGTTCACTTGTTTAGTCATACACTCGCATTCTTCTCAGAGGGCCTACTGGCCTTTTCGTGGTGGCAGATCCTGCTGGCCACGCTGGTGTCGACGCACATTACGATCGTTAGCGTGACGGTCTATCTGCACCGGTGCCAGGCGCATCGCGCGCTTGATCTGCATCCTCTCGCCAGTCATTTTTTTCGTTTCTGGTTATGGATGACAACCGGGATCGTGACCGGCAAGTGGGCAGCGGTTCACCGCAAACACCATGCGAAGTGCGAGACGCAGGAGGATCCTCACAGCCCACGGGTCAGCGGAATCTGGAGGGTCTTGCTTGGCGGCGCCGAACTCTACCGCACCGAAGCGAAGAACGAGGAGACGCTGCGCCGGTTCGGCCACGGCACGCCGGCCGACTGGCTGGAGCGGAATGTCTATGAAAAATATCCGGATCTGGGTATCAGCCTGTTGATGGTGATCGACGTGGCGCTGTTTGGTATTGTCGGCGTATCGGTGTGGGCCGTTCAGATGATGTGGATTCCTTTCTGGGCCGGCGGCGTGGTCAACGGGCTGGGCCATTTCTGGGGTTACCGCAACTTCGGTCCTCCTGATGCAAGCACGAATGTGATTCCGATCGGCATTCTGATCGGCGGAGAAGAACTTCACAATAATCACCATGCGTATGCAACGTCCGCAAAGCTGTCGAACAGGTGGTACGAGTTCGACATGGGCTGGATGTATATTTGCGTGCTTTCCGCACTCGGGTTGGCCACAGTCAGGAAAGTGACGCCTAAACCGCGAATGGTCAAAGGCAAAGCGGTTCTCGACGACGAGACGCTGCAAGCCGTGCTTCGAAACCGCTGCGAGGTGATGGCAAGTTATGCGAGAACGGCTGAGCGCGCCTACCGGGAGGAATTTGCGCGGGTGAAGCATATCAGCCGGAGGGAGAGAGCCTTGCTGATGCGTGGTGTGAAAAAATGGTTTCGCGACGGGGACGCAGGACAAGGCGGAGCGGGTCATCCCGTGCCCAAGGAACTCTGCGGCAACGACGCGAAGCTTCTTGTCTACCTCGAACTGCGCGAGGATCTGGCGGCAATCTGGGACCGCTCGAATCGCTCTCGCGAACAACTCCTGTTTCAGCTGGAAGACTGGTGTCGACGCGCTGAACAGAGTCGAATCGACGCACTAAGGGAGTTTTCGCTTCGTCTTCGCCACTACGGTTGAGGTTCAAGGCTGTCGCTTCGGCCGCCGTCGATTTCGAGCTCAGCCTCGCACTCGACTGGCACATTCAGAGGAAGCGCCACGCCCACTGCCGAGCGAGAGTGCGTGCCAATGTCCGGCCCAAACACTTCAAGAATGAGATCAGAGTAGCCATTGGCGATCTTTGGCATCTGATCGAAGCCCGGCGCTACATTAATCATTGCAAAAACGCGCAGCCATGCCGTAATGCGATCCAGGTCTCCAAGCGCTTTCTGCAGGCTCGCCAAATGCGCGAGCGCCACGAGGCGCGCCGCTGTATAGCCTTCGTCCACCGATACTTCAGCGCCAACTCTGCCGACCGGTTGCGCAATTGTCCCGTTGAGGTTGAGCGGAACGTGTCCTGAAACGAAAGCTCGCGCACCTCGTAATCGAACCCATGCAAAGGGCAAAGTCATGCGGATGTTTGCCGGCATCTGTAGCGGCGCAGGCAACGTCAAGCCTAATTCCGCCAACTTCGCTTCGATTCGCGCCATGATCACCTCCTCAGAGTTCCGCCTACCGGACTGGGCATGGTTCTTTGCTGCTCGACCTGGCAGGGCAGTCTAAATTTATCGCTTCCCAGAATCGTTCTATTGAAGCTAGTAGTACGTAGTACCGCACCGCCTGATTTCTGAAAGCCGGCATTCTCCCGACTCCGCGCATGCTGGATGATCTATGCTGAATGACTGATAGTCAGCGCCAGGTTGCGGCCGTCTCGATCAAGGAACCGCGAAACAAGGGGCATTTCATGGATACAGTGTCCACTTCCCACATCCGGTACAGGCAGGTGGCCGATCTCCCATGCCCGAAGGGTTTGCCTTTTTTTGGCAACCTCCATCAGCTATCCCCGACCCGGCTGCACCTCGTACTCGAACAATGGGCGCGGGAGCTTGGCTCGCCTTTCAGGTTTCAGATCTGTCGAATGCCGGTGACAGTGTGGACGGATCCGGAGCTATGTCAGACCATCATGCGCGAACGTCCGCACCGGTATCGCCGTTATGCGTCGATAGAGTCGGTGCTGGAGGAAATCGGCTGCAACGGTCTCTTCTCGGCCGAGGGCGCAGCGTGGGCGCCGCAGCGAAAGCTGATTATGCATTCGTTGTCCATTCCGCATATCAAAGCCTTTTATCCCAGTCTGAAGGCCATCACGGAAAGGCTTTACCTACGTTGGCAACGCGCGGCGGCGCACGGAACTGTAGTCGAGATGACTGACGATCTCAAGCGCTACACGGTGGACGTCACAAGTGCTCTTGCTTTTGGCGAGGACTCGAGGACCATCGACCAGGATCGTGGTGTCATACAGGAGCATCTCGCGCTGATCTTTCCCATGTTGATGAAACGTATCAACGCGCCTTTTCCCTACTGGCGATACGTGAGATTTCCTCGGGACCGCGAACTCGACCGCTCTCTGATCGAAGTTCACCGGTATGTGCGAAATATGATGAGCCGGGCACGTGAGCGTATGCGCGACGAACCGTCGGAGTCTCCACGTCATCTTCTTGAAGCGATGCTGGTCATGCGCGACGCGCCACAGTCCGACGTAACCGATGACCAGGTGGCTGCGAATGTTCTCACGCTACTGCTTGCAGGCGAAGACACGACGGCGAATTCCATAGCGTGGACGCTGCTATACGTTGCTACGGATCCGGCTTTGCAACAGCGGCTCTTTGACTCGTCGCGCAGTGTGCTCGGTTCTTCATCCGTGTGCCCGGACTTTACGTCGTTAAAGCAGTTGGATCTGTGTGAGGCAGTGTGCACGGAAACCGGAAGGCTCCGTCCGGTCGCCGCGGTGAATTCGTTTGAGCCATTGGAAGACGTGTGTCTCGCCGACATCCTGCTTCCGGCCGGCACGAAAATGTTTTTCCTGAATCGGCCCGCCACTATCGACGCGCGCAATTTTTCGAATCCTTTGCAGTTCGACCCGGATCGATGGCTGCATGACGATAGCCGCTCGCGTACAGTGCACGACTCACGTGCATATCTGCAGTTCGGTGCCGGGCCGCGTGTATGTCCGGGACGTTATTTGGCCGCTGTGGAAATGCGCCTCGTGCTGTCGATGCTGATGGCCAATTTCACGGTCCGAATGGCCGTCGACCCGGATACGATTCGGGAGATCACTGCGTTCACTATGGTCCCGAGTGCGATGCCGGTGCATCTTTCGGCGCGGACCGTATAGTTGTCCTCCGCGCGCCGGCTGCATGATCGCTACAGCATCTCGCTCCATGTTATGACAGCAACCATCAAGGGCTGGCTTGGATAAGCCCACCATTGGCCCGTTTTATGATCGTGCGCAGGCATTCAACGCGACTCTGAAAACCATCTCCGCAAAAGCTGCACGTCCGGAATGCGGATATGCCGGCCCTTAGCCTCGATGAGATTCAGATCGCAAAGGCGGGTGAATGCCCTGCTCACGGTTTCCAGTCGCAGACCGACAAAATCGGCAATATCGGTCCGACTGAGCGGAAGCGAAAACTCGGTGAAATGCTGTTTGCGCGCGGCAAGCTGGTCCGAGAACCAGAGGAGGAAACCACACACACGCCGTTCGGCATTGGCGCTCGCCGTGGACAGGAACGCCGCCTGCCGTTGTTGCATGACGCGCGCAACGAGACGTTGAAATTGGGTGCCAACCAACTGGTTCTGGGAGATACGCCGCAACAGGTGCCGGTAAGGGATAACACAGAAGACCGAATTCTCAAGGGCAACCACCGTGACGGGTTGTGCTCCGGACGCAGCGCCGAGAAAACCAACCACATCACCTCTCAGTGCAAGCGCCGCGATCTGAAGACGCCCGTCGACGGATCGCACGACGGCTTTTGACGAACCGCTCGCAATCGCGAAGACATGCGTGAACGGCGATCCTTGCTCATAGAGAACCTTGCCCTGTTGTACGCGCCTTCTTTCGACGACCACGTCGGCGAGACTCGACATCTGATGCGAGTCGAGGCCACTCCCAAGACACAAGTCGCGGATTCCGCATTGAGCGCAATGATTGAGGCGCTCGCTAGCGAAAGATTGCTTGCCAAGGGCGATGAGGAGTTCGTGGTCCATGAATGATGAGTACCGGGTGAGCCGCGCGCATGGCGTAGTTTTGATTGGCGGTGCATGACCCTTTCGTCAGCGAAATGGCGAGGGGGGTGTCTATTCGCAGTTGGATGCGCCAGCGCCGTTGCGCCAGTTGTGCCGGCGGTGCCTGGCCATCCACACCGTGGCCTACGCTGCGTCGATTGGCTGTCTCAATCTAAATATAGTCATTAGCCCAGATTGCAAAGGCGAACCAAAATCGCCGATTCGGCTCACGGCTGCATGTCCCCTCCGCGCAGGTTTCGCTGTTGACCTGACATGCTGGAAAAACTGTGTCCTGAACCGATCATATTCCCCGCTCGACTTTAAGCGCTTACCGTTACAGCGCATGAAGTTGACTAAAGTCAAACGAGAAGGTTTGCCGAGCCGCCAATGGCCCAAGTGTGGCGATATGAACCGGTATCTTGGTAGGGACCTTAAACCAGCTATCTAAAGCGCCCCATGAACGGGCGTGCATTCGTCAGACTTTTGCTATTTCAAGTCATATGACCCGCCCACTTGCAGGCGCACTTTCTTATGCGTGATCGATGGTGTTCGTGCATGCGGTCAGCGGATGACCATTGTCTGACGTTGTTCGACAAGTGGTGCGAGAGACGCGCGGTGCTGCCGCTGTGCTACTTGTTGAACGCATGGCCGATGACGTGCGCGTCGGGCTCAGCGATCAATCGCCTTTATGCGCGGTTAGATGAACTACTGGCCAACGAGTGTGCGGGATTGCGCGAAAGCGAGCGTAAGACAATCTACCTGATTCTGCGGAACCGATGCATCCATATCGAGGGCGCGGCTGACGAAGTTGCGAACTTGCTATGCGAAGTGTGTTCGCGCCGGCGCTACGAGCTGCCTATCGTGCAACGGCACGCCTGCTAGCGGGGACTGAATTGTTCCGTGAGCGCGGGCGCAGTTTGCAGGTGGCGATTGAGTAAACGTCAATCTGCCTTGTCAATGATAATTGGTAGACCGAACATTATATTGAAGTCAGGTTTTCTCTAAAGATATCGAGCCTGAGGCCGTTAGCAAGCTGTGGGGATGCCGCACTGTCTGATCGTTGTGATCAATTTGAGAGGTTTGTTAGCGTATGAAGTTGTCCTTCTCCCAGAAGCTCTGGCTCCCGCTCGTTCTGAGCCTGTCATGTCTTGCCGGCATGTCGATCTACAACGCCTACGAAGAGAGGGAGGGGCAGTTGGATGATCGAAAAATGGATCTGGTCCACGCTTCGGATATCGCCCTTAGCATCGTCAAGACATATGGTGATGCGGTAGCGGCGGGATCATTGTCCGAGACGGAAGCCAGGAAACAGGCCATGGATAAGGTCCGTGCTATCCGGTACGGCGACGAAGGCTATTTCGCGATCATCGATTCGCAAGCAACAGTGCTGATGCACCCGACACGGCCAGAGTTGAACGGCAAGGACGCGAGCAGCTACCAGGACCCGAACGGCGTGTATGTTTTTCGCGCCGCCGTTGATGCCGTCAAGCGCAGCGGCAAAGGGTTCAACGAGTACGCATTTCCGCGGCCGGGCTCGACCGCGGCCTCTCCGAAAATTTCGTACAACGTGAGCTATCAGCCGTGGGGCTGGATTCTCACGACAGGAGTCTACGTCGACGACATCGACGCGGCGTTCCGGTCAATGTTGTATCGCAGCCTTGGAATCATGCTGGTGCTAGTCGGCGCTTTGTCGACTGTCGTGGTGCTATTTAATCGCAGCATCCTGCGCGCGATGGGCGGAGAACCATCCTACGCGGCTGAACTCGCTAACCAGATTGCCAGCAATGACCTGACCGCTGTGGTCAAAACGAATCGGGATGATCAATCGAGCCTGCTATTTTCGATGAAGAGCATGCAGGAGCAACTTACGCGAACGATCGGCGCAATCAAGGTTTCTGCCGATTCGATCGCGACGGCTTCGCATCAGATTGCAGTCGGTAATCAGGACCTGTCTCAGCGTACGGAGGAGCAGGCTGCGGCCTTGGAGCAAACAGCAGCCAGCATGGAACAACTGATATCCACGGTTACTCAGAACGCCGAGAATGCGAGCGAGGCTAATCATCTCGCTGCTCAGGCGGTCAAAGTGGCCGAACAGGGCGGTGTCGTGGTAACGCGCGTGGTGGAGACCATGGACGGGATCAACGCCAGTTCCGACAAGATTGCCGATATTGTCGGCATGATCGAAAGCATCGCATTCCAGACGAATATCCTCGCCTTGAACGCAGCTGTGGAGGCGGCGCGTGCCGGCGAGCAGGGCAGAGGTTTTGCGGTGGTCGCCTCCGAGGTGCGCTCCCTCGCGCAGCGTTCGTCGACCGCGTCGAAAGAGATCAGGGAACTCATTCTTGATTCCGTGCAGCGGGTGCGCACCGGTGCCGGCTACGCGCAGGAAGCCGGCGAAGCCATGGACAGGATTACGCAGGAGGTGAAGCGTGTGACGGATCTCATGAGTGAAATCGCAGCTTCTTCGCAGGAACAGAGCAAGGGCATCGGCGAGGTCAATGAGGCTGTTACGCAGATGGATCAGGTCACGCAGCAGAACGCGGCACTGGTCGAAGAAGCCACGGCCGCAGCCAGTTCGCTGGAGATGCAGGCAGACGATCTGAAGGCTGCCGTTTCCATGTTCCGGCTAGATGCATAGCGTGGTGCCGGCGTGTGCTTCGCCGCTCAGGCGCGCAGTGCGGTTCCGGCGCGTGTCGATGCATCGCGAAGCCCGCCTTGATGCCACCGGCACTCATGCCCGCACGGACTGCGCGGCCCGCTGCCAACAACATGCAAGAAAGCCTACACCCCGGAGCTTCCATGGCCATGTCGAAAGACGTTTCCGACGCAACGCCTGAGAACGACCTGATGGACGACGGTTCACATCTGTACAGCCAGGCATGGGCGTCGTCGCTCACCTCGCTGACGGAGGTGTTGCGGCACAATGCCGCCGATATCGTCAAGCGATTCTATGATGGCCTGATTCGCCTGCCCAAGTCGGAGCACACGCTTTCGGCGCTGTCGGAGCGGGAACTTCAGCATCTCAAGACGCAACAGATCCAGAATCTGTACGCGCTGGCGTCGCCGGAGCTAACCGCGATGGATCATCGCGCAATGGCGTTGCGGGTCGGACGTATCCACGCCATTGTCGGATTGGAGTGGGAAGACCTGATTCGCAGCCGGGGCATTCTTTCCGCTGCGATTCACGACACACTCGATACGACACTGCACGGCAGGGCGCTGGCGATACTGGGAAGGCGATTGACGCAGGATCTGGCGTGGCAAACGGAGGCCTACCAGCGTCTGCAGACTTCGCGTCAGGACGTACTGTTGCGCGTGACCCGGCTGGCGTGGGACGTGGAGAGTTACACGGATCTAATCGGCCGGGTTGTTCAGATCCTCGGCGAACACGACGAGGTCGCGGGCTGCTCCGTTGGGCGACCCGATAGTCATGGGATTTTTCGCTTCGAGTCGGTGTCAGGCAAAACCATGGAGCGGTACCTTGCCGACATGGAGAACTCGACCCAACGGCCGATCTCGAACGGCGACCTGCCTCAAGGCCAAGGCCCGGTCGGGCGCGCCTGGCGTAGCGGAAACGTGGAGCGAAGCATCAACTTTGCGACGGATCCCCTGATGGCGCCGTGGAAGACACTGGCAATGCAGGAGAATTTCCGCTCCAGCGTGGCGATTCCTTTACGTCAACCCGGGCATAGTCCCAAAGCCATTCTTTTGCTCTACAGCGCGTTTCCCGGCGGGTATTCGGCAGCGGACCAGATGGCCTTCATCACGCCATTACAAACTCTTCTGGGGCTCGCAATTGCGCGGATCGAGAATCAGGAAGGGCGGACTCAGGCGGTCCCTTATGCGACGCGGCAGCATTGGGCGGCGCTGCTCAGATCGGATGCGCTGGAAATGCACTATCAGCCGCTATTGGACCTCAAAACCGGGCAGGTGACCAAAGTCGAAGCGCTGGCTCGACTGCGCGACGGTGATAGGGTTCTGACGCCTGGTGAGTTTTTCCCGGCGCTGTCCTCGGATGATTTCCTCGACCTCTACGTCCGGGGCTTGGCACAGGTGCTGTCGCAGCGCAATTGCTGGCTCCAGGCGGGTTTCGAGTTGAAGGTGTCGGTGAATCTGCCGTCCAGTGCGTTGGGTGACAACCGCTATTTCGAAGCCACCCGGCAAGCCTTGACGGAATACGTTTGCTGCCCGGACATGCTGACCCTCGAAATTCTGGAAACGGATGCACTTCCATCCGGCATGGATGTGTGCGGCGAACTGGCGAAATTCAAGTTGCTCGGCATCAACCTGGCCGAAGACGATCTCGGGTCCGGGCACAGCAGCCTGAATCGGTTGCGTGAACTGCCGTTTGACTGGATCAAGATCGACCGCAGTATCGTGAGTGTTGCGGGTCAGGATGCCTCTAATGTGTTGCGTTTCGTCTATCAGTTGACAAGGCTTGGCCGCTCGTTGGGTAAATCGGTGGTCGTGGAAGGGATTGAAGATGCGGGCATGCTGGAGGCCATCGTCATTCTCGGTGCCGACGTCGCTCAAGGCTATGCGATTGCGCGCCCCATGCCCGCGCAGCAGTTGACGGTGTGGATGCATAACCGGCCCCAGTTGCCGCGTTCTCTGAACGCGAAAAGTGCGTTGGGGAAACTGGCTACGTTGTTGATCTGGGAAGAACGCCTGCATCTGATTTGCGAGGACCCGCGCGCTTTTGGCAGGCTGTTTGACATTGTGACGACGCCACCCGCGATCGGAGTCGTTGCGGCGGCTGCGCCGGCGCCACTCGACTCGGCGTGTCAGGTTTGTCCATTCTCCAGGTTCTTTAGTGAAACGGAGTCCATTCTGCCGAGGGAACTGTCGGATCCGACCGCGCAGCGAGCGCTGATTGCGGCGGCGGTAAGTCACGGACCGGACAGTGTGGCCTATCGGTCGGCACGCCAGAGGTTGGTGACCGCCATCATGAGCGAAGCGGTGGAACACTGAGCGATGTCACCTCCCGCAGGCGGCTGCAACGTACCGGGATGTGATCGCATACGTGTGCGCCCGTTCTCGGGGTATCCCTCTTCTTTTTGACGCGCGACGTCTTGCGCAAGTTTCCATGATCAGGAATGCATTCTCCGCCATGTCCATAGACAGGCGTTTTAGTCTCAGTGTCGCAGTCGCACTCCTTCCGGTCCTGGTTTTGTGTGGCAGGCTGGTCGTGCACGAGTGGCACTCGTATATTGTCGCTGACGACGCTCTCTACGCGTTCCAGAGCCATCGCGCCGGATTGCAGGCAATCGAGCGCGTCTCGGCTGAGCGCGGCCCGACGAACAGCGTGCTGGGCGAAGACTTACCGACTCCTGACGCGAGAAGTGCGAAGCTGCGTCTCGCGCGCGAGGAGAGTGATGCCGCGATCGAGAAGTTGATCGAGATGCTTCAGTCCGGCCACTGTCCAGCATGTGCCGTGGAGCTTGCGCATATCAGGGAAGCACGCGACGAGCTCGCAGCCGCACGGGTGAATGTCGATGCGCTCATCCGTCTGCCGTTGGCACAACGGCGGGAGCGTGCGGTGTCGAGCGCAGTGGACGGGATGATCAAGGTCATTCCACAGTTTGCGCCCGCGATCGACGCGTTGGCCGCAAATGTGGTCAAGGGCGATACGCGTGCGTTGAATTGCCTGATTCTTGCCACGCTGACCGCGGATCTGCGGGAAGCGGCTGGCCAACTCGGCTCACACTTTACGGCGACCCTGACGGCGCGCAGAGCGCTCGGTGAAGACGATCAGCTCGCCATCGAGCGGACGCAGGGGAGAGTCGACCAGTTGCGTGAACTGATCGATGCGCATGTCCGGGACCGGTCGGCGCTGGAATCAACGGCGTTCGACAAAATGAATCAGCAGTATTTCGGGGAGGGCATTGACTATATCGCAGAGGTTCGCCGCCTCGCGAGCCGGCCGGGCGGCGCCGGCATATCTCCCGCGCAACTGGCGGATCACTATGTGCCGCTGATGCGGCCGGTTACGGCGTTCCGCGACCAGGTGCTGGATCTTGCTGACACGGAGATCCGTCAACACCGTAGCAATGCCTTGATGCTACTTGCGGCCAGCGCCCTCTCCGTATTTCTGCTGTTGGCGATACTGCTTTCGATCGCGACGTTATTCAGAAGACGCGTGATTCGACCGCTCCTCGACGCAACGCATGTAATTGGCGCGATAGCAAACGGCGACCTCACTGCGGAAATTCCGGCAGCGCGCTATCGGGGTGAGATCAAGGCCATGTTCAATGCAATCGGCGTGCTGAAAGCGAACAGCGTCGAGCGGCAGCAGCTCGAACGCGAACGCGGCCGTCTGATCCATGAACTGAAAGCCATGGCGGAAACCGACTTCCTGACTCACCTGCTCAATCGCCGCGCGTTCGAAAGCAGGGCGCGCGTGAGCTGTGCCGAACGGAATGCGGCCGAACCGGAACTCGCGCTGATCATGTTCGACATCGACCACTTCAAGAGGATCAACGATACTTACGGTCACGCCACAGGCGATCACGCGTTGCAACTCGTCGCCCGTCTTTGCCGTGAAACCTGCCGGGATTCGGATGTCGTCGCGAGATGGGGTGGGGAAGAGTTTGCGGTACTCAGCCGCGTGCACGATGCAGCAGAGGCGCTTGCGATAGCGGATCGCTTGCGTCGCAAGATCAGCGAGACCCGAATCCCTTGCAACGGCGGCGATGGTTTCACTATCACCGCAAGCTTTGGCGTCGCGCTCGCGTCAGCCTGCGAATCGCGCGACGTGGGCCGTCTTTTCAGGCACGCCGATCGTCTGTTGTATCAGGCAAAAGAGGCTGGGCGTGATCGGATCGTTGCCGATCCGCTCGGCGTGCCAATCGGCAACGCCTGACAACATGGCTTAGTGGCGAGCGCGCCTCCTTCATCAGCCGCCTCGAAGCGGCCATACAATCTAGCCTTTGAACTCGACCGAAACAAAGACCTTCTTGCACGTCTCGACAACCTCCCAGGTTCCCTGAAATCCTGCGGGAATCAGAAACCGGTCCCCCGCGCGCACGGTTTTGGCGGTTCCATTCGCGTCCCGAATGACCGACACGCCTTCGAGAATCTCGCAGTATTCGCTTTCGGTGAAATTCACGGCCCACTGGCCGCAAGCCCCTTCCCATATTCCCGCCGTGAGCTGTCCGCACGGGCTGGCGAAATGCGTATGAACGGTCTGGGAAGGATCACCGGCCAGCACAGTTTCTGCCTTCGGCATGTACTCGGTGCTTTCCTTGGCAGGCGCTGAAAAATCCACGATGTTCAGAATACTCATAAAGTCTCGAATGGAGGAATAAAGAGAACGCAACGGAAAAGAAGCGCAGCGCGGGCACCCACTGCCCGCGCCACGCCCAAAAGAATGTCGCCCGATAGCAATAGCGCAAAGAGCGATTCAAAACACAATCGCCAGGCACTCAGTCACTCAACTGCCTGACTTCAATTGGGCCCAAAGCCGGTTCTCGAGCCGCATGATCGGCGCAGGCTGTGGCCGCATCAACGTCATCTTGTTCAGCACGGCTTCAGGCGGATACACATTCGCATCCTGCTCGATCGCCGGCGTCACGTACTGCCGCGCTGTGCGATTCGCAGTCGGATAGAACACTTCGTTCGTAATCTCCGCACTCACTTTCGGATCTTCGATGTAGTTCATCCACTTCATCGCCGCTTCGGGGTGCGGTGCATCTTTGGGTATCACCATCACGTCCATCCAGACGAGGCCCGCGTCCTTGATGTTCGAGAACCGCACCTCATACGAGCGTCTGGCTTCCGATGCGCGTCGCCGTGCAATCCCCACGTCGCCGGAAAAGCCGAATGCCACGCAGATGTCGTTGTTTGCCAGATCGTTGATATAGCCGGACGAATTGAATTGGGTGATATAAGGCCGGACTTTCTTCAGCACCTCATATGCGGCCTGGTAGTCGCCGGGATTAGTGCTGTTCGGATCCTTATGCATGTACTGCAGCACGGCGGGGAAGACGTCGGCGGCCGAGTCGAGAAACGACACCCCGCAGCTTTTCACCTTCGCGAGATTCGCCGGGTCGAATAACAGCGACCAGCTATCCACAGGCGCTTCGCCTCCAAGCGCTTTCTTCACCGCTTGCACGTTGTAGCCGATACCGTCGGTGCCCCACGCCCACGGCACGCCGTATTGATTGCCGGGGTCCGCGTCGGCAATCAGTTTCATCAAGCCAGGATCGAGGTGGGCGAGGTTCGGCATCTTCGATTTGTCGATTTTCTGATAGATGCCGGCTTCGATCTGCCGCGCCATATAACTCGATGTCGGCACCACGATGTCATAGCCGGAACTGCCCGCAAGCAGTTTGGCCTGCAACGTGTCGTCACTGTCGTAACTGTCGTATTTCACGTTAATGCCGGATTGCTTTTCGAAGTTGGCAATCGTGTCCTTGCCAATGTAGTCCGACCAGTTATAGACATTCAGCGATGTGTCCGCAGCGCGCGCGGCGTTCATTGCGGTCAAAGCGGTCAGCGAGCACAGCATCGTGCCGGCAAGCGAAAGCAGCGTGGCGTGACGAGTCTTCATTCTGCAATCTCCTTGATATCGATCTTCAGTTTTCACCGCAGTACGGGCGTGCGCGTGCCTTCCTTCTCGATTCGCGCAATCCGCAACGAATGCGAACGACGACAAGAGACGTGGCGCCGCCTGCCGCGGCGCAAGCGCACAGCAGAGCTAAAAAGAATGCGGATAAGCGCCGGCAAGCGAGCTTGCCGGGCATGAACGGACGACGTTGCAGGCGCGAGCGCTAAACGAACGGCCCCTCGCACGCAACACGGGTCCGCGAAAGGAGAAGGGGACTAGGGCAGAAGCGACGCGATCTCGTCGGTGCGCACAGGAATGGCCGAGGGTGCTGCAACGACGTTATGCCGGCGTACGGAGCGACGCGACAATACCGTGTCGATAGACAGGGGGCGGGATGGCGAAGCGCAGTGACTTCCCTGATGAGCGATCGGACAGCCGAACAGGATCGTTCTTTCCCGACCGCGCTGGTATCTCACCAATGGACCACGGACTTTCACGATTGAACCCGAAGCGACGTTGAGTAGAAGTTCTCGATAATGCACATGCATGCACGGTGAGAACCACCGAACTGCCGTCCTAGGATAGCCGAGCCATTATTTTCGTCAAAGGATTTTCTGACAATACGCTGGTGAACGTATTAATGCGAGCGCATGACATGACGCATGGCTCGCATCGAATGCGCGACGATGACGCACTATTGACCCTGCAGATTCGGATTGCCGGCGGGAACGCCAGAGCCGGTTTCGGACGAGCCAGTCGTGGAGGGACCATATCCGGTAGCCGCATTGTTCTGCGCGGAAACGCGCGCTTCGGCCGCCTGAATGTCGGCGGGATAGGTGGAGTCGGTTGCGACCGCGGGGTTGTAGCCGGCCTGTTCGAGTTGCTTCAATTGCGCCTTGACCTCGGCACGCGTGAGCGGTTGCTCGGATTGCGCGAACGACGCCAGCGGGGCGGCCAGCACGACGACTAGCGCCACTGCCTTGATGAGCGATTTCATGATGCTTCCCTCCGAGAATTTTTTTGGGGCGCCGCACCAATCTTCGGCACCATGCACGGATTCTAGGAAGCGAGTGCTCCAGGGGAAACCACTAACGCGGTAATTCAGTGTTGCGGCAAACAACAAGTCGGCGTGATGTAATGTCCGCCGTAATATTTGAGTAAACGTTTTTACACGCCTTGGCGTACATCCACTCGGTAGGCGGTGACCTGCCGATAGGTGTCGCCTGCGCGCACGATCACCTCGTCCTGTTCGGCCATGTTGACCTGATTCGGAAATCCGCCTGCTTCGAGACAAAAGCCCGCGTGCGGTTGATACGCAATGCCGCCGCGTCCCACATCGCCATTCAGTGAATTGCCGCTATAGAACTGTAAGCCGCGTTGATCGGTCGACACGGTCAATTCACGTCCGCTGCCAGGGTCGTAGGCGCGGGCAACCTGGCGCATGGCCGGCGTGCCGCTATTCGTGCCGAACTCACGCGTATCGCGCAGCACGTAGCAATGATCGAATCCGCCGGCCGTCGCCAACTGTGCGTGCGGCCATTCGAGCCGTGCACCGATCGGTGCGCTCTGCCGAAAATCGAAGGCGTTGCCCGCCACCTCGGCCAGCTTGCACGGAATCAGGTCGGTGTCGACTTCGAAGAACCGGTCGGCATCGATCGACAGCATATGACCACGAATGTCCGCACCCGCGCGGCCGGTGAGGTTGAAGTACGGATGGCTCGTCAGATTGAGCGGCGTAGCCGCATCCGTGACGGCTTCATAGGCGATGGTCAGCGTGCCGTCGTCGTCGAGCGAGTAGCGCACTTGCGTTGTCACATTGCCCGGAAAACCGGCGTCGCCTTCGGGCGACTCCAGACGCATGAGCAGCGCGCCGTTGTCCTCGCTCGCATCCCATAGCCCGCGATGAAACCCGCTCGTGCCACCATGCAACAGATTCGTGCCGTTATTCCGGTCGAGCGTGTATTCGATACCGTCGAGTGTGAAGCGCGCATTGGCGATGCGGTTCGCCCAGCGTCCTATCAGTCCGCCCATATAGGTGCTGGCCGCTACATACTCGGCGGGCGTGTCGTGACCGAGCAGGATATCGCCGAGTACGCCGGCACGATCCGGCGCATGCCACGACACCAGCGTCGCGCCAAGATCGCTGATGGCGACTTTCATGCCGTGCGCGTTACGCAGCGTGAAGAGCCGGACGGCGTCGCCGCCGCGCAATGTGCCCCACGGCTCAGAAGAAAGTTGTGCAATGCTGATCATGTCGTTGGTGAGAAGAAAAGAGAATAGGCATGCTCAGCCCGGCGCCGGTGTCGAATTCACCCGCTCCTGGTACTCTCGCGGCGTGCAACCGAGTTCACGGCGAAACACCGCATACATGTATTGCAGTGACGTGAAGCCGCAACGGATCGCCACTTCCGCGCTCGACGCATCGCGCTTCGCCAATAGCGCCTTCGCCACATCGAGTTTATGGCGCAGGATTTCCTGATGCACGGTGCACTGCCGCTCGCGCCTGAAGTACTCTTCGAGCGACGAACGCGACACGCCCACATAATCGGCGACCTGTTCGGTGCGAATACCCTGGCATGCGTACTGGCGAATAAAGTGGCGAGCCCGCATCACGTAAGGACTCGCAAGCGGTTGGTGCCTGGTCGACTCGAGCACGTTGATGCCGACTGGCGGCACGAGAATGCGCCGCCCCGGAAAGCGCGCGCCATGCAGCATTTGATGCAACAGGTGAGCCGCGGTGCGGCCCATTTCCTCAGTGCCCTGAATTACCGAAGACAATGGAATTCGCGTCAACGTGCGCGTCAACGGATCGTTGTCGATGCCGATGATCGCGACTTCCTCCGGCACGGGAATTCCGGCAATCAAACACGCCTGGAGCAGATGCCGGGCACGCGCATCGGTCACGGCAATGATGCCGACCGGCTTCGGTAAATCCCGCAGCCATGCGGTGAGCTGCTCGGTCGCCTGATTCCATGACGGCGCGCTGGTCGAAAGTCCGCGATACATCTCGCTGTCGATCTGCGCGGCGCTGCGGCCATCCGCTCTGCGCAAATGGGCGAACGCGAGTTCGCGCTGTTGCGCCCAGCGGTTTTCCTGTGCCTGCGGCAGGCTGTACAACGCGAAGTGCTGGAGACCCGCGCCGATCAGATGCGTATAGGCGAGCGAGATGAGCTTGCTGTTGTCGGTGGCGATATAGGGTAAATCCGGAGGGTAGTGCGCAGGATCTTCGAATGACGAACCCACGGCAACCACGGGCAATGGACAATCGCGCAACGCTTCGCCCACGGCGGGATCGTCGAAATCCGCAATGATGCCGTCGCCGTCGAAGCGTTCAATGCCCGTTAGCCGGCAGCGAAAGTCTTCTTCGAGAAAGAGGTCCCACGCCACACGCGTGGACAGCAGGTAATTACCAATGCCGGTGATGATCTCGCGATCGTAGACCTTGTTCGCGTTGAACAGCAGGGCGATCCGATGGGTCGTCTGTGGTGTTTGCGGACGGGTCATGGCGGTAAGCGGCGTTGGGTGCCCATTTAGCGCGGCACCGGTTTTAAGCGTCTGGTTATTCTAGGCCTCGAATCACGGCCTGGTGCGAAACAAATTGGCGGGCGGTAAGAAACATCAAGCGCGCTGCGCAATTTCGCAATTGCCGATGCATCTTGCAAGCGGCAGCATGGCGTCACCTTGTCGACCGGCGCGACGACGTCGCACGGGTTGCGGTGCAACATAACTGGAGACGCAGATGTCTTACTTCGAACACATTCCCGAGATCCGCTACGAAGGCCCGCAATCGGATAATCCGCTTGCGTACCGCCACTACGATAAAAGTAAAAAGGTACTCGGCAAAACCCTCGAAGAACATCTGCGTATTGCCGTGTGCTACTGGCATACGTTCGTCTGGCCGGGCGTGGATATTTTCGGGCACGGAACGTTTCGACGCCCTTGGCAGCAAACCGGCGATGCCATGGAGCGGGCACGGCAAAAGGCGGATTCCGCATTCGAGTTCTTCTCGAAGCTCGGCACGCCGTACTACACGTTTCACGACACCGACGTCGCACCCGAAGGGTCGAACCTGAAGGAATACAGCGAAAACTTCCTGCATATTGCCGACTATCTGGCGCGCAAGCAGGAGGACAGCGGCATCAGGTTGCTGTGGGGCACCGCCAATCTATTCTCGCATCCCCGTTACGCGGCGGGCGCGGCCACCAATCCCGATCCAGAGGTGTTCGCATTTGCGGCGACGCAGGTGCGCCATGCTCTCGATGTGACGCAAAGACTCGGCGGCGACAATTATGTCTTGTGGGGTGGACGCGAAGGTTACGATACGTTGCTCAATACCGACCTGGTGCGCGAACGTGATCAGCTCGCCCGTTTTCTGCATATGGTCGTCGATCATGCGCACAAGATCGGTTTCAAAGGCTCGCTGCTGATTGAACCCAAGCCACAGGAGCCGACCAAGCATCAATACGATTACGATGTCGCGACCGTACACGGCTTCCTGCTGCAACACGGACTCGAGAAAGAGATTCGGGTAAACATTGAGGCCAATCATGCGACGCTCGCGGGTCATTCGTTTCATCACGAGATCGCGACGGCCTATGCGCTGGGTATTTTCGGCAGCGTCGACGCGAATCGCGGCGACCCGCAGAACGGCTGGGATACCGACCAGTTCCCAAATAGTGTGGAAGAGCTGACGCTCGCCTTCTACGAAATTCTCAAACATGGCGGCTTCACAACGGGCGGCATGAACTTCGACTCGAAAGTACGGCGGCAAAGTGTCGATCCGCAAGACCTGTTCTACGGCCACATTGGGGCAATCGATAACCTCGCGCTCGCTGTCGAACGCGCCGCGGTGCTGATCGAAAACGATCGCCTGGATCAATTCAAGCGTCAACGTTATGCGGGCTGGGAAGCGGAGTTCGGCCGCAAGATCCTGTCCGGCGACTATTCGCTCTCCACACTGGCGACGGATGCGTTGGCGCGCGGTCTGAATCCGCAGCATGCCAGCGGCCATCAGGAGCTGATGGAAAACATCGTGAATCAGGCTATTTACAGCGGACGCTGATCCGGATCGCAGGAAGACGTGGCTGAGAAGTCGTAGCACCTCATAAAAATCGCGCGGCCACGTCGACCGCGCGAAACAGGAAGCTTTGGGTTGTCGCTTGTCCGGTCCTGCGGCTCGCAGCGCAGGCCGTCCAATCCGGTATTCCGGCTATCAGAAGAAGGAGAGAGACATGAAATTCGCAACGCGTCGTACCGTGTTGAGTTCGCTCGTGTGTGGAGCGGTGCTCGCCAGCCTGTCGCTTGTCGCGCCGCTCGCGCATGCAAGCAAGGATCATCCGGAAATCGGCTTCTGTATCGACGATCTGCGCGTGGAGCGCTGGTCGCGCGATCGTGACTATTTCGTCGCCGCGGCAGAAAAGCTCGGTGCGAAAGTGTCGGTGCAATCCGCCGACGCGAGCGAAGAGCGGCAGATCTCGCAGATCGAAAACCTGATTTCGCGCGGCGTCGACGTCATCGTAATCGTGCCGTTCAATTCGAAGACGCTCGGCAATGTGGTTGCGGAAGCAAGGAAAGCCGGCATCAAGGTCGTCTCGTATGACCGCCTGATTCTCGATGCCGATGTGGACGCCTATATCTCGTTCGATAACGAGAAAGTCGGCGAATTGCAGGCGCAAGGCGTCTACAACGCGCAGCCGAAGGGCAACTACTTCCTGCTCGGCGGTGCGCCGACCGACAACAACGCGAAGATGCTGCGCGAAGGCCAGCTCAAAATCCTGAAGCCCGCCATGGACCGGGGCGACATTAAAGTAGTCGGTCAGCAGTGGGTGCCGGAATGGAGTGCTTCCACGGCGCTGCGCATTGTCGAAGATGCGCTGACGGCCAACAACAACAAGATCGATGCGATCGTCGCATCGAACGACGGCACCGCGGGCGGCGCGATTCAGGCGCTCGCCGCGCAGCACCTGGCGGGCAAGGTGCCGGTCTCCGGGCAGGACGCGGACCTCGCGGCGGTCAAGCGTGTGATTGCCGGCACGCAAACCATGACCGTCTACAAGCCGCTGAAGCTGATTGCCGGCGAAGCCGCCAAGCTCTCGGTGGCGCTTGCGAAGGGCCAGAAGCCCGCCTATAACGCGCAATACGACAACGGCAAGAAGAAAGTCGACACGGTGCTCCTGCAACCCACGTTGCTCACCAAGAGCAATGTCGACGTAGTCGTCAAGGACGGCTTCTATAGCCAGGCCCAGCTCGCGAGCCAATGAGCGTAACGCGTGCGCGGCGGACGGCGATGCGCGTGGTGCGTATCGGCGCCGCCGTGCGCCTTGCAGCGAGGCATAGCGAATGACGCAACCTCTCATGACGATGCGCGGCATCGTCAAGGCGTTTTCCGGCGTGAAGGCGCTCGACGGTATCGACCTCACGATCGCGCCGGGCGAGTGCGTGGGTCTGTGTGGCGAGAACGGCGCGGGCAAATCCACGCTGATGAAAGTGCTCTCCGGCGTGTATCCGTGGGGCACGTGGGACGGCGAGATCATCTGGGAAGGCGAGCCGTTGAAAGCCGCCAGCGTGCGTGACACCGAACGCGCCGGCATCATCATCATTCACCAGGAGTTGATGCTGGTGCCGGAATTGTCGGTGGCGGAGAACATTTTCCTCGGCAATGAAATTACGCTGTCCGGTGGCCGCATGAATTACGCGGCGATGTACCAGCGCGCCGACGAACTGCTGCGCGAACTCGGTATCAGCGGAATCAATGCCGCACAGCCGGTGATGAACTATGGCGGGGGGCACCAGCAGTTGATCGAGATTGCCAAGGCGCTAAACAAGCGCGCCAAACTGCTGATTCTCGATGAACCGTCTTCTTCGCTGACCGCGTCCGAGATCCGTATTCTGCTCGACATCGTGCGCGATCTGAAGCGGCGCGGCGTGGCCTGTGTGTACATTTCGCACAAGCTCGACGAAGTGGCGGCCGTTTGCGACACGATCAGCGTGATTCGCGACGGCCGTCACGTCGCGACGGAGCCGATGCGCGCGCTCACGACCGACCGCATCATTTCGCTGATGGTGGGCCGCGAGATCAAGAACCTGTTTCCGCGCGAGCCGCATCCGATCGGCGAGGTGATCTTTGAAGCGCGTCATGTCACCTGTTTCGACGTGACCAATTCGCGTCGCAAGCGCGTCAACGACGTGTCGTTCGCGCTGCGGCGTGGCGAGATTCTTGGCGTGGCCGGCCTGGTCGGCGCGGGCCGCACGGAGTTGATGCAGGCGATCTTCGGTGCGTACCCGGGGGTGAGCGAAGCGACCGTGGTGGTGGACGGCAAGCCGCTCAGGATTCGCGCGCCCGTTGACGCGATTCGCGCGGGCATCGCCATGGTGCCGGAAGATCGCAAACGTCACGGCATCGTGCCTGGGCTGAGCGTCGGCCACAACATCACGCTCGCGGTGTTGGCGCGCTTTGCCTCGGCTGGCCGGATCGATTCCGCGGCCGAACTCGATACGATTCACACGGAGATGAAGCGGCTTTCGGTGCGCGCCGCGCATCCCATGTTATCGATTGCGAGTCTGTCGGGCGGCAATCAACAGAAGGCCGTGCTGACACGCATGCTGCTGACCGACCCGAAAGTGCTGATTCTCGACGAACCCACGCGTGGCGTGGATGTCGGCGCGAAATACGAAATCTACAAACTGATTTTTCAACTGGCGCAGCGCGGCATGTCGATCGTGATGGTGTCCTCCGAATTGCCCGAAGTGCTCGGCATCAGCGATCGCGTGCTGGTGATCGGCGAAGGCGAGTTGCGCGGCGATTTCGTCAATGACGGCCTGACTCAGGAGGACATACTCAGCGCTGCGATCCGTCCCGTGCCACGATCCCCGAACCCAACCGTAGCGAGTGCCGCATGACGCCCGACGTTACTTCCCACCGCGCCGATGAAGCCGTGCCGCGAGGCGCATTCGGCGGTCCGCAGCGCCTTCAGCAACTGTTCGCGCGCTACAAGATTCTCGCGCTGCTGATCGCCGTGGCCGCGATCTGGATTTTCTTTTCGGTGCTCACGCATGGCGCATTCGTTACGCCGCGCAATCTGTCGAACCTGCTGCGGCAGATGTCGATTACCGGAATGCTCGCGTGCGGCATGGTGTTCGTGATCATTGCCGGCGAGATCGATCTGTCGGTCGGCTCGCTGCTCGGTTTGCTCGGTGGCGTGGCGGCCATACTCGACGTCAACCGACACTGGCCGCTCGGCGTCACGTTGCCGGTGGTCATGCTGCTAGGCGTACTGATCGGCATGTTCAACGGATGGTGGTCGACGTACCGGCGCGTGCCTTCGTTCATTGTCGGGCTCGGCGGCATGCTTGCCTATCGCGGCATTCTGCTTGGTGTGACAGGCGGGTCGACGATTGCACCGGTGTCGGATGGTTTCGTGTTCGTCGGCCAAGGCTATCTGCCGAGGCTCGCGGGCGATACGCTTGCGGTGGTGCTGTTTCTGTTGCTGGCGTTTCTGACGATACGCCAGCGGCGCAACCGCGAGCGCTATCAACTGCGGGTGGTGCCGTTCTGGCAGGACGTCGTGAAGGTGGTCGGCGCGGGTGTGATTCTCGCCGGCTTCGTCGCCACGCTCGACCGTTACGGTGGCATTCCCGTGCCGGTGCTGTTGCTGCTCGCGCTGCTGGGCATCTTTACGTGGATCGCCACGCAGACGGTGTTCGGGCGGCGCATCTACGCGGTCGGTTCGAACCTCGAAGCGACCCGGCTCTCAGGCGTCAACACCAACCGCGTGAAACTGGCGATCTTCGCGCTGATGGGGCTGATGTGCGCGTTCGGCGGCATCGTCAATACGGCACGGCTTGCAGCGGGGTCGCCTTCGGCCGGATCGATGGGCGAACTCGATGCGATTGCCGCGTGTTTTATCGGCGGAACGTCGATGCGCGGCGGGTCCGGCACGGTCTATGGCGCGCTGATCGGCGCGCTCGTCATGGCGAGCCTCGATAACGGCATGTCGATGCTGGACGTGGATGCGTATTGGCAGATGATCGTGAAGGGCAGCATTCTCGTGCTGGCCGTTTGGATCGATGTGGTGTCGGGGTCGAATAGGCGGTGAGATGAAAGGCGGGTGAGGTGCGGCGGCTACTTTGGTCCGGTGCTGCACCAATCCGTCAGAGCTTCCCGCATTTCTTCGATAACGGGGTTCCAATCTCCGAGTTCGCGCTGGCGGAATAGCCGCATTGATGGGTACCAGGGGCTATCTGTTCTGTCGGTTAGCCAGCGCAACTCCGAGTACGCGGGCAAAAGTACCCAGACTGGAAGGTTTGCCGCACCGGCGAGATGTGCAGCGGCAGTATCGACGGTAATGAGCAGGTCAAGCGTTTCAAGAATGGCGAGCGTGTCGGTGAAGTCTTCAATGATGGGTCCGAGCGTGTGTAAATCAAATTGGTCTGCCAGCGGTACGCCGTCGCATTCATGCTCCCCTTTCTGTACGGAAAACCAGGTCGTTCCCGGATGGGAAAGCAGGGGTTTCAGCGTTTCGATACCGATCGATCGGAACCGATCTAGAGCGGTGTGCGTACCGCCCGCCCACACTACACCGATTCTCGTGCGTTTCTTATGCGCCGCTAATGGTGAGATGACATCGAGCTTTTGCCGCCATTGGTCAATATGGCGTGGCGCGGCCGAAACGTATGGCATGGCAATAGGCAACATGGAGAGATCAAGGTTCATATGCGCTGGCATTCTCAGCATATGGCTCCAATAGTCGTAAGGGCCGGCGGGTGTTGTTGTAAAAACCGACCGTACGCTCCTCATGCTTGCCGCGATCTTGGCGACAGGTTGGCTGACCAGCACATCGACAATAGCACCCCGCCGGTGTAGCCATTCGGCAAACCGGCTGAACTGGATTTCGTCGCCCCGTCCTTGTTCGCCGACGAGTAGGAAACGACATCCGCAAACTGGTTCGCCATTCCACACCTGAAAATCTGGAAAGACCAAAGTGGCACGTGTTAGGGGCATGGCGTAAGCGGCATTGCGACGCGCCCATCCGCTCTTAAAATCGCCCTGACTCAGTTCGAGGCATGCAAGTTGGCACTGCATGACAGGATCATCAGGTGTGAGTCGGACCGCTTCCCTGCTGTAGGCCAGCGCTTCCGCAACTCTGCCGCGGACGCTCAGCGCATGTGCCGCGTAGTGGTGCAGCGTGACGCGTCGCGGATCGATCTCGAGTCCCTGGCGGGCGACACTCAGCATATCGGCGAAACGATCCGCTCTATATAACGCGAGACACAGCGCCTGCAATGTTTCGGGATTGTCCGCTTCCCGTGTTCTGATCTGTGCGATCGCGTGGCTTGCCTGTGCCGTACGCTTGGCTTTGGCTAGTGCTGCGATTAAATCGAACCCGTCTTGCAGGGAAGATGAGTCGAGCGCCCATGCGGCTAGCCAATAGTCGGCGGCATCATCAACCTCCCAGAGTTCGGCGCTTATGCGCGCGATGGCACGCGTCGCATGATGAAGGTCCGTCTCTATGGAAAGAGCCGCTTTGTATTGCGCTTTCGCTTCGGCGAGGCGGCCGCTGAGTCGCAGGCAATCCGCCAGATTGCGATGCAAGGTTGCGGTGCTTCCAGAGAGGTCAATCGCATGACGGTAGAACGCTTCCGAACGTGGGTAGTCACCTTTCATCGCGGCGATCAGGCCGGCGTGTTCCCACAGATCGGCACGCGCTGGGTCGGCCTTTAGAGCGCGTTCCAGATACGCGTCTGCTTCTGGGATTTTTTCCAGGTGCACGCACACCAACCCCATACGGTGTAGTGCATGGACATTGTACGGGTTCGAGGCCAACGCCCGTTGGTATCCGCTTTCCGCGTCTTTCATGCGGAAGGCGGAGTAGTCGGCGTCTGCACGAGCAATCAGCGTGTGCACGTCCATTGAATCGGAGTGGTGGGTAATGGCCTTTTGCATTTTCAAAGATAGTGGGCTTTGCTTATGCGAAAAGTTGTGTTTCTGCGCTCCGTGACGGAAACGCAGGGGGCCTGCTCGCACGCTATGAACGTCACTGCATATAGGTAGCGAAAATCACATCATCATTGAGGTCGGTATCAGGGCTTAGCGTGACGTAATAAACGCCTGCTGCCGGGCGCGATATGATGCATTGGGCACCGCTGCCTGATGCAAATTTTCTAATGCAAGGTGCGTTTACCGTAGTGGGCGAGCCGGCCCTCAGATACATTGTTCCCGATTCAAGACTAGATCTATTTGAGAGGGCTACCCTGAGGATCGATGCACCAGCCGGGACGTCCAGCTTGAAGAACTTCATGACGTTCGATTTCGCGGCAATCATGAGATTGACGTCGAAACTCAGATCGGTTGACTCAGGGGCGGCGACCGTAAAGGGCCGAGTTACCCTGCTAACTGCGCCTGTGCTGTCAGTCGTCGTTAATGTGATGTTGTAAGTGCCCGGATATTCGTAGTTGTAGATCGGGTTGACTGATTGTGCGCTGAACACATCAACCGCATTGCCGGAGCCGAGAGTCCACGTCCACGACTTGATCGACGCAGAGCCTCTCGCGGTCGACAGGTCTGCACACGTCACCAACATTGCGGACATACTCTGGGAACATTTGAAATCCGCTGCGGCTGGAATCTCGCCAGCCTTTGCCGCCGCAACTGTTGCCGCCGCATCGAGGATACCCGATCCCATCGAATGATCCGGCTGTTTGGGGAATGGCTGGGCGTGCTGTGTGATTAGTGTGCGCATCTCGGCCGTACTTAGCGGCTTCGGTGCGACAGAACGTACGAGAGCAACTACACCGCTAACCATTGGCGCTGCCATGGACGTTCCGGTCATAGCGGCATAACTCTCGCTGCCAAGCGCCGAACTTCCATCGTTATAGGTCGATAAGATATCGGTTCCCGGCGCGGAAATATCAACCGTGGGCCCGTAGTTGGACAAGTACCCTCGCAAACCATCGCGTTGTGTGTTGCCGACAGCGATAACGCCGTGACAGTTGGCTGGTTGGGTGTTTGATGCGTCTTCGTTATCGTTCATTGCGGCTACTACGAGCGTACCGCCTAAACTGTTCACGGTGTCGATTGCATCCTGATACGCCTGCGAACACTGGCCAGCCGATCCAAGGCTCGCGTTGATGACCTTTGCGGGATGGGGATTGACTGAAAAACCTGGAACAGATCCGCCCGCGGACCATACCATAGCTTCCACGACGCTCGACATTGTGCCGATGTTGCAGGCGCTGAGCGCGCGAACTGAAAGTACTTTCGCGGACGGCGCGACGCCTGCGACGCCGAGGCCATTGTTTGCCACCGCGCTCAATATGCCGGCAACGTGAGTGCCGTGCCAGGTCACCTGGCAATTCGGATTCTCGACAGTACGACCAGGGTTTGTGCCGTCGCTTGGTCCGGGCAGAAACGTAAAGTCCAACCCACCGGGAGATATGTTTGCATTCAGATCGCTATGGCTCGTTACCCCATTGTCGACGAGCGCGATGGTCACGCCCGCGCCCGTGCCTGTATTCCAGGCGTTCGCCACGCGGATACCCGCATAGGGCTGCGCAGGGTCGAGATTTGAAAGAAGGCCCCATTGATCGTTAAAGTATGGGTCGTTAGGTACAGCACCACCTGAGACCACAATGTCCGGCTCAACGTATTGCACGTTCGGGTCGGCTGCGATGGCGCGCATGAATGCTTTCGCCTGCGCGCTAGAGAGTTTTCGCTCGGTCGTCACCACGTCTGCGCCGATACCCATCCGACGCAGATGATGTGCTCTCGCAGGGAGCGTGCTGGCAAGCTTGTCAAGTTTCGTTTGCACGGCAGAGGAAGAGCCGCGTTCAGCAGTACCGGGTCTGTACTTGATGATGAAACGGTCGGTTTGCGACTCTGACGTCATGCCAGTTGTGTTCATCTTCAACGACATGGTGAGCGGAACTGAACTGGAACTCGCAGCGCTCGCTGCGGCCGCCACCTCTGCCGTCTCCGGAGCGCTGGGTGCCGAACGCGATGCGGTGTCGCTCGCGCCGTTCCCGCTACACGCGGCCAAGGCCAGCGCTAGAGTGAGGTTTGCAACGCTGGTAATGATGCGGCGCATTGGTAATCTCGATCTGATCGCATCCGCCCGGTTGACTGTGTGTTGAAAGTCGATCCTGCCGCTTTTCGTTCTCTCTTTATTCAACGTTTGGATCTCGCAGATTTTTCGTTGATCGTTCGTTCTTGCGATCGGAAAGCCGCACAAAGACCGGTGCCCGTTCGTAATGGAAGGGTAATCGCTTGGAAAAGTGTGAGGCAGCGGAAAGCGCTGTTTTATGTGAAGGAGAATTCCCGTGCGATGTCAGGAATAACTACGCATCGATTGCGATTTGCGCTAAGCGGTGAGTGAAACGTCCTAACGCGGTTTGGCGCGACCTCCGCCGAGTCGTTTTCGCAGGCACAGCCACGATGGCATGCTCGCACGAGCGCCGGCCTTCTGCCCGCAACGAGCCGCCCTTACCAAGCCGTTCCCGCCTCATTTAATGAAACACCCCACGGCTTACCTCCATCACCGCCATCCTGCCCATCCCCCGCCCCAAGCCCTCCTGACTTAAATGCATGCATTTAAGTCCCACATCCACTCCCCCGTCTTATTACTATTCGGAGGAACAACGCCAGGCGCCGACCTGCGCTTCACAGCTTCCCAGCCATCGTGCGAGCTGATCGAGCCATGCCATGTTAAAGCGCAGAACCTTCCTGCTCGGCGGCGCCGGCGCTGTCGGCGCGCTGCTGGTCGGCTGGTCGGTGCTGCCGCCGGGGCAGCGTTTGACCACGTCCATGCCGCTGCCGGCGCAAGGCACGCAGGTCGCGCTCAACGGCTGGGTCAAGATCGCCGCCGACAACAGCGTGACGATCATGATGTGCAAGGCGGAAATGGGACAGGGCATTCACACTGGCCTCGCCATGTTGCTTGCCGAAGAACTGGACGCCGACTGGTCGCAGGTTCGGGTCGAAAACTCGCCTATCGACAAGATCTACAACAGCGTGCAGAACATCATCGACGACCTGCCGTTTCGCCCCGACGACGATAGCGCCATTAAACGCACCATCGTCTGGATGACCCGCAAGGTGGTGCGCGAAGCCGGCACGATGATGACGGGTGGTTCGTCCAGCATCAACGACCTTTGGACGCCGATGCGCGAGGCCGGCGCCTCGGCCCGCGCCATGCTGATCGGCGCCGCGGCAGCGCAATGGAAAGTGCCTGCCGGCGAATGTCGCGTCGAAAGCGGTCAGGTGCTGCACCCCTCGGGGCATAAGGCGAGCTTCGGCGAATTGTCGTCGATGGCGGCGCAGCAACCGTTGCCGCGCCAGGTGGCGCTCAAAAATCCCGCCGACTTCAAGCTGATCGGCAAACCGTTACGCCGTATCGAAGCGGCATCGAAGATCAACGGCACGGCGCGCTTCGGTATCGACGCGCTTCCCGACGGCCTGCTCTACGCGAGCGTCGTCATGTGCCCGACGTTGGGCGGCACGGTCGCGAAGTTTGATGCAACGCCGGCGGCCAGCATGCCGGGCTTCATCAAGGCGTTTGCCGTCGCGCCCTACAACGGTGGAACCGGCGGCGTCGCGGTGATCGCGGACAACCCGTTTCGGGCGATGAACGCGGTCACCGCCATCAACGTGGATTGGCACGACGGCCCGGCGGCAAAGCTGTCGAACGCGGAGGTGGACCGTCGCCTCGCACAGGCACTGGACGACGGCGACGGCCACGCCTACTACCATCTGGGCGACGTGGACGCCGCGTTGAGTCGCGCGGCGCGCACCATCAGCGCCGAGTATCGCGCGCCGTATCTGGCGCACGGCGCGGTCGAGCCGCCCAACTGCACCGTGCAGGTCACGGACGGCTCGGCCACGGTCTGGGTCTCGACGCAAATGCCCGCGCTCGCCCGGCATCACGTCGCAAAAGTGCTGGACATCGATCCCGACAAGGTCGACGTGCAAACGCTTCTATTGGGCGGCGCATTCGGGCGGCGTCTGGAACTCGATTTCATCGCCCAGGCCGCGGCGATTGCGCGCCAAGGCGGCGGCCGTCCGGTGCAAACCCTCTGGTCGCGCGCGGAGGACTTCACTCACGATTTCTATCGTCCGGCATGCGTGTCGCGCCTCAAAGCCGGTATCGACAACAACGGCAAACTGCTGGCGTGGCATGCCACGTCGGCAAGTCAGGCGATCGTGCCGGAGTCCCTCGCGCGCTATTACGGCGTGCCGCGCATTCCGATCGACAAGACCACCAGCGAAGGCGCCTTCGATCAGCCCTACGAATGGCCCGCCGCGCGTGTGGCGCACAAGATTGTCGACCTGCCGGTGCCGGTCGGGTTCTGGCGCTCGGTGGGCCATTCACATCAGGCGTTCTTCACCGAGGGCTTCACCGACGAACTTGCCGCGGCCACCGGCCAGGACCCGATTGCGTTTCGCGCGGCGCTGCTCGCGCAGCATCCGCGGCATCTGGCGGTGTTAAAGCGTGCGGAGGTTTTATCGGACTGGGGACACCCGTTGACGCATGCCGCCGACGGCGCGCGCCGCGCGCGCGGCGTGGCGTTGCACGAGGCGTTCGGCAGTGTGGTCGCGCAGGTCGTGGAAGTGTCGATCGGGCCGGATAAGCGGATTCGCGTGCATCGGGTGGTCTGCGTGATCGATTGCGGTATGCCGGTAAATCCGAATCTGATTCGTCAGCAGATGGAGAGCGCGATTGTGTTCGGTCTCTCCACCGCGTTGCAGGATGAAATCACGCTCATCAACGGTCAGGTGCAGCAGAAGAACTTCAGGGATTTCCCGGTCGTGCGAATCAACGATTGCCCGGCAATCGACACGGACATCATGCCGAGTCAGATGCATCCGCAAGGCGTGGGTGAACCGGGCGTGCCACCGGTCGCACCGGCGGTGGCGAATGCCGTGTTCGCATTGACGGGCCAGCGCTTGCGCTCACTGCCGTTGAGGCTCGCGTGAAGCACGGCGAATTCGAAAACTCAGGAACTCACGGAGGCTGGCGATGGGATCGTTGAACATCAACGGGCGGGCGGTGGCGGTGCAGGCGGACCCCGACATGCCGCTTCTGTGGGTGCTGCGTTGTGAACTCGGCATGACGGGCACCAAGTTCGGCTGTGGCGTGGGGATTTGCGGCGCGTGCGTGGTCCATGTGGACGGCGAAGCAAGCTTCGCGTGCCAGACGCTCATGTCGAGCCTCCACACGCAGAAGATTACGACCATCGAAGGCTTGCAGGGCCCCGAAGCACAGGCGCTGAAAGCCGCGTGGATCGATCTCGACGTGGTGCAGTGCGGCTATTGTCAAAGCGCGCAACTCATGGCGGCCTGCGCGCTGCTCAAGCACAACCCCAAGCCGACCGACGCCGACATCGACGCGGCCATGTGGCACATCGTGTGCCGTTGCGGCACGTATCCGCGGGTTCGGGCGGCGATTCACCAGGCGGCGGCAAAGCGTCGGCCCGCCTAGGGCTGCCGACGCTTTTCGCACCAACGCAAGAAGCCGCGAGCGTTCAACCTGCCAGCATTTCGACCACGGCGACGACGGCCGTGAAAACGCCGATGCAGCCGCCCAGTGCGGCCGCGCTCTTCATGAATTGCGACATACTTGTCCCCGTAATAAGTGGTTGATGGGACGTATTTAACCCGAAATGAAAGGCGAAAGAAAGCTTATCAAAAATAATTCGTAAGCTTTGCGGGAAGGGGCAGAGCGTGCGGGTGGCGCTGCTCTGCCGCGACGGCGGGCCCGCAAAGCTGAGGCAAGCGAGCCGCAACGAGAGGCTCGCTTTAGACGTGCAAAATCAGAAGTCGCATCAAGGCGCTTTTGCCGCAGCCGCCGTTGGCGCCGGAGCCGGCGCAGCTTTGACCGATGCCGCAACGGCGGGCGTCGAGCCGCCGGACGCGCTCTGCGGATCGATCTCCCATCCACCGCCCAGCGCGAGGAACAGGTTGACCTGATCGATCGCCACCTGGCCTTCCGCGGCGGCTGCCTGAGATTTCGTCGAGGTCAGCGTGCGCGTTGCATCCAGGTCCGAGATGAACGACTCACGCCCGGCCAGATAGAGCCGATGCGTTTCATCCGCCGACTCGGCCGCCGACTTCACGGCGGCGCGCAAAGCGTCGGCGCGGGCGTAGTCCGATGCATACGTTGCGAGACTGGTTTCGGTCTCGCGCAGCGCGGTCAGCACCACGCCGTCGAACTTCGCCAACGCCACCTGGCTCGACGCCTGCGCTTCACGCACGCGGCCACGCGCGCCGTTCGCCGGGAAGGTCCAGCTGATCAGCGGGCCGAAGCCCCAGCGCGCCGTGGGCGAGGTGCCCAAATCTTCGAGAATCCCGGTCAAACCCGCCGAGGCACCGATGCTCACCGTCGGATATAGCGCCCCGGTGGCGACGCCGATACGCGCGGTGGACGCCGCCAGTTGACGCTCGGCCTCGCGCACATCCGGGCGGCGCTTGAGCAGCGCGGCGCCATCGCCGATCGGAATCGGCTGGCGGATTTGCGGCAGCCTGTCGCAAGCGAGTACGGCCGGCGGCAGGTCGGATGGCGCGCGGGCGAGCAGCGCCGCGAGGCGGTACTGCGCGATCTTGCGGCGTGCCGTATAGCGCGGAATATCCGCCGACAAGGTATCGACCTGGGTCTGCCCGCGCGTCACGTCGGGCTGATTGCCACGGCCCGCGTCACGCAGGCGGCGCGAGACGTCCACGCGCTGTTTCTGCAGGGTCAGCGATTGTTGTGCAATCCTGAGTTCTTCCGCAGCGGAACATTGTTCGACGTAAGAGCGCACCACGTCCGCCACCACGGTGATCCGTGCGAGATCGGCGGCGGCCTGCACGGACTCGCTGTCGGCTTGCGCCGCTTCCACGCCGCGTCGCAGCTTGCCGAACAGATCGATTTCATACGAGACGTTGATGCCGATATCGCCTTCATTGACGACCGGCAGCTTCTCAGTGAGGAGGTATTGTTCGGCGGATTCCTGGGCGCGCTCAATCACGGCCGAGGCCTTGCCGGAGAATCCGCCCTGCGCCTGCGCCACGCCCAGCGCTTCACGCGAGCGCGCAAGATTTGCCGCCGCGACGCGCAAGTCGGTGTTCGATTGCAGCGCCTGATCGACGAGTCCGTTCAGCACCGGATCGTCGTAGAGCTTCCACCACACGGGCGGCACGTTCCGGCGCGTCGTCAGGGCCGTGTCGGCGCCTTCGATCGGCGCGTTGGCCAGCGGCGCGTTGACGAGCGCCTGTTGCGGCAACGCATAGTTGGGGCCGACGTTCATGCAGCCGTCGAGCGCGACGGCCAACGGCAACAGAGGCAATAAGGGCAGGGCGCGCGACAGCTTCATTGCGACGCGCCCGAGGTGACCGCAGCCGACGCCGGCCTGGCAGCCGAACTAGCCGGAACAGCGGAGGTAGCCGAAGCGGAAGCGGAAGGCGATACCGAAGCAGAAGATACCGCCGCAGAGTTAGAAGCCGAAGCCGCACCCTCCGACGCGGCCACCGCGCCCGATGCGCCCGCATCCGGATGCTTCCTGCCTGCCGGCTCGAGATCGCGCACCGACACCGTCGCGGTGCGTCCTGCGATCATGCGGAAATCGGCCGGCACTTCGTCGAGTGCGACGCGCACCGGAATCCGTTGCGCGAGCCGTACCCAACTGAACGCCGGGTTCACGTTCGGCAGCAGATTCGAGCCTTGCGTGCGGTCACGATCCTCGATACCCGCGACGATGCTTTGCACGTGTCCGCGCAGCGCGTTCGGTTCGCCCATCACCTTGATATCGACCGGCTGGCCGATGTCGATGCCACGCAGCTTGGTCTCCTCGAAGTAACCGTCGACGCGGAACGAATGCATATCGACCACCGCGACCACCGCCCGCCCCGCCGCGACGAATTCGCCGGCGCGTGGCGCGCGGTCGTTCAGATAACCGTCGACCGGGCTCACGATCGTGGCGCGTTGCAGATTCAGCCGCGCGGTGTCGATGGCGACGTTTGCATCGGCGAGCGCGGCTTCGCCCTGTTCGACGCGCGAGCGGCTTTCTTCCGACACTTCCGCCGCGACGAGGTTGCCGAGCTTGCGGTTGCGCGCATCTTCGCGGCGCGCCTGATCGAGCGTGGCGCGGCGTTGCTGCGCGGTGGCCTGCGCCTGGCGCAGCGCGAGCGTATAGCGCGCCTGATCGATCACGAACAGCACCTGGCCTTGCTTGACCTGCTGATTGTCCACCACTTCGACCGACGAAATCAGCCCCGAGATATCCGGCGCGACCTGGATCACGTCGGCGCGTACGTGTCCGTCGCGAGTCCACGGGGCGAACATGTAGTAGTCGACCAGTTTCCACAGCACGAGGGCCGCGGCCGCGACGACGATCAGGGTCAGCAGAATCTGACCGACGGAGAACCAGGTTTTTTTCACGTTATTAGTCTGTGCGAAACGACGACGACAAGGCCCAGCACCAGCACATAGATGCCGAGATCGAAGATGGAGCGATGCCAGACGAAGCGGTAAAAGCCGACGCGCGCGAGCACCGTGCGAATGGCCAGGTTGATCAGATACGCGATCAACATCAGCACGAGCACGGCCGGCACGAACACGCCGAAAATATCGATTTCACCGATCATCGCGGAAAGTGGAAAGGGTTGGAAACGGCCTGAAACCGGAAATGGACGGTGCGCATCAGGCAGCGGCCTCCGGCTCCGGCGGTGTGGGTATCAGCAACGTGGCCGGAAACAGCGAAAGACGCAAGCCGACCAGCGCATGCAGCGCGTCACGCAACTGGCGCGCCGACGTTTGCGAGGTCGCGCTCGGCGCGCCGGCGTTGGCGAGTCCCTGTGCCGTCACGCGTGCCACGGCGGCGTCGATCGACGACATCAGGCTCGCGGGTACCGGCTCGCGCTTGCGGCGGGCGACACAGCTTTCGTAGTATTGACGCACGTCGTCGAGCACGTGCTCGATCGCGGCCGGCGCTTCGCCACCCAGCTTGCGGGTCAGGCGGCGCAGATCGAGCGCGTTGAAGGCGATGCGCAGGTCGCGAAAGCTCTCGATCGACGGATGGCGATGGTCGTCCGTCGCGCCAAGGCGCGGGATCAACTGCATCAGGCGGTCGACCATGCGCGCGGCGAGATTGCGCGGATCCTCGATCGGCCGCGTGGACGCGGTGAGCGCCACGTCGGCCCAGCTCGAACGCAGCAGGCGGGCCGCCGCGAGTTCGGCGCCGAACGGGCGCGTGACGCGAGTCCACACATACGCGTAGAGCAAGCCGGCGAGGCCCGCGAGATTGCTGTTCATGAACACCAGAAAGTTGGCGTCGTACGCGTCCTGAATGCTGATGAAGGTGGCCGTGTTCACGGCGACCAGTACCGTGGCCAGATTGAACTGTGGACGCGGAATCAGCGTGCCGACAAAGATGAACGGCGCGGCGAACAGGACCACCAGCATCGGAAAGTCATGCACGTGCGGCAGCACGGCGAACAGATACACGCCCGCCGCCACCACACTGATCGCCGTTGCCACGAAAAAGCGGAACACGAACGGCGCGGGCTCGTCGAGCGCGGCAAAAAAGCAGCACGCCACGGCCGCGAGCGTGACCGCGCTGGCACCGTCGTTCCAGCCTGAACCGATCCACAAACTGCACGCGAGAATCACGGCCGCCGCCGCTGAGCCGGTCGAGAACAGCATGATGCCGTGATCGTAGAAGCGCTCGGTGCCGCCCAGCCGCCAATGGCGAAAACGCGGCCGCCAGTAGCCTTCTTCGCGTGTGATGATGACGCGCAGCGAGCGGCAGTCCTGCCAGACATCGATCACCTGTTTCATACGCCACAGGGCGTTCGAGAGCAATGCGCCGTCCCAACCCGCGAGCGCGGCCGGCGGCGGCTGCATGGCCGCGATCCGCTCTCGCAATGCGTCGGCTGTCGGGTCGGGATGATAGCCCTCGCTCACGGCGGGCATCGGCTCATTGAACCATTTGATGAGATCGGCGAGCAGGCTTTCCAGACCGTCGGGCCACGTCTGGCGGCCGCTGTTATAGAGCGCGATCAGCGGATCGGCGAGCGCCGACATGATCGGCAGCAGCAATTGCATGCGCCCGCGCAGTTCATGTGCGCGCGCCAGCACGTCGGGCCGCGTGTGATCGTACGCAAGCTGGCTCAGCAGCAATTCCAGACCATTGATGGTGGCCGCGATACGCTGCCGCGCGCCCGAAATCGCCGAGCCGGCAATGCGGCCGGACAAGGTTTCGGTCGCATAGAACGCGGCGTCGCGAAACCATGCGTCGGTGCGTTCGATGATGGTCGGCGCAAGCCGGCTCGGAAACAGCGCGCTGCCGACAATGCTCGCGCACACGATGCCGAGCGTAATCTCCTCGGTGCGGCTGATCGCGAGATCGAACACGCCGGTCGGATTGGTCACCGAAGGCAGCGCGATGATCGGCATCGTATAGCCGGCCAGCAGGAACACGTAGCTGCGCGCGGTGCGGTCGGACACCGCCAGATACAGCAGTGTGCCGGTCCATAGCGCCACGATCACGCTGAACAGATACGGCGATTCGACGAAGGGTGGCACCAGCAGCACCGCGGCCGAGGCGCCGAGCATGGTGCCGAGCGCGCGATAGAGCGCCTTGGAACGGGTCGCGCCAACAAACGGGTTCGATACGATGTAGACGGTCGCCATCGCCCAATACGGCCTCGGCAGTTCGAGCGCGAGACCGATGTAGAGCGCGATCATCGCCGCGGCAAACGTCTTGACTGAAAATAGCCAGTCGCGAAGGGAGGGGTAGACCATAAACCGTTACGCCGGATCGCCGGCCTCTTGCGGCGCGGCGGTGTCCGCTTTGCCTTTGTTCGACTTGTTCGCTTTGGCTGCGTGACGGACCCGGCCGCCGGCCGGCGCCCGTGCGCGCGAGGCGCGCTCATCAGGTTCTTCCCGGCCTTGGTTGCCTGGTTCGTTTCCGGGGTTGCTGCTCTCATCAGCAGGTTCGCTGACCTCTCCCGTGAAAGCGGCCAGCACGCGCAAGGTCGCTTCGAGATCGCTGCGCGAGACGTCTTTCAATGCCTGCGCGCGCAGCGTGACCAGTTCTTCTTCCATTTTCGCGGTAACCGCGCGGCCTTCTTCGGTGAGCACTACCGTTTTCGCTCGACGGTCTTCGGGGTCTTCGTCGCGGCGCATCAAACCCGCAGCGCACAGTTGATCGAGCAGCCGCACGAGCGACGGCCCTTCGATGCCGATATGATCGGCGAGCGTAACCTGACGCACCGCCGAGCCGAGCCGGCTCGCGGTCAGCAGCGGTGTGGCGCATGCCTCGGAGACATTGAAGGCCGCCAGCACGCCATGGCTCGTGCGCCGCCATTTTCGGGCGGCGACGACCAGTGTGCTGCTGACCGTGCGGCGCAAGGTATCGAGATTCGACATGGCCGCTATTGTATTTCTTTAAAAATTCGTTAGCAAACTATTGAATCGAACTTCCCGTGACTCGGGCCCATTTTTAGAATCGCGCTTACGCCGCGAGCCCGAGCCGTACCGTACGCGCCAGGTCATCGAGTTGAAACGGTTTGCGCAAGATCGTGCAGCGCTTCACCGCCAGCCCGGAAATATCCACATCCGCATAGCCCGTGGCGAGGATCACCGGCAAATCCTCGCGTAGCTTGCGCGCCTCGGCGATCACGTCGATACCGTTCATGCCGGGCATGGCGAAGTCCACCATTAGCAGGTCCGGCTTGTCGTCCTGTAAACGGTTCAGACCGGCGCGTCCGTCGGCGGCTTCGGTCACGGTGTAGCCGAGCATTCGTAGCGACTCGACCAGCATGGCGCGCACTTCGCCATCGTCTTCAACCACCAGCACGCGTTTTTCACCCACCACGTTCGCTTCCGCATTCGCCGCGGCTTCAGCCTGCGGGGTCACGCGTTCGCGCAATGGCAGCCAGATCTCCACAGTGGTGCCGGCGCCTTCCTCGCTGAACAGACGCGCGGTGCCGCCGGCTTGCGTCGCGATACCGTAGACCTGGCTCAAGCCGAGTCCCGTTCCCTTGCCGATCGGCTTGGTGGTGAAGAACGGATCGAACACGCGCGACACGACATCGGGCGGTACGCCTGAACCGGTATCGGCTACTTCGATGACCACATAGGGGCCGCCTTCGAGTGTCTGATCCGGCGCTTCGCGCTCTTTCACGCGAATGCCGAGCTGGCCGCCGGCCGGCATCGCATCGCGTGCGTTGATGGCGAGATTGAGAATGGCCAGTTCGAGCTGATTGGCGTCGGCCTCGGTCCACATCTCTTCGCCGTCGAAGTCGTTGGTATAACGGATGCTAGACCCGAGCGACACCGTGATGATGTCGCGCATGCCTTGCAGCAACGTCACCACGTCCACGGCTTTCAGATCGAGGTTGCTGTTGCGTGAGAACGTGAGCAACTGACCCGTCAGTTTCGCGCCGCGTTCGGTCGCCCGCTTGACGGTGGCGGCCATGCCACGAAGACGCTCATCGCTGCTCACGCGTGCGATCAACTCCGCGTTGACCATGATCACGTTCAACAGATTGTTGAAGTCGTGCGCAATGCCGCCGGTGAGTTGCCCGAGCGCTTCCATTTTCTGCGATTGCACGAGCACGGCCTGCACTTTGGCGCGCTCGTGAATCTCCATCATCAACCGGTTGTTGGCGGAAGCCAGTTCGTGGGTGCGTTCGGCAATACGACTCTCCAGCGAGTCGTTCAGTTGCACCAACGCCTCCTGCGCCTGGATCCGTTCGGCCAGGTGCCGGCGCGACTCGTATTGCCGCGCCCGTGCCCGCAATGACGACGCCACTGCGCGCCGCAGCGTCTCCGAGTTCAACGGACGTTCGAGCACGACCACGTTGCCGAGCCGTTCCAGCACTTCCAGCCCGCGTTCTGAGCGATGCCCGACGCGTGAGGCGGCGAGCAGGGTGAACGGGAAGTCGGACCAGGCCGGCTGTTTTTCGAGCCAGCTGAACAGGCGCATCGCATGGTCGCCCGCGAGCGCTTCTTCGGCGATCAGCGCCGCGCCCGCGCCGGCGTCGAGCGCCTCGGTGAGCGCGTCGGCATCGCGGCATGCCAGGCAGATGCGGTGGTCTTTTTGCAGTACTTCGGCGATCACATCGGCGTCGCGGCCAAACGGTGCCAGGATAAGGACGCGTTGCTCCATGAACTCACTTCCCGGGCGTTTCGATGACGCGGTTCGTTGCCCCGAGCAGGGCGGTACTGCCACGATAAGCCGGAAGTCCGGACAGCACGCCTTCGAAGTCGCGCAGCGCCTCGCCCACTTCCACGCCGCCGCTACCGAGACGGAACTGGCGAATCGAGCGTTCGTGGGCGTTGGCGCGACTCTTCACGGCAGTCACGGCGGTGAGCACTTCGCCGTGGTGTTCGAAATAGCGGAACAGCACGACCACGTCGCTCAGATAGCTGATGTCGATATCGTTCTGCACCTCGCCGATAATGCCGTGCTGCCCCAGCACGAGCATCGTGATGACGCCTTGCTGATTGAGATAACCGAGCAATTCGTGCATTTGCAGCAGCAGATAGCGCTCGCCGGGCATGGCCTGGAGATAGGCGTTCAGGCTATCGATCGCAACGTACCGGACGCCTCTGTCTTCGACCGACTTGCGCACGTCGCTGGCGAACTCGCCCGGCGAGATTTCCGCCGGATCGATCTGGCGCAACGTCAACAAACCGCTCTCGACGTGCGGTGCGAGATACATGCCGAGCGTCGCACAGCGGATCATCAGTGTGGTCAGCGTTTCGTCGAATACGTAATAGACGCAACGTTCGCCGCGCTCGAGCGCCGCGATCAGGCACGACACCACCGTGGTGGTCTTGCCGACGCCCGAGGGGCCGATCATCAGCGCGTTGGTGCCTGGGATCAGTCCGCCGCCAAGCAGCGCATCGAGGCCTTGAGTGCCGGTGCTCACCACCTGGGGGTTGAATTCCGTGTGGTGCTCGGCGGCGACGAGGCGCGGGTAGACATGAATGCCGCCAGTGTCGAGCGTGAAGTCGTGGTAACCCTCGCGAAACTTGATACCGCGCATCTTGGCGACACGCGCGCGGCGGCGATTGCCGCCATAGTCGTGTACCAGATTGTCGAGGCTGATCACGCCGTGCGCGATGCTGTGCAACTGCACGTCGCCCGGGTCGGACGTATTATCGTCGAGCAGCAACACGGTGCATTCGCGGGTGGCGAAATAGCGCTTGAGCGCGAGAATCTGCCGCCGGTAACGCAGCGGGTTCTGCGATAGCAGACGCAACTCGGAGAGGCTGTCGAGCACGATGCGCGCAGGTTTGAGTTCGTCGACCTGCTGGATCACGTTGCGCACGGTTTCGCCGAGTTCCACTTCGGCCGGGTGCAATACGGTCTGCTCGAACTGAGGGTCGAGGCCTTCGTCGGAAAGCAGTTCCAGCACCGTGAACCGGCTGATGTCCCAGCCGTGGCTGTCGGCCACCGCGATCAATTCGGAGCGTGTTTCGGACAGGGTGATGTATAAGCCTCCCTGGCCTTCTTCGACACCCTTGAGTAAGAACTGCAAGGCCAGGGTAGTTTTACCTGTCCCGGGCGCACCCTCCACGAGATACATGCGGTGCGCAGTCAGACCGCCTCCGAGGATGTCGTCGATTCCATCGATTCCGGATGACAGGCGGGCCGGTGTGTCGGCGTCGTGTCTGTTTGACATGGCGTGGCGTTTCGCGTGAGTGAGTGGCTGATCATTTCCCAGTCGGTACGTCGAGAATGCAATTTGCGTGCCCGTCGACGCCAGCCTCACGCGCCGGCGCGTGCCATCACCAGTTGAATGAAGCGCGTCGCCGCGCTGTTATGCAATACAGCCGGATAGGCGAGGTGCAACGGCGCGCTCAGTTTCGACGGATTCGCGAGCGTGCAATACACGGTGCCTACCTGGTCGTAACGTTGCATGGAAGCGGGCACCAATGTCACGCCGAGACCCGCGGCAACGAGGTTGATGCCCGACAGCATACGTGGCACTTCACGCGCGATTCTCGGGACGAACCCCGCTTGCCGGCATGCCGCAAGGATGTCGGCATACATGCCGGGCGCGCCCGGGCGGCGGACCAGAATGAAGTCTTCGTGTGCCAGCGCTTTCAGCGACACGCGCGGCCGCTTCTTGCCTTTGAGCAAGGGATGGCCGACCGGCAACACCACGACCATCGGCTCGTCGAGGAGCAACTCGAAGGCTACGCCTTCGCGCGCTTCGACGGGCTTGCGTAGAAACGCCGCCTGAATCTGCCCTGCAGCCAGGCGCTCGATGATCTCCGCCGCATTGAGTTCGGCAAGCTCCACGGCGACTTCGGGACACACCTTGCGAAACGCGCGGATCGCCTCGGTTGTGAATGGATGAAACGCGGCGGAACTCGTCAGCCCGATCGACATCGTGCCGAGTTCGCCGCGCGCAATCCGGCTCGCCTTGTCCACGGACTGCTGCAGGTTCTGCAGCAAGCGTTGCGCGTCTTCGGCAAAGGCCTGCCCGGCCGGTGTCAGGGTGACGCCGCGCGGCATGCGCACGAAGAGTTCGAAGCCGATTTCTTCCTCGAGCGTTCGGATCTGCTGCGAGAGCGGTGGCTGCTGCATGGCAAGCCGTTCAGCCGCACGCGTGAACTGGCCTTCTTCAGCGACTGCCAGGAAGTAACGCAGATGCCGCAATTCCATGGTGTTTCGTCTCCCGGCTGCATTCGAATGCCTGCCCACTGCCATATTCATAAAATATGGGTTGTGCGTAAAACAGGTATTTTACATTTACCTCAGCCGACCCTACGATCGTAGTCGAGTTTTTCAACGACAGATTTGACGATGCACCGCGTTCAAGACAGTGCACGGTAATCAGGAGCAAGCTACATGACGGTCAATCTCTCACGACGTTTCGGTATGCGCTGCGCGTTGACAGGCGCTGCACTGCTGACGACGCTCGCGCAACCCGCGCTCGCGGTCCATCCTTACGAGCCTCATATGAAGCCGGTGGCGACAATCTCGGATACGCGCTTCACGCTCGACACGCCGCAAGGGCACGCGGAATTTCCGCTGTATCTGTCGAAGGACTGGCGTGTCGCGCAACCGCAGGTGACGCGAGCGGTGATCGTGATTCACGGCAAACTGCGCAATGCGGACGTGTACTTTCGCACCGCGCAGAACGCCCGCGATGCCGCGCATGCAGACCCCGACACCACGTTGTTGATCGCGCCGCAATTCCTCGCCACGCTCGATACGCGCGTTCACGACGAACCTGCCGATCTGCTGCGCTGGACCGGCGACGCCTGGATGGGCGGCGAAGCGGCTCGCGCGCCGCTGCCCATCAGTTCCTACGAGGTGCTGGACGCGATCGTCGCGCGGCTTGCCGATCGCAAGCTGTTTCCCAATTTGCGGCACGTGGTGTTCGCCGGGCATTCGGGCGGTGGACAAGTCGTGCAGCGCTACGCTGTCGCGGGGCACAACATCGCTGCGCTGACTGGCGAGGGTATCGATGTGCGATACGTGGTGGCAAGTCCGTCAACCTATGCGTATTTCGACGCGCAACGGCCCAACGCGCAAGGGGTCGCTGCGCCGTTCGATGCCGCGCAATGCCCCGACTTCAATCAGTGGAAATACGGCATGGACAACCGGCCGCCGTATCTCGACAACCGTACACCCGCGCAACTCGAAGCGGCCTATGCGGCGCGGCGGATCGACTACCTCGTCGGCGGCGCGGACGATGATCCGCAGCAGAGCGCGCTCGACAAGACCTGCGCGGCCGAAGCGCAAGGGCCACAACGCGTTGCGCGTGCGCAGGCGTACTACCGCTATATCCAGTCGCGCCACCCGGACGGTTTGAAGCAGAGCTTTCACATCGTGCCCGGCGTGGGGCACGACGGTTCGCGCATGCTGACCTCGGTGTGCGCGCTGGCGGCGATGTTCGACACTCAGGGATGCGAACAATGAGCGAAGCGACCTTCAATCAGCGTGAAGGTGGGCCGTCCGGCGCCGGGGCCTCGAACGCATTGAGTCCCGCGATGGTGCGGCGCGCGATCTTCGCCTCCGTACTCGGCAACGGGCTCGAGTGGTTCGACTTTCTGATTTACGGCTACTTCGCGAAGATCATCGCGCAAGTGTTCTTTCCAGGCGGTAGCGGTTTCGTCTCGATCATGCTGACGCTTGCCACGTTCGCGGTCGGTTTCATCGTGCGGCCGATCGGAGGCATTCTGCTGGGCATTTATGCGGACCGGGCAGGGCGCCGTAAAGCGCTGTCGCTACTGATCATTTCGATGGCGGCCAGCACGTTGCTGATGGGCCTCACGCCGGGTTATGCGCGCATCGGCGTCGCGGCGCCGCTGCTGGTCGTGCTCGCCCGCCTGCTGCAAGGGCTCTCCGTGGGCGGACAGTTCGCGACCGCATCGGCGATGTTGGTCGAGTATGCGCCGCCGCACAAGAAGATGTTCTATGGCAGCTTCAACATGTCGGCGCAGGCGTTTGCGCTGCTGTTGTCGTCCGGGGTCGGTTATCTGCTGACCACGCAACTCACGCATGAGCAGCTCGTGGCGTGGGGCTGGCGTCTGCCGTTTCTGTTTGGTGCGTTGGCCGGGCCGTTCGGGTTCTACATTCGCCATCGCGTGGCCGAGTCGCCGGAGTTCGAGCGCCTGCTCGACCACAAGGACAAGCCGCCGCGCGTCACGATCCGCCAGTTCTTCCGTGACAACGGCGATGCGGCGATCTGCGCGATGGGCGTGATCATCGTCGGCGCGGCGACCAATTATGTGTGGCATTCGTATCTGTCGGTGTATGTGGAGCGGCAATTGCATCTGCCGCTCTCTACCGCGTTGCTCGGCGCGTTCGTGTCGGGTGTGCTCAATCTGTTTCTGTTTCCGCTCTCGGGCAAGCTCGCCGATCGTTATGGCGCGTACAAGCTGTTCTATCCGATCGTGATTGCGTGGATGGTTTGCGTGTACCCGCTTTATCACTTCGTCGTGACGAATCCGACGCCGGGGCATCTCTTCATCGCGCAGATGGTCGCGACGGTGTTTCTCGCCGCGATGTCCGGTGCGCATCCCGGCATGCTCGCCACCTTGTTTCCGGTGCGCAGCCGGTCAGCGGGCGTGGCGCTGTCGTACAACATTGCGGTGACGCTGTTCGGCGGCATGGCGCCGCTCACCATTACCGGCTTGACGCGCGTGACAGGCAGTAGTCTTACGCCCGCGTTTTACCTGATTTTTGCCGGTTTTGTGTCGCTCGCGATGGTGTACTTCACGCGTGCCGGACGTATGGCGGGTGACGCGGCGCCGAGGCCCGCCACTCATTGATCAACCACGAGCGTATTGCATGACCCAGTACTTGATGACAGACGACGAGCGCGCACCGAATGAACGTCCGGTGGCGGTGGTCGCGAGCCGGCATCTGAACGTCACGACGCGAGCCGGCAGCGGCACTGTGCCCGTGTTCGCGAATGGCGACTGGCTGGCGCCGACGCGCGACGTTCGACGCGCCGTGATTCTGATTCACGGCCGCCTGCGCAACGGCGACACTTACTTTGATCTCGCCGAGCGGTCGTGCGCACTCGCCGGCGGCAGCGCGGCCGATACGCTGCTGATCGTGCCGCAGTTTCTCGCGACCGCGGATGTCGAAGCGCATGCGTTGCCGCCGTCCACCTTGCATTGGGACTGGACGAGCTGGATGGGCGGCGAAAACGCCGAAGGTCCCGCGCCGATCAGTTCATTCGATGTACTCGACGCGATTGTGCACACGCTCGCATCACGCGAGCAGTTCGCGTCGCTCGCCGAGGTGGTGGTCGCCGGGCACTCGGGCGGCGGGCAGGTCGTGCAGCGCTATGCGGTGGTCGCGCGCAGCGAGGCATCGCTCACCGCACGCGGCATTGTGCTGCGATACGTGGTGGCGAATCCTTCGTCGTATGTGTATTTCGATGCGCTGCGGCCTACAGCCTCTGGCGAGTTCGCGAAGTTCGATAGGGCGATCTGCCCGTCGTTCAATCGCTGGAAGTATGGGCTCGAGGATTTGCCGGCTTACGCGCGCGAGTCGGGCGACGCTGGCTCCGCGGGGGCGCTCGAAGCGCGCTACGCGCAACGCGACGTCACCGTGCTGCTCGGCGGCGCGGATTGCGATCCGCAGCATCCGGCACTCGATCGTTCATGCGCCGCGCAAACGCAAGGAAGCCACCGTCTCGGGCGAGGACTCGCTTATGCGCGTTATATGGCGGCGCGGCATGCGGAAGGATTGGCGACGCATCGGACGTTCGTGATCGATGATGTCGGGCACGATGCCAAAGGGATTTTCTCATCGCCTCAAGGACTGGCTGCGTTGTTTGGTGCTGGTCTGTGATGCGCGTTGTGCGAGAGCGTGCGTGTGGCGCTCGGCGCGCATGGGCACGAAGCGTGCTACTTGCTTCATGCTACCTGTGAGCCACTTCGAGGACCGCGCCGACATGAACAGAACCCGATTGCTTGCCTCCGCGCTTGCCGTTGCATCATTTGGCGCGTTGCTGCCGTGCAGCGCCAATGCCGACGACGCGCCTAGCCCCTGTGCATCACTGAAACGCATCGTAGCGGCGGCGCCTGGCGGCCTCGCTTCGTTGACGCCGGACGATGGCAAAGGCGTCGCGCAACCCTACGGCGACGACGCGCAATGTTCGGCGAGCCACGGCAGCTACCAATGCACGTGGACGCCGCATCACGACGCCGATTCAAATGCGGACGCGCTGCAAGCGGTCGCGGCGGACGTCGCGTCGTGTTTGCCCGACGCGACACACGACCAGAATTCGCCGGGACGGCAGCACTTTTATCTCGGCGCAAAGGGCAAGCGGACCGACATTACCGTAACGCCGACGGGTTCGAACAAGTTGCGCCTGGTGGTGTCGGGCAAGTGAATCGGGCTGCGGCGTGAAAGCGGCTAGTGCGTAGCCGGCCACCACGTCCAGCCGCGTGATGAGCGCCGCAACTCGATCATCGAAAGCGGTGCGATTTCAATGCGCGAAAACACCGCGGTCGATGCGCCAAGCGCATACACGATCGCTGCTCTGAGAAGCGGAGCATGCGTGACGGCGACCACGTTGCACATATCGGCCGATGCAAGGTCGGGCGTGCCGCCCAGCGCAACGAGCCATTCTCCTACCCGCTTCACGAGCTGACTGAACGACTCGCCTCCGTGCGGCGCGGCGTCGGGATCGCGTATCCATGCGGCGAGGTCTTGCGGCGCTTCGGCTTCGAGATCGGCAAGCCGCCGCCCTCGCCAATGGCCATAGTTCATGTCCGCCAGCGCGACATCGACTGACGCGGCGAGGCCGAGGGCCGCCGCCGTATCTCGTGCGCAGACGGCCGGGCTCACATAGGCTGACGCGCTTTCCGCGATCGCCAGACGTGTGTTCGTGGCGTGGGTGCGGGCTTCTGCGATAGCGCGGGCGTCGAGCGGGTCATCAGCCGGAAAACGGCCTGCACGCTGAGCTGCGGTCGATGCGTGGCTGATCAGTAATAGCCGTATGTCCACTCTGTTCATTTCCTGTAAGGCTGCGCCGAAGCCTGGCATTGGCGGAAAGGGTGCGTCCGCTTTGCGTTGCCGGGTGCCGGAGTTTAGCGCGTAGAATAGCCGGACTGCGAAGCACGGAAGCCGGTGAAAGCCCGCGCGGTCGCGCCACTGTAATCGGCAGCACATGCCGAAAGCCAGACCTGAGCTTCGCATCATTCCTCTGCAACGACTATCGGGGCGCGTAACCCCAGGAGATGTCCATCATGACAGCTGTTTTCGATCCCGCTTCTCAGGCCGCTTCTCAGCCCGTTTTTGAACCCACGCCGATTCCGCTACGCGAGTTGCTGCCGTGGGTCGTGTTTGGGGGGCTGCTGCTGTTGCTGGCGCTCTACTTCGTAGGTGCTGAACAGGGCGCCACATCACTCGTGCCCGGCATGTACGTGCATGAGTTCGTGCACGACGGTCGCCATCTGCTCGGCTTTCCCTGTCACTAACGGAGTCGGACATGGTCGGTAAATTGTTGGTGCGCGGGATGCTAGCTGGCATCGCCGCGGGACTGCTCACGTTCGGCTTCGCCCGGGTCGCGGGCGAGCCGCAAGTCAATCAGGCGATCTCATTCGAAGAAAGGGCGGATGCCGCGAAAGACGAGGCGCCCGAACCTGCGATGGTGAGCCGCGAGACGCAACAAGGACTCGGCCTGTTGACCGGGGTGGTGGTGTACGGCGCGGCGTTTGGCGGGTTGTTCTCGTTGGTGTTCGCTTACGCGTATGGGCGCGCGGGGGCATTGAGCGCACGCGCGTTGTCCGCGTGGCTGGCGCTCGGTGCGTTCATTGCGCTGGCTGTCGTTCCAAATCTGAAGTATCCGGCGAACCCGCCTGCGGTCGGCGACCCGGAGACGATCGGGACGCGCACGGGCCTGTTCTTTCTGATGATTGCGATCTCGCTGGCCGCGATGGTGTTTTCGCTCAAGGTGCGGCGCCGTGTGGCCGCGAAACTCGGCGCGTGGAATGGCTCGATCGTGGCGGGGTTGGTGTTTGTCGTCATTATTGCGGCGGTGCAACTGTCGATGCCGTCTTTCAATGAAGTGCCGGAGGGTTTTCCGGCGACGCTGCTGTGGAAGTTCCGTGTGGCGGCGCTGGGTATGCAGGCGATTATGTGGACGACGATTGGACTGATGTTCGGCGCGCTCGTTGAGCGCGGTGCGTTTATGCGGTTGGGCCGTCGGCCGGCGGTGTAGTCGGCTTGATGGTTGGTGGAGGCGATGGGCGCAACCGCCACGGTGGTTGTGCCCGGCGTTCTCTGCCTGGCTCGTCGCTGTTCGCGCGCAGGGGGCAAGAAGGTTTGTGCGTCAAGGAGTTGGGGCTGTTGTGGGGTGGTTATCCACAGGCTTGAGCACAGAAACTGTGGATAAAGTTCCAGCAGTCAGACGTGCCAGCTTTGCGGCCCGGTCGTCGGGGGCAAAGCAGAGCAATCCTATGCCCGCGCGAATCCAGTTTGTCGGGCAAAGCCGTTGTTGTTCAGGTCGAAGTAAGTCGCGCTGGTGTTCAGGGGGCAGGTTTATTCCTGAGCCGGTCAGGTCAAGAACTAATGGGCTGGTTGAGTCCAATGGAGGGCCGTCGTATTTGCCTAGGGCGCCGCCACCTGCGCCTGATTCGGGCGGGGATATGGTAGACACTGATTTGGCTTTCTAACTTATCAACTGCCGATGCTACCGCGCTACCCAAGCCACCAATCGTGCCGAACTTTCCCGCCACCTCACTATTAGTTAGGGTTGAGTGAGCACCGGCGGCAGTAGTCGCAACAGTAACGGCCGCCTCAATCAAATCGCCTCCCGCCGCTGCCTGCATAGCGCCGGCCATCGATGTGGTGGTATTAATTATTGGGTTGAGGTAATCGTTTATCAAAACGGTGGGCATCGTCGATAGTCCTATTTGGCGGGTCAATCTGTGGCAAGTAATTAAAATTTATATGTAATTTATTTGAATTGTTCTAGTTATTAATAATTTCATTCCCGTCGCGCCCGGTAAGGAGCAGCCTCGCCATGTATCCGCGATAAGGCTCCGGCAATTCATTTCCTAGTGAATAAAGTGTGCGGGCCGTCGTGCATGCTTCCTCGTTGCTTGCTGTCTTTAAACTAGCGAGCCCACTGAAATACGTTTTCGACTGGGATGCATTCGATAATCTCGCTATTTTTATAAGGGCTCGCGCTGCGTCCTCGGTTGATAACACGATATTTGGTGATCCCGCAAGTTGCGCTTCGATGGCAGCCTTGTTAACCTGGATCCATGCTTTTGCTTCGCCTTCGTCGAACGAGTTTATTACCGGGAAGGCTTGGATCATGAACTCGGAGAGGTTGAACCCTCCTCTTATGAGTGTACTGCAAGTATGAGCATCCAGAGACGCTATTATCTTATTTACAGAAGATAGGCGTTGTTCCAGCAGTTCTGTTGATATCTTAGACACCCCCTTGGCTTCCAGCGCGCCTGAAATGTCTAATAGATCTTGTCGATTTCCTGAGCGACTAAGATAAACTATTTTTTTATTCTCAAAAACCCATTTGCGAAATTCGTCATATTCACGGCGCATGGGTGACGACAATGAATACGGATTTTCTGAGATGGAGGATCTTTCGCGCACAGTTTCCCCCGCTCTGACGCGATCGTTCTTGTATTCGTTCACCTCCGTCTTCACATGATGTTGTGTCGTGACAAGGCACCCCAGAGAAAATGCCGCAACCGTAGTGACAAGCAGAATCGCAATATGGCGAAAATTAAAATTGATATTCATTTCAGATTCTGAAACTTTCCATGAATTGGAGCTGGTGATGCCATCAGCGTTGCAGATTTTCACTGCTTAGGAGATTACTTATCCTGACCTATGATCGAACAAAAACTGCATCGCTATCCGAAGAATTGTCTGCATTAGGACTCTGAACAATCTGCATGTGCGTTCAGGCCCACCATGTTGTCGGGTGCGTTGACCGGTCACAAAGGATGATCGGCGGTGTTGGAATTTGTGTCGACGGCTTGCGCCGCGGTACGCCGTTGTTGCGTCTCCGCGGTGTGATAACCCCTTTGCGGTTTCCTGTCGCGGGTACTGACCGGAATTTCAGGTGCCGCCCAGCCTCACGGGATTGCAGTCAGATATACGGGCATTCGTACCAGGCATCTGTGTCGAGTGCTACATGCGGTGGAAAGCTTCGCTAACGGAGAAACTTTTTGAAAGTGAACTGAGCGCCGCACTTCCAGCATGGGCGAGGCAACGGAAGTGATGCTGAGCGATCAGGCGCAAGTCCCTTATCCTGTGCTTGTGCCGGATCTGACCAGTTCGGCGAAAAGGGCGACGCTTTACAGTACTCTCTTCGGAGCTGGAAGCGGCGACGGTGGGATGGTCACGTGTGGGAGCAGCGGGGATAATGAGTGGCGTGAGGCGGACTGTCACGCGAAGTATGAGTCCGATATGTTCAGGTGTAACTTGCTTGCCAAATATATGGGTGGTTTGGCGGGCCTCGCGCTTTGCAAGAAGAATGCATTTGACGACTATCAGGAGTGCAGGGGGCACTGATGATCAGATTTCCACCATGTTCCGTGGTTGTAACTTACGACCAAGACCGTCAACAGTTGATCTTGCAGTCAGTCGAGCGAGGAAGGATGGCCACGGCGTTGAAAGGGGCAATTGAAATGCCTGTTTTACTGGATGAATTCGAGTTCAGACTTGACGACGAATTTGCGCGTCGGTTTGGCGCTGGAGTGCTCAGTCTCATCGCGCTGGGTCAACCTGATCTCAAGCAATACATTACTTTTACAGAGGCACCGATCGACAGACCGTCTGAAGAGTAATCTTTCCGGGGTTCGGTGACTTGGTCGACCGACGCTCAGTCATCACAAAGGCATGTTCCAGCGGGTGGCGCCGCCTGGGCGTCGTCCGCTGGGCAGCCAATTCGGACTCTTGTCGATCCGCGAAAAGAGGCAGAGCAGCGTGCCGGTTCTGGCGCTGCGGCTTTGTTCAACGTCGTGGGTCGAACGTAATCATCACTTCCGCAGGCAGCTCGGGTCGCGTACGGATAGCGGATTGGCAATGTGCGCGGTGGACGCAACGGTGTGGAACGCTTCTTCTCGACCGACTCCAACGCCAGCATTCAGACGGCGCACGCGCCCAAACTGGGATTATGACGATCGGGACCGTGTGCACTGCGCTCGCTGGCCTGACGAGCCGTCGCTTACAAGCGCCGTGCATGCCAACAGCGTTTGCAAGATATCAAGAATGCAGAGGTTATCGATGGCTAAACATCCGCCGTATGCCGTGGTTCTGAACTACGACGAGAACCTGCAATAGTTGGTCGCTTACACACTTGATCCAAACTCGCTGGCTCCGCTCCTCGTAACCTTATCGCCAATGAGCTTTACACCACCCCCCGGCACTCCTAAACCCCCCGCCCCCGCAACGCCCAATTAAACACCCGCCGCGCATCCGACACCGGCCGTGTCAATCGATCGAACAACTGCGCGACCGCGCCATCCAGTTGCGCGAGTGCCGGCGCCTTACGTGCATCAACATGAGCGGCAGTCGTCACCGATGCAAGCTCATCCCGCCCACCCCACGCATCGCGCACCACGGCGCCGTTGTACCGCGCAATCAACGAATCGAGCCGCGCCACGATCGAATCGACATGCGCCGCGCCCACCTCCGCCGCATTGAGCGCCACCTCTTCGCGCAACCCGCCGCGCCGTGCGGAATCGCTCAACACTCGCGCCCAATGCAGACAACACAGCAGCGAGCCGGTCGCCAGTTCGACATCGGGATTCCACACCACCACGCGCTGCGTCTGCAGCGGTCGCAGCGCGATCCGCAGATCGTGCCAACTGCGATCGAGCTTACGCATGGCCGGAGCCGCATCAGCCGCTAGCGCGCCCGACCCGGCGAGCCGCACCACTTCACGCAACGCGCCCAACACCGAACTCAGCTTCGTCTCGACATGCCGCGTCGCGGCGAGCGGCATCATCAGTATCGCGACGGCGAACGAGACGACACAGCCCACCAGCACTTCTTCAATTCGTATTTCGACCAGCGGGCCCATTGCGAACCCCAACTCGCCGTAGACCAACCCCACGAGCACGGTGATGAAGAACACACCAGGCGCATACGCGTTCAGGATGAAGTAAGCCCAGCCGAACACGCATAGCACCATCGCGGCGACCAGCAAAACCGGTGAGTCCTGCAGCGGCGCGACCAGCGAAACGCTGACGAGTGCACCGCCCAGCGTCCCCACGAGGCGCTGCGCGCCGCGGTACACCGTATCGGCGCGCGAGCGCGTGCCAAGAAACACGACGAACGTCGTAATGACCGCCCAGAACCAGCGCTCCGGCGAAAGCGAGTGACCGATCAGCATCGCGAGTAGTGCAGCCGTCGTGGCGCGCGTGGCGGGCAGCCAGCAGAGCTTGCTGCGCAAGTCGGCGAGGCGCCGCGCGGCAGTCAGCGCAACCGCACCGCTCGCATGTACAGATGAAGCGCATCGTGCGATGTGGCCTCGATTTGCAATTTCCCTGAGCCGCGCAATCGCGTGACGCAACACGTCGGCACTTGCCTCGCCGCCGCCATCCGCATGCCCCGATGCAAACGCATACTGCCCGGCAGCCACTTCCACTTCGACGATCCGTTCGCGAATCGTTTCAGCATCCGACGGATCCAACAGCACCAACTGTTCTTCGAGCGAAAGCGCAGCTTCGTTCAACGCCGAGAGATGCGCCGCCGCCGGAGCGTGAAGCACACGCGACGCGCGCAGCGTGACCGTATGAACAGCCAGGCGCAAGCTCGTCGCGGGCCGCATCGGTACGATCACGCGACCCACCAGCGTGACCATCAACGGGCCGAACGCGGAGAGCAGGAGCGACTGCACGAGATGCGTCGTCGATGGATGCAGATACAGACCGAGGTAAAAACACACCACGCCCAGCATCGCGCATCCCAACGCACGCGGACCGCATGCCTGGCACAACATGCCGACGAACATCACGACGAGGAAGCCGGCGTCGCCGGCCAGCGGATAGCGGCTCAGCACGCTCGCCGTAGCGAAGCACACACAGGCGCACAGATAGAGGGTGAAGAGCGTGCCGAACCATGCGGGCCGCCGCGCATCGCGCACGAACAGCGGCGCGACCATTGCGAAGAGGATGCCGGGTGCGGCGAGCGTGATGGGTTGGTGGACGGAGACAGTCCACGCGACGCTGGCCACGCCGGTGAGCAGGCAGGCAAGCGCAACGCGCAGCGCGGTATGGAGGCGTACGAGTCCGGGATCCGCGGCAAGCAGGCGGTCGGCGACGCGCGAAAACGCGGCAGCAATCATGATCGATGATGTCCAGGCTAATTGGCCGCCTTCGGCTTTTGACCGACTGCGACGAGGCGGGCGCGCGGGCCCGCCAGCTTTGTATCGCCGGATTGGGCCGCCATGCCGGGATCACCGGCTAACAGCCCACCCGACAACGGGCGATGACACTCGAACAGACACGCCGACATACGCTGCAAAGGGTAGCGCAGCGCATCCGGCGGGTTCGGGTTTTCCCGAATCATACCTGGTCAAAATCACGATTGTCGAATTTTTGCGGCGGCGCAGCAGCACGCGTAACTGTCTGCGGCAAGCCCGCCAAACGGAGGCCGGCTCAAGTCGCGTCGTGGAAAATCACCCCGAGCGTATGCCGTTGGCCCGAGCGCAGGCGGCTTACGCCATGCCGCAAATTCACCCGGTACGCGCCGCGTGTCCCTTGCACCGGACGGTGGTGGACCGCGAACACGACCGCGTCGCCTTTGCCGAGTGGCACGACTTCCGTGCGCGATTGCATGCGCGGACGCTGCTCCGTCATGACGAATTCGCCGCCTGTGAAGTCCGCGCCGGGCTCGGACAGCAGAATTGCGACCTGGAGTGGGAAGACGTGTTCGCCGTAGAGATCCTGATGCAGGCAGTTGTAGTCGTCGATCGCGTATTGAAGCATGAGCGGCGTGGGGCGCGTCTGACCGGCGGCGTGGCAGCGTTCGATGAATTCCGCATGCGTAGCCGGATAGCGGACGTCGATACCCATCACCTCGTTCCAACGGTTCGCCACGGGCGCGAGGCACGGATAAAGCGCGGTACGCAAATCCGCGATCAACGGCGGCAGCGGATAAGCGAAGTACTTGTATTCGCCGCGGCCGAAACCATGCCGCGCCATCACGACGCGGCTGCGGAACAGGGCTTCGCGCGGGTAGAGCGCAGTCAGCGCAGCGCATTCCCCGGCACTGAGCAGATTACGCAGCATCGCGCAGCCATACGCGTTCAAACCTTCTTCTATTTCGGACCAGTCGACCGACCCGATGCGCTGCGCAAGCGAGCCGGCCGTCTGCGCCTCACCGTCTTTGAGATCCGGCTTCTGGATCGCACCGGCTCCGAACTCCAACTCCAGCGAGTGCGACTGTTGACCCTTCGCAATCGTATCCATGAACTCTCTCCATCACGCTATTACCAGAACGATGATTGAGTGTAAGTACAGGCCTTCTGTCACGCCCTCCGACTCTTGCTCTTCAATTCTGCGCGTTTCGCAGTCGTTGCTCGGGCAACGGGTGCATGATGTTCAGAACGATCCAGCCCCGGCAGGGGGCGTGCGCTTCCGCACGCGGCAGTCCGGCAGTGCGGCGGACTTTAGACAAACCCGACTCCCGCTTTGGAAATGCCGACTTCGCGGGACGTGCTGCCCTGTTCATAGTAAAACCCTGTTAGGCCCAACGCACATCCGGAGACTTTGCCTATGTCTGCTTCCCCGCAGAAACTCGACGACTGGCTCGACAAGGAGATGGTGGCCGAAGACGACATCACGGCCTTTCCGCTGATGGCAATGGCCGCCACGCTCGATCGCGAAGAACACGGCGATAGCGTGCCGCCGCTCTGGCACTGGCTGTACTTTCTGCCGACTGCGCCGATGTCCGAGGTCGGCCCCGACGGCCATCCAAAGCGCGGCGGTTTTTTGCCCCCCGTGCCGCTGCCGCGCCGCATGTGGGCCGGCGGCCGGCTGACGTTTCACGCGCCGCTGAAAGTGGGCGAGCGCGCCACGCGGACCTCGACCATCGCCAATATCGAAGACAAGACCGGCCGGTCCGGCCGTCTCGTGTTCGTCACGGTGCAGCACACCATTGAAGCGGGCGGCGAACTGAAGCTCGAAGAGGAGCACGACATCGTCTATCGCGACGAACCGCAGGAGGGCGCGCGGCCACCGCAGGCGCAACTCGCGCCGGAAGGGGAAACGTGGCGTCGCACGATCGATGCCGGCCCCGTCATGCTGTTCCGCTACTCGGCGCTGACCTTCAATAGCCATCGGATTCACTACGACTACCCGTACGTGACGGAGGTCGAGGGCTATCCGGGGCTCATCGTGCATGGTCCATTGATTGCGACGCTGCTGGTCGACCTGGTGCGCCGCGAACAACCGGACGCCACGCTGCAGAGTTTCGCCTTCAAGGCGGTGCGCCCGACATTCGCGGGTCAGGCGTTCACGGTGTGCGGCAAGCCATCCGCCGACGGCAAGATCATCGACCTGTGGGCCAAAGACCACGAAGGCTATCTGACTATGCGCGCCACCGCGGCGCTTGCGTGAGATTCAAGCGATTCGATCGTTCAGCCGCGATTGCGCTCGGAGGTCACCGCACCGCGAAGCCGCATGGCCGCGCTCACGAGTTCATCGCGTGCCCCGCTTTTGTGCGCGAGTCCGGCTGGCGGGCGCATCGACGATGCTCTCCCGCGATCGCAACACCGCGTTCAGCACGAAGCGGGCAGCGCCGCGTCGCTTTCGCATTCGGCCAACAATGAGAGCAGCTTGTCCAGCGCGAACGGTTTCCTGAGAAAGCCTTTGACGGGCAACGCGGGCGCCTCGCCGCTGCCGCTTGTCAGAATGACGGGTACGGACGCCAGTTCACTGCGCGCCTGCATCGATTCGATCAGCTCGGCGCCGTCCATATTGGGCATGCGCCAGTCACACACCACGGCGCTGACGCGCGTGCGTTGCAGTCGTTCAAAAGCTTCGGCGCCGTCCGCCGCCGTGGCGACCGTGTAACCGCGACCGACCAGCACGGCGCGCAGCGCGGACAATGCCTCGGGTTGGTCGTCGACCAGTAATACGCGACTCATAATGCTTATGCCTGAAATGTCGGTTGGACTGGGCCCCGGATGTTCGTGGCGCCAGTCGTGACAGGGGGGGGCGGGCTGAATTGCCACGCGTTGAGGTCCTGTCGAGCCGCAAGTAAAAGCAAGGGCTGTGCCTGACACTTGATTCGCGCCGGTTTATTTGGCCTTTGTCCTGTGAGCGCTGAAGGCGCGTCAGCCTCTGCATTCATCATGCACGGCGATTCCACGATACCACCAACGGCAGCCCGTATTTCCAATAAGAAACGAGTGCGACGCGGCCAGAGCGCGGCTACCGCTCCGGCGCCGACGCACGCGAAAGCTGGCAGCGATGCATTCGCTCCGCGCGTTACTCAAGCTCAGTAAGCCTTCAACAGTCTTTTGCCCGCCGTTACCGGGCAAATACCCTTGCCGCCAAAAAAACCCGCGTGTATAGTTTCCGAACTTACTCTTGTTTCGCATCGGAAATAAAAGGGATCTTCATGGACGCTTCCACCATTCTCGCCGACCTCGGCATCGCCCACGCGGCGCAAGCCGGCGACATCGCGGTTCATTCGCCCATCACTGGCGAACTCATTGGCCGCGTGGCCAGCAACACCGTGGCGGAAGTCGACACGGCTCTCGCTCAGGCGAAAGAGGCGTACACCGCTTGGCGCAACGTCCCGGCGCCGCGCCGCGGCGAACTGGTGCGTTTGCTCGGCAACCGTCTGCGTGAGAAGAAGCAGGCGCTCGGCAGCATCATCACGCTCGAGACCGGCAAGATTCTCCAGGAAGGTATGGGCGAAGTGCAGGAAATGATCGACATCTGCGATTTCGCGGTAGGTCTGTCGCGCCAGTTGTACGGTCTGACGATCGCCTCGGAGCGTCCCGGGCATCGTATGGCTGAAACGTGGCATCCCATGGGCACTTGCCTCGTGATCTCGGCATTCAATTTCCCGGCTGCGGTGTGGTCGTGGAATGCGGCGCTCGCGCTGGTCTGCGGCAACGCGGTGATCTGGAAGCCGTCGGAAAAGACGCCGCTCACCGCGCTCGCCGTCAATCAGATTCTCAACGAGGCACTGCAAGAGTTCGGCGATGCACCGGCCGGTCTCACCGCGCTGATCAACGGCGGCCGCGATGTGGGCGCGAAGCTGGTGGCCGATCCGCGCGCGTCGATTGTCAGCGCCACGGGTAGCACGGAAATGGGCCGCACCGTCGGCGTGGAAGTGGCGAAGCGCTTCGGCCGCTCGCTGCTCGAACTCGGTGGCAACAATGCGGGCATCGTCACGCAAACGGCGGATCACGAACTCGCCATGCGCGGCATTCTGTTCTCGGCGGTCGGTACGGCTGGGCAGCGTTGCACGTCGCTGCGCCGTTTGTTCGTGCACGAAAGCGTGTACGACAAAACCATCGAACGTCTGAAGCAGTTGTACAGCAAGGTGCCGATCGGCAACCCGCTCGAAAAGGGCACGCTGATGGGTCCGCTGATCGACAAGCAATCGTATGGCCGCATGCAGGAAGCGCTGCAACAGGCCACGGCTGAAGGCGGCAAGGTCTTCGGCGGCGAGCGCGTCGACGTGAAGGGCTATGAAGGCGGCTACTACGTGCGTCCGGCGATTGTCGAAATGCCGTCGCAAACGGCGGTGGTGCTGAAGGAAACGTTCGCACCGATTCTGTACGTGCTGCGCTACACCGATTTCGCCGATGCGGTCGAAGCGAACAACGCGGCGGTGCACGGTCTGTCGTCGTGTGTATTCACAACCGATCTGCGCGAAGCTGAACGCTTCCTGTCCGACTCGGGCAGCGACTGCGGCATTGCGAACGTCAACATCGGGCCGAGCGGCGCGGAAATCGGCGGCGCGTTCGGCGGCGAGAAAGAAACCGGCGGCGGCCGCGAGTCGGGTTCGGACGCGTGGAAAGCCTATATGCGCCGCGCGACCAACACGGTCAATTACTCGTCGGCATTGCCGCTCGCGCAAGGTATCGACTTCAATATCGGCTGATACCGCTCGCGCAATCCGTTCGTTTATCCGTAACAGGCAGCGGCGCATTCACGCGCCGCTGCGGCTTTGCCCAACCTTCTTCAGCAATCCGTTTGCGCCGCCGGCGTTAAGAGCGGCCACGCTACTCGTGGGGTAAGACGTGAGTTCCAAAGTCGTGATCGTCGGCGGTGGGGTGATCGGCAGCTCGATCGCGTATTTCTTGCGGCTGTCCGATCCGACAGTCAGCGTCACGGTGATCGAGCGCGATCCGACTTATGCGCGCTCGTCGTCGGCCTTATCGGCGGCTTCGATCCGGCAGCAATTCTCCACGCCACTTTCCATTCAGATGTCGCTGTACGGCATCGAGTTTCTGCGCTCGATCGGTGAACGGCTCGAAGTCGACGGCGCCAAACCGTCGATCGATCTGCACGAAGGCGGCTACCTGTTCCTCGCGACGCCGGCCGGCGAGACGACGCTGCGCGAGAATCACTCGCTGCAAAAAAGTCTCGGCGCCGATATCAGTCTGCTGGACAAAGCTGCATTGCAAGCGCGCTTTCCCTGGCTCAATACAGAAGACCTCGTGGCCGGTGCGTACGGTGAGAGCGGCGAAGGCTGGTTCGACGGCTACGGGCTCGTGCAGGCGCTGCGCAAGAAGGCGCAATCGCTCGGCGCGCGCTACATCGCGGCCGACGTCACCGCGCTCCAGCGCGACGGCAAACGTGTGACTCACGTGCAGACCGCGAACGGCGAGACCTATGCGTGCGACGTGGTGGTCAATGCCGCCGGCGCGTGGTCACGCAAAGTCGCGCAGATGGCCGGTATCGACATTCCGGTTTATGCGCGGCGCCGCAGTATTTTCAATGTCACCTCGCCGGGGCAGCTCGAACGGTGTCCGTTGCTGATCGATCCGACCGGCGTGTATTTCCGCCCCGAAGGCAAATCGTTTATCTGCGGGACGTCACCCTCGGCGGATAACGACCCCGACGATCTGCCGCTCGACGAAGTCGATCACGCGCTATTCGACGATGTGATCTGGCCGACGCTCGCGCATCGCGTGCCGCAATTCGAAGCGCTGCGTGTGCAGAATTGCTGGTCTGGCTACTACGAATACAACGTGCTCGATCAGAACGCGATCATCGGCTACCACCCGGATGTCGATAACTGTATTTTCGCCAACGGCTTTAGCGGACACGGTTTGCAGCAAGGACCCGCAACGGGCCGCGGCATCAGCGAACTGATTCTGCATGGCCGCTATACGACGCTCGATCTGGGCTCGTTGAGTTTCACGCGAGTGCTCGAAAACCGGCCTATCGTGGAGAAAAACGTGGTGTAGCCGCGCGCGCCGGGGTGATGCGAAAAACGCAATACGTAGTGCGTAGATATCGTTTGCCGCTCACCCTGACACTGGCCACAATCGACGCCGATCCTCCCTCTAGAGATAAGCGGCCCGTCACCATGTTCACGTTCAATCCCGCATTCGAAGCACCGACCGGTTCGCCGATTCGCGAGCTTTTCAAGTATCTGGCGCAACCCGGCATGATCTCGTTCGCCGGCGGCTATCCGGCGAGCGATCTATTCGATCGTGAAGGACTCGACGCCGCCGCGGCACGGGCGACACAGCACTCCACGCTTTGCCTGCAATACGGCCCCACCGACGGCCTCGTCGTCCTCAAGGAACAACTCGCGCATTTAATGACGCGCCGAGGCACCCCTTGCACGCCGCAGGACTTGCTCGTGACGACCGGCTCGCAGCAGGGCTTCGACCTGCTGCTGCGCGTGATGGTCGCGCCCGGCGACGTGGTGCTGGTCGAACAGCCCGCCTATCCCGCGACCTTGCAGGCGCTCAAGCTGCAAGAGGCCGATGTGGTCACGATTCCCGTCGACCAGAATGGCCTCGACGTCGACGCGCTCGCCGCGAAGCTCGAGTCGGGCACGCTGCGCCGGCCGCCGAAGCTGCTGTACACCGTGCCCACCTTCGCCAATCCGACCGGTGCGACCTTGTCGCTCGAACGGCGCGTGGCATTGCTAAAACTGGCGGCGCGCTACCGCTTTCTGATCGTTGAAGACGATCCCTATGGTGATCTGCGCTTCAGCGGCGCAGCACTGCCTTCGCTGCTCGCGTTGAGCGAACAGGTGCCGGGTTCACGCGATTGGGTCGTGCATTTCTCCAGTCTGTCGAAGATCGTCGCGCCCGGCCTGCGCGTTGGCTGGATGCTCGCGCATGCGGAGATTCTGCGCCGTTGCGTGGTCGCCAAGCAGACGGTCGACCTGTGCAGCTCGCCGTGGACCCAGGCGATTGCCGCGGAGTACCTCGCGAGCGGTGCGCTTGAGCGGCATTTGCCGCGCATCGTCGACGCCTATGCCGTGAAATGCCGCACGCTGTGCGACGCGCTGGAAGCGCAACTGCCGGAGCACATTGCGTTTCATCGTCCGGCTGGCGGCATGTTCGTGTGGGCGCGACTGAAAGCCGGTCAGAATGCGTCCGATTATCTGCGCGCTTGTATCGAGCGCAATGTGATGTTTGTGCCGGGCGTGGCTTTCTATAAAGACAATATCGATACCGCCGCGCTGCGCTTGTCGTTTGCCGCGCCCGGCGCAGCCGATATCGAAACCGGCGTGCAGAGAATGAAACAGGCGCTCGAACGGCTTTGACAGCGGCTAAGACAGATCGATATCAAAGTAGTAAGCGCGATGCGCAATTAACCCGGCGGGCGCTTTGTGTGCCGTCGGGTTTTTTACGTGCGCGTTTAATTGCGTGGATTTAGCATAAAACCCGCGTACCGTAATGTCTTGCATGACCGTTCACGGATAAAGGCATTATTCACGTCGCGCTGGACGCAAAGGGCGTGCATGCCTTGCAAATAATCTCCGATCCTGTTTCGTGCTGGTTTGGCGAATCAGATCGCCGGATCGAATGGACTCGGTTCCCAATCGCCTTTATTAGACGTGTGTCCGATTTTTGTCAAACCTTGAAGCGGCGCGACTGTTAAATAGGAAGTGACGTTGGTTTTGCGTTGGCGGTTTCAAGAGTGAAGCGCAACAGGGGGCTAATGAATGGAAGCTGAGGTTATCGACGCGGTTGCAAGCATACGTTCGAAGACCTCGAATGGCGAATGAAATGCATGGGTAGCGCGAGG
>NZ_JCAQOY010000018.1:0-2294 GCF_059567925.1 Paraburkholderia sp. BGA-UO-ETr-F21 | reverse complement strand
CCCCGAAGTCAAGAAACGACTGATGCTGACCGATGAGGAAATCGGGACGCTGATGAACGCAAAGATGAACCCCGAGAACCTGCTGTCTGTGCGCGTGCTCCTCGCGACCGGCGTGCGCGCCTCTGAATTGTTTACGGCGCTGCGCGAACACGTTTATCTCGATGAGGCGCGCTGGCACATTCCAAAGAGTAAGACGGGCCCCGAGATGGACATTCCGTTAGCGCCCGCAGTGGTCGACTGGCTCCGACAACTCGACGTACTAGCGGGCCAATCAAGCTACGTGTTGCCTGCACGGCTGCGCACACGCTTTGAGCGTTTCGACGGTGACGCGCACGTATCTAAAGATGCGATCCGCGAGGCTATCGACTTCTGGATCGACAACCACAAGCCGCCAATCCGCCGCTTCACGCCACACGATCTACGCAGCACGATGAAAAGTCACATGCGCAAACTCGGCGTTGCGCGCGACATCAGCGAAATGTGTTTGAACCACAAGCTCGCCGGCGTGGAAGGCATCTACGACCAGCACACGTATTACGACGAACGGCGTCACGCGCTCGAGCTTTGGGCCCGCTTCATCACCACGTGCCAGGCGGGCAAGAAATGGAATGTAGTGCCGTTCAAACAGACGGCATAACGGTTTGCCGCGCCTAGCCCGACGGGGCGAATACCGGGTGCCCTACCCGGTCGGCGCGGCTCTCAAATAGGGCTCTGCTACAGGGCAAGCAATGAGTGTATTTGAATGGATCATGGATGAGGATGGCCCCGCGGCGCCATACTCCGACTTGACCGGAATCGACGACCTGCTTACGGAAATCCATGGGCTGATGGAATGGGAAGACGACCCGCCTGGATCAGTCGCAATCTCCCCTACGTTCGCGCAACTGGAGGCCGGAGCCGCGTATGCGCTCGGGGAGCTCGCAAAAGCTGAATCGAAATATCGGGCCGCCATGGAATCGAAGGGCGAGCCAATTTCCGATGACGACCTCGTTAATCCTGTGGATCTGCTGATTGAGCATATGGAGGCGGCGACAGAGGAGGAGTTGTTGCTCGACTACCCCAAAGGGCTGCCGGAAAACCAAGTCTACGTGCTGGGAGCGCTCGCGCTTGTGTACGTGGATCGAGCTATCGGACATCTACTCCACGACAAACCTGTAGATGCGGTCAACGCCATGGCAAGGGCGTGCTCTGCAATCCATGCTTCGGGATTTTTTAATGGACACGATCAAGGAATAGCGTGGATTCGGCGCACCAACTCATCCAAGGGTGGGGAGGCACGCAATGCGCCGTATAAGCAGCTCCAAAAATGGGCCAAGGCGCGCTATCGAGCGAGGACGTGGAAATCGCCGCATCAAGCATCCCACGAGCTGAGAGACGCGGTATTGGAACACGCCGGGGTGCTTGGCGTAACTCTGAGCCCGTACCGCGCGCAGCAAACTATCTACGGATGGTTCCTCAACGCTGACAAGGAGCCATCTCAAAAATAGTCCAGCGCCGCGTATTCGGGTGCCTGCCACCCGCATACGAGCGCGAGCACCCGCTTGCGGCTGGCTCGCCCTCGCCTGCTCATGCCAGCCCCTTGTACTGCGTGAGCCAGCCAATCGCCTACGTCAACTTGGCGCGCGGCTATTTTTCCGGTTTGCCCTGCTATTAAATCCGTGTTGCCCGCTCATTTTGAATCAGCGCGGCGCAACACTAGACGGGCAGTGTCGCGCCGCGCTCCACGGAGTGACACATGTCTGCAATGCTTCCCCAAGCACTGACGAATTTCCGCATCCTGCCTGACGAGGCGCACATCGACGTGCGCACCGTCGCCGCGCTATTTGGTTGTTCCGTTCCCACCGTCTACCGCCGTGCGCGCGCCAAGCAAATCCCGGCGCCGCGCAAGTTCGGATCGAGCACTCGCTGGAACGTCGGCGAGATCCGCGGCGCCCTGACGCCGGAGGCCGCATAAATGACGGCCAAAAAAATAGCCCACCAAGGCAAAGCCCAGGCAGGCCGGAACGACACCAACAATTCTAGCAGCGACACCGAATATCTGGTGCGCTTTCTGGACGCCGTGAAAAATGCGAGCGAGCGTCTGCGCGTCGACCTCAAGACTTACCGCGGCAACACCTACATCGACATCCGCGTGTGGTACGTGGATGCCTCCGGCGAGTATCACCCGTCGAGCAAGGGCGTAATGCTCAAGCCGACGCTGGCCCCCGAGCTGCTGCGCGGTATCGCGCTGGCCGCGCAATCCTTCGATCCGAAGGAGGCCGCGTGACGATGCGTGAATTTCTCAATACAGCCCC
>NZ_JCAQOY010000017.1:0-314078 GCF_059567925.1 Paraburkholderia sp. BGA-UO-ETr-F21 | reverse complement strand
CTGCTGCTTCATGCTTGCAATGGTCATGCGCTCTTCAGGCTGAAGCTGTTGATACGTTCTTCTTTTTTGCATGTGCGCACCTTACACGAGGAAGGTGTTGCACTTCAGATTTGATCGCGCCCAGCCTAAAGCGCGCCGACGAGTACTGCAGCAAAAAGGGAAAGCAGATGCATCAGGTCGATATGCAGACGCATGGCGTACGGGGATGGACGCCGCAGGAGGCGGAACTGACGTTCTCGTGTACGTCCGGGTAACATGGCGCATACCGCCTACGGAGGCGACATTCAGAACGCTCCGCTTTTCCACGTCTTGCTGGATCACCTTGAGGCGATCGACGCGCCGCCCATGGAGATCCAACACTTTGCCGACCGCTGGTCAAAGCTAGGGGCTGCACGGGCGTCTCTCCTGCCCGGTCTGTTTCCTTAACGGCGAGAAGTAGCCACTCGTTCACTTGACATACATGGCAATGTTTAACGGGTGGCTCGCAACGCCTGCCGCGCACTTTACGACATGCTGATCGACGAGCATTAGCGCGACGTGAGCGCCACGGTCGACAATGCTCGCCGCGAACTACTCTGCAATTTCGTCGTCGCTGAGGTCGTCGCGATGAAACGTACCGACGAAGGGCTGCGCGCCGGACACATCATCATTTAGCGCGCACAAATCTGTTTAGACGCTCCCGCCATCTCTTGAACCGTACACCCAATGGCGCCCCCATGGCCCTACAACTCAATCTGGTGTAATCCCCCGATTCATCAGAATCGGATTGCAAGATAAATCAAAATGCATACGCGTTGGCTGGGTCAAAGGCGGCGATTCGAAATCGCGTTCCCACCTACAAATTATCTTGCGCACTTCATCAGCGGGCTCTATTCTCTGAAAAAATTCCATGCCCCATCGCAAGCGAAGGTGTTGCCTCCTTCAGAGTTGGTCGGATAAAAAACTGGTCGAATACGCACTACCTACGAAAGTCGCAAATCAAAAAAAGCTATCCAGGCATTAAACCAAAAGCCGCACATTCGGAGAGCGCACGTGAAGAAAATTTACATATTTGTGATGTTGCTTTGCGTTTCTATCTCCGCGCTCGCGGACTATGGTCTACCAGGGGGCTACCCAATTTTCAGTCGAACCGGTTACGACTACGGCCCCTCAATAATCGGAGACACGAAGAGCGAGAAGTTTTGGTGGTGTGGCATCGACTCACAGGTTCAGACAGACACCATTCAGTACCGATACTATGACTACGCTACCGGCCAATGGTCGCCCGTTACGCGAGTACTCGTGCCGTCGCCAGGCAAATGGGATGGTCAGTTCACGTGTGACCCTTCTGTGATTCAGGGCGTTTTCAAGAATCCTGAAGACGGCGTCACATATTCGTACGCGATGTACTACACGGCGACCAATCTCGCCAATGGAACGAATAACAGCATCGGGCTTGCATATTCAAACGACGGCGTGAATTGGGTTAAATACAGCCAGCCGGTCATACGACCGCAGCAAGCTGACGGCTCATACGGAGCGGGACAGGCGGCAACCTACAAAAGCGACGGAAATGCAGGCACGTTCGTGTTCTATACCGACACTACAGGCGGCCAAGGAGGTCGCGAATATGTTCGCCATACAGACGACGGAATCAACTTTGGGCCGCCGACGTTGATTTCTGATGCGAATAACGCAGGCATAGCACTATCGGCAAATGCCGATTTTGCCTACGACTACCAGAGCGGGATGTTTTATGCCGTTCGAGAGACTGCACCATACCGCCCGGGAGATCGAGAAGCGTATCAACTTATGTTGGCGCGGATGCCGGCGTCGGACTTGCTCGCCGGGAAAGGCACTTGGGAAGTGCTGGGCTTCATGGGATCGGCAATGACGGGGTTCTATATGAATCACAATCCGGGTTTGCAGCGCGATGGCTTTGGTAACGTAAATATCACCCTGCCAACAATTGCGGTTTATTTTGGAGCGGGCACAAACAATCCCGATACGTGGGACCTAAGCGTGGTCACGTGGAAGCCGACACCTCAAACCTTGCCGTTGAATCGGTATATCTCAACCATATGCGGAAGTGGCTACAACGACCACTTGGTAACGACAGGTTACGTGCAACCCAGTTGCTCGTATAGACTCGAGTCGACCTTGGGGTATCTTGACATGGGGCCGGTAGCCGGTGAAGTCCCATTGTTTGCGTGCAAAGCGGGCAACGATAATTTTCTGTCGAGAGACTCGGGATGCGAAAACCAACAGCCACAAGGAATTATCGGTTTTCTGTCACCTAGCGCGGTCGCGAACACCAGAGCTATCTATCGTTGCATCGCAGGAAACAATACCGACCATTTCGTCAGCCCGGATCCGGGATGCGAAGGGCAAGTCGCCGAAGGATTGCTCGGTTATGTGAAAACTGGACCCTGAAACCGGAATGCCCACGCAGGAAGCCGAGGCACATCCATCCTGGATCAACGCCTGAGACGGCTACCCACGCCGTCAGATCGTCCGGCAAGTCGGCGGCTTCCTCGCGTGGGACACGCAATCGGATCTGCTTCATGGCACTCCCCAGGATGTAATAAGGAGCGTTCCCAAACATCATAACGGAGCGACGGCCGTATACCAGCAGCGTCCTACCACCGGCAAGTACAAAGTTTTTTCAACGGGTGCCGAAAATCATGCATGAATGACGATAACCGCCTCCGCCCCGGCCATCCTCGCTACGACGAAGCGATGGCTCTCGAAATGACTGTCCGCACCACCCGCCGAGCGCAGGGCAAGCAGAATCCCGAAGACCTGCCGGCCGGCTCGGCCGAGCGCGAAGACGCCACCGATGAATTCCTGCGCGACTTGCTGCGGGCGATGGGAGAAGATCCGGTTGACTTGGTCTGACCTGGACAATGGGCGATAGTGATCGCCAGCAGAAAAAGCCCAGCGCGGAAAGACTCAGAGAAAGCGGCGCATGCGGTCTGACGGTACTGATCCGAGAGCCGATCATTCGAACCTAGATTGGCAGCGCCGCTATGTTCTTAGGGGTGAAATTCGACTTTCTCAGTCCAGCTAGAATCTGCTGAACGATGGCAGGCGCAAAGTCCGGCGGCTTTGGAATGTAGATGCCGCTTGCCACGCGAGCTTCCACGTCCTTCGCAAATTCTTCCCGTGCCATACGGTAGTAGACGTAACTGTCGGCTTGCAAAAAACCATGCGCTCCCGACGCGGCCGTAATTATGCAAGTGTTGTCATAAGGCGCATTCACGTTCTTCGGAACCGAGGAGAAGTTCACGATGCAGACGCAGGGTTGGCTTCCACTGTTGGGAAACTGGACGGGGTCGTTGAGAACCACGTAGAGATGGTTGAACATGCCCGGCCCGGAAGGAGCCAGAAATGCGGCTCCAGCGCGGGCAGTCCAAGACACTCCGGTAGTCGTCGTCACGCAGAGGCGAGAGGGAAGTTGCCGTTGATGGCGTCGATCTCTTCAAGCCGGTCCAGCAAAGCTGCAACGACGTCGTCAGTGTAGCCAAGCGCGCGAAAAAGCTTCTCGTGAGTGACTGACGACGGCATCGCATTACTGTCGGTCCACTCCGAACACTTCATGTGAATATGGTCGGCAAGCGCCGACTCCGTCATCTTGCCAAACATCGCCCAAACCGAATCCAAAATTTCGATGTCAGCGTTGCTCAGCCGAGTCGAATGCTCAAAATAAATTTCCGGAGATTCGGCGAAAATGGGTATTCTCACCTCGACTTCACGATTCGCTAAGCTGTTGATACGATTTTCCCAGCCAGGCACATCACCGCCCAAACGCTGGTGGGTGCCATATAGGACCGGGCTTCTTTCTAAGACAAGCAATTGATCGCCGGTCAATGGTTCGCCATATTGCTTGAATGATTCGCGCTCGGCGAGGTACAACAGACGATTGAGTTTCGCCACGCCCATTGCCCCCTGGTTACGAACGAGCAGATACATCGCCGCATCCAAGGCCTTGCGTTCGTCGAACAAGTGGGAAAACATTGCGAAACCTCCGGGACCAGCGCGTTCCATTTGTCAAGAGCCTAACTGCGTCAGAACTACGTGTCTATCACAATAACGGCTTCCCCGCAGGAAAGTTGACCGCCGCGGTCCACTCTCCCGCGAAACATCTGCGACTGCTTTTACCAAGCACACTCGATGCCAGGAGCCCGCTAGGGCTACCCAGCGGTCATCCCCTCGCTGCCCAAGGCGTGCTGCTTGGCAAAATCATCCAATTTCGTTACAAAATTGGAACATGGCGTCAAATTCTGGAAATCTGTTGCCAGTTTGACGCAACCATGCGACAAAGGGAATCGCACCCGTATTTCCTCATGAGACAGATTTTAGGGGTACGGGTGGGGGTATAAAAATCCGGAAAATGGCCAAACCTCACCACCATCCTTGACGTATGAGTTCTGTCAGGGACCAGGAACTCGGCGGCAATTCGGCCGAAACCCTTGCCCAGCAAGCCTTACAAGGCATCATTGGTATCCGTGGCGCACCCAGAAACGTACCAACGGGTGTCCCAGCCATGACCGCCTTTCGTCTCAATAGCGTCATGACCGCCACTATCCGTATCGCTGGCCAAGACCGGGTACGGCAACAACACCGCTTTGCCAATAAAACGCAAGCGCGCTAAATATTCGCGTCGATACAACACGCATTGATTGTAGGGAATAACCCGTAGTAGGATTCGCGACTCAATTAATAATGATTCGCATTTCGACAAGGGTTCTTCGATGCGCTTCCGCCAGATCCATGCCGCACTTCTGATTGCCTTCTCCGCGGCGCCCACGCTCGCCTTCGCGCAAGCCGCCGCATCGGATGACGCGAGTCGCACCACCTCAAACGCACCGAAAACCGGCACCGGCAAATCCGCCACCATGCCCGCGAGTACGGGCAGTACGCAAAACCCGGCTGACCCGGCCGAATTGCCCGTCGTGAAGATCACCGCGAGCGGCGTGTCCGGGACCGCGTTCGACATGCCCGCCTCCGCCCAGGTGACGAAATCGTCGGTGCCCTTGAACGAAACGCCGCAATCGATCAGCGTCGTCACGCGCGACCTGTTGGACGCGCAACAGGCCCAGACGCTCAACGACGCGTTGCACGACGTGCCAGGCGTTATCTCGGGCACATATGGCCGACGCGGCTGGGACGACTTCATCATTCGCGGCCAGACGGCGTCGGATTCCGTGTATCTCGACGGCCTGCGCACCGCCATCAACAACCGCTTCGCTGAAGAGATCTTCGGCCTGCAGCAGATTGAAGTGCTCAAAGGACCGGCCACGCTGCTCTCCGGGCTCGTGCTGCCTGGCGGCATGGTCAACATGGTCAGCAAGCGCCCGGAAACCTATACCTTCGCCGACGTCGATGTCACCGCGGGCAGCCGCGGTTACTACCAGGGTAGCGTCGACATGGGTACGCCGCTCTCGGAAAACGGCAAGGCCGCGTTCCGCATCAACGCGCTTGCGATGAACTCGAACGACGCCACCGACTACGTCTGGTCGCGCAATCGCTATATCGCGCCGTCGCTATCACTGGATCTCGGCCCGCGCACGGAATTCACGATCCTGACGAGCTACCAGGAGCGCAATTACATCCGCCAGCAAGGCCTGCCGTGGTCCGGCTCGGTGCTCGCGAACAAGAACGGCAGCCTCGCGCGCAGCACCTTTACCGGCGAGCCCGATCAGCAGCCGTACTCGGGTCACGAGGCGCGCGTCGGCTACGCCTTCGCGCATCATTTCGATTCGGGCTGGACGGTGAATCAGAACTTCCGTTGGCAACAGTTCTCACTCGGCGGCCAGCTCGTCGCCAACGGCAAGCTCGCCTCGAACGGCTACACGCTGAACCGCACGGCCACCGACTCGCAATGGTCCGGCGACACGATCTCGCTCGACAACAACGCGCAGAAGACCTTCGACACCGCGCTCGGCCGCCACGAACTCACCTTCGGCATGGACTACATGCGCGGCCGGGAGGATGCCGCCTCGACCACCTGCACGGTCGGCTCGATCGACATGTACGACCCGGTCTACACGGGCACGATCACCTGCCCGTCCACGCCGAAAACGCATACATACACGACGATCCGCGATCTCGGCTTCTATGCGCGCGACCAGATCGCGCTCGGCCAGCGCTGGCGTGTGCTCGCGGGCGTGCGCTACGACAGCGCGTCGAGCGACGTGCTCAACGAACTCACCGACACGCGCAGCCGCAATCCTTCGAACGCCACGACCGGCTCGGTTGCCTTGATGTACGAACTGTATCCGGGAGTGCGACCGTATGTGAGCTACGCGACATCGTTCTATCCGAACAGCGGCGCGGACGTGAACGGCAACGCGTTCGATCCGGAAACGGGCAAGCAGTGGGAAGCGGGCGTGAAGTTCGACATCGAGAAGGGCCGCACGAGCGTGACGGTCGCGGCGTTCGATCTGCGCCGGCGCAACGTGCTCGAAGACGATCCGAACAACGACGGCTACAGCATCGCTGTGGGCGAGGAGCATTCGCGCGGCTTCGAATTCAGTTTCAACACCGCGCCGACGAATCATCTGAGCGTGACGGGCGGCTACGCGTACACGTCGGCGGTAATTGCCGACGACGGCGGCCAGACACCTTCGACCGACGGCGAACGGATCAACAACGTGCCACGCCACAGCTTCAATGTGTTCGCGCGCTACAAGCTGCCGGGTGAACTGTATCGCTGGGAAATCAACGGCGGCGTGCGCGGCCAGAGCAATCTCTACGCGTATGGCATGACGATTCCGGGCTTCGTGGTCAGCGATGTGGGCGTGGGCTACACAGCGCCGCGCTGGCGCGCCGCGCTGCGTGTGAGCAACGTCTTCAACAAGCACTACTACACGGGTGGCTTGAGCAACGCCGTGGCGCTTGGCGACGATCGCTCCGTGATGCTCACACTGGGATACAGCTATTGAGTGTCGCGATGCGCCGAGGTCGATCGCCCTACCGCGGCCGTCAGCTTGACAGAGGCCAAACGCGCGACGCCAGGCCAGAAGAATCAGCATAGTTTCGTGTTAGCATCGACTCACACCTACGCAACATGTGTTGGCCACATCGCCGATACCAAGCGCCGATACCGAGGGTAATCACATGCCCATCAATTACCTTCGCGGTTTGACCAAGCCAGAGCGCAACGACGAGACCAATCGCCGCCTTGGGCGTTCGCTCGCGTTTGTCGCCGGGGCGGCCAATGCCGGCGGATTCCTTGCTGTGGGTCAGTACACATCACACATGTCCGGCATCGTGTCGTCGCTTGCCGATAACTTCGCGCTTGGCGACATCGACGTGGTGGTGGCCGGATTCAGTTCCTTAATGTCCTTCCTTGTCGGAGCGGCCACCTCGGCGATCCTGATCAATTGGGGGCACCGCAAGCACTTGCATAGTCAGTATGCAATGCCATTGATGCTCGAGGCGTCACTGCTTCTACTCTTCGGTTTGCTCGGCTCGAATCTGGAGAAGCACCGTGTGCTGTTCGTCCCGGCTACAGTTTGTCTTCTCTGCTACGTGATGGGGCTGCAGAATGCCATGATCACCAAAATCTCGAAGGCGGAGATTCGGACGACGCACGTCACCGGTTTGGTAACCGATATTGGCATCGAGCTTGGCAAGCTGTTTTACTGGAATTTCGGTGGTGCGTCCGGCAACCCGGTCCGGGGCGATCGACAGAAACTGGCACTTCTCGGATCCTTGTTGCTGTCGTTCCTCGGGGGCGGCGTTGCCGGCGCTGTAGGCTTCAGGCATTTGGGATTTGTGTCGACCATTCCTCTCGCGATCGTCCTTCTTACTCTTGCCGTTGTCCCAATCGTCGACGACATGCGCGCCTATCGGGCTTAGACAAACGCCACGCGGCCATTCCATGCGCGCTTGCGAGGCTGCATCTAAAGTTTGTTCGGCGGCTGCCGAAAATCAGGCATGGACAACGACGACCGCCTCCGCCCCGGCCACCCTCTCTATGAAGAGGCGATGGCCCTCGAATTGACCGTGCGCACACTGCGGCACGCACAGGGCAAGAAGAACCCCGAGGACGTGCTTTATGCCTCACCGGAATGGGACGTGATCAGCGAAGAGTTTGTGCGCGATCTTTATCGAGCGATGGGTGGCAACCCCGCGGATTTGCACTGACAACTGACAGCGGCCGGTCGAAGATGTCTCATGGCGAACGTGCAAGAATCGCTTCGACGTGGCCCTTCAATACGAGACGTTTCGCCCGCCCGAGCCGAGCCCTCGAAGCTTGGTCACCGCGGCGCGCAAGGGTGCAGTGATTCGCCAGGATGTGGACGACTCGAGCGCACTGATCGTCGACGTCCTCGATGCGATTTCCTCTTGCATCACTGCCAGCCTCGCGCGCAATTCCGCAACGGCTTTCTCGGCATCGGCCAACCGCTGCGCCGTGGCGACCGCGTCAACGGTGTCAGCCGTGTTCGACGTATGCGTCGTCTGCACCGGAGCACTGTAGAACTCTTCGGTCGCCAGTTCCACGCGAGGCGGTTCCTTGCGAAGAACAATGATCATTTCTCCGCCGGTCTCGCCGCGCGCAGGCACAAAGTCGACCAGATTGAATTCCACGAAACCCATCATGAGGATAGGCTTCAAAACCTTGGATACGATCGTGCCGCTTTCGAAAACATGGCTGTGAATGCCGACATGCGGCGGCGCCTTCAGCTTCTCCTTGATGCGGTTCATATCCAGCTTATCCGCCACATGCATCGGCTTGTTGACGAATGCTTCGTCGTAGTAGATTTCACATTCGATTTGATGTTCGCGCGGAATGTCCTCGACGCCCGCCAGATACTCGGCCACAAAATGGCTCAGCGCCGTATCCTGGCGGTACTTGTCGAAACTGAACTTCTTGTCCGGCAGCGCGAGAAACAGAACGCCGCCCGGCTGCATCATGTCGCACAGATCGGACAGCCATTGAATCATGTTCGGCGCATGCTCCATCACATGATTCGCGATAATGTAGTCGAACTTATCGGCGATATAGTCGCAGTACCGATTCGAATGAACCACATAATCGATATCGGGTATGTCGACGATCATGTCAGGATGCGTACACTCCTGCACCAGTTGCTCTTTATCTTTCCAGTCCAGATACCGAACGTCCGCTTCCGACTTGAAGACGGTCGGCTGGTCATACGGCCCAATCTCCAGGCCGACGCCCGACAGATCGATGTGTTTCAGAAGGTGCCCGCGGCGAAGCGTCGTAACCAGATTCATGAACCACCTCTCTGCAATGGGCCGACCATCACGCAACTTACCATGCCTTGCCCGACCGGCGAATAAAACAATCTCTACTGGCTTACACAAAAACTAAATAATTGAAGGGTAATCGCTCGACTATCCGTAGCCGAATACGAGGTAAATGCCGCCCATTTGGCGAGGCTCGTACGCTCATGAGCGTGAAGCTCGCGTCCGTGCCATCGGCTCAAGCCATCGCCACGTTGCGCCTCCAAGGGGAACGCAATCGCATGGCCGGCTTTTCGATGACAAACCACGAGAAAAGGGTCAGTGCGATTGACACACCGAATGTGATCGTCACCATGGCGATTCTCGGATGAGAAAATCCGCCGAAAAATGCGCCCATGGTTTCGTGCCCACCGTAGAGCATCGACTGCAGCACAACGTAATGCCAGAGGTAAAAGCCGTACGAAACACGACCGAACCCCGCTAGCGGCGCAATGCTGAGCGCCCGCACCAGAGCGGAGCGCTGTTGCGTGACGACCTTCGCGACGATGAATGCCGCGGCCAATGGCGTCAGCGGATATCCCACCGCTCGCAACGAAAACTCAATGCCGGTTTCGCTGAGCAATACGAAAGACAGATACACAGCAGCAACCGGCCACAACTTCCCGGCCCTGACTGCCCATCGGCGAGGCATCACTGCCAGCAAAGCGCCGATCAGAAGCCCGTCGGAATGAGTATCAAAGCCGCAATAAATGCGGGCCATGGAAAGATCAAGCGAGATGAGATACGAGCGCCAACAGATCACCGCAACGGTCAGAAGGGCAAACGTGATCAAGGCGCGACGTGGCCAGAATTTCAACACAACCAGCAGAATCAGCGGCCAAACCAGGTAAAACTGCTCCTCGACTGCCAATGTCCATGCATGTCCGGTGAGATGAGCGTCGTAGATCCCGAGCGCACGAACCCAATTCATCACGTAGAAGAATGCCGGTAAGACTTCCCACCCAACCCTGAAGGCAGCGGGAAATATCAGACAATAGAGTGTGACGCCGACAAGCATCAGACACAAAGCGGGATAAAGGCGCCGGGCGCGCCGCCAATAAAACGCCGGCAAATCGATCCGCCCGGTGCGTGAATGCTCCGCTACGAGCAAGCCTGTGATGAGGTAGCCGCTCAAAACGAAAAATACATCGACGCCGACATATCCGCCTCCCACCACACCCGCAAGGCCAGTATGCGCAAGAAAGACCGCTATAACGGACAGTGCGCGCAGGCCGTCGAGCCCGGCAATCCGAAGATGCTGCGGTTGATCCATGACCTATTCCGGAGTGTGCGGCGAACTATCGCGCTACGCGGATAGCGACAATCAATGATTTCTTGAGATATTTGGTAAGGCTGAGGCTATAACGATTCAGCTAGTCAGCGAGTACCTTCAAGAAGAGAAAACGACCTGCGATCTGTGCAAATCACGCTCAGACTTAGACCTGCCCGCGGCGTTGTTGCGATGTGTCCCCTACCCTAGACCCGGTTCCTTTCCGACCACCATCAAAGAGAACCGCATGTCCAACCGAACACTGCGCAGCATCCCGCATGCCTGGGCCCTGGCCTCGCTCATCGCCAGCCGCACGGCGTTGCTGTTGATCGACTTCCAGAACGAATATTTCACGGGCTCACCGCCGATAGCAGGCAAGTCGAGTTTCACGCCGACATGCCAGACACCTTTGGGTCGGTGATGAGTAAGGCCGACGTACTCTTATTGACCGCGGAATAAGCGGCACATGGTTCAGCAAGGGAATTTTATATTTGGCATCCTAATGATCCCCGCTCAACCATAACACCCGGCGCTTTACCCTGACGGAGCAGCCGGGCAACTCGCGCAGCGCGAGTTGCTGCCCACTACCGCCGGTCTCGAAGCAGACCAATGGGTACTGAGACCTAACGCAACTCGCGAGGTGACATCATCAAACCACGGCCGGACGCCAACTCCCCGCCCGGCCTCACGACTCGCCTACGCGGGCCGCTTCGGAATCTCCAGACCCCTCGCGACAGCCGGTCGCGCGACGAATGCCGCCAGCACGCGTGTCACGTTCGGGAAATCCTGAATGCCGACGAGCTCACCCGCCTCATAGAAGCCAATCAGATTGCGCACCCACGGAAAGGTGGCGATATCGGCGATCGAGTACATATCGCCGAGAATCCAGTCGCGTCCTTCGAGTTGCCGTTCCAGCACGCCGAGCAGCCTTTTCGCTTCGCCGATGTAACGATCGCGCGGACGCTTGTCTTCATACTCCTTGCCGGCGAACTTGTGGAAGAAACCCACCTGACCGAACATCGGCCCGATTCCGCCCATCTGGAACATCACCCACTGAAGCGCTTCATAGCGGCCGGCGGCGTCCTGCGGAATGAACTTGCCGCTCTTGTCCGCGAGATAGATCAAGATCGCGCCGGATTCGAACAGCGGCAGCGGTTTGCCGTCCGGCCCATTCGGATCGATGATCGCCGGAATCTTGTTGTTCGGATTGAGTGACAGAAACTCCGGCGTCATCTGATCGTTCGTATCGAAGCGCACGAGATGCGGTTCATACGGCAAACCCGTCTCTTCGAGCATGATCGACACCTTCACGCCATTGGGCGTAGGCAGCGAGTAGAGCTGAATCCGGTCTGGATGCTCAGCAAGCCATTTATTCGTGATCGGAAAAGCAGATAGATCGGTCATGTGACGATGTAACCCTTGTGCGAGTGTTGCGGCCTGATAGGGGCATGAGGCATCGGGCTTCGGCGCCGGCCGGAGGACCGGCGCCCAAAATACCAACGCGGGATCGCCAAATATAAACCGACTTGGCGCAACGCGTCGGCGCGCGGCTCAGAGGCAACCCCGGCACGGCGCGCTCGTGCGTCGACGTATTGCGAGCATCGCACTGCGAACGCAGCAACGCTCGCCGGCCGCGACTCACCACAAATCCTTGGTCGCCGTGCCGGCGCGCAAGTTATAACCTTCCCGCCAGAGAGTTGCGCCGATCGTCAGGAGCAGCGTCTTCTGCTCTGCGTCGAGCAACTCCCACGCCACGGCCAGCCAACTCGCAAAACTCGCGCAGGTCTGCTCCAGATCGACGGGCGTTTTGCCCTCCAGGTATTGCCGTTCGAACATCGAAAGAATTTTCTCGGGTGTCATGGGCGCCGTCTCCGTGTTGGATGCGCCAAGTCTAAAGGCGACGCTCCGCGTGCGGAATGCTCCGCGTGCCGACCCCGGGTTACTCCCAGGCGAAAATCGCCATCGGCACGATAGCCCACTGTCGAAGACAAGGCGCTCAAGGTCGAAGGCACCGCTCAGAAACGGAAAAAGGCGCCGAAGCGCCTTTTCCGTCAATCTGGTCGCAGCCGATTACGGCGCATTGCGCTTCGCATTGTCCTTGGCGTCTTCCTTAGCGTCGCCATAGGCCTTCTGCACCTTGCCCGCGCCTTGTTGCAGGTCGCCCTTCAATTCCTTGCCCGGATTGTCCGTGGCCTTGCCGACTGCTTCATTGACCTTGCCCTTGACCTGCTCGGCCACACCCTTCACCTGGTCCTTGTTCATATTCGGCTCCACTATTTGGAATGCCGGCGCGAGATTACGCCAGTATCCGTATTCAGCAACGGGTGTGCCCGAGGCCGCACGTCGCCGATCTGCCCCAAGGAGCGCTGCAAAAAATATTTTCAAATAGCCCTAAAGTTCCGGCGCAGCCTGCCGTAAAGGGTGCCATGGAGGAGCCATGGACCGAACACTGATTACGCTTTCGGGGTCGTCCCAAGCTGCACTGATCGATCGGGACATTGCGCACATTGCGCGTGTGATGCGGCCGTCTTTACACGGCGATCTGGGCGGGCCGATCCTGTCGGCCGCGTATTGGCGCAAGCGCCTCTACCAGTTGCTCGACGCCGGCAATCTGTCACATGCACAACTGTGCGCGGTCGACAGCCTTCTGCTTCAGCTCGACCAGTTCCAGGCCGAACCTCAACTGGCATGGGACGCACTGGCCCCGGCCTCCGCCGCCCTCTTTCCGCCACCCTATCCGGCCAGCGCCCACCACACTGCCTGAGGCGCTGCGGGCCTGAGCCGCCGACTCTTCCGGGCCGGCCATATCCCCATTGCTCACGACTTAAAAAAACGGCCGCGAACCATGTCGCGGCCTCAACACGTCGCAACGCAGGGATTTTGCGTCACGCTGGAAGCTTACACGCGCAACTGTGACAGCCGCATTTAGGCGCGGACCTCCCGTGGACAACGCGTGCCGACGCTGGAAATTTTCTGCCCAAGCGAAGCAAAAAATAGGGAAATGGGACGACCTTAGGTCATAATGTCCGCAAAAATTCCCAGCAAGGACGCCCGTGACCCTCGCCGCACCGCTCGCATTGCTCCAGCAAGCGCGCGCCCGCTTCACTCAACGCGAAATCGCCGCGCATGTCGGCAAGGACATCAAGACGGTGCGTCGCTGGGAAAAAGGCGAAACACCCTGCCCGGCGATGCTGGAACCCGCCTTGCGCGATCTGCTGCAAAACCGGGCGCGAGCCAGGCGCAGCGCGGGCGACAGCGCCCAGTTCCGCTTTATCGACCTGTTCGCCGGCATCGGCGGGATTCGCATGGGCTTCGAGGCGCATGGCGGCGACTGCGTCTTTACCAGCGAGTGGAACGACTTTTCGACCAAGACGTATCGCGAGAATTACCCGAGCGGCGGCGAGCACGCGCTGATCGGCGATATCGTCTCGTTTCCGGCTGAAGAAGTGCCGAGCCACGACGTGCTGCTCGGCGGCTTCCCATGCCAGCCGTTTTCGATCGCCGGCGTGAGCAAGAAGAACGCGCTCGGCCGGCCGCATGGTTTCGAGTGCACCACGCAGGGCACGCTGTTTTTCGACGTCGCGCGGATTATCGCGGCAAAGCGTCCCGCCGCATTCCTGCTGGAAAACGTGAAGAATCTGCTGTCGCACGACAAGGGCCGCACCTTCGACGTGATCCTGCAGACCTTGCGCGACGAGTTGGGCTACGAAGTGCACTATCGCGTGGTGGACGGCCAGCATTTCACGCCGCAGCACAGGGAGCGGATCATCATTGTCGGGTTTCGCGGCAAAACCTCGTTCTCGTGGGACGATCTGCAGTTGCCGGACAACGGCCCGCGCCTTGGCTCGATCCTGCATCGCACAGACGGCAGCGAGCCGGTGCTGCCGTGGGACCACGACCGTTTCTTCGATCACGCGAGCCGGCGCGTGCAACCCAAGTACACGCTCACGCCGAACCTCTGGACCTATCTGCAGAATTACGCGGAGAAACACCGCGCGGCGGGCAACGGCTTCGGCTTCGGCATGGCTTATCCGAACAGTGTGACGCGCACGCTGTCGGCGCGCTATCACAAGGACGGTTCGGAAATCCTCGTCTATCAGGGCGAGGCGCTGCGGCCCCGCCGCCTCACGCCACGCGAATGCGCGCGGCTGATGGGCTTTCCCGATACCTTCAGAATCCCGGTGAGCGACACGCAGGCCTACCGGCAGTTCGGCAACAGCGTCGTGATGCCGGTCATGCGCGAAGTGGCGCGCATCATGCTGCCGCATGTGCAAACGCTGCTCGCCGAGGAGACGCGCCATGGCTCGAAGCAAACTCTTTCGCTGTACGCGTGAGCGATCAATAGGTGTGCGTGCGCGGCTTGTCGACGCACCGGCCCGGCGCTAGACATGGTGGATATCGTCGATAGCGCGACGCGCAGCCGGATGATGTCCGGCATCCGCGGGCGCAATACCAAGCCCGAAATTCTGATCCGCAGCCTGCTGCATCGCCAGGGTTTCCGCTTCCGTCTTGACGCGCGCGATCTGCCGGGACGCCCGGATATCGTGTTGCCGCGCTACCGCGCTGTCGTGCTGGTGCATGGCTGTTTCTGGCACGGCCACGACTGTCGTCTTTTCAAATGGCCGCAAACGCGGCCGGAGTTCTGGCGCGACAAGATCGGCCGCAATCGCAGCAACGACGACAAGGTTCGCGCGGCGCTCCTCGCGAGCGGCTGGCGCGTCGCCGTGGTGTGGGAATGCGCTTTGCGTGGCGCGAATCGCGATATCGAAGGGGTCTTGCAGCGGCTCGTCGACTGGCTGAAGAGCGACGCGCCGAGCTTCGAGGAACGCGGCTGAAAGCCGCTTGTAGACCTTCCTGCCCGCGCGAGCGCCAAGCCCGCTGGTGATACACTCGATTGGCTAACTCGGGGCACTTATGCGTGGCGCGCGGCGCTGCAAAGCGGTTCCACAACCACTCGCCCCGACCATCCCAGAACCACTCAAGAAGGGAGGCACATCATGGCAGAATTCCGTCTCTGGTCCGACGAATTTCCCACCAATGGCTTCATGCCGAAAGCCCACGAATATCACGACAAGGCGTTCGGCGTAGACGGCGAAAACATCTCGCCGGCATTGCAGTGGGAAGCGCCGCCGCCCGACACCCAAAGTTTCGCCCTCACCGTTCACGATCCCGACGCGCCGACCGGCAGCGGCTTCTGGCACTGGGTCGTGGTGAACATTCCGGCCGACGCCCGCTCGCTGCCGCGCAATGCCGGCAAGGCGGACGGCTCGTTGCTGCCGCATGGCGCGCTGCAGGTGCGCAACGATTACGGCACGGTCGGCTTCGGCGGCGCCGCGCCGCCGCGTGGCGACAAGGCGCACCGCTACATCTTCCGTCTGCACGCGCTGCGGGTGCCGCATCTGCCGATCAACGCGGACACCACCAACGCAGTGGCGCGTTTCATGACGCATCTGAACGAACTCGACTCGACCACTCATACCGGCCTGTACGAACTCAAATAATGCGCGAGACGCGATGCCGGCGCGCCGGCATCGTCGTTGCGACGGCCGGCTCTTTCGATGGCGGCGAGCAACGCGCGTGACTCGTCGCGTGACCGGTGAGCCTTCCCCTACAACTCGAACAATCGATGCACGCACAACCATCGCGCAAGGACGGCGCCCATCCTCCCGAAGCGGCCGCCACACTCGCCCCCGACACCGCGTTATCGGACAACACCGAACAAGGCCTGCCGGTTCCGCAGCGCTACTGGGCAATGCTGGTCATTGCGCTCGCCCTCACGCTGGCGGTGCTCGACAGCGCGATCGCCAACGTGGCGCTGCCGACTATCGCGCGCAACCTGCACGCCAGCGCCGCGGGTTCGATCTGGGTCGTCAACGCCTATCAGCTCGCGATCACCATCTCGCTGCTGCCGCTTGCCTCGCTCGGCGATCGCATCGGCTACCGGCGCATCTACCTCGGCGGGCTGATCCTGTTCACGGTGGCCTCGCTCGGTTGCGCGATGTCGACTTCGCTGCCGACGCTCGCGCTCGCCCGCGTGATTCAAGGCTTCGGCGCGGCGGGCATCATGAGCGTGAACACGGCGCTGGTGCGCATGATCTATCCGCCCGGTCAGCTCGGGCGTGGCGTCTCGATCAACGCGATGGTGGTCGCGGTGTCGGCGGCGGTCGGACCGACCGTCGCTTCCGGCGTGCTCGCCGTCGCCTCGTGGCCGTGGCTGTTCGCGATCAACGTGCCGATCGGCATCGCGGCCATTGTCGGCGGCCTGAAGGCGCTGCCGATGAACCGCGGTCACGAATCGCCCTACGACTACCTGAGCGCGGTAATGAACGCGTTCGTATTCGGCCTGCTGATTTTTGCCGTCGACGGACTCGGCCACGGCGAGCGCTTCGGCTACGCCGCGATCGAGGTGATTGCGGCCGTGGTGATTGGCTATTTCTTCGTGCGCCGTCAGTTGACACAGCCGGCGCCGCTGCTGCCGGTCGATTTGCTCAGGATTCCCATCTTTGCGCTTTCGATCGGCACCTCGGTCTGTTCGTTCTGCGCGCAGATGCTCGCCTTCGTGTCACTGCCCTTTCTGTTGCAGGAAACGCTGGGATTGTCGCAGGTGGAAACCGGGCTGCTCATGACACCCTGGCCGGCCGTGATCATCATCGCGGCGCCGATTGCGGGCTTTCTGTCGGACAAGGTGTCGTCGGGATGGCTGGGCGGCGTCGGACTGGCCGCCATGACGGCGGGGCTGATATTGCTCGCCACGCTCGGCGCGCATCCCGACGCCATGCAGATCGCGTGGCGCATGGCGCTGTGCGGCGCGGGCTTCGGCATCTTCCAGTCGCCGAACAATCGCACCATGCTGTCCTCCGCGCCGCGCGAGCGCAGCGGCGGTGCGAGCGGCATGCTGGGCACCGCGCGCCTGACCGGGCAGACGCTCGGCGCGGCGCTGGTCGCGCTGATCTTCGGCGTTGCGCCGCAACACGGGCCGACCATCGCGCTCTATGTCGCCGCGTGCTTCTCGGCACTCGCCGCCGTGATCAGCACGATGCGCGTGGTGCAGCCGGGGCATCGCGCAAGTGGCCTGAACGCTTGACCCGAGTCGTTCGAACACAGCCGTGCAAAAAGGGCGCGTTTCGCATCACGCGATTCGCGCCCTTCTTCTCATCCAGAACCATCCACATAGCTTCAACGACGTGACCAGCACGCGCGGCGCAACCGCAAGCCGCGCGGCCGCTAATCCGGCTACGACGACGCGGTCACGTCAGCGAGCTTTACCGCTTTAGCCGCCACCGAAGAGGCCGTCGCAACGTTGCGCAGATCGGCGAGGAACGTATCGCGCCAGACGGACAGATTGTTCTCGCGCATCGGCGCCATCATGTCGGCATGCCGCGCCTGTCGCTCTGCGAGCGGCATCGACAATGCGCGCTCCAGCGCTTCGGCCATCTGCGACAGATCGAACGGATTGACGACCAGCGCACCCGGCAACTGCTCGGCGGCGCCGGCGAATTGCGACAGCACCAGCACGCCAGGATCGGCCGGATCCTGCGAGGCGACATATTCCTTCGCGACGAGATTCATGCCGTCGCGCAGCGGCGTCACGTAGCCGACCTGAGATTGGCGGAATAGCGCCATCAACAGATTGCGCTCGTATTTGCGATTCAGATACTGAATCGGGGTCCAGTCGAGCTGCGCGAACCGGCCGTTGATGCGGCCGGCTTCGCCCTCGAGCGTTTGCCGAATCCGCTGGTAAGTCGTCACGTCCGCGCGCGTCGGCGGCGCGATCTGCACCAGCGACACGCGACCGTGCCAACCCGGCGCGTTCAGCAGCAGCCGCTCGAAGGCCTGGAAGCGTTCCACCAGACCTTTCGAATAGTCGAGACGGTCCACGCTCATGATCAGCTTGCGCCCGCGCATGCCGTCGCGCAGGCTGCGCACCGGCTTACGGTCGGTGAACTGTTCGGCGGCCTTGGCAATCGCGTCCGGATAGATTCCGATCGGATACGCGCCCACTTTGAGGAAGCGGTTGTACGCGTGCACCATGCCGTCCTCGCTCGAGGTGCCGTGCTGGCCGCGCTCGATGAAGTCGACGAACGACTGGCGATCCGCCTCTGTCTGGAAGCCGATCACGTCATAGCTGCACATGGCCTTGACCAGTTCTTCGTGCGGCGGAATGGTCCGCAATACTTCCGGCACCGGAAACGGAATATGCAGGAAGAAGCCGATCGGATTCTTCACGCCCAGTTCACGCAGACAACGCGCGAACGGCAGCAGGTGATAGTCGTGGACCCAGATGATGTCATCGGGTTTGAGCAACTCCTTGAGTTGCTTCGCGAGCGTCGCGTTCACACGCTGATAGCCCGCATATTCCTGCCGGTCGTAGCGCGACAGGTCATTGCGATAGTGGAACGTCGGCCACAGCGTCGCATTGGAAAAACCGCGGTAGTACTGGTCGTAGTCGCGCTTGGTGAGACCCACCGTCGCGTACGTCACGTTGCCTTGTTTCTCGATCACCGGAGCGCTTGGCTCACTCACCGTCTCGCCGCTCCAGCCGAACCAGACCCCGCCGGTTTCCTTCAACGCGTCCAGCACGCCGATAGCGAGGCCACCCGCTGCGGGACGGCCTTCCTGCGTCGGCGCGACACGATTCGATACCACGATCAGTCTGCTCATTGGTGCTCCACCTAGTTCAGTTGTTTCGTTGCATACGGATATGTGCCAAAAAGGTGCATGCAAGTCGCGTGCCGTTTTTAGAGATGTTGGAAATAAAAATGTATGCAAATGTGACAAGCGAGCAAGAACGCGCGGCGCCGCTCCGCCACGAAGAAATTTCTTCTGTTTTATCTGACGAAACCGGAATGCTTCTTACCGGCCGTCGAACCGGCTCAGGCGTCCTGCTCCGAGCCCAGGTCACGCTGGTATTCAAGCCCTTCTGGCCGCACGCCGCCCTGGTTGTGCTCGCCGTCTGGCGGCGCATCGGGCGCGACGCGGTTCTGTCCCGCCGGATCGGGCGACGCCGTTGCGCTGTCCTTGCTGCCGCCCGGCCGGGAATCGCGCTTCGAATGACGGGCTGAACGTCGCAGTGCTGGATGTCTCATGATCCACGCCTCCAAGGGGAAGCCTGCCGCCAGTTTTGCGGCATCAATACAGTCTAGGGGCCGCCAAGGTAATTTGCCGGTAAAAGATGCGCCGGCTTTGTAACAAGTACATAAATTCTCGACGTCGGACTGTGGCGCAACGCACGGAATGCGTCAGAGTTGCATGCGTAGCGACGGCGACGGCCGACCCTGACTGGCTTGTGGCGTTTGCGTGGGCTGCGGCGGAGGATCGCCAATCGGCGGGGCGACCGGTTCGATGGGCTCGATCGGTTGCGGCCCCGGATCAGGACTCGGAACAGGAATGGTGTCGGGCTCGCCGGGACTCGGTGGCGCAATCGGAGGAGCTGATGGCGGCTCGATCGGCTCAGGGCGGTGAGCATGCATCGGCAAGGGAAGCACGGGAGCGGCAGCGTATTGCGGCATGTTATTTGTCCTCGTTTGCGTTCCACTGGAATGCAGCAAGGCCTGTGCCGTTACGGACGCGCCCGGCAGGATCACATCGGCGGTGTGAACGATGTCAGCGGCGCGGGTGGCACGCCGCTGACACGCAGCGACGATTAAGCGTCCGCGCCGCCCAGCGCGCGCGATTCGTCCGCGGCATCACCGTCTTCGCGCGCGTCGTTGCCATACTCGACCAGGCGGTTGTACAGCGTCTTCAGGCTGATGCCGAGGATCTCGGCGGCCCGCGTCTTCACGCCGCCGCACTGCTCGAGCGTCGCCAGAATCAGTTGACGGTCCGCTTCGGCAAGCGACGTGCCGAACGGAATCGTAATCGCGGTGCCGGCTGCGGGCTTGGACAGCGTGATCTGCAGCGGCACGGTCGCCGTGCTGTCCGAATCCGAACCCGACATGATGTGCGCGCGCTGCACGTAGTTCTTCAACTCGCGCACATTGCCCGGCCACGGGTACGACATCAGCATGTCCTTCACGGCTGCGGGGAAATGCTTTTTGGTGCTGTGGCGTTCGTTGAGTTCGTCGAGGAAAGCCTGCGCCAGCAGTTCCACGTCCTTACCGCGTTCGCGCAACGGCGGCAAACTGATCGGAAACACGTTCAACCGATGGTAAAGGTCGAGCCGCAGCTTGCCTTCCAGCACGGCCTGCTCGGGATCGCGGTTGGTCGCCGCGATCAGGCGCACGTCCGTTTCGATTTCCTTGGTCGTGCCGACCCGCATGAACATGCCGGTTTCCAGCACGCGCAACAGCTTGACCTGCAACTCGATCGGCATTTCGGTGATTTCGTCGAGGAACAGCGTGCCGCCGTTCGCGCGCTCGAAATAACCCTTGTGCTGACGGTCCGCGCCGGTGAACGAGCCGCGCTCGTGGCCGAACATTTCCGATTCGATCAGGTTCGGCGAAATCGCGCCGCAATTCACCGCGAGAAACGCGTGCTTGCGGCGCAAGCTGAGCTGATGCAGCGTTTGCGCAGCGACTTCCTTGCCGGTGCCCGACTCGCCCACCAGCATGACCGAAGCCGCGGTCGGCGCGACGCGGCCAATCTGGTCATAGACCTCCTGCATGGCCGGCGAATTGCCGAGCATCAGACCGAAGCGGCCCATGCGGCGCAACTCGCCGCGCAACGTGCCGATTTCCGCCTTCAGGTCGCCGGCGCGCGGCAGGCGCGAGAGGATCGCCTTCACGCGCTGCATGTTGATCGGTTTGACCAGATAGTCGGTGGCGCCCATTTTCAGCGCGTTGACCGCCGACTCGACCGTGGCGTGGCCGGTAATCACGATCACTTCCACGCCGGAGCGCGGATCCAGATCTTCGAACAGATCGACCCCGCTGCCGTCCGGCAGCTTCAGGTCCGTAAAGACAACGTCCGGCATCTGCCGGACCAGTTGAATGCGCGCTTCGCGCAAATCGCCCGCGGTGGCAGTGGTCAGGCCGTCTTCCCCGATGATGGCGGAAAGCGCCTCGCGGGTACCGGCATCGTCATCGACAATCAGTACATGTGGCATCGCGTCTCGAAAGCCTGCAAGCGTGGGTGTGGGAATACATGCTAAGGCGCATGCTGAAAAGCGCGCCGACGGCTTGGCGTTTTGCCGGGCTGCCAGGTGCTCCAATGTGAGCGCCCACCAACCTCAGGGAAACACGCCAACCACCGACTTGATTCAATATTGCAACAATGCCAAGCCAAAACCCCCGACATAAACCGACATTGTTGTCTATTTGCCTATTATACGGCTTTATCGAGACAAAATTAACAATGCGCCCGGGCGCCGCCCACCAGGGCGGCACACCGGCCACGCTGTTCAAACAGTGCCCTCAACTGCGCGGAAACGGCCATGCTCCGCCGTTGCCGTTCGGATACGCGGAGCCGTTGGCGCCATGCGCGCCCGGGCTCACATCGGCCGCCGGAGCCGCATTGGCTGCCGGGGTTGCCGGCGCCGCTACCGTACCGCCTTCGTTTTCCCAACGGCTCAATTCACGCGCCACCGGGATTTGAGCCGCTCGGCTACGCTGCACATAACGGACAGCCAGAAAGCCGCCGAGCGCCATCAGCGCGCCGAAAATGCCGATTTTAGGTCGTGCCATCGTGAACTCCTTGTCTTCATCAAGCGAATTGGTACCGGAATGCGCGTTTAGCGCGTCGTCAGGATGCCGAGCACGAAGCCGACGCCCGCGGCAATGCCGATCGAACGCCAAGGATTGTGGCGCACATAGCGCTCGGTATTGACGGTGGCTGTCCGGTAACGACGCTGCGCATTCTGCTGCGCGTCGCCCAGCGCCGATTGCAGGGTTTCGACGTGCGTACCCAGCTTGTCGCGCAGCGCGTCGACGCCCTCGCCAGGCACGTTGGCGGCAAGCCGCAGCATTTCTTCCGAGTCTTTCAGCAGCACCCGCAGATCTTCGACAATCTTCTGGCCGCCGAGTGCAAGCTGTTGCGTGGTGTCAGTCATCATTCACTCCTGGTCTGAGTTCGGCGTTCGCGTGAGCTTTCCGGCAAGCCTGCCGGGCCTGCGGATCGGCAAGCGTCACCCGCAGGGACGAGCCATCGAATGGCATCGGATCGCGAGAAAAAGCACACGCGTGTCGGGTGGAAGTCGCAAACGCCGTGCCCGGTAACTTTGACCTTGAACCCCAAGACGGACGCTGCGTCAGGGTCTTTCTGACCGACTAAAAACGAATCTATCCGCAGGCCTTCACATCGTTTGCCGAAAACGGTGCCAAAGTGGTTAAATCAATCTTTGAGAGATAGCGGCTTGACTGGTTTATCTCGTTCCCAGGCCTGCGCGCCGCAACAACGAACACATTTGCACAGGACCCCCGTTTATGGCGTCAATCGACCTGGACTCGCCCACCGTCTCCGCCGGCGGCAATGGCTCGGCACAGGCGAAGCAGCGCGTCGCGGACGGCATCGCGGGACTGAAGTCGTACGGCCTGCTGTACGGCTCGTCACCGGTGATGCTGGATCTGTACGAGCAGATCGAACGCGTCGCCGGCACCGACGCGACCGCGCTGATCATCGGCGAATCGGGCACGGGCAAGGAATTGATCGCCCGCACGATTCACGATCAAAGCGGCCGTAAGGACGCGCCATTCGTCGCCGTGAACTGCGGCGCGATTCCCGACGAACTCATCGAAGCCGAACTGTTCGGCCACGAAAAAGGCAGTTTTACTGGCGCGGTGCAGGGCCGCATCGGCTACTTCGAACATGCGAACGGCGGCACGCTGTTCCTCGACGAGATTACCGAAATGGCGCCGGTGCGTCAGGTCAAGCTTCTGCGCGCGCTCGAAACGGGCACCTTTTATCGCGTGGGCGGCAATGACCTGATCAGCGGCAACGTGCGCGTGATCGCCGCGACCAATCGCGACCCGGCGGTCGCGGTCAAGGAAAACGGTCTGCGTGAAGACCTCATGTACCGGCTCGCGGTTTTCCCGCTACGCGCGCCGCCACTGCGCGAGCGTGAGAACGATCGCGAACTGCTCGCGCAGCACTTCCTCGCGCTGCTCAATCAGCAGGAAGGCACGAGCAAAAGCTTCAGCAAAAAATCGATCGAAACGCTGCGTACCTGGTCGTGGCCAGGCAACGTGCGCGAGTTGAAGAACGCGGTGTATCGCGCCTTCATTCTCGCGGAGAAGACGGTGGAGCTGCCGCATCCGCATCTCGCGTCGCGGGTGAAAAAGCCCATGACCCAAGGCGATGCGATGAGCGTATGGATCGGCACGCCGCTCGCCGACGCGCAAAAACAGATCATTCTCGGCACGCTGAAATATTGCGGCGGCGACAAACGGCGTGCGGCCAAAGCCCTTGGCGTGAGTCTCAAGACGCTGTACAACCGCTTGAGCGCATACGGCGACGAAAGCGCGGAAGACGAGTCCGAGCAATAACTTCGTGACACGGTACTCACGTGGAAAAGCCGCGTGAGTACCGATATCGTGCATCGACAGCGCTTGCAAAAAGCCCTTGCTTGCGCGCGCTGAATTCCGAATCCAATCCCTTCGCACCACCAATCAAAATCGATTTACGCCCAACAGAAACCGATTTTGCTCGCACCATCTTTTGCAATTGCTTGCATTTTCCCTCTGCCAATTACAAATAGCATCCTGCAAAATGCGGCACACGCATTGCTAGGTGGGGAACGCGTGTTACTCGTTCATTCGGTGTTTATCGAGCGTGAACGAAAGGCACTTGCAGGAGCAGAGACAGGGAAATGCAAAAAAGTATGGTCTGGGCCGAATGGGCAAAACAAACCGCCGGGCGTGGTCGTCCCAATGCCTCGGCACTCGTTGCTCTCGTCGTGGCGATCTCGTCGGCGTTGAGCGGCTGTAGCTCGCTCTACTCGGAAGGCGCCACCGCCGGCGCCGGTATCGCAGGCGCCGCGCTCGCGGCAAAAGTGACGAACAACGCGGCTGTCGCGACCGGCATCGGCCTCGGCGCAGTCGCCGCGGCGCGGGCCGGCGTGCAGTATTCGGAGCGCGTGGTTCACACGAATACGCAGGACGGTATCGCCAAAATCGCCGGGCCGCTCGACGTCGGCGCAGTGGCGCCATGGAGCGTCACCCACTCTGTGCCGATCGAAGACGACGAACACGGCCGCGTCACCGTGAGCCGCATGATCAGCACGGGCGCGCTCGACTGCAAGGAAATCGTCTTCTCCGTCGACCAGACGGCCACCAAGAATGTGCCGGCCAGCAGCGCTTTTTATGTCGCCTCGATCTGCCGCGACGGCGAGAACTGGAAATGGGCATCGGCCGAACCCGCCACCGAACGTTGGGGCGCGTTGCAATGACGGCGCGTTCGCATACGGCTGGACTCAAGGCGCGCCGCGTGCGCCTCGCGACGTGGTCCAGCAGCCGGCTGCGGCTCGTGCTGGCCGGCGCGCTGTGCGTCGGCGCGAGTGTCATGACGAGCGGCTGCTCGTCGGTGGGCGCGGCAAGCGGCGCGGCGGCCGGTGTCGCGTCGGGTCTCGTGACGTCCAATCCGGCGATCGGCATCGGTGTCGGCATTGCCGTACAGGCGGCGACCGACGAGGCCGTGGGCCACTATATGCGCACCATGCACACCGATCAGCAGAACATGATCGCCGCGTTGGCGGGCGCCATGCCGGTCGGGGAGACGCGCCCCTGGGCCGTCAAGCACACGCTGCCGATCGAGAACGGCCACGGCCAGGTTCGCGTAACGCGCGCATTCGGTTCGGCCCTCGCGCTCTGCAAGGAATTCGTGTTCTCGGTGCAGGACGGCGACGGCCCGAGCGCGCATGAGGACTGGTACACGGCGAGCGCGTGCCAACAGGACAAGGGCTGGAAGTGGGCGTCCGCCGAACCGGCCGTTCCGCGCTGGGGCAATCTGCAATAGGCGCGCGGCAATAAAAAACGGCAGGGTCTCCTGCCGTTCCTGTTTCGCTTCAGCGCGAGGCGCGACGTTCGATCCGATCGGCTCGAACGCTACTCAAGCGCGCTCAAGACTCCACGTCTTCCAGACTGAAGATTTCGGTCTGGTCGTTATACGAGAAGATCTCGCCATAACGGCCCCAGTTGATGACCGCGTCGAGCGTCTCTTCCGCGGCGCTGTCCGACAGAAAATCCTCCAGCTCCTGCTCGAAGCGCACACGCGGCGCGCGATGCCCCGGCCGTTCGTTGAGCACCTTCTTGATTCGCGCGGCGAGCGGCACATGCCGCAGCAGATGCTCGGCGAACATCATCTTGCGCTCCTGCGTGCCGAACTCGGCGAACACGCGCGCCGGCGGCGTCAGGAAAATATCGCCTTCGCGCACGTCGGCGAAACCGAGATGCTGCAGCACTTCGGCGACCGGGAACAGATCGTCCACCTCCAGATGCAGCGAACGGGCGATTTCCGGCATGTCGGCGCGGCCGTGGTACGGCGCCGCGGCCAATGTTTCGATCAGACCGGCCATCAGGTTGGTCGACACATGCGGCAGCCAGCTGTGCAACTCGAGGCCCTTCTTGGTCTTTTCGTCGGTCTGACGCGCGGTCATCTTCGCGTAGATCTCGTCCACCAGCCGGCGGAACGCCGGGTCGAGACGATTACGCGGATGCTTGAACGGCACCTTGATCTCGGCGATCACGCGGCCCGGATTCGACGACAGCACCAGGATCCGGTCGCACATGAACACCGCTTCCTCGATGTTGTGCGTGACGATCAACACCGCCTTGATCGGCATGCGGCCTTGCGTCCACAGATCGAGCAGGTCGGTACGCAGCGTTTCGGCGGTCAGCACGTCGAGCGCGGAGAACGGTTCGTCCATCAGCAACAGCGTGGGGTCGACCACCAGCGCGCGCGCAAAGCCGACGCGCTGGCGCATGCCGCCCGACAGTTCGCGCGGATAAGCGTTTTCGAAACCGTCCAGACCGATCAGGTCGATCGCGGCGAGCGCGCGCGTGCGCCGCTCGCTCGCGCCGACGCCTTGCGCTTCGAGGCCCGCTTCCACGTTTTGCAGCACGGTCAGCCACGGGAACAGCGCGAAGGTCTGAAACACCATCGCGACGCCCTTTGCGGGACCGTTGAGCGGCTTGCCCATATACGTGACTTCGCCATCGGTCGGCTCGATCAGACCGGCGATGATGCGCAACAGCGTCGACTTGCCCGAGCCCGAACGGCCCAGCAAGCCGACGATCTCCCCTTCGCGCAGCGACAGGTTCGCGTCGTCGAGGACGAGCAGTTCGCCCTGCGACTTGTTGAAACCGCGGCACACGTCCTTGACGCGCAGGATCTCTTCGCCGAGGCGCGGCGGCTTCGGCGGCGTCTGGATCGGCGCGGCGGTCATAGCAGCTTTAGGATTTTGCATCGCGTTTTGCCTTCAAATTTCAATCAAGCCGGAGCTTGGCTTCGGCGTAGGCGTACATCGGACGCCACAGCAGGCGGTTGAACAGTGTCACGAACAGGGACATCACGGCGATGCCCACGATGATCTTCGGATAGTCGCCCGCGGCGGTGGACTGCGCGATGTAAGCGCCCAAGCCGTGCGCGGCCACTTTGGTGTCGCCCCACTGCACGAATTCCGCGACGATGCTCGCGTTCCACGCGCCGCCCGACGCGGTGATCGCGCCCGTCACGTAATACGGAAAAATGCCCGGCAGAATCGCCTGACGCCACCACTGCCAGCCGCGGATATGAAAGTTCTTGGCCGCCTCGCGATAGTCGTTCGGATACGAGGTCGCGCCGGCAATCACGTTGAACAGGATATACCACTGGGTGCCGAGCACGATCAGCGGCGACAGCCAGATGTCCGGGTTCAGGTGGAAGCGCACGATCGCGATCACGAACACCGGGAACAGCAGATTGGCCGGGAACGCGGCGAGAAACTGCGCGAGCGGCTGGATCTTTTCGGCGAGCGCCGGGCGCAAGCCGATCAGCACGCCAACCGGCACCCACACCACCGAGGCCAGCGCGATCAGCACCACCACGCGCAAGAGCGTAATGAGTCCGAGCACGAACACGTGCCAGACTTCATCCAGCGAGACACCGGTGCGCACATACATGAAGACGCGGTACACCACGTAGACGGTGGTGAGCAGCACCAGCGCCGCCCATACGATATCGCCGACGCGCGAGCTCTTCTGCATCTGCGGGATCTGGAAGCGCGGCCCCTGGATGGCCGGCAGCCGCAGCGGCACGCGCGCGGCTCGCGCGAACATCCAGCCGAGCGGCACCAGCAGCCGGTGGATCAGGCGGGTGCGGCGAATCAGATCGAGAAGCCACGATTCCGGCGCGTCGCCCGAACTGGTGTTTTCCATGCGGAACTTGTCGGCCCACGCGACGAGCGGCCGGAACAGGAACTGGTCGTACGCGAGAATCACGACCGTCATGGCGAGGATCACCCAGCCGATCGCATGCAGGTTCTTGTCCGAGATCGCCTGCGCCAGATACGCGCCGATGCCCGGCAGCGTGATCGTGCGGTTGCCGACCGTGATCGCTTCTGAGGCCACCACGAAGAACCAGCCACCCGACATCGACATCATCATGTTCCAGATGAGGCCCGGCATCGAGAACGGCACTTCCAGTTTCCAGAAGCGCTGCCATGAAGTGAGGTGGAAGCCGCGCGAGACTTCGTCGAGATCGCGTGGCACCGTGCGCAGCGACTGATAGAAGCTGAACGTCATGTTCCACGCCTGGCTCGTGAAGATCGCGAAAATCGCCGCCAGTTCGGCGCCGAGCACACGGCCGGGAAACAACGCGAGGAAGAAGGTGACTGTAAACGATATGTAGCCGAGCACCGGCACCGACTGCAGGATGTCCAGGATCGGCACCAGCACGAGCCCGGCGCGGCGGCTCTTGGCCGCCAGCGTGCCATACACCAGCGTGAAGATCAGCGAGGCGACCATGGCCGCCAGCATGCGCAGCGTGGTGCGCATGGCGTACTCAGGCAGATTCGCCGGATCGAGCGAGATGGTCTGAGTCTTGAGCGTCGACATGGGCGCCAAGGTCTCGTGAAAACCGATCGCCGCCATGGCGATCACGCAGATGATCAGCGGGAAGGCGACGAAGTCCCAGCGATTGGGCAGCACCCGCCATGCCGACGCATTGGCGGTGCGCTTGAGGTTGAAGCTGAAATCCATCAGATGCCCTCCCCGTCGAGCCAGCAGTTCGCAAACGACAAGGAGGCCGCGGCTTCGGCGCGGCGGTCTGAAGATCGGTCCGGAAAGCGGAAATCAGGCATGGCAAAACGCGTGTGCGCGGTAAATCGTTAGCGTTGGAGACACGTGGACCGGTGAAGGATGTGTCCGTGGACGAGCCGCCCAGGACCGCAACCCTCAAACCCGACTCCTGTCGCCGCGGGCGCCGCCCGTAGGCTGGCGAGCTTTCCTTGTTTTGGACGGCACGACACTACACCATCCTATGTTTCAGGCACAACCTTTCGCGGTAAATCGCGATAAATAACGGGGGACGTGCCGCTATCGCCCTTGAGGGCCGCGCGCGTACGTCAAGCGGCAGGCCGTTCATCGTCGCGCGCAGGCCACATCTTCAGCCGGGCGGCGGTGGCCCGGATCGCATCGGCGGCCCCCGGAAAACCCGTACTGCCATTAAGAAACCGGCCGGGCCGCCGTTAAGAACCTGATGGGCGCGGTGCGGGTAGTTCGCTTTCCCGCAATAACAATGGCGTCTGGCCCCATGACGGTTAAAATCAGAAGACGACGCCTGCCGTCGATTTATCCCGGGCCACAGCGGCGGCGTTTTGCCGAGCGCTTGCGCAGGGGCGAAACAGCGCCGGCGCGCTGCCACGAATGAGCTAGTTGCATGTCACAGCCAGACGGATCAGAGAGTCGATGAACAGGACAACCTTGCGCCAGGCAACCGGGCCGGTCAGCTTTATGCTGATCGTACTGGTTTGCTGGTTCGTGGCCGGCATGGTCGCGGACCGGATGGTACAGCAAGAGCTGGACGCGGCCCTGCGTGCGCAGCGGCAAATGTCCACGTCGATCGTCGACAACATGGCGGAAGTGATCGCCAGCGACCTCGCGATGTCTCGGGCCATCCCCGCGACCATGGCCGAAATGGACGTGGTCCAGCGCGCTCTGGTGCAATCCCAGAATTATGCCGTGAACGACCAAACGACGGAACCCGCCCTGCGCGCCGCGTTGCTAAAAGACGCGAAGATGACCGCCGTGAGCAACTTCCTGCACGACGCACAAGGTTTCTCCGGGCTCGACCAGATCTGGCTCGTCAATTCAAACGGCATCTGCGTCGCCTCCAGCAACTCGATCAACAACCCGTTCGCGGCCGAGCGCTCGTTCGTCGGCACCGACATGCGCGTGCGCAGCTACCTGACGAACGCGCTGCTCGGCGCCTTCTCCGAAGCCTATGGCGTCGGCCGCTCAAGCGGCGAGCCCGGCATTTTCATCGCCGCGCCGGCTTATGCGGACGGCCTGCTGGTCGGCGTGGTCGTCGCCAAGGTCGGGATCGCGCGGCTGCGCCACTGGGTCGCGCATGCCGGCACCTTCGTCACCGACGACAACGGCGTCATCATCATGGCGCACAACAGCGCGCTCGAAGGCCGCGCGTTGCCGAACTCACGCGTCGCGCAGATGAGTCCCGCCGAGCGCAAGACCATCTATCTGCGCGACAGCTTCCCCGACATCCAGATCAGAGTGGACGCCCAGGTGCGCGAACAGGCGCCGTGGGTGCCCTCCGCCGTGGCCGGACAACTGTTCGGCATGTCCGAGCGCCCCGTGCCGTCACTCTATCAGGCGCGCGGCGGCCTGAACTCCGGGCTGTCGGCGCATCTGGTCGATCCGCTCGCGGCCTGGCCGGAACTGCTGCGCAATCACAAGCGCGATCATTTGCTGGTGTTCCTGACGCTCGCCGGCACGGTCGCGCTGGCGTGGGTCATCACGGTGTCGTACGTGCGCGAGCGGCGCCACCATCGCGCGACCCGCGATCTTGCCGAACAATTGCAATCCGCCAATACGCTGCTCTCGGCCGAGGCCCGTCACGACGTGCTGACCGGCGCGCTGTCGCGGCGCTACTTCCTCGACTTGCTGCGTCATGAGATCGAACGCGCGCACGTGAGCAACGAGCCGTTGTGCATGGCGATCGCCGACCTCGACCACTTCAAGCAGATCAACGACCGCTTCGGCCACGCAGCCGGCGACCGTGCGCTGGAGCATTTCGTCGACACCTGCCGCGCCGAGTTGCGCGGCGCCGATGCGATCGGCCGGCTGGGCGGCGAAGAGTTCGGCCTGCTGTTGCCGGCCACGGATCTGGCCGGCGGCCGCGAAGTCGTCGAGCGCCTGCGGCTGCGCCTGAAAGCAATGCCTTCACCGAAGTTGCCCGCTTCCGTGGGCTTGAGCGTGAGCATCGGCATCACCGAACTCTCGCCCGACGATCTGCCCGAGCGCATCATGAGCCGCGCCGACACGGCCCTCTACGCGGCGAAATCGGGCGGCCGCGACCGCACCGAAGCCTTGCCGCCCGACGACACCGCGCCGCCCGCCCGCACGGTGGCCAACGTCTGGTAACGCGCTCGCCGGTGGCCGCCGGCGCCTCGGCCACTACGCAAGAAACTGACGCAACGCAAGATCCGCCTTCGGGCGTCTCGTAATGAAGCAGGTATGATCGACCTTGATATCGAGGTTGCCGCTACCGCTCTTACGGAGATTCGCATGAAGGGAAATCTGGTCATCGTCTGTCGCGATCAGGATGCTGACGCGTTCGACCATCTGCTGGCCGAATACGGCGCGTTCCAGACGCGCCTGTCGTCCACCGCGTGGTATCTGAAGCTGGACGTGGCGCCGGAACTGATTCAGGAGGAGATCCTGGCGCGGCTCGGCAAGTACACCACGCATTACATTTTCGAAGCCGAAACGGTGACGTGGAATACCGTGGATAGCGACGCGGCGAATGCGCTGAATACGTTGTTTTCAGATTAGCGCGCCACCGTCTGTCCGCGCCTGCGAACCTTGCGTTGGGATCGCGGCGCGCGGTGCGGGCGGCTCAAGTCCGAGCCGCGCCGCCAATCGCCAGGCGCCATTCACGACCAGGCATTCTCCGAGGTTGCCGCGACCCGCGGCAACACTTCGAACGGAAAGCTCATCAAGACTCGCAAACCACGGCCGCCGTGGTTGCCGATTTCCCATTCCCCGCCCGCACGACGCACCAAGCGCTCGACAATGGCGAGCCCCAGGCCGCTATGGCCGTTGCCGCCGCGCGCCGGATCGAGCCGCACAAACGGCCGGCTGGCGTTGATCAGATCCTGCGCCGCGATGCCGCCGCCGTTGTCGCTCACAGACAAGGTGAAGCCTTGCGCAGTACGCGCCGTGGCCACGACGATCGGCGGGGCGCCGTACGCGTGCGCGTTGTCGAGCAGGTTCGACAGAATCCGGTCGAGCGTGGCGGCAGGCAACAGGAACGCCGGCCCTGCGTTGAGTTCGGTCTGCACCGTGGGCGCGCCGGACGCCACCGCCCGATAACTGCGCACTACGCGCTCGCACTGCGCATCCACTTCGACGGGCTCGCTGCGATCGGCGCCGTCGTGCGCAAACACCAGAAACTGGTCGACGATATGCGTCATGGAATCGACGTCACGCACCACGCCGTCGCGCACCTTTACTTCGTCCATCATCTCGGCGCGCAGCCGCAAACGCGCCAGCGGCGTTTTCAGATCGTGCGCGACACCTGCGAGCATGACAGCGCGGTCGTTCTCCGTGCGCGCCACTTCCTGGACCATCTGATTGAAACCGTGGGTCAGCTGACGCAACTCACGCGGGCCGCGCTCCGGCACCGGCGGCACCGGCAGGCCGCGGCCGAAACGCGCCACCGCCTGGGCGAGCGAGCGCAATGGCTGCTGCAGCGCCCACGCGGCGAAGAGCGCCGCCATGACCGCGAACGAGAAAATGATCGCAAGCCACAACACCGTACGATCGAGCGAGCGCGGCGTGCGCAACGGCTGCACCGGCACCACGATCCAGCTGCGATCGGAGATGGCACGCACCCACAGCGTGGGCGGACGGCCCGGCACACCGACGCGCACCTGCGTGCCGGACGGCATGCGGTCGCGCACGTCTTCGACGAAACGTTCGAGCGGCGGCGGCATGTCCGCGCTCTCCGGCGGCACTTCCGGGCTCGCCGGGTCGACCAGCTTCACACGTGACGGCAACGGCTGATCCGGTGTTCGCGCGACGTGCTGACGCACCGCGTCGACGAGAAAGGTGGCTTCCTCGACCGCGTAGCGTGTTTGCAGTTGACTGCGCTCGAGGCGCATGAGCGCGTACCACGCGAAATGCGACAGCAGCAGGACCGCGACGACTAGCAGCGCCAGCCGTCCGAACAGCGAATCAATGGGCCGGCGCATGCTGTTCGCCGTCGGGCACGAACACGTAGCCGCGGCCGCGCACCGTTTGAATGAAGCGCGGCGTGGACGGGTCGGTTTCGAGAATGCGGCGCAGACGCCAGACCTGCACGTCGATGCCGCGGTCGGTGCCGTCGTATTCCGGACCGTGCAGCAGTTCGAGCAGGCGCTCGCGCGTGAGCGTGCGCATGGGGTGATTGACGAAAATCTTCAGCAGCGCGAATTCGCTGCCCGACAACGTGAGCGGCTTGTCTTCCAGATGCAGCGTGCGCGACTGGAAATCCAGCGTGAAGCGGCCGAAGTTGAACGGCTCGCGCTGCTCCGGCGCCGCCGCCGAAGGCAGCGTGCGGCGGCGGCGCAGCACCGCCTGCACGCGCGCCAGCAACTCGCGCGGATTGAACGGCTTGCCGAGGTAGTCGTCCGCGCCGAGCTCCAGACCAACGATGCGATCCACGTCGTCCGCGCGCGCCGTGAGCATGATCACGGGGATGTCGTCGCCCGACGCGCGCAGCTTGCGCAGCGCGGTGAGCCCGTCGACGCCCGGCATCATCAGGTCGAGCACGATCAGATCGGGACGCTCGCGTTCGAGCCTGCGCTCGAGCGAGCCCGCGTCGTGCAGCACCGATACCTCGATGCCCTGACGGGCCAGATAGTCGCGCAGCAGATCACGCAATTCGACGTCGTCGTCGACAACAAGTATTTGAGTAGCCATGGGATGAAGTTTAACGCGCAGCAGGAAGGGTTTTCGATTTCAGACGGGCCTCAAGGGTTACCGGGTGTTACGGTGAAAGGCATGCGTAATGTGCCGTAACGTCCGCGTCCAGCCACGTAACACAGCGAATCGCGCAGTTCTCTACGCTGTGTCTTACCGAATGCAGGCCGTTCACTTTAACCGGTTGCATCGTCGGCTATTCCATTACAGGGAGTCTCACATGTCCACCAAAAAGATGTCGCGCGTTCTCGCCGTTGCCGCCACCGCTCTCGCCATCGGCGCGGGCGCTGCTTATGCCGCACAACCCGCCGATCATGGCGGCCCCGGTGGTCCCGGCGGCCCCGGCGGCTGGCACGGCCACTTCATGAAGGAACTGACGCAACTGCACGACCAGTTGAAGCTGAACGCGGATCAGGAAAAGCAGTGGCAAGCCGCGCTGGACACCATGAAGCAGAACCACGAGGCCATGCGCGCCAATCATGACCAGATCAAGAACCAGTTCAAGGCCGCGCAGCAGCAGCCGATCCTGGATCTGAACGCCATGGCCGCCGCACACCAGCAGGTCGAGCAGAAAGACGCGCAACTGCGTCAGCAAACCACGGACGCGTGGCTCAAGTTCTATAACGGCCTGAACGACCAGCAGAAGACCACCGTCAGCACGGCACTCAAGCAGCGCTTTGCGAAGATGGAGTCGCGTCATGAAAAGATGCACGAGCGCTGGGAGCATCGCAAGGGGCCGGCATCGGCGCCTGCGGCCAATCAATAAGTAGACAGTTCACGGCAGGCAAGCGGCTGGCGCGGCCGCCTGCTCTGCCAGATGCAAAAACGCCACGGAGGTTTGCCTTCCGTGGCGTTTCTTTTGTTACACAGCGGGCTCGCAGCGCGCGCGTCGATCGTCCTTTATGCGAAGACGGCCGCGCTAACCGGCAGCTTGCGACTTAGCCGTTCAGCGGCCCAAGATCAAACAGCAGCACTTCGGCGTCATCGCCCTTCTCCAGTGTCACCGTATCGGTTTCGCTGAGCTTGGCGGCGTCGCCCGCGCGCAGCGCTTCGCCGTTCACCGTCACCGCGCCCCGCGCTACATGCACATACGCGAGCCGGCCTTTGGGCAGCGCGAACGTGGCCGTTTCCGCGCCATCGAGCAGCGCCGCGTAAATCGACGCGTCCGCGTGAATCGTCACCGAGCCGTCGCGGCCGTCGGGCGAAGCGACCACGCGCAGACGGCCGCGCTTGTCGGCGGCGTCGAAGCGCTTTTCCTCGTAGCCCGGCTGGTCGCCCGCGCATTGCGGAATCACCCAGATCTGCAACAGGTGCGCCGGTTCGTCCTGCGACGCGTTGAACTCGCTGTGCTGCACGCCCGTGCCGGCGCTCATGCGCTGCACGTCGCCGGGACGGATGGTCGAGCCGTTGCCCATGCTGTCGCGGTGGGCCAGCGCCCCTTCGAGCACATACGTGACGATCTCCATGTCGCGATGGCCGTGCGTGCCGAAACCCTGTCCGCCGGCGATGCGGTCTTCGTTGATGACCCGCAGCGGGCCGAAGTGGACGTGCTGGGGATCGCGATAGTCGGCAAACGAGAAGCTGTGATACGAGTCGAGCCAGCCGTGGTTGGCGTGACCGCGTTCTTCGGAGCGGCGAATCTCGAACATGGAGGAACTCCCGGTGAGTAAATGGCGATGTCGGGAATGTATGGGCAGAGCCTGCGCTAAACAATCGGCGTGAGTGCACCGGATCGTTTCATCAATGAGTGCAATCGGCAGTTGGCGCGCTGCGGCGCTGTTGCGCTGTTGCGCTGTTGCGCTGTTAGCGTCGCGCTCGCACAACGTCCGCACCCGCCGGTTCACCGCCGCGGACGCCCCGCACTGGCGCCCCGTCCCTGTTCGGGTAAAATACCGCGCTTTTCGAGATTGCGTGGGCGCCGAAGGCACGTCAGCGGGCCCGCCACGGCGGACCGTGATGGATGCGCAGCGGGTTCCAGACCTGCGCCAGACTCATCGCGGCATCAAATGGACGCGGCTCGCCGCGAAGCAGGATCAGCGGGCGGCGCGACAATTTTGACCGCCTAGAATAGCGACGGCCGGCCACGAACCGGCGGTCGTCGAGATCGGAGCACCACGACGATCAGTTTGCCCCAGGAGAAACATGAAGAAGCTCGCACTGTGTGTGGCATTGGCAGTCATGGCCACCGGCGCGATGGCGAAAGAGTGGAAGACCGTGCGAATCGGGGTGGACGCCAGCTATCCGCCGTTCGAATCCATGGCCCCCAACGGCCAGGTGGTCGGCTTCGACGCCGACCTGACCCGCGCCCTGTGCGCGAAGATGAACGTGAAATGCGTGTGGGTCGAACAGGATCTCGACGGCATCATTCCCGCGTTGAAGGGCAGGAAGTTCGACGCGATCGTGTCGTCGCTGACCATCACGGACAAGCGCCGCGAGCAGATCGACTTCTCCGACAAGCTGTTCGACGCCCCGGCCCGCATGATCGCGCGGACCGGGTCGCCGCTGCTGCCCACGGCCGCCTCGCTGAAGGGCAAGCGCGTCGGTGTCGAGCAGGGTTCGACGCAGGAAGCCTATGCCAAGGTCTGGTGGGAGCCCAAAGGCGTGACCGTGGTGCCCTACCAGAATCAGGATCAGGTGTACGCCGACCTCGCCTCGGGGCGTCTCGACGCCGCGTTGCAGGACGAAGTGCAGGCCGACGCCGGCTTTCTGAAGACGCCGCGCGGCAAAGGCTTCGGCTGGGCCGGCCCGGAAGTGAAGGATCCGAAGACGATCGGCGAAGGCACGGCCATCGGCCTGCGCAAGGACGACGCCGAGCTGAAGGCGATGTTCAACCGGGCGCTGGCGCAGGTTCATCAGGACGGAACGTTCAGGAAGCTCGAGAAGCAGTACTTCGACTTCGACATCTATCCTGGGCATTGAGTCCGAAGCCGGGCTCTAACACAGAGCCCGGACACCGGAAGCAGCACCCACGAAACTCGGGGCACGCCCGCATGGGCTTTCACGAGGCTTCGTAATACAGTCGGCAGTAGATTCACCCGTAGCTTCACCCCAAGAGTCGAAAAGCGCGCTGCAAGACCGGCAACGGCCATGCAGTCATGATTTGCACAGCGGTGCGCTGTGCGCCGCCGGTCACAGCGAGCCACCAGCTCGCGGCAAACGCGGCGCAGAGTTGGCCGCGTCTTTCGCGGTGTGTCGCAAACGCATCGTCAAGGACCCCCTATGTTCCTTCAAGGCTACGGCCCGCTGCTCCTCAACGGCACCTGGCAAACCGTCAAACTGGCGGTGTTGTCGCTGGCGTTCGCTTTCGTGCTGGGCCTGCTCGGCGCGGCGGCGAAACTGTCGAAAAACCGCATCTCGAACGGCGTAGGCACCGTCTACACCACACTCGTGCGCGGCGTGCCCGATCTGGTGTTGATGCTGCTGCTGTTCTATAGCATCCAGATCTGGCTGAACAACCTGACCGACCTGCTCGGCTGGGATCAGATCGACATCGATCCGTTCGTGGCCGGCGTCGCGGTGCTCGGCTTCATTTACGGCGCGTACTTCACCGAGACCTTCCGCGGCGCGTTTCTCGCCGTGCCGCGCGGTCAGCTCGAAGCCGGCGCGGCTTACGGCATGACCGGCTGGCAGGTGTTCACCCGCGTGATGTTCCCGCAGATGATGCGCTTCGCGCTGCCCGGCATCGGCAATAACTGGCAGGTGATGGTCAAGGCCACCGCGCTGGTGTCGATCATCGGCCTCGCCGACGTGGTGAAGGCTTCGCAGGACGCGGGCAAGGGCACGTTGCTGTTCTTCTTCTTCACCCTGTTCGCAGGGGCGATCTATCTCGTCATCACCACAGTGTCCAACTTCGTGCTGATGTACCTCGAAAAGCGTTACTCGACCGGCGTGCGAAAGGCGGATCTATGATCGAGATCATTCAGGAATACTGGCGCAATTATCTCTACACCGACGGCTACCGCATCACCGGCGTGGCGATCACGCTGTGGCTGCTGGTGGTGTCGATCGGGCTCGGCTTCTGCCTGTCGATTCCGCTTTCGGTAGCCCGCGTGTCGAAGAAGAAGTGGCTCGCCGGTCTCGTGTGGCTGTATACGTATATCTTCCGAGGCACGCCGCTGTATGTGCAGCTGCTGCTCTGCTACACCGGCCTGTACAGCCTCGAAATCATCCGCAATCACGAGCTCACCAACGCGTTCTTCCGCGACGGCATGCATTGCACGCTGCTCGCTTTCACGCTGAACACCTGCGCGTACACCACCGAGATTTTCGCCGGCGCGATCAAGGCGACGCCGTATGGCGAAATCGAAGCGGCACGCGCTTACGGCATGTCGTCATTCACGCTGTACCGGCGCGTGATTCTGCCTTCGGCATTGCGCCGCGCGTTGCCGTACTACAGCAACGAAGTGATCCTGATGCTGCATGCCACCACCGTCGCGTTTACCGCGACCGTGCCGGACATCCTCAAGATCGCGCGCGACGTGAACTCCGCCACGTATCAGTCGTTCAATGCGTTCGGTATCGCCGCCCTGCTCTATCTGTGCATTTCGTTCGCGCTCGTGTGGCTGTTCCGCCGCGCCGAGCGCCGCTGGCTCGCTTACCTGCGGCCGCAAGGCAAGTAACCCAAGGCACCGCGCCCTCAGTAAGTCAGCACGCCCAAGGATTCAGATGAACACCAAGAAGCAAAAGCTCTTCGTCGACGAGCTTCACAAACAGTACGGCGACAACGAAGTTCTCAAGGGCGTGTCGCTCCGGGCCAATGCCGGCGACGTAATCAGCGTGATCGGCTCGTCGGGTTCGGGCAAGAGCACGATGCTTCGTTGCATCAACTTCCTCGAACAGCCGAACTCCGGCCGCATCTTCGTGGATGGCGAAGAAGTCCGCACGCAGATCGGCAAGAACGGCGCATTACGCGTGTCGGACCCGAAGCAGTTGCAACGCGTGCGCACCCGGCTCTCGATGGTGTTCCAGCACTTCAACCTGTGGTCGCACATGAACGTGCTCGAGAACATCATCGAGGCGCCCGTGAACGTGCTGGGACTGAAGCGCAAGGAAGCCGAAGAGCGCGCGCGCGAATATCTGGAAAAGGTCGGGCTCGCGCCGCGCCTCGAAAAACAGTACCCGTCGCATCTGTCGGGCGGCCAGCAGCAGCGCGTGGCGATCGCGCGCGCCTTGGCCATGCATCCGGATGTGATGCTGTTCGACGAACCGACCTCCGCGCTCGACCCCGAACTGGTCGGCGAAGTGCTCAAGGTCATGCAGACGCTCGCCGAAGAAGGCCGCACGATGATCGTCGTCACGCATGAAATGGCGTTCGCGCGCAACGTGTCGAATCACGTGATGTTTCTGCATCAAGGCCGCGTGGAAGAAGAAGGCCATCCCGACGAAGTGTTCAGGAACACGAAGAGCGAACGGCTCAAACAATTCCTCTCCGGCAGCCTCAAATAACGGCCCACGAATAACCCATTATCTGGGCTGTAGTCGAAGTAGTATTACAAGGCGCTTACCGGCGCCTTTTTTGTTTCGGTGACCTGTGCATTCTGGCGTTTTCGGCCACGGAAACCGCCTCCCACCCGCCTCGAACCCCCGCCTTTCCGCCTTACTCTGCCGCATCTAAGGCGTCAATAGTGGCAATCCTTAACGCTACCTGTGCCGAACCGTGATTCCCTTGTCGCATAAGGGTTTTCACGATTTTCGCCGGTGTTGCGACGGGTCGTCGCCCATATTCTTATTGCAATTTGGAGACATCAATCGAGGCCGGTACTAATTTCTTCTCCCAGTGAAGTGTATTTTTGATAAATTAGTAACCAAAGTAGCAAAACAAAGTTCATTAAAAGTAGTTTTACTTCAAAGCACAGAGGAGAACCGGTCGGCGAGGGATCGGCATGACGACCAGATAGCCCCAAGGCTACACGTCACGGCAGGAGACCCAATCCACCCGCTAATCTCCCTGGTACCGATTTCTGTTCGGCGCAACTCGCGGCCGAGCACCATTCGCAGTACTGGGTTTCACTTTTTGACAGGGTATGGAGGAGAAGATGAAGAAAGCTTTGCTCGCCGCTGCGCTGATGACAGCCGGTGTTGTTGCGCACGCCCAAAGCAGCGTGACGCTGTACGGCCGCCTTGACGCCGGTATTGAGTACATGACGGGCGTTCCGCAAGGCGTGGGTGCAAATGGTCAGGCAACTGGCAGCACGAACCGCTGGCGCGCTGAAAGCGGCGACTGGGGTACCAGCCTGTGGGGCTTGAAGGGCGTTGAGGACATCGGTGGCGGCAACAAGGTCCTGTTCCAGTTGGAAGGCTCCTTCAACACCATGACGGGTGCAGGCCCTGGCGGCGGCGGTCTCTTCAATCGTTGGGCAACTGTCGGCCTGTCGAACGACCAGTACGGTACGTTCACGATGGGTCGCATGCTGTACATCTCGAACGGCGTGTGGGACTTCGACCCGTTCGGTCAATCGAACTGGTCGTCGGCATCGCTGGTGCGTGGCCGCAACTGGCCGCAATCGAGCAACAACTTCGCTTACCAGTCGCCGAAGATCGCGGGCTTTGACTTCTACGGTCAATACGCGCTGTCGAACGCAACGAGCTGGAACGGCAACGGCACGACCGCTCAAGGTCGCGAAGCTGGCGCACAGGTCACCTACACGAACTCGCTGTTCCAGGTTCGCGGTATTTACGACGAAATCCGCAATCCGGCTAACGGCGCGCTGTACGGCCCGAACCCGAGCGCGGTCAATACGGCCAACATCGGTAACGGCGTGTTCGCGGCATCGCGTGAATACTCGGCTCTCGTGAACGTGTTCCTGGGTCAGTTCAAGATTCAGGCTGCTTACCAGGCTGTCCGTTCGGCAGGTGCACAGAACGTTCTGCCGGGCCAGCCGACCACGCTCGATCACGAATGGGGCGGTGTGACGTGGCAAGCAACGCCGGCAGCGGCGCTGATCGCTGCGGTCTACCACGTGAACGGCAACAATGGCGCAGGCAACGCGACGATCTACACGGTCGGCGGCTCGTACAACCTGTCCAAGCGCACGCTGCTGGACCTCCAGGTTGCAACGACGCAAAACAGCAAGACGGCTAACTACGGCCTGAATGCCAACAACGCAGGTACGGCAACCAGCACGGACAACCCGCTGCCGGGTCATAGCCAGACTGGCGTGTACGCAGGTATTCAACACTCGTTCTAATCGAACGGTGCTCCCCGGAGGGACTCCCTCCGGGGTTGTAGTCAAGAATTCTTCAAGAGAATCTTTTTCACGCTGCTGCGAGAGGCGCGTATCGGTGCGATGTCCGAAAGGGTATCGCACCGTTTTTTATTTGAGCGGACGGTTTTGCCTTCCACCTTGACGCACCGCCTCGGTGCATGCCCGGCTCACGTCGCGCTTGTGAGCGCAGTTTGTTAAGGCCGCCGCGCTCGGTCCCTGCTTCAAGGCTACGAAGTCAGGCGGTTTAAACCGCTGCTTCGTTTTCTTCGCCGGTGCGAATACGGATCACGCGCTCCACGTCGGCGACGAAAATCTTGCCGTCGCCGATCTTGCCGGTGCGCGCCGCGCCGATGATCGCGTCGATCACCTGATCGCACTGGTTATCCGCCACCACCACTTCGATTTTCACTTTCGGCAGAAAGTCGACCACGTACTCTGCACCACGATAGAGCTCGGTATGGCCTTTCTGCCGGCCGAAGCCTTTGACCTCCGTCACAGTCAGCCCGGTGAGGCCGACTTCAGCGAGCGCCTCGCGCACTTCGTCGAGTTTGAACGGTTTGATGACTGCAGTGATGCGCTTCATGGCGGACCTCGTCTCGTGTCTGGAAGAGTGAAAGGGAAATGGATGATTTTTATTCTACGCCGCGCCGGATGCGTTGCGGCAATCCGGCGCGTGGTTTGGTTGAGTCCGCAGCGATCGGCCGAGGGTTCGGCGCGGCTCACTCCACCGGTTCGGTGTAGCGCGACGTGATCGGATAACGCCAGTCGCGCCCGAACGCGCGATGCGTGACGCGAATGCCGATCGGCGCCTGGCGGCGCTTGTACTCGTTGATTTTGATGAGGCGCGTGACGCGTTTCACGTCTTCCACCGCGTAGCCCGCCGCGATGATTTCGGCGAGCGAGCGGTCCTCTTCCATGTACATGCGCATGATCGCGTCGAGGACTTCGTACTCGGGCAAGCTGTCCTGATCGGTCTGGTTCTCGCGCAGTTCCGCCGACGGTGCGCGCGTCAGGATCCGTTCGGGAATGATGTCCTGCTTGCTGAAGGTGGTCGCCTGGTTGCGGTAGTGGCAGAGCCGGTAAACAAGCGTCTTCGCGATGTCCTTGATGACCGCGAAGCCGCCGGCCATGTCGCCGTAAAGCGTGCAGTAGCCCACCGCCATTTCGCTCTTGTTGCCGGTGGTCAGCACGATCGAGCCGAACTTGTTCGACAGCGCCATCAGCAAGGTGCCGCGAATGCGCGCCTGAATGTTTTCTTCGGTCGCGTCTTCGGCGCGGCCCGCGAATTCCTCCGCGAGCGAGCTGCGGAACGCGTCGAACATTGGCGCGATCGCGATTTCGTCGTAGCGCACGCCGACGCGGCGCGCCATTTCGGCGGCGTCCGTCGTGGAAATGTCCGCCGTGTAGCGCGACGGCATCATCACCGCGCGCACGCGGTCCGCGCCGAGCGCGTCGCACGCAACGGCCAGCACCAGCGCCGAATCCACGCCGCCCGACAGGCCGATCAGCGCGCCCGGAAAGCCGTTCTTGTTGATGTAGTCGCGCACGCCCATGACGAGCGCCGCATAAACCTGAGCCTCGATCGACAGATCCGGCGCGATCGCCGCCGGCAACGGCGTGCCGTTCTCGAATTCGACGATCGCGGTCGCTTCCTCGAACTGCGCCATCTTGGCGACCAGTTCGCCTTGCGCGTCGAGCACGAACGAGCCGCCGTCGAACACCAATTCGTCCTGCGCGCCGACCATGTTCACGTAGACCATCGGTAGGCCAGTCTCGCGAATCCGCGCGCGCAGAATGTCGAAACGCACCGCTTCCTTGTTCAGGTGATACGGCGAGCCGTTCGGAATCAGCACGACCTGCGCGCCCGCCGCCTTCGCCATTTGCGCCGCCGACGCATGCCATGCGTCCTCGCAGATCACCACGCCGTACTTCACGCCGTCGAGTTCGAACACGAACGGCTGCGGATCGGACGCGAAGTAGCGCTTCTCGTCGAACACCTCCGTATTGGGCAAATCCTGCTTGCGATACGTGCCGCGCACTTCGCCATCCACGATCAGCGACGCCGCGTTGAACGTATCCACCGGCGGCACGCCGCGCTCGATCGGCGCGTTTGCATTACCATGGCCGTGCTCCACGTCACGGAAAGGGTGGCCGACGATCACATGCAGGCCCGCGAACGGTTTCAGTTGCAAAGCGAGGTCGGCCAGCGCCGCCGCGCTCGCGGCATAAAACGCGGGACGCAGCAGCAGATCTTCGGGCGGATAGCCGGAGAGCGCGAGTTCAGGCGCGATCAGCAGCTTCGCACCACCGTTGTGCGCGGTGCGCGCGGCGGCGACAATCTTTTCGACATTGCCGGCGAAGTCGCCGACGGTGACATTGATTTGGGCAAGAGCGATTCGGGTCTTCATGGCAGGATCGACAGGCAAGCCGACGTGGCTTGCGAGTACCGCGGCTGGTTAGCTCGACGGAATGGACAAATCGGATAAACGAACGACGTAGCGCCTAATGCGCCGCGCCGCTCATTGGGAACAGTCACACAGATTGAACCAGGAACGCTTTGATTATCGCACGGGCATTCTGGCGTCGCCCTCCGAGGTGGACGCCGCCGAATGGAATGCCCTCCTCGCCCAGCAGTCGCAGCCCACGCCGTTTTTGCGGCACGAGTTCCTGAGCGCGCTGCATGCGACCCGTTGCGCCGTCGCCGATACCGGGTGGGCGCCGCAATTCGTCACGCTGACGGACCCGCGCACGGACAAGCTGGTGGCCGCCGCCCCGGTGTACCTGAAGGGGCACTCGTACGGCGAGTACGTGTTCGACTGGGCCTGGGCTGACGCCTACAAGCGCAACGGCTTGCCGTACTACCCGAAGCTGCTGTGCGCCGTGCCGTTCACGCCGGTGCAAGGCAACCGGTTGTTATCGGCGGATACGCATGCGCTCAAGCATCTGGCGGCCACGCTGATGGCATTCGCCGAGCAGGCCGACGTGTCGTCGCTGCATGTGCTGTTTCCCACCGAAACGGAAGCCCACGCGCTCACCGACATGGGGATGATGCAACGCGAAGGCGTGCAGTTTCACTGGCTGAACGACGGCTATCGCGACTTCGACGATTTCCTTTCCACGCTCGAACAGAAGAAGCGCAAGAACATTCGCGCCGAGCGCCGCAAAGTGCAGGAGGCCGGCGTGACGATGCGCCGGATTCGCGGCGAGGACATTCAGGACGCGGACTGGCGTTTCTTCAGCAAGTGCTATCGGCAGACATACCGCGAGCACTTTTCGAGTCCGTATCTGAACCTCGACTTCTTCCGCATGATCGGCGCGTCGATGCCGGAGAATCTGCTGCTCGTGATCGCCGAATACGAAGGCAAGCCGATCGCGAGTTCGCTGGTGGTGTATCAGCGCGACGCGAAAACCGGCGGCACGCTGTATGGCCGGTATTGGGGCGCGCTCGAACATGTGCCGTGCCTGCACTTCGAAACCGCGTACTACCAGCCGCTCGAATTCTGCATCGAGGAAAAGCTCGGTGCGTTTGAAGGCGGCGCGCAGGGCGAACACAAGATGGCGCGCGGTTTCCTGCCCACGGTGACGCGCTCGGCGCACTGGCTCGCCCACCCTGCTTTCGCGGATGCGGTCGGCCACTTTCTCGACAACGAAAAGAACAGCATCCACGCGTATGTGGATGAGCTGCGCGAACACAATCCGTTCAAAGGCTGAAGCGCGTTTATGGCGTGGTTTCTTTATCTGCTCGAATGCTCGGACGGCAGCGTTTATACCGGCATTGCCGTCGATGTGCAGGCGCGCTTCGACAAACACGTCAGCGGCGAAGGCGCGCGTTATACGCGTTCGCGCAAGCCGTTGCGGGTGCTGGCGTCGTTTGAATTGACGGACCGGTCGAGCGCGTCGCGCGCCGAGTATTGGGTCAAGCGTCTCGCGGCGTCGGAGAAGCGGGCGTTGGCGGCGGGATTGCGCACGCTTGAGTCTGTGATGCCGTTGGCGGAGCCTGAAGTGGTTGTTGATGAGGCGACGGAGCAGGCAACCGGCGCGTCCTGAACGAGGGCCGTTCGGCTTCGTTCAGGCTCGCTATCCCCTCGCCTCTCGCATCCGCTCATTCAGCAGCCGATGCATCAACGCAAGCTCCCCCACCGCGTCAGCCTCAAGCGAAGTCAGCCCATCCCGCGCCGGCAGCGCGTGGCGCACCGGCCGCAAGGTCCGATCCAACGCGGCGTCGATATCCGCGCTCACGGTCGCGATCCACGCGTCGAGTTCGTCGTGCGTGTCGCGCCGGTTCGTACTCAGGCGCAGTTGCGTCGCGGTGCCGGCCATTCTGCGCAACACGCTCAGCACCGTCAGCGTCACGGTATCGGCCATCGAGTCCTCGAGTTTCTCAAGGCGCATCCGGCCGATCGCTTCTTCCGCGTTATTGCTGCCCAGACCTGCGGCCCGGCGCAAGCGCTCCATATCCTTCTCGCTGCGGCGAGGCGACGCCAGCGCGGCTCGCAGATACGCGAGATTGGCGCGCACCGCTTCGCCCAGATACGCGCGGTAGTCGATCTTTTCGCGCGTCGGCCATAGATAGAACGTGGCCAGCAGCGCCAATACGCAGCCGAGCACGTTGTTGCCGAGCCGCGTGATCGCATAAACGAATTCGCTGGCGCCGGGCGTCGCGAAGTCGGCTACCAGCACGAAGGTCGGCGTGAGAAACAGCACGAAGAGACTGTAGCTGACGGGACGCAGCGCCATGGTCGCCATCACCAGCGGAAACACCGCGAGGGAAATGCCGAGCGGCGAATGGATCGCGTAGCCGATGCCCGCCGCCAGCACGCCGCCGACGATGCTGCCCGCCGCCCGCTCGATACTGCGCGGCCAGGTCGCGGCAATCGAAGGCTGCAGAATCAGCAGCGTCGCCATGGTCGCCCAGTAGCCGAACGGCAGCCCGAGCGCGCGAATCACGAGAAAGCCGGCGGTGGTCGTCACACCGACGCGGGCCGCATGCCGCAAGCCAACGGATTCGACCGACAGGTTCGCTTTGAACGTAGCCCAGATGCGCGTGAAGAGCCGCGCGGCGCTGTCGCGCCAACCTTCGGGCTGCGCATACACCGGCGCGAAGTCGACCAGTTCGAAATCGGACTTCAGCGACACCGGTTCCGACAACGCGGTTTCGAGCCGCTTCGCGAAGCGGCGCAGGCGCAATTGCAACGCAGTGAGACGCTCCCACTGCGCATCGTTGACGGCCGCGCCGATGTCGCGCAACAAGTCGCCCATGACGGCCAGCAGCCGCGCCGCGCGTTTGGCGCGCCATGCGTTATCCGGCGCTCGCTCACAGGCGCCGGAGACGGCGATCAGATACGCGAACAACGCTTCGCCATCGGTCAGCAAGCCGAGCAGCGTGTCGTACGTTTCGCGGCCGCCCGTTCTCGACGCGGGCACCCGCGCCAGCACTTTGCGCGAACGTTCGAGCGCGGCTCGCGCATCGGCGCGAAACTTCGCCGCATGCGTGGCCCACTCGCCGCGGGCCGCGCGCCGTTCGAGCAGCCGGGCGCTATCCAGCGCGATATCCGCCAGACGCAGATACACGGCACGCAGCGTCGAGCGGCTCGTGCCGAACGGATGAATGCGCCAGACCGTCAGACTCAGCGCGACGGCGAACAGGCAACCGACGAGATAGACGCCGAGAAACGCCATGCCTTGCCGCACATCGTGCATCGGCCGATCGACCATCACGACGCAGGCGGTCGCCACGAGAATCGTCACCTGCGATGTAGCCGCGCCCCAGATTCTGCCGAACGCGCCGAGACTCGTGAACAGCAGCACCGCGAGCGCGGCGACCACCGTTCCCTCTGCGGACGCGAACGAGGTCAAGCCTCCGCACAGCGTGGACAGCACCGCGAAACCCATCATCGATGCAAAGCGGGCGCGGTTGGAGCCGGCGGCATCGGCAAGACAGGTCCAGAAGGCGCCGATCGCGGCCCACGCGAACATCGGTTCGTGCAGTACATTGCCGAGCGCGAGCATGGCAGTGGATGCGCAAGCCGCTCTCAAGCCTTCCGACAGACTGGCCTCGCTCGTCGAAAACGACACCATCCAGACCGGCCGCTTGCGGTAGATCGCGCTCGCGACGGCATACAGCCAGTTCGACCAGCGCTGCGAAGACGACGACGGGTTGGACTTGCGATTCAGCATCCGGACGGTGGGCTCAAGGGAACGGGGATTGGCGCCGCATCGGCGCATTGAGAAACACCGACACGACAATGTCGACGCGGCGGCTGCCCAATGATAAGGGTTTACACCTAATTATAAAAATGCATTCGGTTCATCCTTTCGATGCACTGCGTCTATGCATCCTCTCAAGCCTAGTCGGCGCGACGGCCTCGTGCATCGACAGGCCATGAAAAAACCGCGCGGCCCTTACAGGCTCGCGCGGTTCTTTCCAGCCACCCAACGTGGCGCAGCTTCCAGCTCAAGGCAGCCGCAAGACGTCATGCATATCAAACAGGCCGGCATCAAACCCCATCAGGTAACGCGCGGCGCGCAATGCGCCGCTAACATAGGGCGATCTGTTGAGCGTCTTGTGCGTAATTTCAATTCGCTCCCCGTCACCCATGAACAACACCGTGTGCTCCCCAACGATGTCACCGCCGCGAATGGAGGAGAACCCGATAGTTGACGGAGCTCTTTCCCCAGTTGCCCCTTCCCGGGCATACACCGCGCAGTCCGCCAACTTGCGGCCAAGCGCGTCGGCAATCGTCTCTCCAATCGTCAAAGCGGTTCCCGAAGGTGCGTCCACTTTGTAGCGGTGATGAGCCTCGACAACTTCAATGTCGTAACCCTCGGAAAAGTTTCTGGCAGCCAATGCAATGAGCTGAAGCGTCACATTCAGGCTGGCGCTCGTGCTGGAAGCAAACATCACGGCGATGCTCTTCGACGCTTCTGTTATCAAGTCCAGCTGCGCAGCATCGAAGCCCGTCGTTCCGATCACCATCTTTACGCCGTGGCGCTGCGCTGCTTTCAGGTAAGCGAGCGTCCCCTGCGGCCGCGTGAAATCGAGCAAGACATCGGACAATGCGAGGACAGCATCAACGTCGTCAGTGATGACGACGCCCGTAGTCTTACCGATAAATGCCCCGGCATCCTGGCCCAACGCGGAACCTCCCTCCTTGCTCAATGCACCAACGAGGGTTGCATCATCCGCATTCAAGACGGCCTCGATAAGCATCCGTCCCATGCGGCCCGTTGCGCCAGCTACTGCGATTCTCATCAATTTCTCCGTGAGGCGCGTGGGACACGCCCATGACGCACACCCATGACGCACACTTCAGCGCCAGGCAAATCAGGCAGTGCCGCGCAGACCTCGCGCCTCCAGGTTTCCGTACAAAGCGCGGACACCGAATGTCCACGGAACAATCTCGCCAGACCGCCTAACGGTGTTCACCAATGAGCCAAGCGACGGCGACGAAATAGTCACGACGTCACCGAGATGATGAGTAAATCCGGCGCCCTTGGCGTCCCGGTCCTTGATGGGAGAGAACATGGTGCCGAGGAAAAGCATGAAGCCATCAGGATACTGATGATGCGGACCATACGTCTGATTCACGAGGTCAGCCGGGTCGCGGCTGATCTCGCTCATGTGACTGACACCTTCGAGCACGAAACCATCATCGGGCCCCTCGATCTTCAGCAACACGCTCTCCCTGCGGATGGAGTCAAGCGTGAAATGGTCATCGAAAAGGCGAATAAACGGTCCGATTGAACATGAGCCGTTATTGTCCTTTGCCTTCCCGAGCAACAGCGCACTCCGGCCTTCTATGTCTCGCAGATTGACATCGTTTCCCAGCGTTGCACCAACAATTCGACCGGCGCTGCTGACTGCCAGCACAATCTCCGGCTCGGGATTGTTCCAGACCGACGTCTTGTAGAGACCGATATCGGCGCCGAGACCGACAGCCGACATCGGCTGCGCCTTGGAGAATACCTCCGCGTCCGGGCCGATACCGACCTCCATGTACTGGGACCACGCACCCCGCCGCTCCATCTCGGCCTTCAATTTCTGCGCGCTTTCCGAGCCCGGCTTGATCTTCGAAAGGTCCGCGCCAATCAGCGCGTTTATCGTCTCCCGGATTTCGTTCGCCTTGCTCGCATCGCCGCCGGCCTGCTCCTCGATAACGCGTTCAAGCAGACTGACCGCAAACGTCACACCGCAGGCCTTAATCGCCTGGACGTCACACGGCGCGAGCAACCGGAGTCCAACCGCCTCCGGGTTGAGGCTTTTCGCTATTAGTTCGTCCACGCTTCCCAGCGTCTCGCCAGGCGCGTTACGGGCAATGTCGAGTGCGTCGCGACGGTCGAAAAGGTCGGCCGTCGTGCGAACAGTGCCGGTGATGTCGAAGACCTCACCCCGTCGAATCGCAATCACCGCCGGGCCGTTGTGCGGCTCCGGCCGCCAGACTCGACCTACGAGCACTGCCCGTTCCGCATCTGCCGGAAGGTAGGAGTATGAAGAAATAGCCATATATGTTCGTCACCCGTCACGCAAAGGAATGCGCGCATCCTATGCCCACGATTCGAAGGCGTCCATTATGCTGTTAATATGTCCAACAGGTTGGACAGTCGTCCATCAACTCCCACTGAATGCAGTCGCGATGGAAAAGGTCTACGAGGTACCCGCTCTGCGCCGGGCCCAGGAAGTTCTCGACATTCTGGCTCGTGCGAGAGAACCCGTTCGCGTAGCGGCGTTGCTCGACGCAACCGGGCTATCGCGCAGCACGCTCTATCTGATGCTGGATTCACTCCAGCGGCAGGCTTGGGTCGAAAAGCGAGGCGACGGCTACCTGATAGGTGTGAAGCTTTTCGAGTTGGGAAATGCCTATGTGCGTCACGACGGCTACCAGTCCATATTCCGCGCACTGGCGGCAGCGTTCGTTGCAACACACGACGAAGTCGTGCAACTGGCAACGCTTGACGGAGCAGACGTCGTCTACATTGCCCGGGAGGATTCCCGACGTCCAGTCCGTCTCGTATCGGACCTTGGCTCGCGACTTCCGGCACACTGCTCCGCGCTAGGGAAGGCGCTGCTCGCCACGCTTCCTCAAGCAGACCTGATCGCACTTCTCCCTGAACGGCTCGCCGCACTGACGCCGCGGACCATTACACGACGCGCAGCGTTGCTCCGCGAACTCGAAGGCGTTCGCGAAACAGGTCAAGCGAGCGAATTCGAGGAATCGGCCGCCGGGCTGGCCTGTTTTGCCGCGTATGTCGGACAAACCGCTTATGGCAAAAGGCTTGCCGTCAGCACGAGCATCCCAACCGGCCGGGTCGACCCAAAGCGTGAAAAGCGAATCCGTCTGGCTATCTCACGGATGGCATTGCAAATCGGCGCTCGTCTTGGAAGTGCTTGACCGAGCGCCGGCAAGCGACCGAAAGAAGTCGAACGGCGGGACACTCGGACCGAGGTCTCCGCCGGTCAATCACAGTCGACAAGCGATAAGGTCAACTCTTCAGCGCCGCGGTTCGACGCGGTGCCGCGCAAGAGCCCCGCATTACGAGTTCGGCGTCGACTGTCAGTCTTCGTCTCGGCAGCTTTGGGTTGTCCAACCGCTCCATCAGGAATCTCCCAGCGGCCTTACCCAGTTGGTCATGGCTCCAGCGAACAACCGTGAACGCCGGTGTCGCGAGAAGCGCGACGTCGCTGTCCGCTCCGGCGATAACCGATAGGTCTTGCGGGATCACGAGTCCACGTTCGCGCGTTGCTTGCATCACACCAGGAAGCAACGACGTTCCGCCGGCAACGATTGCCGTCGGCGGCCTGGCTAGCTCCAGCAGATGACGGGTCTCCGTATAGCCGGCGTCCCGGGCAAACGTCGCGTGCCGAATCAATTCTGGTTCGATGATCAGCCCACGCTCCTTGAACGCATCGCCAAAGCCCTTTAAACGGCTTTGAGTCGGATGCACGCCTGGCTCACCGGAAATGATCGCAATGCGGCGATGCCCAAGGTCGGCCAGATGATGCACCGCCTGCCGGACACCCGCGGCGTGATTGACCGTGACGGAATCAAGCTCTGCGGGCAGTTCGCGATCGAGCAACACGATTGGAAATTGCGCTTCCCGCAGCATCGTCAGAAGTGCTGGGTCTTCCTCTGACGATGTGGCGATCACCAGGCCATCAATGCGTCGCTGCTGGAAGCCGAGCAGCAGTTCCACTTCGCGCTTCGGGTCGTGGTAGCTCGAGGCGACCATCAGCGAAAAGCCAAATCCATCAATCTCTTTTTGCATGGAGTCGACGAACAGACTGAGCACAGGGACGGTGAAATCGCGCATGACGCAGGCGAACGTCATCGACCTGTTGTTGCGCATGCTCTGGGCCACCATATTCGGCACATAGCCCAGTTCGACGATGGCAGCCTTCACGCGCTTGCGTGTGTCCTCACGCACGTTGGGATGCGCGTTGATGACACGCGAGACTGTTCCCAGACTGACGTTCGCTAATTGCGCGACGTCGCGGATTGATGGCTTGCGGTCGTCGTCAAGCGACGCGACGTCGACTGCGGCCGAAGCTCGGCGTGTCATGTTGCCTTTGGATTCGATACTCATTCTGTCGGCAAAGCCTGAGTGAGGCCATGAGCGGAACTGCTGTGTACCGCCTTCGTTGAGCTTGCCCCTTGAGGGAGTTGAGCGGCGAAAACGTACACCAAGGGAAAGCCGACGCCCCGCACGGTCGGCCCACGTTCAAACCTGGCCTCGCAGCCTATCTGGCCGACGAGACCATCGCACTCGCGTCGCAGTCGATCCGGCGACGAAGTGGAAACGTTCCCAATTTTCCCTGCTGTGCGTGCTTTGTCAAGCAAGGTGACCGGAACTCCCCTTCGAGGCTTGCTTCCGCGGCGGCTGGTCCTCCGCGCGGCATTCCCAAAAACTACCGTGGGTTCGCCAGGGAACTACCGCCTTGACAAAGACGCTCTTCGAACTATCATTGGAAACGTTTCATTTCCATGCAAGCAACGTTGATAAAAGAGCTTCTAGTATTACGTTTAGATTTGGAAACGTTTCATAATTTCATCGACGAGACACCATGACTTACCTCAGAAGCGCAACCCCGGGAAATTGCCCACCCACCGCACGAACGCTCCGGTTAGCGAGCCAAGCCAATTCTGGCCGGGGGATGCGCCATGGCTGAGGGACAAATGACGCAGCCGCTCCCGCTCGAGGGCATCTGCGTCGTGGAGATTGGGCACAGCCTCGCGGCGCCGTACGCGGGCATCATCTTCGCGCACCTCGGCGCTCGCGTCGTGAAGATCGAAAACGCGGCCCAAGGAGACTACGCCCGCGGATGGGGGCCTCCTTTCATCGACGGCGCTTCGGCGCTCTTCCACGCCATGAACCATGGCAAAGAAAGCATCAGCGCCGACTTCAGCGACCCGACGTGCAGCAGACTCATTCGGGAATTCATCGTCGCCAACGCCGATGTGGTTCTTCAGAATCTGAAGCCCGGCAATCTCGACCGTTATGGCCTGGGGGCAAAGGAGCTGACGGAACTGTGCCCGTCGCTCGTCTATTGCAACCTCGGTGCCTTTGGAGCGACAGGCCCTTTGCGGAGCAAGCCGGGTTACGACCCGTTAGTGCAGGCCTACAGCGGAATGATGAGCCTCGTCGGGCACGCAGACGACGCGCCCAGCCGTGTTCCCGTCTCGATCAACGACATGGGCACGGGCATGTGGGCCGTTATCGGCGTGCTGGCCGCGCTCCGCGACAAGGGTCGCGGTGACCCTGCGCGCGGACGGGTCGTCGACGTGTCGCTCTTTGAAACCGCCCTTGCGTGGATGACGGTGCCCCTTTCGGATTGCCTTGCCGGCGGTCCGGAGGCCGCCCGTATCGGTTCCGGTAGTCCGAACATCGTGCCCTACCAGGTTTTTGACTGCGCGGATGGAGCAATCCTCGTCGCCGCAGGCAACGACACGTTGTATCGGCGTCTGTGCAAAGTGATGGACCTCCCTTCGCTTGCCGATGACCCGAGATTTTCGACCAATGGCGACCGCGTCCTGAACCGGAAGGCACTCATTCCTCTGCTGGAAGCCAGATTTGCTCAAATGCCCGCGAGCGATTGGCTTCGCGCGCTCGAGGTCGAATCCATTCCGTGTGGTCCGTTGCAGACAGTGGATTGCGTGGTCAAGGACGAACAGACGATCTCGCTCGACATTCTTCGAGAGACGCCCGATGGACGAACCAGAACCGTCGCACTGCCTGTCTCGTTCAACGGCCACCGGCCACCGTTGCCGGGCAATACCCCCGGCCTTGGTGAGCACAACCACTTGCTGACAAAGCCGCCGCCACACGAACGTGCCGACGCGCTATTGCGGCAGGAAAGCGATTGATACGAGTTGTATTCCTTACGAGCCAAGTTCGGTTTCATATACTTCCATCAAAAGATTCCCGGACGCTGGCCTTATCCGCAGGCGAATCGGGACAATCAGGAGACGCAAATTGAGCCAGACCTTTCTTGAACCTACTCCGGCTTCATCGGACGAACTCCCGTCCGTAGCGGCCGCTAGCGCTGAGGAGCGCAGGCTTTACCTACGCGTCGCTCTTCGCATCGTGCCGTTGCTCTTCGTTTGCTATGTGGTCGCATTTCTCGACCGCATCAATGTCGGCTTCGCGAAACTGCAGATGCAGGACGCCCTTGGTTTCAGCGATGCCGTATACGGTCTGGGCGCGGGCATCTTCTTCCTCTCGTATTGCCTGCTCGAAGTGCCGAGCGCCCTGCTTCTGAAGCGCATGGGCGCAAAAAAGACCATCGCTCGAATCATGATTTGCTGGGGAATCGTCGGGACGTGCACGGCATTCGTCACCAACGTGAACGAGTTCTACATGGTTCGATTGCTGCTCGGCGTATTCGAGGCTGGCTTCTTTCCCGGCGTGATTTTCTATCTCAGCTCCTGGTTTCCTGAGAACCGGCGCGGCGTCATTATTTCGTGCTTCATGGTTGGATTCCCCATTGCCGGCCTGGTGGGCGGTCCCATCTCCGGATGGGCGATGACGAGGCTTGCGAACGTCGCCAACATGGCGGGGTGGCAGTGGCTCTACATCGTCGAGGCACTGCCCGCGGTCGCACTCGGCATCCTTACGCTCTTCATTCTGGATGACAACATCGACAAAGCGAAATGGCTGACCGAAGCGGAAAAGAATACGCTCCGGGAAGGCTTTCGAGTGGAAACCGAACGCAAACGCAAGAACGACCAGCACGGGCACGGAACACTTGCGCAGGCCCTCGCCGATCCCAAGGTCTACATGCTTGCCTTCATCGATTTCGCCTTTGTTTGCGGCACCTATTCGGTCACGTTCTGGCTGCCGACCGTCATGAAGAGTTCGGGCATATCCAATCTCTCGCAGCTCGGATGGCTATCGGCCATCCCTTACGGCATTGGCGCCATCGGCATGATCGCGATCAGCCGCAACTCCGACCGGATGCTTGAGCGACGCTGGCACGCGACCATCGCCGGTGTTATCGGTGCGATAGCGCTACTTCTCGTATCGCAGTCAATGAGCTCGGCGGTGTTGACCATCGTCCTGCTGACCGTCGCATGTGTCGGCATCTTCGCGATAAACGTGCTGATCTGGTCAATTGCCGCCGACTATCTTCACGGTTCGCCCGCTGCCGCGGGAAGCATTGCGTTCGTGAACTGCATCGGTCTGCTCAGCGGTTTCTGCAGCCCTTTCGTCATCGGATGGCTGAAGACATTGACAGGCTCGCTCAATAGCGGCCTCTACGTCATGACTGCGGTTCTGTTCCTCGGAATCATCGTCATGTTCGTCGGGTTCAAGCCGAAGGCTGTCACGACAGCATGAACGCCAATGGACACATTGCCAGCTGGGTAGCAGGCAGCGGTCATCCTCATCTTTGAACGACCCGCCGGATGCGGCGCTGCGCCGCTCATCCGGCATCAACAGTGAAGAATCTCATGCACAAAATCGCCATACTCGACGACTTCCAGAACACCTCGCTGAAGTTCGGCAATTGGGACAGCCTGCGCAAGCAAGCCGACATCACCGTCTTTACCGACCATATCGACAATGAGGATGAGCTGGTCGAACGGCTTCAGCCGTATGACATTCTGTGCGTCATGCGGGAACGGACCTGGTTTCCGAGAAGCGTGCTATCGAGACTCAAGAACCTCAAATTGCTGGCAAGCACCGGCCCGTGGAACGCCGCCATCGATATTGAAGCGGCGGACGAACTGCACATTACCGTCTGCGGGACTGCGTCCTCGCTGACCGCTGCGGCTGAACACACGTGGGCGCTCATCCTGGCCGCGGCACGTCACATTCCGAGCGAAGTCAGTTCGTTCAGAAACGGTGGATGGCAAGTCTCCGTGGGCAGAGATCTGAGCGGCAAGACCATCGGTCTGCTTGGATTAGGTTACTCCGGCAGCGTGACCGCCCGCGTCGCCCAGGCGTTCGGTATGAAGACAATCGCGTGGAGCCAGAACATGACGGCAGAGTCCGCCGCCAAGCACGGTGCTCAATACGTATCAAAAGACGAATTGCTTGCGTCGAGTGACATCCTGTCTATTCACGTTCGCCTCTCGGAGCGCACACGAAATCTGGTTGGCGCACACGAGCTTTCGCTGATGCGGCCTCACGCGCTCCTTGTCAACACGGCGCGCGGCCCGATCGTGAATGAGGAAGCCCTGATTGCCGCATTGAATCGCAAGCAGATTGCCGGGGCCGCTATGGACGTATTCGATGTCGAACCACTGCCCGCGGATCATCCGTATCGAACCATGGAGAACGTAATCGCAACTTCGCACATCGGATACGTTACCGAAGGTTCGTACGAGTTCTACTATGGCGAATCTGTCGAAAACATCCGTGCCTGGATGAAAGGCGAGCCGATTCGCACGCTGAGCTCAACGAAGCGTGAAATCAGCTACCAATCCACCCATTCCTGACTCGTATCCTGAGCGGGGAATGCGGCCAGCTTGCCCCGCCATGCGTGCAGGCGGCAAGCCGGCCGCCGTGCACACTCAGGGCGTTTCCTGAAGTGCGTCCGTGAGCAGATGATTGTGCTCGCCGAGCTTCGGTGTCGAGCCGGCGTCAGACGGCCGCTTTCCGCCAAACGATATGGGCAACCCAACAAACATAGCGGCGCCGTCTTCGGTTGTTTGCAGGATGTCCAGTGCTTTCGTTTGCTCATGCACGACGACCTGGTCGACCGTTTGTATCGGGCCGCACGGAATCCCTGCTTTATCGAGCCGCTCGAGCCAATGCGCGGACGCGTTCCTGCTGAATTCGTTCTGCAGCAACGCAATCAGTTCAACGCGGTTGCTGACCCGTGCTCCGTTGGTCGCAAAGCGGCTGTCGTCCGCCAACGCGTTGACGGCCAGAACTTCGCAGAGCCGACGAAAGAGCCGGTCATTGCCTGCTGCAACCATGATCGTCGAGTCGGAACAATCAAACGCCTGGTGAGGAACGATCGCGGCGGTTCCCGAGCCCCACCGGCCGGGCAGAACGCCCGAGGCCAGGTAGTCTGCTATCTGCATGCCGCCCCATGACAGCGCGGTCTCGTACAGCGAGACAGAAACGACCTCGCCCACGCCAGTCGATTGCCGCCTGAAAAGTGCCGACAGGACGCCGATAGCCGCCCACAGCCCGGTTCCCATGTCGTTGACCGAGATGGGAATGCGGCTCAACGCCTGGTCCGCCTGTCCCATGAAGCTCATCAAGCCACTCAATGCCTGAGCGAGCGGGTCATAACCTGGCTTGTCCCGCAGCGGGCCGACCGTGCCGAATGCACCGAGATTGCAGTACACCAGCGACGGCTTGAGCGCGAGCATCTGCTCCGAGCCGAGGCCATATTTCTCGGTTCCGCCCGCCTTCAGATTCTGCAGCACTACATCGGCCTTCCGGACGATCAGCTCACGTAGCGCTTCTGCCTGAAGCGGGTCTGACAACGACATGGCGATACTCGACTTGCCGTGATTCACCGCGTGAAAGAGGGCTGCGGCGCCATCGATGAACGGAGGCCCCCAATCTCGCGCATAGTCCCCGCTCCCTGCACTCTCAATCTTGATTACTTCCGCACCGAGTGCCCTCAACACCATGCCCGCGTAAGGCGCGGCGAGACTGTGTCCAATCTCGACGACGCAGATGCCGTCGAGTGGAAGCTGCTTCGTCATTTCGCTACTCCGTTTGTTTCCGGTCACCGGCTTACGTTGCCTCCGCAGCGACTTCACATTGCCCGGTCTGAATCAGCTCGTGGTCGATCTGGTAAAGGCGAGTTGCAGCGTCGCGCGTGATGTAACCGTTAGCAACGTCAGCCAGAACGAGTGAACGGTCACGCTCGACCGGCTCACCGAATCCCCCGCTACCAGCGGGCTGCACGACAACGCGGTCATTCCGGTACACGACCGTTTGTCCGCCTTTCGCGGGCACAGCCATTTCCTGCCCGTCCGCCCGCGCTATCCTGCATACGAAGTTGCTACCTGCGAGGCCGCCGAAATGACCTTCCGGCGCGGTGTGGCCACGCTCGCCTGAAACCGTGAACGTGGCCTCGTCATACTCGACCCGATAAACCCGGCGCGAAGTCAGCCCGCCGCGCTGCCGACCCGCACCACCCGTATCAGGGACAAGCGACCACTCCTCAACCAGCAAAGGTGACGACCGTTCAATCATTTCTATCGACTGACTGCCCGCATTGCCGACATACACGCGGATGCCGCTCACTCCGTCCTTCGCCGCCCGGGCACCCATGCCGCCCGCGTGAACGTCGTGCATCGTGACGAACGTCTGCCCGGTTTCGGCAACGCGAGCCTGGTTGGTATCACGCCCGCTGAAAATGCCAGCACATGCCGCGCAATTGCTTTGTCCCAGGATGCGATCCGGCACTGCGGGCGCAAGGGCTTTCAGCAGCAGGTCGATGACTCGCGGCGATGTTTCGGTGTTGCCGGACACGACGGACGCCGGGTATTCACAGTTAAGGACGCTACCCTGCGGAGCGATGATCGTCACAGGCCGATAGCACCCCTGGTTGATTGGAATGCTAAGGTCCGTCAAGGCTTTAACCGTGAACCATGTGCTATTACACGTGACCGGGAACGGACAGTTGATACCGCCGCGAACCTGAGCACCCGTGCCTGTGAAGTCGAAGGTGATGTGGTCGTTCTCAACGGTCACCTTGACTTTCAGATGCGGACGCTCATGCTTCCATCCTGGTGCTTCGATCGGGTCGAGATATTCCTCGGCTTCGTAGACACCATCGGGAATCTTCGCTATTTCCGCGCGGATGAGCTTTTCGGAGTGGTCGAGGCTCTGGCTCATCACATCGCGCAATGCCTTGGCGCCATATTTCGCCACGAGGTCAACGATACGTCGGTCACCGACAAACGTTCCTGCATACTGCGCCTGGATATCGAGGCGCAGCTCATGGGAGTTCCGGCTGTTGCGCGTCAGAATCTCGAGCACATCGCGCACCGGCTCGTCGTTCCGGTACAGCAGGACGGGCGGAATGCGGATGCCCTCAGCGAAAACATCCCACGTGGCAATGGCATAACTGCCGGGCGACTGCCCGCCAATGTCGGTCCAATGCCCACGGGTCATCACAAAGGCGACGATTTCGCCGTCGACAAATACGGGGCGCGTGAACTGCACGTCGGGCTGATGATTGCCGCCGCCCACGTAGGCGTCGTTGCTGACAATCACGTCGCCGGGGCGCAGATTTTCCCGTCCGATCGCTTCGACCGAAACCCGGGTGGAGACGACCGCTGAGCCCAACATCGTCGGGATATCGTTGCCTTGAGCGACGAGTTGCATGTCGGCGTCGAAAATTGCCGCAGACGAATCGCCACTGGCGTGCATCAGCGGACTTCCCGCCGTGCGCATCATGGCAATCTTCATTTCTCGCGCAACCGCATACAGGCTGCTGCGGATGATTTCGTAGGTCACGATGTCCATGTTCATGCCGCCAGTTCGATCACAAGGTTCAAGTCGTCGTCGACACGCGCTGTGTGCGATGCCTTCAATACTGCGCAACTGCTGTGCTCTTCGATAACCGCGGGGCCGTCGATCCGGGCACCTATCGGGAGCCGGCTGCGGGCGAACACCGGCAAGCGCCGCACATTGCCGTCGATATACACGTCGCGGGTACGGATGGGAGCAACGGCGGCTTGCTGATCCAGGAGCGCCATCCCACCTCGCCAACCACTTGTAGCGATGACCTGCAAGCGCAGGTTGGCGACCACGATCGGCTTGTCCTGACTCACAAAGTTCCAGAGACGCTGATGAGCCGCTTCAAACTCGCCGGCGAGCCTGGCGCATGAAGCGTCGTCGGGCACCTCGACGGTGATGACGTCCGGCTGGCCGGCATACCGGCAATCAGCAAGTCGTACGGCGCGGGTCGTGTTTGCGTCGACGCCGTGGCGCTCTGCTTCGCTCAGGCCGAGCGCAAGAAGCGCGTCGAACCCCGCATGCAGTCGGTCATCGCCAAGCTTGGCGAGCTCACATTCGACGGGGCGCTGATAGTCGTACTGCTGGTCCGCGACCATCATTCCGAATGCACTGAATAGGCCCGGCAACGGTGGAATCACCACCCGGCGAATTCCCATTTCATGGGCGAGGTCCACCGCGTGAACCGGGCCCGCGCCGCCGTAGCAAATGTATGAAAACTCGCGCGGGTCGTATCCACGCTCGACCGTCATGATGCGAATCGCCTGTGCCATCAAGGCATTTGCAACCGAGCGCACGGCCTGTGCCGCCTCCGGAACCGACATGCCCAACGGCTTCGCGATCACCTCCTCGACTACTTGCCACGCCGCCTTTGCATCCAGCTGGAATTCGCCACCGAGAAAATTGTTCGGGTCGATATAACCGAGCACGAGATTGCAGTCCGTCACCGTGGGGCGCTTGCCACCGCGGCCGTAGCATGCCGGTCCTGGGTCGGCAGCCGCACTCTCCGGGCCGATGCGAACACCTCCGCCCGCGTCGATCCAGACAATCGAGCCGCCGCCCGCGCCCACGGAATCGATGTCGATACTGGGCGAGCGCACCGTATAGCTATGCAGAAGGCTCTTGTTGCGGATTTCAGGTCGAAAATCCCGGATGAGCGAGACGTCGAACGTGGTGCCCCCCATGTCGCCGAGAATGGCGTTGCGCAAATCCCCGCGCTCGCAATTGCGGATGGCGGCGCTGACGCCTCCTGCCGGCCCCGACTCCAGCAGCACGATGGGACGGTCCGCGACTCGCGCCGCGCTCGCAAGGCCGCCGTTCGATTGCATGAAGAGGAACTTGCCGGCGAACCCCAATTGCGCGAGCGCGTCCACGAGACGGCCGATGTATCGGCCACACACAGGTCCGAGCATCGCATTGATGACGGTCGAGCTGGTCCGCTCGTACTCCATCGCTTCAGGATTGACCTCGTGCGAGGCACACACGAAGCGCTCGGGCAGCATCTCACGGAGCGCCGAGACAGCCGCCTTCTCATGTTCCGGGTTGACGTGCGCATGCAGCAGACACACCGCCACCGCCTCGACATCCGACTCGCGGATGCGTTCGGCTATCGCTACCAGTTCTGCGCGCGAGAGCGGCGTTTCGACACTGCCGTCGAATCGCAGACGCTCTGTCAATTCGAGTCGCCAACGGCGCTCGACCAGGGCTCGCGGGTTGTCGAACAACAAGTCGTAGAGATCTGCACGATCGTGGCGGGATGCACGACGCAGTTCGAGGATGTCGCGGAATCCGCGAGTGGTGACCAACGCAGTCTTCGCACCCGTACCCTCGACCACCATATTCGTGGCCATGGTCGTTCCGTGGCCAAGAAACGAAATGTCCGCACTCATCGACCCTGAGATTTCAAGGATTCTCCGGAACCCTTCGACCGTTCCGATGACCCGGTCTTTCGGTGTTGTCGGTACCTTGGTCGACCATACCTTGCCGGTCGCGTCGTCTATCATCACCACGTCGGTGAAGGTGCCGCCGACGTCAATTCCTATCCGTTTCACGCTTGTATTTCTCCGTTGCCAGGCATGCGCCTCTGGGAAAGTGCCGGTCGGACGTCGCAACCTGGTCTTCGACAGCGGCAACCGTGCTGGCCACATGCATCGAGGCAAGAATCGCGGTTACACTTCGAAGCAGTGATTCGCGCACGTTATCACTGCGAGTTGGAACGCCGACATCACACGTTCCGACGTTCCGCATCGAGTAGATCGCCGTGCGAATCACCCATGCGTCCACCGACAAATCCAGTGTACTGACGCACCATCGGAAGCAGATAATGAAAGGTTTCAATCACGTGAACGTCTGGGGTTATATCCGTGATAACCAGTAACGATGCGATCTTGCGGCGTCTGCGCGGGGCTCATATCGCGCTGCTTATCGCCCTCGACGACCATGGGTCGCTACGCAAGGCAGCGCAGCAAATGTCCCTTTCGCAGCCGGCCATTACCAAATCGCTGCAAGAGCTCGAGGCCATCTTCGGAGTCGAACTGTTTTCCCGTTCGCCCCGTGGAATTGTTCCTAACGATTTGGGCCGCTGCGTAATACGCCACGCCAGAACGCTTCGGGCGGATGTCGGAACGATGCGCGACGAGTTGGCGGCAATCCTGCGAGGCGGCGGCGGGACGCTCGCCATCGGCGCCGTAATGGGATCGTTGCCCGTGTGGCTCGCGCCGACTGTCAAGGCACTACGCGAAGCACAACCGGACACATCCATCGAAGTGTGGGAGGACAACAGTGCACGCCTGCTGGCAATGCTCGATCAGCGCTTGCTTGACCTCGTAATCGGGCGACCCAGCGTCAGCGTCCACCCGGAAGCCTACGATTTCATTCCGCTTGAAGTGGAAGAGATCTGCGTCGTGGTCGACGGCAGTGACCCACTCGGCAATGAAACCGAGGTGCGGCTCGCGGATATCATCGGCAATCCATGGATTGTTCCGCAAGCCACCTTGCCGATGCGCTCGCTCTTCGAGCAGTTGCTCGACGACGAAGGTCTGAGCTTTCCGCGCTATGCGATGGAGACCTCGTCGACGTTCGCCACACTTTCGCTACTTCGCACCGGCAGCGGTACGGTCGGCCTGATACCCCGTAAGGTGGCCGAATATTTCGCGGGCGGCGGCCTGCTCAACATTCTCCCCATCCACATCGAGCGACGCGGCGCCCCGTACGGAATTGCGACGCGCCGCGGCGCAACCTTGACGCAGCCCGTGCAGAAGTTCATCGAACTTTGTCAGAGCCGCATTGCAGAGCTCTGATTGCTGACGCTGGAATTCGAGGTGCTGAGCGCCGCGACGGTTATTCCTTGTCGAAGGCAAAGCGGAATGCATCGCCGTGACTCACTACCCGCCCCGCCGTTGGCGACGGAAAGTGGGCAGTCAGAATCTTCGTTGACGTGTCTGCATACCGGCTCATCACGTTAAAGCGCGCCTCATGGGCCAGCCTGGCGTCGAAATCCGCGGCATTCGCAAGCGTGGGATCAACGAACTGGATTGGGTGATGAATAACGTCCCCGGTCATGACAGCGTGCTCGCCGTGTTCATGCCCGATATGCACCAGGACATGACCCGCCGTGTGGCCCACTGCCGGAGAGAACCATACGTCCTTGCCGAGTTCGTGCTCAAAGCAGTGATCCATTTCCACGAACATCGCCTGGCCGTGTTCCACGACAGGCAGCACGCTATCCACAAACGAGCCCCGGTTGACCGGCATCTCAGGGTTCGATTGATGCAGCTTCAGCAGATGGTCGTACTCGACGCGCGAGAAGATGTATTTCGCACGCGGGAAGGTCGGAACCCAGCGGCCATCTTCGAGACGGGTATTCCAGCCGACGTGGTCAGTATGTAGATGCGTGCACATGACGTAGTCGATATCTTCCGGTCGGATGCCGATTGCGGCCAGATTCTCGATATACGGCGTCTGCAGATTGCTCCACGATGGCATCGACGGCCGATGCTTGTGATTGCCATTGCACGTGTCTACCAGAATGGTGTGGTGACGGGTCTTGACCACGTAACTGTGGAAGCTAAGATACAGCTTGAGTTCCGTCGGCTCGATGAGATGGGGGCCGAGCCAACTGCGCTGTTCCTTGACGAAGTCGAGGTCAACGGTAGGGAAGAGCCAGTTCGGCTCGAATTCCAGGCTATCGATCTCGCTGACTTTGCGAATCTCGATATCGCCAATTTTCTGGACGTGCACTGCGCGCTCCTTCTTTCCATTCAAAAATCGTGTTTCCGGGACGCAAGACATGACGGGCGAAAAACCCTCAATGCATGCATGCGCCCTCTCGTCACCCGTCGAGGTCGGCGTCAGGCCAACGCCGGCTCGCGCAAGTCGAATGTCTTTGGCAGGCCCGCACGCGCGATCGCACCCGCGAACGGTTCACCGGGCAACCAGCCTGCGATCATCTCCCGTATTGCCAGCAGCGCATTGATATCGATACCGGTATCGAGACCTTCGGATTCCAGCAGGAACACCACATCTTCGCTGTTGATGTTCCCGGTGGCATTCGGCGCGAACGGACATCCGCCAAGACCGCCAAGTGACGAGTCAAAGCTGCGCACCCCCGCGTCCAGCGCGGCGAAGACATTGGCAAGACCCAGCCCGCGGGTGTCATGAAAATGGCAGGCGACCGGTACGTTTTCCGTAATGGCCAGAACCTTGCGCATCAATGCTCTGACCTGTCCGGGGTTTGCGTAGCCTACCGTGTCTGCAATCGTAATTTCGTCGGCTCCAGCCGTCAGAAGTGTTTCGACGAGACCAAGGACCGTACTCTCCTCGACCCGGCCGGAAATGGTGCATCCGAAAGCTGTCGCCACGCCCGCGCCGAGCGTCACGCCGCGCGTCGCACTGTCGCCCGCGTCACGCGCCAGAACAATGCGTCGGAAATCTTCGGCAGACTCCGCAGTCGTTCGACGAACGTTTTTTAGGTTGTGCTCGTTACTGGCGGAAAGCACGTAGTGCACTTTTCGCAAACCAACTTCTAACGCACGCTGTGCGCCCTTGAGATTGGGCACGAGTGCAGCGGCGTGAAGCTTGGGTATCTCCAGCGCGCCACGTGCGACCTCGGATGCATCGGCGAATTGCGGGACGATCTTTGGCGGCACGAATGAAGTCACCTCGATTTCGACCGACCCTGCATCCACCATCCGGCGGCACCACTCCAGCTTCTGTTCGGTCGACAGAATCGTTTGGACCATTTGCAGACCGTCGCGCAGACCCACTTCGCGTACCTGCACCTTTTCACGCGTTGTCATTTCAAAATCTCCTTCGTATCCAGATGACCCGGCCGGGCACCTGTCAAAGCATTGCGTTCGCCGCTGCCGAGTCCTCCAGCTTCTCGGCGGCAAGCTCGGCTACCGACTTGGCCCCGGTCGTTCTGGGCGCGAGAAGAATCGCGGCAAGCGCACCAATGACCATGAGCAACGAGATCGCGCCGAGGCCTCCGACCATGCTGTGAGTGACTGTCTTGATCGAGCCGATAATCATCGGGCTGACGAACCCGCCGAGCAGACCGATGCAATTCACCAAAGCCACGCCGCCGGCAGCGCCGCTACCGCGGATGTAATCCGTCGAAATCGCCCAGATGAGAGGATTGGGCGCCAGAATTCCGGCCGTTGCGACCGAAAGAGCGACAATGGACCAAGCAAGGCTGCCGTGAATCAGGCCGGCCGCGAACAGTCCAACTGCGCCGATAATCATCGTGATGCCGCAGTGCCAGCGACGCTCCATTGTCCGGTCGGAGTTCCAGTTCATTCCAATGAGCGCAATCCAGCTCACGAAGTACGGAATCGCCGAGTAGATACCAATTTCCAGCGGACTGTTCACCCCCGTGCTCTTGATGAGCGTGGGCAACCAGAAGCCGATTGCGAATACACCCGCAATCTGTGCGAACCAGACGAATCCCATCACATACACGCGTGGGTCGAGAAGTGCACGCCCGAACGTGTGCTCCGCATGCTGATCACTCACGCCCGAGCTCTTCTTGATGTCGGCCAGTACTTGGGCCTTTTCCACATCACTCAGCCATTTCGCCTTCTGCGGACCATCATCCAGGAAGAAGAAAGCGACAATGCCCAGAAAGCTTGCCGGCAAGCCCTGCACGACGAACATCCATTGCCAGCCGTGTAATGCTCGAACGCCTTCCATGTGAGTCATCAGCCAACCCGACATCGGTCCACCAATCAAACCTGCAATACCTGTCGCGCAGGTGAAGATCGCGATGGCCTTTGCACGGCGCTCCACGGGATACCAGCGCGTCAGGTAGAAGATGATCCCCGGGTAGAGGCCGGCCTCGGCGAGGCCAAGCAGGAAACGCACGGTGTAGAAATGCACGGGAAGCGTCACGAACGCGGTCGCTGCTGCCAGGATGCCCCACAGGAACATGATTCGCGAGAACGTGCGCTTCACGCCGATTCTTGTCAGGAGGAGATTGCTTGGCACTTCCATCAGCACGTAGCCGAGGAAGAAAATCCCTGCTCCGATGCTGTAAGTGAAGTCGCTGAAGCCCACGTCGTGCTTCATGTCGAGCTGTGCGATGCCAACATTCACACGGTCCAGAAAAGCGAACACGTAGCAAAGGAACAGGAAGGGAATCAAACGCCTGGTGATCTTGCGGTATGTCTGCTCGGCTTGCGGGCTCGCCGCAGCGTCGGTGGGCATATTCATGCGTGTCTCCTCCGGCCGACAGGGGGCCGGTTAGTAGGTCGCCAGCGACGACTGACGGCGTTCCCTTCTTATGCGACTAGCGACCCTTGAAGACGGGCTGTCGCTTCTCGTTATATGCGCTGATGCCTTCCAGACGGTCTTCCGTCGGAATAAGCCGGTTATAGGCTTCTATTTCGATGTAAAGACCCGTGTTCAGGTCGCTCTGCATGCCAAGGTCAATGGCCTTCTTTGCCTGAGAGACAGAGAGCGGCGCGCTCGTGCAGATATCGCGGGCGGCTTCAATCGCGCGCGCCAGCACCTCACCCGGTTCGTACAACTGGTTGACGACGCCCCAGGCAAGCGCTTCTTCCGCCGAAAACTTCGAACCACGAAAGATCAGTTCCTTCGAGCGACGCGTACCGATCGTGCGCGGAAGCTGTTGGGTGCCACCGCCGCCCGGCATGATGCCGCGCTTGACCTCGGTAAATCCAAACACGGCCTTCTTCGATGCGTAAGCAAAGTCGCACGCCAGCAGCAACTCGAGTCCGCCTGCCACGGCCGAGCCATTGACAGCACAAATGAGAGGAATCGGGCAGTGCGTGATGGCGCGCACCATTCTTTCGAACAGGTAGTGCTGCGTGCTGAACTGCTGGTCCGTCATGCCGTCACGTTGCTTCAGGTCGGCGCCGCCGCAGAAGGCTCGTTCGCCGGTCCCGGTCAAAATCGCACAACGGTATTGGGCAGGGTCAACTTCCAGAGCGCCGAAGACCTTAATCAGCTCCTGGCCCATCGGGGTACTGATTGCGTTCGACACTTCCGGACGGTTCAACCGAATCACAAGAATCTGGCCATCGATTTCTTCCAGCGCCAGCGTACTAATCGCGGCCGGGTCAAGGTGTTGAGCTATCTTCAATGTCACTCCTGTGGCAGGTCTATCAAATGAATAACTGCGCCGGTCAAGCAACTGCTGCCAGCCAATTGGACACGCTTGCTATGAGGCACGGTAAGGCCGGGTGACCAACAATGCGGAGGTGTCGTGAGCGCGTCACCGACATCGAATTGCCACCCGGACATGGGTGGCTCGCGACATCGTCAATTCGAGATTGGCAAGAGGCACCTTCTAGTGATTCGAGTGTACTGATACGGCTTGTGCGCGGGTAATGAAACCTTCCAATCACGTGAACGTGATAGGTTATATCGGTGATAACCAGTAGCCTCGAAAGGGGCGCATCGAGCTTCACCAGGTGATTCCAGAAAGCGATAACGCGATGGAAACTATTCGCTATACAGCGCGTTCTGCAGGGTCGTATATTCGGCGCAATCGTCAAGAACGAGCGCAGCGCCAACGTACAGGAGATCCCCTCGGTGACACGCCAGATCTGCATACCCCCACGGCATTCGCACAGTAGTTGACGCCTACACGGCAAGCGACGTTGAAAACGCCGCCAGGATTTATGAACACTGGCGGCCTCTTTTCGATGACGAAATCCGGCAGTGCGGCCTCGCTGCCTGCAAAACACTGATGAAAGAAGGCGGCGTGCCGCACTCCAGGACAGAATCATGCAAATCTTTGGCAATCTGCTGATAGGTCATCAAGTCGTTCGCGGTACGAATGGTTCGACCAGGGCGGTCAATGCAGCAACCGGAATCCCCATGGAGCCCGCATTCGGCGGCGCAAGCCAAGCCGACCTGAACGAAGCGTGCGCGTTGGCATGGGCGGCGTTCGACACCTATCGCGAGACCACCCTCGTCGCTCGTGCTGAGTTTCTCGAAACCATCGCCGCGAATATCCTCGAAATCGGCGACGCGTTGATTGAACGCTGTGTCAGCGAAAGCGGACTGCCGCGAGCCCGCATTGAAGGCGAGCGTGGCCGCACTGTCGGTCAATTGCGCATGTTCGCCGACGTGGTCCGCCAAGGCGACTTTATCGGCGCCCGTATCGACCCGGCTATGCCGGAACGCAAACCGATGCCGCGCGTCGACCTGCGGCTGCGTAACCTCGCACTTGGCCCCGTGGCTGTTTTTGGCGCAAGCAACTTCCCCCTGGCGTTTTCCGTGGCCGGCGGTGACACTGCGTCGGCCCTTGCTGCCGGGTGTCCCGTGGTGGTCAAAGCGCACTCCGCCCATCCGGGCACCTCTGAACTGGTCGGGCTAGCTGTGCAAAAGGCCGTCAAGGAATGTGGCATGCCGGAAGGGACGTTCTCTCTTCTCTTCGGCAGCGGACGTGAAATCGGTCAGGGTCTGGTGAAGGACCATCGCATCAAGGCGGTTGGTTTTACGGGTTCGCGTGGCGCGGGCACCGACCTGATTTCAATTGCCGCGGCCCGCAAGGAACCTATCCCCGTCTACGCGGAAATGAGCAGCATCAACCCGGTCCTGCTTTTTCCCACCGCGCTGAAGAATCGCGCCGAGGCGATCGGCAAGGCATTCGTGCAGTCGCTGGTACTGGGCGCGGGGCAATTCTGCACGAACCCCGGATTGATTCTCGCCGTGGACGGACCTGACCTCGACCGTTTTATCGCTGCCGCGTCGGGCGCCCTGGAGGAGACGCCGGCCTCGACGATGCTGACGCCTGGCATCCACAAAGCCTATGAAGCGGCTGTCGCCGAGGCCGCGGCTCACGCCGAGATCCGGACGCTCGCTCGCGGCGGCTCGCCTACAGCCTCAAACCAGGGACGTGCGGCTCTTTTCTCCACGACGGCAGACGCATTTCGCAAACACACTGAACTGCAGGAGGAGATTTTTGGTGCGTCCTCGCTTGTCGTCCGATGCGTCGACCTTTCCATGATGCTGGACCTGCTCGAATCGCTCGAAGGGCAATTGACGTCCGCACTTTACATTGACGAGCCTGATTACCCGGAAGCGCGACGCTTCCTGCCTACGCTCGAACGGCGCACCGGGCGCATTCTGGTCAATGGCTTTGGAACGGGAGTCGAAGTGGGACATGCGATGGTGCATGGCGGCCCTTACCCTTCCACTGCCGACGGTCGTTCGACCTCGGTCGGCAGTCTTGCGATCAATCGGTTTCTGCGCCCGGTGAGCTATCAGGACTTGCCCGAAGCGCTGTTGCCAGCCGCATTGAAGGCGGACAATCCGCTCGGAATCAATCGCTTGATGGACGGAAAATTGGCACTTGCCGAGTAAAGGCAGTCCGGCGGGCCACCTCGGCCCGCCTATATCCACGCCTCGAAACATGAAGCCGACCGGCTACGCCTGCGAAACAACACAGCGTTGCATTCGCAAAAAAACCCCACCAAATAAATACAAAATTCAAATAATTTTGTAAATCACGCAATCTTGAATGAAAAACACGATTGCAACAGGCAGATATCAACCGCGTAAACGCAAAGAGGCAAGCCATTGCGGCTTGCCTCTCATGGTGGATCTGTTCTCCGCAAAGCGAAGTCAATCCATCAGTTTGCGATTACGCAGCTTACTTCTTGTAGTTCGCCGCGCCTTCGGTGATTTCCTTGTGCGCGGCTTCGATATCCGCCCAGCCTTCGACCTTCACCCACTTGCCCTTCTCCAGCGCCTTGTATTGCTCGAAGAAGTGCTTGATCTGATCTTTCAGGTACGACGGAACGTCGTCGATCGATTTCAGGTTGGCGGTCATCGGGCAGACCTTGTCGTGCGGGACGGCAACCAGCTTCGCGTCCACGCCGGATTCGTCGGTCATTTGCAGCATGCCGAGGGCGCGGGCACGCACCACCGAGCCTGCCAGCAGCGGGAACGGCGTGATCACCAGCACGTCGACCGGGTCGCCGTCGCCCGACAGCGTTTGCGGAATGTAGCCGTAGTTAGCCGGATAGCGCATGCCCGTGCTGATGAAACGATCGACGTGGAGCAGACCCGTTTCCTTGTCGGCTTCGTACTTCACCGGATCGCTTTGCGCCGGGATTTCGATGATGACGTTGAAATCTTGCGGAAGGTCTTTGCCTGCGGGGACGTTATTGAAGCTCATGAGCGCTCTCTGGTCGGGATGGAATTCGGAACACGGCGTGCGGCGCGCTTGCTCGAAGGGATGCAACGTGAAACTCGCCTCGAGCAGCGGCGCTGCGGCCGGACAGTGCTGAATACGCCATTATAGCCAATCACCTAATGGCATCCCTCGTATCATCGGGGTGATAATCGTCGGGCGTCTCTCGATTGTGCCTCTCGTTTGTGAACACCACGTCACCGCCGCGCGGTGCTCGTGACATCTCAAGGAGCCTGCATGGAAGAAGCCCGGCATTTCATCGGCGGCGAATGGTCCGCCGCATCAGGCGGCGAGACGATCGCCGTACTCGATCCCTCTGACGGCCAACCCTTCACCCAACTCGCACGCGGCACCGCGGCGGATATCGACGCCGCCGTGCACGCCGCGCGCCGCGCGTTCGAAGGCCCCTGGGGCCAGGCCAGCGCCGCCGAACGCGGCCGCATTCTGTACCGGCTGTCCATGCTGGTCGCCGCGCGCCAGGAGGAACTCGCCCAACTCGAAGCCCGCGACACCGGCAAGCCGCTCAAGCAGGCGCGCGGCGATTCGGCCGCCCTCGCCCGCTATTTCGAGTTTTACGCCGGCGCGGCGGACAAGCTGCACGGCGAAACGCTGCCTTACCAGACCGGCTATACGGTGCTGACCATTCGCGAGCCGCACGGCGTGACCGGCCATATCGTGCCGTGGAATTACCCCATGCAGATTTTCGGGCGCAGCGTGGGCGCGGCGCTCGCCGCCGGCAATGCCTGCGTCGTCAAACCGGCCGAAGATGCGTGCCTGTCCGTGCTGCGCGTCGCCGAACTCGCCGCCGAGGCCGGTTTGCCGGCCGGCGCGCTGAATATCGTCACCGGCTACGGCCATGAAGCGGGCGCGGCGCTCGCGCGTCATCCGGGCATCGATCACATTTCGTTCACCGGCTCGCCGGATACCGGCAAGCTCGTCACGCAAATGGCCGCCGAGAATCACGTGCCGGTCACGCTGGAACTCGGCGGCAAATCGCCGCAAATCGTTTTCGCCGATGCCGACCTCGACGCCGCACTGCCCGTGCTGGTGTCGGCGATCGTGCAAAACGCCGGGCAGACCTGCTCGGCGGGTAGCCGCGTGCTGATCGACCGGGCTATTTACGAGCCCTTGCTCGACCGGCTGAGCAGCGCGTTTCACGCGTTGCGCGTCGGCCCTTCGCAGGCCGACCTCGACTGCGGGCCGCTGATCAGCGCGAAACAGCAGCGTCGCGTGTGGGATTTCCTCAACGATGCGCAACACGACGGCATCGCAATGGCGGCGCACGGCGAGGTGATTCCCGAAGCGCCGGAAGCCGGCTTCTACCAAGCGCCCACGCTGTTGCGCGACGTGCCCCCGAGCCACCGCCTCGCGCGCGACGAAGTATTCGGACCGGTGCTGGCCGCTATGTCCTTCAGCGATGAAGACGAAGCTTTGAATCTCGCCAACGGCACGCCATTCGGTTTGGTCGCCGGCATCTGGACGCGCGACGGCGCACGGCAGATGCGGCTCGCGCGCCGCCTGCGCTCCGGCCAGGTGTTCATCAACAACTATGGCGCGGGCGGTGGCGTGGAATTGCCGTTCGGCGGCGTCAAGCATTCGGGCCACGGACGCGAAAAAGGCTTCGAAGCGCTCTATGGGTTCACCGTGCTGAAGACCATTGCCATCCGGCACGGTTAGCGGGCGCGGCACGCATTGGCATCACGATCCACAACGAACAACGGAGACACTATGCGGTTGACAGGTAAAACAGCCATCGTCACAGGTGGCGGCTCGGGTTTCGGTGAAGGCATTGCGAAGACCTACGCGCGCGAAGGCGCGAACGTGGTGGTCAACGATCTGAACGGCCCGGCCGCCGAGCGCGTGGCGAGCGAAATCGCGCTGGCCGGCGGCAAGGCGATCGCGGTGGCGGGTAACGTCGCCCAGCGTGAGGACTGGCAGACGCTGCGCGAGGCCGCGCTCGAAGACTTCGGCAGCGTGCAGATCGTCGTCAACAACGCCGGCACCACGCATCGCAACAAGCCGGTGATGGAAGTCACGGAAGCCGAATTCGACCGCGTCTATGCGGTGAATGTGAAAAGCATCTACTGGAGCGTGCAGGAATTCGTGCCGTATTTCCGCGAGCAAGGCGGCGGCTGCTTCATCAATATTGCGTCCACGGCGGGTGTGCGGCCGCGCCCCGGGCTCGTCTGGTACAACGGCAGCAAAGGCGCGGTGATTATCGCGAGCAAGTCGCTGGCGGTCGAGCTGGGTCCGGACCGGATTCGGGTGAACTGCGTGAATCCGGTGATCGGCGAGACGGCGCTGCTGTCCGAATTCATGGGCGTGGAAGATACGCCGGAAAATCGCCAGCGCTTTCTCGCCGGCATTCCGCTCGGGCGTTTCTCGACGCCGCAGGATATTGCCAACGCCGCGCTTTATCTGGCCTCGGACGAGGCAGAGTTCATCACCGGCGTGTGTCTCGAAGTGGACGGCGGGCGCTGCGTGTAGCGCCGCGCTGGGCCATTCTTGCGAGGGCGGCCGCCGCGCCGCCCTCGCCGCAGTCAGTGTTTTCCCCCGGTATCGATTCGTCATGCAAAGCACTGAGCGCGGATAGAATCGATCGACGGCGGTACTTCAATTCCACAAGAAAAGAGGAGACACCATGGCTAGTCCCGCAAATCCGCTCCACCATCCCGGCGCGGGTGCGCCACCTTCCACTTTCGAAGAGGCCACCTACCGCAAGGTCACCTGGCGGCTCGCGCCGCTTCTGATGCTCTGTTACGTGGTCGCGTATCTGGATCGCGTCAACGTCGGTTTCGCCAAGCTGCAAATGACCAGCGATCTTGGGCTGAGCGATGCGGTGTACGGCTTCGGCGCGGGGATTTTCTTTGTCGGCTATTTCATCTTCGAGATTCCGAGCAATGTGATTTTGCATAAGGTCGGCGCACGGGTGTGGATTGCTCGGATCATGGTGTCGTGGGGCGTGATCTCCATGCTGACCATGTTCGTGACTACGCCGACGATGTTTTATGTGATGCGCTTTCTGCTCGGTCTGGCTGAAGCGGGGTTCTTTCCTGGGATCATTCTTTATCTGACGTACTGGTATCCGTCGCATCGGCGTGGCCGCATGACGACGTGGTTCATGACGGCGATTGCGTTGTCGGGTGTGATCGGCGGGCCGGTGTCGGGTTATATCCTGAAGACCTTTAACGGCTTGAACGGCTGGCATGGCTGGCAGTGGCTGTTTCTGCTCGAAGGGATTCCTTCGGTGATCGTCGGGATCATGGTGTTCGCCATGCTGGACGATCGGATCTCGAAGGCGAAGTGGCTGACCAAGGAAGAGCAGCAGTTGCTCGAGCGGCATGTGTCCGCGGAGGAAGCGACCAAGCATGACATGCCGATTCGTCAGGTGCTCACGAGTGGGCGGGTGTTGATGCTCAGTCTGACGTACTTCTCGTTTGTGATGGGGTTGTATGGGGTGAGCTTCTGGTTGCCGACGATTATTAAGGCGACTGGGGTGACGGATGCTTTCATGATCGGGTTGCTGTCGGCGATTCCGTTCGCGGGGGCTGTGGTGGCGATGGTGTTTGTGTCGCGTAGTGCGGATAGGAAGCGGGAGCGGCGGTGGCATATTGCGCTGCCGGCGTTTGCGGGGGCGATTGGGTTGGTGCTTTCGGTCGTGTGGACGCATAACACTGTGCTGGCGATGGCTTCGCTGACGCTTGCGACTATGGGGATTCTTACTACCCTGCCGCTGTTTTGGAGTTTGCCTACGGCGATTTTGGCGGGGACTGGGGCGGCGGCTGGGATCGCGATGATTAATTCGATTGGGAATCTGGCGGGGTTTTTGAGTCCGTATGCGGTGGGGTGGTTGAAGCAGGCTACGGCGGCTAATGATTCGGGGATGTATATGTTGGCGGCGTTTATGGTGCTGGGTGGGTTGCTGGCGGTTAGTGTGCCGGCGAAGATGGTTAATAAGTGAGGGGGTGAGGTGCGAGCCTTGGCGGGGATTCACTGCTGAGGCTTTGCGTTGGTGTGCGAAGGTGCGACCAATTCATCGCCGGATACGTTGGTTTCGACAGAGTTTCGCCAACTACTGCCGACGGCGCGAGGCGGTAGTCGGCAATCAGCCATTCGACAATCGCCTCAGAATCGCCGACAATCGCAATCGGTCGGCGGGCACGTGGCATTGCGTGCGGCTAGAGGGTGATAGCTATTTTTTGTTGTCCTCGCGCCATATTCGTTGCAGAACAGGGGATCCTAATGGATGTAATCGAGCATTATCGTGCTCTTTTAAAGAACTCGGACATCGTCATAGAAACGATGGTCGGCGCGACCGGGGCAAGTGAGGCGCTAGTAACGTCCCATAATTATCTTCTCGATTACGATTCGATAAAAATGGCTATCGCGAATCGGCCAGAAGCGGCCGTCCTCGATTCTGCAGTAAAAGAATATCAATTCGCCCTTTTTGCATTGACTTCCGGTCAATATAGGCACGCTTTCGGTGGACTTAGGCTTTTCTTCGAACTCATGCTTGCTACCGTGCAATTTTCGGCGCACGAAATCGACTATCGAATGTGGGCGAAAGACTCGAAAGATATAAACTGGAATGCATTGAAAGATCCGCAAAGCGGCGTATTTTCGACTAATTTTATTAAGGCATTTAATCCGGCATTTTCGGACTGTGCCAAGCAATATTTAGCGATTGCTGAGGCTGTATATCGTGAATGCTCGGAGTTTGTGCACGGAAATGCCGGCACTCATGCAATTCTTCCTGCTGACATTGCATTTCAAAAACAAGCTTTTTTTTCTTGGCATGAAAAAGCGGAAACAATGCGATTGGCGATTATTTTTGCCTTCTCCGCTCGCTACCTGAATTACGTTACTAAAGAGGCAACGGATCGAATGGAGCCGATAATTACGGATGCGCTTGGAAATTTGCCGCCGGTTCAGGCAATCTTCTCACAACCAGCGGTGGGCTGATAACCATGGCAGACTTTTTCTTTCGAACCGAGGATATCCGGCCTGAAGAGGTGCTTGATTATTTCGTTGAAACCTCGAAAGACCGGCAGATCGTTGACGCGCTGAAAAATAGAAATCCCGTCGTTTTGGTAGGAAGTCGAGGCGTGGGCAAGTCATTCTTGCTTCGAGTGGCACAAAAGGAACTCATGGATGCGTTTGAATCGGATCGCGTGTTCCCGATTTACATCAGCTTCGTCAGAAGTTCCTTGCTGCAGTCGTCCGATCCGGACCAGTTTAAACATTGGATGCTCGCAAGAATTTGCTCGTCGGTGATGAGAGGCCTAGCAAAAGCCGGCCTGCTAGGTGGCATGCCCAAGACAATTGGGCTGCTTGCTGGGGGGGCCGTGACGACGTCGATTGGGCGCACGAAGATTGAGGAAATCGCTGACGCATACGAAGCCTCTTGGAAAACGCCGAAAATCGCGGTGGACGCAGACGATCTTCCTAGTATTGATGACTTCAAGGAAGCATTAGAAGATTTGGGCGAGGAACTCGATATTTCTCGCTTTGCCCTTCTCTTCGATGAGGCCGCCCACATATTTTTGCCAGAACAACAGCGGCAGTTCTTTACGATGTTTAGAGATCTGCGCTCGCACTGCATTACTTGCAATGCTGCGGTTTATCCGGGCGTAACGACATTCGGCGAGACTTTTCAACCGGTTCACGACGCAACGATGCTTACCATCGATCGCGACATTCTCGCCGATGACTATGTAGAAAATATGCGGGAAATTGTCCAAAAACAGGCGGACAGCAACCTTCTCGCTCAAATAGCGCAGTATGGAAAGAATTTCGCCACTCTGGCTTACGCTGCGACTGGCAATCCACGTCTGTTGCTGAAAACGATTGCTCAATGTCCGAAAGTCAATTCTCAACAAGTAAACGAGACAATTAGGGAATTTTATCGAACCGATATCTGGGCCGAGCACTCTACGCTGTCTGAAAAATATCTGGGACACAAAGCTTTAATTGATTGGGGTAGAGATTTTATTGAGACCCAGGTGCTTCCAGACATCCATGCGAAAAATGAACAATATTTGGCTTCCGACAAAGCAACGTCCGCTTTCTTTTGGATTCATAGAGACGCGCCGGAACTGGTAAAAGAAGCTTTGCGAGTCCTTGCATACACTGGCATTGTGGTGGAGCATGCGACCGGCATCAAGGCAAGCCGGGCCGAAATCGGAAAGCGCTACGTGATTAATTTAGGCTGTCTTTTCGCGCTGGAGGTATCTCCGACAAATTCGGCGTTTGAAATTGCGAAGCAATTGACTCCAAAGAGAATGACCGAATATGGGTCGAATTTTCCATCGTATAAAAAGCTGACAGACCAGGCATCGGAAATCACGAACGACGGCATGGAGTTGGCGCTCAATGTTCAACTGGACAGGCCGGCCACTGTACTGGATTTGACGGCATGGCAGTTAGAAAAGTTAGCAGAGCTTGGGCTGAAGACTGTGCGCGATGTCTTAAATGCGACAGAGGCGAAGCTTAAAGAGGCAAATTACGTTGGAGATGTGCGTGCGCGTCGAATGCGCAATGCAGCGGTCGCCGCAGTACTCGAGTATCTGTCGGGCTGATAACGAACACGGCCGCCAAACTAAATTGCGAAGGCTGCCGATCTCCCGGCACCGGCGCGCCGTCGGATCGAACGCCTATTTATGGCTTGACCGGATGACCGAATCGGGTCGGCCTCGGCCGGTCGTGATGGGGCAGGAGTTGGTCGCCCACACTCACCATTGGCCCCCGCAACTCGGCTCCGCAAAGTCAACAGACCTCCTGCAATTCGAACCGGTCCAAGTGGAGCCTGAGATATCGAGCCTGCTGCGCGCTAGGTTTTTTTCTCAGGTTGGCCGGGATACCAAGGATCGCTCGAGCTGCCGCGTCGATCCGGCCTGAGATCAGCATCTTGCCCGTGTCCGGCGAGAAAGCAACGAGGTATTTGTCGAAAAGTCTGTCGAGCGTTGCCGTCAGCGGCAAACCATTGCATGGATCCAGCCGCTCTTCATCGGTGCTTTCGGCCCACGGTTTTGCATGGCTTGCGATTAGGGCCGATTGAATGGTGAGACCTGTCACCGCACATTGGCCGTCCCACAACTCCAACATCTGCTTTCGGTAGGTTCCTTGACCAAGCCGAGCTTGGATCAAGGTCTCGCGCTGCGTCCGCGTTAAATCCTCCCGCCGCTCAATCGCGACAACGTCACGTGCCGGCTCGTCAATATTCAGAGAGATGGTCGTGCCGGCAAATTCATATGCTGCTTCGCGAACTTGAGAATAATCCCTGACGTGCCAGTAAGGTTCTCGGCTCAGGTGCGCGTGGGCGTAGCCGTCACGCTCTCGGCCAATTAGACGTTTCATGAAAGGCTCCATTCTGGCGACCAGAGAGTTACCCCCCAGTCCTACCGAGTAGCCGTGACGCGCGGGTTTGATGTACAGCCTCTCCCCTTCTTTAGGGCCGGTGATACTTATGTTTTGCTTTGCTGTGTTTTGCTGATGCGGTTCGATATGAAGACTGCCCATCGCATCGTTTATTTCATCCGCGAGTGCCCATACTTGCCGTTTTACGGTGGACGTCTCCAACGCAAGGGACGAATCGGTCTTGACGTCTCCCTCGGGCCACGTCTTATCAGTAGGGCCGTCCGGGGACGGCGGCTTTTCTCCCTTTTTGACAACCTTATATCCCGCCGCCCGCAACAGAGCGAAGCACAAACCACCGGCGGTAAAATGCCTCGGTTCAATGGGTACGTTGCCAAGTGCCATTGAAAGTGCAAGGCCGAAGACTGCCTTGGGCGGAAGGACGCGGCCGTCGTCTGCAATCAGGTCATAGTCAGTTGACGGGCCAAAACCAGTCGTCTCTTTGCCAGCTAAGATTTCTTGGACTGCGCGCCGAATATATTCGGGCGTCGCTTTGCGTAGCACGTCAGCGGGCAGCCTGTCCGCGCTTCGATTCTCTCCTTTCAGTGCGATTCCTCCCACCCTCGCAGCCAGATCTTCGCTCGATCCGCTGAAGCCGGTCGCGATTCTGATTCGTTTGGTGGAGTTACCACCCTTTGCGGACGACTTAGAATCACCGCGAATGTCCTTCATGCGGCTAGCCAGCAGGCGACCGATCTCATCTGGGGGCAGGCTCCCTTCTGTGTTACTCAGAATCGATCGTGTAGCGAGCGGAAGTGATTGGACGGTTGCACTATCCACCCACGCGCCCAGCACGGGAATTTCTGCTTGAGACAGTCGGGTGAGCAATACGAGCAAACCCCTGCTGTAGTCCGTGTTTAATGCCGCGCTTTGACCTTTCGCGCCGCCGCGGCTGTGCATGATGATGTCTGCTTGGTCAACGGAGAATCGCGCATCCAATCTAGAACGATCGTCGTTTGTTACTTGAAATACCGTGGCCATTGCCCTTTGTCCGTGAGAGTCTTTAGCTCAATCTATGAATTGCCAAAACAGGAAGCCGTCGCCAACCCAGCCGAAATGGAGATTTTATTCCGTGCCCCTATGCGTACTGGCCGCGAGCCGCACGCAGGAACATCCTCAGTCTACGCATGACAGCGGCCACGATCTATCAGTACGTCGACTGAGAAAACGGCACGCAGCCACACAAATCGATCGCTAGTATGACAACGCGGCCTGGTCGCGCATGCAGAGTTGCGGGCCAGCCATAGCATTTAAAAGGCCGTTTTAGTCCGAACGCGACAATTGCAGCGCGGCTTCGCCGACGACAGTTGGGGATTAGCATCTTCCCCTCGCGCTTTCAAATCCCGGGTACTTACAAGACCGGTATGCGAGGGAGCGGGGCAAGTCACAAAGGCCAGTCAACTACCTACGAAACTGCGTGGCTATAGACAAAATACCGACCGTCATCCTCTTGCCCTACTCGCCCTTATCCCTTCAGCCAATACCACCATTTACCCCCCAACACTAAATCCGAGACAGCCCCACTCCCTTATAATCACCAAGTCGTCGGGAAACACCCGGCGATCAGGAATGACAGCCTGTTTGTTACGTCCGCACCCCGCTCAGGCGGGAGTGCGTCTATCTCTGCACGTCTATATTCAATGGGCGGGCTTTGGTAGGGGAGCCGCGAGGCTCGCCGGCTTGACGTAACACCGGTCTGTCACCCTGCCATGTGCCCGCTCACCCCTCCCCCCAAAGAAGCGTGTCCGGGCGATCCACCCCACCAACAAGGAGATCGCACCATGACCAGGCCCGTCAAAAATCAACCGGCTTCGCGTCCGCCCGTCGACGCCCTCCAGTACGAAAAGCTTGCCCTTTCCGCGTTCGATTTATGCGACAGGCAGTTGGGTCAACTGGACACGTTGATCACACTGGCGTCATCGATAGTTAGAAATCCTGCGATTACCCACGACGAAAGAAAGCGTCGTCAGACGCTGCTCGAATTGCTGGTGGACACGGCCGAGCAGTATCAGCAGGATCTCGAATACGACCGTGAGTTGTTCCAGGTGATTGCACTCGACGCGAAAGGCGTCGCGCGCAGCCGCCTCACGGCGCAGCATGCGACGAACTTGCTGACTAAAGCGTCGCAGCGAGCGGAGGCGTCGATCGAAGCAACCAAAGCGTCGCCCCGCAAAAAGCCCTCCACGAAAAGCGCGATCGAGTCGCCGTCCGTGACCGTGCAACAGCCGTCCACCGCGCCGCACTAAGACCACACCAAGCGATCAAATCGAGCCTCGCCTAACAGGCAACCGCCAGCACAAAAGCAAATGGCCGCAGCATCCGCTGCGGCCATCAACCCATCAACTCACGAACTAAAAAACCAGCCGTCTCAAGCTCTCAAAGCAGCGCACCGAAAACAAACACGCCGCCCCAAAAACCCTCAAACAATATTCATCGCCAACGCACTCTCGCGATAATGCTGGCTCGCCTTCTCCGTATCGCCGAGCTGTTCATGCAAACGCGCCAACGCGCGATGCGAGCGAATCTTCAGCGTCTCGTTGTCCGCGAGTTTCAGCGCGCGTTCGAGGAACGATTGCGCCTTGCCCCACAGTTGCTGATGCAGGCACAAGCGGCCCAGCGCGAACATCAGGTCCGCATCTTCCGGACGATCCTTCTGCCACGCTTCGGCCTTCTGAATCAGCGGCAACGCGTCGCCGCCCGCCGTATCCGGATAGCGGCGCAGCAAACGTGCGTCCCAGTTTTGCGCCAGCGCTTCCTCGACGATCTTGCGCGCTTCCTGCGGACGGTTCAGCGCCACCAGCAACTCGGCGGCGAGATCCGCGAGACGCGGCGAATGGCGTTCCGTGGCCGACAGCGAATTCCACAACTCCAGCAGCGCGTCGGCATTGTGGCGCCGGTCACGCAACAGGTTTTCCGCCGCGATCTGACGCAAGCGCACCGCCACGGCCGGATGAATCGCTTCGCGTTTTTCCAGCGTCTTAACGAGCTTGAGCACCTCGCCCCAGTTCTTCAACTGCTGTTGCGCGCGCAACGTGATCTGCTGCGCGTGAATCCGCCGCGCGCCCTGCGACTGCATTTCGGTCAGCGCGGTCAGCGCGCCGTCCGCGTCGCGGCCATCCGCGCGCATGTCGGCGGTGGCCATCAGGCGAGCGTCCTGCCAGTCGGCTTCGTTGATCTGCGCGAGCCATTCGTCGCGCCGCGCATATTCATGCATGCGATGCGCGGCGGTGGCCGCGATCAAACCGGCTGCGCCCTTGTTGTCGCCATTCGCAAGCGCGTCTTTGGCCGCCTTTTCAGCGCGCGAAAAACGCCCCGCATACAGGTTGCCGATCGCATCACGCAGCGCGGCATGCGCTTTCGCGACCCGCGAACGCGCGCGATACGCGGCCACGCGTTGCGGCATGCGCCAGATATTGCGGAAGATGCGCAACAGCGCATACAGCAGGATGAACAGCACGACCAGTCCGACCAGGAACAGATTCAACGACATGTCCACGCGGTACGGCGGATAGATCAGCAGCACCTGCCCCATATCGAAGCGTCCCACCACCGCCAGCACCACGGCAATCGCGAACAGCAATGCAAGCCATAGAAGTCCCCGGATCGCCATGATTAACCTCGGCTCCGGTATTGATTGACGGCCTGCAAACTGTTGCTCAGATTCGGCAGTTCAACCGCGGTCGAGCCCGCCTGCACCTGCTTGACGAGATCGCTCACGGTCTGGGTTTTCTTCGACGAATTGTCGAAGTAGCGCGTCAGCGCATTCTGCGCCGCCAGCAGGTCGGACTTCAGCGTGGTCTCGTTGCGCGAGAGCAAGGCAAGACGCGCGGACAGCAAGCGCAGCTTGAGATTTTCGCGCACGAAATAGCCCTGATCGGGCGTGACCAGCATCGCGTCGGCATTGTCGATACGGCGCACCTGCACGAGGCTCGTCAACTGCTGGCCGATGCCGGTGCTTACCTCGCGCCACCACACCTTCCAGCGCGGCTCGCCGGTGGCCGCGGCCACCTTAGCCGTATCGGCCCACGTTGCGGCTTGCGGCGTGGCATGGGGGATCGGTGCTTCGCCGGAGAGCGGCAGGTCGTCCACGTGATCGATCGCGTTGTCGAGCTTGATGGCCAGACCCGTGAGGTCGGTGGACGGCGCGGCCTTCAGCTTGTCGATGTCCTGCGCGATGGCCTTGCGCACGGCGACCGCTTGCGGGCTGTCCGACGCGGCGAGGCGCGTGTCGGCGCTTTGCAGCGCGAACAGCGCGAGCTGCGTGTTGCCGGTGAGCTGCAACTGCTGGCTCGCGGCGGAGAGCATCTGGCCGACTTCGGCGAGCGTCCAGTCGTCGCGATTGCGCGCGAGATCCGCGTACTGTTGTTGCAGCGCTTGCTGCGCGCTTTGCGCATCGGCAAGCTTGCCTTCCAGTTGCGCGACCTGCGAGTCCGATTGATGCACGGTGGCGAGCGCCTGGTCCGTCTTGATGCGCAGCTCGTTGGTCTGCGTGTCGTTGGCCTGCTGGCGCTGCACGAGTTGCTGCTCGGTGCGCTCCACCTTGCGATTGAGCGCATAGCCGCCCACGCCCGCGGCGCAAGCAATGATCACGACGACAAACCACAGCAGCGGTCCGCTCGCGCTAGAACGCTTTTGCGCTTCGTAGGGCGTGAAGGGTGGATTCGGCGGCAACGCAGTGGTCGCGGCAGGCTGGGGTGAAGCGTTCGTGGATGCGTTCGTTTCAGTCATGCGTGATTTAGCCGGTGAATGAGCCGGGTTGGACGGTACCGGTTGAACTACGGTCGGGACGGCGGCAAGCAGGGTGCGGACAATGCGCTCATCGCCCGCGCCGGACACCGTAATGCTATCAAAACCCAATGCCCGCGCGGTCTGCGCGATTCGCGGATGCGGCGTGACGAGCGTGGCGCGTTTGAGCTGCACGATTTCGTCGACGGTGAGGTGGTCTTGCGCCAGTTCGTGCAGATTGCGCACGCCTTCGGAACTGGTGAGCAGCCACGCATGCGGCTCGCCCGCGAGCAGTTCGTGCACGCGCGCCCAGCCGCCTATCGACGGTTCCGGCACGAGGCGTCGGTACGCCGCGACGGTCTCGACTTCGGCGCCGGCTTCACGCAGACGCTCGGCGAGCCATTCGCGGCCGCCGTCGCCGCGCACGATCAGCACGCGTTTGCCTTCCAGGTTCGTCGCGCCGAGCGCCATGTCGATCGCCGCGAAGAGGCCTTCGGAATCGAAACGCGCGGCTTCTTCATCCGCGCCGGAGGGCGGGCTGATCACGTTGTACGCCGGCGCGCTCACGCCGTGGCGCGCCAGCGCCTGCACGCTGCCGGGACCGACAACGCCAATCGGCAGCGCATGCGGCCAGATCGTGTCGCTGTGGGCGAAGGCGTGATCGACGGCATTCGGCGACACGAACACGACGAGCGCATAGCGTTCGAGCGAACTCAGCGCCGCGCGCAAGGGGGCGTCGTCCGTGACGGGTGCGACGTCGATCAATGGAAAGTCGAGCGTGGCGAGGCCCACTTCGGCGAGCCGTGCGATCAGTTCGTTCGACTGACCGGCCGGTCGTGTAATCACGACCGTGAACGCCGCCTTGTCGACGGCTGGGGATGCGTTGCCGGGAGTATCGGCCGCCATCACTCGCCGGTCACCGCGCTGTCCGCCGCAGCGGCGCCGCCGGCGGTGCCGAGTGCGCGAACGATGTCCATCGCGCCTTGCTGCGCGAGCGCGTCCGCGACTTCCTGGCCGAGCGCGAGCGCATGCTCGACGGTGGGCGCGGGCGCCGACGCGTGCGCGCTCAACACGCGCTGGCCGTCCGGCGTCGCGACGATGCCGCGCAGATGCAGCGCGCCGTCGTGCCAGGTGGCATACGCGGCGAGCGGCACTTCGCAACTGCCGCCGAGCGCGCGCGAGACCATGCGCTCCGCTTCGACGGCAGCCGCCGTATGTTCGTGATGCAGCGGCGCGAGCCATGCCGCGAGGTCCGCACGGTCGGCGCGAATCTCGATGCCGAGCGCGCCCTGCCCCGCTGCGGGCAAGCTGTCTTCGGGATCGAGCAACGCGCGGATGCGCTCGCCAAGACCCAGACGCTTCAAACCAGCCGCCGCCAGAATGATCGCCGCGTAATCGCCGCGATCGAGTTTGGCGAGGCGCGTGTCCAGATTGCCGCGCAAAGGCCGCACTTCGAGATGCGGATAGCGCATGCGCAGCATGGCTTCGCGCCGCAGGCTGGAAGTGCCGACCACGGCGCCTTCGGGCAACGCGGCAAGCGAGTCGTATGTATTGGAGACCAGCGCATCGCGCGGATCTTCGCGCTCCATGATGGTGGACAACGCGAAGCCCTCGGGCAATGCCATCGGCACGTCCTTGAGCGAATGCACGGCGAGGTCGGCGCGGCCGTCGGCTAAAGCGGCTTCCAGTTCCTTGACGAAGAGGCCCTTACCACCAACCTTCGACAAAGTGCGATCGAGAATTTGATCGCCACGTGTCGTCATTCCGAGGATTTTTACGTCACAAGATGGATATAATTTGTGCAGCGCACATCGCACATGCTCCGCTTGCCACATGGCCAGGCGGCTCTCTCGCGACGCAATCACAAGCGTGTGGGGTGGCGTGGAAAACGTCTCGGTGTTCATTAGCTTGCTGATCGAATGACGGGATGTAATAACAATCAATGTTAGCACGCGCTCTCGCGTCTCAAGACGCAGTGGAGCGCCGTGCTGAAGCGGTATCGATGGAGGAGACGGGCTTCGCGCGGCGCGCGCCGGCCCAGACCCCGCCTGTTCAAGCACGGTCGTTCGCGCACCGTGCTCCGGCATGCGGGATGATGCAATGCGGCGCAACGTGCCGCAAGCGCTTCACATGCGCGTCGTGCAAACGCTCGGCAGCATGAAGGCGCGCAGTTCCTCTCAGGCGTATCGCCATCGGCGCAGACCGCTTCTTGCAGTTCACTTGCTGTTCACGTTGCAGTTCATAGTGCAGTTCCGCAGTAGCAGTTCATCACTCAACAGACCCTGGCTTCCCTGAGGAAACCCATCGTGACGTCTTCCGGACCGGCGCGCCCTGCCCGCCGCAACACTGCATCGCCCAACGCTCGAGCGGCCGACGCCGCCGCGGCGCCCACCGCTTCTGCCGCCGCTTCTGCTGCCGCCGCCAGTCAGCCCGCACCGGCCAAACGCGCCGGCAAAGCCGCGCAGGCTGCCAACGCCGCCAAAGCCGGCAAGCCCGCCAAAACGTCCACGCCCGTCAAGACGGACAAGGCTGTGAAGGCAGTCAAAACGGATAAGGCGGCGGACAAGACAGCGCAGCCGGCATCCAAGGCCCCGGCGCAGAAATCGGCCAAGGCCGGCTCCACGAAGGTCAAGATCGTCGCCGCACAGAAGACCGAGAAGGCCGAGAAAGCCGCGCAAGCGCCCACGCTGCAAGCCGTGACGGAGCAGACCGCCGCGCCCGCGCCGAAAGGCAATGGCCGCACGCGCGAGGACAAGGACCATCCGCTGTTCCAGGACATCCGTTATCTGGGACGCCTGCTCGGCGACGTGCTGCGCGAGCAGGAAGGCGACGCGGTGTTCGACGTCGTCGAAACGATCCGTCAGACGGCCGTGCGCTTTCGCCGCGAAGACGACAGCGCCGCCGCGCAGACGCTCGACAAGAAGCTGCGCTCGCTGAGCCCGGAACAGACGGTCAGCGTGGTGCGCGCCTTCAGCTATTTCTCGCATCTCGCGAACATTGCCGAAGACCGCCACCGCAATCGCCGTCACCGGATTCACGAGCTGGCCGGCTCGACCTCGCAGCCGGGCACGATCGCCCATTCGCTCGAGCGCCTCGTCGAAGCGGGCGCGGCCGCCACGCCGGTCCTGCAAGAGTTCTTCAACAACGCGCTGATCGTGCCGGTGCTCACCGCGCACCCGACCGAAGTGCAGCGCAAGAGCATTCTCGACGCGCAGCACGACGTCGCGCGCCTGCTCGCCGAACGCGACCAGCAACTGACCGACCGCGAACGCGCGCACAACGAAGCGATGCTGCGCGCCCGCGTCACGTCGCTGTGGCAAACGCGCATGCTGCGCGATTCGCGTCTCTCCGTGGCCGACGAAATCGAAAACGCGCTGTCGTACTACCGCGCCACGTTCCTCGAAGAAATCCCGGCGCTCTACGCCGATATCGAAGAAGCGCTCGCCGAGCACGGCCTCGAAGCGCGCCTGCCGCCGTTCTTCCAGATGGGCAGCTGGATCGGCGGCGACCGCGACGGCAATCCGAACGTCACGGCCGAAACGCTCGAAAACGCGATCACCCGCCAGGCCGCGGTGATCTTCGAGCACTACATGGAACAGGTGCACAAGCTCGGCGCCGAGTTGTCGGTGTCGAACCTGCTGGCCGGCGCCAGCGACGCCCTGAAAGAACTCGCGGAAATCTCGCCCGACCAGTCGCCGCATCGCACGGACGAGCCGTATCGCCGCGCGTTGATCGGCATGTACACGCGCCTCGCGGCAAGCGCGCGCGTGCGTCTCGGCGAAGGCAGCGTGCCGGTGCGCAGCGCGGGCCGCGGCGCGGCGCCGATTCGCGCCAAGCCCTACGCCGACTCCTCCGAATTCGTGCGCGACCTGCACGTGCTGATCGATTCGCTCGCCGAGCATCACGGCGCACCGCTCGCCGCACCGCGTCTGTCGCCGCTCGCGCGCGCCGCCGAAGTGTTCGGCTTCCATCTGGCGAGCATCGACTTGCGTCAGAGCTCCGACGTTCACGAAGCGGTGATTACCGAGCTGCTGCGTCGCGCGGGCGTCGAAGAAAACTATGCGGGGCTCTCCGAAGCGGACAAGCTCACCGTGCTGCTCTCGGAACTGGCGCAGCCGCGTCCGTTGCGTCTGCCGTTCGCGGAGTACTCGGACCTCGTGAAGAGCGAGCTCGGCGTGCTCGAAGAAGCCCGCCGCACGCGCGAGAAATTCGGCGCGCGCGCGGTGCGCAACTACATCATTTCGCACACGGAGACGGTGAGCGATCTGGTGGAAGTGATGCTGCTGCAAAAGGAAACCGGCCTGCTGCGCGGTTGCCTCGGCAATGCGAACGATCCGGCTCAGGCGGCCCTGATGGTGATCCCGCTGTTCGAGACAATCCCCGACTTGCGTAACGCGCCGCACATCATGCGCGATCTGATCGCGCTGCCGGGCGTGGACGCGCTGATCGAACATCAGGGCAACGAGCAGGAAGTGATGCTCGGTTACTCGGACAGCAACAAGGACGGCGGCTTCCTCACGTCGAACTGGGAGTTGTACCGCGCCGAACTCGCGCTGGTGTCGCTCTTCAACGAACGCGGCGTGACGCTGCGCCTGTTCCATGGACGCGGAGGCACCGTCGGCCGTGGAGGCGGCCCGACCTATCAGGCGATTCTGTCGCAGCCGCCGGGCACTGTTGACGGCCAGATCCGTTTGACCGAGCAAGGCGAAGTGATCGCCAGCAAGTTCGGCAACCCGGAGATCGGCCGCCGCAATCTGGAGACGGTGGTCGCCGCGACGCTCGAAGCGTCGTTGCTGCCGCACGGCATCGCGCCGGCCCAACTGCCTGCATTCGAAGAGACGATGCAGCAGTTGTCCGATACGGCAATGGCCTCGTATCGCGCGCTGGTCTATGAAACGCCCGGCTTCAAGGAGTATTTCTTCGAGTCGACGCCGATCGCGGAGATTGCCGAATTGAATATCGGCAGCCGTCCCGCTTCGCGCAAACTGCAGGATCCGAAGCAACGCAAGATCGAAGATCTGCGCGCGATTCCGTGGGGTTTCTCGTGGGGCCAATGCCGTTTGCTGCTGACCGGCTGGTACGGATTCGGCAGCGCGGTGGCCGCGTATCTGGACGGCGCGCCGAGCGACGCCGAACGCACGCGCCGTCTCTCGCTGCTGCGAAAAATGCACAAGACGTGGCCGTTCTTCTCGACTCTGCTGTCGAACATGGACATGGTGCTGGCGAAGACCGACCTCGCGGTCGCCTCGCGCTATGCCGCGCTCGTGTCCGACAAGAAGCTGCGCAAGCACGTGTTCGAGCGGATCGTCGCGGAATGGGAGCGTACGTCGAAGGTATTGTCGGAGATCACGGGCAAGAGCGAACGGCTTGCGGAGAATCCGCTGCTCGCGCGTTCGATCAAGAACCGCTTCCCGTATCTCGATCCGCTGAATCACTTGCAGGTTGAGTTGCTCAAGCGTCACCGCGGGGGCGACACCAACGCCCGCGTGCGGCGCGGGATTCATTTGAGCATCAACGGGATTGCGGCGGGCTTGCGTAATACGGGCTAAGCGCGCAGGCCGCTAAGGGCAGGCAACTGAGTGCACACATTGGGGCGCGCCTGATTGACTGCCACTTGGGGCTAACTGCAGAAGCCGGGCGCGACGAATAACGTCGCGCCCGGCTTTTTTCATTGCGCCTCGATCATCAACGCGTCGAGCTTGAACGAGCCGTCTTCCTGCACGTCGAAATATTGACGGACTTCATCCGGTGCGGACGCCCACATCGAGCGAATCGCCACCACACGCGGCTCCGGCGTGCGCATGCGCGCCACCCACGAACTGAACTCGATATCGATGCGCCAACGTTCGCGAATCGATGCTTGAAGACCCGCCGCGGCGAATAACGCGAGCCATTCGTCGGCACGGTAATCGCGAATATGCGACGCATCGCGCAGCAACTCGATCGCCTGAATATGCGTGTCGAGCAGCGGATGATCGCTGCCGGCGATATCGATAAACAGCACCTTGCCGCCCGGCTTCAGCACGCGCCGCACTTCGGCGAGCGCGAGCGGCACGTCGTGCCAGTGATGCGCGCTCATCCGGCTGATCACCCAGTCGAACGAATGATCGGCGAACGGCAGCACCTCGGCCGCGCCCTGCTGCGTGCGGATGTTGTCGAGGCCGCGCTCTTTCGCGGCGCCCTCCACCGTCGCCAGCATTGGCGGCGCGATGTCGTACGCGACCACCGCTTTCGCGTGCGGCGCCACCGCGAAACTCGCGTGGCCCGCGCCGCACCCCATGTCGAGCACCGTCGCATCCGGCGTCGCCGCGATCGCTTCGGCCAGCGTCCGCAGATCGGCGCCGGTGGCATGGGTCGGGCTCGTCAGATAAGCGGCGGCGGTCGAGCCGAAGGCGTCGGCGACCTGATCGTGATGCTTCATGGAAGGCTCCGGTTAGGGGTGTCGGGTAGCGCTGGCAGGCGTCGTGCCGTTCCAGCCGCTACATCGCTACAATAGAGCCCGCCGTGTACCAGTACAAGTTAAGCAATTATTCTGGTATCTCTATTACCTCCCTGCGCTTCGCCGGCCCAACACCAACCGCCCGCTCAGAATGACCACGCCGTCTTCCGCCGACCACCCGCCGCCACTCGACGCCACGCCGGCCCGCGCGCTCGGCGACTTCATCCGCGCGCACCGTGAGCGGCTTTCGCCGCAAGCGGTCGGCCTGCCGCCCGGTCCGCGCCGCCGCACGCCCGGACTGCGGCGCGAGGAAGTCGCGCAACTGTGCGGCGTGAGTCCCACCTGGTACACGTGGATCGAACAGGGGCGCCCGGTTTCCGCTTCCGCCGAGGCGCTCGCGCGCATCGCGGTGGCCTTGCAACTGTCGCGCGCGGAGCGGGCCTATCTGTTCGAACTGGCCGCCCAGCGCGACCCGGCAGAGCCCGATCCGGCCGCCGCCGACGCCCCCGCCACCCTGCTGGAAACCGTGCAACTCGTGAACGCGCCGGCCTACGTGCTCGACCGTCAGTGGAATGCGCTTGCGTGGAATGCGCGCGCCGCCGACCTGTTCGTGGGCTGGCTGGATGGCGCGCACGACCGCAATCTGCTGCGCTACACGTTCACCGAACCGGCCGCGCGCGAGCTGATCGTCGATTGGGAAACGCGTGCGCGGCGGCTCGCCGCAGAATTTCGCGCCGACTCGATCCGCCATCTGAACGACGCGCCCACGCGCGGGCTGATCGACTCGCTCACTGCGGCGAGCGACGCGTTCGCGCGCTTCTGGGCCTCGCAGGACGTGGGCGGCCGCGAAGGCGGACGGCGCGAGTTCAACCATCCGCGCGAAGGCCGCATCGTGTACGACCAGATCACGTTCAAGCCGGCGCATCGGGAGGATTTGAAGCTCGTGGTGCTGGTGCGTGAGTAGGCGATGAACTGGCTTGACGCCCCGCCGGTGTTAAAATCCCTGTCTTTCTCCGCTTAGGCGGCTGCTTCGCACGGTACGTGCATGCGCGCCGTCAGCCTCCTCACCGCTCGCTCAACTGCCGCTTAACTGCCCAACACCATGACGTCCCAACTGCACAAAAAAGGCGAAGCCTGGTCGGCTCGCTTCTCGGAGCCGATGTCGGAGCTCGTCAAACGCTACACGTCGTCGGTTTTCTTCGACAAGCGTCTGGCGCTCGTCGATATCGAAGGGTCGCTCGCGCACGCCTCGATGCTGGCCGAGCAGAAGATCATCGCCGCCGACGACCTCGCCGCGATCCAACGCGGCATGGCGCAGATCAAGGGCGAAATCGAGCGAGGCGAGTTCGAGTGGCAACTCGATCTGGAAGACGTGCACCTGAACATCGAAGCACGCCTGACCGCGCTGATCGGCGACGCCGGCAAGCGTCTGCACACCGGCCGCTCGCGTAACGACCAGGTCGCGACGGATATCCGCCTGTGGCTGCGCGGCGAGATCGACCGGATCGGCGGCCTGCTGACCGAATTGCGCACGGCCCTGCTCGACATGGCGGAGAAGAACGCGTCGACCATCATGCCGGGCTTCACGCACCTGCAAGTGGCGCAGCCGGTCACGTTCGGCCACCACCTGCTCGCTTACGTCGAAATGTTTTCGCGCGACGCCGAGCGCATGATCGACTGCCGCAAGCGCGTGAACCGTCTGCCGCTCGGCGCGGCTGCGCTCGCCGGCACCAGCTATCCGATCGACCGTCACGCGGTGGCGAAGACGCTGGGCTTCGACGGCATCTGCGCGAACTCGTTGGACGCGGTGTCCGACCGCGACTTCGCGATCGAATTCACGGCGGCGTCGGCGCTCGTCATGACGCACATCTCGCGCTTCTCCGAGGAGCTCGTGCTGTGGATGAGCCCGCGCGTCGGCTTCATCGATCTGGCCGACCGCTTCTGCACCGGTTCGTCGATCATGCCGCAGAAGAAGAACCCGGACGTGCCCGAACTCGCGCGCGGCAAGACCGGCCGTGTGAACGGCCATCTGATCGCGCTGCTCACGCTGATGAAAGGCCAGCCGCTCGCGTACAACAAGGACAATCAGGAAGACAAGGAGCCGCTGTTCGATACCGTCGATACGGTTGCGGATACGCTGCGCATCTTCGCTGAAATGGTCGCCGGTATTTCGGTGAAGCCGCAAGCCATGCGCGACGCTGCGCTGCAAGGCTTCTCGACGGCAACCGATCTGGCCGACTATCTGGTCAAGCGCGGCCTGCCGTTCCGCGACGCCCACGAAGCGGTGGCGCTCGCCGTGCGTGTGTGCGCGGATCGCGGCTGCGACCTGGCGGATCTGACGCTTGAGGAAATGCGTAAGGAGTTGCCGAACGTCGCGCATCTGATCGGTGAAGACGTGTTCTCGTATCTGACGCTGGAAGGGTCGGTGGCGAGCCGCAATCATCCGGGTGGCACGGCGCCGGAGCAGGTGCTCGCAGCGGTGAAGGCGGCGCGTGAAGCGTTGAAGTAAGGGAGGCGCGCGGCATGCGGTGAGCCGGCGACAATGTGCTCATTGCTTGCCGCGCACCTTCTTGCGTAGGGCTTGCGGCTTGCAAACAGAAAGGCGAACTCGTTATCGGGTTCGCCTTTTGTTTTTCCGCTGCGCAAAAAGAAAAAGCCCGCGCGAAGCGGGCTAAATGAAAGACTTCCACCGATGCCTCTCGAAAGAGGCCATCGAAGTGTAGGCGTGTTTTCGCCGCGCACCAATCCGCTCATATTTCAGGCTATTACAGGGGCTCGGCCACGAACACCGGGCGAACGCCAATTGCTTCCTGGCGTATTTTGACTACCATCAAGTTAGACCCTGCCCCATGTTTTCTCCAACGACGATGCTCACCCGCACACGTCACCTTCGCCGCCTCACTGCACGCCGTGCTTCAGACTTCAGCGCCTGGCAGGCGCCTATGCGCGGCATGCTGTTCGCCGCAGCGCTGGGCATCGCGCTGGCCGGCTGCACTATCACGCCGCCACCTCACCCGGTCGTCTCGACGCCCGCGGCCGTCAACAGCGCGACGCTGGACCAGTATCGCGATGCGGTGGCAAGACGCATCATTGAACGCAATCCGTCTTATGTGCTGCGCGGCACGCCGCAAGCCATGCTGCGCTCGCTCGTCGTGGTCTCGTTCACGGTGGACCGCAACGGTCACGTAGTGCAGTCGTCGGTGTACCGCACCAATGGCGACGACGAAGCCGAGAGCACCGCGCTCGCCACCTTGCGCCGCGCCGCGCCGCTGCCGCAACCGCCCGGCAAATTGCTGAACGGCCGCGGCCAGCTCGAGCTTTTCGAAGACTGGCTATTCAACGACGACGGCAAATTCCAGCTCCGCGAGCTCGCTTCGCCGCAAGCGCTAACTATCGATTGAACGCGCTTAAAATCCCGCAACGCACGCGGCCAAACCGCAGCCGCCTTGCTGCGCCGCCGCCGCGCTCGCTATAATTTTCCGATTCCCTGCGCCGGAGCCTTCCGGCACGGCTCACGCCGCCCGCTCACCCGCCGGCGCGGCAAGAGTCCGATCGCAGCGGCCGCCCGCGCCATCCGCGAGCGCCGCCTGCTCGATGAACGACGCGCGCCGCCCCTGATCCCACATAGTCGGTGCGTCGCGCCGCACCGGCCGCCTCGGCTTGCTGGCCGCCCGCATCCCGCCTGGTTATTCCCCTGGTGGGGCCGCGTTCGCGGGCAGACTTCGCCGGTTGCCGTTGTAAGCTGTCGCTTAGTCGCCCGCACGCCACGTGACCGCCCACCGGCCGCGCGAGAAGCGAGGCGCGAACCCAAACAAAGATGCCGCCCCTCACGCGCACCGCCCGCTCACGCACCGGGGCGCTTTACGGCATCACGACACATGGAGACCCTGCATGTCCACTTCGCCGATTTCCGCGGCCCAGCCCAACGCGGCCGGGCAGAACAAGAGTTCGCGGATCATCTTCGCGAGCTTTATCGGCACCGCGATCGAGTTCTACGATTTCTACGTCTATGCGACCGCCGCGGCGCTCGTCATCGGACCGGTGTTTTTCCCGCATGGCTCGGCGACGGCTCAGGCCTTGTCGGCCTTCGTCACGTTCGGCATTGCCTTCGTGGCGCGGCCGATCGGCTCGTTCCTGTTCGGTCACTTCGGGGACCGCATCGGCCGTAAGTCGACGCTCGTCGCTTCGCTGCTAGTCATGGGCGTGTCCACCACGCTGATCGGCTTCGTGCCGGGCTACGATTCGATCGGCAGCCTCGCGCCGATCCTGTTGTGCATCTTGCGTTTCGGCCAGGGCATCGGCCTGGGCGGCGAATGGGGCGGCGCGGCGCTGCTCGCCACCGAGAACGCCCCGGCCGGCAAACGCGGCTGGTTCGGCATGTTCCCGCAGCTCGGGCCGTCGATCGGCTTTCTGGCATCCAACGGCCTGTTCTTCGCGTTGGCGCTTTCGTTGAGCGACGAGCAGTTCCGCAGCTGGGGCTGGCGCGTGCCATTCCTCGTGAGCGCCGTGCTGGTCGCGCTCGGCCTGTACGTGCGGCTGAAAATCGCCGAGACCCCGGCATTCCAGGCGGCGATTGAGCGCCAGGAACGCGTCAAGGTGCCGATCGCCACACTGCTGTCGCAACACTGGGTGCCGACTCTGCTCGGCGCGCTGGCGATGGTGGTCTGCTACACGCTGTTCTACAACGCCACCACGTTCTCGCTGTCGTACGGCGTCTCCGTGCTGCACATTCCGCGTCCGACGTTCCTTGGCCTGCTGTGCATCGCCGTGGTGTTCATGGCGCTCGCCACGCCGCTGTCGGCCTGGGCCGCCGACCGCTATGGACGCAAGCCGGTGCTGATCGTCGGCATCATCGCAGCGATCCTGTCGGGCTTCACGATGGCGCCGCTGCTCGGCAGCGGACAGACGTCGCTCGTGCTGCTGTTCCTCGTCATCGAACTGTTCCTGATGGGCGTGACCTTCGCGCCGATGGGCGCGCTGCTGCCGGAGCTGTTCCCGACCAACGTGCGCTATACCGGCGCGGGCGTGTCGTACAACCTCGGCGGGATTCTCGGCGCGTCCGTGGCGCCGTATATCGCGCAAATGCTCGCCGCGCGCGGCGGGCTGCCGTGGGTCGGCGCATATGTGTCGATCGCAGCGGCGGTCAGCATGATCGGCGTGCTGTGCATGCGTGAAACGCGCGATACACGCTTGATGTAACGACAAGCGCCGCCTTGGCGCCCGCTTCTCCCCGCGATGCTGCTGCAGAGTGCAATTCTCGCGCTGCTGCGGCGGCATCCACCGCCTCCGCTTCACACCCGCCGCTTGCCGAGCATTCCTGAGTAAATTCCCTGCCTTGCGCGTCTTTTTGACATGCCTATACTCGACTCAAATAACCCTATGGCGAGCAGGGAGGCACGCATGAATATTCATCTTCACAACGCGGACATCGTGATGATCATTGCGCTGGCGCTGCTAGGTTCATTGTTGCTTGCATTGCGCTTTCGTCCTGCGACATGGAAGGGCATTGTCGTCGAAGCGTTGGCGGCGAATGCCGCGGCCATCGCCGCGGTCGTCGCGTATGAAATGCTGCTGGCCTGACAAGCGCTGAGGGCCGCAGCCCTCAGCAGGAAACCTTATCGGTAGTAGTAGCCGCCGTGATGGTAGTAGCCACCACCACCGCCGTAGTAGCCGGGTGCGGGTGCGACGATGCAGCCACCGAGTGCCGTTGCGAGCAGCGTGCCTGCGATCAGGCTCAAGACTAAACGTTTCATTTTGTTCTCCATCGAGTCAGATTCATTCGAGCCGAAACCCCGAATGACTCGATTGGACACGACGGCGCCTCGCGCAAGCGTTGCCATTTGTAAGGGAAGATCACGAAGGTGTTACATGATCGTCGCCTGCAACACTCTGCGTTCCGTGTGGGCTCGAGACGAATTCACATCAGAGGAAAACACCGCCTATACTGGTTTGAATGTGTCGGGGCGGCGCGGGCCTTGCTGGCAGCGCATACGCAGTGCAAACTGCAAACGCGACCCGGCTTGTGGCGAAACGAATGCACAGCGGTAACGCCTTCGCACGACGCGCGAATTAGCTGCGTAGGCAAGTAGGCACCCAACGAAAAGCGACACATTTAACAGGCGTGTAATGCGCGGCGCCTGTTGCGACGATTCCTCTCCGCCCGTTGTTCCCCGACGCGGGCGTTTTTTGGAGGCGTTACGAGGCAGCGCTCATTGGTTTGGGCACTGTACGTCACGCCTCTTTTCTTTTCGAGCAAACGATTGCGTGAGAAAGACCGCGCACGCTGCGCTCAGGCAGCGGTCGAGCCGTGTTGCACGGCCACGTCATGCGGCTCGGTATGCACGTAGTCGATCGCTTCGAGCGCGTCGCTGATGGACGGCACTGACTTGCCGTCGCCGATCGAAATGGAGCGGAACGGCGATTCGATGCCGTAGTGCGCCGGCGGGGTCGCCACGAAGATCATCACCGTGCGCTTCTGCAGCGCATGCGCGAGATGCACGAAGCCGGTGTCGGTGCCGATCACGAGGGCGCACGCGTCGATCATCTGCGCGATTTCGGTGACGCTCATTTTCGGCAACACGGTCGCGCCCGGCAATTGCGACGCGATCTGCTCCGCTTCGAGCCGCTCGCCTTCCGAACCCCACGGCAACACCAGTTGAAAACCGCGTTGCGTCAACTCGCGGCCGATTGCAACCCAGTGGCCCACGGGCCACTTCTTGTCGTCTTTCGACGTGGCGTGAAAGAACGCCGCGACCGGCTTACCGGTCGATGCGAACGGCAGCTTCCCTGCCTCCGGCAAACGCAGCTTGAACACCGCCGGCCCTTCTATCTGATAGCCGAGCGCCTCGCCCGCGTTGATCCGCATGCCATGCCACGCGTTGCACTTCGGACGCCGGCCGAAGCGCCCGGTATAAGCGAACGCGGCGCCGCGCTCTCCCAGGTCCGGTGCCTGATAGCCGATGCGCCGCGACGAGCGTGCCAGAAACGCGATGATCGCGCTCTTGTACACGCCCTGAATGTCGATGATGAAATCGTAGCGATACGCGCGCAATTCGGCGATGGACGCCCAGATCGATTTGAAATCGGCCCAACGGCGCGCTTTCTTGAAGCGGCGCAACGGCGCGCACAGCACGCGGTCCACGTTCTCGCTCCAGTGCACCACTTCGGCGAATGCTTCGTCGGCGGCCCAATCCACCTGAACGCCGGGAAACGCGCGTTTGATATCGGCAACGACGGGCAGAGCCTGCACGATATCGCCGAGTGAAGTGACCTTGACGATAAGGACGCGCTTCATTGAAGACCTGTGAGTTGTTCGAACATCAAGACATTTTAGCCGACGGAAGGGACAACCTTTACCGAACCGCGCAGCGCGGACGTCGGTCATTAATACGGAGGCTTACGTCGGAGCCATACACGCAGCCTTTTACACCATTTCAAAATACTTTCACACCGATTTATGGGCCTCGCGCGCCTTATACTGGCCCCTTTGCGCCAGCACTCGCCCATGTCCGTGCCACTTCCGCTTCGCTCGTCCAACATCGTTCGCCGTGCACGGCGACTCTGGCGCCAATACGGCGTCTTCTGGCTCGGCGCGATCGCGGTCGGCCTCGTCGCCGTGCTGTATGCAAGGTTGATCGACTGGGGTTACGGGGAATTCCGCTTGCTTCAACACGAGCATGTGTGGGCGCCCCTGATCGTCACGCCCGCTGTCGGCGCGCTGGCCGTCTGGCTCACACGCAAATTTTTCCGCGGTGCCGAAGGCAGCGGCATTCCGCAGGTCATCGCCATCCTTCACTCGAAACCCGGCGAATACGGCGCGCGGCTGCTGTCGTTTCCGATTCTGTTCGGCAAGATCGCCGTGTCGTTTCTGGCAATTCTCGGCGGCTTCACGATTGGCCGCGAAGGTCCGACCGTGCAGGTCGGAGCCGCGCTGATGTTCAATCTGCGGCGGCTCTATCCGCGCTCGAATGCGTTGATCGAACGGCAACTGGTGCTGGCCGGCGCGGCAGCGGGCTTGTCCGCCGCGTTCAACACGCCGCTCGCCGGGATCGTCTTCGCGATCGAGGAATTGACGCGCAGTTTCGAGGCCCGCACGAGTGGCGTGCTGATTACCGCGATCATCATCGCCGGCGTGATCGCGCTCGGACTGAACGGCAATTACACCTATTTCGGCACCATTCAGATCGGCGCGCACTTCCCCGATCTGATGGCGCTTGCCGTGCTGCTCACGGCGGTCGTCACCGGCCTCGCGGGAGGCGCGTTCGGCTGGCTGCTGCTGAACACCGCGCGCTGGATTCCGGCGCCGCTGCGTCAGTTGCATGGTGAGCGGCCGGTTGCGTTCGCCGCGCTGTGCGGGTTGGTCATCGCGGCCATCGGTCTGATGTCGGGCGGCACGACTTTCGGCAGCGGTTACGCGGAAGCGCGCGGCTTGCTCGACGGGCACACGCAGTTGTCGGTGTTCTATCCGTTCATGAAGATGATCTCGATGGTCAGCTCATACCTGCCGGGCATTCCGGGCGGCATTTTCGCGCCGTCGCTGTCGATCGGCGCGGGCTTCGGCAATCTGCTGCACGGGGTGTTCGGCTCGATGGATTTACCCATGCTGATCGCGCTCGGCATGGTCGGCTATCTGGCCGCCGTCACGCAATCGCCGATCACCTCGTTCGTGATCGTGATGGAGATGATCAACGGCCATGCGCTGGTGATCTCGCTGATGGCCACTGCGCTGATTTCGAGCCGCGTGTCGCGGGTGTTCGCGCCGCCGTTGTATGAGTCGCTGGCGGCGCGTTATATGGCGCCGCTGCCGCAGCCGGCGCCCGTATCGGTGCCGGAAGTGCCTGAAGTCGGAACGCCTGAAGTGGAAGCGCCGGAAGCCGAAGCACCCGAAGTCAGCGCACCCGAAGGCGAAGCGCCCCAAGCCAATTCGCCCGAAGTCGCAGCACTCGGAGCCGAAGCACCCGAAGCCCTTGCGCCCGGCTCGAGCAACGCGGAAGTCGACGAAGACGCTCGCGCCGAAGGCAAGGGCAACACCGCACCGCGTCAGTAGACAACAACACCCGGCGCGTGCACATACAACGGCCGGCCCGGCACGACGACACAGCCGGCCAGCATGACCGCCAGAACGGCGATCAGAAGCAGATTCTTTTTCATCACAAGGGTTTCCTGAAGCGCGCGGGCTGCCGCTACGCCGAGTGCGTACACGGCGCCTGCGTCGTCGAGATGGAAGGAGTGGCGCGCGGCATCTGACGTGCCGCGACGCGCATGGTTCAAGCCCGTGGCGTTATGCCCAGTGGCCTTCGACCCAGTGGTAGTTAGGACCGTGCGCGACCCAGTGGCCCGGCACCCAGTGATAGCCGACGCGCTCGGCTTGCCAGTGGCCGCCAATCCACACATAGCGGCCATGATCCCAGCGCCAATGGCCGTGATCCCACACATAGCCGACGCGCGGCGCCGGCGCCGCTTCGTAGCGCACCGGCGGCGGCGCGGACGGCGCGATCACGACGACTTCCGCGGCCGATGCCGAGGCCACGGAGGCCGCGCCGGCAGCGATCAACACGGTGTTGGCGAGCAGCAAACGAAAGGTCTTGTTCATGTTGTCCCTCTGTAGGTGAACACCGAAAGCGGCGTTACCGGTTTAATGCGCGAGGGGACGCAGCGGCTGACCGTAGGCGTGTAACGCCGTACGCTGAAGTGCAACGGATTATTTCGACGCACGGCAAACGCGCGCGCCAAAGCAGCCAACGCAGCCGACGCACTTGCATGCGAATCCAATGACCGAGGCAGCCGGAACAACGAAGAGGAACAGCGTAGCGGCGCGAGCCGGCGCGCTCGCGCGCCACCGCGCGTTACGTCATCCAGACGCAACGCAACGAAGCGCGCGGCGCGTCACATGAAACCGGCTGCGGGAAGAGACAGGCCTTGAACAATCAGGCCTGCGGTATTTCGATCTTGACCTCGAGCACTTCGAGATCGTCCTGGCGTTCGAGGCTCACGCGAATATCGTCATTGGAAATCTTCACGTACTTCGAGATTACGGCCACCAGTTCGCGTTGCAACGCAGGCAGGTAATCGGCAGGCGCATGGCCGCCGGCGCGCTCATGCGCGATGATCAACTGCAGGCGTTCCTTCGCTACCGACGCGGACTTCTTCTTCTCGCCCAGCAAAAACGAAAGAATCGACATTACGTGCGCTCCCCTTACTTGGTGCCGAAGAGGCGCTGCAGCAGCCCGGGCTTCTGGTAGTCGGTAAAGCGAAGCGATTTCTGCTCGCCGAGGAAACGCGACACGACGTCTTTATAGGCTTCGGCCACGTCGGTGCCGTCCAGGTGCACCGCCGGCAAGCCCTGGTTCGATGCGTGCAGCACCGCTTCCGATTCCGGAATCACGCCGATCAGGTCGATGCGCAGAATTTCCTGGATGTCGGTGAGCGACAGCATTTCGCCTTCGCTGACGCGCTTCGGGTTATAGCGGGTGATCAGCAGGTGTTCCTTGATCGGCTCCTTGCCTTCGATCGCGCGCTTGGTCTTCGACGACAGAATGCCGAGAATGCGGTCCGAGTCGCGCACCGACGACACTTCCGGATTCGTCACGATCAACGCTTCGTCGGCGAAATGCATGGCGAGCAGCGCGCCCGATTCGATACCGGCCGGCGAATCGCAAACAATGAATTCGAAGTCCATCGCGATCAGGTCGTTGATGACCTTCTCGACGCCTTCCATGGTCAGCGCGTCCTTGTCACGCGTCTGCGAGGCCGGCAGGATAAAGAGGTTTTCGCACTTCTTGTCCTTGATGAGCGCCTGGTTCAGGTTCGCTTCACCCTGGATCACGTTGATCAGGTCATACACCACGCGGCGTTCACAACCCATGATGAGGTCGAGGTTACGCAGGCCGACGTCGAAGTCGATCACGGCGGTTTTGCTGCCGCGCAGAGCGAGGGCTGATGCAAAACTCGCGCTCGTGGTCGTCTTGCCCACGCCACCCTTGCCCGAAGTCACCACAATGATTTTTGCCATTACCCTTACCTTGTGTTCGTCAAATTCATCAATTATGTGCGGCCATATTTGCCGTGAAACGCCGCGTGCCGCAATGGATCGAGGCAGCGCGCTTCACGTCGATTACGTGAGCCGCAGCGGTTCGATCATCAATTTCTCTTCTTCGAGCCAGATCTGCACCGGTTTGCCGAGCACGTCGGCCGGCAGCGGGTTCTCAGTCGTTCGATAGATGCCCGCGATCGAGATGAGTTCCGGTTCGAGACACGTGCAGAAAATGCGCGCGTCGTGATTGCCCTGCACGCCGGCCAGCGCCCGGCCGCGCAACGGCGCGTAAATATGGATGTTGCCTTCCGCGATCACTTCCGCGCCGTAACTCACGAGACCGAGCACGACCAGGTCGCCCTTGGCGTAAATGCGTTGCCCGGAGCGCAGCGGCTTGTCCACCACCATGGTTTGCGACGAAGTGGCAAGACGCACCGGCTCAGCGGCGGGAGCCGGCTCGACGGCGGCGGCCGAAGCCGGCGTGCCGCCTTCCGGCGTGAGCGCGGCGGCTTCGAACAGGTCCGACGGCGGCGTGGCCGTTGCGGCGGTAACAGCCGGCGCCGCAGCGGCGACGTTGTCTTCGTCAGCGGATTTAGCAGCGGCGCCGCGGCGGTCGCGTGCTTCGAGCAGCGGCAACGCGGACTCCGCTGCCCAGGCCTGCTGCGCGTTGGCGACCACGCCGACCGGCCGCATGCGCACGCTGTCGAGCAGTTGCGCGATGTCGGCGAGCGGCACGCGTTCGTTCTCGGCGAGGCGCCGCACGTCGATCGCAACGACGTCGTTAGCGAAAAACTCCGGGGTCGCCTCGAAGCGCCGGGTCAATTCGGCACGCATGGCGTCGAGGTCGGTTGTCTTGACCACGAACAGGAGCGTGTCGACAGAGCCGCTGCGAAGTTCGAAAAAGGGCGATTTCTTGGGCGACATAGCGTTCGGCAAAAATTTTTGCGTATTTTACAGGCGTCGACGCGCGCGGCCAGCTTTTTTGCCGGGAGAGCGGACCGACGCGATGAGGATGCGGCCATACGCGAGCCACCCGGTAGAGCCGCCACGGCTTTGCAGTGGGCAACGAGGTAGCCGCGGAAGCCGCGCTTCGCGCCGATGACCCGGCGACGCTCGCTCAGAAGACACGAATGGGAATCGAGCGGCAGGCTGACGCGCCGCTCGCGGGATCACTGCTGAAACACCTGTGAGGTGGTCGGCACGTCGCGCACCAGCAGGCTTTCCGCCTGATCCGGCGCACGCGCTACACGCCGGTGCTCGCCGGTCGGACCGAAGCCGAGCGCCTCGTAGAAGCGCATGGCATTGCGATTGGCGTCGGCGACCCACGCGTAGATTTCGGTGGCGCCTTCATTGGCGAGCCACGCGGCGGCCGAATCGACCAGCAACTCGCCGCCACGCAGGTGACGCACGGCCGGCGCCACCCATAACTCGCAGACGAACGCGCGGCGCGCCGCGGTGTCGTCGAAATGCGCTTCGATCAGTCCGGCCGGATGGCCCTCGGTGTAAAGAATGAAAGTGGTGACGGCAAAGGAAACCGCATGATCCGCGGCGGTGGTGTCGAAACTGGCGGCGTCGGCCGACAACGCGTCCTCGAGCGTGGCGCCGAAGGCATACGGTGCCTCTCGCAGCGACGCGGTACGGAGTTCGCGGAAAACGGCGCCCTGATCAGCGGCGATACGGCGAACGGTCAATGACGGACTCATGCAGACGAAAACCCCTTGAAACCCTAAGGCGTAGCTTTAACCGAACCGGCGCGAGAGTCAAATCATTCTTTACCGGATTGTGGGGAGCACGCACGGAGCTCTGGACAAACTCCGCAGCATTTCGCGCGCCCGCCTCGGCCTTGCGGCCAGAGGTGGCACGACCTTTCACACGCTCACGGCGCTTCGTAGCTGCCGGTGCCGTCCGGCCACGGCGTCAGCAGTTCGTAGCCCTCTTCGGTCACGGCGATCATGTGTTCCCATTGCGCCGACAGCGAACGGTCTTTGGTGACCACGGTCCAGCCGTCGCGCTGCACCGCCGTGCCGGCGCGGCCGGCGTTGATCATCGGCTCGATCGTGAAGACCATGCCGGGCTTCAAACGCACGCCCTGCCCCGGCTGGCCGTAATGCAGTACCTGCGGGTCTTCGTGGTAGACCTTGCCGATACCGTGCCCGCAGTAGTCGCGCACGATCGAGAAGCCGTCGCGCTGCGCGATCTTCTGAATCGCATGGCCCACGTCGCCGAGCGTCGCGCCCGGCTTCACTTCGCGGATGCCGGCGAGCATCGCTTCGTAGGTCGTGTCGATCAGCTGGCGCGCCACCGTGCTCGGCTGGCCCACGCAATACATGCGGCTCGTGTCGCCGAAGTAGCCGTCCTTGATGATTGCGACGTCGATATTGATGATGTCGCCGTCTTTCAGGATCTCGCCGCGATTCGGAATGCCGTGGCACACGACCGAGTTCACCGAGGTGCAAACGGTCTTGGGAAATCCCAAATAGCCGACATTTGCCGGAATCGACTTTTGCGTATTGACAATGTAGTCGTTGCACAGTGCGTCCAGTTCGTCAGTGGAGACACCGGCCTTGACGTGCTCGCCGATCATTGCCAGTACGTCGGCCGCGAGGCGGCCGGAAATGCGCAGCTTGGCGATGTCGTCGGGAGTCTTGTAGGTAATGGCCATGAATTCGGTCGATATGGGTCGAATGGGAGGTCGATGTTCAATCGATCGGCCAATTGTACAGAGGATCGCGGCAGGGCTTGCGCGAGCCGCGCGAAACTGGCCGCGCCGAAGAATATCTGTCACGCGGCAAGACACGCCACCGCTACCGCTTGTCACCTCAGCGCACATCATGCTGCGAACGCACACAGAAATCTTTTGTGAGGTTTGCATCTAGCGGCAGATTCGTTCCGTAAAGGCGGTTGAGGACTCGCTCTTCTCCCTGCATCGTTTAGTTCTTCTCAGAAGAACGGGGGCCTCTTTGCGTCCGCGATTTGCGTCGTTGCATCGCGTGGATGGCCTTTGTCCACGCGTAGTCGGCACAAGATCGCGGCACTGACAGCGAACCATTTGAGGAGCATCGCCATGTCGGAGTCCAGCAATAAATCAGCATCCCTTATTGATGCATTCGATCGACGCGTCGAGCGCCGCCTGCAACGTAGACAGTTCTTTCGCAACGCCGGAGGCTTGAGTCTGGGACTCGTCGGCGGCACGCTGATCAGCGCGTGCGGCGGCGGTTCGGGATCGAGCGTGTCGGCCCAGAGCGCACCGACCGATGCGGAGATCCTGAACTTCGCGCTGAACCTGGAGTACCTCGAATCGCAGTTCTATACGTATGCGACGACGGGCGCCGGACTCGCCGCCAGCATGACCACCGGCGTCGGCACGATGGGCACGGTGATCGCGGGGCAGCAGGTGCCGTTCCAGGATCCGGTCGTCAAAGCGTACGCCAACGAGATTGCCAACGACGAGCGCGAGCACGTCACCTTCCTGCGCAGTGCGTTGGGTTCGGCGGCTGTTGCCATGCCCGCGATCGACATCGGCGGCACCGATCCGAACGGCGCATTCTCAAATGCGGCGCGCGCTGCGGGACTCGTACCCGCGGGCACGGCGTTCAACCCGTATGCCAGCGACAACAACTTCCTGCTCGGCGCGTTCATTTTCGAAGACGTCGGCGTGACGGCTTACAAAGGCGCCTCGCCGCTCATCACCAACAAGACGTTCCTCGAGGCGGCGGCCGGCATTCTCGCGGCCGAGGCCTATCACGCCGGCCTCGTGCGTACCGTGCTGTATTCGAAAGGGATCGACATGACAAGTCTCGTCACCGCCGCCAACGCGATTTCTGCCGCACGCGACAGCCTCGACCACAACGGCCACGACGATCAGGGCATCTCGGGAACAACCGCCGGCACGTCCAACATCGTGCCGCTCGACACCAATGGGCTCGCATTCAGCCGCAATTACAGCAACGTCCTCAACATCGTCTATCTGACGAGTTCGGCGGCGACCAAAGGCGGCTTCTTCCCGAATGGCGTGAACGGCTCACTCAACATGAGCGCCTGAAACACGCAGCCTGACGGGCCGGTTGCATCGGCAACGGGTTGCCGCGATAACGATCGCGCTCACCCGTTGGCCGGCCTTCATTTGCATTGCCTTGAACGCTTGACGACGTACAGGAGCAGTCATGAACGAAGCGATCGGTCAGGGCGCCGTGGCGCAAACCCTCACCGAGCAGACCTGTTTCGACATTCGCGAAACGCTGGCGGGAAGACGCCGCGGTCTGCGTGCGGCGCTGCCGTTCGTGGGGCCCGCAGTGGTGGCGTCGATCGCGTACATGGACCCGGGTAACTTCGCCACGAACATTCAGGCGGGCGCCGGTTACGGCTATTCGCTGCTGTGGGTGGTGGCGGTGGCGAACGTCGTCGCAATGCTGTTCCAGTCGCTCTCCGCCAAACTCGGCCTCGTGACCGGGCGCAATCTCGCCGAATTATGCCGCTCGGCGCTGCCACGCCGCTACGTGCTCGCAATGTGGGGCATCAGCGAAATCGCGGCGATGGCCACCGATCTCGCCGAGTTCGTCGGCGGCGCGATCGGCGTTTCGTTGCTGACGCATCTACCCATGATGTCGAGCATGCTGATCACCGCCGCCGTCACCTATGGCTTGCTGCAATTCGAAAAGCGCGGCTTCCGGCCGCTCGAACTGGCGATCGCGGCGCTGATCGGTGTGATCGGACTATCGTATCTCGCCGAGTTGCTGATCGCGCCGGTGCATTGGCCGTCAGTGGTCGCGCATACGTTCACGCCTAGCATGCCCGATAGCAACGCGCTGACGATATCGGTCGGCATTATCGGCGCGACGGTCATGCCGCATGTGCTGTTTCTGCATTCGGGGCTCACGCAGAATCGCGTGAAGCCGCGCAACGAAGGCGAGCGTGCCAAGCTGCTGCGATTCTCGAATATCGAAGTGGTGGCCGCGCTCGGCGTGGCCGGGTTGATCAACATGGCGATGGTGATCATGGCGTCGAGCGCGTTTCATGCCGGGCATCCGGAGATCGCCAGCATCGAGACCGCCTGGCGCACGCTCACGCCGCTGCTGGGCGGCGCCGCTGCGGGGCTTTTTTTGGCGGCGTTGATCGCCTCGGGCGTGTCGAGTTCGGTGGTCGGGACGATGGCCGGGCAAATGATCATGCAGGGCTTCGTCGGCTTTCATATCCCCGTGTGGGCGCGCCGGCTGATTACGATGGTGCCGGCCTTCGTGGTGGTGGCCTGCGGCGTCGACGCGACGCGCGCGCTGGTGCTCAGCCAGGTGGTGCTCAGCATCGCCCTGCCCGTCCCGATGATCGCGCTGGTATGGTTCACCTCGCGCGGAGATCTGATGGGCCGCTACCGGAATCGCCGGGCGACGACCGCGGCGGCCGTGCTCGGCACTATCGTCGTGCTGGCGCTCAATCTCATTCTGCTGCTGCAGGTGGCCGGCATTTCGCCGTGGCCGCCGTTTCACGCCGGATGAGTCTGTAGGACCCTGGCAGGACTGCATCCGGTTGCGCGGTTGCTGCGTACATTGTTCGAACGAATCTTTCGGACGGACGCTACTCTCATGCCACGACGCCTGCTGACCTTGACCGCCGCGCTGGCGCTCGCTGCTCTTGGCGGCTGCAGCGCGGCAGGCGTGCTCAACGCCGCCGTATCGCACAAGAGTTTTCAGGCCGAGAACGGCCTTGTTTACGGCAACGCGCCGCGCCAGAGGCTCGACGTGTATATGCCCGCCGCCGGCGTGGCGCCGGCCGGTTCGCACGGTCGGCCGGTGGTGGTGTTCTTCTACGGCGGCAGTTGGCAGAACGGCTCGCGCAGCAGCTATCTGTTCGTCGGCGCGGCGCTGGCCTCGCGCGGCTTCGTCGCCGTGCTGCCGGATTATCGGACGTGGCCCGACACGGCGTTCCCCGGCTTTGTCGACGATGCCGCCAGCGCCGTGCGCTGGGCCCGCGATCACGCGGCCGAATTCGGCGGCGACCCGTCGCGGATCTTTCTGATGGGCCACTCGGCGGGCGCGCATATCGCCATGCTGCTCGCTACCGACGGCCGCTATCTCGCCGCGCAGCAAATGAGCAAGCGCGACATCAGCGGTGTGATCGGCCTTGCCGGGCCCTATGATTTTCTGCCGCTGAAGGACGCCACGCTCGAAGAAATCTTCCCGCCCGCGTTGCGCGCCGCGAGCCAGCCGATCAATTTCGTGGAAGGCGATGAACCCCCCATGTTCCTCGCCGCAGGCCAGCGCGATACGACCGTCGATCCGGGCAACACTGACCGGCTCGCGGCGAAACTGCGTGCTTCGGGCGACACGGACGTGGAAGTGAAACACTATCCGCGGGTCGGGCATGCGCTGCTGGTGGGCGCGATGGCGGGACCTTTGCGGAGCTTTGCGCCAGTGCTCGACGATACGAGTGCGTTTATCGACGCACAGGCAATGAATCAGGCGCGGCGTTCGCGTGACGCTGCCGGCGGTGTGCAATCGTTGCCCGCCTCTTCCAGCGTGCAGAGCAACGTTTATCAGATACGCCGGCAACGCGCGAAAGCATCCACGGCGCCGTGTGACGATCTGACGGCCGCATCGACACCCGTTGGCGGCGCCGATTGCCAGAAGCAAAGCAACTTGGGCCACGACGAATAAGCGCAGCGCGTGCGGTGAGCCGCGACTTAGTGGAGCGCGAAGCTACTGCGCCGTGCCGAGCAATTGCTTGCGCAAAGTGGGCGCACGCGTCGACGGATCGAGCCAGATACTGAAGAAAGCACGCGCGAACGCGAGATCGTCGACTTCGTCAGTCATGCGCTCGCCGGCATAAAAACGCACGCCTTTGTCGGGCAGAAACACCGCGCTCAACTGGTCGCCGGGACCGACGTCCACGAAGGCCCGCAGCATGTTCGCGCGCCAGCGCTCCAATGTATCGGCTGGAATCGGTGCGCCCGCCAGACGCTTGATCTCGCTGATCCCGGTATCCGCGAGGCGCTCGCGTGTGATGCCGCGCGCGTAGACGATATGCAGCGCAAAGCGCGCGTCGTAATCGACCGGCACGCGTTCGCTCCACATTTGCGCGCGATAGAGCCGAAAGCCGAGCACGCTGAAATCGCCCTCGCCGACGAGTTTCGCGGCCTCTACGTCGGCGCGCCAGTCGGCGCAGGCCGCGCTTGCCCACAACACCAGCACAAGCGCCGCGAGCGAGCGCACGTCAGTCCGCCTTCGAGAGGACGAACTGCATGACGTCCGTGCGGCCCTCGTCGAAGCCGGCTTCGCAATACGCCAGATACAGCCGCCACGTCCGCACGAAAATCTCGTCGAAACCTTGCGTGCGGATCGTGTCGAGTTGCGCTTCGAACGCGGCGCGCCAGCGGCGCAGCGTTTCCGCGTAATCGCGCCCGAATGCGAGCGACGTGCAAGTGGCGAGCTTGCCACGCCGCGCCGCCTGAGCAAAACGCTGCGGACTCGGCAGCATGCCGCCCGGGAAAATGAACTCGCGGATAAAGTCGCTCGTCGCGCGATAAGCGGCAAAGTGCGAGTCGTCGATCGTGATGGTTTGCACCAGCGCGCGAGCACCCGGCCGCAGACGTTCGCGCAGAATGTGGAAGTACGCCGGCCAGTATTTTTCGCCGACCGCCTCGAACATTTCGATCGAAACGATGCCGTCGTACTGCCCGGTCAAGGTCCGGTAGTCGCGCAGTTCGAGTTGCACATACTCGCTCAAGCCGGCTTCGCTCACGCGCTTCTGGCCGAATTCGAGTTGCGCCGGCGAGATCGTCACGCCATGCACATGAATGCCCAGGCGTGCCGCGTGCATCGCAAACCCGCCCCACCCGCAGCCGATTTCCAGAATGCGCATGCCTTCACGCAAACCGAGCGTATCGATGATGCGTTGATATTTCGCATGCTGCGCGTCTTCGAGCGATTGATGGAAATTGTCGTCGAACACCGCGCTCGAATAGGTGAAGGTCGGGTCGAGCCACTGCGCGTAAAACGCGTTGCCGATATCGTAGTGCGCGTGAATATTGCGCCGGCTGCCCGAGCGCGTGTTCGGCCTCAGCTTGTGACGCAACCCGTACCAGAGTTGCGCGAGCCAGCCGCCATACACCGTGCGTTGCAGCGCTCGCTCGTTACGGATCGCGACTCGCAGCAGCGCGGCCAGGTCGGGCGTATCGACCCAGAAAGCGCGCCATGCGTCGGCGAAACCGATATCGCCTTTGCGCAGAATCGCGCCGCACGCGCGCCAGTCATGCATCTCCAGGCGCGCGCCGGGCGCCGCATGCGAATCGCCGAACACTCGTTGTTGCCCGTCGGGGGTGATCAGGACCAGATGCCCCACCTGGATCCGTTCGAGCAAGGAGAGAAACAGACGGCCTGACGCGGGGGCGGTTTGGTGCCCGCTCAGGGTTCTTGAAAGCGCCATGACGAAATCTCCTCAATCGGATGAAACGGGGCGCGCAGCGGCGGTGGGTTGGCCGGCTGCGGCATGATCGGTGGGCGCGTCGGCGGTGCGGCCCGGCGCGGGGTGCTTGCCGTAGAACGGCGCTTTTTTGAGTGCGAGGCGCAAGGCCTGCCAGTGAATTTTCGCGACCACGCCAACCGTCAGCAGTGGCTGGCGCAGCAGTGCGGCGAGCGCGCTTGCGCGGGTCAGTGGCGTCAAGCGGCCGCCTAGTGCGGTGCGGATCAGCAGACCGTCCGCGTCGCGATAGTCGATCGAGACCGACGCGCTGCTGTGTGCTTCCTTGACGCGGAAGGTGTAGCCGCCTTCCACGCGGCAAAACGGCGACACGTGCAGCACTTTCCGGCACACGAGCCGCGTGTCGGCGGTGATCGGCGCATTGCCGTCCGCGCTCAACAGATAGCTGTGGCGCTCGCCGAACGTATTGCGCACTTCGGCGAGCAGCGCGCGCAGCCGGCCGTCGCGATCGTGGCAAAACCAGAAGCTGACCGGATTGAACGCATAGCCGAACACGCGCGGGAAAGCTTGCAACCAGATCCGGCCGTTCGCTTCCGTCATGCCGGCAGCCGATAGTTGCGCGCGCATCCATGTGGCGAGGTCGCTGCCGTCGCGCGGACCGTGGTCACGCTGATAGAGACTGAGCGGCCGCCAACGGTTGATACCGAACCAGCCGCTCTCGAGCGAGCTCAGCCGATCCAGATCGCAGCGCATGTAAAACACCGGGTAGATGAAGCGATGATGCTTCGGCCGCAGACGCTCGTGCATCACCTTGCCGGTCAAAAGCCAGGCTGCCGGAGCGGCGTCGCTGTCGTGATCGCTGGGCGGTTTCATAGCTTGGCCCATGCCGGCGATGCATCGAAATCCGCGGCCACGCGCAGCGCCGATTTCAGACCGTCCTCGTGAAAACCATAGCCCGTCCACGCGCCCGCGAACCAGGTGCGGCGTTTGCCTTGCAGTGAAGGCAGACGGTGCTGCGCGTCGATGGCAGCCAGATCGAACAGCGGATGATCGTAGACGAAGCGGCGCAGTTCGGTGCCCGGCGCCGGCTGCGCCACCGGGTTGAGCGTGACGACGAGCGGCGTCCTGAACGGCAGCGGCTGCAACTGATTGACGAGATAGCTCACGCACACCGGATGCGTGCCGTCGACGCCGCGGCTGCCCAGGTAATTCCACGCCGACCACACGCGCTCACGACGCGGCAGCAGATTCATATCCGTGTGCAGCACCGCGACGTTCGGCTGATAGCGCACGGCGCCGAGCACGCCGCGCTCGTCGTGATCGGCGTCTTCCAGCAGGCGCAGCGTGGTCGGCGCATGCGTGGCGAGCACCAGTGCGTCGAAGCGCTCGGTGCCGCTGTCCGTGAAGACGTCCACGCCGTCGGCATCGCGCCGCACGCCACGCACTGCCGTGCCGAGGCGGACATCGTCGAGCGTGCCGGCGATGCGCCGCACGTATTCCCGGCCGCCGCCAACCACGGTCTTCCACTGCGGCCGGCGGTTCACCTGCAGCAACGCGTGGTTCAGACAAAAGCGCAAGAACGTCGTGGCCGGGAACGCAAGGATATCGGCGGTGGCGCTCGACCAGATCGCAGCGGCCATCGGCAGCAGATATTGACGCTGGAACGCGCCGCCGTAACCGCCTTGCGTCAGCAGTTCGCCCATCGACGCGCGCGTTTGCGTCGCCAGTTCGAGGTTGCGTTGCGCGCTGCCGTTAAAGCGCATGATGTCGCGCAGCATGCCGATGAAGGTCGGCGAAAACAGGTTGCGGCGCTGCGCGAATACCGTGTTCAAACTGGTGCCGGCCCATTCGAGGCGCCCTTCGTCGAGCGAGACGGAGAAGGTCATCTCGCTCGGGTGCGAGCGCACGCCCAGTTCATCGAACAGCGCGATCAGGTTCGGATAGGTGCGGTCGTTGAACACCAGAAAGCCGGTGTCGACGGGATGCGTGTGGCCTTCGAGCGAGACGTCCACCGTGTTGGTGTGGCCGCCCAGGTAGCCGGCCGATTCGAACAGCGAGACACGATGGTTGCGCGCGAGAAGATAGGCGCTGGCCAGACCCGAAATCCCGGCGCCGATAACCGCGACCCGCGAGCCGCGCGGTAGTGGTGAGGTCGGTGCGGAATGGGTCATGGGCGCGTCTCCTGTTGGGGGCGCGCGGTCGGTTAGGGGGGTGTGGCGGGGCTTGCGCGTCCTTGAGGGGATTTACGCAGCGAGGGCGGAATTGGATGCAAAGGCGGGGCAAATTGCGGACAAGCGAAGTTGCCGGGCATCGGCGCGGCCGGCGCCCGTGGGCGCCCGTAGCAGCGTCAGGAGACGGTCTCGTTCAAGGTTTCCATGACTTTCGACATCAAGCCGGCTCGTCTCCATTCGAGCCATTTGATGTAACAGCTCTGGGCAGGCGGATAGTGCGCAGGCAGGTGATGCAATTTGGCGCCTGTCTGCGTGACCCAGAATATCGCGTTGAGAATTCCGCGCGGATCGCGCCGTGGGCGCCCGACACCTGTTTTCGCGACATGGGGAAACAGGTGTTCGATCTTGGCCCAATCTTCGTCTGATAAAGGAATATGCGGCATCTAGAACTCGACAAGAAATGCTTTTCGCCCTGGTGACGTCACGTCATATCGCTCTGTCCAGACACCAACCACCAACCACGAACGCCAGCATGAGAAGGATCGCGGCGGCCGTGCCTACCCAGATCAGCACATCGTCGAAAGTCGTATTGGCAAACGCAAGCGTACCGCGCCGCTCTGCTTTCACTTCGCCAGGCTTATCGTCCTGATCTTGAGAGACCATGTGCGACTCACATCACCGTTACGCGAGAAAACGGGATTGGCTGTTGCGCGCGCCGCTATGACCGAATGACGGAGCGCGAGCGCCAGGATTGTTTATGCATCGGGCCGTTTGCTGTTCGCAATGGACGGCTCCAGAATCTGTGCCGCATCGAAATCGAGATCGGGAAACGTGACTTTCATGATCCGGATAAGCTGGGCCGCGCATTGATCTGCTTCGACTGGCGCGTTGAGTTGCAGCACTTCGAGCAGCGTGACAAATGCCGGCAAGAACGCGTCGGACACCGGCGTTTCTCTTGCCTGCTCGCGCAGATAAGCGATGTACCCGAACACGTGGCGTATGAACTCGACCTGACGCGCGGCGAACTGGGCGCTGTCGATTGCTTCGGAGGCAATGGTGAGGGAAACGTCGGCTGCCGGCGCATGCGGCAGCCGCACATACGATGTGAACTCGCTCAAGCGAAAGCTCCGGTTAACCCTGAAGGCAAGCTGGACAGATGCGCCGACACGCTGCATACATGGCGCGCGTGACCCTGTGCTATAACCCTTATTGTCACTTTTACGTGATTATTTAGTCGTTTCTGTCGTGAGGCAGTATTTCATACCACCTTACCCGCGTCAAATGTATTTGACAATCCTTTCTGCCCGCATGCAATGACATTCGATTGGCACGCGCTGTACGACGACGTGAAACGGCTGGGCGAGTTCGGCAGCGATGCTCAACTGGCCGAAAGCCTAGGGCTGACGCGCGCGCAAATTTCGGCATGGCGCACGGGCAAGAGCGATCTGGGCACGCTCACGAAGCTCAAAATTCTCGATGCGCTAGGACATGACCAGTTGCGCTCGGCGGTGCTCAGCCTGTTGCCCGAACAGAACCGCGACGAACTGGCGAAGCAGCATCTCGTCCTGACTGAGCGTGTGTCGCGCGGCAGGCAGGCAAGGGATCGCGCGGCCGCTCTTTCGAGCGACACCCCGCCGCCACGCGAGGCTAATCAGTTGCTCGCGCATCTGCCCGACGAGGAGCGGGAGCGAATCATGCAGCACCTCACTCCTGTTTCCCTGCCGCTTGGAAAAGTGGTGTACGAACCTGGCGAGCGCCTGACTCAGGTCTATCTGCCTACCACGGCGATCATCTCCATGCTGCACGTCATGGAGAACGGCGAGTCGGCCGAAATTGCGGTAGTCGGCAACGACGGGCTGCTCGGCGTGGCGGTTTTCATGGGCTCAGACACCGTTTCGAATCGGGCGGTCGTCCAGAATGCGGGTGACGCGTACTGTCTCAGCGCGCAGTTCGCCAAAGAAGAGTTCGCGCGCGGCGGCTATATCCGGCGACTGTTCCTGCGTTACGCGCAAGCGCTGATTACGCAGATGGCCCAGACTGCCGTTTGCAATCGCCATCATTCGATTGCACAGCAGTTTTGCCGGTGGCTCCTGCTGAGTCTGGACCGCCTCGACAGCAGCGAATTGCAAATGACGCAGGAATTGATCGCGAACATGCTGGGTGTGCGTCGAGGGAATGTGACCGAGGTCGCGAAGCAGTTGGAAGCGGTTGGCGCGATCCGCTATAACCGCGGGCACATTGAAGTGATCGACCGCGCCGCGCTGGAACATCAGGTTTGCGAATGCTACGGCGTCGTGACGCGCGAATGCGAGCGGCTATATTCGGCGGCGTGACTTGATGGCGGCGCGTCAGAACCGCCCATGCTTTAGCGGAGCTGAGCTGCAATTCTCTCGATGACGATGCGGGCACAGTACGCATCGGCGTGCCTGCGTTTCGACCGCTACCGCGTGGCGCCGATTGAGCGGACCATCGCGGTCCACGGCAATTCTCTAACAGGCGCGTTGGTTCAACGCCGGTTGCCTGCCTCGTGCCGCTTTCGGCGGCGTCCCGTCCGGGGATCGTGAAGTCCATGACACCGCGTCCCGAATTGAGGTCCACCTCGACTCCTTTCGCGGCTGACGCATTTGCATCAATCCTGGGCCAGAACAGATGGAACCACGAGCTCTTGTCGTCGTTGATGACGGCGTACGTGCTCCCGTCCGGGGCGAAGGTTTCCTGAAACACGTGTCTGCCGTTGCCATCAAACATATCCATGCCCGCCAGGTCGTCCTGCGTGTCGAATTGCACATACTTGCCCGGCGCAACGGATGGAGGCGGTTGCGGTACGTAGATGTCCTTCACCTTGCCATTGTCGTAATGAGTGAAGGTGGTCGGTGACCCGGCTTTCGGATTCGGGGGAGGAATGGCGGACCCTTGCGGGTCGGCGCCGGCCATCGTGAAGTCGTAGTGGAGCCGGTCTCCCGTCGCCGGGTCTCTGGGGTTGATCAGATGGAACTGCGTGTCGTGATCGGTGGTCGTGACGAAATACCTGCTCCCGTCCGAACCGATGGTTTCCTGAGCATGCCGGCCGTTGCCGTCGAAGCGACTCATGCTCCGCAAGTTCCCTCGATCGTCGAAGTGCAAGTACCGGCCAGGGGGAACTGCTGGAGGGGGTTGCGGTATGAAGTCGTTCCGATTTCCAGTTGGGTCGTGTGTGACGGTCGGCAGCGGAATATTTACATTGGTCATGGAGAAGCCTCATGGCGAGTGCATAGGAAATTGATTGCACAGCGCTTTGGTTGCGGGATGAACCAGGGAGATATTCGAATGCCGCGGCGTGCAACGGGTGGTGGATATGTGCATGAGACATGCATCGTGCGTCGCGCGCGATGGCGACTGCCGCTGACCGGCTGGGGAAGGTGGAGTGGTGACTGGCCCGGGGAGGGACCCCGAGTGACCTTGCCCTCGTTTGACGAATCCCATAGCTGGTGAACTATGCGGGTTCGCCTCTCTGAGCTGCGAACCAGTTCTTTTCTAATGTCATGGGGCTGACGTATCGAGCGTTGAATGCAACCGGCGCGCATTGTAAAAGCCCAACCAGTCAATCACCTCATCCGTTGCTGCTCGCCGGGTGGCGAAGTGTCGTCCGTGCATGCGTGCTACCTTCAGCGAAACCCATAGACGTTCCGTCGGCGAATTATCCCAACTATTTCCACGTCGGCTCATCGACGAACACATGCCGCAGGTCTTCAACGTGTCCTGAAGCAGGCCGGTGCAATACTGGCTACCACGGGTCGCTATGCACGATTACGCCGGCTGGTGGACCGTGTCGGAACCATGACTCATGCCTAGTCTGCGCATTAGACGAGTTACCACTTGCAACTACCCTGCGCCATCGCACCGGTATTAAGCAGGAATCCAATCTTTTGATTTTTCTTCTTGCTGGTGTAGACCATGGAGGACACGTCCGTTCCTTGAGTGATCATTTCGTACTCGCCGGACACTTGTCCGCTGAATACCTCGATCCACGTCGTGGTTTCCTGATCTGGCGCATTCTTTTCGAGCGTGTCGCTTGCAGAATTGGCGAGCACAAGCGGGATCGGCTGCTTCGCGTTCTGGTATCTGACGAATCCGGCCGAGAATTTGCTGGACGAATCGTAATACGTGCGCATCTCGAAGTTGACTGACTTGGCACCGCCAGAACTGAAGCAAAACGTTTCACTCGTCACTTCCGCATGGACGGCCAAAGGCAGAGCGAGAAGCGCAACGGCAAAAAGGGATTTCATAAGCATCCGAAAAATGATGGTCAATCGCGTCACGCTTGACCCACGCAGGAACGGGAATCATGCACGAAGCGGTTAACGTGCAGCAAACGCCCCCTAGATGCAGGAAACTATTTTGATAGTCGATTCGTGAGCGGCAAAGCAAAAACCCCGCAGAATTTTCATTCTGCGGGGTTTTTAAATTTGGCGGAAAGGGTGAGATTCGAACTCACGGTACCCCTAAAGGTACACTGGATTTCGAGTCCAGCGCATTCGACCACTCTGCCACCTTTCCGGGTCTTCCAACTTGCGGTAACCACGTTGCCGAGGTCGCTGCTTCGCCAGATCCAAGCGGGTCGTTGCTTGGGAGAGAAAGATTATAGAACAGCTGAATTGCTTTTCCAAGCCCCTCGTCAAAAATTTTTCAAAGGGGCTTGGCGGCCAGCCGCGCTCGAATCAGGCAGCCGGCAATTCCAGCCGTTCCACACCGCCGAGGTACGGACGCAACGCCGTCGGCACGGTAACCGAACCATCGGCGTTCTGGAAGTTTTCCAGCACTGCCACGAGCGTACGGCCCACGGCCAGACCTGAACCGTTCAGCGTATGCACCAGTTCCGGCTTGCCCTGCGCATTGCGATAACGCGCCTGCATGCGGCGAGCCTGGAACGACTCCGTGTTCGAGCAGCTCGAAATTTCGCGATACGTGTTCTGCGCCGGCACCCACACTTCCAGGTCATACGTCTTGGCGGCCGAAAAGCCCATGTCGCCCGTGCACAACGTGATGACGCGGTACGGCAGTTCCAGCTTCTGCAGAATCGTCTCAGCGTGGCCGACCATCTGTTCCAGCGCGTCGTACGACGCTTCCGGCGCGACGATCTGCACCATCTCGACCTTGTCGAACTGATGCTGGCGGATCAGACCACGCGTGTCGCGGCCGTACGAGCCCGCTTCCGAGCGGAAGCACGGTGAATGCGCGGTCAGCTTGATCGGCAGCGCGTCCGCTTCGAGAATGCTGTCGCGCACCGTGTTCGTCAGCGAAATTTCCGATGTGGAAATCAGATATTGCGTGACCGTGTTCTCCTCACCGCCCTTCTCGACGCGGAACATATCGTCGGCGAATTTGGGCAGTTGGCCGGTGCCGTACAGAATTTCCGGATTCACGATATACGGCGTGTAGACCTCCGTATAGCCGTGGTGCTGCGTGTGCGTGTCGATCATGAACTGCGCCAGCGCACGATGCAGCCGCGCGATCTGGCCGCGCAGCAGGGTGAAGCGCGCGCCCGAGAGCTTTGCACCGGTCTCGAAATCGAGACCGAGCGGCGTGCCGACATCGACGTGATCCTTCACCTCGAATTCGAACTGGCGCGGCGAGCCCCAGCGGCGCACTTCAACGTTTTCGGTTTCGTCCTTGCCCATCGGCACGCTTTCGTGCGGCAGGTTCGGCACGCCGAGCAGCAGGTCCGACAGACGCTTCTGGATATCGTCGAGCCTGGCTGCCGACGCCTTCATCTCGTCGCCGATGCCGCCCACTTCGGCCATCAGCGCCGAGGTGTCCTCGCCCTTGCCTTTCATCGCGCCGATCTGCTTGGACAGGCTGTTGCGGCGCGCCTGCATTTCTTCGGTACGGGTCTGGGTGTCGCGGCGTTCCGCTTCGAGCGCGGTGAAGGCCGCCACGTCGAGGGTATAGCCGCGGTCGGCGAGGCGCTTGGCGACGCCGTCGAGGTCTTTGCGCAGCAGCTGGATGTCGAGCATGGGATGGGGCGGGTGTTCGTTGTATGAAGGTGGGATTTTAGCGCACCGGCGCGCGCGGCCGGTGCGTTAGATGGTCAGCGTGCGAATGCGGCCGCCAACCCTCACCCCTTCTTCGGCTTGTTTTCGCTGCGCCACTGCGCGTCGAGTTCGGCCAGACGCGCCATCTTGTCGCCGATCTTGCCCTCCAGACCGCGCGGCGTCGGCTCGTACCAATGCGGATCGCGCATGTTCTCCGGCAGATAGGTCTCGCCGGCCGCGTACGCATCGGGTTCATCATGCGCGTAGCGGTACTCGTGACCGTAGCCGAGTTCCTTCATCAGCTTGGTCGGCGCGTTGCGCAGATGCACCGGCACGCCGCGCGACTGATCCTTGCCGACGAAGCGGCGCGCCTCGTTATACGCGTTGTACCCGGCATTCGACTTCGGCGCGACCGCCAGATAGATGATGGCCTGCGCCAGTGCCAGTTCGCCTTCGGGCGTGCCGAGGCGTTCGTAGGTCTCGGCGGCGTCGAGCGCGATGCGCGCGGCGCGCGGATCGGCGAGACCGATATCCTCCCACGCCATGCGCACGATGCGGCGCGCCAGATAACGCGGGTCCGCGCCGCCGTCGAGCATGCGGCAGAACCAGTACAGCGCGCCGTCCGGGCTGCTGCCGCGCACGGATTTATGCAGCGCGCTGATCTGGTCGTAGAATGCGTCGCCGCCTTTGTCGAAACGGCGCAGATTTTCGGCGAGCGCGCTGCCGAGCAAGGCGCCGTCGATCTCGGTGGTTTTCTGCTGCGAAGCCGCCCGGGCGACGATTTCGAGGTTGTTCAGCAGCTTGCGGCCGTCGCCGTCGGCAGAACCGATCAGCGCGTCGCGAGCTTCGTCGGTGAACGTGAGGCCGCCGAGTTCCTTTTGCGCGCGCTCGAGCAACTCGCGCTGCTCTTCGTCTGTCAGGCTTTTCAGCACGTAAACGGCAGCACGCGAGAGCAATGCGCTATTCACTTCGAACGACGGATTCTCGGTCGTCGCGCCGACGAACACGAACAGCCCCGACTCGACGTGCGGCAAGAACGCGTCTTGCTGGCTCTTGTTGAAGCGATGCACTTCGTCGACGAACACGAGCGTCTGATGCCCGTTCGCGCGATGAATCTGCGCGGTCTCGACCGCCTCGCGGATATCCTTCACGCCCGAGAGCACCGCGGACAGCGCGATGAACTCAGCGTGAAAGGCATCGGCCATGAGCCGGGCGAGTGTGGTTTTACCGACGCCGGGCGGGCCCCAGAGAATCATCGAATGGGCTTCGCCGGATTCGAATGCGACGCGCAGCGGCTTGTTCGGGCCGAGCAGGTGCTTCTGGCCGATCACTTCGTCGATATTGCGGGGCCGCAGGCGTTCGGCGAGCGGAACATTGGCACGGGTTTCTTCAAACATGACGTTTTGGGGATAATCTCGGCTTTTCCGGACGCGGTCCGTGTGAAGGCGGCGTACTGCCGGTGAGCCACGCCAGCACGCGAAAGTGCGGGCAACGTCCTGCATTATGACAGTGACGGCGCCCGGACGAAGAGGCCGCGCGACGCGCGGGACGACTCGGGCGGCGCAGCCCGTGCAAAAATCCGGAAATGGATAGCGCGGACGGACGACGCAAGCAGACCGAGCAACAGCACAGCGCAACCGGACACGCAAGCGAAGCCCCACCGCGGACATAACAGCAAACGCAACCGCCGACGCAACTTCGCAGGCAAGTCGGCAAGCAACACCAACAGGGACAAGACCAGATGGCACAAGATCCAATCGCCGGCGACGCCGGTTCCACCTACGCGCCGCTCACGCCGGTGCCCGATGCGCGCCGCGCGTTCCGCACCGGCGACGCGTTCGCGCTCTGGTTTTCGCTCGGCATCGGCCTGCTGGTCGCGCAAGCGGGCGCGCTGCTGGTGCCGGGGCTCTCGCTGCCGCACGCGTTGCTGGCGATCGTGATCGGCAGCGTGATCGGCGTGGTGCTACTGGCGCTGGCCGGCGTGATCGGCACGGATACGGGGCTCGCGGCGATGTCGTCGCTGCGCCCGACGCTCGGCGTGCGCGGCGCGTCGGTGCCCGCCGTGCTGAACGCGGTGCAACTGGTCGGCTGGGGCTCGTTCGAAGTGATCGTCATGCGCGATTCCGCCGACGCCCTCGCCAAGCAGGCCTTCGGCCTCTCCATGCCGCTCATCTGGACCGTGATCTTCGGCTTGCTCGCGACGCTGCTGGCGATCAGCGGTCCGCTCTCGTTCGTGCGGCGCTTTCTGCGCACGTGGGGCATCTGGCTGCTGCTCGCGGGCGCGGCGTGGCTCACGTGGAATCTGCTCGCCACACACAATCTGGCCGCGCTGATGCGCCGCCCCGGCACGGGCGAGATGTCGTTCGGCGGCGCCATCGATCTGGTGGTGGCCATGCCGCTGTCGTGGCTGCCGCTGATCGCCGACTACACGCGCTTCGGCCGTCGTCCGGGTGAAACGTTCCGCGGGACGCTGCTCGGCTACGGCATCGCCAACATCTGGTTTTACGCGCTCGGCGCGATCTACGGCCTCGCGGCGGGCGGCGGCGACGCATTGCTGACGGGCGCCCTGGCGCAAGCCGGCGACGGTCTCGCGCTGCTGCTGATCCTGATCGACGAAGTCGACAACGCGTTCGCCGACATTCACTCCGCCGCGGTCTCGACGGGCACTTTCTGGACGCGCGGCAGCGTGCCCATGTTGTCGGCGGCGTTCGGCGCGCTATGCACGCTGATCGCCCTGGCCGTGCCGATGGCGAAGTATCAGAACTTCCTGCTGCTGATCGGCTCGGTGTTCGCGCCGCTGTTCGGCGTGGTGCTGGTGGATCACTTCATCTTGCGCAAGCGCCGCATCGAAGTGGGCGCGCTCGCCGACGTGCGTGGCCGTTACGGCTTCTCGAGCGGTTGGCATCTGAGCGCGTTTCTCGCGTGGGCCATCGGCATCGCTGCATATCAGGCGATCAACCAGTGGCTGCCGAATCTCGGCGCGACCTTGCCGGCGCTGGTGATCGGCGCGGTGTGCTATCTGGCGTTCGTGTCGGCGCGCAAGACGGCGTATGCGTGAGTCTTGAGGCACGGTAGTCGCGGCAGTCGCGGCAGTCGCGGCAGTCGTTCAGAAACGCGAAAAGGCCTGCATTTGCAGGCCTTTTTTCATTGCGAGACGTTGTGAGATTACCTCAACGCGTGGAAGCCCGATACTCGACGCCCGGCAACACGCACAGTAATTCGAACGCGAGATTCGCGCCGAGCAGCGCGGTCGTGCCGAACGGATCGTACGGCGGCGCGACCTCGACCAGATCGCAACCGACGATATTCAGCCCACGCGAGCCGCGAATGATTTCAAGCGCCTGCGGCACCGTCAGACCGGCGATTTCCGGCGTCCCCGTGCCCGGCGCAAAAGCCGGATCGATCCCGTCGATGTCGAACGTGATGTACACCGGGCCGTCGCCCATGCGCTCGCGCACACGCGCCATCAGCGGCACGAGCGACTGGTTCCAGCAGGCTTCGGCCTGCACGACTTCGAAACCCTGATCGCGGCACCAGTCGAAGTCTTCCGCCGCGTATCCCGTGCCGCGCAAACCGATCTGCACGACCCGATCGCAATCGAGCAAGCCCTCTTCCACCGCGCGGCGGAACGGCGTGCCGTGCGCGATCTTCTCGCCCATCATCGTGTCGTTGACGTCGGCGTGCGCATCCACGTGAATCAGGCCGACCTTGCCGTGCTTGCGATGAATCGCGCGCAGGATCGGCAGCGCGATGGTGTGATCGCCGCCGAGCGTGATCGGCTTGCAATCGTGCTGAAGAATTTCGTCGTACGCGGTTTCGATGCGCGCGATCGAATCGTGCAGGTTGTACGGATTGATCGCCACGTCGCCGAGATCGGCCACGCGCAGCGAATCGAACGGCGCGGCGCGCGTCGCCATGTTGTAGGGGCGCAGCAGCACGGACTCGCTGCGAATCTGGCGCGGCCCGAAGCGCGCGCCGGTGCGGTTCGAGGTGCCGAGATCGAACGGCACGCCGACGAAGCAGGCGTCGAACCCTCCGGCCGAGCCAACGTTCGGCAGCCGCATCATCGTCGCAATGCCGCCGCAGCGGGGCATCGCGTTGCCGGACAGCGGCTGCGGCCGTTCACCGGCTTCGGGATTAATGAAGGAAGAGGTATTCATCGTGTCTCGGCAATGAAAAAGGGCAGCAAGCAAAATCTTGCAGACCGGCCGAGGAGAAGCATCTGAACCGCACCTTGCCGGGCGAATCTCGATTCTTGAGCAGTTTCCCAGAAGTTAAAATAGCAACAGAATAAACTTCACATTGATTCCCGGCGATGTATCCTGACGACCCATGTTCTCCCAACTCACCGATCTCGACCTGCGGCTGATCCGCGTATTTCTTGCCATTGTCGACGCGGGCGGCGTGTCGCCGGCCCAGGCGACCCTCAACGTCGGCCAGTCGACCATCAGCACGCAGCTTGCCACACTGGAAACGCGCCTCGGCTACCGGCTGTGCGAGCGCGGCCGCGGCGGCTTCAGCCTGACCGCGCGCGGCGAGCAGTTCATCGAGGCCGCCCGCGCGCTGCTGTCGGCCGTCGACACCTTCGGCATGCAGGCGCGCAACGTGGGCCGCAAGCTGGTCGGCACGCTCGACATCGGCATGATCGGCCACACGCCGGTGTCCGCGAGCGCGCGCATCAGCGATGCGATCGGACGGTTCCGGGCACGCGATCAATCGGTGCGGTTTTCGATTCTGGTGCGCTCGCCGGGTGAACTCGAAGAACTGCTGCTCAATGGGCGGATACAGATTGGCATCGGCTATTTCTGGCACCGCGTGCCGTCACTCGAATATACCGAGGTGTTCGCGGAAGATCAGTTCGCTTATTGCGCGAAAGGGCATCCGCTGTTCGCGCAAGCGGGCGAGGTGCCGCCAGCCGAGGCTGCACAGCATGAGTGGGCGTGGCGCAGTTATCCGCTGCCCGAAGCCGAAAGCTCGACCACGCCGCAGAATGTCACCGCCGTCGCCGACAATATGGAAGCCGTCGCGATGCTGGTGCTCTCCGGGCATCACCTCGGCTATCTGCCGGGGCATTTCGCGGCGCCGTTCGTCAAGCAAGGGTTGCTCGCGGCGCTGAATCCTGCGCAGATGCGCTACCGCGTGGCGTTTCATATGGTCACGCGCGCGCGGCAGCATCGCACGGATATCGTCGAAGCGTTTATCGACGATATGAAGGCCGCGCATCCTGTGCAGGTTTTGCAGGTGGATGAGTAGCGGCAACGCTAGCGGCCCGCCATGAAAAAAGCCGCGCACGGAGCGCGGCTTTCTGCCTGTCACATGCCACCCGCAGGCGGTTTAGCCGTTGATCACGTCCGCGCCCTTAGGCACCGTGAACTTGAAGGCGTCGGCCGGCAGCGGCGGGTTCTTCTGAATATTCGAGAAGGTCAGCAGCGTGACGTTGCCGAACACGTCGTGCAATTCCATCGCTTCGAGATTGCCGTCCTTGAAGCCGATGCCCACGCGCTGAAACTGCGTGTCTTTCGCCTTCGGCGTCAGTTCGAGCCAGTCGATGCCGGCCTTCACACCCGCGTCACGCAGTGTGAAGTTCTTGTCGAGATCGTTGCTGCCGAACAGGATCGCCGCCGGGCTCGCGCCGAGCGCGCCGCCGAGACTGCGCACTGTCACCTGATTCAGATCCTTGTCGTACACGTAGAGCTTGTCGCCGTCCGCCTGCAGCAGTTGGGCATAGGGCTTCTCGTATTGCCAGATGAACTTGCCGGGACGCGCGAAGGTGAAGGTGCCGCTCGACGTGCCGGTCTTGCCGGTGCCCGTAGTGGACAGCGTGCCGCTCGCGCCCTGCTGCGCCTTGCTTGGCACCCGCACTTCCTGCTGCACGAAGGTGCCGCGCGCCGAATGCACTTGCGCGACGAACGCTTTCAGCTGCTCGGTGCCGCTCGCGAATGCCTGCGATGCGAAGAGCACCGATGCGCCGATCGCCACACTGCCCACGCCACGCGCGAGGGTCCGCGCGAGTTGGCCGAAACGGCCGGATTGAGCCTTCTCTCGAGCGTGCTGCTGCGCGAATAGCTGCATATAGTTTTCTCCCTTGATTGAATTCGTTGAGCGGTCGTGACCGCTTGCCTGCGCATTGGGCGATGCCTGCGCGACCATTGGCGAGGAGCTGCCGCAATGCCAGCGAGCCTGCGTCCCATTTGCCGTACCCAAGCGCGTAGGGGCAGCTTAGCCACCCCGCCTTAAACGAGCCTTAGGGTAGCAACCGGCCCTTCACAGACGCAAAGCATGGCTCGCCAAACGAGCCTTCGCAGTGGTAGCGACGCCTCAACGCCACGACGCGTGGTTTGCTTTCCTTTTGGCAACGCTAATGAGGCGTCCGCGTCTCGCCGCCGCCGACAGTGCATTCGCCACTTCGTTGCGAACTCGCTGCCGTCGGTCAATCCGCGCTGCCGCGCCGGGGCGAGAATATTCGCCGCCTCGCTGCGATCTCGCTGCCCGTCGGCTTATTCCGCTTCCCGCGCCGGCGCCAGAATCTCGCGATTGCCGTTCGATGACATGGCCGAGACCACGCCCGAATTCTCCATCTGCTCGAGCAGGCGCGCCGCGCGGTTATAGCCGATGCGCAAATGCCGCTGCACCAGCGAGATCGACGCGCGGCGGTTCTTCAGCACGACGTCGACCGCCTGGTCGTATAACGGGTCCGACTCGCCGTCGCCCGATCCGGTTCCCCCGGCGCCCGCCGAGCCTTCGTCGCCCTCGCCCGTCACGCCGCCTTCGAGAATGCCTTCGATGTAGTTCGGCTCGCCCTGTTCCTTCAGCTTGTCGACCACCCGATGCACTTCCTCATCCGACACGAACGCGCCATGCACGCGGACCGGCAAACCGCTGCCCGGCGGCAGATACAGCATGTCGCCCATGCCGAGCAGCGATTCCGCGCCCTGCTGGTCGAGAATCGTGCGCGAGTCGATCTTCGAGGACACCTGGAAGGCCATCCGCGTCGGCACGTTGGCCTTGATGAGACCGGTGATCACATCCACCGACGGACGCTGCGTCGCCAGAATCAGGTGAATGCCGGCCGCGCGCGCCTTCTGCGCGATCCGAGCGATCAGCTCTTCGACCTTCTTGCCGACCACCATCATCAGGTCGGCCAGTTCGTCGATCACCACCACGATGTTCGGCAGGCGCGTGAGCGGTTCCGGATCGTCCGGCGTGAGGCTGAACGGATTCGGCAGCTTTTCCTCGCGCTTGGCGGCTTCGTCGATCTTGTTGTTGTAGCCGGCGAGGTTACGTACGCCGAGCTTGCTCATGAGCTTGTAGCGGCGCTCCATTTCGGCGACCGCCCAGTTCAGCGCGTGACCGGCCTGGCGCATATCCGTCACCACCGGACAGAGCAGATGCGGAATGCCTTCGTACACGCTCATTTCCAGCATCTTCGGATCGATCAGGATCATGCGGACCTGATCGGCGCTCGCTTTGTAGAGGAGCGACAGGATCATCGCGTTGATCCCCACCGACTTGCCCGAGCCCGTGGTACCGGCCACCAGCAAGTGCGGCATCTTCGCGAGGTCGGCGCACACCGGCTTGCCGCCGATGTCTTTACCGAGGCCCATGGTCAGCGGCGATGCGGCATCCGCATACACCGCCGAGCCGAGAATCTCCGAGAGACTCACGGTCTGCCGACGCTGGTTCGGCAGCTCCAGCGCCATGAAATTCTTGCCCGGAATCGTTTCGACCACACGGATCGACACGAGCGACAGCGAACGCGCGAGGTCTTTGGCGAGACCGACGATCTGGCTGCCCTTCACGCCTGTGGCCGGCTCGATTTCATAGCGCGTGACCACCGGGCCCGGATACGCCGCGACCACGCTCACTTCGACGCCGAAGTCCTTGAGCTTCTTCTCGATCAGACGGGACGTGAATTCCAGCGTATCCGCGGAAATGGTTTCCTGCGCGGCGGGCGCGGCATCGAGCAGCGAAATGGGCGGCAAGGTGGAATCGCCCGGCAGGTCCGTGAAGAGCGGCACTTGCCGCTCCTTCTCGACGCGCTCCGACTTGGCCGGCGTGACGACCGGCGGCACGATCATGACCGGCTCGTGTTCCTCGATCCGCACGCGGCCCTTCTCGACCTTGCCTTCGCGCTTGACGGCGGCCGCTTCGCCCAACTTGCGGTCGCGGCCGGCCTCGCGGCGCAGCTTGGCGAAGGTCACCGCGGAAATGATCGATTCGCCGACCTTCTCCGACACCGACAGCCACGAAAAACGGAAATACAGCGACAGGCCGATGCCGAGCACGATCAAGAGCGCCAGCGTGCCGCCCGTGAAACCCAGCGCATGCGACACGCCGCGCGCAACGGCCTCGCCGATCACGCCACCCGGCGCGCGCGGCAACTGCACTTTGAGCGACCACATGCGCAATGCCTCGATGCCGTCGCACGCCAGCAGCACGAGCATGAAGGCGAACGCGTCGGCAAGCCAGCTCTCGCGCGGCGCGTCTTCCTGCTCTTCCTCGTGACGGGTGATGCGCTTGTAGTTCGCGGAGATATGGCGGCCGAGCAGCACGATCCACCAGTAGGCGGACAGGCCGAACAGCAGCAGCAGGATGTCCGACGTCCACGCGCCGACGCGGCCCGCCCAGTTGGCGATATGGTCGACCTGCGCGGCATGGGTCCAGCTCGGATCGCGCCGGCTATAGCTGACGAGCGCCATGAGCAGGAAGACGCCGAGCGCCACCTGCAGGATCCAGCGGATTTCGGTGAAAAGGCGCGACATGCGGTGCGGCAATGCCTGCGCGCTCGCGGAATAGGGAGCTTTTGCCATTGATCCTGTTGCGTGTGTGCCCGATTCCCGGCTTGGGTGGTTGCCTGAACCGCAGCCGAACCTCGACCGGCGGGGCTTCGGGCCCGATCCCGGCTTCCGGGAACTTCGATCCGGCCTATTGTAAACGCAGTGTCCCGCGCGAGGCTGTAAATGACGGTAACTTGGCCGTTTGGCCACAGAAAGGCGCTGCGGGGTGCGAGGCGACGCTATCGGTGCGATCGGAAAGCTTCATGGAGCGGGCCGGCGCCTCGCCCTTTATAATGCCGGACTGATACCCAACTATAGTTTCAGCTCAAGTCGCGCGGCCTCGCATGGGCGAGCCGGGCGCCGTAAAAGGATTCGATCATGCCCGCAACTTCCACGAAACACGCCAAGGTTCTGATTCTCGGTTCCGGTCCCGCCGGCTATACGGCTGCGGTCTACGCGGCGCGCGCGAACCTCGCGCCGGTGCTCGTCACGGGCCTCGCTCAAGGCGGCCAGCTCATGACCACGACCGACGTCGAAAACTGGCCTGCCGACGCCAACGGCGTGCAAGGCCCGGAACTGATGGCACGCTTTCTGGAGCACGCCGAGCGCTTCAACACCGAAATTATTTTCGACCACATCCATACGGCCAAGCTGGATGAGAAGCCGATCCGCCTGATCGGCGATTCGGGCGAATACACCTGCGACTCGCTGATCATCTCGACCGGCGCCTCGGCGCAGTACCTCGGGCTGCCGTCGGAAGAAGCGTTCATGGGCAAGGGCGTGTCGGCCTGCGCCACCTGCGACGGTTTCTTCTACAAGCAACAACATGTGGCCGTGATCGGCGGCGGCAATACCGCGGTCGAGGAAGCCCTCTACCTGTCCGGTATCGCGAAGAAGGTGACGGTGATCCATCGCCGCGACAAGTTCCGCGCCGAGCCGATCCTGATCGACCGTCTGCTGGCGAAGGAAAAGGAAGGCCTCGTCGAGATCAAGTGGGACAGCACGCTCGAAGAAGTGACCGGCGACCAGTCCGGCGTGACCGGTCTGCGTATCAAGAACACGAAAACGGGCGCCACCGAAGACATCGCGCTGCAGGGCCTGTTCGTCGCGATCGGCCACAAGCCGAACACGGATATTTTCGCGGGCCAGTTGGAGATGAAGAACGGCTACATCATCACCAAGGGCGGCCTGAATGGTTTTGCGACCGCCACCAGCGTGCCGGGCGTGTTCGCGGCGGGCGACGTGCAGGACCACGTGTACCGTCAGGCGATCACCAGCGCGGGCACGGGCTGTATGGCCGCGCTCGACGCGCAGCGCTATCTGGAAACCATCGACGAGATGGCTGGCGAGCACGCCATGAGCCAGGAAGCCGAGCGTTAATCAGCCACGCCGGCGAGCGAGCCGGTCAGGAAGATTGGCGCAACGGTAAAATGACGGCTGGGCATGGCCCGGCCGCCTGTCAGAAGAAAGGCCGCGGCTGAAAAGCCGGCGGCCTTTTTGCATTCCGGTCGCAAGCAAACGTCGCGCGACCGGTCCACTTTTCTGCGTGTCTTACCCCTATGCCGAAGAATCAGCCCCATCCGAGCGAACCGAAGCGCGCGCGAGCCGTGGCGCGTCCCGCGCCCGAGCCGGCTGCGCCCGCCGTCAAACCGAAGGTGGAACCGGCCGCCGGTCTCGCCGGTCTCGCCGGCCTCGGCGCATTGCGCGATGCGCTCAAAGTCGACACGCAACGGCGCGAGCGTGAAAAGGCGGCCGCCGCGGCCGCGCAGCGCGAAGCGTCGGCGGACGCCGATCTGTTTCGCCGCGAGATTGGGGCGGTCGCGCCGCTAGCCGTGCCGCCGCGCGCCACGCTGCCGCGCAATCCGCCGCCACCGCTGCCGGTGCAAACCAGACTCGACGAAGAAGCCGTGCTGCACGAAGCGATCTCGGACGAGTACGATCCCGAAGTCCTGCTCGACACCGACGAGACGCTGTCCTACTGCCGTCCCGGCGTGAGCCAGGAAGTCGTGCGCAAACTGCGGCGCGGCGACTGGATCGTGCAGGCGCAAATCGACCTGCATGGCATGCGGCGCGAGGAAGCGCGCGAGGCGCTGGCGGAATTCATCCGCGAATCGGTGAAGCGCGGCTTGCGGTGTTTGCGCGTGATCCACGGCAAGGGTCTGGGATCCATTGGCAAGGAGCCTGTGTTGAAAGGCAAAGTACGCGCGTGGCTCGTGCAGAAGTCCGAGGTCATCGCGTTCTGCCAGGCGCGCCCGCATGACGGCGGCGCCGGCGCGGTGGTCGTGCTGCTGCAGCCGGGCGCGTTGCCGGCTCACACCAGATCCTGACGGAGCCGCGGTGATCCATCCGAGGCTGACCCTCGCGCTGACCCTCATGGAGGCGCTGGCGATTTTCGCATACGCCATTTCCGGTTTCATCGAAGCGAGAACCCGCCGGCTCGACACAGTGGGCACGTTTCTGGTGGCGATCGCCACGGCCTTCGGCGGCGGCACGTTGCGCGACGTGCTGCTGGAGCGGCGGCCGTTTTACTGGGTCGAGCATCAGGGCTATCTGATCGCGATCTTCGTGATGTCGCTGTTCGCGCCGATGCTGTTGAAAATGACCTCGCGTCTGCTTTCCGAACGGGTTCTGCTGGTCGCGGATGCGATCGGCCTTGGGCTCTTCAGCATCGCCGGCACATCGATCGCGCACGACGCGCAAATGCCGTGGTTCACCTCGGTGCTGATGGGCGTGCTGACGGGGGTTTTCGGCGGCGTGATTCGTGACGTGCTGTGCAACGAGGTGCCGCTGATTCTGCGCGACTCACGGCCGTATGCGACCTGCGCGTTCGTCGGCTGCTGGCTGTATGTGCTGATGGATTACTTCGACTTCGACACCGTGTATAGCGTGCTGATCGCCACCGCCTTTATCCTGCTTGCAAGGCTGGTGACGTTCAGGCTTGATGTGCGGTTGCCGCATTGAGCGCATCGAGGCCTATGAGAAGTCGTCGCTCTCAACTGGTCAGCAGATCCCGAAAGTTTCGCATGATCCGACCTCGTCACACCCGGCAGTTTTCCAAAAACTCATTGAGCCTGGCGGCGATCAACTTGCGCCGTTGTGTCAGGAACTGCTTGTACGCTGACAACTCAAGCAATGAATCTTTTGTCGGAATTGCCTGAGCGACAAACGGCCCGCGTCCGTGCTCTTCTATATAGGATGGCAGATATTTGGAAGGCAGCTTGTCGCTGATCGCACGATTTGTCTTTCCGCCGATAAAAGCTAAGTTCGCAATATCATCGGCCTCACGCACGGAGTAATCCTTGCAAAGTTGTTTTTTCGGGAAGATGTGATGAAACTGTAGGTGATGCTGGCTCCCTGAATGATCTAGTGCAATTGCAAGGTTTGAACGCCAATCTTTTGCATCCGCTGCGCGAAACGCAAGGAACATCGTCTTGAAGAGTGCGCTGCGCTGGCTTCGCCCCTCCAACTCTTCGGGAGCGATGTCAAGGCGCCCGAATTGCAATCTCAGCCTGTCGATAAGGTCTTGAACATTGCCGCCGTCGCGAAGGATTGCGAGATCCTGATTAAGGATCGTTTCGCTCGATCCTCGAGAAAAGCGACCTTTGGCATTGGCGACCAAGATCCAATAGCGTAATTGAGAGGCTTCTTGGGCTTTCACCTTATATTTGTGCAAATGTCCAAAATATGCCAAGACGACCAACAAAAAAGGCGAAGATAGAAGAACCGGACTTTCGATCCCCACGTTGCTCTTCAGGAAATTCAGCGCGAAATGCATGCCTTCGCACGAGCTCTTCCAAGCCGTTTTTAATTTGTTTGCCGACAGACTGCCCACGGTCAAGAATTGCGACTGCCCTGTCGCAAAAGCCATGAGGTTCTTGAGATGAAGTCCGAGATCAAGATCGAATCCCCTTTTTGCGCAGTCGGTCTGAAAATCCAAAAATGTCTGGAGCGAGTGTCGCCATTTCGCCGTAATTTGAGCGAGCGCTAAATCGGAGCGCCTGAGCTTTGCGCCCAGTGAGTTAACTCGAACAAAGATTTCAGTAACTTCATCGTACGACAGGGTGCGCTCGAGCACGTCCATCCGATACACGTACTTGCGTATGGCCCGGAGCTTCGCTAAACGTTGGCTGTATCGCTCATACCGCGGGTCATCGAAATCCGAAACACCGGCGTGTTTGAGAAAAGGCGCGTCACTGTCATTCTTGAATACTTCCGAGACTTTTACCCATTGGGGCATTTGCTCCAGCTTTCGCGTCGATACCACAAAGGTCATTTTGTTGAATCGCTTGAGAAGTTCATCTTCGTCAGAATCTGCATCCTCATTCGCAATATCGTCATCATCTTCAACGTCTTCCGTGTTGAGACTGCTTTCCTCGACCTCAGTGATCAATGTGAGCTGATCAGGATGTTCAAGATTGAAAAGAAGGTCAATTGGACGCTGTCGTCCGCGCACCCGGACGGGCTCCCCTCTGATGACCGCGGACAGTGACGTAAGCCTTTGTTGGCCGTCGAGCAACAGACGTGTGCTCTTATACGGATTCGCGCTTTGGCTGACCGCAAAATCTTGCAAAGCGATCTCTTCATTAGTTTCCCAAAGCAGAATCGCACCGGAAGGGTAACCGCGGTAAAGGGAGTCGAGCAAATCCCGAACGCGCGTTGAACGCCAGACGTACTGCCGCTGCATTTCAGGGAGTCGAAGTTCGCCACGCTCGATCATCGATACGAGCTCATCAACGGACGCTTCTGCCTTAGACACAATTATTCCCTTATCGTAATCATCAAATACTTTTACCTGCTCATGGCAAAGCACAAGCAAAACCGGCTCAAGGTCCGGTCCGAGAGAGGTGATTTCGCAGGTTTCAATCTTCCTCAGCATTTAATAGTGGTGCCGGGAAAACCTTCGCAATGCTAACGCCACTCGGCCGAAAAATTAACTGAATGGCGACCTTTGCAATCAAATTTGACATATCCCGGAAAACACCTACATCTTCCAACCGACAATCGCAATTGCACTGGTGAACCTTCACTGGGAAAACTTAAACCGGTGCGCATGCGTAACTGATGAAATGGCGGATGTCGACGTGATGCGAGTTGTTTCGCGTAGGATCCTTCGCTCTCCGACCGAACCATGTGCGCCCTTCAAGTCCTCCGCCCAAAGCCCTCTTCAGCATCGCCGGCACATCGATCGCGCACGACGCGCAAATGCCGTGGTTCACCTCGGTGCTGATGGGCGTGCTGACGGGGGTTTTCGGCGGCGTGATTCGTGACGTGCTGTGCAACGAGGTGCCGCTGATTCTGCGCGACTCACGGCCGTATGCGACCTGCGCGTTCGTCGGCTGCTGGCTGTATGTGCTGATGGATTACTTCGACTTCGACACCGTGTATAGCGTGCTGATCGCCACCGCCTTTATCCTGCTTGCAAGGCTGGTGACGTTCAGGCTTGATGTGCGGTTGCCGCACTAGCTGCCGCACAAGCTCCCGCACAAGCCAGCGGGCGGCACGGCCCGCCTCGACCCGCGGCGTACCGCACGCGAACCGGCCGCCGCCCCGCCCTTCAACCCTACTTGTTGGTCGCCAGCGCGCCCGCGCTCTTCGAGCCGCCGAACAACGCCGTCAGATACGCCGAGTTGTTGTTCATGGTCGCCATCAACGTATTCAGTGCAGTGAACTGGCTCTGGTACTGCTTCGTCAATTGCGTGGCGTAGTCGCTCAACTTGCTTTGCTGCGCGGTGACGCTCTTCAGGTCGGCATTCAGCGCGGAGTTGCGCGTGTCGATAATGCCGCCCGTGCGCGTGAACTCGGCAATGCTCTTGTTCAGTTTGGCGCCGATCCCATTGGTGGAATTGAACAACGCGGCAACCTGCGCCGAGCTGGAGTTGAGCGCGGTAGTCAGTTTCGCATTGTCCACGACTAGCGTACCGTCCGCCGGATCGCCTTTGAGGGCGATGCCGATATGGCCGAGAGTCACCACCGAACTGCCCTGGCCAACCCCGCCGCTGACGATCGAAGCCAGCGCGTTCTTCACCGTCAACAACGTCGAGTCGCCCAGCAGCGCGCCGCCCGTCTTCGACGATTTGTCGTACGAGGACAGCTTGCCGATCGTGGTGACAACGGTGTTGTACAGATTGACGAAATTCGTGATGGCCGTGTTCTGCCCGGTGGTGTCCGGCGCGATGGTCAGCGTCTGCGGGTTGTTGACCGACGCGCTCGACAGATTCAGCGTGACGCCGGAAATCGCATCGGTGACGGCATTGTTGGCGCTGCGCGCCGCGATCCCGCCGATGGTGAGCAGCGCGTCTTGCGCGGCTTCACTCTGCCGCCACGCCCGGCCGGCATCCGACGAAACGATCGTGGACGGCGCGCCGTTCGCCCCGGGCGTCGACGTCACGCCGAGGCTCGACAGGCCCGCATCGTTCTGAACGTTGCTGGTGGCCACGTTGATCGTGTTGGCCGAGCCGGTGTTAGACGAACGCAACACGAGGTGCGCCCCGCCGGTACCGGTCACGATCGTTGCCGTGACGCCGGGATTGTTGCCCGCTTTATTGATCGCGCCGGCAATCCCGCTCAAGGTGTTGTTGGTGCTGTCGATCGCGACATCCATCGACTTGCCGCCGACCGAGATGGTCAGCGTGCCGGTGCCGAGCTGCGTGGCCGCACCGAACGCCGCCGAAGACAGGCTTTGCGACGAAGCGATCTGTGTGACATCGATCGTATAGCTGCCGGCCACCGCGCCCGGACCTGCTTTCGGGTCGAGGCCCTTGGCGCTCGCGGTAGCCGCGAAGGTGGACAACGTCGTTCCGTCAGACAGATTCTTGAGCGCCGCCTGCAACGCGGACAACGCCGAAGTCAGCGCGCCGTAGGCGGATAAGGTGGTGTTGTCGCTGGTTTGCCTTGCTTGCAGCGCCGCCGCCTGGCCCGCCGTCCTGGCGTTCACGAGCACCGAGACCAGCGACGCCACGTCCATCGACGAGTTGCCGGTCGAACCGCTGATAATGGATTGCGCCGCTTGCTGAACCTGGCTCTGCGCGTTCGAGGTCGCGCTGTTCACCGAAGACGTGATCGTAGACATCTGAAGCCCCCGTGCGTCGAATTATTCGTTGTTGATTTGAGTGACGCCCCGAGCTTGCTTCTGTCGCACCATTTATCCGGTCACGTCGGCGTCTCTTACAAAGTTTTCAAATGTTACACCATCTTTCTTCATAGTTTTATGACGGTTTGTCGTAGCGAATGCCGGCCAATCGATCCTCATGGCTGTCGATTTGCGGCGCCGCCGTTCGTCGTGAAGTAAACGGTCGATCAGGCCGTCACCGCGCGCAGCGCGCCCAGCAATCTCAACCGTTCAAGGTGACACGATGCCCCTGAAGCTCTACGCCCATCCGTTCTCCTCGTACTGCCAGAAGGTCCTGACCGCGCTCTACGAGAACGGCACACCATTCGAATTACGCCTGCTCGCGCACGACGACCCGCAAGTCATGGCCGAATTCGCCGCGCTCTGGCCGATCAAACGGTTTCCGCTGCTGGTGGACGGCGGCCGGACGGTCATGGAGGCGAGCATCATCATCGAATACCTGGGCCTTTATCATCCCGGACCGGTGCCGCTCGTGCCGGCCGACGCCCGCGCGGCGCTGGAAGTGCGCGGCATGGACCGCTTCTTCGACAACTACATTTCGACGCCGCAGCAGAAGATCGTCTACGACAGCATGCGCCCGGAGCCGGAGCGCGACCCGCGCGCCGTAGCCGAGGCGCGCGCCATGCTCGACACCGCGTACGGCTGGCTGGACAAAGTGATGGCGGAGCGCGAATGGGCCGCCGGCGACACTTTCAGCCTCGCCGATTGCGGCGCCGCGCCATTCCTCTTCTATGCCGACTGGACGCACGCCATCGGCCCGGCGTTTGCGCACGTGCTCGCTTACCGCAAGCGGCTGCTGGCGCGGCCGTCGTTTGCGCGCGCGGTGGATGAAGCGCGCCCCTATCGCGCGTTTTTCCCGCTCGGCGCGCCGGATCGGGATTGAGCACGACGGCCCGGCAGAGGCGCTGTGCGGGCGGCCGACTCTCAGCCTATGCGACAACAATTTTTCCAACCTATACACTTCACTTCGAAACCTACTTCCGGCAATCACTCATAAGGCAAAACATGGACCGTTTCGAAGCGATGGAGATATTTACGCGTGTGGTGGAGGCGAACAGCTTCACCAAAGTATCCGAGTCGCTCGACCTGCCACGCGCCAAAGTCAGCCGCACCATCCAGGCGCTGGAGGAACATGTCGGCGTGCGTCTGCTGAACCGTTCGACGCGCCAGGTCAGCGTCACCGAAGACGGCGCGCTGTTCTACGAGCGCTGCGTGCGCATTCTCGCCGAAGTCGTCGACGCCGAATCGTCGCTGTCGAACAAACGCGAAAATCCGGCCGGGACGATTCGCGTGGATACGTCCGGCACGCTGGCCCGCGCGCTGCTGCTGCCCGCGCTCGATGATTTCTACCGGCAATACCCCGAGATCGACGTGCGGCTCGGCCTCGCCGATCGCAACATCGATCTGATTCAGGATGGCGTGGACTGCGTGATCCGCATGGGCACGCCGGAAGAGTCGAGTCTCGTCGCACGTCGGATCGGCCAGGCGCGCATCGTCACGTGCGCGTCGCCGGCGTATCTGGAGAAATACGGCGAGCCGACCACGCTCGAAGCGTTGAGCGAGCACCGCGCGGTCAATTACGTGTCCGCCCGCACGGGCAAGACGTTCCCGTTCGAATACGAAGTGGACGGCGAAATCGCCAAGGTCACGTTGAAAAGCGTGCTCGCGGTGAACGACGGCTCCGTGTATATCGGCGCGGCCGTGCTCGGCCACGGCATCATCCAGCCCTCGCGCTTCATGGTCTCCGATCTCATCAACCAGGGCGCGTTGAAGGAAATCCTCACCACCTACACGAGTCCCGGTACGCCGTTATCGGTGCTCTACGCGCACCGCCGCAATCTGAGTTCGCGGCTACGCGCATTTATCGAGTGGGTGACCGAACTGGCGCGCAACAATCCGGATCTGCGCATTACGGACCAGTGAGCGGCGTCCGCAAAACAGAAAGCCCCTTGCGCTTCGCAGCGCAAGGGGCTTTCTTCAAACTCGATCCAGACTTTCCGCTCAGGCAATCCGCTCTTCGTTGGTCGGATCGAACAGCACCGCCTTCGAGGTATCGAACAGCAGCGTCGTGTTCGTCAGCGGTTGCGGATTCGAGGCCGGGTGCACGCGGCTCACGATCCGCTTACCGTTGACCTGCGCGAACACCAGCGTGTCCGGGCCGGTTGGCTCGATCACGTCGACCTTCACTTCGATCGGCTGCAGCTTCGCGTTGTCGCCGTGCGCGCCACGCGCGTCGGTGATGCGCTCCGGACGCAGGCCGAGAATCACATCACGGCCAACGTGCGACTTCACCTTCGCGGAGTCGAACGGCAGGTTCAGCGCCGTGCGCGCGACGCCCGTATCCAGTTCGAGCGCCACGCCCGCGCCCTGCTCGACCAGCTTGCCCTGGATAAAGTTCATCGGCGGTGCGCCGATGAAACCCGCCACGAACAGGTTCGACGGCGAGTCGTAGATTTCCTGCGGCGCGCCGAACTGCTGCACGATGCCGTCTTTCATCACCGCGATGCGGTCGCCGAGCGTCATGGCTTCGATCTGATCGTGCGTCACGTAGACGATCGTCGTGCCGAGGCGTTGATGCAGCAGCTTGATTTCCGAACGCATCTCGATACGCAGTTTCGCGTCGAGGTTCGACAGCGGTTCGTCGAACAGGAACATGACCGGATCGCGCGCCAAGGCACGGCCCATGGCCACGCGCTGACGCTGGCCGCCGGACAGTTGTCCCGGCTTGCGATCCAGCAGGTGCGTGATCTGCAGCGTATTCGACACGCGGTCGACGATCTGCGTTTGCTCCTGCTTCGGCACCTTGCGGATGTTCAGACCGAACGAGATGTTCTCGCGCACCGTCATGGACGGATACAGCGCGTACGACTGGAACACCATCGCGATATCGCGATCTTTCGGCGACAGGTTGTTCACCGTCTTGCCGTCGATCTGAATTTCGCCCTTGGTCACGGTTTCGAGGCCGGCGATCATGTTGAGCAGCGTCGACTTCCCGCAGCCCGAACCGCCGACGAGAATCAGGAACTGGCCGTCTTCGATGTCGATATTGACACCCTTCAGGACCGGCACCCCGTTCGGGTAAGTTTTGTACACGTCACGGATGGAAAGGCTTGCCATGCTGTGAATCCTCTTGTCTCTGGTACTGCTTGAAAACGTCTTCGGGTGACGGCGGCTTCGAATCGAACAGAAGCCGCCGCGCTCGGATGGTTGAGCCTGGCGTCTAGCCCTTCACTGCGCCCGCCGTCAGGCCGCGCACGAAATAGCGTCCGGCGATGATGTACACCAGCAGCGTGGGCAGTGCGGCGATGATCGCGCCGGCCATGTCCACGTTGTATTCCTTTACGCCGGTCGAGGTATTCACGAGGTTGTTCAGCGCCACCGTGATCGGCATCGAATCGACACCGGAGAACACAATACCGAACAGGAAGTCATTCCAGATCTGCGTGAATTGCCAGATCAGGCACACCATGAAAATCGGCAGCGAAACCGGCAGCAGAATCTTCGTGAAGATCGTGAAGAAACCCGCGCCGTCGATACGCGCCGCCTTCACGAGTTCAGCCGGAATGCTCACGTAGAAGTTGCGGAAGAACATCGTGGTGAAGGCGATACCGTAGATCACGTGCACCACCACCAGGCCGGTGGTCGTGTTCGACAGGCCGAGAAAGCCTTCGAAACGCGCCATCGGCAGCAGGATCGCCTGGAACGGAATGAAGCAGCCGACCAGGATCATCGTGAAGATCGGATCCGCGCCACGGAAACGCCAATGCGTGAGCACATAACCGTTGAACGCGCCGATGATCGACGAGATCAGCACGGCGGGAATCACCATCCGCACCGAGTTCATGAAGAACGGCTGCATGCCGTCGCAACGCACGCCCGTGCAGGCGCCGCTCCATGCCTTGATCCACGGCTCGACGGTCCAGTGCGTAGGCGGCGTGAGCAGGTTGCCGGTGCGCAGCTGATCGATGTCCTTGAACGACGTGGACAGCATCACGTACAACGGGAACAGGAAATACAGGGCAAACAGAATCAAGGCCGCGTAAATGACGGCACGGCTGATCGTCATCTTAGGCTGCATTGCGGGTGCTCCTCGATTCCAGATACATCAGCGGCACGAGCACGGCCACGACAGTGGCGAGCATCATCATCGACGATGCCGCGCCGACGCCCAGCTGCCCGCGATTGAACGAAAACGTGTACATGAAAATAGCCGGCAGGGACGACGACGTGCCCGGACCGCCCGCGGTCAACGCGACCACCAGGTCGAACGTCTTGATCGTGATGTGGCAGAGAATCAGCAGCACGGAGAAGAACACCGGGCGCATGCTCGGAATCACGATCTTGCGGTAGATGGTGGGCAAGCCCGCGCCGTCCATCTGCGCGGCCTTGAAGATTTCACCGTCCACACCGCGCAGGCCCGCCAGGAACAGCGCCATGACGAAGCCGGTGGACTGCCACACGGCCGCGATCACGACGCAGAAAATCGCCTTGTCCGGATCGCCCAGCCAGCTGAACGAAAAGCTCGTCCAGCCCCAGTCGTGAAACACCTTCTCGAGGCCGATGCTCGGCGTCATGATCCATTGCCATGCCGTACCCGTCACGATGAACGACAGCGCCATCGGGTACAGGAACACGGCGCGCAGCGCGCCTTCATTGCGAATCTGCTGATCGAGCAGGATCGCGAGAAAGAGACCGAGGCCGATACAGATACCGATGAACGGGATGCCGAACCAGCCGAGGTTCGCAGCCGACGTCCAGAACACGTCGTTATCGAACAGTTCGCGATAACGGTCGAGACCGACAAATTCATAACGAGGCATCAGTCGCGAATTGGACAGCGACAGATAGCCAGTAATGGCGATGAAGCCATACACGAAGATCAGGCTGATCACGACGCTGGGTGCGAGCACCAGCTTCGGAATCCAGCGATCGGCAAGGGCCGCCATGGGCGACGCGCGGCGGGTGACGGAGGCCGTTTTCCCGTTTCCGCTGATAGAAGCAGTCACTACTCGACTCCTGCTGAAACTGTGCCGCCAGGACATTCGCGCCGGAAGACGCGAGGCCGCAACGGCATAGGTGTGACTCTATGAAACCAGGCTGAAGCCGCCTGCCAATGCCAGGACTTCCACCCCGGCAATCAGCGACGTGAAGGGCGCGCCCGGTGCCCGTTGATGAACCGCCGGGCGCGCCGCATCATTCACTTCACTTACTTGGTCTTCGCTGCCTTCGCGAGCGCGGCAACCGCGCTCTTCGAATCCTGCTGCGAGTTCATGAACTTCGTGACCACGTCCGAGATCGCGCCGGCTGCTGCATCCGGTTGCGCCATGCCGTGTGCCAGCGAAGGCACGTAGCCGCCCGACTTGATCGCCACTTGTTCATCCGCGTACGACTTCTTCGCGCAGTCGTCGAACTTGGCCATCGACACGCCCAGACGAACCGGGATGGAACCCTTGTTCAGGCTGAACTGTTCCTGGAACTCCGGCGACATGATCGTCTTGGCCAGTGCGAGCTGACCCGGCGTTGCCGCCTTCGCGCCCTTCTGCTGGAAGAACACGAACGAGTCGACGTTGAACGTGTAGGACTTTTCCGTGCCCGGCACAGCGGCGCAGATGTAGTCCGAGCCCGACTTCTTGCCGGCGTTGGCGAATTCGCCCTTCGCCCAGTCGCCCATGAACTGCATGCCGGCCTTGCCGTTGATGACCATGGCCGTTGCCAGGTTCCAGTCACGGCCCGTGCGGCCTGCGTCGAAATAACCTTGAATCTTGCGGACCGTGTCGAACACGCCGACCATCTTGTCCGAGGTCAGCGTCTTTTCGTCGAGGTCGACCAGCGCCTTCTTGTAGAAGTCCGCGCCTTGCGACAGCACGACGTCTTCCCACAGCGTCAGGTCTTGCCACGGCTGGCCACCCATCGCGATCGGCTGGATGCCCGCGGCCTTCATCTTGTCGGCCACGGCGAAGAACTCAGGCCACGTGGTCGGCGCCTTGCCGCCTGCCTTGTCCAGCGCTGCCTTGTTGATGTACAGCCAGTTCACGCGGTGCACCGAGAACGGCGCGGCGACGTAGTGACCGTCTGCGTGCATGATCTTGTCGATTTCCGGCGGCAGGTTCTTCTTCCAGTCACCCGCGGCGGAGTCGATCGGCACCAGCACGCCTTGCTGCGCCCAGTCCTGGATCAGCGGACCCTTGATCTGCGCAGCGCTCGGCGCGTTGCCCGAGATCACCTGCGTCTTGAGTGCCGTCATGGCAGCCGCGCCGGCGCCACCCGCAACCGCAAAGTCCTTCCACGTGTAACCCTGCTTCGTCATGTCGTCCTTGAGGACGCCGACGGCTTTCGATTCGCCGCCCGAAGTCCACCAGTGCAACACTTCGATCGACTCGGCAGCCTGCACGGCCGAGACGCCACACATCAGACCTGCGGCGCACAAAGCGCCCATGATCGCGCGAAATTTCATTGCTTATCTCCTCCAGACACCTGAACAAAAAACAAATGGCCCCTGATGTCGCCAGGGTGCTGTGGTTGGTTCAAACAGGCAAAACACTGGGCGATCGAGCACGGTCGGGCGCATGCGCGAGGCATGTGCCGGCGGACCGATTTTCGGCCGCTGGAAGCTCAAGAGATGAGTGGTTCGGGATGCAACTGACTGTCTCCTCTTTTGATTTTTGCCTGCCCGCGTCGCGCGCGGCAGACTCGAGGTGCCTTGCACGTCAACCTGGTGCGACCATTACGGAAAGCCGCTCAACTGCCCGGCTTTCCACAAGGGCCGCAGGGCGTGCTGGCGCGTACCGACACGCAATGTCCGTTAACATGCAGGGGACGCCTGCCGATTCGGGAAAACGCGCATCTGGACTTGCAGCGCACGCTTTTTTCATCGAATTAGCGTTACCTCTTGATTTGGATTGTAGTTAAACTACAATTCAGTGTCAAAAAAAATTTTATCGGACTACGGTCGCTCAACTGTTCAACTTCGGCGGCCCCAGGACATCGACGGAGACTCATGCAAACCGATTCAAGTTTCACCTTCGTTCTCTTCGGCGGAACCGGCGATCTGTCGATGCGCAAGATCCTGCCGGCACTGTTTGAAGCACACCGTGCAGGCGGCATGCTGGCCGACAGTGGCAAGATCGTGGCGGTGGCCCGGCACGCGGCGGATCGCAGCGAGTACCTCCAGTGGGTGAACGAACACGTCAAGCCACATGTGTCGAAGAACGGTGTGGACGAAACGGCGTGGGCGGGCTTTCTGAACCGCATCGAGTTCGTGAATATCGACCTCGGCAAAGCGGAAGACTTCGTGCACTTGCGCGACGCCATCCAGGATCTGCCTGGCATTCGCGTGTTCTATCTGGCTACGGGTCCGTCGCTGTTCGTGCCGATCTGCCATGCGCTCGCGTCGGTGGGACTGAACGAGAACGCCCGCATCGTGTTGGAAAAGCCGCTCGGCTATGACCTCAAGTCGTCCAACGCAATTAATGATGCAGTCGGTGAAATCTTCGCCGAAGAACAGATCTATCGGATCGACCACTACCTCGGTAAAGAACCGGTGCAGAACCTGCTGGCGCTGCGTTTCGGCAATGCCCTGTTCGAGCCGCTGTGGCGCCGCGAGTGGGTTGAAAGCATCCAGATCACGATCGCCGAAGAACTCGGCGTGGAAGCGCGCGGCGACTTCTACGACAACACCGGCGCCCTGCGCGACATGGTGCAGAACCATTTGCTGCAACTGCTTTCCATCGTGGCGATGGAGCCGCCCCACTCCATGGATTCGGATTCGGTGCGTGATGAAAAGCTGCGCGTGCTGCGCGCCTTGAAGCCCATCGACCCACGCGACATCGGCAAGGTGGCCGTGCGCGGCCAGTATCATTCGGGCGTGATCCGCGGCACCGCGGTGCCGGCCTATGCAACGGAGTCTGGCGTCAGGCCGGACAGCACGACCGAAACTTTCGTCGCACTGAAGGTCGAGATCGAAAACTGGCGCTGGGCCGGCGTGCCGTTTTTCCTGCGCACCGGCAAGCGCCTCGCCGATCGCGTCGCCGAGATCGTGGTGAACTTTCGTGCAGTGCCGCATTCGGCGCTCGGCGCTTCCGCGCTGCGTGCCGGCGCGAACCGCCTCGTGATCCGTCTGCAGCCGAACGAAACCATTCGCCTCTACTGTCTCGCCAAGCAGCCCGGCGAAGGCATGAACCTCGCCAGCGTCCACCTCGATCTCGCGTTCGACCAGTTCTTCCGCGAAGGACAGATGGAGGCTTATCAGCGTCTGCTGCTCGACGTGATCAACGGCCGCCTCGCGTTGTTTGTGCGGCGCGACGAGCAGGAAGCCGCGTGGCGCTGGGTCGAACCGATCCTGAACGAATGGAAAGTGTCGAACAAGCCGCCCAAGCCGTACGCTTCGGGCACGTGGGGACCGGCGGCGTCGAGCGCGATGCTGGCGCAACATGGCACCTGCTGGCTCGAAGAAGAGAATTGAATCACGGCGGCACGTCGTATTCCACGGAACATGACGCGCCGCCTGTAAGACCCACCGACGAACTGAACGGAATGGCGCCGGTATCACGAGGGCGCCTGCAGGTCATCCACCTCGCAGGCATCGCGTGAGAGCAGTACGGCACATTCCGCAGATCCAACAAGAAAGCAGCACGGAGGAGAAGTGATCGAGCTTCACGCTTTCGACGATCAACGCGCCCAATCCGACGCGTTGGCGAAAGCGGTTGGCGACGCGTTACATGCGTCGCTCGCCGCACAGGCCGCCGGGTCAACCACCGGCGCGCGCCCCGCAATGCTTGCAGTGTCCGGCGGCAGCAGTCCGCGCCCGTTTCTGCAGACGTTGTCCACGCAAACCTTCGACTGGGCACGCATTGCCGTGACACTGGTCGACGACCGTTGGGTGCCGGAAACGGACAGCGCGAGCAACTCGCAACTGGTGCACGCCACGCTGTTGCAGAACGCCGCGAAAAACGCGGCCTTCTGGCCGCTCACGGACACCACGCAGGAACTGAACGCTCACGTCGCCGCGCTGAACGCCGACCCGCGCTTTGGCGTCGTGCCGGACGTCGCGATTCTCGGCATGGGCGAAGACGGCCACACGGCGTCGATCTTTGCCGACGCGCCCGAATGGGACCATGCGATCACCACCCGCGAGCGCTTTGTCGCCGTGCACCCTGGCAGCGCGCCGCATGCGCGCGTAAGCTGGTCGCTATCCGCGTTGAAAGAAGTGAAGCATCTGTTTTTGCTGATCGCCGGACCGCGCAAAATGGACGTGCTGAACGCCGCCACCGCTGCGCTACAAAAAAATGCCATCTCACAGTTGGCGAACGACAAGGGAGTGAGACTCGATGTCTACTGGTGTGCAAACTAAGGCTGTTCCGGGCGCGGGCCAGCACGCCGATGGACCGAGGCTCCTGGCCGACATCGGCGGCACCAATGCGCGTTTTGCGCTGGAGACGAGCCCGGGCGAAATCGGCTCGGTGAAGGTCTATCCGTGCGCGGACTATCCGGGCGTTGCCGAAGTCATCAAGAAGTATCTGAAGGACACCAAGATCGGCCGCGTGAATCATGCGGCGATCGCGATTGCGAACCCGGTCGACGGTGACCAGGTGAGCATGACCAATCACGACTGGAGCTTTTCGATCGAAGCCACGCGCCGCGCGCTCGGCTTCGACACGCTGCTGGTGGTGAACGACTTCACGGCGCTGGCCATGGCCCTGCCCGGCCTCACCGACGCGCAACGCGTGCAGGTGGGCGGTGGCGCGCGCCGTCCAAACAGTGTGATCGGCCTGCTCGGCCCGGGCACCGGCATGGGCGTGTCCGGCCTGATTCCCGCCGACGACCGCTGGATCGCGCTCGGCAGTGAAGGCGGTCACGCCACCTTCGCGCCGGCCGATGAACGCGAAGACATCGTGCTGCAATACGCGCGCAAGAAGTGGTCGCACGTGTCGTTCGAACGTGTGGCCGCGGGTCCCGGCATCGAAGTGATTTACCGCGCGCTCGCGGGCCGCGACAAGAAGCGCGTTGCGGCCAACGTCGACACGATCGAGATCGTCAAGCGCGCGCTGGAAGGCGAGCCGCTCGCGGCCGAATCCGTCGACGTGTTCTGCGGCATTCTCGGCACCTTCGCGGGCAATATCGCGGTGACGCTCGGCGCGCTGGGCGGCATCTATATCGGCGGCGGCGTGGTGCCGCGACTCGGCGAGGTCTTCGCGCGCTCGTCGTTTCGCAAGCGTTTCGAAGCCAAGGGTCGCTTCGAAGCCTACCTGCAGAACGTGCCGACGTATGTGATTACCGCTGAATATCCGGCGTTTCTCGGCGTCTCCGCGATTCTCGCCGAGCAGTTGTCGAACCGCGCGGGCGGCAGTTCATCGGCGGTATTCGAGCGGATTCGCCAGATGCGCGATGCGTTGACGCCGGCCGAGCGCCGCGTGGCCGATCTCGCGCTGAATCATCCGCGTTCGATCATCAACGATCCGATCGTCGATATCGCGCGCAAGGCCGACGTGAGCCAGCCTACCGTGATCCGCTTTTGCCGTTCGCTCGGCTGCCAGGGCTTGTCCGATTTCAAGCTGAAGCTGGCAACGGGCTTGACCGGCACGATTCCAGTGAGCCACAGCCAGGTGCATCTGGGCGACACGGCTACGGACTTCGGCGCGAAGGTGCTGGACAACACCGTGTCCGCGATTTTGCAGTTGCGAGAGCACCTGAATTTCGAGCACGTCGAACGGGCCATCGACCTGTTGAACGGCGCGCGGCGTATCGAGTTCTATGGTCTCGGCAATTCGAACATCGTCGCACAGGACGCGCACTACAAGTTCTTCCGTTTCGGCATCCCAACGATTGCCTACGGCGATCTGTACATGCAGGCGGCGTCGGCGGCCTTGCTCGGCAAGGGCGATGTGATCGTTGCGGTGTCCAAGTCGGGGCGCGCGCCTGAACTGCTGCGCGTGCTGGATGTAGCCATGCAGGCGGGCGCCAAGGTGATCGCGATTACGTCGAGCAATACGCCTTTGGCCAAGCGGGCCACCGTCGCGCTCGAAACCGATCACATTGAAATTCGCGAGTCGCAGTTGTCGATGATTTCGCGGATTCTGCATCTGGTGATGATCGATATCCTGGCTGTCGGCGTGGCCATTCGTCGTGCCGTGCCTAGCGCGGATGTGGCGGAAACGGTCGCGAAGGCGCGCCAGGGTGCGGATGATGATGCGACCGCCGTGCTGGATTGGCTGAGCCACGGCGCGGCTTCTTCCGCGCGGGATTGACGTTGGGAAATGGGCTGCGCCGTGGGAGTGAGTTGTTTTACCCGCGGTGCTCGCCTGTCCTTGAAGTCATAGTGGTCGGTCAGTGTCGCCCTTGAGCGACGCTGCAGCAATGCGCCGCGTATCGCTAGTGTTGAGCGCGGTCGCCGCGACTCATGGCAAATCGCGCGGAACATTCCATCGGCAGCACGAAGACATGCCCACACATGGCGGGCGCTGCGGGGGTGGGCGGAAACACAAACCATGAGCCGTTGTCATGCCGGAAGAACACGATCGTCAGCGGCCCGCTCGAAGTGCAACCTTCCAGTCGCACATAGCGACCATGCGTTGCGAGCAACCGGCCGATCTGCGTCACCCGCGCGGGCATCGAACGCGTTGGCGCAAGCCATTTATCCACGAGAGATCGCAAGGAAAGGCTGTCGGCATTCATGTCGTGCTCCTGAATTCCAGTTGGGCTGAGGAGGACATTCGCTCCACAGGTCTGTGAATTCAGTATTGGTTAGGCACTCACGAAGTTAAATCAGAGCAGCCCGAGAATGACGTAGCCGAACATCGTGCGCTGTAGGGGTTTGCCTACGTCGCACTTGCCATGTGGCGCGTCCGCCTGAGCCAGGTGCCCGCGCGAAGCTCGCCGCTCGCAGCGGGTTTTTCGCGCGTTGCGTCGCCGGGTACCCCTCTCAGCAAAATCGATAGAACAATGGCACTATTGTCGCCACCTCGTTAGGTTTCCTCTCAGCCAAATCATTGATCAGGAGAGATCGATGGCCGACAGACCAACTTCCAGTGCGTCCACATTCCGTTCGCTGGTCCTGATAGCAATCGTCGTGGCCGCGCTGGTCGCGGCCTTCGCCTTCACGGCCGGCTGGCTCTCGCCGGGACGCCTGACGCCCGCAAAGATCGTCAACGGATTAGCGCCGCCGGGCGGCGCGGCTCTCGGCTTCCGGCGCAATCACGCCAAGGGCATCTGCTTCACCGGCACCTTCGACTCGAATGGCGCGGCTGCGGCCTTGTCCAAGGCCCCGATGCTCGCGTCCGGCTCCTATCCGGTCACGGGACGTTTCAACCTCGCTACGGCCGATCCCAAGGCCCCGGACGCCACCGTTCGGGTGCGCGGCCTGAGTCTGCGCATCGTCGCACCGGATGGCAGCGAATGGCGTACGGCAATGATCGACGCTCCCGTCTTCCCGGTCGCCACGCCGCAGGCCTTTTACGGCCTGCTTCAAGCCTCGGCCGACAAGAGCGACCCGGACGCCATGAAGAATTTTGCCGCCGCGCATCCGGAGTTCGGCGCTTTTGTGGCGTGGGCCGGCAGCGCGCCTTGGACGGGCTCTTATGCGCAGGAGCGGTATAACAGTCTCAATAGCTTTATCTTCACCAATGCCGCAGGCCAGGACCAGGCCGTGCGCTGGTCGTTCGTGCCCGCCGCGCAACCCGAGACCGTGCCCGCCGACCAGTTGAAGGCGCGCGCCGCCGACTTCCTCGCCGCGGATATTACGCAGCGGGTACACAGCGCGCCGCAACGGTGGACGATGGTCGTCACGGTCGCCAACCCCGGTGACCCGACCGCGGACCCCAGCAAGGCCTGGCCTGAAGATCGCCATCAAGTCGAGGCCGGCACGCTGGTGGTCAACGCCATCGAACCCGAGGCTGACGGGCCATGTCGCGATCTCAACTTCGATCCCACCGTGCTGCCGTCAGGCATGCATGTGTCGGACGACCCGTTTCCCGCCGCGCGCTCGGCCGCCTATTCCGTATCGTTCAACCGGCGGACCGCCGAGGAGAAGGACTATCCGCGCCATCCGGCGGAAGGAGCCACGCAATGACCCCGATCCACGATCGCTTTACACCGCTGCAGCGCGCTCTTCACTGGCTCATGGCAATTTGCATTCTGGCGATGCTATTTATCGGTGTCGGGATGGTGTCCACCATTCGCCCGGATTATCTTTCACTGGTGTCCATCCACAAGCCGCTGGGTATCGTGATTCTTGTGCTGGCGCTGATTCGCCTGGTGATCAGATTCATGCGTGGCGCGCCGCCGCTGCCGGCGTCGATGCCGGAACCGATGAAACTCGCCGCCCGGCTGTCGCATCTCGCGTTCTACCTGCTGATGATCGGGCTTCCGCTAATTGGATGGGGCATGCTGTCGGCCGCGGACTATCCCGTCGTGGTGTTCGGGATACATCTGCCCTCCTTCCTGCCGCATAGCGATGCGTTGCACACGCTGCTGTGGAACGCGCACAGAACGCTCGCGCTGTGTTTCTTTGCGCTGATCGTGCTTCATCTGGCAGCGGCGCTTCTGCACGCGCTGGTCAGGCGTGACGGTGTTTTCCAGGCAATGGCGCCCTGGCGTTGAGGGCCGCCAACGCGGGTCAGCTTTGGTCGGCGAGTTGAATCGAGTACAAATCGATCAGCCAGTCGATAAAAATGTCGACCCGCCTTGGCTTGGTTCGATTGGGCATATACACAACGGACACGGGGCGGGGGTTGAGCGGATAGTCTCTCAGCACCTTCTTTAGCCGGCCGGCTCGCACATGCGCGTCGAGAACGAAGGAGCTGCCCTGTATGAGCCCAAGGCCCGCAATCCCGCACGCCACGTAGGTATCCGCGTCGTTCACGAGGATCGCGCTCTTCAGCGGAACGGCGCGAACCTCGTCTCCCTCGAAAAACTCCCAGCTTCTGATGCGGCCCGACTTCATGGCATAGCTCACGCCAATGTGATCGCCAAGGTCATCCAGTGCGAAGGGCTCGCCATGGCGCCGGATATAGTCGGGCGACGCGTAGGTCAGCGTCTTGTAATGCCCAAGCGGTTTGGCGACCAGCCCGGGTTCGCTCACCGCTCCCACGCGCACGGCGCAGTCCAACCCCTCTTCGATCAGATCGGAATGATGATCAGCAATGCTGATGTCCAGCCGGATCTCAGGGTGATTGGCAAAAAAATCCGGTAGTGCCGGGATGACGGCCGACTTCGCAATGAGCGAGGGCATGCTGACGCGGACTACCCCGCTATTGCTTCCCTTGGAGGCCTGAGCGTCGGCGTCCATTTCATCCAGATCCCGAAGAAGCGCGACGCAACGTTCGTAGTACCGAACGCCCGCATCCGTCGGCTTGCTACGCCGGGTGGTGCGGATGAGAAGCTTTACGCCCAGATCCGACTCGAGGACCTGAACCATACGGGTCACATAGGCTGCGGACGTATGCAGAACTTCGGCGGCTCTCGCGAAGCTGGTCGATTCGACCACCTTCACGTAAGCCTTCATTGCGGCAATCTTGTCCATCATGTGTTTTCGCTGGCATCGAAAAAAGCGTGTGCATGAAACGGGATGCGAAATCCGGGAGCTGCCTAAGATTCGACGACGGCCCCGGTTCAGTGCGCACCAGCGGCCGCGGCACTCCCGCCACCACCCTTGCCGGGTTTCGTCAACCAGATCAGTGGAATGATCGCAATGAAGATCACAGCCGAGAGCCAGAAGATGTCATTGAGACCGAGCATCGCCGCCTGACCGTTGAGCGAGTTCTCAAACGCCGCCAGCGCTTGTTGCGTGCTGCCGCCAAGCATGCCGTGCAGCGAGTCGAGCCCTCCCACGAAGGTCGGATTGTTGACGCTGCTCTGCTCGGCAAGGCGTGCATGGTGCAGGATCGTGCGATCGTTCCAACCCGTGCTGAACAATGACGTGCCCACGGCGCCCGCAAAAACCCGGGCGAAATTCGACAAACCCGCAGCCGCGGGAATTTTGTCCGCGGGCAGGCCGGACAGAATGATCGAAGTCAGCGGCACGAAGAAGAGCGCGGTGGGAATGCCTTGCAGCAAGGTAGGAATCACGAGCGTGAACGTATCGACACCGGTCGTATAGCGCGAGCGCATGAAGAACACGGCCGCGAAACCGAGAAACGCGAGCGTGGCAAGCACGCGGGCGTCGGACTTCGGCATGATCCTGGCCATCACTGGTGCGAGCAGCACGGCGAAGATACCGAGCGGCGCGGTGACGAGCCCGGCATCCACTGAGCGGTAGCTCAGATACTCCTGCATCCATTGCGGCAACAGGACCAGGTTCGAGAAAAATACCGCATACGCGACCGAGATCGCCACCGTGCCGCCCAGGAAGTTGCGCCCGGCGAAGAGCCTCAAATCGACGATCGGATTCTTCTCGGTCAACTCCCAGATCAGGAAGAACACGAAACTGACCAGCGAGAACACGGTCAACGCAATGATGACCGGCGAGTTGAACCAGTCGAGATCCTTGCCTTTGTCGAGCATCACCTGCAACGAGCCGACCCAGGCGATTAGCGAGAGCAGTCCGACCTTATCGATCGGCAGACGCATGGTCGGCGTTTCACGGTCGCGGTAGATCGCCCACGTCACGCCGGCGGCGAACAGCCCCACCGGGATATTGATGTAGAAGATCCACGACCAGGAGTAGCTGTCCGTGATCCAGCCGCCCAGCGCCGGGCCGGCGATCGGGCCGACGGTGGCGGTCATCGCCCATAACGCGAGCGCGGTCGAACTCTTTTCCTTCGGATAAGAACCGAGCAGGATCGCCTGCGACAGTGGAATCAGCGGGCCGGCCACCGCGCCCTGGACGATCCGCGCGGCGAGCAGCACCGGAAGATTCGGCGCAATACCGCACAACCAGGACGACAGCACGAACAACAGGATTGCCCCGACAAACAGCTTGATCTGCCCGACGCGCCGCGTGAGCCAGCCGGTCAGCGGAATTGAAATGGCATTGGCGGCGGCGAACAGCGTGATCACCCATGTACCCTCGTCCACCGACACCCCGAGGTTGCCCGCGATGGTCGGAATCGCGACGTTGGCGATCGACGAGTCCAGCACGTTCATGAAAGTGGCCAACGCCACCGCGAGCGTCGCCAGCGCCAGCTTGCCGCCCGTCAGCGGCGCAAGTGTAGCGGGATTGGATTGATTCATTTCATCACCCATCTTGAGATACGAGGATCAGGGTCGCCGGCAGCTATCTGACCAGTCAGCTAATTCGATAAAAAAATTTGCGCGCTTACTGCTTTCAGCCGGCATGGCGCGACGCGTCGCGGTGCGCGACGGTCTTTTGCGGCGCGGCTGATGCGGCGACGCGCGAGGCCGGCATGTTCTGCGCGATGATCTGGGCGATCTCCGCATCGGCAGCCGCACCATACTGGGCGAACACATCCGTGCGATACGTCGTGTTCGTGGCCGCGGCGAGTTGGGTGCCGGACTCGTCATGGGTATCCACATCGACCTGCATCGACAGACCGATCCGCAACGGATGCGCATCGAGTTCACGCTGATCGAGCAGCACGCGCACCGGCAGGCGCTGCACCACCTTGATCCAGTTGCCGGTGGCGTTCTGCGCCGGCAGCACCGCGAAGGCGGCGCCCGTGCCGGCCGAGAAGCCCTCTATCCTGCCGTGATATTCGACGCTGGAGCCGTAGACATCCGCCGTGAGCGTGACCGGCTGGCCGATCCGCATGTGCGTGAGCTGGCCTTCCTTGAAGTTCGCGTCCACCCAGACCCCGTTGAGCGGCACGATGGCCATCAGCGGCGTGCCGGGCGCCACGCGCTGGCCCACTTGTACCGAACGCCGCGCGACATAACCGGTGACCGGCGCGGGCAAGGTATTGCGCGCATAGTTCAGGTAGGCGTCGCGTACCTTCGATGCCGCAGCCTGCACGTTTGGATGCTGTTCGATCGTGGTGCGGTCTGTCAGCGCGTGATTCGCTTCGGCCTGTTGGCGGGCGGCGTCGAGCGCGGCTTGAGCAGAGCTGACGGCGTCGCGGGCATGGGCGATGTCTTCGCCCGACACTGCGCCGGTTCCCGCAATCGCCTGACGGCGTTTCAGGTCGTCGTTGGCGCGAACCAGATCGGCCTCGCGCTGCGCGATATTTGCCGCGTAGAAATCGTTGTTCACGTACAGGCCGCTCACTTGCCGAACTGTCTGACCGAGCGTCGCCTCCGCGTTCGACAGCGCGATCTTTGCGTCGGCGGCGTCCAGCGTCACCACCGGGTCGCCCTGCTTGACGACCTGCGTATCGTCGGCGTTGACTGCGACCACCGTGCCGCTGACCTGCGGCGTCAATTGCACGAGATTGCCGCTCACGTACGCGTCATCGGTGGACTGGTAGAAGCGCGCCACCGTGAAATAGTAAGCGCCATAGCCAGCGCCTGACACGACAACGGCGGCCGCAAGGAGCGCCAGCATCAGCTTGCGCTTGCGGGGATTTTCAACCTCGACGGGTTCTGCTTGCGCCGTAGTGCGCTCGGCGGCGGTCGTATCGCTCATTTCAATCACTCCTGGCAGTATATAAAGGGGTCGCGACAGTCGTATTAGCGCGCGGCGACGACTGGGCTGATCTGTGTTGCGGTTGCGTTTGCGGTTGCGTTTGCGGTTGCGTTTGCGGTTGCGTTTGCGGTTGCGTTTGTGTTGCCGCTCGAGGTTGCGTTCGGGTTGCCTGCGCTGGCGGCAGCGGTGTCGACATACCCGCCTCCGAGTGCCGCAGCCAACGCGATCTGCTGATCGCGGCGGTTCATCTTCAGGTTGGCGACCGCCTGGTCGGCGGCGAGCGCGTTGGTATCGGCGTTCAGCACCGTGAGCTGGTTCGTGAGGCCGGCCTTGTATTGCGTGAGCGCCAACTGGTCGGCACTGCGCGCCGCTTCCTGGGCGGCCTGCGCATCGCCGAGCTGGACGTCGGTCGAACGGATCTCGGCGAACTGCGTGGCAACTTCCGACAGCGCCGTAACGAGTGTCTGGTTGTAACCGGCCACCGCATTGTCGAAGTCCGCATATCGCCCTTTCAGTTGCGCCCGCAGTTCGCCACCGTCGAAGATCGGCAGATGGATCGCCGGGCCCGCGCTGACGGTGCGGCTCGCAGCGGTCAGAAAGCGGCCGAAACCGAAGGCATCCAGCCCAATCGCGGCGCTCAGGTTGATGTCGGGGTAGAACTCGGCCTTCGCTTCCTTCACGTCGTGCGTGAACGCATCGACACGCCAGCGGGCCGCGACAAGATCGGGGCGGCGGCTCACCAGATCGGCCGGCACGTTATCGGGCAACCGCACCTCGTCGCCGATGCCAAGCGCAGGCCGGGCGATCGCCAGGCCACAGTCCGGACCCGCGCCGAGGAGCGCCGCCAGCTGATAGCGCGTCGTGACAATGCTGCCGTCGAGCGAAGCCAGCGCGGCCCGGCTGCTGGCCAGATTGGCCTGCGCGGTCTTGCGCTCCACTTCGGTATCCAGCCCGCTGGCGATACGGCCGGCCGTGATGCGGTCGATCTGTTCGCGCTGCCCGACTTCCTGTTGCGCAATGTCATGCAATGCGTACAGGCGAGCGAGCTGGTTGTAGTTGCGGGCGATAGCCGAGGTGAGCGTCAGCTTGACGACCTCGGCATCCGCCTCGCTCGCCTGCAACTGCGACATGGCAGCCTTGAGCGCCTCGCGATTCTTGCCCCACAGATCGAGGTCGTACGAGGCCGACAGCAGCCCCTTGTTTTCCGATTGCCACGAGCCGGCATACGGCGGCGGGACCAGAGCGTTACCCGAATACTGCTGGCGCGTGAACGAGTAGCTGGCGCCGACATTCGGCAGCGTGCTCGCCTTTGCCGTCTCCGTATAAGCGGCGGCGGCCGCCACACGGGCGCGCGCCTGAGCGAGCGACGGACTGCCTTTCAGGGCTTCTGCCAACAGGGCTTTCAACTGCGCGTCGCCAAACTGGTCGGCCCAAGCGGCGGCCGGCCAATGTCCGTCGTCCGACGGAATGCTCTGCTGGGTGGCGAGCGTTTGCGGCGGCGTCATTTGCTTGTCGCTCGTAATGCCGGCGTAGTTCGCGCACGCAGACAACACGGCGGCGAACATCACGGAAACGCTAGCCTTCGCCACTCGCCTGCCGACCGTCATTCCATTTAATTGCGATTTCGTTTTCTGACCTGTCAGATATATAGGTAAAAAAAATGCCGCTCAGTCCTCAAGGAATTTGTTAAGCAGGCGGCCCAACTCGATGAACTCTTGCTTCGTAAAGTGCTTCAGACGACCATTCAGGACGCCGGGTGCGATTTCCGGCAGTTGTGCGGCGACCTGCTTGCCTTTCTTCGTCAGCGTCAGGTTGACTACCCGGCGATCCTCCAGGCTGCGCGAGCGTTCGAGCAAGCCCTTGTCTTCCAGCTTGTCGAGCAAACGGGTCATCAGGCCGGTATCGACGCCCAGCAACTTCGACAACTCAAACGGCGTGGAAGCGACCCCGCCATTGAGCGACAGCAGGATGCCCATTTGCTGGGAAGAGATATCCAGGTCCTTCAAGGCATTGTCCATTTCCGCCACCAGAATGTTACGGGCTTTGGTGAGCGCAAGGCCAATGCTTTCCTCCGCCCGGAAGTTGTCCTTCGTGTAGTGGTTCATCTTCCGCTCCTCAATCGACAGACTCAACATTATCTGCAAAGTCAGATACTGTCAACTGGAGTGCGGAAATATTTTTTGGGGGGTCAATCCGGGGCAAAGAGTCCTGAAGTGGGCGTTTCTCCGTACGAATCCGCCTCGCGGGTTTGGCAGTCGCAATAGAAGCGAGCACGAAGCGTCGCACGGCAGCGAGCCTGCCAAGGTGGGCGGCACTTCGGTCGACACACGCTGTGGCTATAGATGCGACCTCATCTGTTCCGCAAAGGCGCGAATGACGTCTTCGTTGCGCGACAGAAACATCCACTGACCAACGCGGGTCGACACCAGCAGTTTCGCCGCGACCAATGCCGCAACGTGCGCCGAGACGGTCGATTGAGATAGCCCACTGCGCGCGAGGATTGCGTTCGCCGGCACACCGCAATCGAGATCGATGTAGCCTTGCGCGAAGTATTCGCGGGGGGCCTTTAGCCACCGCAAAATCTCGCGCCGGAACGGGTTTGCGAGTGCCTTATGAATCAAATTCTCGTCAACCATAGCTTTCGAAGAACGTCTCGATAGAAGCTGCTCGACCAGGCAACGGGTAGGGACGAAATGCTTCACCTATCGCGGTCGCGGCCAAGGTCGTGTCACGCCTTGCGGCACCGGCGCTCGTTTTCGCTAGAACATATCCGCAGCACTTTTTCGTGCTACGCCCTGAATTTGTGTCTGCCCGGTTCGAGACGGGATAAAGGGACCAGTATTCATCGTCGCGTAGCTTTGCCCCGGACCTACGATCGGAAACACATCGGCGTTCTCGTCGATCATCACCTCCAGGAAAGCCGGTCCCTCAAATTCAACGAACGCCCGCAACGCGTGCTCGAGTTCGGACAGCACCTCGACGCGACGGGCAAACTCGAACCCATCGGCCTGTGCCGCCATCACGAAGTCCTTGCGATAGAGCGCCTTGTCGCTGACAAACATTCGCCCGTCGTAAAAGAGACGCTGCCACTGCCGGATCATTCCGTCACCGCGATTGTTGAGCAGCAGTACCTTGACGCGAATGCCGTACGTGCTTGCCGTCTCCAGTTCGCCGACATTCATCCGGATGCTTCCATCGCCGTCGATGTCGATCACGAGCGCATCCGGTCGCGCCAGTTGCGCACCAATCGCTGCGGGCAGCCCAAAACCCATCGTCCCCATGCTTCCCGATGTCAGGAAGCTTCGAGGCTCGACGAACTCGAAAAACTGCGCGGCCCACATCTGATGCTGGCCGACGCCCGTGCTGATGATCGCTCGTCCGCCGGTGATTTCGCTGAGCTTTTCGATAACCCACTGCGGTTGAATCGCAGGGTTCTTACGGTCGTAGTTCATTCCGAAGGTCTGCTTCAACGCCATCACATGGTCGAGCCAGCCAGAAGACGACTGCTTCGCCGGACTGTGCTCGAGCAAAGACTGCAAGGCATCTTTCGCATCGCCCACGTGAGTCCAGTGCGCACGCTTGACCTTGTTGATCTCCGCCTCGTCGATATCGATATGCGCGACATGGCGCGCACCGCGAGCGAATGAGTCAGGCCGTCCACCGGCGACGCGATCATCGAATCGTGCGCCCACAGCAATGAGAAAATCGCAGTCTTCAACGGCGTAGTTCGCGCAGGCGGCCCCATGCATGCCGAGCATGCCGAGACACAGCGGGTGTTTTGCAGATATGGCGCCAAGCCCCATGAGTGTCGTCACGACTGGAATGCCGTGGCGCTCGGCGAACTCCGTTAGCACCGCAGTCGCACGCCCCGTGATCACGCCGCCACCGACATAAAGCAGCGGCCGCTCACTCTGCCGCAGAAGATCAAAAAAGTCGGCAGCTTTGGCCTTTTCCAACCGTGCGCCTTTAGCCACCATGCGCAGCCGATCGGAGTAGCCGCGAAAATGCAGTGTGCCTCGCCCATGATAGGGCCCCGTCCAGTTCTGGATGTCTTTAGGCACGTCCACCACGACCGGACCCGGCCGACCGGTGCGGGCAACTTCGAAAGCGGTTCGCAGCGTTGGCTCGAGCTTCAACGGATCGGTGACGAGAAACACCTGCTTCGCGCACGCCGACATGATGTTGAAGACGGGCGCCTCCTGAAACGCGTCGCTGCCTATCGCGGCACGCGGCACCTGCCCGCAGATGAGCACGACAGGCACCGAATCGCCGTTACAGTCGGCGATTGGCGTCACCGCGTTTGTCGCGCCCGGCCCCGACGTCACCATGAACACGCCGACTTTTCCGCTGGCTCGCGCATAACCTGCCGCCATAAAGCCCGCGGCCTGTTCATTGGCAGGTACGACAAACTTGATCTGACGCTCCACATGGGCCGCGTTCATTTCGTTGTAGCGAAACACCGCGTCGTAGGTCGGCAAGATCGCCCCGCCGCTATATCCAAAGAGTGTGTCGACGCCCTGCTCGGCGAGCACGCGCAGGATGATGTCCGCGCCCGACAGCGTTTCGGTCGCATTCGCCGGCGTCAGATCGGCGTGTGAAGTAATGATTGGGTTTCGGCTCATGGTTGGCTCGCGGGCAAATCGGCGCTGACAGGACCAGCAGCCTGAATCAAAGGACGACTTCCTTTCCAGTTGGCGCTCATTCGCGGCGCCTCGACAATGACTTCGTAATGCTTCTGGCGAACTCTTCGCCAAGGTCTTCCCTGACCAGGTCCAAGGCCACCTGAATACCGTCACTTACGCCACATGACGAGTACAGATTGCCGTCCTTCAGACAACCTTGATCGCTCGCGACGTGCACGAACGGATGCTCGATGGACAGACGCTGCGCGTCGCGCCGATGCGTGGTCAACAAACGATGATCAGCGAGGCCGGCGCGCGCGATCAGAAAAGCCCCGTTGGACACGGATGCGAGCCTTCGTACTCCGCGTCCGGCATTCCTGAGCCAGTCCACCAATTCATGATGTTCCAGGCTCGACCCGAGCACCGGACAACCGGGGACGACGACAATGTCGAAAGCAGCATGTGCGTCCAGCAGGCTCTCCGTCGTGCGGACTGCTACCCCGCTCGAACACATGACGGGCCCAGGCGACGGTCCCACGAGATGCTGCTCGTACAACGTTGCACCGCACAGACGGTTCGCTTCGTGAAAGATATCCATCGGCCCCGTCACTTCGAGCAGCCGGAATCCGGCGTACAGCATCATCGCGACATGCATGCTCCGTTACTCCATGAATTCACTGAACCTAAGCGCCGCGCATCCCGCCGCGTCAGGCCCGGCGAGGCGGCGCGAAGTATGGCGTTCCTTCAGCGTGACAAATCCGTCCATGGCTGCCCCTTTCCCCGGCGTCCGGCTCTTCGTCAGGCTGGTGACCCAGTTTAATGAGCCGGCACGGCAGAGAAAACACGTGCTTGTCGCCATGCTGGGCCAATCCACGTGAGATTTGGGCCAACCGCGGCGCCGTGGTGAGGTTGTCGCTCGTATTGCGTTTTGTTGCGCTGCGTCCGGAGGGTCCATGGCCGTTTGGCATTGCTCGAACCCGGTTGTTTTGTAACCTGGACGCAAAAGTGAGTTACCGCCCTGTGCATCCCTGTTTTCCGCCTGTTGCGTTAAGCTCGGTTACCGCTCGTCAGTAGAGGCTGAGAGGCTTGGCCCGCTCTTTCAGGTAAAGCCAATCGAATCGCAGGTATCGGAGACGGGCCTACTCACTCCATGAAGGTCACGGCATGAAAGTCGCCATTGTCATATTCGATGGTGTTCAGGCGCTCGACGTTGCGGGCCCTCTCGACGTGTTCGCGGAAGCCAACACGATCCTCCCCGACCAACAGAGATATGAAGTCTCTTTGGTGGGTCCTCAGGCCGGCGGGGTGACCTGCTCGAACGGAATGCAGCTCTACGTACCGTTCGGCTATATGGACCTCGACACGCAATGGGATCTGCTTCTGATCGCAGGAGGTCCCCAATTGCCCGATGCTCAGCCTTCCAGTGACTTTCTGGCGTGGCTGCGGAGTCAGGCACGCGACGCGACGCGGTTTGGCTCTGTCTGCAATGGGGCATTCGTGCTTGCGCATGCGGGACTGCTGGACGGCAAGGAAGTGACAACGCATTGGGCGGACGCGGGCCGTCTCGCTAATGAATTTCCGCAGGCTTGCGTGCAGCCCGACAAGATCTTCGTTCGAGACGGACGCCTCTTTACGTCGGCAGGCGTAACGTCCGGCATCGATCTGTGCCTGGCGCTAGTCGCGGAAGACTGGGGACACGAGCTGGCGGTGCGTGTCGCGAAACGCCTCGTGGTTTATATCCAGCGGGAAGGCGGCCAGTCTCAGTACAGCCCGTACATTGGCACCGGGCGGGACGAAGACCCGATTATCGGCAAAGTGCACCGGTATGTGACCGAGCATATAACCGATGCGCTATCCATCGAACAACTCGCGAGCGCGGTTGCCGTGAGCCGGCGAACCTTCTCCAGACTATTTGCGAAGCATGCAAAGGTGACGCCGTCCGTATTTGTCGAGCAGGTTCGCGTCGACACGGCGAGGAAGTTGCTCGAAGACTCGGATGCCCCGCTGAAGACCGTCGCATTCAAATGCGGCTTCCGTAGCGCCACGCATATGCGCACCACCTTCTCCCGGCGGCTCGCGGTGACACCGAAACAATATCGGCAGCGATTTCGCGGCGAGACAGCCACGCAGCGATGGGGAACCAACGGTGCCGACAAGCAGGTCTCTTTTCAAGGACTGTCTCATCCGTGACCGACGGCGGCTACCCTCAGGCTCTTCCCGATCTCCTTGAACCAGGCTTGACGCTAGTTTTCTGCGGAATCAATCCAGGCATTCGTGCGGCATCCACGGGTCACCACTTTGCAGGCCGAGGCAATCGCTTCTGGCGGGTCATGCATCTCGCAGGCTTCACTCCCGAACAGATTCAGCCCGAAGACGACTACACGGTTCTTCGATATGGCTACGGTCTCACCACGGTGGTTTCACGTCCGACGGCGCGTGCCGACGAGCTTGTGCGAACGGAGATCGAACTGGCCGGCGATGGTTTCCGGCGGAAGGTCGAACGGTACGCGCCACGGCACGTCGTTTTCCTCGGAAAGATGGCGCTTGCCGCGATCTCCGGCAGACGCTCTATCGATTGGGGGCGACAAACAGAGCCATTCGGAGGCGCATGCGCGTGGGTATTGCCCAATCCGAGCGGACTGAACAGGGGCTTCGACCTTGATGCACTGGTGTCCGCCTACCGGGAAGTTCGTATCGCAGTCACGTCCACGCCTTGAAGGTGCGTGTTGTTGCGTAAGGTCTCCGTAACGAAATCCACGAACGCGCGAATCTTGCCGCTGCTGCTTCGCCGCTCGACATGAAGCAGGCTCACCGGGATCGACTCGGGTTCGAATGACGTCAGGACAGGTTGGAGCTTGCCTTCGAGCACCTCGGGAGCCGCCTGATACGACAGCAACTGGATTATCCCCACACCTTCGACGGCCGCGAGAACGGCAGCAGGGCCAAGGTCGACGATCATCCGCGGCCGGAATCTGACGGGCAATCTCGAACCATTTTCGTTGAACACCCACTCGAGTGGAAGCGAGACGCCGGTGAAAGACACACAGTGGTGATGGGTCAGATCTCTGGGGTGAAGAGGTTCCCCATGCCTCGCCAGATAAGAGGGCGCGGCGTACGTGCAACGCCGCACGAATCCCAAAGGTATGGCGAATGTCGAGGAGTCCCCAAGGTGGCCGACGCGAATCGCAATATCCACCCCCTCCTCCAGGAGCCGCGTAGTTCGATCGACGTACACGGCATTGATGTTGACGTCCGGATAACGCAGTGCGAAAGCGTTGACCAGAGGAGCGACATAGCGCTGGCCAAACAGCACCGGCGCGGAGACGGTCAACGTACCGACGGGATTGAGCTGGTCGGCTGCGATGATCGATTCCGCGTCCGTGATGGTGTCCAGCACCTTCCTGCAGGCTTCAAGGTATGTCATGCCCGCATCGGTCGGACGAACCGAGCGGGTCGTGCGGGCGAGCAGGTGCGTGCCGAGACGGGCTTCCAGCGCACTGACCGCTCGCGACACCGCTGCGGCTGACATGCTGAATTTTTCGGCCGCACCAGTAAAGCTGCCCCGGTCGACGATGGCAACGAAGACCTCCATCTCACGCAATCTTTCCATTCCGCTTCTTACCTTTTTCACCACGTCCACACGTCGTGATTCTATGCGCAGTGATCCGCATGGTAACGAGCCACGACGCCGAGTGGCTCAAAGAAGACACAAATTGTCCAAGGCCAGATTCTTTCCACGTTTGAGAATCCGCCTCCACATATTTTCCATACCGAACCAATCACCTCATCGCTTCGAAAGACACTCTTTCAGGCAGTGAGGGTTATCCGGCGATTCATTGCCAATTGGCAAAAATCGCCAATTCATTGGCCCAATACTCAACTAGCCTGGACTCCCATTAATCGGCCCGTCCCGCACAATGCCTGTACGCGCCTGCTATCTGCAATACCGCAACGAATCGGCCAAAGGCGCCCGCAGCGCGCATTCGATTCAACACATCGCGTCGTATTGCCAACTCAATGTAAGAGGTCCTCATGTTCTCCGCAATGCTTGAAGTCAACCCGAAACCCGAACAGTTCGACGCCTACCTCGGCATGGCCAAAATGTTGCGGCCTGAACTCGAGAAGATCGAAGGATTCATCGATAACAACCGCTATGCGAGTCTCACGCGCGAAGGATGGCTTCTTTCGCTGTCGAGCTGGCGCGACGAGAAATCGCTCGTGCGCTGGCGCACCACGACGGCGCACCACAAGATACAACAAGCCGCGCGTGACCGCGTATTTGCCGACTACCGCTTGCGCATTGGCCAGGTAGTCAGCGATAACCAGCTGCCCGCCGGGCAGGTGTTGCGCGAGCAGCGCCTGGATGTCACTGAAGCGGGCAGTGGCACCGCAGTGACGCTGCTCGATGCGAAGTGCTCGCCGGCGTGGCTCGAGCAGACCGGGGCAGAAGGAGTGGCGAAGTCGCTTGGCGTCGATACGAACGCGCCCGGCCTCGTTTCATGGGACGTATTCGACGCACTGATGACACCCGGCGACGTGATCGTAGTGGTGACGTGGCAAGACCAGGCGGCAGTCGAAGCGTTCGAACGCGCTGCGCAAACGGCGGATGGCTTGCGCCGGCGGAGTATCCGCATTGTCCGCGAATACGGCATGTTCGATCGCCGCGAAGCGCCGCAATACTTTGAAGAGGTACAGCGTAAGCCGTGAGGATTGGATTCGTTTGAGCGCGGATCCTGGCATCTTCTCTCTCATACGAGTTCCGGCGCCGATCCTTAGATGCCCTATTGAACATGAGCAGTAACGAGGCCCCTATGACTACTGGCAATCCTTCGAGCATTGAGGCGCACGCACCGATCGTCGAGCGCTCGCAAGCGCCCGCAGCCGTGCCCGGGACAGCGGCTCCTGCGCAGCCGACGCCCCGTCAATCCGCGCTTTCGCTTCGACTCGCCACCGGCCTCGTCGGCATGCTGCTCGCGTCGCTGCTGGCTATTCTCAACGAGCAGGTCACTGCCGTGTCGATGGCGGATATCCAGGGCGCGCTTTCGATCGGTCACGACGACGGCACCTGGCTGACCGCCCTGTTCGAAGCGGCTAACGTGGCTACGATGGTGTTCGCTCCGTGGTTCGGGATCACCTTCACGCTCAAGCGGTTTACGATCGCCGCCGTAATCGCAACGATGTTCCTCGGCATCCTTTGCCCCTTTGCACCGAACCTGCTCACGCTCTATGTGTTGCGCGTTCTTCAGGGGATCGCCGGCGGATGCCTTCCCCCGATGTTGATCATCGTGGCGCTGCGCTATCTTCCGCCGAAAGTAAAACTGTACGGACTCGCCGGGTACGCGCTCACGGCCACCTTCGGACCGGCGCTCGGCACACCGCTGGCGGCTTTGTGGACCGAGTACGTCGGCTGGCAAATGGCCTTCTGGCAAATCGTGCCGCTTGGCATCGTCAGCTGCGTGGCGATCCAGCAAGGGCTTCCGGCGGATCCGCTCAAACTCGAACGACTCGGCGCATTCAACTGGACCGGCTTTCTGACGGGATTCCCGGCCGTCGCCATGCTCGTGATCGGCCTTCTACAAGGTGATCGTCTCGATTGGCTCGACTCCGGGTTCATTCGCGTGATGTTTATTGGCGGGGCGCTGTTGTTCGCCACGTTCCTTGTCAACGAGTGGTTTCACCCGCTGCCTTTCTTCAAGCTGCAATTGCTGTCGCGCAGAAACTTCGCGCATGGACTGACGACACTCCTAGGCGCGGTCATACTGCTGGTCGGCGTGGCGGCCATCCCCGGCCAATATCTCGCCAGGGTTCACGCCTACCGGCCGCTGCAGACCGCCCCCTTGTCGTTGCTGGTCGCGCTCCCGCTGTTGATCGCACTGCCTCTGACAGCTGCCGTCCTGAACCTGCGGCGGGTCGACCACCGCTGGGTCATGGCCATTGGCTTGTCTCTCATGATCACCACGTGCCTGATGGGTAGTTTCATCACGTCCGAGTGGATCCGCGACAACTTCTACTGGTTTCAATCCATACAGATCGTCGCGCAGCCCATGGTGATTCTCGCGATCCTGATGGGCGTCACGACGGGCCTGGCGCCGACCGACGGTCCATTCGCTTCGGCCATGTTCAACTCGCTCAAGACATTTTCCGCGGCCGTGGCGACGGCGCTCATCGAAGGGTTGGGCACGCATCGCGAACGTCTTCACTCGAACATGCTCGTGGACCATTTAGGCAACCACGCGCTCGTGACTAGCCAGAGTGTCGACGCGACTCACAGTCTCGGCGAACTCGCTCACCGGATCCACGAGCAGGCAGTGGTACTGACCTCGGCGGATCTCTATCGCGTGATGGCTGGTGTGGCCATCGCGCTTCTTTTCCTCGTGCCAGTGTTGCCCGTGCGTATTTACCCGCCGTGGAGCACTACGCCGCCCTCTTCCCATTAAGGGCCGATATCATGTCAACCATTGCTCGATCTCCCCTCAAAATCGTTCGTATCGCCGCGCTGGTCGTCGCGGTCGGCGTAGGCGCATGGGCTTGCTCAAGCCTGTCAGGCGGCTCGAATACCGAATCCACCAACGACGCTTATGTCGAGGCCGATTTCACGCTCGTGGCGCCGCGTGTCGCCGGCCAGATATCCGACGTATTCGTCAACGACAACCAGGCGGTCAAAGCGGGGCAATTGCTGGTCCGCATCGACGACCGCGACTTCCGGGCCGCTTTGATGAGTGCGGAGGCGGACGTGGCCGCGGCACAGGCCGCCGTCGCGAACTATGACGCCGAGATCGCGCGGCAGCCCTCGCTCGTCGAGCAGGCGCGCGCAACGCTCAAGGCCGACGATGCGTCGATCGAATTCGCACGGGCCAACGCCGCGCGGTACCAGAACCTCTCGGAAGCCGGTGCGGGGACAGCGCAGGAGCAACAGCACACGTCGAGCGCGCTCGCCGAGCAACTCGCGCACGAGGCGCACGATCGGGCCGTGCTGGCATCGACCGAGCAGAACCTGGACGTGCTGCGCACCCAGCGCGATAAGGCAGCCGGCGCGCTTGCACGTGCCGGGGCGGCGCTTGAGCAGGCAAAGCTCAACCTGTCGTATACGGAGATTCATGCGCCGGTGGACGGCAAGGTCGGACGGCGTTCCGCGCGAGTCGGCGCATTCGTGACGCCAGGCGCGACGATTCTCGCGATCGTGCCACTTTCCGACGCCTACGTTGTCGCCAACTTCCAGGAAAACCAGATCACCCACATGCGGCCTGGCGAAAGTGTGCGGATCAAGGTCGACAGCTTTCCTGGCGTTGTGATCCGCGGCCGTGTCGATAGTCTTGCTCCCGCAACCGGTGTGAGCTTTGCGCCGATCGCACCCGATAACGCGACGGGCAACTTCACCAAGGTCGTCCAACGCGTGCCTGTCAAGATCACCATCGACCGAGGCCAGGAGGCGGCGTCCGCGCTGAGCGTGGGGCTGTCTGTCGAAACGGAAGTCGCCGTCGGTCAGCACGCCGACACGTTGGCGGAGGCGGGAGATAAAAAATGAATGCGAGCGACTTTTCCTTCCGCGTGTTGGCGCTGGAGATACTGGCGTGTCTGGTGATAGCGGGTTGCACCGTTGGACCGGATTTCGAACGTCCAAAGGCGTCGACGCCCGCGCAGGTCTTTGAGCGCACCCAATCCGCACAAGCCTCGAGCAAGGCCGTCGAGGCCGGATTCAATCCCGATTGGTGGACGCTGTTCAACGACCCCACGTTGAACACGCTCGAACAGAAACTGGCCGATGCGAACCTCGATGTGGCCGCGGCGTCGGCACGCCTTCGGCAAAGCCGGGCCGAACAGCGCGTTGCGGGGGCAGCGGAATATCCGACGCTAGACGGTGCAGCCTCGTACAACCGCGAACGCGGAAGTCCGAATGGCATTCTGTCGCTGCTCGGCGTCAGCCCGACCCAATCCCAGCCGCAATCCGCTTCGGGCAGCGCGCCGCTTGGCGTGGCGCCGCTGCCGGGCTCCAAAGGTTCGCCGGCATACAACCTCTATCAGGCCGGTTTCGACGCGTCCTGGGAAATCGATATCTGGGGCGGAGTTCGACGCGGTGTCGAAGCCGCGTCCGCGCTGGCGGATGCTTCTTACCAGGACCGGAACGCAATTCTGCTGTCTGCTCGTGCTGAACTCGCGCGAGACTATATCGAGTTGCGCGACACCCAGTCGCTGCTGCGGATCGCGAGACAGAATCTGGAGATTGCTCGCAACGCCACGAAGCTCACGCAAGTACGCGCGCATGAAGGCGTGACGACGGATCTCGACGTGGCCAACGCATCCGCGCAGGTGGCGTCGATCGAAAGTCTGATTCCGACACTCGAGTCGCGAAGCGAGACCACGATCAACGCGATTGGCGTATTGCTCGGCGAGGAACCAGGCGCGCTTCGGCAAACGCTCGCCGAACCGCGCGACGTGCCCGATCTACCGCTACAGGTGCCGATCGGCTTTCCGTCTGAACTGGTGCAACGCAGACCCGACATCGGCAAGGCGGAAGCGCAGTTGCATGCGGCCACGGCGTCGATCGGCATGGCGAAAGCCGACTTCTATCCGCGCATATCGCTGAATGGCAGCGCGGGCTTTCAGAGTCTTCAGCTTTCGAGTCTTGCCAACTGGGCGTCCGGACAGTTTGTTGTCGGCCCCTCCATTACGATGCCGATCTTCGAGGGCGGCCGCCTCAAGGGAACACTGAACCTGCGCGAGGCACAACAACAGGAAGCCGCGGTCGCATACAAACACACCGTGCTCAACGCCTGGCGCGAAGTGGACGATGCGCTTGTCGTCTACGATGCCGAGCAGCTGCGCCGCGACAAGCTGACGACGGTGGTTGCGCTCAACCAGCGCGCGCTCTCGATAGCGCAGCAGCGCTACAAGGCCGGGGCGCTCGACTATCTCGACGTGCTGAACGTGCAGAAGCAGCTGCTCGACGGCGAGAGCAACCTGGAACAAAGCAAGGCGAGCGCAGCCGCCAACCTGATCACCCTCTGCAAAGCGCTGGGCGGCGGCTGGGAGTCCACTTACGCCAACCCCCAGGCGTCGCGTTGATTGGAGCGCGGCCGACTGCTGAGTGACGGGCGTCGGCCTGGCGTGTTCTCACTGCGCGCCTGTGCAGAGCCGAAGCGTCGCATCGGGCGAGATTGAACGCCGTTTCTGGCGGCTCGATCTCGCGTCGAACCAGCTCGACCTTGCACACATACGAGATTCTGGAAGCGCTGGCGTCGTGGCCAGGAACCAACGAAGAGTGTCCCAAAGCCATCACAATCGAAGCGTCAGAAAGGACCCGCAAAACATAGACTGTGTTTACCAGCAGTCAGGAGACTGCTGGTCCTGGCGGGCACAGGGACCTGGTGGCATGAGTCACGGGGTCTTGCACAAGTTGACGCGAATTACGTGGCGTGGAATCTCACCTCGTTTCGCATCCAAGTTTTGTCTTCGTGTCCCTGCGAAAGCTTTGGCGTGGCCAAGGCGGAAACGGGTGCTGCCCTGGGTAAATTCGTGGCGGATATCGGGCATGGTCCCGGCTGAGGACAGAGTCATCATGATGATGCGCAATCGCAGTACCTCCTTCCTGTTTGGAGGCAACGCTCCTTACGTCGAGGAGCAATACGAGGCATACCTTGCCGACCCGAACACAGTGTCGGATGAATGGCGAGGCTATTTTGACGCGTTGCAGGGCGTGCCCGCGGTGGATGGATCAGACGCAGGCGACGTTGCGCACGCACCGGTCGTATCGCGCTTTGTCGAGTTGGCCAGACAGGTGCGGACCGGAGGACGCTCGGAGGACGACGTACTCCGTTTCGCGCAGAAGCAGGTCGCGGTGCAGGCACTGATTTCGGCCTATCGCATGGTCGGCACCCGCAACGCTCATCTCGATCCACTGCGCTGGAGCGCGCCGGCGCCGGTGCGTGATCTGAACCCGGGCTACTACGACCTGTCCCACGCGGACATGAACACGAAGTTCAGCATGTCCGGCACTTACTTCTCCGACGAAGACGCGACGCTCGGCGATCTGGTGCAGGCGCTCACAGAAACGTATTGCGGGACGCTGGGCGCCGAGTTCATGCATCTCGCCGATCCCGATCAGCGTGGCTGGTGGCAGATGCGTCTCGAGTCTTCGCGTGCGAAGGCGCCCCTGGATACCGGCGACAAGCTGCACATCCTCGAACGGCTGACAGCAGCCGAGGGCCTTGAAAAATACCTCCATGCCCGCTACGTCGGTCAGAAACGCTTTTCGCTCGAGGGTGGCGAGTCGCTCATCGTGCTGCTGGATGAGCTGGTTGCGTACGGCGCCACCAAGGGCATCAAGAGCTCGATTCTCGGCATGGCGCACCGTGGGCGACTGAACGTTCTCGTCAATATTGTCGGAAAGCCGCCGGCTGCGTTGTTCGACGAGTTCGACGGAAAAACCGCGCATCTTCTCCCGGCGGGTGACGTCAAATATCACAAGGGCTTTACCGGCCTGCTCCCGACTGCAACCGGGCCAGCGGAAGTCACACTCGCGTTCAACCCTTCGCACCTCGAAATCGTGAACCCGGTTATTCAAGGGATCGCTCGCGCGCGCGCCGAAGTATTGGGGCAAGGCGCGGCTGCGGTCCTGCCAGTGGAGATTCACGGGGACGCCGCGATTTCGGGGCAAGGTATCGTCATGGAGACGATGAACCTGTCGAATACCAGAGGCTACGGCACCGGCGGCACGATCCATGTGGTGGTGAATAACCAGGTGGGCTTCACCACGTCCGATCCGCGCGATGTGCGCTCGTCTTTCTATTGCACCGACATTGCCAAGATGATCGAGGCGCCGATCCTGCATGTGAACGGCGACGACCCCGAGGCAGTGGTTGCCGCGACGCGCCTCGCGATCGATTTTCGCGCCGTGTACGGGAAGAGCGTCGTTATCGATCTGGTCTGCTTCCGCCGTCATGGTCACCAGGAACAGGACACGCCGAACATCACTCAACCGTTGATGTATCGCTCCATTGCAGGCCATCCGGGTGTCCGCACGCTCTACGCGAAGAAGCTCGTGGACGAACGGGTCGTGACGACCGAAGACGTGGAGAAATATGTCCACGACTACCGTGAGCATCTTGACGCTGCGCAAGCCAACGAAGAGAAGAAGCCGGTCGATACAAAGAGCGAAGAGGTGACCTGGCCGCAGTTGCTCGATGGAAACGTCGACCGCATCTATTACTCGGCTCCGTTGCCAGATCTCGTTCAGAAGCTCGCATTGAAGATCACGAGCGTACCTGGGCAATATGCGCTGCATCCGCTCGTTGGGAAAGTGATGAGCGCCCGCCGCGAGATGGCGCAAGGCAAGCGTCCACTAGATTGGGGTATGGCCGAGCATCTCGCTTTCGCTTCCCTGCTTTCCGCCGGAATCGATGTACGTCTGAGTGGGCAGGACAGTGAACGGGGCACGTTCAGCCATCGCCACGCGGTGCTTCACGATCAGAAGCGGTCGATTCGGGGAGAGGGCACCTACGTGCCGCTGGAGAACGTGTCGGATGACCAGGGGCGATTCTCGGTCACCAACTCGGTTCTGTCGGAAGCCGCGGTGCTGGGCTTCGAATACGGATACTCGGTTGTTCGACAAAACGCGCTCGTGATGTGGGAGGCGCAGTTCGGCGACTTCGCGAACGGCGCGCAGGTTGTGATCGACAACTTTCTGTCCGCGGGCGCTGCAAAGTGGGGGCAACACAGTGGCTTGACGATGCTGCTTCCACATGGTCAGGAAGGTGAAGGTCCGGAACACGCGTCCGCCCGACTCGAGCGCCATCTGCAACTGTGTGCCCAGGAAAACATGCGGGTTGTGCAGCCCACGACGCCGGCGCAGATTTTCCATCTGTTGCGTATGCAAGCCGTGCTGCGTGATCGCGTGCCGCTCATTGTGATGACGCCGAAGTCGCTTCTGCGCCACCCTGAGGCTGTCAGCAACCTCGAGGATCTCGCGCAAGGCCGATTCAACGAGATTCTTGGCGAGTCGCCTACCCAGGAAGCAGCGTCCAAGGTGGACCGGGTCATCCTGTGTTCGGGCAAGGTCTACTTCGAACTGCTGGAGCGTCGGCGCAAGGCCCAGAAAGACAATATCGCGTTGATTCGCGTTGAACAGTTGTATCCGTTCCCTGGAAAGCGGATCAGTGCGGAACTGGAGCGGTATCCGAATCTGAAGGATGTGGTGTGGTGTCAGGAAGAATCGAAAAACCAGGGTGCGTGGAATTTCGTATTGGAACCGCTGTTGGAAATTGTGAAGGCACCCGCGGCGCTGCGCTATGTCGGGCCGGAGGCGACGGCATCGACTGCACCGGGTTACCGGTCGATGCATGCTGCGCGTCAGGAAAAATTCCTGCATGCGGCTATCGAGGAGTAAGGCGGCCGTGAAGGCGAATCGGAGACGATGTCGCTGATTCGCCTTCGCTGGCAAGCTCACAGGGGCGCGGATGTGAATTCGCGTGCCCCTGACTTTCGATCACGATGTATCTTCACGGCGTGCCGCCCTCCTCGCTGAGCCCCTCAAAACCGGGTTCGTAATCCGACGGTTCCAACCACCTGGTTTGCAGTCGACGACGCGCCGCCCGATGTATTGATAAACGCAACGTACTGCTTGCCGCTCACATGCTGAAACATCCCTTCCGCGTAGACATCGGTTCGCTTCGAGAGTGAATAGATCAGTTGCGCATTGACCTGATTCCACTTGGGGTCTGCGCCATAGGTCGTCGTGCGAGTGGCATGACCGTCGGTGTAGACGTAAGCGGCACCCAGCTTCAGCGCCGGCGTCAGTGCGTAGCGGCCGTTGACTTCAAAATTGTCGAAGCGCACTGTGCCACCGGCCGACCCGAATGACTTCGTGCCTTGGTACTGGCTGTGGGAATACACGAAGCCGAGTACGGCCGGGCCAAACGCGTAGTTCAGACCCGCGGCGGCAACGCGCTGCACATCCGCGCCGAGCACGAATCCACCGGTGCCGTTGGCTGTCGATTCAGCCGTGTCGATTGCGCCCGATGTGTTGGTGCTATTCGATCCATTGATCTGCAAATAGCTGGCGGCAAAGTTCAACGGTCCGTTGCCGTAACTTGCACCGACACTGTAGGCGCGATTCGAGCTGAAGTCCGTGCTGTTCGAGAACGCGTAAAGCGCTCCGAATTTCAACCCCGCAATGCTGTGGCTATTGAACTTGACGGCGTTGTTGATGCGTACCGAGTAGTCCAGGTTGTCATTGTCGAATGGGTGAGCGAAGCCCGTCTTCCCGAACGTCGACGCCACCTCGGAGAGCGGCGCGACGAAGTCGACACCCGAGTCGTACTGGCGGCCGAATGTGAGCGTGCCGTACTGAGCCGCATCGATACCGGCGTAAGCCTGCCGCCCGAACAGGCGGTTGTTCTGCCCGAGCTTGCCGTTCTGGATGTTGAAGCCGTTCTCGAGCACGAAGATCGCATGCAGTCCGCCACCGAGATCCTCGTTGCCGCGCAGGCCGAACTGACTACCGTTGATGTTGCCGCTCGTCGCCTGAATGAGAGAGCCTGCGCTTGAGCCTTTCTTGACGTTGTTCGTGTACATGATGCCGGCGTCAATCAGGCCATAAAGTGTGACTGAATTCTGGGCATGCGCCAGCGGAGCGATCAGGCTGGCCGCGACAGTAGCGCCCAGGAAGAGCTTCTTGGTCAAAGTTGACTCCGGGAAATGGTGACAGTGCGAGTTGTGCCGTCAGAGGGAGTCGATGCTAGAAGTCTGTCCGCTGCAGCGGAACTGATCTCTTGTCATATACAAATCACCGATCGTGTTATTGGTTTTTTGACGATGGCGTCGTGACGACTTTATATAACGGCATCCTAATTACTTTGCCGGTACAGGATATGTTGTGAAAACCGTTGACGGGTGGCGATTTTCGCTTGACCAGCCACTCATCCTCTCTGCACTGCAAAGCGCAAGAAAACAGATTCTCATTAGTCTTCGCGCGAACCGGGTTACTGCGATTCATCTATGCCGTGTAACAGACCCTTCCAGTTTGCGACACGGACTTCACCATTCCGTGATCGACTGTGAAGGCTAATGAGCGGCATTCCCGGACAAGGCCGTCGTCCGCATCGACGCGAGCCATGCGTCAGACAGACGCTGTCGGATACCATGAGTTGATAGTCGAGTCGCAGCTCGCGCCTACTCGTTGCGAGTACGCTTGAGAAAGCCGGACACTCTGCCGGCAGATCGCTCAACTAGTCCGCGTTTTGGCACGGCGTCGCAGTTTGGGACCGCATTCCCTCGCGTTCCAGCCATGAGCGGAACAGCACGACCAGGTCGTCCGCGGACTTGCCATCCGGAACATAGGTGCAATAGCTCCGCGACGGCAGACGCGGCCCAGCGAAAGGCGCGACAAGCCGGCCAGCCGCAAGATCGTCGGATACCAGCGCAGTCGGCCCCATCGCAATGCCTATCCCGTCGATGGCAGCCTGCAACGTCAGATAGAAATGGTCGAAAGTGAGCGCGGCAGCCGGCCTGAGTGCGGGAAGCTTTGCGCTTGCCAGCCAGTCCGGCCAAAGCCGCGGAAGACTCGACGTGTGCAGCAACGTATGCTGCCGCATATCGTCGGGTATTCGAAGCGGCAGTCGCTGCAATAGCGCCGGACTACAAACCGGGATCCGCTCTTCAGACAGGAAAGGCCGCATCGAATAGCCATAGAACGTATCCGGACCACCCCGGATGACGATGTCATAGACGTCTTTCAGACTCTCCGCCGACTCGTTCGAGGTCACCACGTTGACCTCCACGTCCGGATGCTCGGCGCGGAACGCGGCCAGTCGCGGCACCAGCCAGCGCAGCGTGAACGTGGCGGGCGCATTCACGGTCAAGGTTCGCGAGAGCGTTGCGGGGAAGCCATATCTCGCCGTTGCTTGCGACAACTGCTCGAACAACGGACCGATTTCCTCCAGGTACGCCCGCGCCGCGGGAGTCAGCGCCACACGCCGGTTGTGCCGTTCGAATAACGGTGCACCCAGCCACTCCTCGAGCAGACGCACGTGCTGACTTACAGCTCCGTGCGTGACGTGCAATTCGGCTGCCGCTTCCTTGAAGCTGCCGAGCCGCCCTGCAGCTTCGAAGGCACGCAATGCATTGAGTGGAGGCAGGACCCGTTTCATTCACGATAGTTTATCTAACACGACGACCCAATTTAACTCGTTTGTTGACGAACGACAAGATAGATATCCTGCTTGCTGCACGGCCGATTTGAGCGGCGACAGCCATAAACGGTCAGCGAGAACATCGGACGGCCACTTCTTGCCTTTCGCGGCGCGCAATCTCCCACACCCTTTCGAGTCTGGAGCCTCAATGCTCAGTTACACCGGCGGTCTCGTTCTGGTTGCCGCCCTGCTCCACGCAAGCTGGAATGCGATGCTGCACGGCAACCGGGACCGCTTCCTCTCCATGACGTGGATGAGCATCGCCATCGCGGCGGTCGCCTCGCTCGTGGTCCTGTTCACGCCGTCGCCGAGCGGCGCGGCCTGGCCGTATATCGTCGCGTCGGGGCTCTTGCATATCGTCTACAACGCGACCCTCGTGCGGGCGTACCGGCGCAGCGATCTGGCGCAAGCGTATCCGATCGCGCGCGGCTCATCGCCGCTGCTCGTCACGCTCGGCGCGGCGCTTTTCGCTCACGAAGCGATCGGCCCCTTGCACGCGCTCGGGATCGTGATGATCTCCGGCGGCATCATCGCAATCGCGCTGCAAGGTGGGCGTGTATCGCGCGCGAGTGCGCTGGCCGCGCTGACAACCGGCGCGACGATCGCGCTCTATACCGTGGTCGACGGCATGGGCGTGCGGCTATCGGACGGCCGCGCACTCGCCTATACCGCGTGGATGTTCCTGTTCTATTGGCTGATGCCCGTGTTGTTCATCGCGATGCGCGGACTCTCGGCGCTGTGCACACCGGTTTGGGTAACGCCGATGGCCGTGGGTTCCTCGCTCGCCGGTGGCCTGGTGTCGATCGCGGCATATGGCATCGTGATCTGGGCGATGCAGTCGGGCGCGATGGGCGCGGTATCGGCGTTGCGCGAGACTAGCGTGGTGTTCGCGGTGCTGATCGGGCGGGTGTTGCTGCGGGAAACAGTCAGCGCACAGCGCTGGCTCGCGTGCGTGATCGTTGCGGCGGGGGCGGTTTGTCTGGGGCTTTAAAGCCGCAAAACTCGAAACACAAAAAAGCGATAATAGGCATCCCGCGGCCTCAGGCGCAAAAAAACACCCCAATGATCATCCGCCCGCATCTCCATTGGTTTCGCATGCTGCTCGCCTGGCAGGGCTCAGTCCTGCCGCGATTGCTCCCGCGGCTCTTTCTGATCTTCTGCATTTCGATCGTGGCCGTGGCGGCTCACGACCATCTGCTGCCGATCTCGCTGAATCTCAACACCACCGCGCCGTTCTCCTTGATCGGCATTGCGCTCGCGGTTTTTCTCGGCTTCCGGAACAACGCCAGCTACGACCGCTGGTGGGAAGCTCGCAAGCTTTGGGGACAACTGCTGAACGAGTCGCGCTCGCTCATCCGTCAGGTGCTCACCTTGCCATCCCGGCCGTTGCCGAAAGAAGACGTCCGGGAATTTTTCACCGCGCTCAGCGCCCTTCCCCACGCGCTGCGTCATCAACTGCGCAAAAGCGACCCGCACGAAGACCTCGCCGCACGCCTGCCGCAAGCGCTTTTCGAGCGCGTCATGGCGTCGCGCTACAAGCCGGCCACCTTGATGCTCTACCTTGGCGAATGGGTGCAACGACAGGCTCGCGCAGGCGCGATCGATCCGATGGCGGTCATCGCTTTCGATCGGAATCTGAATGGACTTTCGGATGTGATCGGCGGATGCGAGCGCATCGCTTCGACGCCGCTGCCGTTCGCCTACTCGGTGATGATTCACCGCACGGTGTACTTCTTCTGCGCGTCCTTGCCGTTTGGACTGGTGGACAGCATCGGCATCTTCACGCCCGTGTTCGCGGTGTTTGTGGCCTACACGTTCATGGCGCACGAAGCCATTGCGTCGCAGATCGAAGAGCCTTTCGGCACCGACGACAACGACCTCGCACTTCACATGATGTCGACGGTGATCGAGGACTCCATGCGCGACCTGCTCGGCGAACCGGCTCTCCCGTTGCCGAACCCGGAAGCCGAAGGCTACATACTCAACTGAGCGCGCTTCACCTGAAGCGCGCCGCCCAACGCACGCTCAACTGTTGCCGGCTGTTTCCGACAAGCGCTTGAGCGTCGCCACCCGCGCGCCGATGATATCGATGCGGCCGCGCTCGTCGATCACCGGCGTCGTGGCATTCAGATAGGCGGTCCACGCCTTCTGCGCGCGCGTCAACGTGGGACGCGTGCGCGCCGGCATCTTCGACTGCAAGCGGCGGTAGTAGCGGTTCAGATCGAACATGGCGTGTTCGCACTGCGCGTCCGCACCGCAGGCGCGCACCCGGGGCGGCGGATCGCCAGCCGCGTTTGCCTTCGCGACCGCGCTGCGCAACGCGAGCGCGCGGTCGCGTACCGGCTGCAACTGCATATCGGCTTCGGCGAGCACGTACATGGAGCCGCGCGTCGTGGCGAACACCGCCGCGAGCAACTGCTTCTCGGCGTCGCGTGAGGCCTGCCAGCTCGCCTGGCTCTTTTCCCACTGCTTACGCTGCGCGGGCGGCAACTTCTGCTGAAGCTGCTGCCATGCGTTGTCCAACGCGGTCTTCCAGCCGATGCGCGCGTTGTCCATGCACTGCACCTGCCCCGCGGTCGACGACATGTCGCTGCGCGCGAGGCACGCGCGCATCGACGCATCGATCGGATCGGCGGCGGCGACTTCGGCATGCGCCGGCAACGACGCCGCGCCGAATACCGCCGCCGCGACCAGCGACAGCGCGCAGACCACACGCCGAGCGGGGCGCGTGCCCGACGGGGACGTCACTTGCCGCACGGTCAGCCGCGCACGCAATCGACGAAGTATTCGATGCGCCCGTTGATCGTTTCGCCGACAAGCCCGTGGATGTCCGTGTGGAAACCCGGGAAGCGCTCGTTGAACTCGCGCGCGAAACGCAGATAGTTGACGATGGTCTTGTTGAAGCGCTCGCCCGGAATCAGCAGCGGAATGCCCGGCGGATACGGCGTCAACAGGATCGACGTGACGCGGCCTTCGAGTTCGTCGATAGGCACGCGGTCGATTTCGCGGTGCGCGAGCTTGGCGAACGCATCCGACGGCTTCATGGCCGGTTCCATGCTCGACAGGTACATCTCGGTCGTGAGACGCGCGATGTCGTTCGCGCGGTAGACGCTGTGAATCTGCTCGCACAGATCGCGCAGGCCGACGCGCTCGTACATCGGGTGATGCGAGACGAACTCGGGCAGCACGCGCCACAGCGGCTGGTTGTTGTCGTAGTCGTCCTTGAACTGCTGCAGTTCGGTGACCATCGAGTTCCAACGGCCCTTCGTAATGCCGATCGTAAACATGATGAAGAACGAATACAGCCCGGTCTTCTCGACGATGATGCCGTGCTCGGCCAGATACTTCGTGACGATCGCGGCCGGAATGCCTGACTCGCCGAAGCCGCCGTCCATATCCAGTCCCGGCGTGACGATCGTCGCCTTGATCGGGTCGAGCATGTTGAAGCCTTCGGCGAGCGGGCCGAAACCGTGCCACGCGTCGTTCGGGCGCAGCATCCAGTCTTCGCGCGAGCCGATGCCCTCTTCGGCGAACGTCTCCGGGCCCCACACCTTGAAGAACCAGTCGTCGCCGTATTCGGCGTCGACCTTGCTCATCGCGCGGCGGAAATCCAACGCTTCCGCGATCGACTCTTCGACCAGCGCCGTGCCGCCCGGCGCTTCCATCATCGCCGCGGCCACGTCGCACGAGGCGATGATCGCGTACTGCGGGCTGGTGGACGTATGCATCAGATACGCTTCATTGAAGCGATGCTTGTCGAAGCGGCTGTTCTTCGAATCCTGCACGACGATCTGCGAAGCCTGCGAAATGCCGGCCAGCAACTTGTGCGTGGAGTGCGTGGCGAACACCAGCGCGCCGATGCGCGGACGGCCCGCGCCGATCGCGTGCATGTCCTGATAGAACTCGTGGAATTCGGCGTGCGGCAGCCAGGCTTCATCGAAGTGCAGCGTGTCGAGCCAGTCGCCGAGCATTTCCTTGATCATCTCGACGTTGTAGATCACGCCGTCGTACGTGCTTTGCGTGATGGTCAGAATGCGCGGCTTGAGTTCCGGATTCTTCGCGAGGGCTTCGCGGGCGAACGGGTTCGCGAGGATCTTCTTCTTGATGTTTTCCGGCTCGAACTCGCTACGCGGAATCGGCCCGATGATGCCGAAGTTGTTGCGCGTCGGCGTGAGGAACACCGGAATCGCGCCGGTCATGGTGATCGCGTGCAGGATCGACTTGTGGCAGTTGCGGTCAACCAGCACGATGTCGCCCGGCGCGACCGTGCCATGCCAGACGATCTTGTTCGACGTGGATGTGCCATTGGTCACGAAGAACACGTGGTCCGCGCTGAAGATGCGCGCGGCGTTGCGTTCAGAGGCCGCCACCGGACCCGTGTGATCGAGCAGCTGGCCGAGTTCGTCGACGGCATTGCACACGTCCGCGCGCAGCATGTTCTCGCCGAAGAACTGATGGAACATCTGGCCGAGCGGGCTCTTCAGAAACGCGACGCCGCCCGAGTGTCCCGGGCAGTGCCACGAATAGGAGCCTTCGTCCGCGTACTGCACCAGTTCCTTGAAGAACGGCGGCGCGAGCGAATCCAGATACACCTTGGTCTCGCGGATGATATGGCGCGCGACGAACTCCGGCGTGTCCTCGAACATGTGGATGAAGCCGTGCAGTTCGCGCAGGATGTCGTTCGGCAGGTGACGCGAGGTGCGCGTTTCACCGTACAGGAAGATCGGAATGTCGGCGTTGCGGCGGCGCACTTCGGTCACGAACGCGCGCAGCGCGACGATCGCGGCCGCAAGCTCCGGCGTCTCGCCTTCCACCACCACGTTATCGACGTACGGCAGCAGCTCGTCGTCGTCGATCGAAAGGATGAAGCACGAGGCGCGGCTCGACTGCTGCGCGAACGAGGTCAGATCGCCGTAGCTCGTCAACCCGAGCACTTCCGCGCCTTCTTTCTCGATGGCTTCGGCCAGAGCCCGGATGCCGGAACCCGAGATGTTCTCGGAGCGGAAATCTTCGTCGATGATGACGACGGGAAAACGAAACTTCATGGGCGATTCTCCAAAAAGAACGACCGCTGCATTGTGTCAATTGCAGCGGTCACCCGGTATGGCTGGTGGTTCAGTACGCTGCGGACGTCACGTTCTCGGCAACGTGACGCCGTGCTGGCCTTGATATTTGCCGCCGCGATCCGCGTACGACGTTTCACAAATCTCGTCGCTTTCGAAAAACAGCACTTGGGCGACGCCTTCGTTCGCGTAGATTTTCGCAGGCAAAGGTGTCGTATTCGAGAATTCGAGCGTGACGTGTCCTTCCCATTCCGGCTCGAACGGCGTCACGTTGACGATGATCCCGCAACGCGCATACGTGGACTTGCCCAGACACACGGTCAGGACGCTGCGCGGAATGCGGAAATACTCGACCGTGCGCGCGAGCGCGAACGAATTCGGCGGGATGATGCAGACATCGCCCTTGAAGTCGACGAACGACTTCTCGTCGAAATTCTTCGGATCGACAATGGTCGAGTTGATGTTCGTGAAGATCTTGAATTCGTCGGCGCAGCGGATGTCGTAGCCGTAGCTCGACGTGCCGTAGCTGACAATCTTCCGGCCGTCTTCGGAGACGCGAACCTGATCGGGCGCAAACGGCTCGATCATCTTGTGCGACTCGGCCATGCGCCGGATCCACTTGTCGGATTTGATAGTCATAGGTGAACGCTGCTCGACGTGAATGACAGGGGTGTGACGGATAACAACCCGGTAAGTCCCGGGTCACTTGGGGCTAACTGCGTGCGCGCCCGCACTGCGCTCACTGGCGGGTGCGGGCCCTGACGGCGTGCCGTTCAGACGCGCTACGCTCCCGGCTGAATGCCGTGGCAGCGTGGCCAGGGCGGGCATTCCGGCCGGGCTGCCGAACGAAAGGCGCTTATTTTACGCGATAGTGAGAATGCTGCTGCGGGTGGGGCCGGGAACGCTTGCTTGGCCTGTCTCGAGACCGCCTTGCCGAGCACTCGCGAGGCGCACCGCCCGCGACTGCGCGGCGCGTTCGCGGTTCATTCGCGGCTGATCTGGCGACTCATTGACGAATCAATCCGCAAGCGAGCGCGGGGCCCGCGCCATGCTGCGGGTAGGCGTACGGATCGGTCGCGTCGTGATGCAGCAGAACCGCGCGCTGCAGCACCGAACGGATGCCGTCCAGAGAGACGTCCGGCGCGACGATGAAGCCCGTGGCCACACCGTTCGCGTCCGCGTGAATGTTGCCGAGATCGCCTTCGACCCGCGCGCCGGTTTTCAGACGCTCGGCGGCCGGCGAGAACACCTGGCCCGCGCTGGAGCCGTCCGCGGCATTGCAGTCGCCGCGTTCGTGCACTTGCAATGCGTGGTCGCTATTGGGCGGCATGCCCGCGAGATTGTAGGTGACCTGCACGCCGTCCGAGCGCTCGATGAACGTGACGAGGCCGCGCGCCTGATTGCCCACGGTGGGCAGCAGCTGCGCGTCGGCGCGTTTTTCCTGTGGTCTCAGGAACGCGCTGCAGCCGCATAACAGCACACTGGTGGCAGCCAGGACGATGAACGCATGCACCGCCTGCCCGTCGATTCGTTTTCCCATGCGATCCTCTTGCCGGCCTGGTGGCCGCCCCTGCGGCCGCCGAGCCGAACTCGTGAAGTCGACATGATACCGCGAGACCAGGCGCAAACAGACGCCTTGGGCCCGTGTCCGAAGAGCTGTCAGGAGCGCCCCAGCGTTTTCTCAGGTGTTCTGCACGACGATGTTGGGAAACTTCGACGTCATGTCGCGCGCGCGCTCGGCGATATGGATCGCCACCTTGCGCGCGATCGACCGGTAGATCTCCGCGATACGGCCCTGCGGGTCCGCCACCACGGTCGGTTTACCCGAGTCGGCCTGCTCGCGGATCGCGATGTCGAGCGGCAGGCTGCCGAGCACGTCGACGCCGTATTCCTTGCCCATGCGCTCGCCGCCGCCGGCGCCGAAGATATGCTCTTCGTGGCCGCAGTTCGAGCAGATATGCATGCCCATGTTCTCGACAATGCCGAGAATCGGAATGCCGACCTTTTCGAACATCTTGAGGCCCTTCTTCGCGTCGAGCAGCGCGATATCCTGCGGCGTCGTGACGATCACGGCGCCCGTCACCGGCACGCGTTGCGAGAGGGTCAGCTGGATATCGCCGGTGCCCGGCGGCATGTCGACGATCAGATAGTCGAGATCGTGCCAGTTGGTCTGCCGCAGCAGCTGTTCCAGCGCGGAAGTGGCCATCGGGCCGCGCCACACCATCGGGTTGTCCTGCTCGATCAGGAAGCCGATCGAGTTGGCCTGCAAGCCGTGGCCTGTCATCGGGTTCATCGACTTCTCGTCGGGCGACTCCGGGCGGCCGACGATGCCAAGCATCATGGGCAACGACGGGCCGTAGATGTCCGCGTCGAGAATGCCGACGGATGCGCCTTCGCTCGCCAGTGCCAAAGCCAGGTTCACGGCCGTGGTGCTCTTGCCCACCCCGCCCTTGCCCGACGCCACCGCGACGATATTCTTGACGTTCGGCAACAGTTTCACACCGCGCTGCACGGTATGCGCGGCGATCTGCTGCGACACCTGCACCTGCACGTCGGCCACACCGGGCACGGCGCGCAGCGCATCGGCGAACTGCGCGCGGATAGCGTCGAACTGACGCATGGCCGGATAGCCGAGTACCACCTCGACGCTAACCGTGTCACCCTGCACGGCGACGTTCTTGACGTTCCTGGCCGCCGCGTACGGCCGGCCGGTGTTGGGGTCAGCGACGGCTGCGAGGGCAGCGTCGACCAAAGCCCGATCGATACTCATTGACACTCCGTGGGGAACACCTGCGGCGCAGCGGAATCGAAGTCTCGGCCACGCGCCGGAATTTGAAAGAAATTGTTAGACAGCATTGCGAAAACCCGGTGCGCCGGGCACCCTTCGGGCAGGCGGAACGCAATGGGGCCGCATCGCTGCGTGCTTCAACCACCATTGTAGTGGCTGGCGCCACGCCTTGCCGGAAGACCCTTCTTCACTGTCGGACCGAGGCTGAATCAGGTGTAGGACTTCTCCTATTATCGAGCCGACGGCTTTACTGCCGTCATGTTCGCCGTATAGATTGGTCGCTTGTCGCTGCCTTTTTTGCCTGACTCGCTTTACTCAAGAGGAATTTAAAATGAATGCAAAAATCATGACTCGCCTGGCTGTCTTTGCCGTTGCCGGTTCATTGCTGGCAGGCTGCGCCACCCAACAGGGCACCAACACGGCGGTAGGTACGGGGGTGGGCGCTGGTACTGGCGCGGCGCTGGGCGCGATCTTCGGCGGCGGCAAGGGCGCGGCGATCGGCGCTGGTGTCGGCGCGGCGGTGGGCGGCATTACCGGCTACAACTGGCAAGCCATTCATAACAAGCTGTCGGGCGCCACCAAGGGCACCGGCACGCAGATCACGGAACAACCGGACGGCTCGCTCAAGCTGAACATTCCGAGCTCGGTGACGTTCGACACCAACAGTTACGCAGTCAAGCCGTCGTTCGCGCCGGTGCTGGACCAACTGTCGCAAACCATGCAGCAGAATCCGGAACTGATCGCTCAGGTGGTCGGCCACACGGATAGCACGGGCCAGCCGGCCTACAACCAGACGCTGTCGGTCAACCGCGCCGAAAGCGTGACGGGTTACCTGGGCCAGCGCGGCGTCGCGCCGCAGCGCCTGTCGGCACAAGGCATGGGCCAGACCCAGCCGATCGCCGACAACAACACCGAAGCCGGCCGTGCCGCAAACCGCCGCGTGGAAATCTATCTGCGCGCCACGGCTCAGCACGCCACGCAATAAGCACAGTACTTGAGGAGATTGGAGGAAACCGCTCGCCGGGGCTGCAGCGCCCGCGAGCGCTCTGCTTGAGAAAGCCGTGGAAGGCGGGAGAAAGGAATCTCGCACGAGAACGAAAAAAATTTCGAACTCTGCGGAAAATCCGCTGTCTGTCTTTACGGTACGTGGCTGGCGATGCCGCCGCGTCACCATTCTCCTCTTGTCGTTGTTGCTCCGGGGTTAATAGCCCCGGTTTTTTTTGGGCGCTCGGTTTACGCGCCGTGGTAGTCCTCCCGGGCACATACCGTCCTGGCCGGCTACGACTCAGGCCGCGCCCCACCCGGCCCGCCCCGCGCCGGGTGCCTGCCCTGCTAGAATCAACCCTTCGTCCCACCGCAGGCTCCCATCATCCTTATGTCAGCACCCGCAACCGATCTCTCCGTAGGCGCGCCCTCAGGCCGCCGCCAGATTCTCGTCACGTCGGCCCTTCCGTATGCGAACGGGCAAATCCATATTGGCCATCTGGTCGAATATATCCAGACGGACATCTGGGTCCGGACGTTGCGAATGCACGGGCACGAGGTCTACTACGTTGGCGCCGACGACACGCACGGCACGCCGGTCATGCTGCGCGCGGAGAAAGAGGGTCTCACGCCGAAGCAGCTGATCGACCGCGTCTGGCAGGAACACAAGCGCGATTTCGACAGCTTCGGGATTTCGTTCGACAATTACTATTCGACCGACTCCGAAGAGAACCGCGTTCTCAGCGAAAACGTCTATCTGGCGCTCAAGGAAGCCGGCCTGATCGACGCGCGCGATATCGAACAGGCGTATGACCCGGTCAAGGAAATGTTCCTTCCGGATCGATTCATCAAGGGCGAATGCCCGAAGTGCGGCGCGAAAGACCAGTACGGCGACAGCTGCGAAGTATGCGGTTCGACTTATCTGCCCACCGAACTGATCAATCCGTATTCCGTCGTTTCGGGCGCCACGCCGATTCGCAAGACCTCGACGCACTACTTTTTCCGTCTCTCCGATCCGCGTTGCGAGAATTTCCTGCGCGCATGGGTGGGCGGTCTGGCGCAGCCGGAAGCCACCAACAAGATGCGCGAGTGGCTCGGCGACGCCGGCGAAGCCAAGCTTGCCGACTGGGACATCTCGCGCGACGCGCCGTATTTCGGTTTCGAAATTCCGGGGGCGCCGGGCAAGTATTTCTACGTGTGGCTGGACGCGCCGGTCGGCTATTACGCGAGCTTCAAGAACCTCGCCGAAAAACGCGGCCTGGATTTCGACGCGTGGGTCCGCAAGGGTTCGAAGGCCGAGCAGTACCACTTCATCGGCAAGGACATTCTGTATTTCCACACGCTGTTCTGGCCGGCCATGCTCGAGTTTTCGGGCCACCGCACGCCGACCAACGTGTTCGCGCACGGCTTCCTGACCGTGGACGGCGCGAAGATGTCGAAATCGCGCGGCACCTTCATCACCGCGCAAAGCGTGATCGAAACGGGCCTGAATCCGGAATGGCTGCGCTACTACTTCGCGGCCAAGCTGAACAGCACGATGGAAGACCTCGACCTGAACCTCGACGACTTCCAGGCACGCGTGAACAGCGATCTGGTCGGCAAGTACGTGAACATCGCGAGCCGCGCCGCCGGGTTCCTGATCAAGCGCTTCGACGGCCGCGTGCAGGACAGCGCGATGCAGCATCCGCTGCTCGCCTCGTTGCGCGCCGCCGTGCCGCAAATCGCCGCGAACTACGAAGCCCGCGAGTACAACCGCGCGTTGCGTCAGACCATGGAACTGGCCGACGCCGTGAACGCGTACGTCGACTCCGCCAAGCCGTGGGATCAGGCCAAAGACCCGGCGAACGGCGTCGCGCTGCACGAAACGTGCACCGTGAGCATTGAAGCCTTCCGCCTGTTGTCACTGGCGCTCAAGCCGGTGCTGCCGAAGCTCGCCGAAGCGGTCGAAGGCTTCCTCGGCATCGAGCCGCTGGTGTGGGCGGACGCCAACGTGCCGCTCAGTTCCACCCGGCCGATCAACGCGTACAAGCATCTGATGACGCGCGTCGATCCGAAGCAGATCGAAGCGCTGATCGCGGCCAATCGTGACTCGCTGCAAGCTACGCCGACAGCCGCCGCGCCGGCCGACGCCAAGTCCAAATCGAAGGCAACCAAAGCGGCCGCAGCCAACGACGAAACGCCTGGCATCATCTCGATCGACGACTTTGCGAAGATCGATTTGCGCATTGCGAAGATCGTCGACTGCAAGGCGGTGGAAGGGTCGGACAAGCTGCTGCAACTCACGCTCGACGTCGGCGAGGAGAAAACCCGCAACGTGTTTTCGGGCATCAAGTCCGCGTATCAGCCGGAGCAACTGGTCGGCAAGCTGACGGTCATGGTGGCCAACCTCGCGCCGCGCAAAATGAAGTTCGGCATGTCCGAAGGTATGGTGCTGGCCGCCTCCGCGACCGACGAGAAAGCCGAACCGGGCCTCTACGTGCTCGAACCGGATAGCGGCGCGAAGCCGGGCATGCGCGTGAAGTAAAGCGCGCGGGGGCTCACGCCGCAGGCACGAATGAAAACGGCACGCTCCAAAGGGCGTGCCGTTTTTTTTGCCTGGGCGCGGCGGTTCAAGTCCGCATTACGCGCCTCACCAACGGATCCGGTCGAAGCGACGCGTGTAGAGCAGATCGACGCCGTCGAACGTGCCGCCGTAAGCCGCGACCGACCAGTAGCGCGTGAGGTTGACCGTCGCCTTGATCGCATTGCTCGCCGATTGCAGCCCCTGTTCGTAGCCGATCACGAGCCACTCGTTGATCGCCTTCGACACCATCACGACTTGCGGATCGGTCAGTCCGACTTCGCTTCGGCCGATCGAAAACTCGTCCAGCCCGAAGGTCTGCGCAATCCGCTTGCCGCTCGCGCTGCCGAGCAACGCGAGCGCCGTGGTCATGGTGCTCTGCTGACCCAGGTTGTTGCCCTGATCCGTGCCGTGACCGAATAGCAGCCACGAAAGCTTTTCGTTGTCCGGCACGCTCGGCTCCGACACCAGCTTCGCGGTCGGGAACTGAACCGTGCCCGTGACCTGCACGCCCGCCTCCACCTGCTGATTGCGGCGCATGGCGAGGATGTTGATGCCGGGATTGGCCACCGGACCGTTGAACGTGAAAAAGCCGTTCTCGATATTGAGCTTGCGGCCGAACGCGGTGTAGGTCGAACCCGGCGTGACACGCACGTTCCCCACCGCGCGCAGCGGCAGATTCGGCGCGCTCATGGCGGTGATCGTACCGCTCAGGCCCAGATCGGCGCCCTGCCCGCGAAAGCGGAAGCTGTTACCGAGGTTGATGTCGATATTGGCGCGCGGCGCGAACGGGCCGATCGGCTTGTTGGTGCCCGCCACGGGCCGCGTCCGTTCGCCCGCCACCGACCCGTCGGGACGCACCACCACCACGTCGTCGCCGAGCTTCGGCGCGGACTGCTCCGGCATATCGAACAACGCGTGATCGACCATGAACTTACCGTTGATCTCCATACCACCCAGCGTCCCGCCATTCGCCACGCTCGCGCTGCCCGACAGCGACAGATTACGATCCGGCGCCGCGAACAGTTCGAGCTTGTCCGCAACAATGCTCGCAGTCAGGTCCGGCTCGGCGCCGTCCAGACGCACGCGGCCCGTTGCGCGCAGCGTGCCGCTCGCGCCATGAAATTCGACCTGCTGGAAGTCGACCAGATTGTGCGACAACGCGATGCGCACCACGCCGTCCTTCAACTGCACGCCCTGGTCGACCATCGTCGCGGAAAGGCCCTCGCCGAGCAGCGAGCCGGTCAGGTTCGGTTTGGCGACGGTGCCGCCGAGCGCGAGCTTGAGCGCGAGGTGGCCGTCGAGCAGATAGCTCGGACCGAACAGGCCGCCGGTCGTTTTCAGCGACGGCACATTGGCATTCACATTGCCGGTCAGCGCGCCCTCTTCGCTGACGGTCAGGAAGCCGTCGCGCATGACCAGCGTGGTGTGCGCATCCGCGTCGATCACGCCGATGCGGCTCGCCTGCGCGTGCACGGTGGCGTTGAGGCGATTGCCGCCGCTGAACTCGGCGCGCGCGGTGATATCCGTGATACCCAGCGAAGCGAGACCCCGGCCAATTTCCACCGTGACGTCGCCGCTGCGGCGCTTCAGCTGGATATGGCCGCTCGCCGTGCTGCCGAGCGCGAAGTCCCAGTCGCCGTCGAACACCAGATCGGTTTTGACGACGGGCGGCTCACCGGTGATCTCGCGCCGCAGATCCTGCAACCGCACGGCCGAAATGCCCGTCAGGCTGCCCGTCGACTGAATCTTGCCATGGTCGAAGGCGAAGGTTTTCAGGCTCAGTACCGCGCCTTCGAGCGTGAGCCTCGTTGCCCCGAGCGTCAGGTGGCTTGGCCCGGCGCTGACGGCGAGCGGCGACTCCAGATTCAGCGAAGGCGTGCCGCGATTCTGCAGGCGGGTGACGGTGCCGTCCCAGCGCGTGCCGTCGCGCGCTTCGGTCAGCTTGCCGTTGGCGGCGAGCGTGAGATCGAGCGGACGGTCCTGCAGCTTGCCGGTGGCCGCGGCCTCGAGCGTGTGATTGGCGCGCGTGCCGGACAAACGCGCCGTGAGCGTGCTCAGATCGACGCCGCCCGCGCTGAGATTGCGCGCGTCGGTGGTGAAGACGAGCGCGCCGTTCGCGCCGTCGCGCAATTCAGCGTGCCCTTCCGCATGACCGACGCGGTTGCTGCTGAACACCACGCTGTCCGCCTTGTAGTTCAGCACCACATTCGGATGCGCGAACGAGCCGGTGATGTCGCCATCGGCAGCGACGAGTCCCGCGAGGCCGAAGCCGAGGCGCTCCAGTTCCGGCGCATCGACGCGAAACTTCAGCCGGTCGCCGCGCGCGCCGAAGCTGCCCTGCAGATCCACCTGGTTGCCCGCCACCGAGAGGTTCGCGCGGCTCGGCAGAATGCGCGAGCCCGCCAGTTGAATCGTGCCGCCGCCGGTTAGCGGCAGGCCGTCGTACACACTCGGGCCGAGCTTGAAGTCGGCCTTGGTCGTGAAGACCGGCCCGAGCATGCCGGCCGCGGTGAGCGTGCCGTTCACGCGCGCCTCGATCTTGCGGGCAGGTGGCGCGCCGCGTTTCGGCGACGGCGTTTTGCGCTGGACCACTTCGGTTTTGACTGCCGCCTTCGCGGTGTTTTTCACGGCGGCGGCGGCTTTGTCAGCGGGCGCGGCGCTTTTCGCGCCGGCGGTACTGCCGGCTTGCGCCGCGGCCTCCGCGCTTGCGCTCTTTTGCGCACTGCTCGCCGCCGGCGCCGGGCCGGCCACCGGCGTGCGCGACGGCATCTGCGAAGCCAGCGTCAACGGATCGAAATCGGTCAGTTGCGCTTTCACGTTGTAGGTGGAATTCGCGTCGTGCTTGAGCGCGCCGGATAGATCGATGCGGCCTTTGCCCGACGTGATGCGCACGTCGTTGAAGCTCATGCGGGCTGGATCGAAGGTGATCTTGCCCTGGGCACGTAGCGCCGCTTTCGGGTCGGCCAGGTCGAGCGTCAGACTTTGCACGTCGTCGTTCAGGCGGATGCCGATGGGACCGGAAAGCTGCGTGGGCCGCACCGTCGCTTGCAGTGCGTTCAGGTCGAGCCCGGCGACCCGCAGATCGAACTGTCCGCGCTTGCCGCTCAGCGCGCCGCCGCCGGTGAGCGTGGCGCTCTTCACGAGGCGCACGTTCAGGTTCGAGATACGCTGCGTCTGGGCGTCGAGTCGCACGTCCGCGTTGGCGTCGATCAGCGGCAGCAGGTTCTGGTCGATCGCGCCGGGTTTGGCGTTGACGATCGAGACATGCCCGGCAACCGCAAACCCGGCGGTGCTTTTGCCAGACGCGTGAGACTGAGCGCCGTGTTTGCCGCTTGCGGCAACGGGAGGCTGTGCCGTGCTGGCCGCACCCGCCTCGCTCTTCCGCGCCACGTCCGCACCCTGCCCGACCGGCTGCAATTCCGCCCGCACGGCCAGATCGGCCTGCGGGGCGCCGGGCGCAAAGGCCTGCGGGTTGATGTGATCGAAAGTCAGCGTGGCGCGCTGTAAAGGCACGTCGCCGAAAGGCTCGGCCTCGACCCTCGCGTGACCCGCGAGCTTCATGCCGCTCGCATCGAGTTCCGCGATGAGATTCTCCAGCGAACCGCTCAGATGGCCGCCCACCTGCACCGCCTCGTTGTTGACCTTGCCCGAATAGCCGACGTCCCCGCTCAGCGGAAACGGCCGCACGCCGTCGAGTCTGGCCGTCGCCGTCACCGCGCCGAACGGCGTATCCAGCCGCTCGATCGCGGCCTCGTGATGGCGCCCGTCGCTGCGGCCATGAAACACGAAGCGCGACAACTCGGTTGTCGACGCGCCCTGATGCAGCAGCAGTTTGTCGAGCTGGACATCGCGGACGTCGAGCTGCATGGGCAAGCGCAAGTCTTGCGGCAGCTTCATCGGCCCGCTGCTCGACGACGATGCGCCGATGCGCGCGTCCACCGTGCCGACATGCAGATACTCGATGGTGAACCGCCACGGTTCGCGCGTGAGTGCCCAGCGGCCCGCCACGCGGTCGATCTGGATATCGGTGCCGCTGCCGTCGAGGCTGCGCCAGCGCACCTGGCGCAATTGCAGGCCGTTGGCGAGCGCGCCGCTTTCGAGCGTGCCGCTCAGCTTGCCGCCCAGCAGCTTCACCGCCGCCTGCCATGCATAGGCGGTGCCGCGCTCGGTCGTCAGTGCGCCGTAGAGCAAACCCACCGCCAACGCCAGCAACAGCACCACCACGGCCACCGTCCACGCGAATGTTTTCAGCAGCAGCCGGCCGAGCCTGCGCCTCGCCGGCGGCTCGGGTGGCGGCGGCTGTCCGGGCGGCTCTCCTGGTGGAGCACCGGGCGGCTGCGCGGGAGGTTGGGCGGAAACGTCCGTGGTCATGCGGGGTTCATGTAGAAGCAGGTTTCCATCAGAAGGCAATGCCGAGCGTCAGGTACGGTCGCACGCTCCTGTTGCGAATCCCGTAGGCGACATCGACGTTGACCGGGCCGACCGGGCTGCGCCAGCGCGCCCCGACGCCGACGCCCGGATAAAAGACCTTTTCGCCCCACGTGTCGGTGGCGGTGCCGACGTCGAAGAACGCGGCCGCGCCCCAGTCGTGGTTGAACCAATGCTGATATTCGGCGGTTGCCGTGACGAGATACTTGGTGGGCAGCACCGAACCATCGACGTTATTACCGATGCTCTGATAGCTATAGCCGCGCACCGAATTCGAACCACCCGCGCGAAACAGCAGCGAGGCCGGAATACCGCTCGAACTGCCGCTCGTAAACACGCCGCCGAGTTCGGCGCGAATCAGCACGAGGTCTTCCTTGCCGATCGGCAGATACTGCTGGCCGCGCGCGTAGCCGCGAATGAAGGTCTGGTCGGTGAGCACGCCTTTGACCGCGAAGCCTGCCTCGACGTGAATCAGGTTGCCCTTGCGCGGGAACAGCGGGTCGTCGGTGTTGCGCCGGGTCCACGACCAGGACGGCACCAGCGCGCGGCTCGTAGTCGGCGCGGCCGAGTTCTGATCGAGCCGGTCCTGGTAGAACAGCAGCGCGTAGTTGTAGTCGATGAATTGCGAGGTCCGGGCTCGCTGCACGCCGCCGCGAATACTGTAGATACGCGTATCGGAAACGTCGGTCGTGGTGTAGGACGCCAACATGCTGTTGGTCCACGCACGCTGCCCCGGTGGCATGGAGAGTTCGATTTGCCCGTATTGCTGAACCTGGTCGACGCGGCCCTGGACCGTGAACGGCCACGCTTTGCCGAACGTGTCGAGGTACGAATAGGCGCCCTGGACCAGCGGGCCGTTGTCCGTCGAATAGCCTACGCCGCCGCGAATGCTGTTGTACGGATACTCCGACACCTTCACGTGCATGGGCGTCTCGACCGGTTTGGCGGGGTCGCTATCCACGTCGATCGCGACGCTTGCGTAGTACGGCGTGTTTTGCAACTGGCGCTGTAATTCGGCGACGCGCTGCACGTCGTAAATATCGCCCACCGAAATCGGGTTCACATTGTCGACGATCTGTTCCGGGTAGCGCCGCGTGCCGGATACGTCGAGCTTGCCCATCGTGAAGGTCGGCCCGCTTTCGTACGTAACCGACAGTTTCGCCTCATGCGTGCGCGGATCGACGCGCGCCTCCGAGTGGTAAATCTTCGCGCCCAGATAGCGGCGCGACTGCAAGGCCTTGAGCGACGCATTTTTCGCGTCGTCCCACTCGCCTTGTGAGAACGGATCGCCTTCGTGCAACGAAAACGCAAAGCGTGCGGCATTCTCCTGCGCTGGATCCTCGGTCAGCACCGGCCCGCGAAACGACAGCGAAATCGACGTGATGAGGGTTTGCGGGCCGGGATCGACGCTCACCGTGACGCGTTTCGTATCGTCGACGGTGCGCACGTCGGTGCGCACGACCGGCGTGAAATAGCCCTGCGTGGAAGCCAGATCACGCACCTGCTGAGGCGTGGCGGTGATCAGAAACTCGAACTGGTCGTCGCTGATATCGGGACGTTTGGCGAAACGCGCGATATCCAGATGGGCTTCGAGCAGTTTGCGCAGAGCGCGCGGCGTGGCTTCGATATCGACCTTGTAGCTGGCCGCGGCTTTCGCCGCATGAGCGTTGCCGGCCGCCAGCGTCAGCATGACGAGGCCGAAAGCCAGCCACGCGCGCAGCCAGTGCCGCATGGGCGTGACAAGCCCATGCCCGTCACCGGCCTTGCCGCGCCGCAGCCGCGGCTTGTCGATCGCACACCCCGCCAAACAGGACCTCCGGCCGTGGTTGATGAATTTTATCGCTCGGGCGCGCCGCGGCGGCCGAAGCTCGCTATTTGACCACATCGGCGAGCCGCCGCGAGATCTCTAAAAATGCGTCCGCGGCGTGCGGGCGGGCCTCCCCGTCCGGTTCGCGCGCGCCGTGACTCGCCGCGCAGCACCCTGACGCCCGCGGCGGAGATACCGCTGCGATGACGCCACTTCCAGGCGACCTTGGGCGCAAAACTCAAGGCCGCCTCCAAGCCACCTTGGACGCAATCCCAACGCCGCCTGCAAGCCACCTCGACGCAAACCCAACGTCGCACCCAGCCCCCTCGACGCAAACTCAACGCCGCCTGCAAGCCACCCTGCCGGCGCCGCGCCCGCCTTTGACGCCCGCCGCGCCGCACGGGTTCCGGACATTCTGGTGCGCCGGCCGCCCGGCACCGCCGCCGTTTTTCGACCGCGGGCCGCGCATGCGGTAAAATTATCGGATAGCAGTGGTGTCTGGCGAATGACCGCCGGGCAGCCGCCAATTCCCATACCACGGACGTCGAGCCATGTATCAATCGGACATCACCCAGTTCCTGAACCAGCTCAAGCAACAGAAACCCAATCTGGAAGCCGAACAACGCCGCGGCCGCGCGCTGCTGTGGGACAAACAGCCGATCGATCTCGAAGAACGCGCCGAGCAGAAAGCTTCGCGCGTAGAACAGACGCCTTACTCGTACTATCAGAACTTCTAAGCGCGTGAGTCACGCCGACGAGGCACACGGCGCAGTGCCGGCCCCCGCCGACGCCGCGCTAGCCGCGCCCGCCACCGATTCGACACCCGACACCGTCGACGGCATTGCTTTTGCACGCCTGTACGGCGAGCCGCTCTTCAAGATGCCGACGGATCTGTACATTCCGCCGGATGCGCTCGAGGTGTTTCTCGAAACGTTCGAAGGACCGCTGGATCTGCTGCTGTACCTGATCCGCAAGCAGAACTTCAACGTGCTCGACATTCCGATGGCGGACGTCACGGTGCAGTACCTCGGCTACGTCGACCAGTTGCGCCAGACCAATCTCGAACTCGCGTCCGAGTATCTGCTCATGGCCGCGATGCTGATCGAGATCAAATCGCGCATGCTGCTGCCGGTGAAAAAGGCCGACAGCGGCGAAGAAGCCGAAGATCCGCGTGCCGAGCTCGTGCGGCGCCTGCTCGAATACGAGCAGATGAAGCTCGCCGCGCAGCGCATCGACCAGTTGCCGCAGCTCGGGCGCGATTTTCTGCGCGCCGAGGTTTATATCGAGCAAAGCATCACGCCGCGTTTTCCCGACGTGAACAGCGAAGACCTGCGCGCCGCGTGGGCCGACGTGATCAAGCGCGCCAAGCTGGTCCAGCATCACAAGATTTCGCGTGAAGAGCTTTCGGTGCGCGAGCATATGAGCTCGATCCTGCGGCAGCTGCAAAACGCCCGCTTCGTCGAGTTCTCCGACCTGTTCGACACGAGCAAAGGCGTGCCGGTGGTGGTGGTGAATTTCATCGCCGTGCTCGAACTGTGCCGCGAGTCGCTCGTCGAAATCACCCAGGCGGAACCATTCGCGCCGATCTATGTGCGCCTCGCCTACCTGCCCGCCTGAGGCCCTCAAACGGGGCACAATTCCGCTGCGCGGGAGAGTAAGCCTCTTTTCGGTGCGGCAGCCGCTCAAATCCACTACAATCCCGCGCTCCGAACCTGTCATTACCAGTGAGGCGGCGGCCCGCGCGATTCCTTAGGGTTTTGCGTCCACCCAGTCTCGCGCCGCGCGAGGAAATCCCTGTCCGATCATGAAAGTCATCAGCTCGATCCATGAATTGCGCGACCAGTTGCGCGGCCAGAATCGCACCGCCTTTGTGCCGACCATGGGCAATCTGCACGAGGGCCATCTGTCGCTGATGCGCCTCGCGCGTCAGCACGGCGATCCGGTCGTGGCGAGCATCTTCGTCAACCGGCTGCAGTTCGGTCCGAACGAGGATTTCGACAAATACCCCCGCACGATGGAAGCGGACATCGAAAAGCTCCAGAAGGAAAACGTCTACGTGCTGTTCGCGCCGACGGAGCGAGACCTCTATCCCGAGCCGCAGGAGTACCGCGTGCATCCGCCGCACGATCTGGGCGACATCCTCGAAGGCGAATTCCGGCCGGGCTTCTTCCAGGGCGTGTGCACGGTCGTGATGAAGCTGATGTCGTGCGTGCAGCCGCGCGTCGCGGTGTTCGGCAAGAAGGATTACCAGCAGTTGATGATCGTGCGCCGCATGTGCAACCAGTTTGCGCTGCCCACCGACATCATCGCCGCCGAAACCGTGCGTGACGCCGACGGCCTCGCGCTCAGCTCGCGCAATCGCTATCTGCAGGCCGCCGAACGCGCCGAGGCGCCGGTGCTGGCCGCTGAACTGAACCGCGTGCGCGAAGCCGTGCTCGGCGGCGAGCGCGACTTCAGGAAGATCGAACAGGCGGCGATGGCGGCGTTGGCCGCGCGCGGCTGGCAACCCGACTACATCGCGGTGCGCAAGCGTTCGAACCTGCTGCCGCCGGGTCCGCAAGACGCGAACGAGGAACTGGTCGTGCTGGCTGCCGCCAAGCTCGGCGCCACTCGTCTTATCGACAACCTTGAAATCTGAAGTCGTCTTGGACAGACGTCGACACGCATAAGAAATCACACAGGATTGGTCATGCAACGCAACATGCTGAAGTCGAAGATCCACCGCGTCGCGGTCACGCATTGCGAACTGCACTACGAGGGTTCGTGCGCGATCGACGAAGATTTGCTGGAAGCGGCGAACATCGTCGAAAACGAGCGGATCGACATCTGGAACATCAACAACGGCGAGCGTTTCTCGACCTACGCGATCAAGGGCGAGCGCGGCAGCGGCATGATCTCGCTGAACGGTTCGGCCGCGCGGCGCGCGCAGCTGGGCGACCTGGTGATCATCGCGGCGTTCGCGGTGGTGGATGAAGCGGAACTGAGGGCCGGCTGGAAGCCAGACCTGGTATTCGTAGACGACAACAACAAGATCAAGGGCAGCCGCGATCACGTGCCGACGCAGAACTGGACCTGAACGCTCTGTCGTTCAGCTCGCTCTTTCAGCGCTGTCGTCCAGCTCTTTCGTTCAGCGCCGTAGCCTAGCTTCATCGTCCCGCTCTGTAGTTCGCTGAGACGCCTGCCGCGCAGGCGATCCGCGAGGGAATTCACTGCGTGGACGGCCTGATCCGGCAGGCGGCGCGGCCACCAGCCCTGCCGCCTCAACCCTTCTTGCCGGCTCCGCTTGTCCATTCGACGATCGGCTGCCACTGCTCCAGATCCTTCTCCACACGGCTTTTCGCGACGTCCCACAAAGTCAGCCCGTGGGCCGCCAGTTGCACGTAATTCTGCGTGTCGCGTAAAAAACCCAGCACCGGCAGTTTCAGCCCCTCGACAAAGCGATGCAGTTGCTCCGCCGAGCGCGTGCGCGCATCCACGCGCATGCCGACCACACCGATTTCGATGGCGCCTTTTCTGACCGCCTTCTCCTTGGCCAGCCGCTCGAGGAATTCCTGAGTGGCGAGAATATCGAACATGGACGGTTGGAGTGGCACGATCACCTTGTCGGCCAGATCTAGCGCGATGCTCAGGCGATTGCCGTGCAGGCCGGCCGGTGTGTCGACGACAGCGTGCTCCAGCCCTTTGGGCGGCTTGACCGGCTCGTCCAGATTGACTTCCCAGGTCTCGATGGCCGGCAGCGTGTCGGGCCGCAGCGACAGCCACGCGTGCGCGGACTGCTGCTTGTCCAGGTCCGCCAGCGCGACCCATTCGCCAGCTGCGGCGAAATAGCCGGCCAGATTGGTCGACAGCGTGCTTTTGCCCACGCCGCCCTTCGGATTCGCCACCACGATCACCGTCATGAATTCTCCCGGAAAGAAGGCTGGGCCCCGCCAGCCGGTTTGCCGCGTATTGCTCTGACATGCGCAAGTGTGCCCGGAACCGGACCGGTTTTCAGGCACACCTGCCGATCCAGCCGTTGATAATATCGACAAATGCACGTTGGCCGAAGCCCCCTGACGGCTAAATGGCCACCGTGCGCTGCCGATTTATCCAACCAGGACCCGAATCTCATGAGCAAACTGCGCCCGGAATACACCGTCGAACGCCTCCACGAACGCCAGAAAGGCTCGCTGCCCGGCCTGCTGGGCGTGCATGTCCTGTCGCTGGACGAAGGCGAGTTGATCGCGGAATTGACCGTGCGCAAGGAGTTGCTCGCGCCGAACGGCTTTTTGCATGCCGCGACCGTGATCGGCCTCGCCGACACCGCCTGCGGCTACGCCTGCCTCGCGCATTTGCCAGAGACGGCGCGCAATTTCACGACCATCGAGGTGAAAAGCAATTTTCTCGGCACGGCGACCGAGGGGACGATCCGCGCGGTCGCGAAGAGCGTGCATCTGGGACGCAGCACGCAGGTGTGGGACGCCACGGTCACGGATCCGAAGGGCAAGACAATGGCGTTGTTCCGGTGTACGCAGATCGTTTTGTATTGATGGGGCGACGGTAGGACGGCGCCATGAAAAAAGGCACGCGGCCTTACGGCGCGTGCCTTTCCAACGATCCAGCTAACCGCTCAGGCGGCCACCGCCCGCGGCGCCTTCACCCCACCGAACGACAGCGCCCCGCCGCCGAGCAGCGACTGCACCACCAACGTCACCGCCCAGAACGCCGGATATTCCCAGCCGCCGTGCGGCGACGCAAAACCCCAGCCATTTTGAAGATGCTGCGACATCGCGCCGAGCATGAACGGCAGCAGCACCAGCGCGACCCAGCGGACCTGCACGCCGAGCAGCAGCGCAATGCCGCCGAACAGTTCGACGAAGGCCGTCACATAGCCGAGCCAACCCGGCAAGCCCAACGAGACGAAGAACTGCGCCGTGCCCGGCAGCGTGAAGACGAAAATCTTTTGCAGACTGTGAGCGAGATAGAGCACGCCCAGGGCGACGCGAAGGAGTAGAGCGGCCAGATCGGCGGAACGGTTCGGGTTCATGACAGGTCCTCGAAGAGAGAGACGGCGCGGAAAACGGCCGTCGATGTGAGCACTCTATTCGAACCATATGAAGCGAAAAACTACCACCCAAGCTTTGATTATTTCCCAATAAGATTTAATCCAGCCTTCCTCGTTGATCCTGATCAACCAATCGCAGCAAAAAGTCTCGGCAGATCGAGGTGCTCGGCGAGCGTGTCCGCGAGGCGTTCCAGCGACGCCTCGCGCAACGCCGGGTAGTCGATTGCCTCGGCATCGCTCAAACCGGCCCACGCGAGCAACGCGGCACAGGCGGACGGTGTGTCGAACAGGCCGTGAACATAGGTAGCGAGAATCTGGCCATCGGCGGAGATCGCGCCGTCGGGGCGCGCATCCCGCGCGTCGCCCAGTTGCAAAGCGGGCGTGTCCAGCGCCGGCCCGTAAGTCTCGCCCATATGGATTTCGTAGCCGGCCACGTCGGGCGAGCCGGGCAACGCGAGGCGGCCGGTCACGTTCTTCAGCGTCTTGTCGCGCGTGAGCACCGTCGAGTAATCGAGCCAACCGAGTCCCGGGGATGTACCCGGCGCGCCCTCCACGCCATGCGGATCGGCCACTTCGCGCCCCAGCATCTGCATGCCGCCGCAAATGCCGATCACCCGGCCGCCATAGCGCAAGTGCTTTTGCAGCACCGCATCCCAGCCTTGCGCGCGCAGAAATGCCAGGTCGCCGGGCACGTTCTTCGAGCCCGGCAGGATGATCAGGTCGGCCGGCGGCAACGGTGTGCCGCTTCGCACGTATTGAAAATCGACCTGCGGATGCGCGCGCAAAGCGTCGAAATCCGTGTGATTACTGATGTGCGGCAGCACCGGCACGACCACCCGCAGCATGCGCGCCGCGCCGCCACTGTGCGCCGCGCGCAATTCGGGCGGCAGCATATCTTCCGCGTCCAGCGTCAGACCGTGCAGGTAAGGCACGACACCGAGCACCGGCTTGCCGGTCTGCGCCTCCAGCCAGTCCAAACCAGGTTGCAGCAAACTGATGTCGCCGCGAAAGCGATTGATAATGAAACCGCGCACCCGCGCCTGCTCGCTCGCCGACAGACAAGCGAGCGTGCCCGTGAGATGGGCGAACACCCCGCCGCGATCGATATCGGCCACCAGCACGACCGGGCAATCCACGGCCTCCGCAAAACCCATGTTGGCGATATCGCGGTCGCGCAGATTGATTTCGGCCGGGCTGCCCGCGCCTTCGACAAAGATCGTGTCGTACGCCGCCTGCAGACGCGCATACGATTGCAGCACCGCTTCGAAGGCGACGGGCTTGTAGTCGTGATACGCACGCGCGTCGAGATTCATGCGCGCCTTGCCGTGGATGATCACCTGCGCGCCGCGGTCGCTGGTCGGCTTGAGCAGCACGGGGTTCAGATCGGTGTGCGCGGCAATGCCAGCGGCCACCGCCTGCAAAGCCTGAGCGCGGCCGATCTCGCCGCCGTCCACGGTCACCGCGCTGTTGAGCGCCATGTTCTGCGGCTTGAACGGTGCGACCCGCACCCCGGCGCGGCGCGCGAGCCGGCACAAACCGGCGACCAGCGTGCTCTTGCCGGCATCGGACGTGGTGCCCTGGATCATCAGCGTGCCGCGCGGCACGGGTACGGCGTCATGCGAGGTCGAAGTGGTGGTCACGGAGTGTCGGGTTTGGCGGTAGACAGATAATGAAGCAAGACATGAAGCAGGCGGCAACGCAGCGCTCATGCGGGGCGCCAGCCGAGCGTTTTCATCAGGCATCGGCGTGTGCCCGTAAGGAGCCGCGCAGCGTCGGCCGCATGCGATGCACTGCCACGCTACGCATGGAAGGCGGCATTATCCCATCGCGCCCGCCCGCACTGCACGCCGGTACAATCACGCGATGACTTCCCGCGACCTCACCTTCGTTCTCGGCGGCGCCCGTTCAGGCAAGAGCGTGCACGCCGAACAGCTTGCCACCGGCAGCGCCCTGCCCGTCACCTACATCGCCACCGCGCCCACGTCGGACGACGCCGAATTCAACGCGCGCATCGCCCACCATCGCGAACGGCGTCCGGCGCATTGGCAACTGGTCGAAGCTGGCGTCGATCTCGCCGGCGCGGTGACGCAATGCGACGCGCCCGGCCACTGCACTTTGATCGATTGCCTGACGCTGTGGCTCGCCAACCTGCTCTGTCCGCCTAAAGGCGACGCCATGCCGGTCGATCGATATCACGCACGCGTCGCCGCGCTCGAATCGGCGCTCGTCAACGCCAAAGGCAAGGTCATCGTGGTCAGCAACGAAATCGGCCTGGGCGTCGTGCCGCTCGGCGCGGCCACGCGTCTTTACGTCGACGAACTCGGGCGGCTCAACCAGCGCATCGCCGCGCTGAGCACGCAAGCCACGATGATGGTCGCCGGTTTGCCGCTCGCGTTGAAAACCGCGAGCCACGCGTAATGCTCTCGCTCCCGCTACTCGTGACGCTGGCCACCGCGGGCGTGGTGGTCGACCGTTGGTTCGGCGAGCCGCGCATCGCTCATCCGCTGGTGGGATTCGGCAAATGGGCGCTGCGTCTCGAAACGCGCTACAACACCGGCCGGCGCTTGCGGCTCAAGGGTCTGCTGGCGTGGTCGCTAGCCGTGATGCCGCCGGTGCTGATCGCCTGGTGTCTGGTTGCCGTGCTGCCTTTTTTCGCGGCCTGCGCGGTGCATATCGCGCTGCTGTGGTTCGCGCTCGGCGCGCGCAGTCTGCACGATCACATTGCGCCGATCGCGCAGGCGTTGGCGCAGCGCGACCTACCCCAGGCGCGCCTGCTGACCGCGCGCATCGTTTCGCGCGAAACCGAGCATGCGGACGAAGGCGCGCTGTCACGCGCCGCCGTCGAATCCACACTCGAAAACGGCAACGACGCGATCTTCGGCGCGCTGTTCTGGTTCGCCATCGCGGGCGGCCCGGGCGCACTCGGGTTTCGTCTCGCCAACACCCTCGACGCGATGTGGGGATACCGCACGCCTCGCTATTTGCGCTACGGCTGGGCCGCCGCGCGTATCGACGACGTGCTCAACTGGATTCCCGCGCGACTGACCGCCGCCAGCTACGCGCTGCTCGGCGACACGCACACCGCGTGGCGCTGCTGGCGCGACCAGGCGCCACGCTGGGACAGCCCGAATGCCGGGCCGGTGATGGCGGCCGGCGCGGGAAGTCTGAACGTTATGATCGGCGGCCCGGCGGTGTATCACGGCGCCGTCGAATACCGGCCGACACTCGGCTTCGGACACGCGGCCAACGCCGGCGACGTGAACGCCGCGTTGATGCTGGTCGAGCGCACGGTCATTCTCTGGCTTGCCGTGCTGATCGTGCTGGCGTTGCTGAGCGTGCCGTTCCATGTTTGATCGACTGAACGGCTGTGCGAACGAAGCCGATGAGCCGACCGAAAGGGCCACCGCAATCGACACCGTCGCGCACGGCGGTAACCTGCACGAAGCGGCAAGGCGCTACGGCATTCCGTACGCAGCGTGGCTCGATCTGTCGACGGGGATCAATCCGCACGGCTATCCGGTCCCACCGGTTCCCGCCGACGCGTGGCGCCGCCTGCCCGACGACGGCGACGATTTCGCCGCCTGCGCCGCGCGCTACTACGGCGCACCCGATGCCGCGCACGTGCTGCCCGTTGCGGGCAGCCAGGCGGCGATTCGCGCACTGCCCGCGCTGCTGCCGCGTGCACGGGTTGGCATCGCGCCGCTCACGTACGGCGAATACGCGCCCGCATTCGAACGCGCCGGCCATCAGACGATGGTGCTCGACGTCTCTCACGAAACGTTGCCCGACGCGCTCACGCATGCAGTCGTCGTGAATCCGAACAATCCGACCGCTACCCGTTTGAGCGCCGCCAGGCTGTTGCATTGGCATGCCCAGTTGAGCGCGCGCGGCGGCACGCTGCTGGTCGACGAAGCCTTTGCGGATACGATGCCGGCGGCGTCGCTAGCGGCGAGCACGTATCACGACGGCCTGCTCGTGCTGCGCTCGCCAGGGAAGTTCTTTGGCCTCGCCGGCGTACGCGCGGGTTTCGTGCTCGGCGCGCCTGCGCTGCTCGAACGTTTGCGCAGCACGCTCGGCGCGTGGACAGTCAGTGGCCCGGCCCGTCACGCCGTTAAAGCCGCCTTTGCCGACGAAGTCTGGCAACGGCAGATGCGAACGCGGCTCGACGCCGAAAGCGCGCGCCTCGTCGGCCTGTTGCATGCGCAAGGTTTCGACACGCGCAGCACGCCGCTCTTCGCGTGGACCGTCGACGCACGCGCCGCCGCTTTGCATGAAGCGCTGGCGCGGCGCGGCGTGTGGACGCGTCTGTTCATGCCCTCGGGCAGCGTTCGATTCGGCTTGCCTGCGAGCGAGACCGAATGGACCCGCTTTAACGAGAGTTTGCGCGACGCCGTTCGAGAGATCGATCCCACGCGAGCGGGTTGATGCAGCACAGACCTCGCATTCTTGCCACGCTCATCAAACGTCTGCCGCATTTTCGCCCGATGAACCGACTCGTCCGCTTCACCCTCGCCACTGCGCTCTTCATCAACGCGTTGCATGCGTTTGCCGCCATCTCAGTGACTGACGACACCGGCACGACCGTCACCCTGCCCGCTCCCGCGCAACGTGTAATCAGCCTCGCGCCGCACGTCACCGAATTGCTGTATGCGGCGGGCGGCGGCGCCAAGGTGATCGGTGCGGTGTCGTACAGCGACTATCCGCCGGAAGCAAAACAGTTGCCGCGCGTCGGCGATAACAAGGCGCTCGATCTGGAGCGCATCGTCGCGCTGAAGCCCGATCTGATCGTGGTGTGGCGGCACGGCAATGCGCAGCGTCAGCTCGATCGCCTGCGCGAAATGCACATTCCGTTGTTCTTCAGCGAACCGCACCATCTCGACGACGTGGCCGTGTCGCTGACGAAGCTTGGACAATTGCTCGGCACGTCGCCAGTGGCGAATGCCGCGGCGGCCGCCTACCGCCAGGACATCGCGGCGCTGCGCAGCCGGTATGCGAGCCGCCCGCCCGTCAGCGTGTTCTATCAGGTTTGGGATCAACCGTTGATGACGCTCAACGGCGAGCATATGGTCAGCGACGTGATCGCGCTGTGCGGCGGCCGCAATGTATTCGCGAGACTCGAACCGCTGGTGCCGACCGTTTCGACCGAAGCGGTGCTCGCGGCGAATCCGGAGGCCATCGTCACCGCAGCACCGGGCGCGACGAAACCGGATACCACCTTGCCGCAACTCGGCGCATGGCGAGCGTGGCCGAGCCTGACCGCGGTGGCGAACAACAACCTCTTTGCGATCGACGGCGATCTGATCAACCGCCCGGCGCCACGCATCGCGCAAGGCGCGAAGCAAATGTGCGAAGACCTCGACGTGGCGCGCTCACGCAGAAAGTCCGCCACGCCATGATGCCAGGGCGATCAGCGCCCTGCACGACTTACGCATTCCACCGCACCAGCGACCAGTGCTGCGTTTCATCGTTTCTGCGCAACCAGACAATGCCGCTCATATCGAGCGACCATCGCAGACAGCGCTCCAGCGGCACGTCCAGCACGATCGACGCGATGGCCCGCATCACGCCCGCGTGCGTAACCACATAGGCGGGCGACAACTCGCGCGTGAGCGCAAAGGCGTCGAGCCATGCCCGCACCCGCGCGACGAACTGCGCCACGCTCTCGCCGCCGTGCGCACGCGCATGTTCGAAGTTGGCCGCCCAGTCGTCGAGTAGCTCGCGATCGATGGCGTCCCAGCGTTGCGCCTCCCAATCGCCGAAGTTCATTTCCATCAGACGATCGTCGTGACTGATCACACAGCCGAAGTCGTTCGCCATCTCGGCAGCCAGCGCCGAGCAGCGCTTCAAAGGACTCGACAACAGCACGCGTGGCGCGGGCACCTGCAAAGTGGCGAGCTTCAAGGCGAGCGCTGTCGACGACACCTCGGCAGCTTCGGCGAGCGCCACGTCGCTGTGGCCGTAACACACGCCCGCATCGAGCGCGACCGCGGGATGACGAATCAGGACGATATCCATATCAGCCCCACCAGATAAATGCTCAACTCAAAAATTTGCTGCGCGAAACCGAGGCAGTCGCCGGTATAACCGCCGATGCGTCTGACGAAATAACGGCCCATTGCCACGCGAAGTACGACCAGAACCACCAGCGCCGAGCCCGCGAAGCGCCAGTCCGGCGCAGCGAGTCCGTTCGGCCACAGCAGCCACGGCAAGCCGAACATCGCGGCGCTCACCAACGCACCGCCGTTCAGGCGTTGCGCCACCGGTTTGGCTTTGCCTTCGGCTCGCACGTAGTCGAGCGTGGCCAGATAGCTGATCGCACACGTTCGGCTCGCCGCATGCCCGGCAATCATCAGACTTGCGGCACGCATCGGCGGCATGGCGGCGAGCGTTTGCCACTTCAATGCGAGCGCAATCACGAGCGCAATGGCGCCGAAAGCACCGATGCGCGAATCATGCATGATTCGCAATGCATCTTCGCGCGTATAGGCGCCACCGAACGCATCGACACAATCCGCGAGACCGTCCTCATGGAACGCGCCGGTCACGATGAGCGACGCGGCCATCGAGAGCAGCACCGCCACGCCAGCCGGCAATACGTGCAGCGCGGCGAGATAGACCAGCGCGCTCAATCCGCCGATCAATACGCCGACGAGCGGAAAATAACGCGCCGCCGCATTCAGATAATGCGGTTCATAGCCGACCCAGCGCGGCACGGGCACGCGCGTGAAATAGCCGAGCGCCGTAAAGAAATAGCGCAGTTCCGTGAGCGGGTTCATGACCGTGCCGCGCGAGCGTGTCTATCCGAACGATCACGCATCGCGATTCGCGACGCCGGCCGATTCGAAGCTCGCCATCTCGTTGACGAACGCCACTGCCGCGCGCAGCAGCGGCACCGCGAGCGCCGCACCGGTGCCTTCACCGAGCCGCATATCGAGCGAGAGCAACGGCAGCGCGCCGAAATGATCGAGCATGCGACGATGCCCCGCTTCGTTCGACGCATGCGCGAACACGCAGTACTCGCGCACGCTCGGCGTGAGTGCGTCGGCGATCAGCAAGGCCGAGCCCGCGATGAAGCCGTCGACGAGAATTGTCATGCGTGCCTCGGCCGCCGCGAGATAGGCGCCCGCCATCATCGCGATCTCGAAGCCGCCGAAGGTGGCGAGCACGTCGAGCGGATCGCTGGACATCGGGTGATACGCAAGCGCCGAGGCCAGCACGTTGCGCTTCCTCGCGAGCCCCGCGTTGTCGAGACCCGTTCCACGGCCGACGCATTCGTCGATCGGCACGCCGCACAAGCGGCTCATCAGACACGCAGCCGCCGACGTATTCGCAATGCCCATCTCGCCAAAGCCGATCACATTGGTGCCGAGCGCCGCGTGATGCCGCACGCGCGCCGCGCCCGCTTGCATGGCGGCGAGTGCCTGGTCGCGGGTCATGGCCCGTTCACGCGCGAAGTTGCGCGTGCCCGCCGCAATCGGAATGTCGACGAGTCCCTCCACCAACGGCAGCGGCGTCGCGATGCCCGCATTGACCACTTCGAGCTCGATGCCCGATACGCGGCTCAATGCATTGATCGCCGCGCCGCCCGCGAGGAAGTTGGCGACCATTTGCGCGGTCACCGCTTGCGGATACGGGCTCACGCCCTCGTCGGCCACGCCGTGGTCGCCGGCGAAAACGATCATCGCCGGGCGCGTCACGGTGGGATGCGTGGTGCGCTGAATCAGGCCCATCTGACGCGCGAGCGTTTCGAGCCGGCCGAGACTGCCGGGCGGCTTGGTCTTGGTATCGATGATGCGCTGCAGCTCGGCGCGCAGCGTTTGATCGAGCGGTTCGACTTCGGGCAGTCCGGGCAAGCGTGGCGATGAAGTCATAAGCGTGTCTGCAAAGAGTATGTTGGGATGAAGCAATCAGCCTGCGGCCGTGTCATGACCGGCAGACGATTCGTGACGGGCGCGCGGCGCAGGAATCAGCGCCTCGTGTTCGCCGTCGCGAATCAGGATCAACGGGTAACCGAACGCCCGGCTTGCGAGCGTGGGCGTCAATACGTCGCGGACCGGTCCGGCATAAACGCCGCCGGCGCCGTCGAGCAGCAGCGCATGCGTTGCGAAGCGGCGCGCGAGGTTCAGGTCGTGGCAGGAAAACATCACGGTACGCCGAGGCTCTCGCGTCCACGCGGCGAGCGCCTCGAGGCAGTCGATCTGATGATGCAGATCGAGATGCGACAACGGTTCGTCGAGCAGCAGCAACGGCGCGTCCTGGCACAGCACCGCCGCGAGCGCCACGCGTTGACGCTCTCCGCCGGAGAGCGAGAGCACATCACGCATGGCAAAGGCGGCAAGGCCCAGCAGGTCCAGCGCCGCATGCGCCGCTGTGCGATCGGCCTCGCGCTCCCAGCCCCAGCCGCTGAGATGCGGAAAGCGGTTCAGCATCACGATATCGAACACGCTCGCGCTGAATGCGTCCGGTGCGCTTTGCGGCATTAGCGCGCGGCGCTGCGCGAGCGCGAGCGGCGGCCAGTCGGCCACGCGCAAGCCGTCGAGTTCGACATGGCCCGCCGACGGTTGCAACAGACCTGCCAGCGTGGAGAGCAACGTCGTCTTGCCTGCTCCGTTCGGGCCGGCCACGCACCAGATCTCGCCTTCGTAGAACGTGTGCGTGAAAGCGTCGAGCAAAGTGCGCGTGCCGGCACGCAAGGTCAGATGTTGCGCGCTGAGTGTGGCTTGAGATGCGTTGAAGGTTTGCATTATCGGCGCCTGTGCAACAGCATCCACAGAAACACCGGCACGCCGATGATCGAGGTGATCACGCCAACCGGCAATTGCGCCGGCGCAATCACCGTGCGCGCGATCAGGTCCGCGCCCATCACCGCGACACCGCCGCCGAGCGCCGCAGCCGGCAGCAGCATGCGCTGATCGTTGCCGAACGCGAGCCGCAGCATGTGCGGCACGACCAGTCCGACAAAGCCGATGGTGCCCGCCGTCGTCACCGCCGCGGCTGCCGCCAGCGACGCCACCAGATATACGCGCAAACGCAACGGCATGACCGCGACACCTAACGCCTGCGCGGCGGCATCGCCACGCAGCAGCACGTTCAGACGCGGCGCGGCGGGCACGATCGCAACCAGCACGATGACGAGCGCGGCGAGCGCCGTCCACGGCATCGTGCCGCCGTTGAGGTCGCCCGTGAGCCAGAACAGCATGCCGCGCAAGCGGTTGTCGGGCGCGAGATTGAGCAGCAAGGTGATGAGCGCCCCCCAACCCGCGGCGATCACCGCGCCGGTCAGCAGCAAACGCGGCGATGTGTCCTGCGGCTCGCCGCGCCACAACTCGCGGCGCGCGAGGCCGAGCACCAGCAGGATCGACACGAAGGCGCCGGCGAAGGCGCTCGCATCGACGATCCACCATGCGCAGCCGGCGATCATCGCGACGAGCGCGAAAGTCGCGGCGCCGCCCGACACACCCAACACGTACGGCTCGGCGAGCGGATTGCGCAACAGCACCTGCAGCAGCGCGCCGGCCAATGCGAGCAACGCGCCGCAGGCAAAGCCGGCCACCGCGCGCGGCAAGCGCAGCGTGCGGACGATCTCCGCAGTCAGATCGGAGGCGCCGCCAGACGGCGCATGCGAGGGCATCAGCGCCGCCAGCACGCGCATCGGCGCGAGCGAGACGCTCCCCAACGCGAGCGACGCCATCAGCACCGCCAGCGCGATCACGGCAAGCGCGAGCCAGATCGCGGCCGCGCGCTTCGCGCTCATCACGCGCAGCGTTGCGGGCATCGAACCCAAGTGGCGGCTAGTGGATCGGCTCATATAGCGGCTCATCCGCGCAGTCTCAACAAGGCGTGCCCACTACTGCTGCTGCCAACCAACCGTGAGATACGCACCGCGCCGCGGCGAGTTATACGAGTAGGCCGTTTCATAGTCCTTGTTGAACAGATTCTGGATTTGCGCGGCCACGTACCATGCTTTCGTGATGTTGTAGCGCGCCGACAGATTCACCACGCCATAGCCGCCCAGCTTGCCGCTGCTGTCGTCACGCGGACCGCTCACGATCCATTCGCCGCCGACGCGCCACCCGGCGATACTCCGGTTCACCGTCAGCGAGCCGAAGCGCCGCGCGCGCCGCACGAGGTCGACGTCGTTGTCGAGGTCGACCGGGTTTTGCAGTGTTACCGAGGCGCGCACGTCCGTCTTGCCGACATGCCCGCTCCACGATCCTTCGAGTCCCTGCACTTTCGCATGGCCGACGTTCTCGGCCAGATAGATGCCGGGCGTTACCTGCTCGTAGTCAATCAGATTCGAATAGCGCGTCTGGAATGCGGTGAGGCGCATCACACCGAGCGCATTCGATGCGTACTGCAGCGCGGCTTCGATCGAATGACTGCGCTCCGGCTGAATCGACGGATTGCCGCTGAGCGGATAGTACAGATCGTCGAAACTCGGCGCGCGAAACGAATCCGAGTAGCTTGCACTCACCTTCCAATGGCTGGTGATGTCGAAGCCGTAGCCAAGATAGTAACTGTTCGCTCCGCCGAAATCGGAATACTGGTCGCGCCGCACGTTGGCCTGAATCTGGTTGCGCCCAAAGCGCCCCGTATAGCCGACAAAACCCGAATCCACATGCCGGTCGGGCGCCGCAAACGTATCCGAGTCGAGGCTCTGGTCGAGATGCTCGTAGCCGACCTGCAGCTTCTGCTGCGCGGCCAGCGCGAAATCGTTCTGCCACGTGTACTGGCGATTGTCGGTATCGAAGCGGCCGTTATAGACGCCGTTGGTGTTCGACACGCTGCGGTCGTCGCCTTCGGAGACGATGAAGTGAGTCGTCCACCAGTCGGTCAGCTTGCCGTTCGCGAACACCGAGACCTGGCGCACTTTGCTATACAGGTTGTTCAGATCGGTCGGCAGTCCGTACGCGTTGTCGTAGCTGTTGTTGCCGTTCGACTGGAAGTAGCTCGCGCCGGCATCCCATTTGTCGTTGAACTTGTGGCGCAACGAGGCCGAGATGCTCTCGTTCAGATAGCCGTTCGCATTCGGATTGGCGCCGGGCGCCTCACGCGGATTGAGCGATGAAAAGCCGTCGTCCTTCGAGCGCGCGAGCGAAATGCTGAAGGTCGTCTTGCCGTCTTTATCCAATGCGCCGTTCACGCCCGCCTGCTGCGTCTGCGTGTGATAGCTGCCGTAGCCGAGCGAAAAATTGAAACGCGGCGGATGGTCGCCGCCATCTTTCGTGAACACCTGCACCACGCCGCCGATCGCGCCGGAACCGTACAACGCCGACACGTTGCCGTTCACCACCTCGACGTGATCGACCTGGTCGAGCGGAATCTGCGCGAGTTGCGCGGAACCCAGGCTCACCGAATCGACGCGCACGCCGTCGATCAGCAGCAGCGATTGCGTCGACGAGGCTCCGCGCAGGAAGAGGCTCGTCGTCGAACCGGGGCCACCTGTACGCGAGATTTGCGCGCCTGGCGCGAGTTGCAGCAGGCCAGGCAAATCGGTCGCGGTGGTGTCGGCGAGATCCTGCTGGTCGAACAGCGCGGTCTGCGGGATCGCATCGGCGAGTGCCTGCGGCCCGCGCTCGGCGGTCACCACGATGGGCGACAACACTGCAGGCGACGCATCCACCGCCGACGCAGAAGATGAAGGGGCAGCTTGCGCGTGCGCAACGATCGGCAGGCCCGCGAAGGCAAGCAGCGCCGCACGAGCGATGGGGGACAGCATGGGGTGAAAGTCCTGTGGGTAGCGTGCGCGGCCTGCTTCCCCGCAGGCCGATGCGTAACGAGGCGCCCGCGTATTTAACATTTTCGCGCGTGACGTGCCTCTCCCTCTGGCCGGTATCCGGGCTGACGACATATCGATCCCGCCTTCCCACGCGTGACGCGCAGTGGCACACTCGCGAGTTGAACTTCCAACACGCGATCAGGATCGACTTGCATGACGAATGCGGTCGCTTACCGTTGCGGGGGCAGCGCAGGTTGGCGCGTTCTGGCGAACCGCGCCCCCTGCTTCCCGTTTAACTGCGCGCGCCGTTGAAAAGCGCACGCGGGCACCAGAGTGCGGCCAGTTTAGGAGCGGCCTCGGGGTCCGTCAAGAATGAGTGGGACCGCAGACTACCGTTCTGTTAAGTGCAGGCTATTGTCCGACGCACGAGTACTTTTTCATCATATGGTCGATAAAAGCCTGCACAAAGCAATGTTGTTACGTCTCGAAACGAGACAATTGTCGGAACCTGCGACATTCCGCGCTAAAATGCGATGTCTTTAGAGGACGCAGCACATGCTCACCGAACTCGAAACACTTTCACAGAATATCGGCAAGCTGATCGCGATCAGCCAACGCCACAATGAAGCGCGACTCGCGCTCGAAGAGCAGCTCGCCCAATCGCGCGCCGACGTCGAAGCCACGCGCACGGAACTTGCAATGCTGCGCGAGGAACGCAATGCGCTGCAGGCGGAACGCGACGCGCTGTCGGCAAAGATCGACGACGCCCAGGTGCGCCTGAATGCGATCCTCGAAAAGCTGCCGCGTGCCCGCGCAAACAGCGAGCCCGACAGCCAGCTCGATCTGCTCGAGCCCGCCCCGCACGAAGTCGAAGCGCAGAGCGACGAGACCCGCCACGGAGAAAATGCATGACCACCAAGCAGATCGAAGTATCGATTCTCGGCGTGCCCTATCGCCTCGCCTGCTCGCCGGAAACGGAAGGCGCGCTGCTTGAAGCGGTCGCACGCGTCGACGCCGAAATGTCGAAGATCCGTAACAACAGCAACGTGCGCGGCACGGATCGCATTGCTGTCATGGCTGCGCTGTCGCTGGCATCGGAACTGCTTCGGCTGCAATCGAGCGTGAGACACGGAGAAGCATTTCCCGCTGAGGAAATCCGGCGTACAATGCATCAAATGAACGAACAACTAGGTACTGTGATTCAGCAGTACAGCATGCAGTAAGTAACGTGTGTTATCGTGCGGCCGGTCCTGAGATCGGCGGCGGATTCAAACGGAGTGTGTGAGGACAAGGCGTCCAAGATTCTGCAAACGTTTGAGTTCAATCGGTCGTTTTCGTGATTTAGCTTTATCGGTTTAGCTTCCCTGCCTGGTTCGCCAAGGTCATATATTCCTTGAACCAATGCCATGTGCACGGTTGCGGAAATTTGTAGCACGGGTGTGCGCGTCACTCTGTCTGATGTACCCGAAGTGTTGCTAACTGCGACCAATTCTGAACCCCCGGTTCAGGATGCCGGCCTAGCGGCTAAGGCGGGGACCTTATTTAGAACGGCATCGGACTTCGGTTCGGTGCCGTTTTTCTTTGGGTGCTAGTTTTGCGCGCTGTTTTTGCGCGCTGCTTCTTGTACGCCGATTTCTTCCGCATCTTCAAACCCTTAACGTTCAACTACGTTCAATTCGATTCATGCGCTACTGGCTAATGAAGTCCGAACCGGACGAAGCAAGCATCGATCATCTCGCCAACGCACCGCATCGCACGTTGCCGTGGACCGGCGTGCGCAACTATCAGGCGCGCAATTTCATGCGCGACCAGATGCAGGTCGGCGACGGCGTACTGTTCTATCACTCGAGTTGTCCCGAGCCCGGCATTGCGGGCATTGCGGAGGTATCGTCCACCGCGTATCCGGACCCCACGCAGTTCGACAAGAAGAGTCCGTACTACGACGCGAAGTCTTCGCAGGAAACGCCGCGCTGGGTGCTCGTCGACGTGGTGTTCAAGAAGAAGATCCCGCTGATTCCGCTAGCCACGCTGCGCGAGCATGACGAACTCAAGGACATGCGCGTGCTCGCCAAAGGCAACCGCCTGTCGATCACGCCGGTGACCGAAGCCGAATGGCGCTTCATCACCAGGCGGCTCGCCTGAGGTTGCGTGACAACTCGCGTGATAGTTGATGCGCGCCACGTATTCACGCAGGCGCAAACGTTAAAGCAACGTCAAACCGGGGAACCAAGCTCAGGTTACAACCGCCTAACGGACTCGCAAACGCCGTGCCACTGCGCGGCGCTTGCTCCGATCGTGCACAACCCCTGTTCAAGCAAGGAGTCCAATAATGACGAAAAACACCGCACGTGCACTCGCTTTCGCTCTCGTATGCGCCGCGCCTGCCGCGCTCGCCCTGACGCCGGCCATGGCCCGCGCGCAAGGCATGATGCAGTATCAGCCGGCAGGTGTGCTGTCGCTGAACGCGCAGGCTAGCGCGGAAGTACCGCAAGACGTTGTCGATATCACGCTGTTCTACGAGCAGGAAGCGAGCGATCCGTCGGCGCTCACGTCAACGCTGAATCAGCGCGCCGATTCGGCGCTGCAAAAGGCCAAGGGTGTGAGCGGCGTGACCGCCCGCACGGGCTCGTTCTCGATCTATCCGACAACGGATCGTGACGGGCGCATTTCCGCGTGGCGCGGCCGCACGGAGATCGTGCTCGAATCGCACGACTTCGCCGCGGCGTCGAAGCTCGCGGGTCAAATGGCGTCGATCATGCAGGTCGGCAACGTGCAATTCTCGCTCTCGCCTGAAGCACAACGCGCGGCCGAGCAGAAGCTCACTGGCGAAGCGATCAAGTCGTTCCGCGAGCAGGCCGCATCGTCCGCGCAGGCGTTCGGCTATAGCGGCTATTCGATTCGCGAAGTCAACGTCGGCCACAACGGCGTGATGCCGCGTCCCGTGATGATGATGAGCGCGCGCGCCATGGGCGCCGACGCAAAGGCTTCGGCACCGGTGCCGATTGAAGGCGGCACGTCGACCGTGACGGTGAACGTGTCGGGTTCGGTGCAGATGAAGTAACGCCGTTCACTCATGCTAGAAGGGCTGCTTCGCGACAGCCAAAGAAAAAGCCACGGCACGCCGTGGCTTTTTTCATTTAGTCGCTCGCTACGATAAACCGTAGCCAACCAGATCAGCTCGCGCTGACCGCTTGCGCCGGTTCACGGCGCGCGCGTCGATAAGACCACACCAGCACGCCGATACCGACGAGGATCATCGGCAGCGACAACCATTGGCCCATGGAAAGCCCCATGGCCAGCAGACCGAGGAAGTCGTCCGGCTCACGCGCGAATTCGACCGTGAAGCGCGCGAGGCCGTAGCCGATCAGAAACACGGCGGAAATCGCGCCCATCGGCTTCGGTTTGCGGGAGAAGAAGAACAGCACGAAGAACAGCGCAACGCCTTCCAGCGCGATCTCATACAGCTCCGACGGATGGCGCGGCAGCATGTGATATTGCGCGAACACTTCGTTCAGATGCCATTGCGCGGCCAGTTGCGGATGCGCGGTGAGCCACGCGGCGTCGTCAGGCGCTGCGCCCGGAAACAGCATGGCCCACGGCGCGCTCGGATCGGTCACGCGGCCCCACAACTCGCCGTTGATGAAGTTGCCCAGACGCCCCGCGGCGAGGCCCGTGGGCACCATCGGCGCGACGAAGTCGGTGACCTGCAGCCACGAGCGCTTGCGTTGATACGCGAACAGCACCATGGCGAGCGTCACGCCGAGAAAGCCGCCGTGAAACGACATGCCCCCTTCCCACACCTTGAAGATGTCGAGCGGATGCGCGAAATAAAAGCTCGCCTTGTAGAACAGCACATAGCCGAGCCGGCCGCCCAAGATCGTGCCGAGCACGCCGTAAAACAGCATGTCGTCGATATCTTTGGCGGTCCAGCCTTGCGCGGCGACATACGGCAAACGCAGCCGCAGCCGGCCGACGACGATCGCCGCGACAAACGCGACGAGGTACATCAGTCCATACCAGCGCACGGCGAGCGGCCCCAGATGAATGGCAATGGGGTCGAAATTCGGGTGAATGAGCATCGTGTTGTTATGGGCAGTTCAGGTTCAGAAGCGGGTTTTCTGGGTTTGTAATAGTGGGCGGCGCTGCCCGCACCTTGCGGTGCATGCGTTGGACGCTCCAGGCGCCGATGCGTTCGCGAAAACGCGTCTAAACGCGCGGCGCGGCGGATAGCGGCGCCTCGACGGTCGCGGCATGCGAGCGCACGATCTCGATGAAGCCCGCCAGCACCGGGCTCACCTCCGCCGTGCGCCAGACCAGCCCCGTCTCGATGGCGGGCACCGACTCGGACAGCGGCCGGTACACGACGCCGGTGCGGCGCAGATTACGCAACGATTGCGGCACCAGTGCGACACCCATGCCGGCCGACACGAGGCTCACGATCGTCTGCATCTGGATCGCTTCCTGGCCGATCCGCGGCGCGAGGCCCGCCACGCCGTAGCAATCCATAATGATGTCATAAAAGCCTGGCGCCAGACGTCTTGGGAAGATCACGAGCGGTGCGTCGGCCACATCGCGCAGGCTGATCGGGGTGTCGAGCCATTCCGCGCTCGGGTCGTCACGGCTGCCGCTAACGCTCGCCACGCGCGCCGCCATTTCCGTGGACATGGCGATCACCAGCGGTTCGCGCGCGATCGGCAGCCACGACAACTGCGCAGCATGGCGCGACGGCAGCGGCGCGATCACGAGGCCCGCGTCGATGCGCCCGGCCACCAGTTCGTCCACCTGCACGTCGCTGGTGGCTTCGGTCAGCTCCAGCCGCACGCGCGGATGGCGCACGCCGAAATCGCGCAGCAACAGCGGCAGCAGGCCATAGTCCGCCGTCGAAACAAAAGCCAGCGACAGCACGCCCGCCTCGCCGCGAGCGAGGCTTTGCGCGAGCGGCCGCAGCCCCTCGGCGCCCGCCAGCAGGCGCTGCACCTCGGGCAACAGATCGGCACCCACCGGCGTCAGTTCGACCGAGCGCTTGGTGCGCGCGAACAGCGCGACGCCGAGCGTCTCCTCCAGCGCCCGAATGGCTTGCGAGAGCGGCGGTTGCGTCATCGAAAGACGCACGGCCGCGCGGCCGAAGTGCTTTTCTTCGGCGACGGTGACGAAATAGCGCAACTGGCGCAGGTCGGGGATGGCTGGCAACATGGGTAATACGTTTTGCGACCTAATGAAGCATGAATAATATATTAGACACGCACTTTGCAAAACTGCGTCCTTGCACGACGCGTGCGAACTACACTGGACGGATGCGGCCGGCCACCCACGCCGGCAAGGCAGAACCCGCAGCGCGGATCAAAACAAAACAGACTGGAGCTCCCATGGCATACAACCGTCGTTCGAAGAACATCACGCAAGGCGTGGCGCGTTCGCCGAATCGCTCGATGTACTACGCGCTCGGCTACGAGAAGGCCGACTTCGACAAGCCGATGATCGGCATCGCCAACGGCCATTCGACCATCACGCCGTGCAACGCCGGCCTGCAGCGTCTCGCCGATGCCGCGGTCGCCGCGATCAAAGGCGCCGACGCGAATCCGCAGATCTTCGGCACGCCGACGATCTCGGACGGCATGTCGATGGGCACCGAAGGCATGAAGTACTCGCTGGTGTCGCGCGAAGTCATCTCCGACTGCATCGAGACCTGCGTGCAAGGCCAGTGGATGGACGGCGTGGTCGTGATCGGCGGCTGCGACAAGAACATGCCGGGCGGCATGATCGGCATGTTGCGCACCAACGTGCCGAGCATCTACGTGTATGGCGGCACCATTCGTCCGGGCAACTGGAAGGGCACCGACCTGACCATCGTGTCGTCGTTCGAAGCTGTGGGCGAATTCACCGCCGGCCGGATGTCGCAGGAAGATTTCGAAGGTGTCGAACAGAACGCGTGCCCCTCCACCGGGTCGTGCGGCGGCATGTACACCGCCAACACGATGAGCTCGTCGTTCGAAGCGCTCGGCATGTCGCTGCTGTATTCGTCGACGATGGCCAATCCGGATCAGGAAAAAGTCGACTCGGCCGCCGAATCGGCACGTGTGCTGGTCGAAGCGGTCAAGCAGGATCTGAAGCCGCGCGACATCGTCACCCGCAAGTCGATCGAAAACGCCGTGGCCGTGATTATGGCCACCGGCGGCTCGACCAATGCCGTGCTGCACTTTCTCGCCATCGCGCATGCGGCGGAAGTGGAATGGAGCATCGAGGACTTCGAGCGCATGCGCAAGAAGGTGCCGGTGATCTGCAACCTGAAGCCGTCGGGCCAGTTCGTGGCGACCGATCTGCACAAGGCCGGCGGCATTCCGCAAGTCATGAAGATTCTGCTCGACGCAGGCATGCTGCACGGCGATTGCATCACGATCACCGGCAGAACCATCGCGGAAGAGTTGAAGGACGTGCCGGCCAGGCCGCGCGCCGATCAGCAGGTGATTTTCCCGATCGAGAAGGCGCTGTACAAGGAAGGCCATCTCGCGATCCTGAAGGGCAACCTGGCCGTGGACGGCGCGGTCGCCAAGATCACCGGCCTGAAGAACCCCGTGATCACCGGCCCGGCGCGCGTATTCGACGACGAGCAAAGCGCGCTGGAAGCGATTCTGGCCGACAAGATTGTCGCGGGCGACGTGGTGGTGCTGCGCTACCTCGGCCCGAAGGGCGGCCCCGGCATGCCGGAGATGCTCGCGCCGACTTCGGCGATCATCGGCAAGGGGCTCGGCGAGAGCGTGGGCCTGATCACCGACGGGCGCTTCTCCGGAGGCACGTGGGGCATGGTGGTCGGTCACGTTGCGCCGGAAGCCTTTGTGGGCGGCACGATCGCGTTCGTGCAGGAAGGCGACTCGATCACCATCGACGCGCACAAGCTGCTGCTGCAACTGAATATCGACGACGCCGAACTGGAGCGACGCCGTGCCGCATGGCAGCAGCCGAAACCGCGTTACACGCGCGGCGTGCTGGCGAAGTACTTCGCGTTGGCGCAGCCCGCCAACAAGGGCGCGATAACGGGCTGAGCAAGCGCAAAGCTACGTAAAAGCGAAAGGGGCACGCGGGAAACCGTGCGCCCCTTTCCTTTTATAATGCTGGCACCACGAGTCGGGCACCCGCACCGACGGAGACCAGAATGAAATCAATGTCGCACACAGCGCTTGCCGCCGCCGTCGTGCTGGGCGCTGCGTTGAGTGCCGGCAGTCCGGCGGCGCATGCCGAGGCTGCGGGCCTCGCGCTGGCCCAGCAGCAGAACTGCATGAGTTGCCACTCGGTCACGCGCTCCTTCATGGGACCGGCGTTGCACGATGTCGCCGTGAAATATGCCAGTCGTGAAGACGCCGCCACTTATCTGAAGCACAAGATTCTGGACGGCAGCACGGGCGTGTGGGGTGTGGTGCCGATGCCCGCGAATACCCAACTCACGCCCGATCAGGCGGCCACGCTGGCTGGCTGGGTGTTGACGCTCAAATAAACTGTTCGGGTACGCTGATCAGATACGGGCCTCTCGCTCGTGAGCGATGTGACAGGCAAACGCAACAGGCAGACCCGATAAGCAGACCCGACCATCAAACGCTACACGCAGGCGCCGCTCTGCGTGCCCGCCCTTCGCTTACACCGTCAAGCCCTTTCGCCCAGAGCGCGCCCGCGCTTCACGCCGCACCGTCAGGCCTTGCCGAGGCGCGCCGCGCGATCTCTTCCAGCACCGCTTCGCGCACCCAGCTGGTCATTTCCTCTTCCAGCGTCAAGGCCACTTCGCGCGTGATCTGATCGATCAGCCACCCTGTGTGCGCATGCAAGGTCTCGCGGCAACGATCCTCAATGATGCTTCTTCCGTCGCCTGCCAGGAAACCCGCGACCCGTCTGCGCAAACGTTCGGCGATGACATCGGCGTCCAGCTCCAGCGGCGTCTCGCCGACGCCTTCACGGGCGATATCCGGCGGCACCGTCGAACCTGCCTCCAGCGGCGTGGCCGGCTCGGCCCGATCGAACACGCCCGCCGACGGCACGAAGCCATCGTCATGCGCGTGCCGAGATTGGGCGGGGTGATGCGCCCGCGCGCGCTTCTTCGGGTGATGGTCGGCCGGATGCGCCGGCTGCGGCGTGTGCGCGACGTCTTCCGGCACATGCGGTTGAGGTGCCAACCCGGGTTCTTGAGCATGCACCGGCTGAGGTGCCAACGCTGGCTCTTGCGCATGCACTGGCTCGGCCGCATGCACAGGCTCGGCGGACCTGATCTGCTCCGGCGTCAGCACCGGCTGCGGCGCCAACACCGGCTCCGCCTTGAAACTGGGCTCACGCGGCGCGCCGAACTCGTCGGCACCGCTCGACGCTTGGCGCGCCTGCGCAGGATGACCCTGCACGAGAATCTCGTGCAGAACCGGGATCGAATCGTCGTTGGGATCGGACACGTGCGCTCTCCGTGTTTGAGTCGAAGCCGAGGCAGGCCGCGCACCCACCGAATGCCTGAGACCAGACACGCGCGCGACACGGACCGAATGGGACCTAGCTGCCTTGCTTGTAGTTGTTCAAAGCATAGCCGCGATCGCGATAGAAGCGATAGCGCTCGCGGCCCGCAGCGAGTTCCTCGTGTGCGTTACCGACCACTTCCAGCAATCTTTCGAAGCGCGCGAATTGCGCCGGCACCGTGGCGCCGAGATTGAGCAGTACCTGATGATGCGGCACATCGTCGAGGGTGGAAGCCAGCACGATCGGCGTTTGCGCGGCGAGCGGCGTGCCCGCCATGCAGTGCGGCACGAAGTCGAGCGGCGAGAAGGTCCACAACTGTTCGTCGAAGGCCTTCAGGCGCGCCGGCTCGGCCAGCACGATGGTCGGCTGGCCCGCCTGATACGCTTTGCGGATCAGGCGGCACGCATACAGCAGCGAATCGCCGACGTTCGAGTGAAAGTCGATTCTCGTCATCGGCGGCTCCGGCCGGCGTCTGCCTGGGCAGCCGGGCCTGCATCTTTACTGCATTGCGTCATTGCGCGGCGCGACCGTCCGCGGCCCGATCGATCAAGAACTGCGCCAGCAACGGCACCGGACGGCCCGTTGCGCCCTTCGCCGCACCGCTCTTCCATGCCGTACCCGCGATGTCCAGGTGCGCCCACGGATAGGCTTCGGTGAAGCGCGACAGGAAGCATGCCGCCGTCACGCTGCCCGCCGGACGGCCGCCGATGTTGGCCAGATCCGCGAAGTTCGACTTGAGCTGGTCCTGATACTCGTCGTCGAGGGGCATACGCCAGGCCGGGTCCAACGCTTCACGCGATGCGTCGAGCAGCTCGCCCGCCAGCGCGTCGTCTTTCGAGAACAGGCCGCTGTTATGGTGACCCAACGCGATGATGCAGGCGCCCGTGAGCGTGGCGATGTCGATCACCGCCGCCGGCTTGAAGCGCTCCGCATAGGTGAGCGCGTCACACAGGATCAGGCGGCCTTCGGCGTCCGTGTTCAGCACTTCGATCGTCAGGCCCTTCATGCTGGTGACGATGTCGCCCGGCTTGGTGGCCGTAGCGGACGGCATGTTCTCCACCGCCGGAATGATGCCCACCACGTTGATTTTCAGGCCCATTTCGGCGACGGCGCGCAACGTGCCCAGCACCGAACCGGCGCCGCACATGTCGTACTTCATCTCGTCCATGCCTTCGCCCGGCTTGAGCGAAATGCCGCCCGTGTCGAACGTCACGCCCTTGCCCACCAGCACCACCGGCGCGGCTTTCGCGGCGCCGCCCTGGTACTGCAGCACGATGAACTGCGCCGGTTCCACCGAGCCGGCCGTGACCGACAGGAACGAGCCCATCTTGAGCGCTTCACACTGCTTTTCGCCCAGCACTTCGACCTTCAGCTTCCAGTCTTTGGCGAGCTTCTTCGCGGTGTTGGCGAGGTAGGTCGGCGTGCAGACGTTGCTCGGCAGGTTGCCGAGGTCGCGCGTCAAGTCCATGCCGTTGGCCAGCGCCGCGCCCTGCTTCGCGGCCAGCTTGGCGGCCTTCTCGTCGCCGGTGTTGACGCTGAAGACGATGCGCTTCAGCGCACGCGCCGACGTGTCCGGCTTGCTCTTCATCTGCGTGAACTTGTAGGTCAGCTCGCGCAGCGCGAGGATCGCGGCGCGCACCGCCCAATCTGCCGAACGCTCGAGGATCGGCAGTTGCGCCAGCGTGAAGGTGACCTGGACGATCTTGGTGGACAGGAGCGCGCGCCAGGCGGCCCGTGCGGCGTCACCGTAGGCTTTCTGATTGAAAGCGTCCTGCTTGCCGAGGCCGACCAGCAGCACGCGGGAAGCGCCAATGCCCGACACTTCGTGCAGGAACAGCGTGGTGCCGGCCTTGCCGTCCATGTCGCCGGCCTTGATGATGCGGGTCAACAGGCCCTTGGTGGCCGCGTCGATCTCGAGAGCCGCGCCCGAGAGGGTTTGCGACTCGAACACACCGATTACGATGCAATCGGATTTTCCAGTCAGGAAACCGTTTGACGAGCCTTTGGTCCAATCACAGGCTTTTATGCTAAAGTCCATCGCGCTTGTCCTCGGATAAAATCTGGGCTTAGGATGAAAGCCGCAATTATCCGCTATTTTTCCCGCGGCGGCTGCACCGGAGGTGTGACGGGAAGCAACCCGTGCGCCACTGAGAGCGCCCCCTCTCATCATCAATAATGATCTTCGAACGCTCCCTCCAGCGCGAACTCGCGTATACGGCTGGTGCCGTGTTCATGGTTCTCCTCACGCTCGTGCTGACGACGATGATGATCCGCATCGTCGGCTTCGCGGCCTCAGGCGAGATCGACCCGCGCGACGTGCTGGTCCTGATCGGTCTGACCGTGATCGGCTACCTGGCGATCATGCTCGTCGCGACCCTGTTCGTGTCGATCCTGTTCGTCCTGACCCGTTGGTACAAAGACTCCGAGATGGTCGTGTGGCTCTCGTCGGGTGTCAGTCTGACGCAATTCATCAAGCCGATCGGTATTTTTGCCACGCCGATCATCATCCTCATCATGTTCTTCGTGTTCGTCGGCTGGCCGTGGTCGAACCAGCAGAGCAAGCTGATCCGCGCGCGCTTCCAGCAACGCGACGAAGTCTCACTGCTCGCGCCGGGTCAGTTCCGCGAATCGGCCACGAGCCACCGCGTGTTCTTCATCGAGAAGATGTCGCCCGACCAGGCGCGCGTCGAGAACGTGTTCGTGACCAGCACGGAGAACGGCAAGGTCAACGTGGTCGTGTCGAAGACCGGCCATACGGAAACGCGTAAGAACGGCGATCGCTTCGTCGTGCTGGAAAACGGCCGCCGCTATGACGGACAACCGGGGCAGCCCGATTTCCGCATCATGGAATTCGAGCGCTATGGCGTGAAGATCCAGAGCCAACCGGTCGTCAATACGCCGAGCACCACCGGCACGCCTACGCTGACGCTGCTGCGTAATCCCACCAACGACAATCTCGCCGAATTCGCGTGGCGCGCGGGGCTGCCGCTGATTGCACTCAACCTGATGCTGCTCGCCATTCCGCTCGCGCACCAGAACCCGCGGCGCAGCCGCACCATCAATCTGGTGATGGCGGTGCTCATCTATCTGACGTATTCGAATCTGCTGAACGTGGTGCAGTCGTGGATCGAGCAGGGCAAGATGTCGTTCCCGGTCGGGCTGGTGGGCCTGCATGTGATCGTCGCGGCGATCGTCGCGTTCATTTTCTGGCTGCGCGTGCGCAACCGGCCGCTATTCACGCGGGCAATGTTCAGCCGTTCGCAGGGAGCCTGACCGATGCGCATCTATGAAAGGTACTTCGCGCGTCAGATCTATCTCACGTTCATCTTTATTCTGTTTGCGTTTTCGGGTCTGTTCTTTTTCTTCGACCTGATCAACGAATTGAATTCGGTCGGGCACGGCAACTACAAGTTTCAGTACGCCGTGTTGCGGGTCGCGTTGCAGACGCCGTCGCGTTTCTACGAAATCATTCCGGTCGCCGCGTTGATCAGTGCGATCTATGTGTTTGCGCAGATGGCGGCGAATTCGGAATACACGATTTTTCGTGTGTCCGGGCTTGCGACGAATCAGTCGCTGCGCTCGCTGCTGAAGATTGGCATTCCGCTGGTTTTGCTGACCTATCTGATCGGCGAAGTGGTTGGTCCGTACACGGATCAGTTGTCGGAGCGTGTGCGGCTCGAGGCGTTGGGGTCTTCGGTATCGAGTAATTTCGAGTCGGGCGTGTGGGTGAAAGATACGCTGACGGCGCGCGCGGATGGCGAGCAGGTCACGCGGTTCGTGAACGTCGGCGAATTGAAGCCGGATGCGACGATCAGCAATGTGCGCATCTACGAATTCGATTCAAAATTCCGGCTCTCCAATGTGCGGACCGCGAAAAGTGGCAAGTATCAGCCGCCGGGGCATTGGCAGTTGACTGGCGTGACCGATACGCAATTGATCGATGTGCCCCCTCCTCCGGGCACGCCCGCTGACGCGTTGAATCCGGTTTATCGTGCGAAGGAAGTTGCGGTGCCGGAGTATTCGCTGCGTTCGGAATTGACGCCGCAGATTCTCTCGGTGCTGCTGGTGTCGCCGGATCGGATGTCGATGTTCAATCTGTTCCGGTATATCCAGCATTTGACCGAGAATCATCAGGATACGCAGCGGTATGAAATTGCGCTGTGGCGCAAGCTGTTGTATCCGTTCGCTGTGTTCGTGATGCTGGTTTTGTCGCTGCCGTTTGCGTATTTGCATACGCGGGCTGGGGTTGTTGGGATGAAGGTTTTTGGCGGGATCATGTTGGGGATGAGTTTTCAGTTGTTCAATACTTTGTTCTCGCATATCGGCACGCTGAATACCTGGCCTGCGCCTTTGACTGCGGCTACGCCTGGGTTGGTTTATCTGGTGCTTGGGTTGGTTGGGTTGAAGTGGGTCGATCGGCATTAGGAGCGGTTGCTATGGCTATGCACGGTATCGTTCTGTTTGGGCATGGCGCGAGGGATGTGCGGTGGCGGGAGCCGTTTGAGCGGTTGGCTGTCAAGTTGCGGGAGGCTTCTGCTGGCGCACGGCCTGTGGCGTTGGCGTTTCTGGAGTTGATGGAGCCGGATTTGCCTACGGCTTTGGGTGAGCTTGTCGCTCAAGGCTGTGATGTGGTTACCGTTGTGCCGGTGTTTTTTGGGCAAGGGGGGCATGTCAGGAAGGATCTGCCTCTTGTCATTGAGCAATGCCAGGCGTTGCATCCTTCTGTTCTGATTAAGTGCGCTGTTGCTGTGGGGGAGGATGAGGCGGTTTTGGATGCTGTGGCTCAGTATTGTCTGCGGCAGGTTTGATTGGGTTTTTTGGCTTCTTGCCCGTCCCTGGGGCGTTGGCCTTTCCTTGCTTTGTTAGTGGTCTATTAGTGTTGCCCCTGTGCGGGGCGGCACCTACTTTTCTTTGCCGGCCGCAAAGAAAAGTAGGCAAAAGAAAGCGGCTCACACCGCTAGTTCTTAAGTGGGTCTCTCGCGCAGTCGCGGTAGTGGTGCATCTGGAATCTGCGCCCTCGCACACTCCACTTTCGTGACAAGGCGCTCATTCTTCCCGCCTCGCGCTCCGCGCTCGTCGGAAGGGTTTGCTCAAACCCGCTGGATTTTCTTGGCGTGGTGGGGGCCGTCGGCTTCGCCTCGGCGAGTTGCCGTTGAAAACCTCCGGGCGCCACCATTTGTCCCCGGTACTAAGCGTGGTCGCGGCGAAAAGCGTTGACGCAGAATCAGCTAACGTTCGCTTGCCAGCGCTGACGCCGTTGAGCAGGTACCTCGAACACCTCAGGCGCATACGCTGCGCCTTACCTCACATTTGGGACCCGCGCTTCGTTCAGAGTTTCGAGCCGTGTGCCGTGTGCCGTGTGCCGTGTGCCGTGTGCCGTGTGCCGTGTGCCGTGTGCCGCTGTCAGTGTGCCGTCGCAGTACGACGCGTGACCGTTTTGAATCGCATCTGCCCATTCGTCATCACCCTCTTTGCGCCCGTACGTTCACGGCTACCAGTCACTGTCCGCGTAGCCTTAGCCAGAAGGTCTGTCGCGTGGCGCGCGGTAATGCGGCTTTGAGGAATGCCCTTCGCATCAAGCGCGATGACCTGATACAACTCGCGATCATTCTCGACTTCGCGTTGGTAGTCCTCGCCTGTGTCGACCAGCACTTCCAGCAATCTCCGCTGTCGGTGTCTTTCTTCTCGCGTTATAGCCAGACTCCTAACTATTGAAGCCGCAAGCGTGACCAGTTTGTCCAGTTGGCCTAGCTGCCGCTCCACCAGTCCGAATGCGGATAAGGCTAGTTTTTCGTATTGAAGTGCATCAACGGGTGGGCGCGACGTGGTGCGTGAATGCTTGACGGATTTACTCATGGCGCGATCTCCCTGAAACTTATCTGGAGCGCCCGACACGCGCTTGCAAGGTGGTGAGCGGGCACAGTGACACGGTTGGCAGACTGGCCCACAGCAATCCAGCAGATCCGAAGATCTCCCTATCACGGCCCGCCCATTGTAGGAGGACGCGCAGAACCGAACGTACTACCCGCGTGAGCGGGCGTACGCGTGTGGGGCGCAGGCTGCCAAGCCTGACCATCGTTGTTTTGACGGTGAATTGAGTTTAAGCCGTATTGTTTCGCGAGTGATTACCTGCGCGAGCTAAAAAGAGCGAGGTATCACCGATTCTGAAATTTCCCAAACGTTCCTCGAATGCAAAACTACACCACAGAGGAAACGTCAGCGAAATTGGGACTAGTCATTTATCGGAACGTCCGTGATGCAGCGAAGCCGCTGCAACAAAGTAACAGTGCTACTACGGAAGTGATATGTGGAGAGCGAAGATGAGGAGCGCGGAAGCGACGGCAGAGAGCGATGAAGCGAAGGTTTGCCGAACGACCGCGACGGCGCGCGCAGCGCCGCCGGAAGAATGACTGCTGTGTCACGAGAGCGTAATGTGCGAGAGCCCAGATTCCAGATGCACCACTACCGTGACTGCGCGGGGGACCCACTTATGAGCTAGCGGTGTGAGCCGCTTTCTTTTGCCTACTTTTCTTTGCGGCCGGCAAAGAAAAGTAGGTGCCGCCCCGCACAGGGGCAACGCTAATCAACCACTAAAAAATCAAGGAAAGGCCAAAGCCGCAAAAGCACCAACAAGCGAAGCGCACAGCAGCAAAGAGAAACCTCAAGCCGCGACCAACAACCCACCCGCGGAGCGAACCACCCCACCTTGCCGCGCAGCAAAAGCCTCGCCAATCATCAGCAGACTAGGCTGCGAAGCATCGACCCACTTCTGCGCATCGCCAGCGGCCAGCTCTTCAAGAGTAAGCGAAAGCATCCGCTCATGAGCAGTAGAACAAGCCTCAACAATAGCCACAGGCGTGGCAACAGACCGCCCAGCCTCAATCAACTGCTGCGCAATCTCAACCCCACTATCCCGGCCCATATAAAACACCAGAGAATCCGCATTAACCTGCTCGCGAATCTCCTCAGACCCAGGCGCCCGACTAAAAGTAGCCAACGCAACGCTGCGCGACACCCCCCGCAACGTCAGCGACCGTTTCAAAGAGGCAGCGCTCGCGAGAGCCGCCGTAATCCCAGGCACAACCTCATACTCGATGCCCGCAGCCTCGAGCGCCCGCATTTCCTCATCAGCGCGGCCGAACAACATCGGATCGCCGCCTTTAAGGCGCACGACCACGTCATGCTCCAACGCAGCATCCACAATCTGCTTATTGATGAACTGCTGCGCGGTCGACAACTGCCCACAACGCTTCCCAACAGCAATCCGCCGCGCATGCGTAGGCGCATAGTCCAACATAGCCGGCTCGACCAGCGCATCATGCAGCACGACATCGGCCAACCCGAGCAGCCGCGCGCCACGCACCGTAATCAGGTCCGCAGCACCCGGCCCTGCGCCGATCAGATAAACCTTACCCATTTGCCTAAACCTGTCCGTTAGGTCGCCAGCACGACGCAGTGACGTGCCAAGCGCTTAAGCCGAAAACGCCCGAATCATTCCAGCCGCAACGGTATGATGCGTCGCCTCATCGATCAGCACGAACGCACCCGTGCCCTGATGCGAGTCGTACACATCGCACACCAGCGGCTTCTGCAACGTCAGCGCCACGCGGCCGATATCGTTCATCGTCAGTTCCTTGCGATCGGTTGCCTGCGACAGCGTATGCACGTCGAGCACTTCCTTGATCGCACCGATCCGCGCGAACACCGTGTTGGTGGTCTGCTTCAACAGATACTTGCGTTGCGTCGACAGCGGCGTGTCGTCAAACCAGCAGAGGTCGGCTTCCAGTTTCTTGGCCGGCTCCGGTGCCGCTTCACGCAGCACGAAGGTGTCGCCGCGCGACACGTCGACGTCTTCCGCCAGACGAATCGTCACCGTTTGACCGGCAAACGCGCGGTCCACCGCTGCCGTGCCGCCCGGCACCGGCGCGATGATTTCAGCCACCGTCGCTTCCCGATTAGCCGGCAACACGACGATCGTATCGCCGAGCTTCACTTCGCCGGCTTCCACACGGCCCATGTAGCCGCGGAAATCGTCGGCCTGGCTGCCGTCCTGGCGCGCCACCCATTGCACCGGGAAACGCAGCGCCTGGCCCGTCGGCACTTCGACCGGCAGCGCTTCGAGCAGGTCGAGCAGCGGTTCGCCCGCGTACCACGGCATGCTTTCGCTCGCCGTCACGATGTTGTCGCCCTTGAGCGCCGACACCGGCACGAAGCGCACATCGTTCAAGCCAAGTTGACGCGCGAGTTCGACATACGCGTCGCGAATCTCGTTGAAGCGCTGCTCGCTGTAATCGACCAGGTCCATCTTGTTGATCGCGACGATTGCGTGCTGCAAACCCAGCAGCTTGACGATCGCGCTATGACGCTTGGTTTGCGGCAGCAGTTGCGCGACGCCGTCCACAAACGTCACGCGCGTTGCGTCGACCAGAATGATCGCCGCGTGCGCGGTCGATGCACCCGTCACCATATTGCGCGTGTACTGCTCGTGACCCGGCGTGTCGGCAATGATGAACTTGCGCTTCGCCGTCGCGAAGTAACGGTACGCGACATCGATCGTGATGCCCTGCTCGCGTTCGGCTTCGAGGCCGTCCGTCAGCAGCGACAGGTCGATTTCGTCGCCAACGGTGCGCTTATTCTTTGCGCGCGACAGTGCCGAGAGTTGATCGCTCAATACGGCCTTGCTGTCGTACAGCAGGCGGCCGATCAACGTGCTCTTACCATCGTCGACGCTGCCCGCGGTAATGAAACGCAGCACGCCGAGGTCTTCTGGTTGGTGAATACCGCTCATGATTACTTTACCCTCGTCGTGTGCTTAGAAATAACCTTGCTTCTTACGCTGTTCCATCGCGGCCTCGGAGACCTGATCGTCCATCCGCGTCGCACCGCGTTCCGTGATTTCGGTCACGGCCGTTTCGGCGATGATCTTCTCGAGATCATCCGCATCGCTTTCCACCGGGCACGTGCAGCTGATATCGCCGACGGTACGGAAACGCACCAGCGCCGATTCGCTGACTTCGCCTTCACGCATCGGCGTAAGCGGGGTGACCGGCACGAGCAGACCATTGCGGCGCACGATCTCGCGCTGATGCGCATAGTAGATCGACGGCAGTTCGAGCTTTTCACGAGCGATGTACTGCCACACGTCGAGTTCAGTCCAGTTCGAAATCGGGAACACGCGCAGGTGTTCGCCGTTATGCAGACGCGCGTTGTACAGGCTCCACAGTTCCGGGCGCTGCGCCTTCGGATCCCACTGGCCGAATTCGTCGCGGAACGAGAAGATCCGTTCTTTCGCACGGGCCTTTTCTTCGTCGCGGCGCGCGCCGCCGATCAGCGCGGTGTAGCCATATTGTTCGATGGTTTCGAGCAGCGTCACGGCTTGCGCGGCGTTGCGCGAATCCGTTTCACGGCGCAGACGCACCGTGCCGCGCTTGATCGACTCTTCGACGTGACCCACCACGAGTTCAGCGCCGATCTCTTTCGCACGACGATCGCGGAAGTCGATCACTTCCTCGTAGTTGTGGCCGGTGTCGATATGCACGAGCGGAAACGGCAGCACGGTCTTGCGATTCGCGCCGATACCGAAGGCCTTCAGCGCGAGGTGCAGCACCACGACCGAATCCTTGCCGCCCGAAAACAGCAGCGCGGGCTTGCTGCACTCGGCAACCAGTTCGCGCAGGATGTGAATCGACTCGGCTTCGAGCCAATCGAGGTGATCCATCCGGTCTGCCGTGTTGGCGAGCGGTGCATTGACAGTGGAATCGAGCGTGGTGCTCATGTTTGGGTCCTTCGTTGATTCGCCCGGCGAGCGGTTGCTCGCCGAAGCGCAAGTATTCAAATCGATATGTGCGGCGTGCGGGCCAAAAGCCAAGGCCCGTTCGCTGAAACTTCAGGCCTGGGCGTCCGCGCCACGCTCGACCGCGATCGGCGTAATCGTCGTGATGTGCAGTCCGCATTCCTTCGTATCGCGGGACTCCCACCACCAGCGCCCTGCCCGGCTATCTTCGCCGGGACGCACGGCGCGCGTACACGGCTCGCAGCCGATGCTCGGGTAGCCGCGCGCATGCAGCGGATTGACCGGCACATCGAACGCTTTCAGGTAGGCCCACACTTCGGCCTCGGTCCAGTCGGTCAGCGGATTGAACTTGGCGATATTGCGTGCGGCGTCGTGCTCTTCCGCATGCAGTTCTGCACGCGTCACCGACTGCTCGCGGCGCTGGCCGGTAACCCATGCGCTGACATCCGACAGCGCGCGGTTCAACGGCTCGACCTTGCGGATTTCGCAGCAGCGCTTGCGCAGATCGACGCTTTCATAAAACGCGTTCAGACCGTGCGAGCCGATGTATTCCTCGACCGCGGCGGCTTGCGGATGAAACTGTTCGATGTCGTAGCCGTAGCGCTCTTTCACACGATCGAGCATGCCCAGCGTTTCCGCATGCAAGCGGCCCGTGTTCAGCGAGAAGATGCCGATCTTCACGCCACGCGACAGGATCGCGTGCGTGAGCAGCATGTCTTCCGCTGCGAGGCTGCTGGCGAGCTTGACGTTCGCGTGACGCGCGGCGATCGAATCGAGCAGCGCATCGAGGCGCTCGACCTTCGCGGCGAGTTCCGGCGTGAGGGCTTGGACTTCGCTCATGCCGACGCCTTCGCCAATTCGCCCGCTTCGCGGCGGCGGAACAGCGGCGACGAATTCACCGCGCCCTGGTAGTTGAAGCTGAATTCGTCGAACGCCTTGAGCGCGTCGTCGAAGTCTTTATCGGCGCGCAGCGCGTAAGCGTCGAAGCCGCAACGGAACATGAACGCGAGCTGATCGCGCAGCACGTCGCCGATCGCGCGCAGTTCGCCCTTGTAGCCGTAACGCTCGCGCAGCAGGCGGCCAATGCTGTAGCCGCGGCCGTCGCGGAACACCGGGAAGTCGACGCCGATCAGCGCGAGCTTGTCGAAGTCGGCGACGATATCCGCCGGCTCGCTGTCCGGCGCGAGCCACACGCCGATTTCAGCGGCACTGCGCGAAGCGCTCAGCGCTTCACGCTCAGCCTGCCACAACGCGAGCGGCACCAGCACCTTGCCTGCGGGCAATTCGTTCACCGCGGGCAGCGTGCCGTCTTCCGCCGGGCGCACGACCGTCCAGTCATCGTTGACGATCGCGCGATTCTTGATGATAGAAGCCATCTGTTCAGTATCCTTTTCGCGGTTACGCGTGAGCCGGTTGACGCGAGGCGTACACACGTTCCTTGAACGGGGTGATGCCGATGCGGTTATACGTTTCGATGAAGCGTTCGCCTTCGTGACGGTTTTCCACGAACGTATCGATCACCTTGCTCATCACGTCCGGCATTTCTTCCGCCGAGAACGACGGGCCGATCACGCGGCCGAGGTGCGCGCCGGTGGCGCCCGAACCCTGCTCGCCGCCGAGCGTCACCTGGTACCACTCCGAGCCGTCCTTATCGACGCCCAGAATGCCGATGTTGCCGATGTGGTGGTGACCGCACGCATTGATACAGCCCGAGATGTTCAGCGACACATCGCCCAGGTCGTACACGTAGTCCAGATCGTTGAAACGCTCCTGAATGGCGAGCGCAATCGGAATCGACTTCGCATTCGCAAGCGAGCAGAAGTCGCCGCCCGGGCACGCGATGATGTCGGTCAGCAAACCGATGTTCGGCGTCGCGAAACCTTGCGCCTTGGCCTTTTCCCACAGCGCGAACAGGTCGCGCTTCTTGACGTTGGCGAGAATCAGGTTCTGTTCGTGCGACACGCGGATTTCGCCGAGCGAGTACTCGTCGGCCCAATCGGCGACCGCTTCCATCTGCGCGTCCGTTGCATCGCCGGGGGCGATCGTGGTCGGCTTCAGAGACAGGGTGACGGACGAATAGCCCGCCACCTTGTGCGGACGCACGTTACGCTCGACCCAACGGGCGAACGCGCGGTTTTCCAGCAGATGCTTTTCGTACGAAGCGTCCGTATCCGCGAGCTTTTCATAGACCGGCGGCTGGAAGTATTGCGACACGCGATCCACTTCGGCTTGCGTAAGCGTCGAAGGGCCGTCCTTCAGGTGCTGCCATTCTTCTTCGACTTGCGCCGAGAACTTCTCCGGGCTCAACGCCTTCACGAGAATCTTGATGCGCGCCTTGTACATATTGTCGCGACGGCCGTAGCGGTTATACACGCGCAGCACGGCTTCGCAGTACGTCAGCAGATGTTGCCACGGCAGATCTTTGCGGATGATCGCGCCGATGATCGGCGTGCGGCCCATGCCGCCGCCGGCCAGAATGTCGGCCACCAGCTCGCCCTGCTCGTTCTTCTTCAGATACACGCCCATGTCGTGAATCTGCACGGCAGCGCGGTCTTCTTTCGAACCGGACACGGCGATCTTGAACTTGCGCGGCAGCCACGCGAATTCGGGGTGGAACGTCGACCATTGACGCAGGATTTCGGCCCACGGACGCGGATCGACCACTTCATCCGGCGCCACGCCGGCGAACTGGTCGGCGGTGATGTTGCGGATACAGTTGCCCGAGGTCTGGATGCCGTGCATCTGCACCGCGGCGAGCTTGCGCAGGATTTCCGGCGTTTCTTCGAGCTTGATCCAGTTGTACTGGATGTTCGAGCGCGTCGAGAAGTGGCCGTAACCGCGGTCATGCTCGCGCGCGATCTGCGCAAGCACGCGCATCTGGTCGCTGCGCAGGTTGCCGTAAGGAATCGCGATGCGGTGCATGTACGCGTGACGCTGCATATACAGGCCGTTCTGCAGACGCAGCGGACGAAACTCCTCTTCGCTCAATTCGCCCGACAAACGGCGGCGAACCTGATCGGCGTACTGCGCGACCCGTTCATCGACGATGGTCTGGTCGTACTGATCGTATTGGTACATTCGGGGACCCCAATTTTTGCAGTGATACGCAGCGGTCCGGTTCCGCCACGCCTTGAATACCTCTCTTTGTCAGCAGCCGCAGATGAACGTTTAGACCCATCGCTCATTTGCTTATGACAAATACAGATATCCATATTGAAAAAGATGGACAGATCGTAATAAACTCGCCTTATATTTCAAACGACTAAAAAATTCTTTTGATATGCGGAGGGGTTATATATGAACCTACACCAGTTCCGCTTCGTCCGAGAGGCAGTGCGGCAGAATTTCAACCTGACGGAAGCCGCGAAAGCCCTGTTTACAAGCCAGCCAGGCGTTTCGAAGGCGATCATCGAGCTGGAGGACGAGCTCGGCGTCGAAATCTTCACACGACACGGCAAGCGGGTGCGCTCGCTGACCGAGCCGGGGCGCATCATTCTTCAGTCGGTTGAGAAGATTCTGCAGGAAGTCGAGAGCCTCAAACGGGTCGGTAAAGATTACGCGGCGCAGGATCAGGGCAATCTGGTGATCGCCGCCACCCACACCCAGGCGCGCTACTCGCTGCCCGCCGCGATCGCCGAATTCAAGAAGCGCTTTCCCAAGGTCCACCTTTCGATTCTGCAAGGCAGCCCGACTCAGGTCGCCGAAATGGTGATCCACGACCAGGCCGACCTCTGCATCGCCACCGAGGCGATCTCCAACTATAAGGAGCTGGTCTCGCTGCCGTGCTTCCAGTGGCACCACGTGGCCGTCATGCAACCGGATCATCCGCTGCTCGACCGCAAACTTTTGTCGCTGGATGATCTGACCCAGTATCCGCTTATCACCTACGACAACGCGTTCGCCGGCCGCACCAAGATCAACGAGGCGTTCCGCCTGCGCGGTCTGCATCCGGACATCGTGCTGGAGGCGATCGACGCCGACGTGATCAAAACCTATGTGGAACTGGGTCTGGGCGTCGGCATCATGGCGGATATCGCGTTCAACGCCGAGCGCGACCGTCATTTGCGCGCCATGCCGGTCGGCCACCTGTTCGGCAGCAACGTGACGCGGGTCGCGCTGAAACAGGGCGCTTATTTGCGCAGCTATGTGTATACGCTCGTCGAACTGCTGTCGCCGAGCATGAACCGCAAGCTGATCGAGCAGGCGCTCAAGGGCGAACACGAAACCTACGAACTTTGATCTCACCACCGCTTCCTGCTACGGAGACCCTTTGATGACGTCGTATAAGAAAAAATTCAGCGGCCTCACCGCCGCTTTAGGTTTTGGCGCGCTCCTGCTCGCCACCGCTGCCCACGCCGACATCAAGGTCGGCATCGATCTGTCGAGCACCGGCCCGGCGGCCGTGATCGGCATCACCAGCAAGAATGCGATGCTGATGTGGCCCGCCACCATCGCCGGCCAGAAAGCCGACTACATTTTCCTCGACGACGCCTCCGACCCGGGCGCCGCCGTGCGCAACATCCGCAAGCTGATCAACGAAGACCACGTGGACGTGATCGTCGGCCCGAACATCACGCCGGCCGCGATGGCCGCGCTCGATCCGGTCGCCGAGAGCCAGACGCCGATGATCACGCTGATCGGCTCGGCGAGCGTGGTCGAGCCGCAGGAAGGCAAGAAGGTGTGGGCCTACAAGATGGCGCAGACCGACAGCGCGATGGCCGACGTGATGACGCGCTACATGTCGAACCACAACGTGAAAACGGTGGGTTTCATCGGTTTCGCGGACGGCTACGGCGAAAGCTGGCTCAACGAGTTCAGCAAGTTCGCGGCGCTGCGCCATATTCAACTGGTCGCCACCGAGCGCTATAACCGCACCGACGCGAGCGTGACCGGCCAGATCCTGAAGCTGATGGCCGCCAAGCCCGACGCGATCCTGATCGCGGGCGCCGGCACGCCGACGGTACTGCCGCAACGCACGCTGATCGAGCGCGGCTTCAAAGGCCCGATCTATCAGACGCATGGCATCGCGACGCCCGAGTTCATCAAGCTGGGCGGCAAGGACGTGGAAGGCACGCTGTTCCCGACCCAGCCGGTCGTAGTGGCGCGCACGCTGCCGGCCGATCATCCGGCGAAGAAAGCGGCGCTCGCCTTTACGAACGAATATGAGGCGAAGTACGGCCCGGGCAGCGTGACGCAGTTCGCGGGCGACGCGGCGGGTGTGTATCCGCGCTTGCAGGATGCCGTGGCCCGTGCGCTGAAGACGGCGCAGCCGGGCACGCCGGCGTTCCGCACGGCGCTGCGTAACGAGCTGGAACATGCGCATGAACTGGTCGTGCCGAACGGCGTGGTCAACACGAGCCCGAAGGATCACGTGGGGTTGGATCAGCGCGCGAGCGTGATGGGCGTGATCAGGAACGGCAAGTTTGTTTATTTGAGCCAGTAAGCGATGTAGTGAGACCGCCGCCCGTGCAGCCGGGCGGCAGGTGTCCGCGGCGTGATGACGTGGTCGGCGCCAATACACGTGGCGGCGCCGTCCACGGTGCAAAAAAGTCGTGCGAACAGGCTGCGGCGCAACTTGCGGCTCCGCCCGCAACCAGGCGGCGAGACCGAGACACTGGCGCGTTCGGCCGGCGAAGTTGCTAAAGTAGCAGTCTTTCCCCGATCAGCAGTCCCACACCATGCGCACCACCCGAGCCATCCACGCCGTCGAGCGGCTGAAAACGCGCAGCGGCAATCCGCAGTTCGCCGCGATCAGCCTTTCCGGCGGCCTGTTCTATCTGGTCGACAAATCGAGCGGCACGGACAAGAAAGTCTCCGACCCGCTGACGCTCGACGACTTCGTCAAATTCGTCGACGCTTTCGGCCCGCCGAAGCCGCGCAAGGCGAGCAAGCTGGATATCGCGTTCGAAGAGCAGATCAAGAAGAGCAAGGGCGGTTGAGCGATACAACCGCTTTACGACCATAGCCGTATCAACGCCTCAGACGTTGCCAATCTCGCGCCACTGCCCATCCGCCGCGCTGCTCGCGAGCATCGCCTCGATAAAGCGCAAACCCGACACTCCGTCTTCCACCGTCGTGAGCAACCGGCTTTCGGCGGGCAACGCGCGCCCCGCGTCCAGCGCTTCGATCTGCAACGCAGCGTCTTTGTACAACTGCGCGAACGCTTCCAGATAACCTTCGGGATGCCCTGGCGGCACACGCGTCGCATGCGCCGCGATCACGCTCTTCACGCGCCCTCGCGTCAAACGCTCAGCCTCGCCGCCCAACGGCGTGAACCACAATTCGTTCGGATTCTCCTGGTCGAAACTCAACCCCGCTTTCGTCCCATACACGCGCAAACGCAATGCATTCTGCGCGCCGCTCGCTACCTGGCTCGCCCAGAGCATGCCGCGCGCGCCATTCGGATAGCGCAGCATGGCCTGCACGTGATCGTCGATGCGGCGTCCCGGCACAAAGGTATGCACTTCCGCCGCCAACGCATGCGGCGTCATGCCCGTGACGAACGCGGCAAGGTGATAAGCGTGCGTGCCGATATCGCCGAGACATCCCGCCGGACCCGCTAACGCCGGGTCCGTGCGCCAACCGGCCTGCTTGTTCGTGCCGCTCGTTTCGATCGGTTCCGCCAGCCAGTCCTGCGCATATTCGACCTGCACCACACGTATCTCGCCGAGCTCGCCTCGTTCGATCAACTCGCGGGCATGACGTGCCAACGGATAGCCCGAATACGTATGCGTCAACGCAAACAGCTTATTCTTCTTGCGAGCCAGTTGGGCCAGCGCTTCGCCTTCGGCCAGTGAAATCGCCAGCGGCTTGTCGCACACGATATGGATACCGGCTTCGAGAAACGCCGTCGCCACTGGTGCGTGAAGATGATTCGGCGTGACGATCGCCACCGCGTCGATGCCATCGTCGCGCGCGGCCTCCGCGCGCGCCATCTCGCGCCAGTCCGCATAGCTGCGCGCGATGCCGGCCTCGGCGGCGCTCGCCTGGGCGCGCTGCGGATCGGACGACAGCGCGCCCGCCACCAGTTCGAACCGATCGTCGAGCCGCGCCGCGATCCGATGCACCGCGCCGATAAACGCGCCCTGCCCGCCGCCGACCATCCCTAGCCTGAGCCTTCGTTGTGCCATCGTCCCCGCTCCTTTGCGTTGGCTCGCCGCCGTCAGATGCCGAGCACGCGTTTTAACTGCGCGGCGTCCACACCGCTTCCGGCGAAATCGTCGAACGCATGCTCGGCCACGCGGATGATGTGGCGGCGAATGAACTCCGCGCCTTCGCGCGCGCCGTCGTGCGGATGCTTCAGCGCGCACTCCCATTCGAGCACGGCCCAGCCGGGGAAATCGTATTGCGCCATCTTCGAGAAGATCGCGCCGAAATCGATCTGGCCGTCGCCGAGCGAGCGGAACCGGCCCGCACGTTCGACCCAACCGCTGTAGCCGCCATACACGCCTTGCTTGCCGGTCGGACGAAACTCCGCGTCCTTCACATGGAACGCCTTGATGCGTTCGTGATAGATGTCGATGAACGCGAGGTAGTCCAGTTGCTGCAACACGAAATGACTCGGGTCGTAGAGGATGTTGGCGCGCGCATGCTGCTTGACCGCATCGAGAAAACGCTCGAAGGTCACGCCGTCGTGCAGGTCTTCGCCCGGGTGCAGTTCGTAGCACACGTCCACGCCGGCTGCGTCGAACGCGTCGAGAATCGGCGTCCAGCGGCGCGCGAGTTCGTCGAACGCGGCTTCCACGAGACCGGCCGGACGCTGCGGCCACGGGTACAGATACGGCCACGCCAGCGCCCCGGAAAACGACACGTGCGTGCTCAAGCCCAAACGCTGCGACGCCTTCGCCGCGAGCTTCATCTGCTCGATCGCCCACTGCGTGCGCGCGGCCGGATCGCCTCGCACCTGCGGCGCGGCAAAACCGTCGAACAGCGTGTCATACGCCGGATGCACGGCGACGAGCTGTCCTTGCAGATGCGTCGACAGTTCGGTGATTGTCACGCCCAAGTTGTCCACGGTCTCGCGCAACTCGTCGCAATAGGTCTGGCTCGACGCCGCCTGTTCGAGATCGATCAGGCGGCTGTCGCACGGCACCTGAATCCCTTTGAAGCCGAGACCCGCGGCCCATTCGGCAAGATGCGCGAGGTTGTCGAACGGCACCTCGTCACCCATGAACTGGGCGAGAAAGATAGCCGGCCCCTGGATGGTTTTCATCGTACGGCTCCTCGAACGGGGGCGCGCGCGCCGTGCCGCCCACTGCACGACATCAGGCAGCGCGCCCCGGATGCTGGGATCAGAACGGCGAGTCCGGGAAGTAGAACTGCTGCGCGTTTTCCTTCGTGATCAGCACCGACGGAATGATCGTCGTGGGCGGCAGCTTCTCGCCCTTCAGGCGAGCTTCGGCGGTGAGCTTGATGGCGTCGTAGATGAATTTTGGTGAATAAGATACGTCCGCCTTGATCATCGGCGCACCGTCCATCACATTCTTCACCATGCCCTTCGAGCCCGCGCCGCCGAACACGATCTTGATGTCGGTGCGTTTGGCCTGTTCGATCGCCTTGATCACGCCCACCGCCATGTCGTCGTCCGCGGCCCAGACGGCGTCGATATGCTTGAAGCGCGTCAGGTAATCCTGCATGACCTTGAACGCGTCGTCGCGATTCCAGTTCGCGTACTTGGCGTCGAGAATCTTCATGTCCGGATAGTTCTTGATCACGGTCGTGAACGCGGTCCAGCGTTCGTTGTCGAGCGTGGTCGGAATGCCGCGCAGCGCGACGATGTTGCCTTTGCCGCCCAGCTCCTTCGCCAGAAACTCGGCGGGGATCTTGCCGAACGCGGTGTTGTCACCAGCAACATACGCGTCCTGCGCGCTGGTGTCGGTCAGCCCGCGATCCACCACCGTCACGTACACGCCTTTCTTCTTCACCTGCGCGACCGGTTGCGTGAGCGAAGCCGATTCGAACGGGAAGATCACGAGCGCGTTGATCTTGTTGACCGTCACCAGATCCTGCAACTGGTTCGCCTGTTCGGGCGCGCCGGCCGCGGTCTTCACGATCACTTTCAGATCGGGATGCGCTTTCTCCAGATCGGTCTTGGCTTTGTTCGCCCACCAGACAATGCCGCCCGTAAAACCGTGGTCGGCTGTTGGAATCGCGACGCCCAGCGTGACTTTTTCATCGGCGCGCGCGACATTCGCCGTTCCCAGTATTCCCAACGCCAGCATGCCGGCGCCGACCGCTCGAAGGACCTGCTTCATGGTTATGTCTCCTTGTGTGAGGCGTTCGTGCGCCCCGATCTCAACTCACCGTTACTGCAGTTTGAAGCGCAGTTTGACGCACAATCTGAAGCACCACCGCTACCGCCGTCCACGTTGTACGAACGCGACGAAGATAATCACCACGCCCTGCACCGCCGCGTTCAGATACACGCTGATGATGCTGGTCAGATTCAGAATGTTCGCGATCACCGACAGCAGGATCGCGCCGATCACCGTACCGATCACGCGCCCTTCGCCGCCCTTGAGCGCCGTGCCGCCGACCACCACCGACGCGATCGCCTCGAGCTCCCACAGCAAACCGGTAGTCGGCGTGGCGGACCCGAGCCGCGGCACATACAACACGGTGGCGACGCCCACGCAAATGCCGAGCAGCACGTAGGTGACGATCTTCACGGTGTCGACGCGAATCGCCGCATAGCGCGCGACCTGTTCGTTCGAACCGATCGCCTGCACGTGCCGGCCGAACGCCGTGCGGTTGAGAATCAGCGCGCCGCCCGCCGCGACCACCAGAAACACCCAGATCGGCACCGGCACGCCGAACAGGCTCGCGTAATAGACCGGGCCGTACAGGTCGGAAAGCGAGTTATCCAGCGTTAGCGCGCCACCGTCGGCGAGCCAGGTCAGCACCGCGCGAAAGATGCCCAACGTGCCGAGCGTGACGATGAACGGCTCGATCCGCCCTTTGGTAATCAGCAAGCCGTGCGCGCAGCCGAACAGCCCGCCGAGCACGAGCGCGAACACGATGCCGAGTGTGAGGATCATCAGCGGCGGGAAGGTATGCCCGCCGACGCCCGCCGCAAGTCCGTTCATCAGCCAGATCATGCTGCCCGCGATCAGCGCCGCCATCGAGCCGACCGAGAGATCGATGCCGCCCGAGATGATCACGAAGGTCATGCCGACCGCGATGATGCCGATGAACGACGTGCGCGTGAGCACGTTCATCATGTTGTCGAGCGTGGCGAAATCGCGGTTGAGCAGCGTGCCGACAATGCACAGCACGATCAGTCCAACCAGCGGACCGAGCGCATACAGCCGATGCGCGAAGCGCAACGCGCGGCCGGATTGGACGGCTTCAGTGGGTGCCGGTCGCATGGGCGATCAACTCCTCTTCGGTCAGATGCTCGAGCGTCAGCGTGGCTTGCAGGCGTCCCGCGCGCATCACGGCGACGCGGTGGCACAAGCCGATCAGCTCGATCAGTTCGGATGAAATGACGATCACCGCGCGGCCCTGCGCGGCGAGACGATGGATCAGGAAATAGATATCGCGTTTCGCGCCGACATCCACGCCGCGAGTCGGCTCGTCGAGCACGATCACATTCGGCTCCGGCTGCAGAAATTTGGCGAGCGCGAGCTTCTGCTGATTGCCGCCGGAGAGCATGCGCGCGCGGCTCGACAGATCGCCGGTGCGAATGCCGAATTCGCTCACGGCTTTCGTCAACGCGGCGCGCCCCGCCTTCATGTCGAGCAGCGGATGCGCGTAGCGTTCGAGCGTCATCAGCGTGACGTTGTCCTGCAGGCTCAGGTTCACGTGCAGGCCTTTGCCCTTGCGATCCTCGCTCAGATAGGTGAGGCCGTGGTGCATCGCGTCGCGCGGACTTTTCAGATCGGCGGGACGGCCGGCCATCTCGATGCGACCCGCCGTGCGTTTGCGCAGGCCGATGATCGCTTCGAACGCCTCGGTGCGGCCCGCGCCCACCAGTCCCGCGAAACCGAGCACTTCGCCCGCGCGCACGTCGAAGCTCAGGTCCTCCACCCAGTCCGGCACGACGAGGCCTTGAACCTTCAGCGCGACCGGCGCGTCGGCGGGCACGGTGATTTTCTCGGGGAACATATCGGACACGTCGCGCCCGACCATCAGGTTCGCCATCTGCTGCCGCGCGAGTCCGGCGGTTTCGCAGCGGGCGACGAAGCGGCCGTCGCGCATCACGATCACTTCGTCGGTAATGCGCTCCACTTCGTCGAGCTTGTGCGAAATGTAGATGATGGTCACACCGTCGGCCTTCAGCTTCGCCATCAGCGTGAAAAGGCGCTCGGTTTCAGAAGGCGTGAGCGTGGCCGTCGGTTCGTCCATGATGAGCAGGCGCGCGCGGCGCGACAGCGCCTTGGCGATCTCCACCATCTGCTTTTCCGCGACGATCAGTTCGCGCACCTTCGTGTCCGGCGCTTTCTCCAGACCGACCTGCGCGAGATAACGGGCGGCCTCGGTGTTCATCGCCGCATCGTCGACGAACCAGCCGCGCTTCTTTTCATGGCCGAGGTACATGTTCTGCGCGATCGTCAGATGCTCGGCGAGATTGAACTCCTGGTGAATCAGCACGATGCCTTGCGCTTCGGCATCGCGCGAACCGGTGAACTGCTGCGGGTGGCCGTCGACCAACAAGCTGCCCGACGTGGCGGTTTCATAGCCGGCGAGGATTTTCATCAGCGTCGATTTGCCCGCGCCGTTCTCGCCGAGCAGTCCGTAGATGCGTCCCGGCGCCAACTCGAAGCTCACGCCGTGCAGCACGCGCACGGGGCCGAAGTCTTTGCGAATATCGTCGAAACGGATCGCGAGGCTCATGACTCAGGCGCTCCCGCGAATCACGAGCCGGTGCGGCAACAGCACGCCCGGCACGTTCGCCAACGGATTGGCGAGCCGCTGCAGCAACAGCCGCGCGGCGGTTTCGCCCAGCTCGCGCATGGGCTGCGCGATGGTGGTGAGGGGCGGATCGATCTGCGCGGCAAGCGAGATATCGTCGAAGCCGACCACCGCGATATCGTCGGGCACACGCTTGCCGACGCTGCGCAAGCCGTGAATCACGCCGATCGCGAGCGTGTCCGAGACCGCGAAGATCGCGCTCGGCGCGTGCGGCTGATTCATCAGCGTGGCCGCGGCCGAGGCGCCCGCTTCGTAATCGAGGCTGTTCAGGTTCATGCGCCAGCATTCGTCCGGCGTGATGCCCGCTTCGGTCAGCGCATCCAGATAGCCCTGCTGACGCTGGCGCGCGTACAGGTAATCGACATCGGAATTGATCAGGCCGATGCGGCGGTGGCCACGCGCAAGCAGGTGCCGGACGGCGTCGCCGGCGGCCCGGTAGTTGTCGATGCCCACGTACGGCACGCCCATCGCCGGGTCGAACTCGCAGCACGCAACCCACGGCAGCGCGCTCGACGCCTCGCCGAGCGCCTGCTGGATGGTGGCCGGATCGAGACAGATCGCGCCGTCCGCGCGGCGGCGGCGCAGCAGATCGAAGTAGCTGCGCTCGCGCCCCGGATCGGCGCCCGTGTCGCACAGCAACATGAAGTAGCCGTGCTGGCGCGCCACGCTGTCGATGCCGCGCACGATCTCCGCGTAAAACGGGTTGCCCACGTCCGGAACCATGGTCAGCAGCAGGCGGCTCTCCGCCGTGCGCAGGTTGCGCGCGAGTTCGTTGACGCGGTAGCCGCTGGCGTCGATGGCGGCCAGCACCTTGTCGCGCGTGGCGGGCCGCACGTTCTCGTGGCCGTTCAGCACGCGCGACACCGTGGCCACCGAAACGCCCGCCTGCTCGGCGACGCCGGCAATCGAAATGCCTTCGGCCGCGCCGCGCGCCGGCCGGCCGCCGGGCTGGGGACGCGCCTCGGACACCACTGCGGGAGCCTTGCTGGACGTCGATCTGGACAAGTAAACTCGCCTCGAAAATGTAATCGATTACATTCTTGAGCGATCGATGCAGGAAGCGCAAGGCCCGATCGCTAGGGATTAACACGGGGGGCGGCGTGACCCCGCAGCGCCGCATTCCGGTCTGGCGGCGGGCGGCGCCCTGCCCGCCCGAGCGCGGATCGGCATGGTCATTTGGTACAATCCCGCAGTTACCCTGACGTGCCTTGCGTGCCGAGTTGTCGTGCGAGGCCACCGGTCAGTGGCACATCGCAAACTCGCCAAACCACAGAGCCGAATCCACCATGAACATCGAGCAAGCGCGTTTCAACATGATCGAACAGCAGATCCGCCCCTGGGAAGTGCTCGACCAGGACGTGCTGAATTTGCTGTCGATCGTCAAGCGTGAGAACTTCGTCCCCACCGTCTATCGCGACCTGGCCTTCGTCGATTTCGAAGTGCCGCTGCCGGCCGGTCAGCACATGCTGGCGCCGCGCGTCGAAGCGCGCGTGCTGCAGGAACTGGCGGTGAAGAAACACGAAAGCGTGCTCGAAATCGGCGCGGGCTCGGGTTACATGGCCGCGTTGCTCGCGCACCGCGCGCAGCACGTGCTGACGGTCGACATCGAACCCGAACTGGCGGAACTGGCGAAAACCAACCTGATCGCCAACGGCGTGCTGAACGCCGAAGTCGCCACCGGCGACGCTTCGCGCGGCTGGGCCGGCGCCGCGCCGTACGACGTGATCTGCGTGTCGGGCGGCCTGCCGGTGCTGCCGCAGGAAATTCTCGATCAACTGAAGATCGGCGGCCGTCTGGCGGCGTTCGTCGGCACCGCGCCGGTCATGAAGGCGCAGATCATCACGCGTATCGACGAGAAGCAGTACCGCATTGCCGACGTGTTCGAAACGTATGTCGAGCCGCTCATCAACGCGGTGCAGCCGTCGCGTTTCAAGTTCTGATTGACGCATTGATCCGGACGGCCGGCATGGCCGCCGTCCTCTGAATTGAACTGGATGTCCTGCTGATGCAAAACCTGACCGCTCCGGCGCTCGCCGAATGGCTCGCCGACACCTCGCGCCCCGCGCCCGTCCTGCTCGACGTGCGCGAGCCGTGGGAAATCCAGACGGCGTCCATCGCCGGCGCCGTGTCGATCCCCATGCGTGAGATTCCCGCGCGCAGCGAAGAACTCGACGACGACGCGCAAATCGTCTGCGTCTGCCACCACGGCGCGCGCAGCGCCCAGGTCGCGATGTTCCTCGAGTCGCGCGGCCATACCAACGTGTTCAATCTGCAAGGCGGAATCGACGCGTGGTCGCGTCAGGTGGATCCGTCCGTTCCGACCTACTGATCGATCAGCCGCAATGAGGTGTTAGTGCGGCCGTGAGGAGCGGCTGCTCTAATACTTGCTTGCGAGCCTCCGCGTTACGCCGACGGGCCAACGGCCTTTCCGCGCTTCTCCCGCCTCTCCCGCCTCTCCCGCTTCCAGCATGCGCCCTTTGGCGCAGAGCTAACGTCACGCTTTCATTGCGCCGCTTCGCGCATCCTCTTCGGAAATTTCATACGGTTTCCTGAACATCTCACAGGCACCATGCTTCGACCTTTCTTGGGGAAGCAATCTGATGAGATTCTTGAAGATCGCGATGCTGGCCGCAACCTTGCTGCCGCTTACGTCGCATGCAACGTTGGGCGGCGCGCCATCCGCCGGCACATCCTCTGCGCCCCTGCTACGCGCCGTACCGCAGTCCGCCGTCGCGACACCGGCTCAACCGGCGAACGCAGCACGCTACTCCCTGCACCAGTCGATCGACGCCAACGGCGTGACCCTTCGCGAATACGTCCTGCCCGGCAACGTCGTGTTCGCGGTCTCGTGGGACGGCCCCATCCGTCCTGATATGGCAGCGCTGCTCGGCAGCTATTTCCCGAACTTCGTCAACGCCGCGCAAAGCCGCACGCGCGGCACCGGGCCATTGGTCGACGGCAACGACGATTTCCGGGTCGAGTCCACTGGTCGCCTGGGACGCTTCAGCGGCATGGCCTGGTTGCCTCGCCTGATGCCTGCCGGCGTCGGTCCGGGCGATCTGCAATAAGGCACACGTCGAGCTATGAGAAAACAAACCATGAACACATTGAAGAAGACACTCTGGCTCGCGGCAGCCATTGCGGGAATCGCGCTTTCCGCATGCGGCGGCGGCGGAAACGCGAGCGGCAACCAGAGCGGCAACTCGATCGGCTGGAACGCCACCCCTGACTGGATCCCACCACCGAACGGCTCAGGCGGTTCCGGCAACTCCGGCAATTCGGGTAACGCGACGCCCCCGGCCACCGGCGACAACACGGTGCCGGTTAGCGTCGACGCCTCGACGGGCAACGTGAACCGGTTATTGGCATCGGTCACGGTCTGCGTGCCGGGCGCCCAGAGCGCGCAGGTCGCGAGCCAGTGCGTGAGCGTCGACAAGATGCTGGTCGATACCGGCTCGACCGGCGTGCGCATTGCAGCTCGCGCACTCCCCACGCTGGCTCCTCAGTTGCTCACGCAAGCGGGCGCGGTCGACGATCCGGTCGGCTCCGCGCCGATTGTCGAATGCATGCCGTTTGCCTCGGGTTTCACGTGGGGTTCGGTCAAACGCGCGGACATCACGATCGGCCGCAAGACGGCGAGCAATATTCCGATCCAGCTGATCTCCGATGGTGCGTTCGCCGTTCCCGACGATTGCGTTGCACACGGCGGCGGCGACATGGGCGCCGCCCTCGACGCCATGGGCGTGAACGGCATTCTCGGCATCGACAACTTCACGAGCGATTCCGCGGACGCGGTCACTACTGCGATACCCGGCAACTACTATTACTGCCCGTCGCAAAACCGTTGCATCAGCACGCGCGTGCAGGCGAGCCAGGAAGTCATGAACCCGGTTGCAGGATTCGCGAGGGACAACAACGGCACGGTCATCCGCCTGCCCGCAGTGCCGGCCGGCGGCCAGGCCAGCGTTACTGGCCTGTTGGTGTTCGGCGTCGGCACGCAGCCGAACAATGCGCTGCCGCCCAATGCCACCGTCGTTGCAGTGGACAAATACGGCACGTTCACGACGCAGTACCAAGGGCGCGTGTTCAATCGCAGCGCGATCGACAGCGGCACCTTGAGCTACGCTTTCCCCGATAGCGCCATCCCCGTATCCGCCGCCGGCTTATATACGCCGACGGGCACGTTGAACCTGAGCGCCACCATCGACCCCACCAACGGAAAAGGCTCGCCGCTCCAGATGCCATTTTCGGTCGGCAACGCCGCCAGTCTCATGGCGAGCGGTTACGCAGCGTTTAACAACATTGGTCAGTACTTCTCGAATAGCCACAACAATATGTTCTTGTGGGGGCTGCCGTTCTTCTATGGCCGCGACGTCTACACCGTGATTGGAAACGCGAAGGTCGGCAACCAGACTGGGCCGTTCGTCGCGTTCTGACGACTGAGCGCCCAACTGAGACAGGAGGCGTTGCACTGGCGCAGCACCTCCTTACGCCATTTCCGATTTTTCATTCAGACTTTTCCGGCAATCCCAATAACGCCCCGCTGGCACCATGCTCCGACCTGTTTCCTGGAGCAATGTGATGAATTTTGTGAAGGTCGCACTGGCCGCTGCGGCACTGTTACCGCTCGCGTCTTATGCGGCGTTGGGCGGTGCGCCCAATGCAGGGGCGACGCCGCAACTGTTGCTCCGCGCGGCGAGCTCTAACGCTGCTTCCGCTTCCATGCCTTACACCGTGCGCCCATCGCGTGACCTCAATGGTGTGACAGTGCGCGAATACGTGCTGCCGTCGAACGTCGTGTTTGCGGTCACGTGGGACGGCCCGGTGCGGCCGGATATGAGCGCGTTGCTCGGCAGCTATTTCCCCAGCGCGGTTGCCGCCAGCGCAGTGCGGGCTCGCGGCACGGGTCCGTTGATCGAGCGCAATGGCGACTTCCAGATCGAGTCGGCAGGCGCGCCGGGACACGCCTCCGGCAAGGCATTCCTGCCGCGCCTCGTCCCCGCCAATGTTCGCGTGGAAGATCTGCAATGAAGCGGCGGGTCGAGCCACGAATCACAAGAAACATGAAAACACTCAACCAATCCCTTTGTTTCGCCATCCTGACTGCCAGTGTCGTCCTGTCCGCCTGCGGCGGTGGCGGCGGTGGCGGTGGCGACAGCAGTGACTCGAATGCGACGCAGGACAAGGGCAACCCGGCGCCGGGCCTTGCGCCTGCGCCAAGCTCCGCTTCGAGCCAAACGCCCACGCAGACTCCAATCCCGACACCGACGCCTGCGCCGAAGCCCAGTCCGATGCCGCGTCCGACACCAACTCCGACACCGACACCGACTCCAATTCCGACTCCGACTCCGACTCCGACTCCGACTCCCACTCCCACTCCGACATCGACACCAACGCCGACTCCAACTCCAACTCCAACTCCAACTCCAACTCCAATTCCGACTCCGACTCCGACTCCGACTCCAACACCGACTCCGACTCCGACTCCGACTCCGACACCATCGCCATCGCCATCGCCAACGCCAACGCCATCGGCCGACGTCAACACCGTCCCGATCACCGTCGAACGATGGACGGGAAATTACGCCAACCAGCCCTACGTAACCGTCACCATCTGCATCCCTGGTGTGCAGGGCGCGAGCCAATGCGCAACGATCGACCACATGCTGGTCGACACCGGTTCGGCAGGCGTGCGTGTGCTGGCGAGCGCGTTGGGCCCGGCGCTCTCGGCTCGTTTGCCGGCGCAAACCGGCGCCACCGACGATCCCACCAGCGGAGCCCCGATTGCCCAATGCGCGCAGTTTGCGTCAGGTTATGCGTGGGGGCCGATCAGGCGCGCCGACGTAACGATCGGCGCCAAGGCAGCAGGCAACCTGCCGATCCAGGTGATCGGCGACAGCGTGTATGCCACGCCCGCGGATTGCGCATCGGTGGGGCTCGGGAACATCGGCACGGTGACCGATCTCGGCGCCAATGGCGTGGTCGGCATCAGTTCCGCGGTACGCGACTTTCCGCTCGCGGCCCAATATGCCTTGTCGGCCACTTACTACTACTGTCCGTCCACGGGTTCGTGCAAAGGCACACGCGTGCCGCTCGACACGCAGGTCATGAATCCCGTCGCCAACTTCACTTCGGACAACAACGGCACGATCATCCGTCTGCCTGCCCTGCCTGCGGGCGGCCAGCCAAGCGCCACCGGCGAACTGGTGTTCGGCATCGGCACCCAGCAGAACAACAGGTTGCCGTCGAATGCCAACATCATTGCGCTCGACGGCAACGGCTTCTTCACGACGGCGTACAAGGGCTCGCTGTTCGGAAGGGGGGTGATGGATAGCGGGTCGAACGCGAACACCTTCCAGGATCGCTCGATCCCGTTCGACTCGTGGGGACGTTACACGCCGTCGACCGCACTCAGCCTGTCCGCCATGCTCAAACCCAACAGCGGAGCGGCGGCGTCCGCAACCGTACCGTTCCAGGTAGCCAATACGGCCAACCTGATGAACGGCCAATACGCAGCACATGACGATCTGGCCGTCTATACGTCGCTTTCCAGTTACTTTATCTGGGGCCTGCCGTTCTTCTTCGGCCGCGACGTCTACACCGCTTTGAACGGCGCCCAGGTCGGCGCGCAGACTGGCCCCTTCGTCGCGTTCTGAACTCGGCGATCTAATCGATAAGGCCGGCGCCCCGCAAATCGCCGGCCTTCTTTCATACCGCGGCCTCCGAAACGCCGCGCTACTAGTCCACCGCCCTCAACACCTCGGCCACCGCTCCACAGAATCTCCCCCGATCTGCGCCTCCTCGACGATCAACGGCGGCGAGAACGCCAGGATATCACCTGTATAGCGAGACGGCTCATGCACAAAGGCGCAGCGGAGATGCACCGTCGACGCCCGTTGGCGGATACCCACGCTTCGTTGCGGCGCGGCGCGCACCTGAACGAGGCGCATGGTTCGATCCTGCACCAATTTCGCGCCGCAATCCGCATGAACCGGCCAGCCGGTAGCCGCGATGCAGCATGCCATGCACGACCTTCGAGTCGAATTTACTGCATGGCATGTCGCTTGCAGTACACAAGCGGCAAGTCATGCGGGATAAGCCCTGCTGGCTGAAATCGACGCCCATAAACAGTCACCATCAATGGCAAGGGGATATACATGAAACGTCGCAGTCTGTTGAAGTTCGGCTCCATGTCGGGCGCGCTGGCGCTTGCTGGTCAGGTTCCGTTCGCCCATGCGCAGTCGGGTAGCGGCCCGATCAAGGTAGGTATCCTGCATTCGCTGTCGGGCACGATGGCGATCTCGGAGACTTCCCTCAAAGACACCGCGTTGATGACCATTGCGGACATCAACAAGAACGGCGGCGTAATGGGCCGTCAACTGGAGCCGGTGGTGGTCGACCCGGCGTCGAACTGGCCGCTCTTCGCCGAGAAAGCGCGTCAGCTGATCACGCAGGACAAGTGCGCCGTGGTGTTCGGCTGCTGGACCTCGGTGTCGCGTAAATCGGTGCTGCCGGTGTTCGAGGAACTGAACGGCCTGCTGTTCTATCCGGTGCAGTACGAAGGCGAAGAAATGTCGCGCAACGTGTTCTACACGGGCGCAGCGCCGAATCAGCAGGCGATTCCGGCGACCGAATACCTGATGAGCGCGGAAGGGGGCGGCGCCAAGCGCTTCTTCCTGCTGGGCACCGACTATGTGTACCCCCGCACGACCAACAAGATCCTGCGCGCGTTCCTCAAGTCGAAGGGCGTCCAGGAAGCCGACATTCAGGAGGTCTATACGCCGTTCGGCCATAGCGACTACCAGACCATCGTCGCGAACATCAAGACTTTCTCGCAAGGCGGCAAGACCGCGGTGATCTCGACCGTGAACGGCGACTCGAACGTGCCGTTCTATAAGGAACTCGGCAACCAGGGGCTGAAGGCGTCGGACGTGCCGGTGGTCGCCTTCTCGGTCGGCGAGGAAGAACTGCGCGGCATCGATACGAAGCCGCTGGTCGGCAACCTGGCGGCGTGGAACTACTTCATGTCGCTGCGCAATCCGGCCAACGAAAAGTTCAAGAAGCAATGGGCCGCATGGGTCGCGCAGAACAACCTGCCGGGCGGCACCAAGCGCGTGACCAATGACCCGATGGAAGCGACCTTCGTCGGCATCCATATGTGGAAGCAGGCAGTCGAGAAGGCCAAGAGCACCGAAGTCGACAAGGTGCGCGTGGCGATGGTCGGCCAGACGTTCGCCGCGCCTTCGGGCTTCACGCTCGAAATGGACGGCAATCACCACCTGCACAAGCCGGTGATGATCGGCGAAGTGCGCGCCGACGGCCAGTTCAACGTGGTGTGGCGGACCAAGACCGCGATTCGCGCGCAGCCGTGGAGCCCGTTCATTGCCGGCAATTCGAGCAAGCCGGACGTGGTCAGCTCGATCCCGGCGTTCCTGAAGCGCTCGCGCGTCGCCTGACCGGAAGGCGTGCCGTGACGGCGACGTCGGCCGGCATGGCACGCCGATGTAATCCCGCGACAGGCGCGCCGACCGCGCCTGCGTTCGTGCCGTGATCCGCCGTCCCGACGGCACGACTTTCGCGCGCGGCAATTCGAAGGTGAAGCTGCGGCGCTTGCCCACATGCCGCGCCGCTCCGCCGGTTTTTCTTCAAAGGCCACCATGGCGTTCTCATTTCTCAGGTCCACACGAACACTGGCGCAAAAACTGTCGCTGCGGCTCGCGCAGCGCGGCGTGACCGGTGTCGCGCTCGTGCTCCTCGCGGGCGCACCGCTGAGCGCTTTCGCGCTGACGCAAGCCGATGTGGCGCCGCTTGCCGGCGACGACTTCGACGCGAAATCCGCCGCCATCGACAAACTGATCGCCAATCACGACAAAGAGTCGATGGCGGTGCTCAAGGCGCTGTCCGACGACAGCGCGCTCGCCACCGATTCGGGCGCCGTGCTGCTGCAGGACGGCGACACCGCGAAGGACGCGGTCGCCGGCAAGACCGTCGCCGCGGGCGATGCCCAGCCGGTCACGCTGAACAATCTGCTGCGCTCGAAAGTGGCCGGCGCGCTGTCGGGCCTGCAACTCGATTCGCCGGACAAGGCGACACGTGAAGCCGCGATCACCGCGCTGCTGCAGAACCCGGATCCGTCGATCAAACCGCTCGTCGACGCGGCTCGCGCAAAGGAAACCGATCCCGCGCTGAAGAAGCGCCTCGACACTTTGTGGGCGATGACCGCGCTGCACGACGCCGACCCCGCAAGGCGCCTCGAAGCCGTGCAACTGGTCGCCGCGCGACACGACCTCGACATGAACGAGCTGCTGCGGCCGATCGTCGCGAAGAAGCCGGACGGCACCTTCGTGGAAGCCGACGACCGCGTGCGCGCCGCCGCGCAAAGCGGCATCGACGAACTCGACGCGATCCAGCGCCGCAGCCAGATCGCCGGCACGCTGTTCGCGGGCCTCTCGCTTGGCAGCGTGCTGCTGCTCGCCGCGCTGGGCCTTGCCATCACCTATGGGTTGATCGGCGTGATCAACATGGCGCACGGCGAATTCCTGATGATCGGCGCGTACGCGACCTATGTCGTGCAGAACCTCTTTCAGCGTTTCGCGCCCGGCGCGTTCGACTGGTATCCGCTGCTCGCCATTCCGGCCTCGTTCGTCGCCGCGGGGCTGGTGGGCATCGTGCTCGAACGGCTGGTGCTGAAGCATCTGTACGGCCGCCCGCTCGAAACGCTGCTGACCACCTTCGGCGTCAGCCTGATCCTGATTCAGGCGACGCGCATGCTGTTCGGCGCGCAGAACGTGCAGGTGGTCAACCCGGCGTGGATGAGCGGCGGCGTCACTGTGCTGCCCAATCTGATCCTGCCGTACAACCGGCTGGCGATTCTCGCGTTCTCGCTGATCGTGGTCGGCATCGCGTGGGCCGTGCTCACCAAGACGCGGCTCGGCCTGTTCGTGCGCGCCGTCACGCAGAACCGGCGCATGGCGGCCTGTGTCGGCGTGAAGACCGCGCGGGTCGATTCGTATGCGTTCGCGTTCGGCGCGGGCATCGCCGGTCTGGGCGGCTGTGCGCTCTCGCAGATCGGCAACGTCGGACCGGACCTCGGCCAAAGCTACATCATCGATTCGTTCATGGCGGTGGTGCTAGGTGGCGTCGGCCAGTTGGCCGGCACGGTGATCGGCGGCTTCGGCCTCGGACTCATCAGCAAGGCGATCGAACCGTTCTGGGGCGCGGTGCTCGCGAAGATCGCCGTGCTCGTGCTGATCGTATTGTTCATCCAGAAGCGTCCGCAGGGCATGTTCGCCCTCAAGGGCCGTAGCGCGGAGGCATGAGATGACATCTGCAACTTCATCGGCTCACGTCGGCGCAAGCGGCGGCGGCGCGCTCGCCGGACGCGAAGCGCAAGCGGGTTTCGCGCTCGGCCTGCCGCCGCGCCCCGCGCTGCTGTCACGGCGCGCGTGGCTTGCGCTGATCGCGTTGATCATCGTCTTCGGCCTCGGCGTGCCGTTCGCCACGCTGGTGGTGCCGGAGACGAGCGCGCTGCATCTGTCGGCGTACGCGATGACGATCACCGGCAAGTTCATGTGCTATGCGATCGCGGCGTTGGCGCTCGATCTCGTATGGGGCTACTGCGGCATTCTGAGCTTGGGGCACGCGCTGTTCTTCGCGCTCGGCGGCTACGCGATCGGTATGTATCTGATGCGCTCGATCGGCCACGAAGGCAAATACGGCAGCGACCTGCCCGACTTCATGGTGTTTCTCGACTGGCATCAGTTGCCCTGGTACTGGCAAGGCACGCAGCATCTCGGCTACGCGCTGCTGCTGGTGGTGCTGGTGCCGGCGGTGGTCGCGTGGGTGTTCGGCTTCTTCACGTTCCGCTCGCGGGTGAAGGGCGTGTATCTGTCGATCATCACGCAGGCCATGACCTTCGCCGCGATGCTGCTGTTCTATCGCAACGAGACGGGCTTCGGCGGCAATAACGGCTTTACCGACTTCAAGCGCATTGGCGGCTTTCCGATCACGCATCCGGGCACGCGCACCGCCCTGCTGCTGATCACGTTCGCCGTGCTGATCCTCGCGTTCCTCGGCGCGCGCGCCATCGTCACCTCGAAGCTCGGCCGCGTGGTAACCGCGGTGCGCGACGGTGAAACGCGCCTGATGTTCCTCGGCTATAGCCCGCTCGCCTACAAGCTCTTCGTATGGACCGTGTCCGCCGTGTTGTGCGGCATTGCCGGCGCGCTGTACGTGCCGCAGGTCGGCATCATCAACCCGGGCGAGATGTCGCCGGGCAACTCGATCGAAATGGCGATCTGGGTTGCCGTGGGCGGACGCGGCACGCTGATCGGCCCGATCATCGGCGCCTTCGCCGTGAATGGCGCAAAGAGCTTCTTCACCGCGAACTTCCCTGAATACTGGCTGTTCTTTCTCGGTCTGATTTTCGTGCTGGTCCCGCTGTTCCTGCCGAACGGCATCATGGGGCTGATCGAACTCGTGACGCGCAAAAGGAACCGCTCATGAACGAAAACCCGATGGTTCCTGATCTGGCGTTACCGGAAGATCCCGCTGAAACCTCGTTGAGCGGTGTGGCGAGCATGGGCCGCGCGGTCGTGCCCGGCGAGATCGACGTGTCGCACGGCACGATTTTGTATCTCGAAGACGTGACCGTGAGCTTCGACGGTTTTCGTGCATTGAACGCGTTGACGCTGACGATCGACGCCGGCGAATTGCGCTGCATCATCGGTCCGAACGGCGCCGGCAAAACGACCATGATGGACGTCATTACCGGCAAGACGGAGCCGGATTCCGGCAAGGTGTTTCTCGGTCAGTCGATCGATCTGACGCGCATGAACGAGCCGTCCATCGCGCGTGCGGGCATTGGCCGGAAATTTCAGAAGCCCACGGTGTTCGAACAGCATCCCGTGTGGGAAAACCTCGAACTGGCGATGAAGGCCGACAAGGGCTGGTGGGCCTCGCTACGCGCGCGGCTCGACCGCGAGGCACAGACGCGCATTGAAGAGACGCTGGCGTTGATCGGCCTCGAAAGCGAGGCGCGGCGTCTTGCCGGCGAACTGTCGCACGGCCAGAAGCAACGGCTCGAAATCGGCATGCTGCTGATGCAGCAACCGGCGCTGCTCCTGCTCGACGAGCCGGCCGCCGGCATGACCGACGACGAAACCATGCAGTTAGCCGAATTGCTCAATCATCTGCGCGGCACCTGTTCGATGATGGTCGTCGAACACGATATGGAGTTCGTGGCGGCGCTATCAGGCTCGACCGGCAAGGTGACGGTGATGGCCGAGGGGCGTGTGCTCGCTCACGGCACGCTCGACGAAGTGAAGCGCGACGAGACGGTCATCGAGTCTTATCTGGGCCGGTGAAGCGGGTCTCTCAAACGGGACGGTGAAACAAAGGGTCGAACGGACATGCTAGAAGTAGAAAACCTGAACCAGTACTACGGCGGCAGCCACATCCTGCGCGATGTGAAGCTCACCGTGCCCGACGGCAAACTCACTGTCCTGCTCGGCCGCAACGGCGTGGGCAAAACCACGCTGCTGCGCTGCCTGATGGGCGTCGTGCAGACGAAAAGCGGCTCGATCGCCTGGCGCGGCGCGCCGATCACCAAACTGCCGACCTACTCGCGCGTGGAAAAAGGCCTCGCTTATGTGCCGCAAGGCCGCGATATCTTTCCGCGGCTGACCGTCGAGGAAAATCTGCTGGTGGGCGCCGCCAGCAAGAAGGCGCCCAAGAAGATCCCGGATCGTATCTACGAACTGTTCCCGGTGTTAAAGGATATGCGCAGCCGGCGCGGCGGCGATCTCTCCGGCGGGCAGCAGCAACAGCTCGCCATTGGCCGCGCGTTGATGAGCGATCCCCAACTGTTGATTCTCGACGAGCCCACCGAGGGCATTCAGCCTTCGATCATTCAGGATATCGGCCGCACGCTGCGTCAACTGGTCGAGGAAATGGGCATGACGGTGCTGCTCGTCGAGCAGTATTACGACTTCGCCAAAGAGATCGCGGACCGGTATTGGGTGATGAGCCGCGGCGAGATCATCGCGGGCGGAGAAGGCGCCAATATGGATGCCGATGGCGTGCGCACGCTGATCGCCGTGTGAGCGGCGTCACGCACCGCGCGTGCTATTCTCGACGCATCCTGTGGCAGCGCGGTTGAGCGCTGTCTGACGTGCGCAGGCACGCTTTGCTATTCTCCGTCTGGTCGCATTTCATTCGCATGTCGCTTCACGAAAATCACGCTACCCTCGCTACCGCGCAAGCCGGCGCGCATTCGCAATGGCGCGCGCGCCTTGAACTTGGTTTTGTCAGGGATGGCGAGCGGACTACGCTCAAGCATCGGCTGCACGATGGGCCTTTGCGGGTTCAAAGGCCGCTCTATCCGGAAGGATATGGCGTTTGTCATGCGGTGATCGTGCATCCGCCTGGTGGGATCGCGGGCGGCGATCAGCTGGCTATCGATGTTGCGGTTGGCGACGCAGCGCATGCCGTCATTACCACGCCTGGGGCGACCAAGTGGTACAAGTCCAATGGGCGTGAAGCGCAACAGCGTATCGATGTGCGTGTCGGCGCGCGGGCGAAGCTCGATTGGCTGCCGCAAAACAATATCGTGTTCGATCAGGCTAATGCGAAGCTGGATTTTTCGTTGACGCTCGGTGAGGGTGCCACGGCTTTGGGATGGGATGCAACTCAACTCGGAAGGCAGGCTGCCGGTGAGCGGTGGTCGGAGGGGAGCTTGCGTTCGCTGTCGCGGATCGTTGGCGCTAGCGGCGAATTGCTTTGGCTCGAGCGGGCCAGCCTCTCGGCGAATGACTCGCTGCGCGACGCGGCTCAGGGGCTCGCCGGATTTCCTGCTTATGGAACGCTTTGGGCGGTCGGCGAGGCTTGCGATGATGCGCTCGCTGAAGCTTTGACCGCTCAGTTGTCGTTTAGTGGCTCACTTAGAGGTGCGGCTTCTTGTGTGACCTCAGGGGTGGTGATCGTGCGCGCTGTCTCGCGGTCTATGGAGACGCTGCAGCGGGCTTTGACTCAGTGCTGGCTTCAGTTGCGGCCGGTTGTGCATGGGGTTGGGGCTGTGCCTTTGCGGATTTGGGCGACTTGAATTTGGTGGGTTGTTTGGTTTTTGGGCCTTTCTTGCTTTCTTCGTGGTCTATTAGCGTTGCCCCTGTGCGGGGCGGCACTCACTTTCTTTGCTTGCCGCAAAGAAAGTAAGCAAAGAAAGCGGCTTTGAACCGCCAGCTTATAAGCGGGCCCCTCGCGCAGCCACGGTAGTGGTGCATCTGGAATCTGGGTTCTCGCACATTCCCCGTCTGTGACACAGCAGTCATTCTTCCGGCGGCGCTGCGCGCGCCGTCGCGGTCGTATTTGGTTGAGTCCGTTTCTTTCATCGGGGCTCCTCTGCTGTCCATTCGGGCTCCTAGGTGCGTGGTCGCACAGAGCGCATGAGGCAATCCTCCTACAATCGTTCGCGCAGTTGAACGCTAAGGATGAACCCATGCGTGTCGTATTCCTCGTCCTGGTAACAATCGTATGCTGCGCCTGTTCGCAGCAGGATAGTCGCGTCGCCATTTCTGCTGAAAATCCCGGCATCGAAAACGCTCTGCACGCGTGGAGAGACAAGTTCGACCCGCTGTGGCGATATAAGCGCGCAACATGCGGCGCCGGAACCGCCGCGCTCGCGGATATGAAAGGTCTGCTTCAACAGCTTTTGCATGTGTCGACTGCCACGGCCTGCGAGCGTTTGACGGCGCTGCCCGAAACCTACCATGTGCAAGTCGACGGCTCTCAGGCGAGCGTGGTGATCCAGAACGCCGATGGGCGCCCAGGCCGTCAGGTCCATTTCATTCTCTCGTCTTCTGCCGGCGGCTGGGTAGTCCAGAAAGTGTTAGCCGCAAGCGCGCAGGCCACAACGACTATCTTCGACACAACGCAGTCCGGCTCCGGCGATGGTCGCATCGAGCCCGCTTATTCGACATGGATTCCGCACGGCGCAGCACCTTGGGACATCACACACGTCATTACCTACGGCCAATCGCTCAGCCAGGGCTTTTTTAACAAGCCCGTTTTGTCCATCCATCAGCGTTATTCGTCACTGCGCTTCATTGGCGGCGTGCGCGCTCAAGACGGCGTCCAGGACGGAGGCGTCGAGGTTGCGTACAGGCAGTTCGTGCCGCTCATCGAGACTCAATGGGGTGACAAAGCCGAGACGCCCACCAGCGGGACGCTGAATATGGCCACGCAGTTGATCGAACAGGAGAACCTGCAAGATCACGCAAAGCTTCCCTACCAGTTCGTTGGGTCGGCACCAGGTGAAGGCTCCATGGACATTGCGACGCTGTCGGCACCAGGACGCTATTACACACGGCTCTTGCGCGACATCGCTCAGGGAAAACGGCTTGCGGACGCCCAAGGCAAGACGTACGGCGTCGGCGCAATCACATGGACGCAAGGGGAAGCCGATGATTCCAGCCAGACATCCATTCCAACTTATGTCGCAAAGCTCAGGACTCTGCGGGCCGACGTCGATCGGAACGCCAAGGCACTGACCGGCCAGAAGCAGGACGTCGAGATGATCACCTATCAAGTGGCCACGAATCGCCGTTTCGATCAGCAGTACCCGCATATCGCGCTCGCCCTCCTCGCGGCCAGCCACGAAGATCCGCACATCCATCTGGCGGTGCCAATGTATCTCTTTCGCTACGTGGACGGAGGACACACGGACAATCGCAGCACCGAATGGATGGGCGCCTACTACGGCCTGGTCCTGAAGCGGATTCTGATCGACCGCGAGACGTGGAAACCCCTCGAGCCGCTGACCTGGCAACGCGAGGGCACCACGGCCACGCTGCGCTTCAATGTCCCCGCGCCGCCACTCAGGTGGGACACGACGCAAGTCGCCGGCAATTCGGACTACGGTTTCGCACTGCGCCTGCCTTCGGGTAACTTGCTGCCGATCCGTTCGGTATCCATCACCGGACACGACGAGGTACGAATTACCGCCCAATCACCGATCCCCGCCGGTACGCACGTGGAGTACGCCTTCAATGGTGTCGGCGTCGCGGGCAGCCGGTACGGCCCGCGTGGCAATCTGCGAGATTCACAGGGCGACGCGATCCGGTTTAACGACGGCCGCGAATCGATGCGTCTGGACAACTGGTGCGTGATCTTCGACGTGCAGCTTTAGCACGCCCCGAAGAACCGCCCGCATTGCGCGCAAATATGAATCCGATCGAGCAAATGGTGAGAGACGAGCGCATCAGAGGCGGCATGGCAATTTCCATCACTGCGATCGTGTGCGCCGATGCCATTCGCAGAGTCGGCGATGCCGGTTTTCTGCAGGATGGGCATGTAGCCCGCCTCCTGAAGGTCGTTCAGTACGCCGCGAGCACGCTTGGATACCCGACGCTCTTCTTCCTGCTCGGCCTGGGTACGGTTGCGTGTTTGCAGCACTCACGCGGCCGGTTCCTGAAATCAGTTGCCCTGACCGTTCTCTATCCCTATCTGCTTTGGTCGATAGTGCAGACGGGCGTGCAGTGGTTCGTGGCTCAATCTCGAGGGTACGCGCTCCAGCAGATCGAATTGACTCGTCTGGCATGGGCGCCCGTCGGCCAATTCTGGTTTCTCTACGCGCTTTTCGTCTGCCAGATCGTGACGTGCCTCACCGTATGGCCACGGTCCGGCACATCCCGGCACGCCTTGACAGTGGCGAATCGCTGTCTGATTTCCGCACTGATCGTTGTCGGCGCGATAGTCGCCACGCGCAGTCACTGGGGCATCGTCACGATGACGTGTTGGGGCCTTGTGTTCTTTCTGTCCGGCGTGCTGTTCGGCTCCCGATGGAACCGGCATGGCAAGCGCACGCCCGGCCTTCTCGTCGCGCCGGCAACGGCAATTGCCTTTGCAGCCGCTGCTATCGTAGGACAAGGCTTTGGCGACTACATGAACCCATACTCGCTGCCAGCGAGTTTCCTGGGTATCGCCGCGGCCATTTCGGTAGGAGGATGCCTCGGACTATGGCGCAGCTCGCGCTGGATCGTCTCGCTCGGCTCGTCGTGGAAGCCGGTCTATCTGCTGCATGTGCTGGCAATCGCCTCGACCTGGAATGCGTTGCTGGCGCTCGGCATCAGTCAGCCGGTTGTCCACGTTGTGCTCGGTATTGCGACCGGTCTCACAGTGCCGGTAGCGATGTATCTAGTGACGCGACGCCTGGGAATCGCCGCCTGGGCAGGCTTCGGGGAGCCGGCGGCGGCACCGGGCGAGGACGCGCAGTTTTCGGGGCTCGCGGCGCAGAGTCCAGGCAAGGCGGTGAAGTCGCGTGCGTGACTTGCGTCATCGGGATAGTCGTCGCAGCATCGAGCATGTGCAGCGCGTGATCATTGCGCTCGCCGCCTTTCACCTTCGTAAGACGAGATTTGCACCATTTTGGCGCGTCGCGCCGCTTCAATTACGTGCGCCCGTTATTCCGTCGGCCGCCAGCCTATGCTGCACCGCCATGGCACATACCTTGCATCAAAATCCCCCACGATGCTGCCGCGCCCTGACGGCAGCCGACCGGCTCGTTGCCACCTCCGCTCACAGAACATGACACGATCGACTCTCCGCCCTGCACGTCGCGCCTGGCTCGCCGCATTGTTGCTCTCGCCCGTCCTCGCCATCCATGCGCCCGCCGCTCACGCGGACACCCTCGATAACATTGCCAAGGCCGGCGTGCTGAAAGTCGCCGTGCCGGAAGACTATCCGCCGTTCGGTTCGGTCGGCGCGGACATGAAGCCGCAAGGCTACGATATCGACACCGCCGCCCTGCTCGCGAAGTCGATGAACGTGAAGCTCGAACTCGTGCCGGTCAATAGCGCCAACCGTATTCCGTACCTGCAAACAGGCAAGGTCGATCTGGTGATCTCGTCGCTCGGCAAGACGCCGGATCGCGAGAAAGTGATCGATTTTTCGACGGCCTATGCGCCGTACTACCAGGGCGTGTTCGGTCCCGCCGACATCAAGGTCAGCGGCCCCGCCGACCTGACCGGCAAAACGGTCGGCGCAACCCGCGGTGCGCTGGAAGAGATCGGTCTCACGCAAATGGCGCCGAACGCGACCATCAAGCGCTTCGAGGACAACAACGCGACCATCGCCGCGTTCCTCTCGGGCCAGGTGCAGTTGATCGCCGCGGGCAACATCGTCGCGGCCGCGATCCTCGCGAAGAATCCGCCGCGACGCCCGGAACCGAAGTTCGTCATCAAGAATTCGCCGTGCTTCGTCGGCATGAACAAGAACGAGCCGCGCCTGCAGCAAAAAGTGAACGCGGCCATCGCACAGGCGAAGCAGGACGGCACGCTCAACACGATGTCGAAGAAGTGGTTCAGCGCGCCGCTGCCGGCCGATCTGTAAGCGTGCCGTTAGGCGAAATTGATACCGTGACCGGCTTATCCGGCATTGCACTCGTCATGGACGCATCCCGTGCGTCGCACCTGATCGCGGCCATGACGCGCAGCGCCTATCATTGTCGCAGCCGGTCCCGACCAGGACCGCCGCCACAACCGTTGCAACCCTACGCACACATTCGATGAAGCTGACACCTCGCGAGAAGGACAAGCTGCTGATCTTCACCGCCGCGCTGCTTGCCGAACGGCGCCGCGCACGCGGCCTCAAACTGAACTACCCGGAAGCGATCGCCTTCATCACCGCCGCGCTGATGGAAGCGGCGCGCGACGGCAAGACCGTCGCCGAAGTGATGCACTACGGCACCACGCTGCTCACCCGTGACGACGTCATGGAAGGCGTGCCCGAGATGATCCCCGACATCCAGGTCGAAGCCACGTTCCCCGACGGCACCAAGCTCGTCACCGTTCACCACCCGATTCCTTAAACACGCAAGGCAGCCCAGATGATTCCCGGCGAATTCCTCATCGACGACGGCGAACACGAGCTCAACGCGGGCCGCGCGACCGTCACGGTGGTCGTGTCCAATACCGGCGACCGTCCGGTGCAGATCGGCTCCCACTATCACTTTTACGAAGTGAACGAGGCACTCGCGTTCGATCGCGAGACTGCGCGCGGCTTTCGCCTGAACATCGCGGCGGGCACCGCCGTGCGCTTCGAGCCCGGTCAGGAGCGCACCGTCGAACTGGTCGAACTGGCGGGCGATCGCGTCGTCTTCGGCTTCAACGGCAAGGTGATGGGCAAGCTGTGATGCGCCACGCGCGCTCCTTCGCCTGAACCGCCCTGCTCATTTCCGGACCCACACCATGACATTACGCATTGGCCGCCGCGCATACGCGGAAATGTTCGGCCCCACCACCGGCGACCGCGTGCGCCTCGCCGACACCGAATTGCTGATCGAAGTCGAGCGCGACTTCACCACCTACGGCGAAGAAGTGAAATTCGGCGGCGGCAAAGTGATTCGCGACGGCATGGGCCAGTCGCAACGCGTGCATGCCGACGTGGTCGATACCGTCGTGACGAATGCGGTGATTCTCGATCACTGGGGCATCGTCAAGGCCGACATCGGCATCAAGAACGGCCGCATCGCCGCGATCGGCAAAGCGGGCAATCCCGACATCCAGCCGAACGTGACGATCGCGATCGGCGCCTCCACCGAAGTGATCGCGGGCGAAGGCCTGATCGTGACGGCGGGCGGCATCGATACGCACATTCACTTCATCAGCCCGCAGCAGATCGAAGAAGCGCTTGCGAGCGGCGTGACCACGATGCTCGGCGGCGGCACGGGTCCGGCCACGGGTACGAACGCGACCACCTGCACGCCGGGTCCGTGGCATCTCGAACGCATGCTGCAAGCGGCCGACGGTTATCCGATGAACCTCGGCTTTCTCGGCAAAGGCAACGTGAGCCAGCCGCAACCGGCGCTCGAACAGATCGCCGCGGGCGCGATCGGCCTGAAGCTGCATGAAGACTGGGGCACGACGCCTGCCGCGATCGACAACTGCCTCTCCGTTGCGGACGACACCGACACGCAGGTCGCGATTCACACGGATACGCTGAACGAAGCCGGTTTCGTCGAAGCGACCGTGGCCGCGTTCAAGGGCCGCACGATCCACACGTATCACACGGAAGGCGCGGGCGGCGGCCACGCACCGGACATCATCAAGGTATGCGGCGAAGCGAACGTGCTGCCCTCCTCGACCAATCCGACGCGACCCTACACCGTCAATACGCTCGAAGAGCATCTCGACATGCTGATGGTGTGCCACCACCTGGATCCGTCGATTGCGGAAGACATCGCCTTTGCGGAGTCGCGCATTCGCCGCGAGACCATCGCGGCCGAAGACATCCTGCACGATCTCGGCGCGCTGTCGATGCTGTCGTCGGATTCGCAGGCCATGGGCCGGGTGGGCGAAGTGATCATCCGCACGTGGCAGACCGCGCACAAGATGAAAGTGCAACGCGGCGCGCTGCCCGAAGACAACGCGCGGCACGACAACTTCCGCGCCAAGCGCTACGTCGCCAAGTACACGATCAACCCGGCGATCACGCACGGCATCGCGCATGAAGTCGGCTCGATCGAGCCGGGTAAATGGGCCGACCTGGTGTTCTGGGAGCCGGCGTTTTTCGGCATCAAGCCGTCGCTGATTCTCAAGGGCGGCATGATCGCGATGGCGCAGATGGGCGACCCGAACGCGTCGATCCCCACACCGCAGCCGGTGCACTATCGCGAGATGTTCGCGACGCGCGGCGGCGCATTGGGCCGCACGTCGCTCACCTTCGTCTCGCAGATGGCCGCGGACGCCGGCGTCGCCGAACGCTATGGTCTGAACAAGCGTATCGTTGCGGTCAAGAACTGCCGCAACATTTCGAAGGCAGACATGATCCACAACGCGTGGCGTCCGGCGATCAGCGTCGATCCGGAAACCTATCAGGTGATCGCCGACGGTCAGTTGCTGACCTGCGAACCGGCCACCGTGCTGCCGATGGCGCAACGCTACTTCCTGTTCTGACCATGCGTACCATCGACAAACTGATTGCGCCGCATCTGAAGCTCGCTCCCGTGCTGGTGAAGCGCGCGCCGACCTTGACGCTGGCGTTCGACGACCGGCGCAAGAGCCGGCTCGCGGCCACGCTCGACAGCGGCGAAGAAGTCGCGCTGGTGTTGCCGCGCGGCACCGTGCTGCGCGACGGCGACGTGCTGATCGCCGACGACGGCGGCCTCGTGCGCGTCGTCGCTGCACCTGAAACGGTCCTCTACGTGCGCGCGAAAGATGCGCTGACTTTGACTCGGGCCGCCTATCACCTCGGCAATCGCCACACGCCGGTGGAAGTCGGCGCGGACTATCTGAAGCTCGAATACGATCCGGTGCTGGCCGATATGCTCAAGCGCATCGGCGCAACGGTCGATCAGGTTTCGATGCCATTCCAGCCGGAATCCGGCGCGTATGGCGGCGGCCATAAACACGGTCACGACGAGACCTTTGCCGAAGACTATGCGCTCGCGCAGCAGGTGTTCGGCGAGCATCATGGGCATGGGCATGGGCATGGGCATGAGCATTCGCATGACCATGACCATGACCATGAACATGAACATGGGCATAGTCACGCGGCGCATGAGCATTCGCATGCGCACGATCACGGCCATGACCATGCGCACGATCATGACCACGATCACGGCGATCACGTTCACGACGAATCGTGCGGCCACGGACATCACCATCATCATGCGCATCGCTGAACTGACGGCGCTGCTGCATCTGGCGTCACCGGCGTTGCCGATCGGCGCATTCAGCTACTCGCAGGGTCTCGAAGCCGCCATCGAAGCGCAGTTGATTACCGATGCGGATTCCGCCCGCGAGTGGATCGCCAGCGGCTTGACCGACGTGCTCGCGCACGGCGAACTGCCGTTCCTCGCGCACCAGATGGAGCGCTGGCGCACGCATGACGCGGAAGGCTTGCGCGTTGCCAACAGCGAATTCCTCGCAAGCCGTGAATCCGCGGAATTGCGCCGCGAAACGGAACAGATGGGCTGGTCGTTGCGGCAGTTGTGCGCGTCGCTCGAATGGGGCGACGCTGACCGGCGCGCGACGCTCGCCTCGATGACACCGCTCGCCCAACCTACCGCGTTCGCTTTCGCCGCTTACGCGCACGACGCAGCCGTCGACGCCGCCCTCGCCGCCTACGCCTTCAGCTGGGTCGAAAACCAGGCGGCCGCCGCATTGAAAGCCGTGCCGCTGGGACAGCTCGCCGGTCAACGCATCATCGTCGCGCTGCGCGAGCCAATCGACGCCGCGGTGACGCGCGCTCTCGCCACATCGCCCGAGAACATCAACACCTTCGCGCCGCAGCTCGGCATTCTGTCGGCGCGCCACGAGTCGCAGTATTCACGGCTCTTTCGCTCATAACACGATCCATCATGAACGCACCTCATCATCCCGCCCACTCGTCCGTCCGCACGAAGAAACTGCCGCCGCTGCGCGTGGGCGTCGGCGGTCCGGTCGGCTCGGGCAAGACCACGCTGCTCGAAATGCTCTGCAAGGCGATGCGCGAACAGTACGACCTCGTCGCCATCACCAACGACATCTATACGAAAGAAGACCAGCGTCTGCTGACCGTGGCCGGCGCGTTGCCCGCTGAGCGGATCATGGGCGTCGAGACCGGCGGCTGTCCGCATACGGCGATTCGCGAAGACGCTTCGATCAATCTTGAAGCTGTCGACCGTATGCTGACGCGCTTTCCCGATGCGGATATCGTGTTTATCGAATCGGGCGGCGACAACCTCGCGGCGACGTTCAGTCCGGAACTGTCGGACCTGACGATCTATGTGATCGACGTGGCGGGCGGCGAGAAGATTCCGCGCAAAGGCGGCCCCGGCATTACCAAGTCCGATCTGCTCGTGATCAACAAGACGGACCTCGCGCCGATGGTCGGCGCGAATCTCGAAGTAATGGCCTCGGACGCGAAGAAGATGCGCGGCGAGCGGCCCTTCGTGATGACCAATCTGAAGGCGCTCGACGGGTTGGATGAGGTGGTGAAGTTTATCGAGAAGAAGGGGTTGTTGAAGGTTTGAGGCGCGAGCGCAAGCAAGGTTTTTGCGCCACCTTCCTCACTCCACTTCCGGCAACAACGCCATCAACACATCCACGGTTCGCGCGGTCGCGCCGCGATGGCGCGCGGCGAACGCCGAGGCCGCGCCGCCCATGGCCAGCCTCCGGGCCTTATCGCCGAACAGCTCGCGCAATGCCCGCGCCAGATCGGCCGGATCCTGCACCTGTACAGCCGCGCCCGCCGCCACGGCATCGGCGGTGGCCTGCGTGAAGTTGAACACGTGCGGCCCAATCAGCACCGGCACGCCGACCGCGCACGCCTCGATCAGATTCTGCCCGCCCAACGGCAACAAACTGCCGCCGATGAACGCCAGATCCGAAGCGGCATAGTAAGCGCCCAATTCGCCCATCGAATCGCCGAGCAGCACGTTGACGCCCGCGGGCAAAGCCGCCACCCCGCCGCTCGCATGTGCCGCCGACGCCACCTTCGCATCCGGCGCCCACGCCGAACGCCGTTCGAGCCGCAGCCCGGCCTTCTCGACCAGCCCCGCGACTTCGTTGAAACGTTGCGGATGACGCGGCACGAGAATCAGCAGCGCCTCTTTCATACCGAGCGCCGCGAACGCTTGCAGCACCAGTTCCTCTTCACCCTCGCGCGTGCTGGCCGCGACCCACACCGGACGCGCGCCGATCGCCGCACGCCACGCATGCCCGCGCGCCGCCAACTCCGGCGGCGTGGTCATGTCGAATTTCAGATTGCCGAGCACCGCTGCATTGCGCGCGCCGAGCGCGGTCAGCCGCTCGGCATCCGACGGACTTTGCGCCAGCACGCGTGCAAAGCCGCCGAACACGTCTTTGGTCGCATTGCCGAACTTGGCCGCGCGCTTGTACGAGCGCGCCGACATTCGCGCGTTGGTCAGCACCAATGGCACGTCCGCGCGACGGCATTCGTCGATCAGCGTGGGCCACACTTCGGTTTCCATTACCAGACCGAGCGACGGCCGCCACGTCCGCAAAAACCGCCGCACCGCGTGCGGCATGTCGTACGGCAGATAGCTGCGCAAAACACGGTCGCCGAAAATCTGCTCGCCGGTGGCGCGCCCGCTCGGCGTCATATGGGTCAACAGAATGCGGGCGTCGGGACGCGCCTTCATCAGCGCGTCGATCAGCGGTTGCGCGGCGCGCGTCTCGCCCACCGACACCGCGTGCACCCAGATCAACGGCGCGTTGTCCTCAGGCAGCCGGCCGCGCGAATAGCCGAAACGCTCGCCGATATGCTCGCGATAGCCACGTTCCTTGCGCGAGCGGATCAACAGACGCAACACGGCCAGCGGCGCGATGATCCACCAGAGTGCTTGATAGATCGCCCTCAGCATTGGCGCTCCGCCAGTCTGAAAGCGCGAGCCGGCGCGCTGAGCAAACCCGGCGATCGGAAAACCCGCAACTGGACCGCGGCGCTCAAACCAGCGCCCTGCCCTTGAGGCGTTCGAGAATCCCGAGCGGCGCGCATTCGGGCTGCGCCATTGCCTTGACCGGCAGGAAGAAGGTCTGCTCCAGCATGAACTGGCCGGACATCACCGCGTGTGAAGTCTGATCCGAGAAACACACCCAGACGCTGCCGGGCGGAAACGGCATGGTCTCCTGCGGGCTCGACTTCTGATACTCGAGATCGGCTTTCATGCCGTCGTGCAGATTCAGCATCAGATGGTCGTACTCGCTGCGCGGCGATTTGGTCACGTGCAGCAGGTTCAGCAGCCATGCCGAGCCCGGCATCTGCGGTTTGATGCGCGGCAGGAAGCGTTTGGCCATGTCCTCGAATGGTTCGCCGACTCGCCACACGCGCGGCGCGCCATGCGGATTGACGTTGGTGAACACGCGCAAAATGCGCTCGCCATAGTTCGGCCGCGACGGGAAGGCGTCTACATGCAGACGGCTGTCGTCTTTGCGCCATGAGGTCTCGCGCGTTTCCACCTGATGCAGCCGCAGGCTGGTCGGCGCCACCCGCAGTCTGCCGTTGTATTCGGGAAAAAGCCCGTCGACCAGCGTGCGCGCGTTGGCCTGATAACGCGCGATCAACGCGCGCACCGCCGATTGCGTAACGGCGTCGCCGGCCACGCCGTGCAACGCGCCGCCATTCGGTTCGAGGCTGATGTTCTTGCGGTTCGGGTCGGCAAGCGCGGGGTCGAGCAGCGCCTGTTCACCGCCTTCGATCGCGAAGCGCAGATTCGGGAAATACAGCACTTTGCCGCGTTCGACGCCGGCGAGCAGCGTCTCGCGCGGCACGGACAGATTGCGTCCGTGCCAGTCGGCGTTCGCTACTTCGATGATCTGGGTTTCGTTCATGGTCGCCCTTGAAAACGGTTGGAGCGCAAGGCGAAGCGCCCCGGACGTGTTACAGCAGGCCGAAGCCCGCGAGTGCCGACTTCACCTGTTGCAGCGTGGGCGGCTGTCCGGCCGTGCCGAGATTGACGACGTTCGGCGACCAGTAGCCGCCGGTGCGCCACGCGGTGGCGAAATTGTACAACTCGATGGTCGGGCGCTTCAGCGCCGCGGCGATGTGAACGAGACCTGTGTCAACTCCGACCGTCGCCGCCGCACCTTCGATCAGGCCGACCACGGCCGGCAACGAGAGCTTCGGCGGCACGATGGCCGCGGCGCCGAATTCTTTGGCGAGGCGCTCGCTGGTGGCGCGTTCCTCCTCACTGCCCCACGGCAGCACGATCGACGCGCCGCGCCGCACCAGCGACTGCCCCAGTTCGATCCATGCGGTATCCGGCCATTGCTTGTCGGCGCGCGAGGTGGCGTGCACGAACACGACGTACGGCACCGGCAGGTTCAGGTTCGCTTCAGACAACGCCAGCGCTGCCCGGCCGGTGTCGAGACCGAAGTCGATGTCGTCGGTGGGTTGCGGCGCCGGGTCGTTCAGCGCCGCGGCCACCAGTTGGCGCGTGCGTTCCACCACATGTGTACGCGGCTCGATCGGCACGCGCTTGTCGTAGAAGAAGCGCACCGGCCATTCGAAGCCCGCGCCCTCGGTACGATTCGCGAGGCCGACCAGCGGCCCGCGCGCCATGCTCGCGACCCACGCGGTCTTGATCAGCCCCTGGCAATCGATCACGAGGTCGTAATTTTCGGCGGCGAGCGCACGGCGGAAGGCGCCGATCTCGCGCCAGTTGTCGAGCGACAGAATGCGTTTGCGCCAGCGCCGCAGCGACACCGGAATGGCACGCCGCACGCCGCTCACGAGCTGCACGAGCCCCACGAAGCTTTCTTCGACGAGCCAGTCGATCTGAGCCTCGGGATGGCGGCGTCGGATGTCGGCGATCACCGGCATGTTGTGAACGACGTCGCCCAGTGACGACACCCTCACGATCAATATCTTTTGCACGCTCAAGAGTGGGAAAACCGGCTGTCCGGCCCGAAGATGCGTTGAGAGAGCCCTCGAACCCGTCGCTGTGCGCCGGGCCCTCGAAGGAGGTGAGAAACTCGGCGTTTTCTCACGAGGACGGCAATTCTAGCGCGTTACATGTAAATCGCATGAAAAAACGCGGCGCGGTAAAAGAAACCCGCGCCGCGTTCGACGACAGCACCGGCTCACTTCGAACCGCGCCGCCGCTTCAGCGTTTAGAACGGCAGTTTCGCGTCAGGCTTCTCCGCGAGGATCACGCGGCGGAAGTCTTCCTGAATGCGCTTGAGCGCCGCGTCGTTATCGGCTTCGAAACGCATCACCACGACCGGCGTGGTGTTCGACGAACGCGCGAGACCGAATCCGTCCGGATACTCGACACGCAGGCCGTCGATCTTCACGACGTCGTCCGCGCCGGTGAATTTCGCGCTCTGCTGCAGGCGCGCGATCAGTTCGAAGTTTTCGCCTTCTTCGAGCTTGAGTTGCAGTTCCGGCGTGGAGTTCGAGTTCGGCAGCGAGTTCAGCAGCTTGCTCGGATCTTCCACACGCGTGAGGATTTCGAGCAGGCGCGCGCCCGTGTACAGGCCGTCGTCGAAACCGTACCAGCGGTCCTTGAAGAACACGTGGCCGCTCATTTCGCCGGCGAGCGGTGCGCCGGTTTCGCGCAGCTTCGCCTTGACGAGCGAGTGGCCGGTCTTCCACATGAGCGGCTCGCCGCCCTTGTCCTTCACCCACTTGGCGAGGTTACGCGTGCACTTCACGTCGTAAATGATCTGCGCGCCCTTGTTGCGCGACAGCACTTCTTCCGCGAACAGCATGAGCTGACGGTCCGGATAGATGATCTGGCCGTCTTTGGTGACTACGCCGAGGCGGTCGCCGTCGCCGTCGAAAGCGAAGCCGATTTCAGCGTCCGTTTCCTTCAGCGCGCGAATCACGTCCTGCAGGTTTTCCGGGTGAGCCGGGTCCGGGTGATGGTTCGGGAAGTTGCCGTCGATCTCGGTGAACAGTTCGACCAGTTCGCAGCCGAGCTTCTTGAACAGCTTGGGCGCGAGGCCGCCGGCGACGCCGTTGCCCGTGTCGACCACGATCTTGATGGGACGCGCGAGCTTGATGTCGCTCGCGATGCGATCGAGATAGGCGTCGGCGATGTCGTACTCGGTGTACGTGCCGCTGCCTTCAGAGAAGTTCTCGTCGACGATGCGCTGATGCAGCGCGAGAATCTGCGCGCCGTAAATGGCCGCGCCGCGCAGGACCATCTTGAAGCCGTTGTAGTCCGGCGGATTATGACTACCCGTCACGACGATGCACGAATCGACGCGGCGCTCGCCGCCGTCGAGCTGCAACGGCACGCTGGCCGCGAAATAACCGACCGGCGTGGGCACCATGCCCACGTTGACCACGTCGACACCGGCCGCACGCAGACCGTCCGACAGGGCCTGGATCAGTTCGGGACCCGACAGGCGGCCGTCGCGCGCGACCACCACGGCGTCGCCGCCTTGCGCCCGCACTTCGCTGCCGAACGCGCGGCCGATCGAACGCGCTGCGTCGGCGTCGAGCGTCTTGCCGATTACACCGCGAATGTCATATGCCTTGAAAATAGATTTGGAGATCATGTTGGCTCACTTGCGTGCAATGGAAAATTTTGACCGGCGCACCGATGACAAATCGGTAAAACACAGCGATGCGCCCTTGCCGGAAGCGATCCGGTTCCAACTTATAATTGCGCTTTTCGGACCAGCCTTAAAACACCATTCTAATGCTTAGACGCCCTCCAATTGTAAAGTTGCCGCGACAGTCGGCTGGGTGGGCAAACGCGCGCACTGCGCCGCTCGGGTCATTCGTGCCACCGTTGCCACCCGCGCGATCGGCGCGAACGATGCGAGCGGATCGCCGAGCGTCAAGCGGATGCTGACGCTCAAACGCTTCGCCAATCCGGACGTCACGCGCGCCTTCACGAATATCGTCTGGCTCGGACTGGAACGGCTCACGCAGATCGGCGTGGCGATCGCGATCAGCGGCTTGCTGGCGCGCTACTTCGGGCCTGACATTTTCGGCAAATGGCAATACGCCAATACGCTGCTGCTGGTGCTCTCGCCGATTACCTGGGTATGCGGCGCGGAGATACTCGTGCCCACCATCGTCAACCGGCCGCCGGCGCAACTCGGCACTGTGCTCGGCAGTGCGTTTGCGCTGCGCATATCGGTCTCCGCCGCGGCATTGCTGCTCACCTGGCTCGGCATTGCCCTGCATGTGTTCGAGCCGCTGGTCGGCGCGATGCTCGCCGGGCTCGCAGTGACCATGCTGTTTCGCGAGCCGTTCGTCGGCGTGATCAATGCGTGGCTGCAAAGCATGACCTACAGCAAGCCGCAGCTGCTCACCAGTATGAGCACCGCGGTGCTGAAAGCCGCTCTGGTGTATCTGCTGGTGCGCGCCGCGGCCACGCCCGCGCGCTTTGGCTGGCTGTGGGCGCTCGAATCGGCGGCCATCGGCGCCGTCCTCGTGTTCTATTACATGCGCCGTCATGGCGGCAAGCTCGGCTGGCATGTCGACCGTGCGCTCTTCAAGCACTTCGCAAGTGCAGGCACCGTGTTCTGGCTCGGCCTGATCTGTATGTATCTGTTCCTGAAACTGGACCGGCTCATGCTCGAACGGGCGATCTCCTTTGCCGACCTCGGTCGTTATTCCGCCGCCCAGCAGTTGAACGAAAACTGGATCACGCTCGCGCTGATGCTCGCGCAGACCATTGCGCCCGCCTTCGTCTACCGTGTGCAGGACGCCACCCAGTTGTGCCGCAACATGTGGCGGCTCACCGCCATGACCGCCGCGCTGATGGTGGGCGGCGCGCTCGTGCTGGATCTGCTGGCCGGCATCATCATCCGCCGCGTGTTCGGGCCGCAGTTCGAAGGCGCGATCGAGATTTTCCGCTGGGCCGTGTGGCTATCCGTGCCGGCCGGCATCGAAGCGATCGGCAATCTGATCGTGCTCAAGTATCAGGCCAAGTTCGTATTGCTCTCGAAGTGGCTGCTGGCGCTGGCTGTAGCGTTCGTGGCCAATCTACTGGCGATTCCACGGCTTGGCGCTTACGGCGCGCTGGTGGGTCTGGCGGCCGGCTATCTGGCGGCCGCGTCGGTTAATCTTTATTACATTCGTTTCAAATTGCGCCCATGACGAACGCATCCGCCACCGCGCAAATGACCCTCGACGACGTCGCGGTGCTGATTCCCGCCTACAACGGCCAGGCCGACGTCGACCTCACGCTCGCGTCGTTCAGTGAAAGCGCGCCGGTGCATGTGCTGATCGTCGACGACGGCAGCACGCCGCCGATCGTCGCGCCGGCCATCGCCAATATGAAGATCGAAGTGCTGCGCATGGCGCAGAACGGCGGCATTGAACGCGCGTTGCAAACCGGCATCGACGCATTGGCCCAGCGCGGCTTTCGCTATGCGGCGCGCATCGACGCGGGCGACCGCAGCGTGCCGCAGCGGCTTGCCAAGCAACGCCTGTTCATGGAATTGCATCCACGCGTGGCCGGCCTCGGCATGTGGACGCAAGTCGTCACTCGCGAAGGCAAACCGCTCTTCATGCTGACGCCGCCCGCCGAACCGAACGCGATCCGCCGCTTGCGCTTTTTCCGCTCATGCCTCGCGCACCCTTCGATGATGCTGCGCATCGACGCCGTGCGCGCGGTCGGCAACTACCGCGCCGAGTACCGCTCCGCGGAGGACCTCGATCTGTTCGTGCGACTCATGGAGCAGTACGACTGCGCGAACCTGCCGGAGCTCGGGCTCTATTACGAGCTGAACGAAGGCGGCATTAGCGCGACCAAGCGGCGCCGCCAGGTGAATTCGACGCTGCGGCTGCAACTTCGCTACTTCAACGCGGCCAATCCATACGACTGGCTGGGCCTCGCCAAAAATCTGCTGCATCTGGTGACGCCTTACCGCGCGCTGCAACGGATCAAGCGCAGCCTGCTCACGCCGCGCGCGAGCCACTGAATCATTCCCCCCAATTGACCGCCGAGTTCGTTCCCGCATGAAGCCTGCCTTGAAGTCGACGCCCGCGTTGCGCATTACACTCGTCTGTAACACCGCCTGGGCAATCTATACGTACCGGCAAGGGCTGATCCGTATGCTGGTCGGACGTGGCGTCGACGTGACGGTGCTGGCGCCGCGCGACCGCACATTCGAACTGCTCGCCGCCATGGGCTGCCGCTGCATCGAATTGCCGGTCGCCTCCAAGGGCACCAATCCACGCGACGACCTGCGCACGCTGTACGCGCTCTATCGGCAATACCGCACGATCCGCCCGCACGTGGTGTTCCATTACACAATCAAGCCGAATATTTATGGCTCGATCGCCGCGAAGCTGGCGGGCGTGCAATCGGTTGCGGTCACAACCGGATTGGGCTACGTGTTCATCCAGCAAAGCCGCGCCGCTCAGGTAGCCAAGAAAATGTACCGTTTCGCGTTCCGTTTCCCGCGCGAAATATGGTTTTTGAATCGCGACGATCAGGCCGCATTTGTCGAACAGAATTTGTTAGTGCATCCTGAGCGCGCAAGACTGTTGCATGGCGAAGGCGTCGATCTGGACCAATTCGTCTTCACACCCTTGCCCGAGCGGGCGGATTACCGCTTCGTGCTGATCGGGCGGCTGTTGTGGGACAAAGGCGTGGCCGAATACGTGGAAGCCGCACGGCGCCTGCGTGAACGTTATCCGCACGCGCGGTTCCAACTGCTCGGCCCGGTGGGTGTCGACAATCCCAGTGCGATTACGCGCGCAGAAGTGGCGGCGTGGGAACAGGAAGGCGTCATCGAGTATCTTGGCGAAGCGCATGACGTGCGGCCTTTCATTGCCGAGGCGGATTGCGTCGTGTTGCCGTCGTATCGCGAAGGCGTGCCGCGCACGCTGATGGAAGCCTCGGCCATGGGCCGCCCCATCGTCACGACCGACGTGCCGGGCTGCCGCGAGGTGGTGGCGGACGGCGTCAACGGATTGCTGTGCGAGGTGCGCAATGCAGAAAGCCTCGCGGCCACGCTGGCGCGCATGCTCGACATGAGCGGCGCCGAGCGCCGGGCCATGGCAGAACGCGGCCGGAAGAAAGTCGCGGAAGAATTCGACGAGCGCGTGGTCGTCGAAACGTATAAGGACCTGGTGCAAAAAATGACGGGCGTTTTACTTTAACGGAGCAACAGCATGACCACGAAGGGCACGATTCTGGTAACGGGCGGCGCGGGCTTTATCGGCTCGCACACCTGTGTCGAACTGCTGAACGGCGGTTACGACGTCGTGGTAATCGACAATCTCGTGAACAGCAACCGCGAATCGCTGCGGCGCGTGGAAAAGATTACCGGCAAGGCGGTGACCTTCTACGAAGCCGACGCGCGCGACCAAGCGGCGCTCAACCGTATTTTCGACGCCCATCCCATCACGGGCGCGATTCACTTTGCCGCGCTGAAAGCGGTGGGCGAGTCGGTGGCCAAGCCGATCGAGTACTACAGCAACAACGTCGGCAGCCTGCTGACCCTGCTCGGCGTGATGCGCGACCGCAACGTCAAGCAGTTCGTGTTCAGTTCCTCGGCCACCGTGTACGGCGTGCCGAAAAGCTCGCCGATCGACGAGTCGTTCCCGCTGTCGGCCACCAATCCGTATGGCCAGTCGAAGCTGATCGCCGAGCAGGTGTTGCGCGATCTGGAAGTGGCCGATCCGTCGTGGCGCATTGCCACGCTGCGCTACTTCAACCCGGTCGGCGCGCACGAGAGCGGCCTGATCGGCGAAGATCCCGCCGGCATTCCGAATAACCTCATGCCCTATGTCGCGCAGGTGGCGGTCGGCAAGCTCGAGAAGCTGCGCGTGTTCGGCGGCGATTACGACACGCCCGACGGCACCGGTGTGCGCGACTACATCCACGTGGTCGATCTGGCGCGCGGGCATCTGGCCGCGCTCGACGCACTCGTCACGCGCGACGCGAGCTTCGTCGTGAACCTCGGCACGGGCCAGGGCTATAGCGTGATCGACGTGGTCAAGGCGTTCGAGAAAGCCGCCGGACGGCCGGTGCCCTACGAGATCGTGGCGCGCCGCCCGGGCGATGTCGCCTCCTGTTTCGCCGACCCGGCCGCTGCCGAGAAGATCATCGGCTGGCGCGCGCAGTTCGGCATCGAGCGGATGTGCGCGGATCACTGGCGCTGGCAGTCCACGAATCCGCACGGATTCGCCTGAGTCGAAGCAAAGTCGACGGCGGCGCGAAGGCGTCGCCAGGCAGGGGCGCCGCCGCCGTCGATTGAGGGATTGCACCAAGCGGGTAATTCCGAATATTACTAACCCTTTACAGCTTCCTATACTGGCTCACCGTCAGACGGTCAGGCTTCCTAAGAACGTTCGAATCGGGGCGCACGGGCCCGCATCGAGGCTTCGTGCAAGAAAAGACATGCTACGGAGACAGTCATGGGAATTCGCTTGAAGAGCGTAGTGGGCGCGCTCGCGCTTTGTGCCCTCACCAATGTCAGCTACGCGGCGGATCCGATCAAGATCGGCGTCGATGGACCTTTCACCGGTGGCTCGTCTTCGATGGGCGTCAGCATGCGCGACGGCGTGCGCCTTGCCACCGCCGAAATCAATAAGGCCGGCGGCGTGCTCGGCCGCCAGATCGTGCTGGTGGAACGCGACGACGAGGCGAAAAACGAACGCGGCGTGCAGATCGCGCAAGAGCTGATCAATAAGGAAAAAGTCGTGGCGGTGGTCGGTTACATCAACACCGGCGTCGCGCTCGCCTCGCAGCGCTTCTTCCAGGAAGCGAAGATTCCCGTCTTCAACAACGTCGCGACGGGTAGCATCGTGACGAAGCAGTTCACCGACCAGCCGGATAACTACGTGTTCCGCAATGCCGCCGCGGACCGCATCCAGGCGCCGATGATTGTCGAAGAAGCGGTGACCAAACGCGGTTTCAAGAAGGTCGCGATTCTCGCCGACTCGACCAACTACGGTCAGCTCGGCCGCGAAGACCTGGAAAAGGCGCTCGCCGCCAAAGGCGTGAAGCCTGTCGCCGTCGAGAAATTCAATATCAAGGACGTCGACATGACCGCGCAACTGCTCAAGGCCAAAGAGGCCGGAGCGGAAGCGGTGCTGACATACGGGATCGGACCGGAACTCGCGCAGATCGCCAACGGCATGGCCAAGCTCGGCTGGAAAGTGCCGCTGATCGGCAGCTGGACGCTTTCGATGGCGAACTACATCGACAACGCCAGCACCAACGGCGAAGGCGCGCGCATGCCGCAAACGTTCATTCAGGAAGCGAACACGCCCAAGCGTAAGGCCTTCATCGACGCATACCTGAAGGAATTCAAGCCGAAGAACAACCGCATCGACTCGCCGGTTTCCGCCGCGCAAGGCTACGACTCGGTTTATCTGCTGGCCGCCGCGATCACCCAGGCCGGCTCGACCGACGGCCCGAAGGTGCGCGCCGCGCTCGAAAGCCTCAACACCAAGGTGGAAGGCGTCGTGATGGTCTATGACAAGCCGTTCACGCACGACGACCACGAGGCGATCAGCCCGAACGTGCCGGTGGTCGGCGAGGTCAAGGGCGGCCGCGTGGTCTACGCGTACGATGCCGACCGCAAAGGCGGCGGGCAGTTGCGCAGCAAGCAGGCGAGTTCCGCGAACTGAGTTTGAAATAAGCGCAGCAGCTTGCTACGGAGCCGCACCCGTCTGAAGGCGGGCGCGGCTTTGCTTCATATCGGTGAATTCCAGGGCGCTCGACGATGGCCATTCTTCTGCAGCTCATCTATAGCGGCATTGCGCTCGGCATGATCTACGCCGTGATCGCATTCGGCTATCAACTCACGTTCGCGACCTCCGGCACGCTGAACTTCGGCCAGGGCGACGCGCTGATGCTCGGCGCACTGGTCGGCCTCACGCTCGTCACACTCGGCGTCAATTATTGGCTGATGATCCCGCTCGTTTGCGTGTTCGGTCTGCTGCAAGGCGCGTTTGTCGAACGGATCGGGGTGCGGCCCGCGATCAAGATCAAATCCGAATTCGGCTGGATCATGTCGACGATCGCACTCGGCATTATCTTCAAGAACGTCGCCGAGAACGTCTGGGGCCGCGACGATCTGCGCTTCCCTTCCCCGCTGCCGGAAGCACCGCTGAAAATATTCGGCGCCAATGTGCTGCCAATGGAATTGCTGGTGGTCGGCGGCGCCCTCGTCATGATGCTGGCGGTCGAGTTCTTCAACCGCAAGACGATCTTCGGCAAGGCCGTGGTCGCTACCGCGAACGACCGCGACGCCGCGGCGTTGATGGGCATCAATACCGGCCTCGTGATCACGTTTTCGTATGCGCTGTCTTCGCTGACCGCGGCCTTTGCGGGCGTGCTGATCGCGCCGCTCACGCTGACCGGCGCGACGATGGGCGCCGTGCTCGGGCTCAAGGCATTCGCGGTGGCGATTATCGGTGGACTGTCGAGCGGACTGGGTATCGTGGTGGGCGGCGTCATTCTCGGCATTGCGGAGACGACGACCGGCTTCTACCTCTCCACCGGCTACAAGGACGTACCCGGGCTCGTGTTGCTGCTGATCGTGCTCGCGTTGAAACCTGCCGGCCTGTTCGGCAAGACCTCGATCAAGAAAGTGTGAGGACCGCCGTGAATCCCAAGAAGCTCATTGCGTCCGCACTGGCGCTGATCGCGCTCGCGGTGTTTCCCGTGCTGTCGGGGAATCCGTATTACATCCATCTGCTCGAGACGATCATGATCTACGCGATCCTGCTCTTCGGTCTCGATATCGTGGTCGGTTATACAGGGCAGGTGTCGCTCGGCCACGCCGGTCTGTTCGGCGTCGGTGCGTACACGGCCGGCGTGCTGTTCTTCAAACTCGGCATGCCGTTCTTCGTCACCGCGCCGCTGGCGATCCTGGTCACTGCGGGCTTCGGCGCGATTCTCGCGCTGCCGGCGCTGCGCGTGTCCGGCCCCTACCTCGCGATGGTGACGCTTGCGTTCGGCACGATCATCCAGATTCTCATCAACGAGATGGATTTTCTGACCAACGGGCCGATGGGCGTGAAGATTCCAAAGCCTTCACTGGGCAGCCGGCCGATGAACGAGGTCGAATATTACTGGCTCGTCGCGGCGCTACTGGTCGCCTCGCTGATCGTCGTGCATCGCGTGCTCAAATCGCATCTGGGCCGCGCGTTCGAGGCGTTGCGCGACAGTCCGATCGCGTCGGACTGCATGGGCGTGTCGGTGTACCGCTACAAGGTCTATGCATTCGTGATCAGCGCGGGGTTTGCCGGGCTGGCCGGCTGCCTCTATTCGTATTCCGAGCAGTACATCTCGCCGAACACCTATAACTTCGAGCTGACCATTCTGTTCCTGCTCGCCATCATCATGGGCGGCCGTAAAACCCGCACCGGCGCGCTGCTCGGCTCGGCGATCATCGTCCTGTTGCCGAAACTGCTCGACGACATCGACATGTTCCGCACTGTCGCCTCGGTGCTGGCGGCGGTCGTCGTGATCGGTGCGGGCGTCGCGCTGGCGCGCAAGGTGTCCACGCCGCGCAAAGTTGCGATTCCCGTTCTGGGCACGGTGGGTCTTGCCGCGTTTTCCTACCGGATCGACACACTCGCCGACTGGCGGCTCACCATATTCGGCTTGATGATCCTGCTCGTCGTGTATTACCTGCAGGATGGCGTGGTCGGCTTCGTGCGCAAGATCGTGACGCATGGCCGGGTCCGCACCGTCACCGTCGACACCACGAAACCGGCGACGATTGGCGGCGATGCGATTCAGGCGGTGCAAGCCGGGGGCACGGAAGACATTCTGGAACTGCGCGGCATCCTCATGCAGTTCAGCGGACTGAAGGCGCTCAACAATGTCGATCTGACCGTGCAACGCGGCACGATTCACGGGCTGATCGGACCGAACGGCTCGGGCAAGAGCACGATGATGAACGTGCTGACCGGCATCTATGTGCCGACCGCGGGCACACTCTCTTATCGCGGCGCATCGCTCGCGGGGAAAACCTCGTCGCAGATCGCGCTGTCCGGTATTGCGCGCACATTCCAGAACGTGCAACTGTTCGGCGAAATGACCGCGCTCGAAAATGTGCTGGTCGGCCTGCATCACACATTCAACGCGAATCTCGCGGACGTCGGACTGATTTCATCGCGCTACCGGCGCGAGGAACGCGCCGCCCGCGAGCGCGCGTTCGGCATGCTGCGCTTTGTCGGCCTGGACAATGTCGCGGCCGAAGAAGCGCGCAACCTGCCGTACGGCAAACAGCGCTTGCTCGAAATCGCGCGGGCGCTCGCGCTCGATCCGCAATTGCTGCTGCTCGACGAACCGGCCGCCGGACTCACCGCGCCGGACATCAAGGAGCTGGTCGCGATCATTCGCAAGGTGCGCGATCACGGCATTACCGTCGTGCTGATCGAGCATCATATGGACGTGGTGATGAGCGTATGCGACCGGGTTTCGGTGCTGGACTTCGGGCAGAAGATTGCCGAAGGCAAGCCCGCCGATATTCAGTCTAACGAAAAAGTCATCGAAGCCTATCTCGGCGGCCAGCCTGCCGGTCAGGCGGCATGAGCCCGCCGGGCGCCACTACAGGAACAGACATGTTATCGATCAGAAATCTGCATGCGGGCTACGGCAAGGTCAAAGTGCTGCACGGCATTTCGATCGACGTGCCGAAGGCTTCGGTCGTCACACTGATCGGCTCGAACGGCGCGGGCAAAACGACGACCATGCGCGCGATCTCCGGCATGATCCGGCCGAGCGCCGGCGAGATCACGATGGGCGTCGGCGCCGACGCGAAGCGTATCGACGCTCTGGAATCGCATCGCATTGCGCGGCTCGGACTCGCGCATTCGCCGGAAGGCCGACGCGTGTTCGCGACCATGAGCGTGACCGACAACCTCATGCTCGGCGCGTTCCCCCGCCTGACTTCCGCGCGGCCTCGCGGTGACGTGAAGGCCGATCTGGAGCGTGCAATCGAGATGTTTCCGCGGCTCAAGGAACGGCGGCATCAACTGGCCGGCACACTCTCCGGCGGCGAGCAGCAGATGCTGGCCATGGCGCGCGCGATCATGATGAACCCGGATCTGGTATTGCTCGACGAACCGTCAATGGGACTCGCGCCTATTCTGGTCGAAGAGGTGTTCCGGATCATTGGGAACCTGAAAAGCGAGGGCGTCACCATGTTGCTGGTCGAACAGTTCGCCGCTGCCGCGCTCAATGTGGCCGATTATGGCTATGTGCTGGAGAACGGCAGGATCGCAGCGCATGGTCCCGCCGCGGAGTTGCGCAACGATCCTTCGGTGAAGGCGGCGTATCTGGGTGCGAGTCACTGAGGCGCTCATTGCCCCGCGCCGGATAGCGCGTTTATTGATCTCACGGGATCTAGAGACAGCGATCGGACGCCGCTGCGACGATCTGCACGTTGCATTCGCCGATCCCCTTTTGACTGTTCAAGACACACGACCGAACTAACGCAATCCGTGCGAGATCGAACACTCGAATAGCGGACTTAGCCCGCACAATCAGGCCCATGGAGTTCTCTCTGCAGGCTTGACGGCAACCCGGAAAACCCGCGCAACGCATTGCGATGGCGACTCCGTATCGCCCCAATGCCCCCGGCGTTCCGCGCGGCAAGCCGCTTTCATCATACACATGGTCGCGGTGATTGATACCTGCCCTAACCGAGCTTTGTGTGCTGTACCGAACGGAGTAGCGACATTCGTACAGATACTCTACGTCTAAACATGCTCGACCACAGACCGGGCAGGCACGTATTTATCGTATTGATTGCAGCCGTGGGTCAATACAGGAAACACGAGTGGCAGTCCACGAGGTGAAACCGGTTGGTCTATCGCAACCGGTTTTGTCCGTGACAATTGGATCATTGATAACGAATTACATTTTCGCATTGCCAATAGTTGCTGTCTAATGAATTTCGACACTGATTGGCATATCTTTCTGGGTCGGCCAAGACATCGGCACTTTACGACTTGTCCGGAAACGGACATCGAATTGCATCACTATACTTTCTATAGAAACATCCAGATTCATGTTGCCGGGGAGCGCGACAATTCGCTCGCCGATGCGCATCTCCGCGGCCATTCGTCGAATATGTTTTGAGTTTTTTATCAATTATCAACTGTAATTTTTATAGCAATTAAATATTGCTACATATCGTATTCGTTATTTCGCTCTGTCCGCCGCAATCGTCTGATGTCCTGATTTTGTCTGATGCAGCAAGTGCGTTGACTCACCGGCTGAAATCACCGGTACGACTTGCAGTGTCGAAACACTGATGTACTCGTCAACGAACTTCGAACCGGGGGGCAGCAATGGCTTTAGTCGGCAAGGTATCGGAATCCGTGTCAAAGGAAATCAATCCTTTCGATACCCGCTACGAAGGTCGTTCGCAATCCGACCATTCTGACTTGGGGAGCCGCAGCTTCTCAGCTTCGCATATGGAAAGCGTTTCGGAATTCAGTCGCAGCGACGAATCCTTCTCCTCGGACGTATCGGCGGACGCCGCCGCTAGCCCAGTGGCCTGCCATGCTTTGTCGGCGGCAAACGACCCTGAGATTCCGTCGAGGAAAGGCGCCTTCACAAAACGCGTTTTCGACATTGTCGGCGCGTCCTCATTGCTCCTCGTGTTACTACCGATTTTCCTCGTCGTAGGCTGCTTTGTACTGAGCGACGGCGGCTCCGCTTTTTTTGGCCATCCGCGCGTTGGAAGAGGCGGACGATCGTTCCGGTGCCTGAAATTCCGCTCGATGGTGCCGAAGGCCGACGTGGTTCTCGCCGAACTCCTTGCCAACGACGCTAGTGCACGTGAAGAGTGGAATCGCGATTTCAAGCTCAAGAACGATGTCCGCATCACCGGAATTGGCCGGTTTCTGCGCAAGACGAGCCTGGATGAGTTGCCGCAACTCTGGAACGTCCTTCGCGGAGATATGAGCCTGGTTGGCCCTCGACCCATTGTCACGAAGGAGTTGGAACGGTACGGCGCCGATGCTCACTACTACCTTTCGGTCAGACCCGGCTTGACAGGCTTGTGGCAGGTCAGCGGCCGAAACAATGTCGACTATGCGACACGCGTCGCACTGGACGTCTCTTACGTGAAAGAGCGCTCAATCCTGCTCGACATCAGCATCATGCTGAGAACGTTCAAGGTAGTTTTCGACGGAAGCGGAGCCTATTGAATCGCGTGCACTCCTCCTACGCCAGGCGATCCGTGCGGAGTGGCTATTGAAATCGTTCACGTCATCGGATCGACTTTTGCACGAGTGCTCTCAGCGACGTGCATGATCGCGGGTCGTCGTGTCGTTGAAGGTGATGAGGTTCGCGTTGTGTTTCCGCCGCGCACATTGGCTGCGGGACATGAAAGACCTTGCGCGACGTCCCACCGATCCATCCTGCACACTGGCAGTCGGGCCAGGACCTTGCATAGTGGTCAACCTTGCTCCGCAAGCCCCACCGCGACCAATCGCACCACACCTCCTTTTATTCGCGAACCTGCCCAAGGAGATTCGCAGCATGAATACGGCCGCCTCCACGATCGCCCCTGCCGCCACGCTCCGAGATCACTTCGCACGCGTCGTTCTGCCGATCTGGCGCGGACCGGGCTTCAACACCTCGATGCATTTGCCCTACGAGGCCGTCAGCGCAGATGCCGCTCACCTTCCGATGCCGGTCGAACGCTATCGGGCGATGGCGTGCGCGCGGCAGTTGTTCGTCTTCACGCAAGCCGGCGAAGAAGCCCATGCTCATGCACTGTTCGAGGCCCTGCTGCACTACTTTCAGGACACGCGGCGCGGTGGCTGGTTTTACAGCGTCGACGCACGAGGTGCGCCGCTCGATACAACGAAGGATCTCTATACGCACGCGTTTCTGGTCTTCTCCTGTGCTGAGTATGCGGCACGCTTTGGCAATCGCGATGCTCTCGACGTCGTTTACGGCACCTCCGCCCTGATCGAAACGCGTTTCGCCGCACAACGTGGATTATTCAACGCAGCGCTCGACGCGGATTTTTCGACCGTAACCGGCACGCCGGTGCAAAACCCCATCATGCATCTCACGGAAGCCTGGCTCTCCGCACACGGTGCGACCGCAGACAGTGGGTTCGAATCAGCATTGCGCAAGCTCGCTGATGCCATCGAACGCACTTTCGTGCACACGCCGACCGGTTGCATTGCGGAACTTCCGTTGGGCGCCGGCGACAACCGTCTGGAGCCCGGCCATCAGTTCGAATGGTTCTGGCTGGTCAGGCAGGCGGGCACCCTACTGGAAGGATCCGGACTCGACGACACACTCGCGCGCGCATTCATGTTTGCACAACAACACGGCGTGGATCCGGTTACGGGCGGCGTGTGCGCGTCGCTCGACGAAGCCGGTCGCGTAAAGGACGCCACCCAGCGGATCTGGGCGCAAAGCGAGTACCTGCGAGCACTCGCCGTTCGCGAGGATGACACGGCGTCCGCTCTATTGCCGAGGCAGATCGAACGTTTCCATCAGCGATTTCTCCACCCGCAAGGCTGGTTTGAATGCAAAACGGCCGCGGGCGACGTATCGCGTGCCGACATGCCATCGACTACGCCGTATCATCTCGCCACCGCCTATGCGGCGCTACCGGACTAAACGGCGCACGACTCGCTCCATTGGCGCGGGTTGTCGCAGTCTGAGGGAAGCATGGCCTGCGCCATTTCGTTCAGACTGATGCGATATCGTTGCCGCGCGTGGTTTCATTACCAGACTTCGTGCGAAAGCGAGCCCCGCGTCCGCCGTGTCGGATGGCGATGCGCACTTTGACTCAGTTACCTTCGTCAAATGGAGCTGCGTTTTGAAAATTCGACTCCTGGTGCTGACAGTCCTCCTTGTAGTGGCCGGTATCGCCGTGCCTGCCTACTTCAAAGGCATCGGCATCCATGACGAGACTAAGCGACCCCAGGTCCACACGCTCGGGCGCGTCCCTTTTTACGGTGTCAACGGGCACTATGTTCAAGGAGGCGTCTACGCCACGAACATCGCACAACAGGTTGCCGACATGAAAGCGATGGGGATCATGTCGATCCGTCAGGATTGCTATAGCACTGCCGATACGGCAAAAATGGCGAGTCTGGTGAGTTCGTTCGCGCCTGTCAAAATCCAGCCGGTCTTCAACGTCTTTCCGACAACCAGCGACGAAACCACCGCATACAACCAGTTCTACGCTTACGGTCGAACCGTGGCCGGCCAACTCGCGGGCAAGATCGCCGTAATCGAGTTGATGAACGAGCCGGAGAATATGTACTTCAGCAAGGGACCCAGATACAGCGGCCAGGACGTCACGGAATGGTCGGCGTCCAACAGCCAATGGGCAGCATTTCGCGGCGCTGTGCGTGGCTTCTACGCCGGATTCCGCTCAGTGGATAAGACCAGCCAAACGCTCATTGCCAGCCCAAGTGTCGGTTGGCTTCACTTCGGATTGCTCAAGGGTCTATGGAACGGCGAAGCGCCGGACGGTTCGACCGGGCATCCGACCGCGACGTGGGACATCACGAACTATCACTGGTATTACGATTTTGGCGACATTGAAAATGCAGGAGGCGTCAACACGCTGGCGGCGATCCAGTCCGCGTTCGACCGTCCGATCATGTTGACCGAAATCGGCGTGCAAGCCAGCGTGTCCGGCTCCGATTACAACTCATACGCTGCTGCGAGCCTTGCCAAGTACGCGAGGAGAGCCAAGGCCTACAACATCATAGGCGTCGACTGGTATGAGCTTTACAACTTCCAGAATATCGATGGTTTTTTCATGGGCCTGTATAGCTCGCCCGGCGTGGTCAACGCCGGCCGTGCGTCCGCAATAACCCACGCCGTTGCAGCCAATCCCGCACCCTGAAGGCCGGATTCCAGCGATCCACGAGGTTCAATCTTCGCAGAAAATACCCGACGCCTTTGTCGAAAGTGTTGCTAGCGGATTGTTCATCGACCCTGTTTGGAGGAACGCTATCCTCGAGTTCAGTGCGCTGCCGCACCGATGCCAGACGCCTAACCGCCTAGCCTCTGAAAATTGCTCTGTGCGATAACTTCCGCGCGCCCGCATATTCTCGCCGCCCCCTGTCTTGCGTGACGGCGTTGCAACGGCGATTCATGTTTCGCGACGTCATATTTTGGGTTTCCACATGCTCAGCCCAGTTGACCGAGGTCGTCTCGACCATATCGATGCAATGCGCGCGATCGCGGTACTCCTCGTGATGTGGACACACTACGCGGAAATGTTCGCGCCTATCGCAGGTTCTCAGCTCTCGCTCAACTCGCTGCAGCGATTTGCCGACTTCGGCCGTGTCGGTGTCGTGATCTTCTTCGGTGTCAGTGGCATGCTGATTCCGACCAGCTTGCGCGGCACACCACGCGATGGCTCACGGCGCTTTCTGATCCGGCGCTTCTTGCGGCTCTACCCGGCGTTCTGGCTGTCATTGCCTATCGGATATCTCGCGTACTGGACGCTGTTTGGCGAGAAGATGAGTCTCCCTGGCTTGATTGCGAATGTCACGATGATTCCATCGGCGTTCGGCAAGATCCCGGTGATGGGGCATTACTGGACTCTGGAAACCGAGCTGTATTTTTATGGACTGTGCCTCATCCTCTTCTGGCTCGGAGCGCTGCATCGCATGCGCGACTTGTGCATCGTCAGCGCCGGATTGTGCCTCGCATTTGTCATAACGTCAGCGCTTAAAGTGATTCCGGCCGGCGCACTCGGACAATACAAGGGTATGTTGTATCACCTGGCGATCATGTTCTGGGGCGCGTGCTTCCGACAGGCGTACGACATGCCAATGGAGCGCGTAACGTTTCGCTGGGGGCGCCGTGCGCGCTCACAGGTTTCCGTCACGTATCGCGTGGCGCTCGTTGGCGTAACAGCGCTAATTGTTTCCGTCGCGCTGCTAATGGCCGCGATCGATTGGAGCCGTCATGATGTCGCGCACATGTCGGTGTCCCTTGGCTATTTGCTTGGCATCGCTGCATTCACTCTGTTCTCTACGGCGATGAAGATCCATCTCCGCGTGTTCGCATGGCTCGGCGAGATCAGCTATTCGATCTACCTGTTGCACGGGGTGCCGCTTTATGTGATCGTCTGGCTCTGCCGGCACTACGGTCTGGTGGGCGCGCCGCTCGGACTGTATATGCTGGCGACCGTGCCGCCGGCAATCGTCCTATCCTGGGCGAGTTACAAGCTCGTGGAGGCACCCGGCATTCGGCTCGCGCACGCGCTGACGTCGCGCCGCGACCTCGCCGCGCATGCGTCCGCGGCTCTGGTTACCTCGGGTGATTCGCACTGAATGTCCCGCATGCGCCATCGTCAAGCGCTCAGACCAGCACGAAAAACTCGTACTCCTCCCTCCACGCCATCCTGCCCTTCAACATTCTCCGTCGCCCAAGATCGATTGCGAATCAGAAGCCTGACAGGCCACGTGCTGGGCTGAATACATGCGTTTCTATTTCCCTTCAAGCAGTCCGCGCTCACTCAATCCACATTGTGCGAATCTTCGCGAAATGCAAATCTAGTTCGTTTTCCGAAGTACATTCTCCGGGTGACGATCAGTGTACGACCGCATCCAAGTTGCACTGCATGCCGAGTTTCAACTCTGCCTTTTCTTAAAAAAATTGAAAATCCGACAAAAAAGGATGCGACACTATTTCCGCAGTGCATTAAAATCCAGCCGCTTTTTCCACTAAAAGTGACACCACAGCAGATGACACTATTTGTCATATAAATAAATACATTGCACCCATAGAGGGCGCACCAAATAGCAGCATCAATCTGCAGACGAATCAAACATTTACGTTTTCCTAGCCGTGATGAGGCAGAGCTTTCCCATTCGTTCTCGTTTGGAAAATCTGCGGGCAAAACTTGTTGAAATTTTTTGTAATTATCACTTATTGGCCTCAGACCCGGACACGTTACACGAATGAAACGTTTATAATTCGTCTGCCTAAAGTCGCTGTAACTAATACCGGGCCTGCGTTTAGGCGGCGTTTCGCTTGCAACAGTTACATGTCGGTTGCTGCACTGCGACAGGCCGCTTTCCGATCCGGAGCATTCGCGAACAGTGCGCCCCGGATTGGACTCACTGTGCGATTCGCGTCGTCGGACGGTGCGAGGCAAATCCGCGGTTCTATGAGTTTTTGGGTTCTTAACCCGACTCGCAAGGTAGGTCGTTCGATCAACTGCAGTCGAGCCGATGCGCTTACAGAAGGGTTTCAAAGTTGAGGGGTGGACGAAGCGTTAATGTTGTTTGGATCCGTAAGACTGACCTCTTACGGCGAGGATCACCGCGAACACTTCGGATAGCGAGCGGACGCGCATAAGTCGCGCGAGGCGACCGGATCAGGCTGTTTGCGCCGACGTCGAGATCGCCTCGACCTGAGCCATAGGTCTGCACTTAAAGGCATGACAGGCGGCGCGATTCGTCGGTGCTTACGAAGGTGGCGCGTTGGCAGTGGCGGTGAGAGTTTCAGCGGTGGAGCGTCCGTATCGATTGCAGCGGTGAGTTCCTGATGTCGCGACATTGCTTCTCCCTGATCACAGGTGAAGCTGTGTCGCAAGAGTCCGGCAATCCAATTGAGTTTAGCGGATACGTCCGCACCTGGCGATGGCACCTTTCATTTTTGTTAGGACTGCCATTGAATGCGCTCGTTCGCACAGAGCGTTTTGACGATGACCGGTTGCCGAAATTCTTGATCACGTCGCTTGTGCAGTAAACGATCACGAATCCTGGCCATCTTGGGAATCCGGCGACTTTGGTCCGCGCTCCGTGTATGCGGAGTGCGAGTGCTTTGCTATGGCGCAGGCACGCAACGATGACTGATCACGCTCGCCACATGGCTGAGCGCAGATGGTCGCGAGTACAAGCCGCTGCTTACCGGCTGAAAGCCCGGGTTGAGCCGGGCGACGCTGTGCTCGAGCGTGGCATCCGCCTTCAGACGAACTGATCGGCGAAAGTTCGCGGCCTACGGCGGCCCACGTTCGCAGAGTGAGCGGGTTATGGACCGCTGACTCAAGGCCTGCAGGTGCTGGCTCGTAATGTCAGGCGCCACCGGGTTGCAGTTGCTGACGCGCTGAGTTCTCCCGTGCGTCGCAACACCATACGCAACGCAGTTGTTGCACTTCGGATCTGAGGCCGCTCCCTCATGTCGTGACGACAGTCACTTACGGATCGTAAGCAGTACTGTCTATTTGTGGGTTGACTTGACCCGGTTACTTTCACCTAGTTGGAGCTACGTTTTGAAAACTCGATTTTTGGCGCTCACAATGCTGCTCGTTTCAGCCAGTGCTACCCTGACTGCATGCGGTGGCGGATCGTCATCCGACGCGGCAGACGCGGCCGCAGTCGCGAACCGTCAACACGGAGGCAGAACGTCTTCGGGGAGCACATCATCAAGCTCGACGAGCAGCTCGTCATCTTCGACATCCACGTCCTCACCTACGACATCCACGTCCGTCCCGTTCTACGGCGTCAACGGGCACTATGTTCAAGGAGGCGTCTACTCCTCCAACATCGCCCAACAGGTCGCTGATATGAAAGCGATGGGGGTTACGTCGATCCGCCAAGACTGCTACAGCACATCAGATACGGCGAAAATGGCGAGTCTGGTGAGTTCGTTCGCGCCTGTCAAAATCCAGCCGGTCTTCAACGTCTTCCCGACGACTACCGATGAAACCACCGCGTACAACCAGTTCTACGCCTACGGTCAAACCGTGGCCGGCCAACTGGCTGGCAAGGTTTCGGTGATCGAATTGATGAACGAACCGGAGAACATGTACTTCGCCAACGGCCCCCAATACGGCGGACAGGACGTCACTGAATGGGCGTCTTCGAACAGCCAGTGGCCGGCATTCCGCGGCGCAGTGCGTGGCTTCTACGCAGGGTTCCGCTCCGTCGACACGACCAAGCAGACCCTCATTGCGAGCCCGAGCGTAGGTTGGTTGCATTACGGCATGCTTCAAGGCCTGTGGACAGGCAAAGCACCGGACGGCTCGACCGGGCACCCGACCGCAACGTGGGATATCACGAACTATCACTGGTATTACGACTTTGGTGATATCCAGAACGCGGGCGGTGTCAACACCCTCGCGGAACTCAAGACCCTGTTCAATCTTCCGATTCTGCTGTCGGAGATCGGTGTGCAAACCAACGTGTCGAGTTCCACGTACAACTCGTACGTCGCGTCGAGCATTGCTGAGTACGCCAGCACGGCAAAGACCTACAACATCATCGGCGTTGACTGGTATGAGCTCTACAATTTCCAGAATATGAATGGCTTTTATATGGGCTTGTACACTTCGCCCGGCGTCGCGAACGCTGGCCGAGCATCCGCGGTGACCACTGCCGTGGCGGCGAATCCTGCTTCTTGATAGCCTGAATCACGGCACCAGGGCGAAAGCTTAACGGGAGAGGTCGTGGCCGGTGGTGACGAATTGAAGGCGATGTGGCCGGCGACGAAGAAACATCACCGGCAGTGGCCAGCCGGCGAGGTTCTATACCGGTCGATCGGATGGCGATCGTTTTTCGAGGTATAGCTTGCGAAGTCACTCGGCCGGGACGCAACGCATTGCTTGCGTGTGCAGTTCGTAAAACTGATCAGCAATAGGCGGATGGACTGTACAACCCCAGTTCATCTGTCTGTTGCCGATTGCCCGGATAACGCCACCGGCCAGGAATCATCGACGCGCGACCGAAGCACTCGAACCTCAGCATGGTCGGATAGCCCGATAGTCCCGCTCGAAGAAGTTGTGGAGCTACCTGGGTTAGACACGCGATGGGGCAGATGGCGTCTGAACCGAGTGAGCCACTCCACCCGCGAGTTCACGCTCCAGGACATCGAGCAATCGACGTGCGGACCGCTCCCATCGGAAACCACGTGCGTGCTCCCGCCCGCGTTCGCGCCAGGTTTCGCGCAACTTGGCGCTTCCCATCATCTGCGTTATCTTGTCGACAATGTCATCGACCGAATGCGCATCACAGTACATCGCAGCATCGCCGCATACCTCCGGAAGCGAAGCTTCACGTGACACGATTACCGGACATCCACAAGACATCGCCTCGAGGGGCGGCAATCCAAAGCCCTCATACAGCGAGGGAAACACGAAGCAAGCCGCATTTTCATACAGCGCTCTCAGTTCGCCGTCCGATACGAACCCTGCCGGGATGATGTTCCGCGACAAGTCGTAGCTCACGTTCACTTGCGCGCTGAAGACCCGCAGGTCGCACCCGCCAACCACAACAAACTTCCAGTCGTGGTGCTCACTCACACGCTCCATTGCAGCAAGAATGCGCGGAAGGTTCTTTCCCACCGACAAATTTCCAACCGCGAGCACGTAGCCATCGTTCTCAAGATTCAAACGTGACAGAATCGTCGTGTCCGGTGTGATCTTCTCGAAGTGATCCACACCATTGCCCACCACCGAAATGCGCGACGCGTCGACACCAAGGCGCTCCATGATGCGCGTCTTTGAGAATTCCGACACGGTCACGATATGCCTTGCGTTACGCTTCAGGAGAAAAAACGCAATGCGATACCAAAGCCTGTACTTCCACGAATAATTTTCCGGCAAATCATAGATCGCGACGTCGTGCATCATCACGACCTGTCGACGAACGAATAACGGGCCCATATTGCAAAGACTGAGAAGCGTTCGCCCCCCAAGCACGAACGGCAGCCCCAGTTGCTCCCACAAAGAACCCTTCAACCATCGGCAGACCACCTTTGCGCTCGGCAGGACAACATCCGTTCGTGCGTTGCCAGGAATCAGCACGGGTGGTTCGTTATCCTGATGCAGCAGACGTTCGAATGCCATTGCCAGCTCATAGCCAACACGTTGCACCCCCGTTATGCGCTGAGACGCAAACTTGCCATTAATTGCAAACCCAGCAGAAGGACCTTGCCACTCAGAAACCCTTCCAGAGTTTGCCTCGATCGGCAAAGCAGTTTGAACTGGGAATTCATCCGGGCGAACTTCGGACCGCTCCACTAACTGTCTCATCAGACGTCGCTCCAGTATTTCATACTATGTGAGCGCCCAGAGGCAATGACTTCACCAGTGAGGCCTCCACACCGTGCAAGTCTTCGATGCACCGCCCGCGGATCGCAGCGTCAGGCACTGACACTACTCGATTTGTCGGAGCGCCGTTTCGCTCGCCATGGCAACAGCGAAATTCGCGCGAGAATGCTTCCTCTACGCGCGCAATGCAAATCGTCCTGTAATGCCTGATAAAGCTCCGGCCGCCGGACCGTCGCGGTTCCCAGTTTAGCTACGACGATACCCGCCGCAACATTCGAAAGCACGACCGCCTGATCCAGCGCAACACCGGCACCGAGTGCCGCACTGAGTGTTGCAACGACGGTGTCCCCCGCCCCGGTCACGTCAAACACTTCACGTGCGCGAGTCGGCAGGTGCAATGGCGCGTGACCGCGAGCAATTAGCGTCATGCCTTTTTCACTGCGGGTGACGAGCACTGCATCAAGCCCAAGCGCGTCGCAAAGCGCAGCGCCTTTCCGTTCGACAGTAGCATCGCTCTCGCAGCGCCCAACGACAGCCTCGAACTCAGAAAGGTTGGGGGTTATTACAGTGGCACCGCGATAGCGCTCGAAGTCCGTGCCTTTAGGATCGACGATGACGGGTTTTCCTGCGCGCCGAGCGGTCGAGATCAGGTTCTTTGAATCATGCAGCGAACCTTTGGCGTAATCGGACAGCACCACCGCATCGACTTCACTCAACTGACGCTCAAAGGAAAACATCAGGTCATCGCCATTCCGCGCGGGAAAATGGTCTTCGAAGTCCGCTCTGATCATCTGCTGATGACGAGAAAGAATGCGAAGCTTCGTGATCGTCTTGCTGCCCGCGACGCGTTGAAGGAGGCAGTCGACTCCGCCTTCGCGTAGCAACTCTTCGATCCGGTCGGCGTGCGCGTCCTGTCCAGCCAGGCCAAGAAGACGCACGCGGGCTCCAAGCGCCGCCGCATTCAACGCGACGTTTCCTGCCCCACCGACACGCGTTTCTTCAGTTTGCACATGGACCACGGGAACGGGCGCCTCCGGGGAGATTCGGGAGGTCGAACCGTGCCAGTACCAATCAAGCATGACGTCGCCCACAACCAATAATTGAGCGCAGTCGAAATCAGGAGGCGAAAGCTTCACCGGCGGGTTTCTTGTCATGTTGGCCTAGATCGATCGAATAGACTTCACTCAAGACGTCGGCGACAGAAGCGACGCTTATTTTTTCCATCACGTACTTTGCGTTCCGCGGATATTCAAAGCCGAGATTCAGGAACATTCCACCGTCTCGCCTCGACACCGCAATGACGCCAGACTCTTTGCTGACAGGCCCCCACCGGAACGGATTCGTAGGACCGTGAAGGCTAATCATGGGGGTATCCAACATGGCAGACAGGTGCATGATTCCAGTATTCACACACACTATGCACTCCGCTTTCCTCACTATTCCAACCACCTCAGTCAAACTTACCTTAGCTGCCACGCTAACGACCTTCTGGCTGCCGATCAGGGAAACCAGTTGTTGAGCCCGCCCGGAGTCTTCCGGTCCGCCTGTTACGACGATCGCGTACCCGCTATCAATCAGAATACGCGCGAGGCCGCACCAATACTCCATGGGCCACTCGCGCATGGAAAAATTTGTTCCTGAGGCCCATGGGTGAAAAACTATATATTTGTCGTCAATGACAAATGTTAGGCCGGACGGGGGGATGTCTTTGGTTATTCGTGGACATTCCGTAGATTCGATTCCTAGCGGCCGCAAGAGCGCTCTGAAATTTTCCAACTCATGAAGTCCGTCACGATGCTCCACGCTGACATCGTAAGCGTAGTGACGGAATTGATGCCCGGTCCTGAAGCCAATCGTGAATTTCGCTTTTGCCAACGCTGCCAATATCGCCGAAATTCTTGGCCATTGCGACGTATCGATCAGGATATCTACCTGATATTTCTTTATCTGCTTCAGCGCATCCAGCGGACTTGTCAAAGGGACTACCACGACTTCGTCCAGCCCGTCGAACAGCTCGTAGATGCGCGCGTTGCTTCGTGACGCAAATATCACCACTCTGGAAATGTTCTTTACTTTCCGCAACTCGGAAATAATTATCGACGACAAAATTGAATCGCCGATCGCCGCGAACGCAAATATTCCTGCCGTCGAGCACTGAGTTGGCAGGCGCCGCTTTTTGCGAAGCGCCCCTAACAGGTACAGGAAAGCGCCGCCAAAAATAAGGTCGACGCGCTTCAGAAGGGTCTGTCCGCGCTCATTTTTCATTTCAGGTCCAGCAACATGTCAGCCAAGGAATGCGTCGACTTTTGACAGCCGTTGTCTCTCGCCGGGCGCTGCTTCCCGAGTTCCGGCGGGAACCAGCAGATCGCACGGATATACCCCGGCAAAATATTCCAGTTGAAAGTCGAGCGAAGACGCGGCCAGTCGCGCAATATCGACTCCGCCGCTGGCGCGGCCACGTATTTGGCGCCGCGTGTACTCACGTTGCTGTCATGTTCGAGCAATGTCGCCAATTCCGCCTCGACCGATGCTGGATGATCTGACGGGCACCGCTGGATCACGTAATCCAGGCTGCCCAACGTTGCCGCTTTGCCGTTGTTCGCTGATCCCGTCGACTCACTGAACGACGGTGGACTTCCATTAGCGGATTGTGACGATTCACGAGCGGCGCTCTCGGCGAGCTACTGCTTCGCGCACGGCTTTGCGTCGCGCCGACCGTCTGCAATGGTGGATGTTGCAACTGCATGATCCGTGCAGGATAGTCTTCTGTCTGTGCGGAGCCGAACGTTCGAATGTCCGCATGAAATCGCGCGCCAAAATCCGATGAAATTTGGTGGAGGTAAAACTTGCGCGGCAAAGTTTATCGATCTGAAAAGTACTGCTTATGTTGCCAATTGGCGTAGCTGATTGGTGCTGCCGTACGTCGTTCACGCCGGGCCGCCGGCATTGCACCGCTTGTTACAACAATCCAAATCCTCTCATGCCGTTATTGGTAAAACGAAAAAATAGTGCCATTCAGCCAGAGGTATTCCGCTGCATTAACTACATCGGAGGGCGCAACGTGCGCTAAACCACAGACCCGAAGATTGGAAGGTTGTATTCATATCACACTTGCTCAAGGTAGCGTCCACGGATGCTATGCCGACGAATCGGTGAGTGGCGGACCAGGCAACGACATCAGATCCGAGCCGACGATTCGTCGAATCAATGCAAATCCAAGTACCAATTCGGCCCCGGGCGAGATCCAGGGCCGAAGTCCAATAATCGACGCGGCGATGCTTGTCGCTCCATCGAGAAGCTTGTTACCCCCGAATCTTGGAGATGGCGCCTTTGAACACGCATATTCTCAATTCCGGATCGTCTCGCGCAGGCAACGAAGAGGGTAACTTCTCGTTGCGCGACATGTTTCACCTCTTGCGAGACCATATCTGGACGTTGCTGGCATTCATCGCCATAACAACGACACTCGCTACCGGGTATGCCTTCCTCACGGCACCGACGTACTCCGCCGACGTAGTCGTGCGCGTTGACCCGCCGGCGCCGCCCGACCAGAATGCACTCGGCATTTCCCGCCAGGATGGCACGGCGCAGCAACAACCGGGCATGCAAGCGACCGCCGCGGAAATCTCGGTCATGCAGAGCCGTTCGGTGCTGGAACCGGTCATCCGTCAATTTCAGTTCGATGTAGAGGTTGTACCGCACGCGATCCCTATCATCGGACGTTTCGCGGACCAATTCGCCTTTCCCGGCCATCCCTCCCGGCCGTGGTTTGGACTCGGTTCATTCGCCTGGGGCGGCGAGAGACTTCAGATCCCGTCGCTCAATGTGCCGCCGGAACTCGAGGAGAAGCCGCTCGAGCTGACCGCTCTGGACAAGGGGCAGTACGAACTTCGCGCGCCCAATGGAGATGTGCTCCTGCGCGGCCAGAAAGGAATACCTGCGACTGCGCCGAACGGTCTATCGATCACAGTGAAGGAACTCATCGCCAGGCCTGGCACCGAGTTCACGATAACCCACCGCAATACGCTTGATGCAATCGACCGGTTGCGGCGTCAACTGAAGATCGCGGAAGTGACCAAAGACACGGGAATCGTGCAAATTTCCTTCGCCTCGAAGGACCGGGTGCAAACCGCCCAGGTGGCTAATGCGGTTGCCCAGCAGTACATTGCGTCCTCGGTCGCAAGCCGCCAGCTCAATGACACGAAGACGCTCGAGTTCATTCAAGGCGAGCTGCCGCGACTCAAGGCCGATCTCACGCGCGCCGAACAGGCATTGAGTGACTATCAGTCGTCGACCGAAACAATGCGGCCGACAACCGAGGCACAATCCTACCTGCAAGGCAGCATCGAGCTCCAGCAACGCACGTCGGCGCTGCAATTGCAACGCACGCAGGCGGCGTCGCTCTTCACGCCCAATAGCCAGCAGGTCAAGACGATCGACACGCAACTCGCGCAGCTTGCGGAGGCAAGACGCGCTTTCGACTCCCGCTTCATCAGCATGCCGACCTCCGAGCGACGCAACGCAGAGTTGTCCCGCGATGCGAAGGTGGCAGAAACCATCTATCTGGGCATGGTCAGCAAAGCCGAAGAGCTTTCCGTGCGCCGCGCGAGCGCAACCGGCGGCGCACACATCGTCGACGAGGCGATGCAGCCGTATCGACCGGTCAAGCCGAACCGTCCGTTGGTCATTGTCGGAGGCTGCGGCTTGGGCTTCTTCATTGGCGCGTTCTTCATCGTGCTACGACGCTATGCAACGACCGGTGTCACCGATCCGCTCTTCGTCGAACGCCGGCTGGATGTGCCGGTTCTGGGCGAAGTCCTGTTCAGCCGTCAACAAGCTCAATTGGAGGGCGAAACCTCGGTGCAGCCCGCGCAGGAGTCGCGATCCGGACGTGACGACGCTGTACCGGGCCTGCCCGATCCTAATTCGTTGACGTTGGACCCACTCGACGCAGAGTCTGCGAAATCCGCCATCGCGCCTGGGATAACGCGGGAGACCGCTGCACGGATCCTCGCCAGCCGGCTGCCGCACGAGCCGTCGGTCGAGGCGCTTCGCGAGGTGCGCACACAGGTGTGTCGCGATCGACTGAACAAGAAGAACAACATTGTGATGCTGACGGGTCCGAGCCCGTCCACCGGCAAGAGTTTTGTTGCGGCGAATCTTTCCATACTTCTGACGGAAGTCGGCTTGCGCATTCTGCTAATCGACGCCGACATGCGCCGCGGCAATCTGGCCTCCTTCTTCAAGCAATCCAATCGAGGCGGCCTCTCCGAGGTTCTCCAGGGCAAGCTGCGCAGCACTGATGCCGTCCGCTCCGTTGGTGTTCGCGGCCTCTCCTTCATTTCGTGCGGCGCCTATCCGGCCAACCCGTCAGAACTCTTGATGATGCACGACTTCAAGCAGGTCGTGGACCAGCTAAGCGAACAGTTCGATCTGGTATTGGTGGACACCCCGCCGTTCCTGGTGGTGACCGACGCCGCGATCATGGCTCCGCACGCGGGTGCGACCGTCCTTGTGCTCCGCTCAGGCATGCAAAGCGAGGACGAGATTTCCGAAACGGTCAAAAAGCTGCGGCGCGCGGGAGGGCGGCTCCTCGGCTCGGTCTTCAACGCGATACCCAAACGGGCCAGCAACTGGAGAAGTTATGAGCAGGCCGCGCAGTACACGCGCACGCTCAATGAAACGGACGAGGTGTGATGCCATTGACGTCCACAGCAGGGGCGTTCGCGCAGCTTGCTACGTGAAACACCTGGCGAGTTCGCCGGAAAGCAGGATCCGGAAGTCGGGCAACTTCCAGATCCAACTATGTGTCGCAGCGAGAAGCATTGATTCTCGATCATGTGGGGTGAACTATTCATGAGCCGATCTACGCCGCAAATTGGAATCGAAGTCAACGAGAACCGCATTCCCTTCAACACGCCCGCCATGACCGGCAACGAACTGAAGTTCATTGCGGAAGCCCACTTCAACAAGAAGCTGGCTGGCGACGGATCCTTCACTGGACGTTGCAACCAGTGGCTGCAAGAAAGAAGCGGTTCCGGCAAGGCATTGCTGACGCATTCCTGCACGGCCGCACTAGAAATGGCGGTTCTCCTGCTGGATATCCAGCCAGGCGACGAGATCATCATGCCTTCGTACACGTTCGTCTCGACTGCGAACGCATTCGTCCTTCGCGGCGGCGTGCCGGTTTTCGTGGATGTCCGTGAAGACACCATGAATCTCGATGAGCGGTTGATCGAAGCAGCAATCACGCCACGAACCCGCGCGATCGTCCCGGTGCATTACGCCGGTGTGGCATGCGAAATGGACACGATCATGTCCATCGCCGAACGCCATGGACTTAAAGTGGTCGAAGATGCCGCGCAGGGTGTCATGGCCACTTATAAGGGCCGCGGCCTGGGCTCCATTGGCGACCTCGGTGCCTACAGCTTCCACGAAACGAAAAATATCATCTCGGGCGAGGGCGGAGCCCTGCTCGTCAACGATCCCTGTCTAACGAGGCGCGCCGAAATAATCCGCGAGAAAGGTACCGATCGCAGCCGCTATCTCCGTGGAGAAGTCGACAAATACACCTGGCAAGAAGTCGGCTCGTCATTCTTGCCGAGCGAGCTGATCGCCGCCTATCTGTGGGCTCAGCTGGAAGGCGCTGAAAAGATTACGCGAGCACGCCTCGCGAACTGGGAGCGATATCACGCGCTTCTCGAGCCGTTCGAACGCAAGGGCGCACTTCGCCGCCCCGTCATCCCGGCAGAGTGTCAGCACAACGGTCACATGTATTTTGTGTTGGTTGAAGATGAAGACACGCGCCAGCGTCTGCTCGATGAATATAGAAGGCAAGAAATTGGCTCGGTGTTTCACTATGTTCCGCTCCATTCATCTCCTGGCGGGCTACGGTACGGCAAAGTCGGCAGTTCACTGGACGTCACTATCGACCAGTCAAAACGCCTGATTCGCCTACCCCTCTGGGCCGGCTTGACCGAAGCGCAACAGGCACGCGTAACCGGCATTTTTAGCGCGCTTTTGAACTAAGATTCGCCGCCTCTCAGACAGGCGCGCGCAAGTGGCATCCGGGCGTTGATGAAGGATCTACGTCAACGCTTCGGATGAAGCTCACTCCTGCTGCCTGCGCCCGTTTGCAAGCCTCCTCTGGAACCTCATGAAACAGAGCTTTACCTCGCACGCTGATCTGTACTATTTCGTCTGGGTATTCGCCATGCCTGTGACGTCGGTACTCATCATTCCCTCCATTCAGGGGACGACCCTGGGCTACCTCATGTGTTTTCTTTCACTGCCGGTAGCACTGGCATGCGCCGGCGCGTCGCGCCGCCGCTATCTCAACTTCCTGCTCATCGCGGTTGTTGTGTGGACAGTCTTCTTCCTGGCGTCTCAGCTCGCGAACACCGCAGTTGCCTACGAACCCGATTTAACGAAAGTCGTGCTCATCGACGACACGGATGTATTGACCTTCGTCATGAGAAAGAGCCTGTTCACCCAGACGATCTATCTCGCCGCCGTGGTGCTCTATGCTTCATACGTCTATATTTTCTATAAACCTTCGTGGCAGCAGTGGCTGCTTGCGTCGGCAGCGATTTTCGCTGCGTACGGCATTTATGAAGTCATCTACTTTGTCGTGATGGGCCGACCTGGCGACTTTATTTCCAATCGGGCTTTCGGCACCGATTTTCCGAATAGAGGTGCTGCGCCGGAAGGCGCGGCCACTGGGACCTCCATCCAGCGGATCGACGTCGCCGGCATGACTATCCAGCGACTTAAGAGTCTCACTGGTGAGCCGTCGATGTACGCTTTTTCGATGTTTCCGTTTTGGGTTTACTTCAACGCAACATCCAGGAGACGCCTGCCGGTGTGGATCGTTGGCGCATCGCTCATCATGAGTACTTCTTCGACGGCCTTCGTCGGTTACGTCGTCTATTTACTCATTCGTATGCGCAAGATCAGCTTCCATCCACTCAAGACTCTGGCCGGTGCATTCGGGGCGTTTGTGGTCGCCTACCTGGCACGAGACTACATTGCTGACCTCTTTCAGCAAATGATTCTCGACAAGCTCGATGGAACCAATGTCTCCGGCGTCGAAAGATCCGGCCTTTTCCGCGCGTCCGTGGACATGTGGGCCGACGGATCGCTTGCCAACCAGTTGTTCGGGGTGGGCTTCGGCTATATACGATCGACCGATCTCTTCTCCACCCTTCTCGTCAACACCGGGCTCGTGGGGCTCGTTCTCGTGAGCATCCTGATTCTGTATCCTGCGTTCAAACTCGATTGGTCCGTAGAAGGATTGGCATTGCGCCAATGTTGCGTCACGACATGGGTGATGATGATGATCTCCGTCCCGGAGTTCTCCTACCTCGCACCTTGGACCTTCGTTGCGATTGCCTACGCCCGGTTACGCGTACAGAAAGTAGCCGCGCGCCAAAGTAGCGGCGCGCTGCCTGGCAAGTCATCCATCAATGATCGGCGACTGACAGTGAGAAGCCGGCTCTAAGACCCTTGAACACGCTCGACCTCGCAGCTGGCGAAAACTTGACACATTTGGCCGTCAAAGTGACGATGGCATAGGCAATAGCAATCGCACGGTGCGCCGGCGCCAGATGCTTGCGGCTGAAATAAACACGATTGCGCGCCGTATAAAACAGGCTGAAGGGACTTTCATTGCCGCCAGTGGACACCGCCACCTTGTGACCCACGCTTGATGTCGGCACATACAGCAAACCAATATCGGCACTTCTCATTCGCCAGACGAAGTCGCTATCGTCGTAATAGACGAAGTACTTTTCATCCATCATACCGATCATCTCGAAGATGCTTTTGTGCAGCAACATAAAGCATGTCGGCGCGTATTCCGTAAACATTTCCTGGTCGAACTGTCCGCGATCTTCCTTCCGATCGCCCACGTGCGGCGTGGTAGCGGTAAGCGGCGAGAACCGCCCCCCCGCACACCATATCCGGTTGGTCCCGTGATAGGTGATCTTGGGCACGGCCGCCAACGCGCCCGCTTCCTCGGTGTGCCGCACCAGTCCCGCGATCACGTCGGGATCGGGAAAATCGGTGTCGTTATTGGCCAACAGAACGTAGTCGCATCCGTCCGCGAGCGCCATCTCGATACCTTGATTATTGCCACGGGCAACACCGACATTGTCGTTGTTGAACACGATGTCGGCGTGGATATTGTGCTGAGCTGCAAGCTCTCGGGACATCGTCGTTCCCGTGTCCTTCTCGCTATTGTCGATCACATACAGCTTGAAATTCGCACCACGCTGGGCCGCCAGACTTTTGAAAAAATCGGGAAGCACGGAATCGGAGCGATACAGCACGGTGACAATCCCGATCAGCGGCGAACCATATCTCGTTGACATATTGCTTCCTTCAAATGAGTTACGGAGGCGGCCGTCCCGGCGCCTCCGTCTGGCGGAGCTTATCGTTGGACGTCAGGCCGCGCGTTCACAGCCCTTGTACAGGCCCTTTTCCCGCATCTCGGCGATGCTTTTTTCGTAGGTATCGGCCATCACCTGCTGCCGGTCGACCCACTCGGCAAACCGCGCGATACCTTCGGTAAACGAGACCTTAGGTTCGAATCCGAGCATCTCCCTCGCTTTCGTCAAATCAGCGTAGACATGTCGGACATCGCCCAGGCGGAATGCGCCCGTCACCGATACGCTGACATCGCTGGCATACACGTCGCGCAGCGTCATGGCCACGTCCATGACCGAGGTGCGCACACCCGATCCAATGCCGAAGACGTTGTCCGCGGCGTTTGCGTTCGTGAGCGCGGCATAGGTCGCATCGACCACATCATCGATATAGACGAAGTCGCGGCTTTCCAGGCCATCCTCGAAAATATTGATGGGATTGCCATTCTTAATGCGCGTCGAAAAGATCGAAAGAATGCCCGTGTACGGGTTGGATAACGACTGTCCCGGACCATAGACATTCTGATAACGCAACGCCGACGCGGCGATGCCGATGGAACGGCAGGTCGTCATCACCATCTGTTCCTGCGTCTGCTTGGTGATGCCATAGAGCGAGGTCGGGTGGATTTTCGATTCTTCATCCGTCGGCACGCATTCCATCGGTTCACCGCTGATCGGGCAGAGGTGCTCGAACTGGCCCTCGAGCATATCCTTTTCTTTCCGCGGACCGGGATAGAGAATGCCGGCGGCGGGAGAACGGTATTTCCCTTCACCGTAAATCGCGCGCGACGAAGCAACGACTACGTTGCGCACGGAATTACTGCTGTTCTTCACCAGAATGTCGAGCATCAGTGCTGTGCCATGCACGTTCACGTCCACATAGCGATCCACTTCGTACATGGATTGCCCAGTCCCCGTCTCGGCCGCGAGATGAACGATTGCGTCCTGTCCTTGCATGACGCGTTCGAGCACAGCCCGATCGGTCACAGACCCCTTCACGAAATGCACGCTTTCCGGCAACGACGCGAAGATGGCCGACGTGACAATGGGATTGTCTCCGTGGATTTGCGGGGAGAGGTTGTCGAGCACCGTGACTTGCGCGTTGTTTGCGCAGAGCTTGCGCGCCAGACTCGAGCCGATAAAGCCGGCACCACCCGTAATCAGGACTTTCATTGCTTCTCCCTTTCCCAAGATCTGGTTTCGAAGTTGTAGCGCTTCATGATCTGCGCTGGATTTCCTGCAACCACGCAATAGTCGGGAACGTCGCGCGTCACCACCGAATGCGCGCCCACCACGGCGTGGCGGCCAATCTTCACGTTGGGCAGAATCACCGAGTTAAACCCAATAAATGCGCCCTGCCCGATCAGCACGTAATTACCTCGCGCGCGAACACGCTCACCGATACGTGTCTTGTCGTTGACGTCCTCATACGGGTGCTCGACATCCACAATGGCGACGTTCCCCGTGATGGTCGCGCCGTCGCCGATTTCGATCGACGAGCCGCATACGATGTGCACGTTCTGTTCGATATTGACCCGGCTCCCGATCGTGAGCCGCGGCGGTGCAGCCGCGTCCGTCACGACAAGTTCGATGCGCGCACCAGGCCGAATCAGTACGCGCTCGCCAATCGACACGTAGTGGACGTTGACGAGCAGCATGGGACGATAAATCGTCGTTTTTGCGCCGACCGACTTGAACACCTGCGCGTACCACAGGCGAGTCTTGAGTCGGTACCAGACCAAACGCGCCCGGTTATACAAGTCGAGAAGTCGCACCTTTTTGGGGGCAGCCCGCTCGTTCTCCTGAACGGTTGTACTCATGCGTTCATCCGTTGTCGTCCGGCCATCTGCTTGAGCCGCGTGTAGACGGTTCGCAACGTACGGGGCCAGCGACGCATCGAGTACAAAAGCAGCTGTTTAAAGCCGATTTTTGCGGCACGCCAACTCGACTCGATGCAGTCCTCGAAGTTGTCCTCGCGTGCGTGCTCCAGGTAGAAGATGGCCGAGGTCAGATAGAACCTCGCGCGCCCGCGGTCCACTACGCCGCTCGCCATACCGAGATCGGCCGCGATCTGGCAGGTCTGAATCATGTCGTTCATGTTCTCCCTATGACGCTCGGGATTGTTGATTCGCATCGAGGTCATGCCGGTCCGGTTGACGCGATAAAGCCCCCACTCTTCGTCCAGGTAGGCACCTTGCGAACCAAACACAACCTGAACAAGATGGGCCACATCACAGACAGATTTCAGACCGACATCAACGGGACTTCGGTGACGGAGATGAGCCCGATACATTTCCGAACTATGGAAGAAATACGGGCCGTTCTTGATGAGATATTCGGCGTCGAAGGTTGCAGGCTTTTTTCTGGGCAACGGGTACGACACCGTCTCCAGCGTATCCTGATCCACCGTGCGCATCTTATGGACGACGAGACCGCACTCGGGGTGCTCTCTGAGGAAGTCGAGTTGGCGCTGCAGCTTGCCGGGAGACATGAGGTCATCGCCGTCGATGTTCGCGATGTATTCGCCTTTCGCGAGCGCGACCGTATCGGCAAAGTTCGCTGCGAAACCGACGTTGGTGTCGTGCGAAATGACCTTGATTATGTCCGGATAACGCAAGCGAAACGACTCGATCACGTCGAGAGAATTGTCGGGCGAATTATCATCGCCCACGATCACCTCGAAAGGCACATCGAGTCGCTGGTCGAGTACGCTTTGGAGACACGGACCTACATACTCGCCTTGCCGGTAGCAAAGCACGATTACGGACAATACGGGCGCACCCTGCTCCTGGACCGGAGGGTGAAGGTTAGTATCCATGCTGCTCTCTCGGTTTAGGATTAGCCGCCCGGCCAGGCGGCGAGCCTTTTGTTGAATGATTGGCGAGACCGCAATCGTCAATGCGACCATGGCAAGCCACGCTCCAGAAAGAACAAAGAACAGACCGATGCGTGAACAGGCTGCCAGATCCACGCGACTCAACACCAGTCCGACGGGCGCAAGCGCGGCGATACGCGCAACGAGACTGCGATACCAACTCGCGTTGATGCCGGGGATAAACTTTCGATGTACGATCGCAACCCAACCGAACAACAGCAGAAAGTTCATCGCCATCCACGCATAAGCGGCGCCGACCGCACCGAAACGCATGCCGCCAAATAGCACCGCAGGCGCGTAGAGAAGGAGGAAGCCGATATTGCCCTTCAGGTGAAGTGACAGGTTTCCCTTTGCGTATTGCACAATGAACGCCAGCGAAGCGATCGCCGAAAATGCGTTTCCCGCCGCATAACATTGCATGATTCGCAACGCGTCGGGCGATACCGGAGCGCTGGCGGACCAGAATCGAAGCACGGCCTCGGGCGCACAAAAGAACACGGCCGCGACCGGCAACACCGCCAATGAAGTCAGTTCGGTGGCCAGTGCGTACATCTGACGAATACGCTCCCCGCCGCCGAAGCTTTCGGTAGTCAAGCGTGGAATGAATGCCTGTTGAATCGGGTTGGCGAGTAACAAGATGCCGCTCGCCAGCAGAGTGGCCAGGCTGAATACCGCGAAATCCGCCAGCGGCAGGATTTTGGAAAGGACGATCTTGTCGATCTGCGTGGTGCAGGCCCAGATCACGGTCGCCAATGCAATCGAAAGCGACAATTTCGCTCGCGACGACAGTACCCTCCACGAAAAATGTGTCGATAAGAACGGTATGTCGATCGTACGGCCGAGCAGCGTGCGCATCGCGATAGCTTCCGCGACAATCGCAAGGAGCTGCCATACAAAGAAGAACTCGATACGCGGCCAGACCATGATGATTGGCACAACGAGCACCGTGCGTATCACTGCGAAAGTGATGACAATACCGTTGAGCGCGACCTGTCGATCGATGCCGACGACACCCCCGCGGTACAGCGCGCCAAGCCAGCGCGCGATGGCAGTCAGCATCATCAGCACAAATGCGGTACGTATCACGCCGGGGGGCAGCGTGGACGCGTTCAGCCATCGCTCGGCGAAATAAGGCGCCACGAAGATCGACAAGATGAACAGAATGGTACTTGTGCCGAGAATCAGCTTTTCCAGCGATTCCAGCAGCAGCCCGACTTCAGCTTTTGAACCGGTGCCTGCCCGCAGGCTCCCGAGTTCCCGGCACAACGTAGGCGAAAGTCCGAAATCGAGAACCAGCACCCATGCGAGAACCACCGCATTGATGGCAATCAGCCCATAAGCTTCGACCCCGAGATGACGCACATAGATCGGGACCATGACGATGCCAAGTGCCGCGGTCACCATCTGGCCAGCGAAATTTGCGAGCAGGGTTCGTCTCAACATCGCGGTCTGCCGGTAAATTAGGTAAAGGCTGCAGGTAACGCCAGAGTCGCCGCGAATTTCGAATTGCCATTGTCAATTCATCACGAACGTGTCTTAGGGCGAGCGCTTGATCGTCCAAACGACCGATAGATGCCATGTCCATTCCGGCCGGCCGACGCCGGAATGACAGATCACGCCGGGCGGTTGCGTATCGCCGACATGAGAGAGTTGCTACTTGTGAAACACGATGTATTGCCGGCTACCTGATTCGGTCGGCAGGCGTATCGTGACTCCTGATTGAACGCCCCTCGACTCCGCGGACGGTCCCGCAATAAAAACCCGCCGCGCAACCGAATTGCGGAGCGCTTTCCTGCGGTCCACGCAATGAAGCGTACCCGTCCGGTATCAAACTAAATGTGCGGCGCCGCACGTTCGGCAGGTTGCATATCAGCTATCGCGCGGAAATCGGAAACGCCTCACTCTGTTCGAGCGCGAACAGTTTTAGCGGGTCGGCCATGCCACCTGATCCTTCGGAAGATTGAGCAGATACTGGCCATAAGCATTCTTGGCGAGTGGTTTCGCAAGCTGAAGCAGTTTCTCCTCGTCGATCCAGTGTTGGCGAAATGCAATCTCCTCCGGGCAGGCCACCACCAATCCCTGACGCTTTTGCAGCGTTTCGATGAAAGTGGCCGCCTGGATCAACGAGTCGTGCGTGCCGGTATCGAGCCAGGCGTAACCGCGGCCCATGATCTCGACTTCGAGTGCGTTGCGACGCAGGTAGCACGAATTGACGTCTGTGATCTCAAGTTCGCCACGCGGCGACGGTTTGATATCCGCGGCAATGTCGCACACCTGTTTGTCGTAGAAATACAGGCCCGTTACCGCGTAGTTCGACCGCGGCTTCTCGGGCTTCTCTTCGATGGAGAGCGCGTGGAAACTCCTGTCGAACTCGACCACGCCATAACGCTCCGGGTCGTGCACGTGGTACGCAAACACGGTCGCGCCGTTATCACGCGCACTCGCTCGCTCGAGTTGGCCGGCCAGATCGTGACCGTAGAAAATGTTGTCGCCGAGAATCAGCGCCGACGGATCATTACCCACGAACTCCCGGCCGATGATGAACGCCTGCGCAAGCCCATCCGGCGAAGGCTGCACCGCGTACTGGATGTTCATCCCCCACTGGCTGCCGTCGCCGAGCATCGCCTCGAAGCGCGGCGTGTCCTGCGGCGTCGAAATGATCAGCACGTCCCGGATGCCCGCCACCATCAGCGTGGACAGCGGGTAGTAGATCATCGGTTTGTCGTACACCGGCAGCAACTGCTTCGATACGACATGCGTGATCGGATACAGGCGCGTGCCCGAACCGCCCGCGAGAATAATGCCTTTGCGCGCCATTGCCGTGCCCTTACGCGCGTTGCGCGTAGTTGGTCTCAACCCACTTGCGGTAGTCGCCCGAGGCGACTTCGTCCGACCACGCCTGGTTCTCCAGGTACCACTGCACCGTTTTCGCGAGGCCCGTCTCAAACGTCTCCGCCGGCTTCCAGCCAAGCTCGCGTTCGAGCTTGCGCGCGTCGATCGCATAACGGCGGTCGTGGCCCGGACGATCCTTCACGTAAGTGATCTGGTCGCGGTACGAAGCGCCCGCCTTCGGACGCAACTGGTCGAGCAGGTCGCACAGCGTGTGAACCACTTCGAGGTTCTTCTTCTCGTTCCAGCCGCCCACGTTGTATGTCTCGCCCGGCGTGCCGCGCGCGAGCACTTCGCGGATCGCGCTGCAGTGGTCGCCCACATACAACCAGTCGCGCACGTTCTGGCCGTCGCCATATACCGGCAGCGCCTTGCCCGCGAGTGCGTTGGCGATCATCAGCGGAATCAGCTTCTCGGGGAACTGGTACGGACCGTAGTTGTTCGAGCAGTTCGTGGTGAGCACCGGCAGGCCATACGTATGGTGATACGCGCGCACCAGATGGTCCGAACCCGCCTTGGTCGCCGAGTAAGGGCTGTTCGGCGCGTACGGCGTGGTTTCGGAGAATTGCGGATCGGTAGCGGACAGCGAGCCGAACACTTCGTCGGTCGACACGTGCAGGAAGCGGAAAGCGGCCTTGTCGGCCTCGCCGAGCGCATTCCAGTACTGGCGGGTCGCTTCGAGCAGCGTGAAGGTGCCGACCACATTCGTCTGCACGAAATCAGCCGGTCCATGAATCGAACGGTCGACGTGGCTTTCCGCGGCGAAGTGCAGCACCGCACGCGGTTTGTGCTCGGCGAACAAAGCGTCGAGCGCGCTGCGATCGCAGATATCCGCGCGCACGAAAATATGCTTCGGGTTGCCCTGTTGCGACTTGAGCGTACCCAGATTGCCGGCGTACGTCAGCTTGTCCACGTTCAGTACCGCTTCGTCCGACGCGTTGAGCCAGTCGAGCACGAAATTGGCGCCGATAAAACCGGCGCCGCCTGTCACGACGATCATGGAAGCCCTCTGGAAACCGCCTTCTCACACGAACGCAGAAGGCCTATTGGAATCTGGCAGACATCCGGTGAATGGTATGGACACAGGAGATCGTTAAGCAGATTTGGTATAGATTCTTATCGCGACTTCCATCGTCGCGAACAGAAGCAACCGGATCAGTGTAGGGGTCTAGTGATTTCGTTTCAGTGCGGCAAGCAACATATGCGCTTTCGCCCGCGCCAATCAGATTAATGAGGGGGAGTTAATGCGCACGGGCAACGGCTCAGGTGTTCGGGTTGCCCGTGTCTCGATCGCGTAACGTCGATCGTGTCCGGCTTGTTGTCAATGTATAGAACGTTTTCAGGAGGCCGCGGTAGCGTCGAAACGCCAACTGCTTAAGCGGCCCCTTGAAAGATTCATTCGTCGTCTCGTGGAGTTCTGGAACGTGCGACACATAACGCGCATACGAAAACACCAACGAGCACGCCGAATATGAAGCATAAGAAATGTGTCAAGACGCTCGACATTTACCTGGGTCCTTTCAATTGAGGCGAGATTGAATTTATAACGATTCACCCCCTTCGCGATTTACCGGAAACCACCGCACGCTGCGGGTCAAGCAACGCGCCGAACGCAAGGACAAACAGGCAGCAGCGATGGTATGGCGCGGCGGTCGTCGCGCCAAACATCATACTTTACTAGAATCGAGACCAAGGCGAAAAACGGACGAATCTGAGGCGATACAGGTGAGGCGCCGCATGGGACGTGAAATGACCTCTTGCCGGTGCACAAATGGTCCAGGCAGTCGAAGATCACGGCGCGATGGCAGTCTCACATACGAGCACGGCAAAGCCGGCAGAAACACGAATGTAGCGCGATGCGCGGCACGGACTGCCAGCCACCACGCAATGGCAGTTGGACGACGAAACAGACGGCGCTCGTACGCCGGCGAGGTACATCAAGATGATGCGTGCTTTCAACCGCTAACCAGTACGTCCGGTATTCCGGACTCAGCCGAAAAAGCCATTCCACTGGCAAGAAAACAGAGCGCCACGCGCGCAACTTTAATTCACGCCTCGACCAGCGTGTGGATTCGCGCGAGAAAATCTCGCTTCCTAGCGTGTGGCCTCCATTGCACTGATACGTGGCAAGAGCCGGTCGAACTCGCGTTTGACGATCTCGTAACACTCGCACGCCCGTGCTTCGAGTCCGGTCCGATCCAGGATGCGGACACGGCCACGACTGTGATGAATGAGTTCGGCGTCGCAAAGCTTGCCTGACGCCTCAGTTACACCTTCACGGCGCACACCGAGCATGTCGGCAATCAGTTGCTGCGTGACTTGCAAATCACTCGTCCCCGAACGATCGATATCGACCAGCAACCAGCGGCACAGCTGTTCGTCCAGTCGATGCAACCGGTTGCACGCCGCCGTTTGAGCAACTTGTGTGAGAAGGGCCTGCATGTATAGCAGCATGAGCGAGCGCAGAGACCCACAGTTGCGCAAAGCCTCGCGCAGCGCCTTTGCGCTTATTCGATGGGCGAATCCCCGGCACTGGGCCTGGACACTAGCCGGCATGGTGTCTCCACCTGTCAGGATCGGCACGCCTGTCGTGCCGTCCCTGCCGATCGCGGCGATCTCCACCGAACTGCCGTTTTCCATGGTCTGCAGAAGCGAGACAATTGCCGTGACCGGAAAGTAGACGGTTCGTATAAGTTCACCGGATTTCGACAACATTTGGCCGGGGGTCAACTCGACGAGTTCGAGATGAGGAGCAAGCACTTCCCATTCATGCGTTGGGAGCGCCTCTAGCAGACGGTTACCGCGGCGGTATGACTGATATGTCGTCATCATTTCCCTCACATAAGTATCGCAGGCCTGCGGATGGCGGGCCTCCACTCGAAGCGAGGGGGCAATGACTTCATTTCCCCTCACTCGCGCGGTCGGCAAACTGAAGCGGTAATGGAGACGATCAAAGCTTCGCACTGTTCACCACGTTGTCTTCGATGTCGCAGTGCAGCATAACCGGCAAAGAATGTCGCGCCAATAACACTGGCGGAATACCCAGCACGATAGGCGGAATAGTGAGGACTTATGTGCGCTGAGCGTTCGTTCTTGCGCTGTACGCACGAGCTGCTTTGTAGCAGATAGAGCAGACTTCGAGGTTATCTGATTCGTCTGCCAAGCGAAGTTTGAAATCGCGACAGTCTGATTTATTGAGGATATCTACCCGACAAGAGTTCCGCATACGCGAGACGCGGAACCGCTCCTGAGGTCGCTCAGTCAACGGCTCGGGTCCGTGCGGCCGCGGCCTGACCGGCTGCTCCCAAGTCTGTCGTCGTCCAACGTTGAAATCATTTCCGCTTCGCGCGTGACGGGCTTGCCGGCTAGCGCGTTCAGAACGCCAGCGAGAATCCGCCCGCCTATGTCGTGGTGAAAGATCCAGACGCCGTAGATTCGTCCGGTGAATGCAGCCTCACTCCCGATCTCAGGGTCAGGCCGGAATCCGGCACCGAGCCCAAATGTGAACAGGCCGCGTATCGCATTGCCGCGGATGTCGATCGGACGGCCGAACGTGTCGACCTCGATTCCGCCCTGGCCGAACTGCAAGGGAATCGTCGCGCCCCGGTGATCGACCAGCGCGGACATGTTGGGCCCGTAGCCCGCACTATGAATGACCGCACATGAGTCGGTCAGACAAATCGCGGCGCGCTGTTGCCCGGCCTCTCCGGAGGCTGCGTCGATCAATTCGATGTGCGGCTTCGTGCCGGCTACGCGACCGTGAGTCATGACGGAACATGCAACCTCGAACGCACGATAACGCAGGCCACTGGAGCGATTGATGCGCTTGGTGACAGGGCAGATATCGCTTGCCGGGTCTACCGTGTAGCCCCACGCGCGCGCTTCATCTTCGGTTTCGAAAAACAGCCGGATGGGGGAGCGATGAATGATGGAGATTTCATCGAGGCCGACACCTCCGAGGTCTGTAGCAAGGCGCTCCGTCATCGTGAACGCGCTATGCGAGCCGCCGATGATCGTTATGCGGTTGGTTCGCCGGGCTGTGGGCGGGGCGAACACGGGTGCGAAGCTGTCCACCAGTTGCTTCTTTGTGAGCCGAAGCAAATCGTCCGATGTGCGAATCATGACGCCGTTGCCCGGCGATGGAACGTCCAGCGTGCGACACAACTCATCGACTTCTTCGACGCGCTGCGAACCGCCCAGATTCATCACAACAGTGTCGCTCGTGACGAGTCGGCGTACGGTTGGTTTGCGCGTGTCGTGATGGGCGATTTCGAACCGCCCGTCTTTACCACGTCGGATCGCGTCGATTTCATATCCACGCAACACATCGACGTCGAAGTGTTCGACGACGTAGGCGATCAGGCGCTCGGCGGCAAGCGTGAGCAGTTGGCCAACTTCCGAGAGCAGCGGTGCACCGTCGGGATCCGCTGCCATTTTTTTATGCAGTGCGTTAAATTCGCGGATGTCGCCAAACACCTCGTCGAAACGCTCGTGTTCGAGGCACGCGAGGAAAGTCTTGGCCACCGAATTGCCTGTAACGTTCACGTAGTCGCCAAGCTTGCCTGCCCCCAGGCTCACGCGTCTATCGATAATCAGCAAGCCGTTTCTGGCTACCTCGGCCAGCTTGCCACTCTTGAACGCGTAGAACAGAAAGCCCATTCCCGCAGGCCCGGCGCCACACAAGACACACGAATAATCGCTTGCTACGCTGCCGGAATTCTCCGGGTTTTCCGCTGGGGAGCTCTGCATGACTATTGGGCTCGACTGTTGTCACTGGTTGATGCGCACAGTGCGCGTTGCCATTGTCGAGGATAACTCCCAACTGGCAATCTACACACAATATCCCCGAATGCGATACACCGCTCTGTGCGTTCGCGCACAGACAATATTTCGATACCTTACCGAATGAATGGAACAAATTTCCGGATCGCGCATGCGCGTCGGGAAAAAGTGCTGTCGCCCAGTGGATGATGCACTGCTGGGGCTCTTTGCGCATTAAACGCCCGCGCGGCATTGCAAGGACAGATGATTAGTATCGCTGATTAATAATCTTGCTTTTCTGTCGGAATTGCACCACGGGATCCGCTTTCGAATGTGATGCCGCACCCCAAAAGGAGCGCGGCCTGCTATTTACTAAGCCATCTGGAACACCGCCACTGCATCGCGCAATATCGTCGCCTGCTCCTCCAGCGATTTCGCCGCAGCAGCCGCCTCTTCGACGAGTGCCGCATTGTGCTGCGTGACTTCATCGATCTGCGAGACCGCCTTATTGACCTGCTCGATACCATCACTCTGTTCGAGCGCGGACGCCTCGATCTCGTTCATCACGCCGGTCACGCGTTCGACGGCGCTCATGGCTTCGTGAATCGTCTTTTGCGCGTCCGACACAAGCGAAGCGCCCTCCTGAACCTTGGCGGCCGATTCCCCGATCAATTCCTTGATTTCCTTCGCTGCCGCTCCCGAGCGCTGTGCGAGGCTGCGCACCTCCGAGGCCACCACAGCGAATCCGCGCCCCTGTTCGCCGGCCCGCGCCGCTTCGACCGCCGCGTTCAACGCCAGAATGTTGGTCTGAAACGCAATGCCTTCGATCATGCCGATGATTTCCGTCACCTTGCGCGACGACTCGCTGATTCCATCCATCGTTTCGGTGACTCGCGACACCACGTTGCCCCCGCGCGTCACGGTGTCGAGCGCGCCATGTGCGAGCCGGTTCGCCTGCTTTGCATTGTCGGCGTTCTGCTTCACCGTGGCCGACAACTGCTCCATACTCGCAGCGGTCTGTTGAAGGGCCGCCGCCTGCTGCTCCGTGCGCGAGGACAGATCCGCGTTGCCCGATGCAATCTCGTTCGCCCCCTGCGTGATCGCGGTCGTGCTGCCACGCACTTTGGATACTGTCTCGACGAGCCCATCACGCATCTTCGTCAGCGCCGACAGCAATTGACCCATCTCGTTGCGCGATTTGACCTTGATGGCGACCGTCAGATCGCCGGCGGCAATGCGTTCGAAATGCTTGACGGTCGCGTTGACCGGCTTGATCAGCGCCGCTGACAAACCAATGCGCGCCGCCACGCCGATCACAATCGCGATTGCGCCGATCGCGACGAACAGCAGCGTCGCGATCTGGAACCGTTGCGCCGCCGTTTCAGCTTGCTGGTGCTGGCTGTCCACCTGGGAACGCTCGAGCGCGTCGATCGCTTTCGAATAGGCGGCGTAAAAGCCGTTCGCCGTCTCGCCCTGAATGTTGCGGAAGGTATTGAAGTCGAAGTCGGCCAGCGCCTTGAACTCGGGCTCGATCGCCTTATCGACCAGCGCACTGCGCGCCTGCTCCACGCTCTGCGCGAGCTTCTGCTCGTTGTCGTTGGCAAACGGACCGGCCATGTAGGTGCGGAAATCTTTGTTCGATTCGACCAGCACCTTGTGCGCGGCCGGCAACAGTTCATCGGTCTGCTTACCGACGCTAAAGAGCGTCTGATACGAACCCAGCGCAAGCTGAACTCGCAGCAGCTTTTCGGAACTGGCCTTCAGATGAGACAGCGCGGCCGCACTGCGCTGCGTGTCGTCGAGGCTGCTGTTGGCGAGCTTGAGCGCGCCGTAGCCGACACCGATCACTGTCAGCAGGAAAGCGACAAATACGCTGATCACCAGCGTCAGGCCGCCACGAATTGTGATGTTATTAAGCATTGGGTCTCCGGAACGTCTTGCGATCGGCGGCGAAAACAGGTTGGCAGGTGTATGTGCCGTTTTTTTTGCGTGTGAATGACACTTCGCCGCATCCAGGTTAACGACCTCCCGCAGCTCCCGCTAGATAGGTGAAATCCATGACTGGCGGGCGTTTGCGGTCAGTTTGCACCTCACTATCTGGGATCGTCGCGCAATCGTGCCGAGGTGCTGCTTTTCAAGGCAGCGGGCGTTTCGTTTGTATAATTCGGCGTCTTCGCTCAGGCCCACTTTCATGCTTAGTTTTGCGCTCGGCTTTCTCGTTTCACTGCTGATCACGCTGTTGATCGTGCGCTATGCGCATCTGCATGAAAAATTCTCCACCGATACCGATCTGGCCGGCGTGCAGAAATTCCATGCGCGCCCGGTGCCGCGCATCGGCGGGACCGGGATTCTGGTCGGGCTGATCGTCTCCGCCGTACAGCTGCATCACGCCTACCCGGCCGTGTCAGGCGGCATTCTCGGGCTGATTGCGTGCGGCATGCCGGCCTTCGGCTCGGGGCTGGTCGAAGATCTGACCAAGCGCGTGTCGCCGCTCGCGAGACTCGTCTGCACGATGGCGGCCGCCGCGCTCGCCTATTTCCTCCTGAATATCGCCGTGACGCGCATCAGCGTGCCGCCGCTCGACTTCCTGCTCTCGTATGCGGTGATCTCCTGCGCGGTGACGGTGCTGGCGGTTGCCGCGCTCGCCAACGCGATCAATATCATCGACGGCTTCAATGGCCTCGCCTCGATGGTCGCGTTCATGATGTTCGCCTCGCTCGCCTACGTGGCGTTCCAGGTGTCCGATCCGATCGTGCTGTCCGCGTCGTTCATGATGATGGGTGCGGTGCTCGGCTTCTTCATCTGGAATTTCCCGGCGGGGCTGATCTTTCTCGGCGACGGCGGCGCCTATTTCATCGGCTTCATGCTGGCCGAACTGTCGATCATGCTGGTGATGCGCAATCGCGACGTGTCGGCCTGGTACCCCGTGCTGTTGTTCATGTATCCGATCTTCGAGACCTGTTTCTCGATCTACCGGAAGAAATTCATTCGCGGCATGTCGCCGGGCATTCCCGACGGCGTCCATCTGCATATGCTGGTGTACAAGCGGCTGATGCGCTGGGCAGTGGGCGCGAGGACCGCGCGCGAATTGACGCGGCGTAATTCACTGACATCGCCGTACCTGTGGCTGCTGTGTCTGATCGCGGTCGTGCCGGCCACGCTGTTCTGGCGGCATACGCTGCATCTGTTCTGCTTCGTGGTGGTGTTTGCCGCGACGTATGTCTGGCTCTACGTGAGTATCGTGCGGTTCAAGTCACCACGGTGGATGGTGGTCAGGAAGAGGAGACGGTGAGCACAGTTCACCCCTCCTCGTGTCAGCAGTGTTAGGTCAAGGACTAGCCTTGGCCGCGCGAGCGGCCCTCCTGGATTCGTTGTCGGTGTTCAACGAGAGCCTCGGGGTGCGTGTCTGCATGCTGCAAGATCGCGTCAACTATCTTGCGAACGGGCAGGCGCCCTGTCCCCGTGCGCGCAAACTGCTGCTGTCGCACCCGCAGGTGCCGGTAAAGTTCACTACGCTCAAGCAGCGCCGTTGGAAGCGTGGGTGCCACCATTGCCGCATCATGCGAAAAGACACCGAGCCCTTCGACGATTCACAGCCGCGGCGGAAGCAGTTTGCGCAAAAACCGCACCTTCGCCGCATTCTGCTTCATTGGCGAGGTGCGCACACACCGCTGTCCGTCAACCGTCGTGAGCGTCAACGTGTCGTCGGTCTCACCGTGTGTGACCACACCAGCCCAATGCTTTGTTTCGACCACGAAGACTCCGAACGGCGTAATCGCCAGATGATCGATTTCAGCAGTCGGAAAGGTGCTCCCCGGCGCATGAATCAGAACGAGACCATCCAATACTTCCCAGTTTTCGCCGCACAAACGCGTGAGGTGCCAGCGCAGCTCGGCTGACACCTCCCTCTCTCCTTCTTCCCCCCGCCCTCGGGCAGAGGCCGCCCGCGCTTCTCGAACTTCCTCTTTAGCCGACCGTTTATCGTTAAAGCTCAGATACGCATACAGCAATGCACTCGCGAGCCCGAAGATAGTGTGAATCAGCATGCTGGCTTCTCCTTTGTTTATGTAGGTGAAACCAGCGTATCGAGCGCTACGGGAAGTCAAGCATCAGGTCAGGATCGTGAGCCCGGGAGGAAGCCGCTTTTCTCGTGGCTGACCATCGTTCAGGGCCTCACAGACAGAATGCGTGGTTGTCCCCAGCGCGCGGGCCGCCTTGCGCAGGTCGCCACGGTGTTCCGTGAGGGCCTCCATGGCCTTATCGCTTGTGAGCATCGGTATGTCTGGTCGCGAGTAGGCTGCCGCATGCGAGCATTGGACATGTCTACTCTCGACACTCGACGCACCCACGGTGAGAGGCGCACTCAGTAAAGCGATGAGCTGGCGCTTTCGGATCCATTGCAAAAACTGGCGCCAATGCTCGAGCCTCTCGGCCGCCTCTTCAGATGTCAGCCGCTGCGTGGACCAGCGATTGATGAGGACCCGCAAATGCTTGCTGCCGAAGTTCCACGGTGTTTGTAAAGCATACCCGCTGGCGCGCAGCGCCTCAAAACCCGCCAATACCTCCGCCACCCGCCGGCATTGGGTTTCAGCCGGCACAGGATCCTTGGCCCGAGTGCGCCAATCATACGTCGACGTGACACGGCCCCGGGCAAGCCTGCGGAATTCCCGCCTGAATTCATACGGCAGACTGCTGCAGGCAATCACGTACCGGTATTCGTAAAGAATGTACATGTTTGTTTTCCTTGTATTGATTCCGTGACTTGGTCGATGCCACACCGGCACCGACCGGCGTTCAGCGGCGCGGCGAGCGCGCTGCCGTTTGAGTGCGCTGTTTATCGGGCCGCGCGCGCCACGGGCAAGGAAGTGTGCAGACGATGGCTAGATGCCATCGAGACGCAGTCAGAGGTGAAGTTGGAACGGCCGACGCTACACGCCGCCTGGACTGGGATGGCCGTCAGAAGTTCGCAAAGAAGAAAAAAGGGACGGAGGAGGGACAGCCGAAAGACAGGCACTAAAACTCACAGTGCCAAGGAGCGCGTACAGTGTCCAGAGAGCCAACCAGAGGCGTACGGGCGAACGGCTTTGCCGACAGGCCGATCGCAAAATACGGACGGCTATGGCAGTGCAAGATCGATGCGTTGTGGACGCAGGCGTGAATATACCCCCACGCCGTCAAAACTGGCAAGCCGGCGGCTCACGTACCCATGCTATGCTCGACACACCGAAACAGCGGGGAGCCAGCATGGACATCGCATGGCCGTTACTTGGACTCAATGTAATGTTTGTAGGCATGGGCTGGATGATGGACCGTGGTGCGCGCCGGCAGAGGAGGCAGCTCATTGCGCGACGTTCATCGGTCGCAGCTTCGTCCCAGAGGGAACCGCAACCGCGCGCCGTCGCGTTGCACCGGAGAGAACTGCACTGCCCACATTGCGGCCATACCATCGGTGACCGGGATTTCGCACGGCCGCATGCGCCGACGACCTACCGGCCGACACGCGAATTACCGTATTCCAGACGGCCACCCATCTGAGCGCGAACACACTGACGCTCACGTAGCCCGCGATATTCAGCCTTCAGGCCGCGCGGAAGGGACGACTTTTCAGAGCACTGCGCGGATCGGCCAATTTCTCGTTGGAGCACTTCGCGGACGCGGCCACGCTGTTTGCGTCGATCGTGGCGGCCACCTTACTCCCCACTGATGTACCGCGCTGAGACAATGCGGCTGTCACCGACTGACTACGATTCGCTCAACGATTGCTCAAATCTGCGTTGGCCAGACAACAGAATCTCTCTCGTCCCCCATTCGCAGTGACGTACGCCGCCAACCCGTTGGTCAGGCAAGGAAGCGCGCCAGGATGGGGGCCGAACGTAATCGCCGACCCGTGGACTGGTGTGCGATCGAAGGTCACCACATAGTGTTGCGTCGCGGGCCACTCGAGGACGTTGCCCATGCTGCGGCGACCTGCTTTTTGTGCGAAAGCGACACCCCCCTTTTGCTATCTCTGCAGCTATGTTCTAATGATTGCAGTACCGTTCGCTCACGTCACGAGCATCGACCATTACACCCCTTGCTGGGGGTTGGGGGCTTTTTAGCCCAATTTCTATACAAGCATTGCTCAGCGTCACGGCGAAGCAAAGCACTTTGCCAAGTTCGTGTTAGCAGCATCAACATGAATCGGGCGTGCACGGCTCAATCGAGCCAGAGCCTTTTCCAAAGCAAGAAGTTCCCACAGCGTCATTCGCGTGGTGCCTCTCTCACTCTTTCAGGCCAGCACGCGCAGTCGGTGTCGCGTCGCGACCAGTTACCGCCTGTGCGGTAAGTGATCGCTCGCCAACGGAAGTTCCGTACAGGCGAGTCTTTTCAACGTACCAGGGATTCGCTCCCTGACGCCTACGCCACAGATACGAGCGGTGTTCGTGACGCGGCCATGCCGCCAATGTCTTCCCGATGTCGAGGAAGCATCTTCTCCTTGCGATATACAGCGCGGTATCCATCAAGACAAACCTTGCGATTCACTCATCTCCGGATGAAGGCCGCAAGCGCTCCAATCGCGGCGTCTGCTCCCATGACGGGTGCAGAAGGAGTGTCTTTGTCAGACACCCGCCACTCACCGCTCCCGCATTGACGCAATTCCTCTTCGCGGGCTTCCACTTTCCATCCAGAACCTGCTTTCACCAAGGGCCTATCCGTAACCGGATCCCACAGCTCAACGCATTACCCGGCCCTCTCCCCGAATTCAATTGCTTACGTACGCGCTCGCCCCGCCCCGGCCAAGCCCGTCATTGCAGACATCCGAACGTATTCCGGATCTGTCACGAGCTCATCGTGACTGGGGCCGTGTTTGCCTCCCCCCGCGGGCGAACATGAGTTGACATGCGGGTCACAGCCGGGAGCTAGCTCATGAGCATGATGTCAAAGGCCATACACAATTCCGCAGTAAGCAGCAAAAAAGCAGGAGGCAGCTTTGCAACTCAGCAGAACAGGCGGTTCGATACAACAGGCCTTTTGCGCTTTGCCAGGCAGCTAGGGGAACTACGCGCATCGGTCAGTGAAATTCCGGAATGGGTGATTCATGCCTATGCCCAATACTGCATGGCGCAGGGCAAAACCGCGGGCACCCTTGCGAACATATTTTCGGCTGTTCGTGTCACATCACGCCTTGCCGGCCGGAACATTGACGAGGTGTGCAACAACAAGGAACTTCAACTCGTTCGACGAGTAAGGAAAGGGACAAAACGGGCCCTGAACCCGACTGAAATTGACGAGTTGATCGGCAGAGCGAAAGGGATAGACCAAGGGCTCATGCACATGATATCGCTCGCACTGCATCTCGGCCTTCGACGCAAGGAGGCGCTGATGTGTGCACGCGATCTCGGAATGTGGCTTGACGCACTCGTGCGCGGCGATTCCACGCTTCCGCTGATGCGTGGCTCGAAAAACGCAAGGCCGAGGCAAGTGCGGATCATCGAGAGCGAGCGCCCGCAGACGATCGAAGCAATCCGTTCCGCGCTCGCGTACGCTCGCGAATACAATCTCGAATTGATTACTGGCAACGGCAAGACGCTCAGATCAGCAATGAATCGCCTCAAAGCACTGCTCCGCCGGGCTGGTATGGTCGGGCCAATCAGCTTTCATTCACTTCGTTACACGTATGCGCTCAAGAGTGCAGTCGAAATGCTGGAGGCGGAAATGGCCCCCTACGAGGTTTTGGTGGAACTCAGCGAATCGCTTGGACACGGCCCTACCCGCATCCAGATGATTCTTGGACACTACTGCCAGCCGATCCGGGAGAGGTTCGAGGGGCATATATCGCTGCACAATATCGAAGCCGATCGTCGCCGCCCACCGAGCAAACTACCGCGGGCGACAGCGCGCCTTCTGGCAAAACGCCGACATGGCGCGCTAAGCGGCTATCCTATCGGCCAACCCAATGGGGCGCACGATCTGGCATGTCCGGCAGACGACGCGTTAATGGAACAGCATCCTTCCACTTGAGAGACGTCCATGTCCGATTCCTCGCTCTTGGAGCAGGTCAAGCGTTGCGCCGACAAGATCGGATGCAACGACATGATGCGCGCCATCATGGCCAAGGTCTGGCTCGAATTTGAACAGTCCATTGCTCCGTACCCGTCGTATCCATTCCGGCTGCAGGACCTTGATGTGGCCTTGCTTGCAGGCTTTGTCGAAGCGCGCTCGAAGCAATGCGTTGATGTTGAGCTGCTTCTCCTGGAAATCACCTGCATCAGGATGGTGCTGCTGGAATCCGGTTTCCTCCACAACCAGCTAACTGGACTCAGTGTTCGCGTCAAACGTCATCGGCTTGCCAATGATGAGAATGGTAAGTATCGGTTTGCAAAAACGCTTTCTATTTGACGGCGGTCTCAAAGGTGAAGCGCAACAGGGGGCTAATGAATGGAAGCTGAGATTATCGCAGCGGTTGCAAGCATACGTTCGAAGACCTCGAATGGCGAATCAAATGCATGGGTAGCGCGAGGTCGGCAGTTGGGGCTGTCGGCGATGGCATCGAGTTCGTCCTGACTGTAGATCGAGAGGTGAGTGCCCTTCGGCAGATACTGCCGCAGCAGCCCGTTGGTGTTCTCGCAGGTACAGCGTTGCCATGGACTGTGGGGATCGCAGAAGTACACGCACACGCCGGTGGCGGCGCTAAGCTCCTGATGCCGGGTCATTTCCTGCCCTGGTCGTAGGTTAAGCTCTGGCGCAGTGGGGCGGCGATCGAATTCAGTTTGGCAGTGAAGCCCGCCAGTGCCGAGGCGGCGGTGGCGTCTTCCATATTCACCAGCAGCACCAGGCGACTTGTGCGCTCAACCAGCACGCCGACGGAAGACTGGTTGCCGGCGCCCTTGATGGAGTTGCCTTCCCAGTGACCGGGCATCATCCGGTCCCCGACCTCAGGCGGGCGCACATGGATGCTCACCGTGTCGGGGATCTGGCCGCGCCAGTCAGTGCCACGCTTGCGTGACATACGCGTGCTGTGGCCGTGGCGCAGACAGGCTGTCAGCTGGAGGCGCAGTTCTCCGCGTGGCTGGGCATACATGGCGGTGTAGATGGTCTCGTGCGAGACGTGCTGGGTCGGATCGTTGGGCCACATGCGCTTGAGGGTACCTGAGATCTGCTGGGGCAACCACTTCCATTCCAGCAGGGTGAGTACGACGCGCCACGACACGCTTTGAGGGTGCAGCTTGGAACATGGGCGCGTAGCCTCACGCCGGCTCGCGCTGAGCGACTGTGCCGGCGCAGACGCATAGCGCACGGCAGAACACACGTGTTTCTGGTCAGCTCGCGGCTCACAGTTGATAGTGCGCGCCCGAGTGTTCGGGCCATGGCCCGAACACTCGAACCCTGCCGCTTCATACTTGCAACGGTCATGCGCTCTTCAGGCTGAAGCCGTTGGTACGTTCTTCTTTTTTGCACGTGCGCACCTTCCACGAGGAAGGTGTTGCACTTCAGATTTGATCGAGCCCTAGAATTTGAAGACCTAGAGTCGTTCCATAGTCGCGAATATAATTTGATCTACGGACACTGGTAACGACATAGGACACGGACGCCACTGCGTTTTCTTGATACACGTGCATTTGGTCTTTGTCACCAAGTACAGGCGTGGCGTCTTCACGAAAGATATCCTCGACGATATGCGCGTTGTGTTTGCGAGCGTGTCCACCGACGTCGAGGCCGAGCTAGTCGAGTTCGACGGCGAACACGACCATGTGAACCTGCTGGTGAACTATCCGCCCAAGGTCGCCGTATCGGCGCTGGTGAACAGCCTGAGGGGCGTTTCGAGCCGCATGCTCCGAAAGCAGAACTACCCGAGCATCCGGCGCAAATTGTCAGGAGGTGCGCTTTGGTCACCATCCTTTTCGAAGGTAGCTGGGAAGGCGCTCCCATTGCAGTGATCCGCCAATACATCGAGCAACAGCGAACGCCGCACTGAGCACTCCAAAGGACGGCTATGCCGTCCGCGCTATCTTTCCCCGCCCTGAAGGGGCGAGGTTTGACGCGCACTAGATCAACGGCCGCCCCGCTGAAGACCAGCCTCGACCGGCTTATTAACGTATGATAGCCCCGCAATCGGACCGTAATCTAATGACGGGCCTGGCTGTGTTCAGGTAGGTTCACAACAATCGATTTGGACTGCTTGAAAATGAAAAACTCCGACAGGTATTCGCATCGGAAGGCTCCGTGACTGCTTCTGACAATGCCGCTCGCGTCGTCCCTCGATTACCGTTGATTGCCAAGAGCCGAAAGCAATATACTTCTCGACTGATCATTTCGATCAAGCCTTGCGAGCGGGCGCCCCTCACAGCGAGGCTTTCGAAAATAGAGAATGCGCACTGTTTGTCATGCTTTGCATTCGATGAAAGCCGGAAATATCCTCGAACCCGATATGACTTTCCTCAGAATTCTCGAGTATGAGGTGGCGAATACGAAAACCGCAGCCTGGCAATGCTTGCATACGAAAGAACCGGCGCGCATGCCAAGCCCTCCTGTTTCGCAACAATTTCCTGACGACTGGTTGTCCTTTGCTGACCACATTCGCGCAGCCATGCTTATCTCCTTCGGTTTCGAACGCGCCTGTCTTGAAAAACGCACGATAATTTTAAGTCCCTTCGCTGGTCGTCGCTCAAATCAATTCCGAGCCTAATGTAACCTTCTGAATGCCGGAGGCTAACGGCATTTGTGTTGCACTTCTGTCCTCATCCATTACCTCTTACCCCGGTGAGTATGGTGCACGATGTGGACAAGCACCGCTGCGGCATGCGAGGCATTGCCGCCGGAGGGCTGCCCCACTGCATGACCGGACATTGCGCGCCAGAAGCATCGAGCCGCGCCTGTACCGCCTGTCACAAACACGAAGAATCAACCACCGTCATCAGCTGATGAGCGCAAAATAGCCGATCCCGGAGAAGATGAGCACACTTGCGCCCGATGATGCTTCGCATCCTGATATCAGCTTAAGTTGGTGCACATGCGACCGCGATTGCCTGATGTTTCGCGCCCGCACCAAATGAATTCGAGCAACGGAGCGTTCAGCCACGGGGGAAAAGCACAGTATGGCGAGCTCGTCGATTGCCTGCCGGGATCGCGGACGTCAAAGGTGTCGTCATCAGAATAACGGGCTTCGTAGCCGCGAACCTGGGGATGCCAGTCTCAGGCGCATCGCAGCCGCGAGTAACCATCTAGCGGCATAACTGCGGATGAGCCGCACCCGAAGTGCGGCTCTACTGACAGCCATCTGTTTGGCGACAACATACACACTGAACTTATGGGGAACTGCGACAATCAGCACGTGATAGCCCAACGAGGACGACTATTCTTAAAGGCTATCGACGCCAAAGCTCCGATGCCCGACAATGAACAATACTACCGCCAATAAAAGAAGTATGACGGGCTCAAGAAGGGATGCCCAGTTCAAACGGTCGGCGGTTACCATTTCAAAGCATGCGCCAACTACCGCAAGCGCGCTGAGCGTATGTGCGAAACGACCGTTAAGTTTCCGCTGCCCGGCTGTCGGCGAAACCGGCCGCTCAACACCAGAAGAACGTTTCTTACGGGAAGCGGCATCGAAGTTAATGAAATAGCCGCGCTCCCGATCATGCTCCACCGGGAATCGAACGCTGCCGCATTCCGCCATGAACGATTTACGCTGATCGGATTGATCGAGAATTTCCATAAGAGATGACAAACGCGGCGGCAGAGTTACCTCAGCTGATTCGCGATCTAACAGGACGCGATCGGTAAGAACAGTCCCTCCTTCGTAGCACAGTTCAACAACGACTATTTCCATGAACCACTCCATGATGAAAATTAGTTTAATGACCGGGTCCGAAAACCCGATCAGCCGACGACGCTTCACAACACAAGAAAGACGCTGCTCCATAGAGAACGCTGTCGCGTTCCGGACCCTTACGAGATCATGAGTAATGGTCCCAGCGGGGAGAAAAAAGGGGGCGCCGAGAGGCACCTTCGCATAGGAGGCTTAGGAATCAAGGACGACGCCCCATGGAAGGGTTCCGCTCGTTCCGGGTCGATGCGTTAGAAAACGCGGGGTGTGCAAGAAATATAGCCTCCTCCATGTCATTCATCGGGTGGAAAGCTGCGAAAAAGAGGGCGCCTAGAGGTGGCCCCGGAAATCTGGACAGTCGGTTAGGTGGAATCGCTGGGTTCTGAGATAGGCATAATGCCTGGCGCGATCAAATCTGAAGTGCAACACCTTCCTCGTGTAAGGTGCGCACATGCAAAAAAGAAGAACGTATCAACAGCTTCAGCCTGAAGAGCGCATGACCATTGCAAGCATGAAGCAGCAG
>NZ_JCAQOY010000016.1:0-324669 GCF_059567925.1 Paraburkholderia sp. BGA-UO-ETr-F21 | reverse complement strand
CCACTCGCCACCAGGGTTGCCCCCGTGCTGCCGTTCGACTTGCATGTGTAAGGCATGCCGCCAGCGTTCAATCTGAGCCAGGATCAAACTCTTCAGTTCAAACCTGTTACTGTTTTTCGGTTCCGTTAAGAACCGGTCGCTCACTCAACGTACTGACGAATGATCCAACCATCTTGCGACAGTCAAACCTTCCTTTCATTACTGTGTGAGACTTGATACTTTTGCTTGCCGGCAGATCCCGAAAGATCCACCTCGCATCGCGCATCAAGCGCCCACACTTATCGGCTGTTAATTTTTAAAGATCGAGTCCGCATTCACTACCGAACCAGCACCGTATCGCCAACCTCGCAACACCCGGCACCGCTTCGTTCTGCGTCGCTGCATCAGCAGCAGAGAAACGAGATTATGAAGGCTCTTTTTCGTTTCGTCAACAACATTTTTTCGCTTTCGCTTAAAACCTTGTTGACGCTACGGCCGCTGGTTTCTGCCGCGGCCCTCGTTCGCAAACGAGGAGGCGAATCTTAGGGGAACATCGGCCATATGACAAGGGTTTGACCGAATTCTTTGTTGGCGCCTCAGTTGCGGGTCGATTTCACTACCGCGTCCAACGGAATGGCGTCGGCCATTGCTGCATAGCCGGCGTCGCTGGGATGGATGTGGTCTCCACTATCAAAGCCACGCTGCAGGCGATCCGGCTGCGCCGGATCGCGCAGCGCAATGTCGAAGTCCACCACGCCGTCGAAGGCGTGACTGCTCCGAATCCATTGGTTGACGGCAAGCCGGATGCTTTCTCGCTGCGGCGGCAGCGATGCCGGCGTCAACGTCGCGCCGAAGACCTTCACGCCGGCGTGCCGAGCCGAGGCGATCAAGCGCTGATATCCGGCGATCAGGTCCGCAGCCGTCACCGAGGTATGTGGGAAGTCGCAATCGAGACCACCGTGCGGCGGCATCGCCGCGAAATTGATGTCATTGATGCCGATCAGCAGAATCGCGGTCTTGACGCCCGCGCGCCCAAGCACGTCGTGCTCGAAGCGCTTCGCCAGAGCGTCGCCATAGCACGGAGAGTCGCTCAGCAGGCGGTTGCCGCTGATGCCCAGATTGACGATCGCGGTCGAACGGTCGCCGGTAGCCGCAAAACGTCGAGCCAGCGCGTCCGGCCAACGTCGATTCTGGTTCAGGCTGGAGCGCATGCCGTCCGTAATCGAGTCGCCGATGGCGGCAACAGCGGCAGATGCAGGCGCCGCGTCGACCGCCAACCCCGTCACCCACACATATTGCGTAAATCGACCGCGAAACGCTTGTGCAGACGCGTCCGCCGCATGATTGCCCGGCGCGGAAACGTAATTCACCTGGTTCGATACGCGATGCCACGCCACGATCCGCTGCTCCGGCCCCAAGAAGGCGCTGACCGCGTAGGGCGAACCCTCAGCGATATCGATCGCAACCGGGTCGCTGTCCAGCTCGCCGCCGGGCGGAATCGAGACCGCGCTCTTGCCAACGAACGTCACGCGCGTGTCGCCGGTCACAGCCGTCGCCGCGCCGCCCGCCGAGCGTGCGATGCGCAGATCTTCGATGACGAGCGGAGTCTTGCCGTACCGGTTGCTAAGGTGGATACGCGCCGACCTTCCAGAGAGGGTCGGATAGACGATCTGACGAACCGTGCGCCCGGCGACTTCCGGTGCGCGATAGAGCGGCGGCAAATCCGCGCGCTGTGGAATGGGTTGCAGCGCGGTCGCCCATGCGGTGACCCAATGTGCCGGGGCGTCGGCGGCGAAAACAGTCGGGGAACCGACAAACTGGACAAACAGTGCCGCGCCGCATGCGGCAGCCAAGGTGCGAAAGCTCATTCGGGAGGTCGGTTCGAGGCAAAACGTGCATTGTGCCCGATCGCCGCAGCCGTCGCGGGTGGGCGCGACGGCGTTTCGCTCCCGCTTGACTCAGGCCGCTTGCGTACCGCTCATCTTCAGCGCGAGCGCTTCAGCAACTTCAATCCCGTCGATCGCCGCCGAGTAGATCCCACCGGCGTAGCCCGCTCCTTCACCAGCCGGATACAGACCTTCGACGTTCATGCTCTGATAGTCGTCCCGGCGCCGCACACGAATCGGCGACGACGTTCTCGTCTCGACACCGGTCAGCACCGCGTCGTGCATCGCAAAGCCGGCGATCTTCTTGTCCATCTGCGGCAACGCTTCGCGAATGGCTTCGATCACGTAATCCGGAAGCGCAGTGCTCAGATCGGTCGGGTGCACGCCTGGCTTATACGACGGCACCACCGAACCCAGCGAGGTGGACGGCCGGCCGGCGATGAAGTCGCCGACGAGCTGGCCCGGCGCCATATAGTTGCCGCCGCCGAGCTCAAACGCCCGCTCTTCCCATTTGCGCTGGAAAGCGATGCCGGCGAGTGGCCCGCCCGGATAGTCGTCCGGCGTAATGCCGACCACGATCCCGGCGTTGGCATTGCGCTCCGCCCGCGAGTACTGGCTCATGCCGTTGGTCACGACGCGGCCCGGCTCGGAGGTCGCCGCCACAACCGTGCCACCGGGGCACATGCAGAAACTGTAGACGGCGCGGCCATTGCTGCAGTGATGCACCACCTTATAGTCGGCGGCGCCGAGCTGCTTGTGGCCGGCAAACTTGCCGAAACGGCTGCGATCGATCAAACCCTGCGGGTGTTCGATGCGAAAACCGAGTGAAAACGGCTTCGCCTCGATATAGACGCCGCGATCGCTCAGCATCTGGAAGGTGTCGCGCGCGCTATGGCCGACCGCCAGCACCACATGATCGCAGCGCAGCGTTTCACCGGTCGACAGCTTCAGCCCGCGCACTTTGCCCTGATCGATCTCGATATCATCGACGCGGGTTTCGAAACGCACCTCGCCGCCCAGCTCGTGAATGGTCGCGCGCATTTTTTCGACCATGCTCACCAGCCGGAACGTGCCGATATGCGGCCGGCTCAGATACAGAATGTCTTCCGGCGCGCCGGCCCGCACGAATTCGTCGAGCACCTTACGGCCGTAGTGCTTCGGATCCTTGATCTGGCTGTACAGCTTGCCGTCCGAGAAGGTGCCCGCGCCGCCTTCGCCAAACTGCACATTCGACTCGGGGTTGAGCACGGACTTGCGCCACAGGCCGAACGTGTCTTTGGTGCGCTCGCGCACGGCCTTGCCGCGCTCGAGGATGATCGGGCGGAAGCCCATTTGCGCGAGGATCAACCCCGCGAACAGCCCGCACGGCCCCATGCCGATGACCACCGGGCGCGGCGCGGTCATCTGCGCGGGCGCTTTAGCGACAAACTTGTAGGTCATATCGGGCGTCACGCCGCAGTGAGGCACGTCGGCTAGCCGCTTGAGCGCGGCCGCTTCATCCGTGACCTCGACGTCGACGATATACGTGAGCTTGATGTCGGCGCGCTTGCGGGCGTCGTGCGCGCGGCGAAACACGGTGTATCGGATGAGCCCGTCCGCGGCCACGCCGAGTTCCGTGAGGCGCGCACGCACGGCGGCTTCGAGGGCGCTCTCGGGATGATCGAGCGGGAGTTTGATTTCGCTTAGACGTAACATGAGTACCGGGGGATGCAGGAAGGCCGCAAATTGCGGCCAATTCGCAATTTTATAGGTTTAGCGTCGGCACGGGGCATCGGCGCCGACGAAACACCTGAAGGCGAAACCGCCTCACCCCTATTGACCCGATCGACCTATCTCAAAAAATTTATTAACCGACCGGTCGGTTGGTTTATACTGTGCGCACACAGACAACTTTCCGCAGAGAGCGTCCCCATGTACACGCAATCCCTGGATATTCCCGGCAATGTCGCTCCGCTCGATGCGGGCGCGAACTCGCCTGAGCAGGCGCAATTCGACGCGATCATGGCCGCCGACGGCAAGATCGAAGCTCAGGACTGGATGCCGGAGGCCTATCGCAAAACGCTGGTACGGCAAATCTCGCAGCACGCGCATTCGGAAATCGTCGGCATGCTGCCGGAAGGCAACTGGATCACGCGCGCGCCGAGCCTGAAGCGCAAGGCGATTCTGCTCGCCAAGGTGCAGGACGAGGCCGGCCACGGCCTCTATCTATATAGCGCGGCGGAAACCCTGGGCGTGTCGCGCGACCAGCTGATCGCCGCGCTGCACTCGGGCAAAGCCAAATATTCGAGCATCTTCAATTACCCGACGCCCACATGGGCGGACGTCGGCGTGATCGGCTGGCTGGTGGACGGCGCCGCGATCATGAACCAGATTCCGCTGTGCCGTTGCACGTATGGCCCGTATGCGCGCGCCATGATCCGCATCTGCAAGGAAGAGTCGTTTCACCAGCGCCAGGGTTTCGACGCGCTCATGGCGATGATGTCCGGCACCGAAGCCCAGCGTGAGCTGGTCCAGCAGGCCGTGAATCGTTGGTGGTGGCCGGTGCTGATGATGTTCGGCCCGAGCGACAAGGATTCGGTTCACAGCAGCCAGTCGTCGAAATGGGGCATCAAGCGCATTTCGAACGACGATCTGCGTCAGAAATTCGTCGACGCCACGGTCGACCAGGCCAAGGTGCTCGGCGTCACGTTGCCCGACCCGGACCTCAAGTGGAACGAAGCGCGCGGCCATTACGACTACGGCGACATCGACTGGGAAGAATTCTGGCGGGTGGTGAATGGCGACGGTCCGTGCAATCGCGAGCGTCTCGCTACCCGCGTCAAAGCCCACGACGACGGCGCCTGGGTCCGTGAAGCCGCCCTCGCCCACGCCGACAAGCAGCGCCAGCGCGCACAACAGCACGCCGCCTGAACCGCGCGGCACGCCAGAGAACGAATCAGGAGATCTGCAATGAACAAGGAATGGCCGATTTGGGAAGTCTTCGTGCGTAGCAAGCAGGGACTCGACCACAAGCACTGCGGCAGCCTGCACGCCGCCGACGCGCCGATGGCGCTGCGCATGGCGCGCGACGTCTACACGCGCCGCCAGGAAGGCGTGAGCATCTGGGTGGTGCCGTCTTCGGCGATCACGGCGTCCGCGCCGGAAGACAAGGCGGAGCTGTTCGAACCGGCTGGCGACAAGATTTACCGCCACCCGACGTTCTACACGCTCCCCGACGAAGTCAACCACATGTAAGCGCGGCCATGGACATCACGCCTCAACATCTCCAATACGTGCTGCGTCTCGCGGATAACGCGCTGATCCTCGGTCAGCGCAATACCGAATGGAGCGGCCACGGCCCGATCCTCGAAGAGGACATCGCGCTATCGAACATGAGCCTCGACCTGATCGGCCAGGCGCGCCTGCTCTACACGCACGCCGCCTCGCTCGAGCAGCAGCTCACCGGCAAGAGCCGCACGGAAGACGACTACGCTTACTTTCGTGCCGAGCGCGAGTTCGCCAACTACACGCTCGCCGAGCTGCCGCACGTCGGCCCGCTATCGGCTACCGCGAAGGCCGAGAAGGATTACGCGGTCACTATCGTGCGCAATTTCCTCTACTCGACGCTAATGGCTCATCTCTGGACGGCGCTCACGGCGTCCTCCGACGAGCAACTGGCGGCGATCGCGTCGAAGTCGATCAAGGAAACCAGCTATCACGTGCATCACGCACGCGAATGGCTGATCCGTTTCGGCGACGGCACCGAGGAGTCGCATCGCCGCGCGCAAGCCGCGCTGGACTATCTGGTGCCTTACACCCGCGAATTCTTCAGTACGGATGCGGTGGAGGAGACAGTCGCTGCAGCCGGTATCGGCCCGCTGACCTCGGACCTCGAGGCAGCGTGGCTCGACGACGTGCGCGCCACACTCGACGAAGCCACCTTGAAGCTGCCCGAACCGGTGAAGCACATCACCACCGGCAAGCACGGCGAGCATTCCGAGCACATGGGTTTCGTGCTCGCCGAAATGCAGAGCCTTGCGCGTCAGCACCCTGGCGCCACCTGGTAAACCGACCATGACGACTTCGACCGCCTTTGGGCCGACCGATACGACCGGCATGACTGATGCCGCGCTCGAACGCGCGTGGGCCGTGCTCGAAACGGTGCCCGATCCGGAGATTCCGGTGGTGTCGATTCGCGAGCTCGGCATTCTGCGCGACGTGCGGCGCGCAGCCGACGGCACGCTCGAAGTCGTGATCACGCCGACCTATTCCGGTTGCCCGGCGATGTCGCAGATTGCCGAGGACGTCGCGCATGCGCTCGACGTGGCGGAACTCAAGCCGTATCGGATCGCCACCGTGCTCGCGCCGGCGTGGACCACCGACTGGATGACCGCCGACGCGCGCGAAAAACTGCGCGCCTATGGCATCGCGCCGCCCACGGGCAATTGCGCTTCGGCCGCGCCCGCGCAGGAAAAAGTGATGCGCTTCGTGCCACGGGCGCTGCCCGCGCCGTCGTGCCCACGGTGCGGCTCGGCGCATACCGAGCGTCTCGCGCAATTCGGCTCGACCGCCTGCAAAGCCTTGTACCGCTGCCTCGACTGCCGCGAACCCTTCGACTACTTCAAACCATACTGATATGGCCACCCCGCAATTTCATCCGCTGCGTATCCGCGAAGTGCGGCCCGAAACCGCCGACTCGGTCTCGGTCGCCTTCGAAGTCCCCGCTGAACTGCGTGAACAGTATCGCTTTACGCAAGGCCAGTTCGTTACGTTGAAGACGCACATCGACGGTGAGGAAACACGCCGTTCGTATTCGATCTGCGTCGGCGTCACCGATTACGACCGCGACGGCGAACTGCGTATCGGCATCAAGCGCGTGCGTGGCGGGCGGTTCTCGAACTTCGCCTTCGACACCCTGCAGCCCGGCCACACGATCGACGTGATGACGCCGGACGGCCGTTTCTTCACCCACCTGAACGCCGATCAGGGCCAACAGTATCTGGCCTTCTCGGGCGGTTCGGGCATCACGCCGGTGCTGGCCATCATCAAGACGACGCTCGAAATCGAACCGCGCAGCACCTTCACGCTCGTGTACGGCAACCGCAGCGTCGATCAGATCATGTTCGCGGAAGAACTCGAAGATCTGAAGAACCGCTTCATGAACCGCTTCGTGCTCTATCACGTGCTGTCCGATGACCTGCAGGACGTCGAGCTGTTCAACGGCGTGCTGGACCAGGAAAAGTGCGCGGCCTTCATTGAGAATCTGCTGCCGGCCGACGCGATCGACGAAGCCTTCATCTGCGGCCCCGCGCCGATGATGGACGCCGCCGAGGCCGCGCTGAAAGCCGCCGGCGTGCCGTCGGACAAGGTGCACGTGGAGCGCTTCGGTTCGCCGCTGCCGCAAGCGGGCGTGCCGGCGGTCGAAATCACCGAAGACACGCCGGCCGCCGACCTCGAAATCGTGCTCGACGGGAAACGCCGCAAGCTGCGCCTGCCGTATCAGGGCGTGAGCGTGCTCGACGTCGGCCTGCGCGCCGGCCTCGCGCTGCCTTATGCCTGCAAGGGCGGCGTCTGCTGCACCTGCCGCGCGAAGGTGCTGGAAGGCGAAGTGAAAATGGAAAAGAACTACACGCTCGAAGAACACGAAATCCGTGATGGTTTCGTGCTCACGTGCCAATGTCATCCGGTCAGCGACCGCGTGGTGGTGAGCTACGACGAACGTTGAGCCGCGCTTTGAGCAGTTCCGCGATCCGCTTACACTAGGGGCCGCTCGCGACCGGACTCCCGTTCCGGCCGATGAGCGGCCCCTAATGTCGTTAACTGCCCTACCCCACTGCCGATGAGCACGATCCACCTCACCAACGGCGACGTCGCCGCCGAGTCACTGCGCACCGCCTTGCGGGATGCGGGCCGCGATGAACGCGTGCACGCGCTCCGAGACGATCTCGCGGTCGGCCCGCTGCGTGGTGTCGACGACGGACCCGACGTGCGCGCGGACTTCTGGGAGCGCGTGAGCGCGGACACCCGGCGCGATTTCCTTCGGGAATTCCGCGAGCAGGCCGCGGCGCTGGAGAATGTCGCGCGCGATGACGCGAATGTGGTGGTCTGGCACGGCGACAGCGCGTCGGATCAATTGATGCTGCGGCGCGTCTGTTATCACTTGCGCAACAGCCCGCAGCGTTTGAACGAGGTGCGTCTGTCGATTCGCGACCTCACCGATCCGGGCGCGTGGGCGCACAGCCGCAAAGACCGCGCGACCTCTGTCGGCATGTTCGCGCCAGCGGTGCTGCAAGAACGACTGCCCGATGCCGCGCCGATTTCCGTGCTGCGCATCAGCCGGCTCGCGCTCGAATGGCAGGAAGTCAAACACGCGAACGGCGAAACGCGGCGCTGGCGCGACAACACGTTCACGAGCGGCAGTTTCGCGGAACTGGATGCGTTCATCCTCGAGCACGTCACGGAAAACTGGCAGCCCGCCGCGCGCGTCGCCGCCGAATTGATGAGCGCCGAATTCGGATTTCTGGTCAGCGACAGCATTGCGCTGTGGCGCATCCGCGAATTGGCCGCGACCCGGCGCATCAAGCTGCGCGGCGACGCAAACGCATGGCGCACGCTGGAATTGTGCGCGGCGTTCGCCCCCTGTCCACACTAATAGAACCAACGATTATGGCCCGCACCCGCGCCCCCGACCACGAAACCCAACGCGAACAGATTCTCGAACTCGCCGCGGCCAAATTCGCGCAAACCAGCTACCCCAGCACCTCGATGGCCGACCTCGCGGCCGCGAGCGGCACCTCGAAAGCACGGCTCTATCACTACTACGCGAGCAAGGAAGCCATTCTGTTCGATCTGCTGGACCGTTACACCAAGCGGCTCATGCTGATCATCGCCGAGGTGGAAGGCGCAAGCCAACGGCGCGGCTTGTCGGAGCGGGAAACCTTCGCCGAGCTGATTCGGGCGTTTCTGTCGGAATATGAGACATCCCATAGCCGGCACGTCGCGTTGCTGAACGATGTGAAGTATCTGGTCGACACGCAGCGCGAAGTGATATTGAACCGCCAGCGCGACGTGGTTGCGGCGTTCGCGCGGCAGTTGGCGCGTGCCTACCCGGAGCGCGCCACGCGCGAAAACCAGACCGCGCTCACCATGATGGTGTTCGGCATGATCAATTGGACGTTCACGTGGCTAAAGCCGGACGGCCGCCTCGGTTACCGCGAATTCGCCGAGCAGGTGGTCGGCATGGTGGACCACGGATTGAGCTCGAATCCTGCCTGATTGCGCACCGCAACAATATTCATACGAAACAATGGGCTCAAGTCGCCGTCGGGTAGTATCTGACCCCGACCGCTCACTCAATTTATTTACCTATAAAAATCAATTACATATAAATAGGGCGCAAACTTTTTAGGCACTCCATTCAAATTTAGATACGGGTTTTCCCTAGTGATCGGCATGCATTTCGGCTAAAATCGCTTTTGCAGTGCACCACGCCGTTCGATTAAAAGGAGAACCCGACCATGAACTTGATTACACCCCGCGCCGCTGAGCCGATCGTCGCGCACGATCGTTTGACGCAGCCCGCCGGTCGTGCACCAGCTCTGGTCCGCGAACTCACCGCCGTCGACCGCGAGCGCCTGCTGACCCACTTCCTCGCGCTCGACGAAGACGACCGTCTGCTGCGCTTCGGCCAGATCGTGCCGGACCACGTCATCGAGAACTATGTCCGCGCGATCGACTTCACGCGCGACACCGTTTTCGGCGTCTTCAACAACCAGTTGCAATTGACCGGCGTCGGCCACCTCGCCTATCTGCCGGCTGAAGGCGACAAGCGTACGGCCGAGTTTGGCGTGTCCGTGTTGGAAAGCGTTCGTGGCCAGGGTATCGGCTCGAAGCTCTTTGAGCGCGCCGCCATTCGCAGCCGCAATACACACGTCACCACGCTTTACATGCACTGCCTGTCGCGCAATTCGACCATGATGCACATCGCGAAGAAGGCCGGCATGAAGATCGAATACTCGTACGGCGAGGCAGATGCCTACCTGACGCTGCCGCCGGCGGACCAATCGAGCATCATCGCCGAAATGCTGCAAGAGCAGGCTGCGGTATTCGACTACGCGCTGAAGCGCCAGGCGCGTCACGCGTCCAAGCTGTTCGAAACGCTCATGCCTGCGGCGGTTGCAGCCGCAGCCTGATAGCCTCACGCGTCGGAATAACAAAGGGCGGCCTTCTGGCCGCCCTTTTTGTTTGCCGTGACCCGCGCACGCGCCGCCGCGTCGTGTCCTGTCGTACTCACAAAATCGGCAGTGCGGTCGTCTCCTTGATCGTTTCGAGCGAGAAGCTCGTTTTCACGTCGATCACCGACGGATGGTGCAGCAACTGGTCCTGCACGAAGCGTGAAAAGTGCGCCATATCCTCCACCTGGACACGCAGCAGATAGTCCATGTCGCCGGTCATCGCATGGCAGGCGACGACTTCGGGCCACGCCTGAACGGCCGCGCGAAACAGATCGGCGTGCGTGGCGTCGCCGCGCGGACTGAGCGCCGGACCACCGCGCTTTTCCAACCGCACATTGACGTACGCGAGCAAGTCGAGCCCGAGCCGCTGCGCATCGAGCAACGCGACATAGCCGCGGATCACACCGTTCTCTTCCAGCCGCCGGATACGCCGCAGACACGGACTCGGCGACAGATTCACGCGCTCGGCGATCTCCTGATTTGACAGCCGGCCGTTCTCCTGAAGGATTGCCAGAATCCGCCTGTCGATGGCGTCTATCTCCATGCTGGCCATTTTCTGCCGTCCTTTCACGTTATTGAGCTAGAAACTAGCGCAAGCGTATCGAGACACGATTAAGTTCGCAAGTTTTCTCCGCAGGCAGGCCTTTACACTTGCGCCATTCGGTCGCGTTTAACCGCGCATCCCCGCTCGCGCCGCGCGCCGGTGCATATCAGGAGACAGACAATGCAGGTTGCAACTTGGGAAAATCCGCTCGGCACCGACGGTTTCGAGTTCATTGAGTACACCGCACCGGATCCGAAGGCGCTGGGCAAACTGTTCGAACAGATGGGCTTCACCGCCATCGCGCGGCATCGCCATAAAGACGTGACGCTGTATCGCCAGGGGGAAATCAACTTCATCGTCAACGGGGAGCCGGATTCGTCCGCGCAACGCTTCGCGCGTCTGCACGGCCCGTCGATCTGCGCAATCGCTTTCCGGGTTCAGGACGCCGCCAAGGCGTACCAGCAGGCGCTGGAAAAAGGCGCTTGGGGCTTCGACAATAAAACCGGCCCGATGGAGCTGAATATCCCGGCGATCAAAGGTATCGGCGACTCGCTGATCTATTTCGTCGACCGCTGGCGCGGCAAGAACGGCGCCGAACCGAACAGCGTGGGCAACATCGACATTTACGATGTCGACTTCGAGCCCATTCCCGGTGCGAACCCGAACCCGGTCGGCCATGGCCTGACCTACATCGACCACCTGACGCACAACGTGCATCGCGGCCGCATGCAGGAGTGGGCGGAGTTCTACGAGCGCCTGTTCAATTTCCGCGAAGTGCGCTATTTCGACATTGAAGGCAAAGTGACGGGCGTGAAGTCGAAGGCGATGACCTCGCCGTGCGGCAAGATCCGCATTCCGATCAATGAGGAAGGCTCGGACACCGCCGGGCAGATTCAGGAATATCTCGACGCGTATCACGGCGAAGGCATTCAGCACATTGCCTTGGGCAGCAACGACATCTACCGTACGGTGGACGGCTTGCGCGCCGCAAACATCTCGCTGCTCGATACCATCGACACGTACTATGAACTGGTCGATCGCCGCGTGCCGAATCACGGCGAGCCACTCGACGAACTGCGCAAACGCAAGATTCTGATCGACGGCGCGCCCGACGATTTGCTGTTGCAGATCTTCACGGAAAACCAGATCGGACCGATTTTCTTCGAGATCATTCAGCGCAAGGGCAATCAGGGCTTTGGCGAAGGCAACTTCAAGGCGCTATTCGAGTCGATCGAACTGGATCAGATTCGCCGTGGCGTAGTGCAAGACAAGGCCTGACGCCACTGGCTGCGCTGGAACGGATTGATAGCAAATGAAAAGGGCGAGGATCTCACGATCCTCGCCCTTTTCATTGAAGCCGTTGTCTCAAGCGGACCCTGCGTGGCTTGATGGAACAGCGGCCGGTTATTTAACCGACACGCCGCATGAGCGGCGTATCACGAATTCTGGTCTTGCCCGTCGGCCTTGGTGGATCGCGTGACGCTACCCATGGCGATGCGTGCGGGCGCGACCTGCGCCGTGCGCGTGATTGCGTTCGACAGCGCTCCTGCGCTGCCCGAGTTCGAGCGCATCGGTGCGCTCATGGCGAAAAATGCGGCCGAAACCATCAGGAAGGTCTGAATGTTTCTCGTGTTCATGCGTACTCCTTTTCTAACTGCCCTGCTGTCGTGAAGCTCCGCAGAATGCGGAGCGTTGCGCTGACATTACTCGCAGGTGGGGTGTTAGACAGCAATTTCGACTACGGTTCCGCAAATTTGTAGTTTTTACAGCTTGTTACAGGCATTTGCGCAAGCACTGGCGGCATCGCTCGCAAAACGTTGCAAGATCCAGTCAAGATCGCCGGGACGCGGCATTTGCGAAGGACCTGCGGCGGGTTTTCACCAGTGCTACCATCACTTAAAACACGTCAATATGGCGGCCCCGGCCCTCCGCATTCACAAGATGCCGGGGCTCAAAAAAAGTTTTGGTGATCCCAAACTGGTTGGAGGAGTACACATAATGAATGCCCCGCTAGACGCAGGTCAGCGAGCCTCGCTCGAAGCCGCGTTGTCTTCCGTCACGCTCGACGACAAATACACCCTCGAACGCGGCCGCGCATACATGAGCGGCATCCAGGCGCTGGTGCGTCTGCCGATGCTGCAGCAGGAACGCGACCGGGCCGCCGGGCTCAATACTGCCGGCTTCATCTCCGGTTACCGCGGATCACCGCTGGGCGGGCTCGACCAATCCCTGTGGAAGGCGAAACAGCATCTCGCTGCGCATCAGGTCGTATTTCAGCCAGGCGTCAATGAAGACCTCGCGGCGACCTCCGTCTGGGGTTCGCAGCAGGTCAATCTGTATCCAAGCGCCAAATACGATGGCGTGTTCTCGATGTGGTACGGCAAAGGCCCGGGTGTCGACCGTTCCGGCGACGTCTTCAAGCATGGCAACTCGGCCGGCTCGGCGCAACACGGCGGCGTTCTGGTTCTCGCCGGCGACGATCATGCGGCCAAATCCTCCACGCTGGCACACCAGTCCGAACACATTTTCAAGGCGTGCGGCCTGCCGGTTTTGTTCCCCTCGAACGTGCAGGAATATCTCGACTTCGGCCTTCACGGCTGGGCGATGAGCCGCTACTCCGGTTTGTGGGTCGCGATGAAGTGCGTGACCGATGTGGTCGAATCGTCCGCTTCGGTCGATATCGATCCGCACCGCACGAAGATCGTCCTGCCGGAAGACTTTGCGATGCCCGAGGGCGGCCTGAATATCCGCTGGCCGGATCCGCCGCTGGTGCAGGAAGCGCGTCTGCTCGACTACAAGTGGTACGCGGCGCTCGCCTATGTGCGCGCCAACAAGCTCGACCGCGTTGAAATCGATTCGCCGCATGCGCGCTTTGGCATCATGACCGGCGGCAAAGCCTATCTCGACGTGCGTCAGGCGCTGACCGACCTCGGTCTCGACGACGAAACGTGTTCGCGCATCGGCATCCGCCTGTATAAGGTCGGCTGCGTCTGGCCGCTCGAAGCGCAAGGCGCGCAGGCTTTCGCGCGCGGCCTCGACGAGATTCTCGTGGTCGAAGAAAAGCGCCAGATTCTCGAATACGCGATCAAGGAAGAGCTATACAACTGGCCCGACGCACAGCGCCCGCGCGTGTTCGGCAAGTTCGACGAAAAAGACGGCGCGGGCGGCGAATGGTCGGTGCCGATGGGCAACTGGCTGCTGCCGGCGCATTACGAACTCTCGCCGGCGATCATCGCGAAGGCCATCGCCACCCGGCTCGACAAATTCGACCTGCCGTCCGACGTGCGCGCTCGCATCGCCACGCGCATCGCCGTGATCGAAGCGAAGGAAAAGGCGCTGGCACGCCCGCGCGTCGAAGCCGAACGCAAGCCGTGGTTCTGCTCGGGTTGCCCGCACAATACGTCGACCAACGTGCCGGAAGGCTCGCGCGCGATGGCCGGCATCGGCTGCCACTACATGACGGTCTGGATGGACCGCAACACCAGCACCTTCAGCCAGATGGGCGGCGAAGGCGTCGCGTGGATCGGCCAGGCGCCGTTCAGCAACGACAAGCACGTATTCGCCAATCTCGGCGACGGCACCTACTTCCACTCCGGACTGTTGGCCATTCGCGCGGCGATCGCGTCGAAGGTGAACATCACTTACAAGATTCTCTATAACGACGCGGTCGCCATGACGGGCGGCCAGCCGGTCGACGGCGTGCTGACCGTGCCGCAGATCACCCACCAGCTCGCCGCAGAAGGCGCGACGAAAATCGTGATCGTCACCGATGAGCCGGAGAAGTACTCGGCGAACGTCGGCCTTGCGCCGGGTATCGACGTGCATCATCGCGACAAACTCGACGAGGTGCAGCGCCAACTGCGTGAAGTGGCCGGCACGACGATCCTGATCTACGACCAGACCTGCGCGACAGAGAAGCGCCGCCGCAGGAAACGCGGCACTTATCCGGATCCGGCGCGCCGCGTCGTGATCAACGAGGCCGTGTGTGAAGGCTGCGGCGATTGCTCGGTGAAGTCCAACTGCCTGTCGGTCGAGCCGCTCGATACTGAGTACGGTACGAAGCGCCAGATCAATCAGTCGACCTGCAACAAGGACTTTTCGTGCGTGAACGGCTTCTGCCCGAGCTTCGTCTCGGTTGAAGGCGGTCAGTTGCGCAAGCCCAAGGCTGCCTCCGGTATTGTCGGCGACGCGATGCCGCCGGTGCCGGAACCGGAACTGCCCTCCATGGAACGTCCTTACGGCGTGCTGGTGACGGGTGTCGGCGGCACGGGTGTCGTGACGATCGGCGCGCTGCTCGGCATGGCCGCGCACCTGGAGAACAAGGGCGTCACGGTGCTCGACGTCACCGGCCTCGCGCAGAAAGGCGGCGCCGTGATGAGCCACGTGCAGATCGCGAAGAACCCGGCCGACATTCACGCGACGCGTATCGCCATGGGTGAAGCCAGTCTCGTGATCGGTTGCGATGCGATCGTCACCGCCAGCGACGAGTGCGTGTCGCGCATGCAGGCCGGCCGCACACGCGTCGTGTTGAATACCGCGCATACGCCAACCGCCGCGCTCATCAAGAACCCGAACTGGCGCTTCCCGGGCAGCAGCACGGAAGCCGATGTGCGGGCCGGCGCGGGTGACGACGGTGTCGATACGGTCGACGCGAATCACTTCGCCGTCGCTCTGCTCGGCGACGCGATCTACACGAATCCGTTCGTGCTCGGCTACGCGTGGCAACGCGGCTGGGTGCCGCTCACCTATCAGTCGCTGATGCGCGCCATCGAGCTGAACAACGTCCAGATCGAAAAGAACCGGGCAGCGTTCGAATGGGGCCGCCGTGCAGCGCACGATCTGGCCGGGGTACGCAAGCTCGCGCAATCGCAAGGGCGCGGCGCCGCAGCGGAAGCGATGAGCAGCAAGATCATCTCGCTGCACACGCCGAAGGCGCTCGACACGCTGATCGACAAACGCGCCGAGTACCTGACGGCGTGGCAGAACAGCGCGTATGCCGACCGTTATCGCGGGTTGGTGTCGCAGGTGCGCGCGGCGGAGTCGGCGCTCGATTCGAGCGACGGCCAGTTGCCGCTCACCGAGGCGGTCGCGAAGAATCTGCACAAGCTGATGGCCTACAAGGACGAGTACGAAGTCGCCCGTCTGTACAGCGATCCCGCGTTCATCGAAAAGCTGAAGGCGAATTTCGAAGGCGACTGGAAGCTCCACATTCACCTCGCGCCGCCGACATTCTCGAAAAAGGATGCCAAGGGCCATCTGGTGAAGAAGAAGTACGGTCCCTGGGTCTTCAGCGCGATGCATGTGCTGGCCCGGTTCAAGTTCCTGCGCGGCACGGCGTTCGATGTGTTCGGCAAGACAGAAGAGCGACGCACCGAGCGGGCGTTGATCACCGAGTACGAGGCGCTGGTGCGGGAACTGATCGGCGGCCTGACTGTGCAGAAGCGCGATCTGGCCATAGAGCTGGCGAATCTGCCGGACGGCATCCGCGGTTATGGCCACGTGAAGGAGAACAACCTGAAGGGCGTGCGCGTCAAATGGAACGAGTTGCTGGCGCGGTGGCGCTCGCCGGCGACCGGAACAACGCAACACGCGGCGTGATCGTGTTCACGTGAGCCGACTCGTCGGGCTCAAATGAGAAAGGCGGCTGTCCTCGCGGACAGTCGCCTTTTTTGTTTCCAGCTTCGACACGTCATGCATGTGCGCGAGACCGGGCGGTACTGCTACTTCCTGCTACACAACGAACATTTACAAGACGAAGCGCGGCGCACGACGACAGCGAGGACTGACCCGCCGACTGTTCCGCGGTTGTCGTAATGCGCTGTGCTTCAGAAGTCACTTTACAAACGAGTCGCTGGCAATCGAATAGGAGCATTCCCAAACGCGCAAAAACACAGTAAGAATGTTTGGGACGACAGCGCTGTTGTGCATACGTATGCACATGCGCGCGCACGAAAAAAACGCCACGGAATCAACTTCCGTGGCGTTTTCGCAGGTTCGTCGCGAGCGCCTCGACGAGGCGCCGTCTCGATCCTCAAAGCATGCGCATTACTTCGCGTTCACCGGCTTACGCGCGTTGGCCGACGCCACCGCCGTCATGTTGATGATCCGGCGCACGGTCGCCGCCGGCGTCAGAATGTGCACCGGCTTCTCGGCGCCCAGCAGGAACGGACCGACCGTCACGCCTTCACCGCCAATCATCTTCAGCAGGTTGTACGTGATGTTCGCCGCTTCCACGTTCGGCATGATCAGCAGGTTGGCTTCGCCGCTCAGCGTCGTGCCCGGGAATGCGGCCTTGCGCACCGCTTCCGACAACGCCGCGTCGCCGTGCATCTCACCGTCGATCTCGAGCGTGGGCGCACGTTCAACAATCAGCTTGCGAGCCGCCGCCATGCGTTGCGACGACGAAGACGGCGCGCTGCCGAAGTTCGAGTTCGACAGCAAGGCGACCTTCGGCGTAATGCCGAACTTCTCGATCTCACCCGCTGCCAGCAGCGTCATGTCGGCGAGTTGCTCGGCGGTCGGTGTCTCGTTCACGTACGTATCGCAGATGAACAGATTCCGGCCCGGCAGCATCAGCAGGTTCATCGCCGCGAAGTTCTGAACGTTTTCCGCCTTGCCCAGCACTTGCTCGATGAACTTCAGGTGCGTGTGGTACTGGCCGATCATGCCGCAGATCATGCCGTCGGCCTCGCCGAGACGCACGAGGATCGCGCCGATCAGCGTGTTGAACTTGCGCATGGCGGCCTTCGCCACGTCCGGTGTCACGCCTTCGCGCGCGCCGAGTTCGTGATAAGCCTGCCACGATTGCTGATAGCGCGGATCGTCTTCCGGATCGACGACTTCGAAGTCTTCGCCGCACTTCAACTTCGAGCCCATCTTCTTCAGACGCATCTCGATCACCGACGGACGGCCGACCAGAATCGGCTTGGCGATCTTTTCCAGCAACACGAACTGCGCGGCACGCAGCACGCGCTCGTCTTCACCTTCGGCGAACACGATGCGCGCCGGTTCCGACTTCGCCGCGGCGAACACCGGGCGCATTACCATGCCCGTGCGATACACGGTCGTGCCGAGTTCTTCGCGATACGCGTCCATGTCCTTGATCGGACGGGTCGCAACGCCCGAATCCATTGCCGCCTGGGCGACAGCCGGCGCGATCTTGATGATCAGGCGCGGGTCGAAGGGCTTCGGAATCAGATATTCGGGACCGAATTCCAGCGAGTGGCCTTCGTACGCCTTCGCGACTTCATCGCCCTGATCGGTTTCTTCGGCCAGTTCGGCGATCGCGCGCACGCAGGCGAGCTTCATTTCTTCCGTGATCGTGGTGGCGCCGACATCCAGCGCGCCGCGGAAGATGAACGGGAAGCACAGCACGTTGTTGACCTGGTTCGGGTAGTCCGAACGGCCGGTCGCGATGATGCAGTCCGGACGAACCTTCTTCGCGTCTTCCGGGCGGATTTCCGGCTCCGGATTCGCCAGCGCGAGAATCAGCGGCTGCGTGCCCATCTCGGCGACCATCTCCGGCTTCAGCACGCCTGCGCTCGAGCAGCCGAGGAACACGTCGGCGCCGCGAATCGCGTCGGCGAGCGTGCGTGCTTCGGTGTTCGCCGCGTAACGTTCCTTCGACGGATCCAGGTTGCCGCGACCCTCGTAGATCACGCCCTTGGAGTCGGTCACGAGAACGTTCTTCTTCGACAGACCCAGGTTCACCAGCAGATCCAGACACGCGATCGCTGCCGCGCCCGCGCCGGAACACACCAGCTTCACTTCGTCGAGCTTCTTGCCGACCACTTTCAATCCGTTCAGGATCGCCGCCGACGCGATGATCGCCGTGCCGTGCTGATCGTCGTGGAAAACCGGAATCTTCATGCGCTCACGCAGCTTCTTCTCGATGTAGAAGCACTCGGGCGCCTTGATGTCTTCGAGGTTGATGCCGCCGAGCGTGGGCTCGAGCATGGCGATCGCTTCAACGAGCTTGTCCGGATCCGACTCCGAGAGTTCGATGTCGAACACGTCGATGCCGGCGAACTTCTTGAAAAGGCAACCCTTGCCTTCCATGACCGGCTTCGCTGCGAGCGGACCGATGTTGCCGAGGCCGAGCACGGCCGTGCCATTCGTGATCACGCCGACCAGGTTGCCGCGCGAGGTGTACTTCTGCGCGTCGAGCGGCTCCTCGAAGATCGCCATACAGGCGGCGGCAACGCCCGGCGAGTAGGCGAGCGACAGGTCGAGCTGGTTCGACAGCGGCTTGGTGGGCGTGACCGAAATCTTGCCGGGTTTCGGGTTCTGGTGATATGCGAGAGCGCTTTGCTTGAGTTGTTCGTCCATTTTTTGACCTGCGAGACGTAAATAATCGGGCCCGGCACACCGCACAGTTGGCGTCGCTTACATCTATCGAATCGATAATCGACCGACGCGGCTTTCGCATGCGCCGGTTGGGCGCGGCGTCGAACCTCACCGGAGGACGGGACGGTGCGGAGTGCTTAGCGGGTCGGTTAGTGTACACCCCGAAAGCGTCGATGGACTGAGTGGTTAACGCTGCTCGCCATCCGCGAAACAACGGCCTGCCATGCTGCAGCGCCGCATTCGGCGGCCTTCTGGCCGCTTGTCATTCGCAGGTCATACGCGAGCTGTTCGCGCTCATTCGAGCTCGGCGCCGCGTCGCTCGGGAATCAGGAAAAGCGTCGCGAAGATGTCGAGCAAATAGATCGACGCGAGCAGAGCGAGCGCCGCAGCAAACGAGTAGCGCGCGGCCAAAGCGCCCACGGCCACCGGCCCGAAACCGCCTACCGCACGGCCGAGATTGAACAGCACATTCTGGGCAGTGGCTCGCGCATCGGTCGGGTAGAGTTCGGAGATCAACGCACCGTAACCGCCGATCATGCCGTTGACGAACACGCCCATCGCCGCGCCGCCGATCAGAAGCGCCACCGGCGTGCTCAGGTGCGCGTAGACGAAGACCATTACCACCGCACCCGCCTGGTAGAACAGAAAGGTCGGCTTGCGGCCAAAGCGGTCGGCGGCGATGCCGAACAGCCAGATGCCACACGCCATGCCCAGAACCGTCACGGCGGTCCACAGCCCGGATTTGGTCAGCGAGTAGCCGAAGGTTTTCGAAAGATAGCTCGGCAGCCAGATCATCAGACCGTAATAGCCGAAGTTCTGCACCGAACAGAGAATCGCCACGCCGAGGCTGGCGCGCGTAGTGCGGCCATCGGTCACCAGCAGTTTCAGCGGCAGCTTGCGCCTGCCGCGCGCCGCGCGCTCCGTGAAAAGCGCCGGCTCTTCGACGCGGCGCCGCACAAAGAACGACACCACGGCCGGCAGCAGCCCGAGCGCGAACATGCCGCGCCAGCCGATCAGCGGCAACAGCAGCGGCGTCAGCAACGCTGCCGCCAGCACACCGAGTTGCCATCCCAGCCCGACATAGGACGACACGCGTGCCCGCTGCGACGCCGGCCAGGCTTCGGCCACCAGCGTCATGCCGATGCCGAACTCGCCGCCGAGCCCGATCCCGGCGATAGTCCGATAGATCAGCAGGTCGGTGTAGCCCTGCGCCAACGCGCACAAGCCGGTGAAGACGGCGAAGATCAGGATGGTCCATGTCAGCATGCGCACGCGGCCGAAATAGTCGCTCAACACGCCGAAGATCACACCACCCGCCACCGCGCCGATCAGCGTCCACGTGACGAGCGAGCCGCCTTGCGCGGTGTTCAGATGCAGATCGGCGGCGATCACCGGCAGCATAAAGCCGAGGATCAGCAGATCGAAGCCGTCCATCGCGTAACCGAGTACCGAGGCGATCAGCGCACGGCCGGCGTAGCCTTCCCTCGCGGATGCGCGGGTCTCGGTGGCGGAAGGAGCGACATTCATTGAAAGCATTCCGTAGGTCAGATGGGCAACGGCGGCGGTGACGGCGGCAAGCACCCGATAAATTCGCGTGAGTGTAAAGGCGCCCCAGGCGGCTCACAAGCGAACCAAAAAGCGCGAGCGGATCGGGCCTGCCGGCGCGTCCCTTCAGCGCACGCCACGCCGGCGCAGCGCGGCCGTTATCGCCGTCATCCGCAGCAGGCAGGCGAGACGGCCTCCTCGGGAGGACTCATTTCGGGTAAAATATCGGCCTGCGCGCGTAGCAAAATCCGGCCCGCACTCCGCTGACCGGCTGCGTATTTGCCTATCAAGGCGCCGCCCAACATGGTGCGGCATACCTCGCTTGCTGCGCCACCGGGCTCCGCGCCCGCTTCTCCCCGCTCACACCCAAGGATCCGCCCATGACAGGCTTCGATCGCCAGACGATCTCCGACACGACCGCCAAGATGCTGCTGGAAGTACAGGCAGTGCACTTCAACGCGGAGAAACCGTACATTTTCACGTCCGGCTGGGCGAGCCCGGTTTATATCGACTGCCGCAAGCTGATCTCGTACCCGCGCGTGCGCCGCGGCCTGATGGAAATGGCCGAGACCACGATTCTGCGCGACGTCGGCTATGAGCAGATCGACGCCGTCGCTGGTGGCGAAACCGCTGGCATCCCGTTCGCGGCATGGCTCTCCGATCGCCTGATGGTGCCGATGCAATACGTGCGCAAGAAGCCGAAGGGTTTCGGCCGTAACGCGCAGATCGAAGGCCTGCTGACCGAAGGTCAACGCGTGCTGCTGGTCGAAGACCTGACCACGGACAGCCGCAGCAAGATCAACTTCATCAACGCGCTGCGCACCGCCGGCGCGACGGTGAACCACTGCTTCGTGCTGTTCCACTACAACATCTTCAAGGAAAGCGTGTCGGTGCTGAAAGACATCGACGTCGATCTGCACGCGCTCGCCACGTGGTGGGACGTGTTGCGCGTCGCGAAGGAAAACAAGTACTTCGACACCAAGACGCTCGACGAAGTGGAGAAATTCCTGCACGCACCGGCTGAATGGTCTGCTGCACACGGTGGCGCGACCTCGACGCCGCAATAAGCCTCGCCACCTGACGCGGATTGAATAAAAAAGGGCGCCTGTCTTATCGACAGGCGCCCTTTTTCTATTTTTGCCTCAGCAAAAGCAAACGAACTTAAGACGCTCCACCAGGCTCTTCCGCCGAATGCGACGACAGATTCAGCAAGCCATTGCTCTGCGCGTACTGGAACAATTCGGAATCCCGCTCAATGCCGAGTTTGCGCATGGCGGTGTTCTTCTGTGTACTGATCGTCTTGATGCTGCGGTTGAGTTGCTCGGAGATTTCCTTGATCGTCATGCCGGACACGAACAGACGCACCACCTCCAGCTCACGTTTGGACAGCATGACTTCGTCGTTCTTGCCGCCGGCATTCATGCGCAGCGCATCTAACGAAGCCTTGACCGACGGGCTCATGTACTCGAGGTTCCGGCTCACATGCTGCACCGCGAGCCCAATGTGGCTCAGATCGTCCGACTTGTTGACGACCGAGGTGACGCCGAGTTCGCTCAGCCGCTTCAGCAACGCGGCATTCTCCAGCATCGTCAGGACGACGATGGGAAGGTTGGGGAAATTGCGGCGCAGATAGCCAATCAGCGGCAAGCCGTCGCCATACTGGCCACCCGGCATGGCCAGATCCGTGACGAGCACGTCGCAAGCCATGGTTTGCAGCACCTTGATCAATTCGGTTGACTGCCGCGCACGCGCGACCACTTGCAGACCAGGAAACTTGAGCAAAGCCTGCTCGGCCCCGAACAGAATAACCGGGTGGTCGTCAGCGACCACGACCCTGACAGGATCTTGCATTGCCCTCCCCTCGACAGATAAAACACTCTCCAGAACTTCTGACATGCCTTTGTTTTCTATTTCGTAAACGGATGAGGACGCGGCCTGCGTTCGCGCGGACAATTCCTCCGACTATAGCCGATTCTCGCCCGTATATTCCACCGGACTGCGCAACAATGGTGCGTAGCAGAGCTAATGTTAGACTTGGACCGACCTTGGGGCACAAAATAGGGACAATAACTTTCGCGAGCGCTACCGCCTCGCGCCCTCACTGGAGAACCGGCACATGCACTCGCGTTGCCTGGTCGTTTCGAATGCTTCACCGTTGCGCCGTTCGCCGCTTTTTCCCTGCGCTATGCTCGGGCTCGCGCTATGGGTGGCGCACGTGCCATACGCCTTCGCCGAGGGGGCGTTTGCGTTGACTAGCGCCAGCTTCCGGGCGGGCGGCACTGTAGAAGCCGCTCAGGTTTTCAATCAGGACGACTGCAAAGGCGGCAACCGCTCGCCACAACTTTCCTGGCACGACGCTCCACCCGGCACGCGCAGCTTCGCGGTCACCATGTTCGATCAGGATGCGCCAGGCCGCGGATGGTGGCATTGGTCAGTTGCGGGGATTCCGGCTACGGTCGGCAGCTTGCCGGAGAATGCGAGTTCTTCCGGGTTCCTCAGCAAACTGGGCGCGGTCGAAGCGCGCAACGATTTCGATACCGACGGCTACGGCGGTCCGTGTCCGCCGCCCGGCAAACCGCATCGCTACATCATCACCGTTTATGCGCTCAGCAGCGCCGACCTGCGCCTCGCGCAAGGCCGCCCCGCGCTGATGTTCGACCACGAGATCAGCACCGCCACACTTGGCAGTGCTCGGCTCGTGGTCAATTACGGTCGCTAGACTCGCGCCTTGCAGCGCGCGCAAGCCAGGCGCACGAGCGCCGGCCGGAGCCTCGCTTGGCGCACGGCTTGCGTCGTATTGCCGCCCGCGCCGAAATTCTGTCATTCGCGCACGCTAATGTGCAGCACGACGGTACGCGTCATGCTTGCCGGGGCAGCGCCGACACCACTGCGCACCATTGCCGTGCCTCACCCATCCTCGTTCATTTTGCTGGAGAGTGTTACATGTCGAAGATCGTCATCGTTTATCACAGCGGCTACGGCCACACGAAGAAAGTCGCCGAGGCCGTGCTGGCGGGCGCTCTCGAAGCCGGCGCGGACGGGAAATTGCTGCCGGTCGGCGAGATCGACGAGGCGGCCTGGGCCGAACTCGCCGCGGCCGACGCCATCATCTTCGGCGCGCCGACCTACATGGGCGGCCCTTCCGCCGACTTCAAGAAGTTCGCCGACGCGAGCTCGAAACCATGGTTCGGACAGACGTGGAAGGACAAGATCGCGGCCGGCTTCACCAACTCCGCGACCATGAACGGCGACAAGTTCTCGACGATCCAGTACTTCGTCACGTTGGCCATGCAGCACGGCATGATCTGGGCGGGCACCGGCATGATGCCGTCCAACACCAAGGCGGCGACCCGCAACGACCTGAACTATGTGGGCGGCTCGACCGGCCTGCTCACGCAGTCACCGGCCGACGCATCGCCGGAAGAAGCACCGCCCGCCGGCGACCTGGAAACCGCGCGGATGTTCGGCGCACGGGTGGCCGGCGTCACGGCACGCTGGATCGCCGCCGCCCGCTGACGCACGGATTGCCGCGATCCGGCCGGCATCGGCTGGCATCTGCCGCAAAACGGGTCACGCCGATGTCACGTTCGGCGTGCATCGTCGTTTTTTCACCCCTTTTGCACGTCGGCCGCCATCAGGTCTTAAAATAACGTTCCGGCGCGGTGTCGCGCCCTGTTTCCAGCAAGCCAGTGAGATCGAGATGAGCACGAAAGTTTTTGTCGACGGACAGGAAGGTACGACCGGCCTGAAGATTTTCGAATACCTGTCGCAACGCGCCGACGTTGAGATCCTGCGTATCGAAGAAGCAAAGCGCAAAGACCTCGACGAGCGCCGTCGTCTCATCAACGCGTCGGACGTCACGTTCCTGTGCCTGCCCGACGTCGCATCGCGCGAATCCGCTTCGCTGGTCGAGAACGATCGCACCGTGCTGATCGATGCCAGCACCGCGTTCCGTACTTCCGCCGACTGGGCTTACGGCCTGCCCGAGCTGGCGCGCTCGCAGCGCGAGCGTCTGCGCACGGCGAAACGCATTGCCGTGCCGGGATGCCATGCGTCGGCGTTCGTGCTCGCCATGCGTCCGCTGGTCGAAGCAGGCGTGGTAGCGCCCGAGTTCGCCGCGCACGCTTACTCGATCACAGGCTACAGCGGCGGCGGCAAGAAAATGATTGCCGACTACGAAGCCGGCGGCAACGACAAGCTCAAGAGCCCGCGTCCGTACGCGCTTGGTCTGACTCACAAGCATCTGCCGGAAATGGCCGCGCATACGGGCCTGAAATCGGCGCCGGTCTTTACGCCGATCGTCGGCGACTTCTACAAGGGTCTCGCGGTCACCACCTTCTTCTCGCCAAACCAGCTGGCGAAGAAGGCCACACCGCAAGACGTGCAGGCGCTGTTTGCCGAGTACTACGCGGGCGAGGCCTTCGTGCACGTTGCGCCGTTCGACGCGGAAGCAAACCTCGACAGCGGCTTCTTCGACGTGCAGGCGAACAACGACACCAACCGCGTCGACCTGTTCGTGTTCGGCAACGAAGAACGCTTCGTGACCGTCGCGCGTCTGGACAACCTGGGCAAGGGCGCGTCGGGCGCGGCGATCCAGTGCATGAACCTCGCGATCGGCGCCAGCGAAGACAGCGGCTTGAAACGCTGATCAACCCTGCGCTACCGGCGGCAATGCGCCGTCGAGTCACAAAAAAGGCCGGTCCACCAGGACCGGCCTTTCTGTTTTAAATCCCGCCAATTTCAATTCCATTTCCCGCAGTTAATCGGTAGTAGCCCGCATTACTTAAAAAATAAAAATCCGACTACCTGAGAAACTGCCGGTAATTCATTCCTGAGAACCACGCCCACAGCATAGTTTTCCGCATAGGGAAACTCCGGATTTTTTCGCGAACGGTCGTTCGAATATCATAGAGCCATTTTGCTGTAACGCTTGCCTGGCAAGGCAGTGCGGCGAAGCAACGATGTCATCTCCAGGCCGAAAAATCATTTTTTGTTTAAAAGGGCCGCCGGTGTCCACGCGGTGCGCGTCCGGGAAAAGGAACGCTGTTTGAATCAGTCTTTTTAGACGGCTCATTCAATTGACAGCCATTATCCGCACAGCGAAATTAGCTCGCACAATTACATGAAGGGAGACAGCAGCATGTCGCACGCCATTACTCGCGGCCTGGCGATGGCCATTGCCACGGCCCCATTCCTGATCGCCTGCGGTGGCGGCAAGGCCGACAATCCAGGCCCGGTCAACCCCGCGCAATGCTCAGGCGCGAGCTGCGGCGTGCAAGGTCCGCCGACCTCAAGCGCCGGTGCGACTGCGTTGTGTCCCGCCACGGCCGACATCGTCAAGAGCACGTTCCTCGGCGGAGCGGGTAGCGGCGAAGTCGTGCAACTCAATATCGACGCGACAGCGATGACCTACTCGCTGAAGTGGCTCAAGTCGCCGATCCCGCTGACCAGCGCCGACGTCACCATCACGCGCGAAGGCACACAGATTACCGGTGCGGTGATCCATCCTCCGACCGGCATGCTGCCGACCGCGGAGCAAACCCGCTGCGCTTTCATTCTCGGCAAAGGCACCGGCACCGCGCCCGCGAACGGCACGACCTACACGACGCCCGACTTCGTCAACAACCCGAACCCGCCGATGATTCTGGTCGGCCAGGGCGTGGCCGGCGGCGGCATTCCGGGCGCGACCGTCGAGTACGACGGCCTGACCATCATTCCCGGCATCATCGATCACGTCGGCGCGGTACCGAACCGGCACTTCGACTTCTACCCGTTCCTCGGATTTGCCAGCACGACCGCCGATATCACCAAGCTGGCCGGCACCTACAACGGTCTCCTGTATCACCTCGTGCCGTCCGGCTCGTATGCGGCGACCGCCACCAACACGGTCGAAACCTTCGACGCGGCCGGCAACTGCACGGGCTCGAATCCGGCCAACGCGGCATTTACGCCGAGCTCGAGCGGCTGCCTGACGACGGGCACGGCATGGACCGCCAATGCCAGCGGCTACTTCGACAGCCAGAATGCGCCGCAGATCGGCACTCAGCTCAAGCTGCCGCCACTGAACCAGCCGAGCGGCGTGTCGGCTCAGGCGCACATGATCCTCGGCCAGATCAACGGCGCGACGGTGCCGCTCGTCATTCGCACGGGCTCCGTCAACCTGGGCACCGCGGTATTGCTGCACTCCGACGCCAAGGTCGACGACGAATCCGGCATCGCGATGCTGGCCGCGGCTACACCGCTTGCGTCCGGCGGCTTCGACGGCGGCTACGTAGGTGCCGACTCCAACTTCAAGTACACCGCCGCATTGATCCAGGGCGGCGTCGGCACCTTCATCAACCCGTCGACTTCGGCGGCGGAAGACGGCTTCGGTCTGGGCTACGGCCTGCCGAGTCCCGGACTGGTCGGTGTCCAGCAGGCCAACGGTCAAAAAGGGCTCGCAATCGCTTCGGGCGGCCTCTATGCGATCGAGATTCAAGGGACCGTCAATGGCGGCGTAGCGCCGACATCGCAACTCAACAGCACGGCTTCGAGCGCACCTTACTTCGGTATCGGCGCGCAAATCAGCAAGTAAGTCGCAACGGACCGGCAGTTCGCAGTACGAGACATAAATAAATCAGGTGGCTGGACTGGGAGCCGGCCACACACAACGAGAAAATTCTGGAGGCGGTATGAAATGGAGAATCCTTTCGGTGCTCGCTCTTGCTGCACCGTTGCTGGGGGCGTGTGGTGGCGGCGGCGGCGGTGACGGGCCCGTGACGGAAGTCCGGCTGTGCCCTGCGTCGCTGGACTACGGCACGGTATTCACGGGCGGCGGCGGCGACGGCGAGCTGGTCAAGCTGCAACTCGACACGACCAAGATGACCTGGCAGATCAGTTACATCGAGTCGCCGATTCCGGCAACCACCGGCACTGTCGTCCCAACGCGCGCAGGGCAGTCAGCCAGCGGCACGCTCACCCAGGAAACCCTGCTGCCGACCAACAAGCTCAACCAGTGCGCATTCCGCCTGAACGGCGCGAGTCTCGACCCGAATCGTCCGGCGCGGATTTTCGTCGGCGAAGGCGTGGCGGGCGGCACGATCCCGGGCGCGGAAATTTCGTTCGGCGGGATTCTCGGCGTAGGCGCCGTGCCGGATACCAAGTTCCCGTACTACCCGTTCATCGGCTTCTCGTCGATTGAAACGAATCTCGCGAACGTGGCCGGTACGTACAACCAGCTCGGCTATCACCAGGTACCGTCGCAAAACTTCGCGCCGGTCGCGGTCGATTCGAAGATCACGATCAACGCGGACGGCACGTGGACCGAGTGTGACAATTCCGGCATCAACGCCGGCAAGTGTCAGCAACCCGGCGGCAACTTCGCGCAGTCGGCGGACGGCAGCGGTGCGTTCCAGACCAACAACTTCCTTGGCCAGGCGAAGCCCACCCTCGCGACGACCCCGGAAGCGCGCGGCTACATGATCGTCGGCAAGCTGCGTAACCAGTTGGTGCCGATTCTGGTGCGAACGGGCGCGGCGAACTCGTCGGTGACGGTGCCGCAAAACGGCGCGCTCGGGCCTTACGCCGACGACGAGTCGGGCATCTCGATTCTGGCGCCGCGAAGCGCGATCACGGTGAACTCGCAAAACGGCGAGTACATCGGCGTGGATAGCCAGTTCGACTATCGCACCACCGCGCTCGAAGGCACCGAGGCTACGCTGCTCGATCCGTTCAACGCATCGCAGGCATCGCTCGCGACGGCGCTGAATCTGGACTTCACGCAAGCCGTGCCGGGCGTAGTGACGACGACGCGAGTGGGCGCCTCGACCGGCACCACGCCTACCGGAAAGATGATCTTCACGGGCGGGGTGTTCGGCTACCTCGATCTGACCAACGCGGCTTCGCCGTATTTCACGATCGGCGCCTTCGTCCAGTAATGGGCGCCGCACGCGCCGCCACTTTGCAACGTGGCGTTCGCGTCCCGGCTGCCGTATGGCGTCACAGCGGCGTCACAGCGCGGCAGCCGGCGCCCACCGAATAAGCAGCGCACCGGCGCGGTCGCGGACCTGCCGTCGCTTGCCGCGCGCGATCAGCTTCACGCGCGCCTCAGGAGGAACAACATGAAAAGAATCTGTTTCGCGTTACTGGCTGCCTGCTTGTCCGCCGGCGCGCACGCCCAACATGCCGGCGACAACGTCGCGGTACTCGGCTGGTTTCACGTGATGCCGCAGGATTCGAGCACGCCGCTCACCACCACCGTCGCGCCGACGCCGATCAACACGCCGCTGCGCCTGCCAAGCTCGTTCACTTCGGCCGGTACGAGTTTGTCGACCGGTAACGCCGATACCGTCGGCCTGGTGTTCAGCCATTACCTCACCGATCACATTGCCGTGACGACCGTGGCCGGCGTGCCGCCGGTGTTCAAGATCTATGGGCACGGCGTCATCAAACCGCCTGGACCGGCAGGCGCGCTCGGCCAGCAGGATCTGGGCGATCCGCAGGCCAATCCGATCGTGAAGAGCGTGCGCCAGTGGAGCCCGGCGCTGCTGTTCCAGTACTACTTCAACGAGCCGACGGCGAAGTTCCGCCCGTTTGTCGGCGTGGGTGTGTCGTACAACTGGTTCTCGGACATTCAGTTGAGCCAGAACTTCGTCCAGTCGACGCAGAACAACCTCGGCGCGGTACTGGCGGCCGGTGCGGGCAAGCCGGGGCAGACGCAGGTATCGGCGAAGGCGTCGTCGTCGTGGGCGCCGGTGTTCAACGCGGGGCTCGCGTACAACATCACGGATCACTGGGGGCTCGTGGCGTCGGTCACCTACATCCCGCTGAAGACAACCTCGTCGGTCATCATCAAGGCGGCGGATGGCACAGAGCTGGGGGTCTCGAAGGCGGACCTGAGCGCCGATCCGATCATTTCTTTCCTCGCCGTCTCATACAAATTCTGAGTTCGGCGCCGACGCGACAAAGCCGGCGGCTCTGCGCAAGGGCCAGCCGGCTTATGTTTTTGGGGATGCTGCGAACTCAGGGCAAAAAATTCAGGGCAAAAAAAAGCCCGCCTAATTGGGCGGGCTGAATCCATATCAGAGGAGACATGGAGGAGACAAGACAGACTATAGCAAATGCTTTGGTGCGGCGCAACATGCAAATTAGGGTAGACCCTCAACGTTGCAAAAATCCAACGGGCTACCAGGTGCCTTGTGTATCCCCCATTGTCGAAGGCGCTGCCCCTTCCGCTCAATGGCGAACCAGCGCCATCATCGCGCCGAATCCGACGAATACGCCGCCAGTCAGCCGATTGAACATCCTGGCGACGCTGCGGCTCTTCAATCTCGCGCCAATGCGCGTGCCAAACCCCGCGTACACCAGATACCAGCTCACCTCGATCACGGCAAAAGTCGCGACGAGCACACCAAATTGCGGCAGCTTGGGCTGAGCGGCGTCGATGAATTGCGGCAACAGCGCCGCGGCAAACAGAATCGCCTTCGGATTGCTGCCCGCGACGAGAAACCCGTTGCGGAACAGCGCGAGGCGCGAACGCGCGGGTTTGGCGGCCAGTTCGTCGGCGTCGCCGGCCGCGGCTTCGTCGGCCGGCGCGCGCCATGCCTTGATGCCGAGGTACACGAGGTAGGCCGCGCCGATCATCCGCAGCGCGTTGAACATGGCCGGCCACGCTTCGAGAAACACGCCAAGCCCCGCCGCCGATACCGCCAGCATCAACACCAGCGCCGACAGGCAGCCCGCCATGGTGGCGCTGGAGCGGCGTAAGCCGTGTTGGGCGCCGTGCGTCATCACGAGCAGCATGTTCGGACCGGGAATCGCGGAAACGACAAAGACAGTGGCGACGAACAACCACCAGGTGTGCAGGCTCATGGGAATCAAGGCGAAATAGGATCGGGCGGCTATTATGCCCGCCCGGGTCCGTCATCGCCGAATGTCAGTGCCTCTTAGCGCCCTGCTCGCCGTGCGGCGACTTGGCCCAGCACGGCGAAATCCTTCTCGCCGTCGCCGTGGGCCACGGCTTCGATCAGACTGTCGCGCACTACGCTGGCGATCGGCAGCGGCGTCGTCACGGCCTCCGCCGCGGCCAGCGCCAGACGCATGTCCTTCAGGCCAAGACGCGCCTTGAACAGCGCCGGCTCGTAGCGCTGCTCCGCGATCAGCTTGCCGTAGCCCGAATAGACCGGGCCCGGAAACAGGCCACTCGTAATCACGTCGAGGAAATCCTGCATCGCGAGACCATGCCCGGTCACCAGAGTGGCCGCTTCGCCGAGCGTCTCGACCGCCGCGCCCAGCATGAAGTTAGCCGCGAGCTTCATGACATTCGCCTGCTGCGGCAGCGAACCGATGCGCCAGGTCTTCTGGCCGATGACGTCGAAAATCGGCTGAACACGGTCGATCGACTCCGCCGGTCCGCCCGCCACGATGGTCAGCTTGCCCGCCGCCGCGACATCGGGCCGGCCCAACACCGGCGCGGCCACGTAGTGAACGCCGCGCGATGCGTGCGCCGTCGCCAGTTCCTCGGCCAGCGCGACTGAGATCGTCGCCATGTTCACGTGAATCAGTCCACGCGGAGCATGTTCCAGCAGGGCGGCGGTGATGACCTCGCGCAACGCGCTATCGTCGGCGAGCATCGAGAACACGGCGTCGCCCGCAAACGCTTCGGCCGGCGTCGCGACGATCCGCGCGCCTGCATCGACGAGCGGCTGCGCACGTTCCGGCGAGCGATTCCACACGCGCACCTGATGCCCGGCTTTCAAAATGTTTGCAACCATCGCGGCGCCCATCTCGCCGAGACCGATAAAACCGATGTCCATCTGTCGCTCCGTCTTCTAAAGAACTGGAAGTAAAGCACACCCATGCGACACGTGCAGGACAGCACGCAATGAAACACGGTGCGATACTGCGGTGATGGTGACCGCGACATTCCGCTTCTACGAGGAGCTGAACGATTTTCTCGCGCGCCCGCTACGCCGGCGCGCGTTCAGTTATGCCTGCGCGCCGGGCGCCACCGCCAAGCACATGATCGAGGTGCTCGGCGTGCCGCACACCGAGGTCGAGCTGATTCTGGTCAACGGCGAGTCGGTCGGTTTCAATCATCCGCTCTCGGACGGCGATCGCATAGCCGTGTATCCGAAGTTTGAAGCGCTCGACATCCAGCCGCTTCTGCGCGTGCGCGAACGGCCGCTGCGCGTGGTGCGCTTCATCGCCGACGCGCATCTCGGCGGCCTCGCGCCGCTCCTGCGGCTTGCCGGCTTCGATACGCTGTACGACAACCACTTTCCCGACGCCGACATCGAAGCGCTGGCCGCCGCGCAACAGCGCATCGTCCTGACACGTGACCGCGAGTTATTGAAACGCCGCAGCATCACGCATGGCTGCTATGTCCGCACGCTCAGACCACGCGAACAATTGCGCGAAGTGTTTGAACGGCTCGATCTGGCCGGCAGCGCGCAACCATTTCGCTTGTGTCTGATGTGCAATGTGCCGCTACGGCGCATCCCCAAGGAGGAAGTCGGCACGCGCGCTCCAGACGGCGTGCTGGAAAGGCATGCACAGTTCGTTACCTGCGACGTGTGCCGTCGCGTGTTTTGGGAGGGCACCCATTGGCAGAGAATGCGCGCGCTGATGGACAGCGTGGCGGCCGCGCCTGGCCGGTCTGCCTGAGCTCCAATTGAGGTGCTTACTCTGGATCCCACTTTGCGCGGCGATAGATGCAGGTGAAGCGCCCTTGCGCCGCGCGCTCGCCCGACGTCCGGCGCGGTGCGTACAATGCGGGATTACTTATCTGGCAGAGGCCTTCCGTATGGCGATGAAAAAGACCGACCTTGAAAAGAACAAGGCACTCAAGCTGAACAATGCAATGAAGCTGTCGACGGCCGAGCGTTTCGGCAAAGCCGCGGCCGCCGAGCCGAAGCTCGATCGCCGCGAACAGCGCAAGCTCGATCAGGCGCAGGGCCTGGTCGCATTCGCGTGCAAGCTGAACGGCGATTTGGTGACCGAGCTGAAAGAGCGGGCCGCGACCCATCCCGAAGGAATGAGCGGACTGCTGAACGAAGTCATCAAGCGTGGCCTGGCAGGCTAATCGCTGCGACAACCGCGCCCGGAATGCAAAAGGCCAGAGCACGAGCTCTGGCCTTTTTGCTTGCGACGCCTTCATCCGGATCACATTGCACCTGCCGACAAGCGGCACGCAACGGTCAACCGGCGAGGCTGGCCCGAAAAATCGGGCCGCAGCTTAGTTTTGCGTGCCCTTGTCGTTCGTGCCAGCTGCCGAAGCGGCTGCCGAAACCGGAGCGCGCTTGCCGTGCGTCTTCAGCTTCTTGACGTGATGCTTCTTCGGCGCGCTTGCTGCAGCAGCCGGTGCTGCTGCGTCCGACGCTTGTGCGAAAGCTTGAACGGAAACCAGCGCGATCGAAGCGGCTGCGAGCGAGACGATAACTTTTTTCATGTGTTGTTCCCCAAACCTGGACGACTGAGTCAATGTGAATGAATAAGCTGCACGGTGAAGCAGACAGGGCTTGAGGCGCCTTCCCGCTCCCCGCGGGAGAGTATTACGCAGTGTAGGCGGTTTGTCATGCCCAAAACTCGATATGTATTTTCCGGGAGACAGCTTGCTTTCGACACGCTTTCACTCATCAAGCGCCGCTTACCAGGGGATTCACCTAGACCGCATCAAACCAGGTTGCGCAACAGGCTGGCGTTCTCCAGAAGGGTCGGCAACACGCGATGCAACGCGGCGTTCGCCGACTCCTGTCCGATCGGCATGCTGACGCTGATCGCCGCCACGACCGAACCATGCCGGTCACGCAACGGCACCGCGACGCCGCGCACGCCCAACTCCAGTTGCTGATCGGTGACCACGTAGCCATTGCGGCGAATTTCGCCGAGCACATCACGCAACTGTTCGATCGTCGAGTAGGTGTGAGGCGTGAATACCTTGATCGGGTAAGACGCAAGCCACTGCTCGATGCTCTCCGGCGCCTGAAACGCCAGCAAAACCAGCCCCGCCGACGACAATGGCGCGGGCGCGCGCGAGCCGAGCACGAAGCCGACCGCCATCGCCCGGTTCACGCCATTGCGCGCCACGTACACCACGTCGTGTTCATCGAGGATCGCCACCAGCGCGGTTTCCTGCACCGTTGCGGTAATGCGTTGGAGAAACGGCTGCACGGTGCGCGGCAAGCGCGCTGAATCCAGATACGACTGGCCGAGCCGCAAGACACGCGGCGCGAGCCAGAATAGCTTGCCGTCGGTGTCCACGTAGCCGAGTTCGCGCAACGTCAGCAGATAGCGACGCGCCGCCGTGCGCGACAGGCCCGCGCGCCCAGCCACCATGGTCGGTGTCATGCGGGCGTGCTCTTCGTCGAATGCTTCGATGATCGCCAGCGCTTTGGCCGCGCCGGCGATCCAGTCTTTCTCGTCCATTGCGTTTGCCTGAAAATCAGACGGCTCGCTGGGTCAGTCGTGCACTGAACTGTTGGCCGTCGCGCGATTATCGCCCGAGTCGGGCGCGCTGCGAACGAGATGCGTCGATCGGATCATTCAAGGTCCAGTGCGTCTGATCGAAGATGCCGATAGTGAGGGATGTCCGGACATCAGCCCTCGCGGCGCACACGTATCATGTCTGCGGCCGAACGGCGACGCGCTCATCGAGTCGACGCCGCCAGTCAGCCGCGAACGCGTTGTCATCCCATCGAACCTGAAAGACCACCTTTGAAAGCCGAAACCCGCCAACACCTGCATGCCAATATGCTGATGCTGATCGCCGCAATGATCTGGGGCTCAGCGTTCGTCGCGCAACGCCTGAGTCTCGACGCGATCGGACCGTTTCTCTTCACGGGACTGCGCTTCCTGCTCGGCGCACTCGTCGTGCTGACGCTGATTGTTTGTGTCCGGCGCTCCGCGCTGGCCGAACTGTCGAAGCGCGAACCCGGTGGCGCTCGCGAGCTCTTAGGTGCCGGCGTGCTGCTCGGCGTGGTGTTGGCCGCCTCGATTTCGTTGCAACAGATCGGCCTGCAATACACGAAGGTCGCCAATGCGGGCTTCATCAGTTCGTTGTACGTGGTAATCGTGCCGCTGCTGGGCGTGCTGTTCAAACATCGCACGGGAATCGGGACGTGGCTCGGTGCGGCGCTCGCGGCGGTAGGCATGTATTTTCTGAGCGTGAACGCGCAGTTTTCGATGCTGTACGGCGACTGGTATCAACTGGCCGGCGCACTCGTCATCTCCATCCAGATGATGCTGGTCGGGCGCTTCGCGCTACGTCATGACACGCTCATGCTCGCACTCGTGCAGTTCGTGACGTGTGGGCTAGCGTGCCTTGTCGTCGGTCTCGCCGTCGAACCGTTCAGTCTGGTGGTGATTACACGTGCCGCGCCGACCATTTTGTACGGCGGAGCGCTGTCAGTCGGCATCGCCTACACGATTCAGGTGGTCGCGCAAAAGCATGCGGCGCCGTCGCATGCGGCGGTGATCTTCAGCATGGAGGGCGTGTTCGCCGCGCTAGCGGCCTGGCTCGTGCTTGGCGAGACACTGTCGGCGCGCGCGCTTTTCGGGTGCGCGTTGATGCTGGCGGGATTGATCGTGTGTCAGGTGATGCCGGCATGGCGACGCGGGCGTGAACGCTTGCCTCATACATCGTCCTGAATGCATCGGCTTGAGGATGTAGACGGTCGACTTATCGCGTGTCGAGGAGTGCGAGCTATTTTGCGTAGGCGCTCGGCGTTGCTGGATTGCTGGCCGTCTTCACGCAGCTCGCGACTGCGCATACAAAGCCGGCGTGTCCGCGGTGGGCGGAAACACACACCAGCAGCCGTCGTCGTGACGAAAGAAGAACAACCCGCGTGAGCCCGCCTCGAGTGACGTCTCGACGCGTACATAGCGGCGGCCACCCAGGCGGGTACGGCTGAATTCGGTGACATGAACCGGCACGGAAGGCTCCGGCGCAAGCCATTTTTCCACTAGAAACCGCAGCGACTGTTCGCTTGCCATTCTCATGATCCGCTCCGGGCCGGCTTGTCTTGATGCGCGTCGCGCGAGGGATCGGTGTTGTCGTCGCTGTCTGCAACGTCCGCGTCGTGTTCAGCGGATGCGAGCGTAATGGCCCGGTTGGTGGCTGCCGCCCGTAGCGTGCTGCAATGGGTGGCATGTCGAATATCCGAGAGAAGACGGACAAGCTGTCGTGCTGTTCTACGTTTCATTCCACACCCCCGCACCGCACCATTAACTTCAGAAAACACTTTAACTCTATGCCTGGATCGGCCGTTACCGAAATGGTTTTGACTAAATAGCAACAGTCGCGCTTGCAAAAAGAGATACGCAATCTTTGTACCGTCCGTCTTGAATGTGCGCGTCGGGGCGGCTGCGGTCTGTACGGTGGCGAGCGCATGGCGAAGTTGAAAAACCTGCCTGGCAGCAGTTGAAGAAAGGGGCTAGAAGGCGAGTTATCCACAGTTTCCTATGAATAACTTCGGGATAGCGCGTGGAACAGCCTGTGTGTGGAATCTTGATAAGAGGGCCCGTCAGCGAGGCGCCGTCGAAGTTATCCCGGGGTTGTAGTTTTTCTACAGAGGTGTTCCGCAGGGTTATGGAGTTTGCATGACATTGATGTGACGGAACATTTGGGAGTTATCCACAGAAGGGGTTAACCCTTGTTAACTATTACTACATATATATACATATGAAGTAAAAGACATAGGATAAGTGATGCTTCGCGGTGAGATTGAAGGCTGATCAGCGCTTGATCAATCTCCGGCCGGCGAACTCCCGTAGATCACTCAACGCGCCACGCCGACTCCGCTCGCCGGTTGCACGGACGCCGCCGTGCCGATCGCGTCAGGCATCTCGGGGACAGTCGCCGGAGCCGCCGCTTGAACCGGCACCGGCAGGAGGCGCGTCTCGATGCGGCTGCTCGCGACCGGCTGCGTGCGCACCACCGTTTGCAGATAGTGATCGACAAGGCCGAAGAACCGGTCGTAGAACTTGCCCGAGGGAATCGTTTCGCTCGAGATTTTGACCATCGCATCACTGTTCGAGCGGATCGGCAGCGACAGCGAACCCAGCACACTCAGCCCGACACTTGCCGAGGTATCGCTTTTCTTCAGCGCAAAGCCGTTCTGAACGGCATTGACGTAGACGATGCTGGTGTCGCTCGCCTCTTCCCCGGGCGTGCAGACCACGTGAAATTCGACGACCACGTGGCTATCGCCGGTCGGCTGGAAATTCTTCGTGCCATCGACGGTGTCGTTACGCGTCATCGTCGTCAGATAGCCTTGGCTCAATAGCGCACGACGCGCGGCCTCGCAGGTATCCGTCGCACTCGAATTGAAATTGCGTGCATACGGGCTCGCGCCAGTTTCGAACAGTTCCTGTTGGAATTTCTGCTGTGGCGCGCTGCTACAGGCGGCAAGGGTCAGCAGGCCGGCAAGCGCGGCGGCAGGGGCTTTAAAAAACGAGGTCGGCATGGTCGATCGGAAGAGACGCCGCGTGAGCGCGAATGGGAATGCATTGTAGAGCGGTTGCCAAATATGCGTAAAAAGCACGCACTCCGGCATATCGCGGGACGTCACAACGCATTACCACGGCCGCGACGCCGTGAGAGAAGAGACAGCAAAAACGGGATGTCGCTCAGTGCGACGTAGCGGGAAGTCCCATTGACGACGCGGTCGCGCCATTTTTCCCGGCGGCGCTGACGGCCGGAATCGTGAAGGCATCGGCCCAGCTATCCAGCGCAGCGCAATGGTCGGGCGCGGGTTGCGCCGCGCACGCGACGGCCTGCGCATCCGCCTGTCGATCAGAGTCTTGAGGCGTGGCGAGCGCCGCGAAATCTTCAACCTTCAAGCTCACTTTCTGCGCGTAGGCCTGCGAGCCGCCGTAGCTCTTGAGCGCGGCGTTCATGTCGCCGTTGGCCGAGCGCATGTAGCCGTACAGGATCGCCGAACCCACTTCGATGTTCGCGGTCGGCTCGGTGAGATCCTTGACGTTCCTCAGCAGCCCGCGATGCGCGCCAGGCACCACCTGCATCAGCCCGGTCGCGCCGTTGGCGCCCTTGGCCTTTTCCTTGAAGCGGGATTCGATCGAGATGATCGCCAGCAGGAGCGCCGGCGGGAGGGAATATTTCGAGGCGGCGGATTGCACCGCGTCGGAAATCTTTTCAGCCTTTTCCTTTGCCAAGCCGAATTTATGCGTGAGATACGCGGACATTCGCTCGGTGTTTTCGTCGGCCGCCGCGGTCTGCATCAGGCCGAGCGACAGCACGATCAGGCAAAGTAACCGGCTCATAACGGAGGACGGGAAAGAAAAGGGGATCCGGCCATTATAGCTCTGCCCCCAAATTAGACCCAGAACGAGCCGAAATTCGTCTTAGGAATTGCGGCCGCCCGTGCTTCTTTCGCGTTCAATGCGTGGGTTTCGGCTTTGGAACGTAATCGTCGTTCAGCGTGGCGAGGAAAGCGGCGACATCGTCGATATCGCGCTCCGACCAGACCGGACGCTCGCCGGCTTTGCGTGTGAGCGGCTCGTCTGTCGTGTCGACGTTGACGCGTAGCGCGACGGGCAAGTCGTCGAATTTGTCGATCTTGCCGTGCGCATCTTCTGGATACCACTTCGCCGGATTGGTGTCGCGTTGCACGTAGAAGCGCAACGCGTCCTTCAGCGTATGGAACCGGCCGTTGTGGAAAAACACCTGACGCGTCGCCGTATTGCGCAGCGACACCGATTTGAAGAGCCCGCAATTACTTTTGTCGCTCGCCTGATCGGTGCGCAGCGGTCCGCACAGACCCATATCGAAGTACTTCGGATCGGAGTTGGCCCGCAATTCCGGATTGCGCGGCACGCCGAGCGCCTGGAAGTTGAAGTCGGTGAAAAGCGGATGGGAGCCGTCGGCGCCGACCTGGTCGATATGGCAGGAGGCGCAATTGCCACCCTCGGGATTGTCGAACAGCTTTTTGCCTCTCAATTCTTGTGCCGTTAGTTGCAATTTACCGTCCAGATAGTAATCGAACTTGCTCGTGTACGGATGGAAACTCGGGTCTTCAAGCTCGAAACGCTCAATCGCGAACATGGCCTGCGTGAACGCCTTGGCGCGATCAACGAAGATGTTCTGACCGAAGACTTCCTTGAAACGCGCCGCATAGGGCGCGTGCTCCAGTTTTGCGAGCACGGCCGCCGGATCCGTGTTGGCCATCTCGTTGGGATTGAACAGCGGGAAACTCGCCTGATCGCGCAAACGATTGAAGCGCCCGTCCCAGCCGAAACCGCCTACCGGCGCGTTGTCCGTTTCGCTCAGACGCTCGGACAGACTGGCAGCCTGCGCGTGGCTCCATATCGGCGTGCGGTTCAGCACGTAGCGCAGGCTCGGCACGGCGCGCGTGCCCTGCGAGTGCATGTCCGCCCCACCCAGCTGTGCCGCGAGGCCGTTGGGCGGCCCATACGCATGCGACGGGCTATGACAGCTCGCGCACGACATCTTGCCCGAGGCCGACAGCGAGGCGTCGAAGAACATCAGCTTGCCGAGCGCGGCGGCGTCGCTATAGGCGGGGTTCGTAGCGGCCGGCGCTGCCGCGGCCGCACCGGACATCAGCGCGGCGCCGAGCAGCGCGGCACGCGCCGCCCAATTCACGCCGGCGCGCGCGGTCAATTGCATTGCAGAAGACAGCATCGAATCGCTTACAGGTTCGTGAAGATGTCGCTGCCGAACCCGACGAGGCCGGCCTGGCCCGCGTAGCCGAGGTGGTCCAGCTGGAAGATGTCTTCAATGCTCTTGAGCATCGAATAGTGGTTGTACTGCACCGTCGATACCGTACCCGGCTTGATGAACTTCGAGATCATGACAGCGCCGGTCTGGTCGCCGCCGAAGCTCTGCTTGGTCAGGTTGATCGTCAAACCCTTGTACGTCAGCGAAGACGTCTGCGGGAACGACGGCAGATTCGGCCCCGGCTGCTGGCTGCAGCAGGTCGCGCCGGTGAAAATCAGATCCTCGCTCGTGCCCGACTGCGTCACCGTCGCGTAACTGCTTTCGTCGAAGTTGATGATCAGCAAACCGTCCTGCTGAAACGCCGGTGACGCCGTGATAATCGGCACCCACTTCTGGAGGAACGTGTTCGCGCTCGTCAGGCCACCCGGCTGGCCGTTCACGCACGGCGCGTCATGGCCGTCGTCGCACAGGTTCGGCGTGATGAGGTTGAAGTTGGCGGTGGTCGAGACCGACTGCAGGTCGGTCGTGAGCTTGTTCAGATTGACGACGTTCTGCCCGCAGTCCGCCGAGTCGATGATCGAGTGGAAGTACATGAACGGGTTGTGACGCGTCGCGTACTGGTCACCCAGCGGCACGGCGGCGCTCGGCGCTTCGGCAGACTGCGTCAGGTCGGTCGTGTTGAGCGTCGGGTGGCCGCAGGTGGCGGCTTCACGCGTCGGATCGTTGCCCATGTCGCCTTCATAGCCCTTCCACGTGTAGCCCGCGGCCTTCAACTGGTCCGGCAACGTCTTGACGCTCGCCGGGTAGACGCAGCCCGAGCCGATCGCCTGGCCGTCCGATGTCATGCCCGTGAGCTTGTAGTCCTGATAGGTGATGCAGTCGTTATCCGTTTCCGGCGTCGCCGCCTGGCCGCTGATCATCGAGATGTAATTGTCGAGGCTCACATGCCCCGTGCCGTAGTACTGCTGCACCATCGCGCCCTGCGAAGCGAGCGTCTGCGAAAGATACGGCGCCTTGCTGTTCGCACCGAAGGTGGTCGCATAGTTTTCGTTCTCGAGCGTGATGACGAAAACGTGGCGGATCTGCTGCTGGCCGCTCAATTTGAGCGACGAGGACGACGATCCGCACGCGGCGACGATCAGGCCGATCAGGACCGCGCAAGCGACCATGAAGAATGCACGCAAGCCGCTGCGTTGTGACATGGAGTGCCCCTTTGTATTGGCGTTTTTAGTGGGGACAAACTTTATGCAGCGCGTATGACGCAGCCGTGAATCACGCTACATTCTTGCCATATAACGGTCATCTCGCGCGGCACATAAACGCGCCTGACGATACCGGCGACCGGCTTGATCGACGGCCGCTCGCCGGTTCGCTTGTGGACGCACCGGCCGAATCCGCCGGGATTTGAGACAATGAAACCCGCCGGCGAATGTTTTCCCGGTACAACCGGGTGTAGGCTTGGCGTTCTTGCCGCTGTCGGCCCATTGAACAAGCGATGTTTTCAGGTATGGCCAAGACCGCATTTATTCCCAGCGTCCCCGCGACGTCCGAGGACGATTTTGAAATTTCAGCAACGTCGAAGCTCGCCGGATACAAGCGTTTTTTCGGCGTGTTGAAAGTGGTTCGAACCACCGACGCACGCGTGCTCTTTCCGTTCGACGGCGCGCCAGAGCTCGGGCCGTATGCGACCAAGCTGGAAGCGATCGCGGCGGCGCAGGTGTATGGCGAACACATTGTCGCCAGCGACCTGGCGCGCCCGGAGTTGTAGGCGCGAGAGGTCGCCGTTTTTGCGTTGATCGCTGGGGTTTATCGATTGCGTTGCGCGCTTGCGTTAATCGATCGTGATGATCACTTCGGGAGCAGCGAATGACCTGTCCGCGCAGATTCGCTTCATCGGCCGCTGTCATGTGGCGGGCGGCCGCGCTGGTGAGCATTCTCACCGTTGCGCCCTGTCAATCCAGCTTCGCTCAGGACGCCGATGCCCACGCCGGGCAGCAGGCGCTCGCACGCGCCGAGCTCATTCACGCTCAAGTCCGTGTGGTCGCCATCGACACCACCACGAATAGCGTCACGCTGCGCGGCCCGCGCGGCAACCTGGCGGACGTGGACGTCAATCCCGCTCTCGCGGATGTCAGTCGGCTCAGAGTCGGCGACAAGCTCAACGTTGCGTACCAGCAGGCGCTGCTGCTTAGCATCGACAGATTGTCCACCAGGGGTGTGCGCGAACGCGTGGAGACGACGGCTGCGATACCGGCTTCGGCAGGCTATGCTTCGTCGGCGCATAGCGTGAAGGTGGTCGCGACCGTGATGAAGATCGATCGGAAGAACCGCATGGTGACGCTGCGTGGCCCGAAACATCAACAGGAACTCAGGGCCGCAAAGGGGATTCCGCTTGGACAGTTGAAAGTCGGCGATAGCGTGCGCGCGGAGTTTGTTTCGGCGGCAGCGGTGGAATTGGTACGGGAGTAAGGTTGTTTGCGGGCAACCATAGGCACGAAGAAAGACCTGGCGGGTGTTTTTTCCAGCATGCGATCCCAAACAGGATAGGGCATTGTGCGTTCAGCGGTCGTTTCTCCGGGATTTAAACGATGAGAAGATCCAATCTACGCAGCCAATCTCTCTGCGCGATATTGTTCGGCATGCTCGCAAGCAGTGCCATCGCACAAAGCTCAGCGGACGACGCGAACAAGAGCAATAACCCGCTCAACGCGGCGCCCTCGTTCAACATACAGAATTACTTCACGCCAAGCCTGTTCGGGGTCAGCGGTCACACCAACGATTTACTTTTGCGGCCGACAGTTCCGGTCGGCCCGATTGGGCCTATTGGCGTCCCACAGATTTTCCGGGCGACGGTGCCGATCAGCACTCGCCCGGACGCCTCGGGCGGCTACAACACGGGCCTTGGCGACATCAATCTGTTCGACATTTTTTTATTATCGCAGTCGGATATCCAGATAGGTGTCGGGCCGCTGATTACGGCGCCGACCGCCACGGACCCAAGCTTGGGAACAGGGAAATGGCAGGCGGGACTTGCCGCGGTCGCCGTCAGTGCCACGAAGGCGCGTCTGCTCGGCGCGCTTGTACAGTGGCAGCATTCCTTCGCTGGCCAGAGCGGGCGACCCACAACACAATCGCTCACGGCCCAGCCATTCGGTATCTTTAATCTGCCTGACGGATGGTATATCCGGTCAACCGGCATATGGACCTTCGACCTCCAGCGTGGTACGTATTACATTCCGGTCGGCCTCGGTGCGGGCAAAGCATGGAAGAGCGGCTCGACCATCTATAACGCATTTATCGAACCTCAGTATTCGGTGGCCCACTCTGGCGCCGGGGTACCTCAGTTCACCCTATTCGCCGGGCTGAACCTGACATTCGGAAAATAACGAAGCGACTCTGAGAGGTTAAATAGTGAAACTTTCCAAGCTCTTTATTTCCACCTCGACATGCTTATTGATTTCCATGGGAATGTGCTGTCTGACCTCCGCTCCAGCCAGTGCAACAACGGCAGCGACCTCGGTAACGGCAACTCCTGAGGAAGCCAGGACGATTGCAAAGGATGCGTTCATCTATGCATATCCGATGCTTTACAACTACAAGACGATGTACGAGCAGGCGATTGACCCTACTGCCAAGGCCTACGTGGGAGGATTTGGAAAATTCAGAAACTATTCGCAGCCCTATGGTCCTGAGAACAAGGAAATCGTCACTCCAAATAACGACACGCCTTATTCATGGGCATGGCTCGACCTCCGGCGAGAGCCTTGGGTGCTGACTGTTCCTCCGGTGCCTGAGAATCGATATTTTGTCTTTCAATGGATTGACCTGTTCACCTATAACTTCGCCTACGTCGGCTCGCGAACGACGGGCAACCAAGGCGGCCACTACCTGTTTGCGGGACCGAACTGGCACGGCGAGACGCCCAAAGGTATCGACAAGGTCTTCCGCTCGGAGACCGACTTTATTCTGACGCTGGGACGCACAGCATTAAATGGCCCCGGCGACGTGAGCGCCATGCAGGCTATCCAGAAGCAATACCGCCTCACGCCGCTTTCTTCGTTTGAGCATGCCGAGGCACCGCCCTCTGTTCCAAAGGTGGCCTTTCCGAAGTGGGACGAGCCGAAGGCGACATCCATCGACTTCATCTCATACGTGAATTTCCTGCTGCAATATACGCAGCCGCCTGCGCCGTCGGAAGTCGAACTGATGGAGCGGTTTTCAAAGATTGGTATCGCGCCCGGCAGACCCTTTGATGCTTCCGCGCTGCCAGTTGATATCCGGCAAGCTATCGAAGCAGGTGTGGCGGATGGCAAAGCCGCGCTAGCCGATGCGGAAAAGCATACGACGAGCTCCTACGACATCTTTGGCTCCCGGCAGGAGATGAACGGCGACTATATGAAGAGGGCTGTCGCCGCGGCCATGGGCATCTACGGCAACACCAAGGAAGAAGCCGTCTACGTAGGCACGCGCGTCAATGCAGACCGTGAACAGTTGCTAGGTTCCCAGCCGTATGTCATTCACTTTGACAAGAAGGACTTGCCGCCCGCGAAGTTCTTTTGGTCGATGACAATGTACGACCTGCCCGGACGTCATCTCGTGGCGAATTCCATCCATCGTTATTCGATTGGTGACCGCACGAAGGGCCTGAAATACGGTGCCGACGGTTCTCTCGATATCTACGTTCAGCACGACTCGCCCGGCAAGGAGAAGGAATCGAACTGGCTGCCCGCACCCACGGGCGCATACAACGTCATCGCCCGGATTTACGGCCCGGGACAGTCAGTATTTGACGGCACCTGGAAATTCCCCGTCCCACAGAAGCAGTAAGCCTGTGTGGAGGGATCGGAGTGAGACATGAATGGAAAGGCGGCGACGTGGGTCACAGCGGTTTTGCTTGCGTCGCTCGCGAGTCGTCGCGACGCAAGCACCCGCTCCCTCACTCCACCGTGACCGACTTCGCGAGATTTCGCGGCTTATCTACGTCCGTACCCCGCGCACATGCCGTGTGATACGCCAGCAACTGCAGCGGCACCACATGCAGGATCGGCGACAGCAGACCATAGTGTTCCGGCATCCGGATCACATGCAGGCCTTCGTCGTTGACGATCTTCGTATCCGCGTCGGCGAACACATACAACTGACCGCCGCGCGCTCGCACTTCCTGAATATTCGACTTCAGCTTTTCCAGCAGCGCGTCGTTCGGCGCCACCGTGACCACCGGCATGGCTTCGGTCACGAGTGCAAGCGGCCCATGCTTCAGTTCGCCGGCCGGATAAGCCTCGGCGTGAATATACGAGATCTCCTTGAGCTTCAGCGCGCCTTCCAGTGCGATCGGGTAGTGCAGACCGCGCCCGAGGAACAGCGCATGTTCCTTGCGCGAAAACTCTTCCGACCACGCGATGATCTGCGGCTCCAGCGCCAGCACGCTATTCAACGCAGCCGGCAAGTGGCGCAGCTGCTTCAGATATTCAGCTTCCTGCTCTTCGCTCACACGACCGCGCAGTTTGCCCAGCGTGGCCGCCAGCACGAACAGCGCGACCAGTTGCGTTGTAAACGCCTTGGTCGATGCCACGCCGATCTCGCGGCCCGCGTGCGTCAGGAATGACAACCCGGTCTGCCGCACCATGGCGCTCGTACCGACGTTGCAGATCGCCAGCGTGTGTTGATGACCGAGCTCCTGCGCATGCTTGAGCGCCGCCAGCGTGTCCGCCGTCTCACCCGATTGGGAGATCACCACGACCAGCGACTTCGGATTCGGCACCGACTCGCGGTAGCGATATTCGCTGGCAATTTCCACCTGAGTGGGAATCTTTGCGATCGATTCGAGCCAGTACTTCGCCGTCAGCCCCGAGTAGTAGCTCGTGCCGCACGCCAGAATCAGCAGGCTGTCGATTTCCGCGAATACCTTGCCCGCGCCCTCGCCGAATAGCGACGGATCGAACGAATCCGATTGCGGGATCGTGTCGGTGATCGCGCGCGGCTGCTCGAAGATTTCCTTCTGCATGAAGTGGCGATACGGGCCGAGTTCGACCGCGCCGCCATATGCCGCAACTTGACGCACTTCGCGCTGCGCTTCATAGCCGTCGCGATCGGCGATACGCACGCCCTCGAGCGACAGTTCGCAAACGTCGCCTTCTTCGAGGAAGATGAACCGTTCGGTGCTGCCCGCGAGCGCCAGCGCGTCCGAAGCGAGGAAGTTCTCGCCCTGGCCGAGCCCGACCACCAGCGGCGAGCCCTGCCGCGCGCCGACCACCGTATGCGGCTGGTCCTTATGCAACACGGCAATCGCATACGCGCCGTGCAATTGCCCGACTGCTTCACGCACAGCCGCGAACAGATCGCCGCGATACAGGCTGTGAATCAGATGCGCGATAACCTCTGTGTCGGTCTGCGAGACAAACGTGTAACCCTTGCCGCGCAGCATTTCGCGCAGCGTTTCGTAATTCTCGATGATGCCGTTGTGTACCAACGCGAGTGCATCTTTCGAGAAGATCGGGTGCGCGTTGTCCGTGACCGGCGCGCCGTGCGTCGCCCAGCGCGTATGCGCGATACCCGTGATGCCTTCGAGATGGCTCTCGTGCACCTGCTCGTCGAGATCGGCTACGCGCGCCACGCTGCGCGCACGGCGCGGACCGTCGGCGCCGAGCACGGCCACGCCGCACGAATCGTAGCCGCGATATTCGAGACGACGCAGTCCTTCGATCAGGACCGGAACGATATTACGTTGCGCTACCGCGCCGACAATGCCACACATGGCTCATTCCTTTTCAGTGCTAGTGCCGGGTTTCAAGGAGCGCGCCTTGTGCGCGCGTCACGCCGATCAACTCTTTTTCTTGGTCGGGCGCACGTAGCCCGTTTTGCTCGTTTGCGTCTTGTCGTTCAGGACCAGCGCGTCAGCTTCGACGTCCTTCCAGACCGTGGTGCCCGCCGCGATCGTCACGCCGCGCTTCACACGCACCGGGGCGACCAGTTGTGTATCCGACCCGACGAAAACGTCGTCTTCGATAATCGTGCGGAATTTGTTCGCGCCGTCGTAATTGCAGGTGATTGTGCCCGCGCCGATGTTCACACGCGCACCGATATCCGCGTCGCCGATATACGTGAGGTGATTCGCTTTCGAGCCGTGACCGAGCACCGCGTTCTTCACTTCGACGAAGTTGCCGACATGCGACTCGTCGTGCAGCGACGCGCCGGGGCGCAGGCGCGCGTACGGTCCGAGCACGACATTCGCGCCGACTTCGGCGCCTTCGATATGCGTGAACGCGTCGACGCGCGTGCCGGCGCCAATGTTCGCATTGCGGATCACGCAGTTCGGCCCGACGGTGACGTTGTCGGCCAGCGTAACGCGGCCTTCGAACACGCAGTTCACGTCGATCGAGACATCGCGGCCACATTCGAGCGTGCCGCGCACGTCCAGACGCGCCGGATCGGCAAGGGTCACACCCGCGACCAGCAACGCATCCGCCACGTTGTGCTGATGAATCCGCTCGAGTTCGGCAAGCTGCTGCTTGCTGTTCACGCCGAGCGTTTCCCATTCGTCGTCCGGTTGCGTGGTGACGACTTCGAGGCCGGCTTCGATCGCCATCTCGACCGCGTCGGTCAGATAGAACTCGCCTTGCGCATTGTCGTTCTTCAACGCGGCAAGCCAGCCGCCCAGACGCTCGGTCGGCGCGACGATGATGCCGGTGTTGATCTCGGCGATCTTAAGCTGCTCGGGCGTAGCGTCTTTCTGTTCGACGATGCGCGCCACCTTGCCTTGTGCATCACGCACGATGCGGCCGTAGCCGCTCGGGTCCGCGAGCGTGACGGTGAGCACGCCGTAGCCGCCCTGCCCCGCGCGCTCGGTCAATGCCTGCAGCGTGCTGGCGCGCGTGAGCGGCACGTCGCCATACAGCACCAGCGTGGGCGCGGACGGATCGAGCAGCGGCAACGCCTGCTGCACCGCGTGGCCCGTGCCGAGCTGCTGTTCCTGCGCGGCGAACTGCACGTCCGGCGCGGCGACGGCTTTGCGCACGGCTTCGGCGCCATGGCCGATCACCACCACGAGGTGCGTGGGCTTGAGCGTGCGAGCCGTTTCGATGACGTGAGCGAGGAGCGGCCGACCGGCCAGGGGATGCAGCACCTTGGGAAGCGCGGACCGCATGCGCTTGCCGGTGCCTGCCGCCAAAATCACAATGTTCATGGCACGGCAAATAGACGAGTTTGGAGCCGACGATTCTAACACGCACCCTCTAACGAAAAAGGCCGCTGTCGCGGCCTCGTTGCAAGCTGAAATGGGCGGAGACGCCCATTCCACGGGCGTTTTGGTCAAAGATCGTCAAACTGGACGATCGCAATCGATTGCGCTCCACCGAGCGTCGCGCTATTACCGGCATCGGTCGAACACGGCTCTTCGTCGAACGCGATATCGCCTTGCGGATCGGCCTCGCCGGTTGCCCGCAGGCCAGCGAACGGGAACAGCTTGTGGTCCATCAAATGCGAAGGCACGACGTTCGACAACGCATTGAACATATTTTCAATGCGGCCCGGGAAGCGCTTCTCCCAGTCGCGGACCAGCGCCTTCATTTCCGCGCGCTTGAGATTCGGCTGGCTGCCGCAGAGATTGCACGGAATGATCGGGAATTCGCGCAACTCGGCGTACTTCTCCAGATCGGTTTCTTTCACGTAGGCGAGCGGGCGGATCACGATATTCTTGCCGTCGTCCGATTGCAGCTTGGGCGGCATGCCCTTCAGCTTGCCGCCGTAGAACATGTTCAGCAGCAGCGTTTGCAGAATGTCGTCGCGATGATGGCCGAGCGCGATCTTGGTCGCGCCGAGTTCGCCCGCCACGCGGTACAGAATGCCGCGCCGCAGCCGCGAGCACAGCGAGCAGGTGGTCTTGCCTTCCGGCACCAGCCGCTTGACGATGCTGTACGTGTCCTGGTTCTCGATGTGAAACGGAATGTCGAGTTGCTTCAGGTACTCGGGCAGCACGTGCTCGGGGAAGCCCGGCTGCTTCTGGTCGAGATTCACCGCGACGATGTCGAAGTTGATCGGCGCGCGCTCGCGCAGCCGCATCAGGATTTCGAGCATCGCATAGCTGTCCTTGCCGCCGGACAGACACACCATGACCTTGTCGCCGTCCTCGATCATGTTGAAGTCGACGATCGCCTCGCCAACCTGGCGCGCAAGCCGCTTGAACAGCTTGTTGTTCTCGTACGCTTCTTTCTGTTCGCGGCGCGTGAGCGGCGACTTCGTACGCGCGGCGGCCGGCGTGGCGCCGGTTGCGTCAGCGGCTGCGGCGGCCGTGGCGCCGTTCCGGATTTCCGGAGCATTCATGGCTCAATCCTCTTTGATACGGAAGACTTCGACGCCTACCGCGTCGCAGTCGGGATACACATCCGGCTTTTCCGTCGACACGCGCGCGGCCCGCACTTGCGGATGTTCGAGCATGGTCTTCACGAGATCGTCGCAAAGCGTTTCCTGCAAGTGGATATGGCCTTGCTCGACGCGGCGCGAAATGGTGGAGCGCATGAAGTCGTAATCGACCACTTCGTCCAGCTTGTCCTGAACCGGCGTGGACAGCGCGAGCGGCACGTACAGTTCGACGTTGATCACGACGCGCTGTTCGCCGCGCTTTTCGAAGTCGTGCACGCCGATGTTGATGTGCACTTCGTAATTGCGCAGAAAGAGCCGGCGGCAATCGGCGAGCCGGGGATGCGAAAGAGCGGCAAACATGTTCGTTCCAGTCGAAAAAAGCGTGCGGAGCACGCAAAGGGGCGCTTCACAGCGCGGCGGCCGCCCATCTGGCGAATGGCCGCACGCGCTTCAGGCGCCCGTCAAAAACATTACGTCGCGCGGCAGCGGCACGAGGTGCTGCCCGCCGTCGACCACCAGCGTCGTTCCGGTCACGCCCGCTGCATCCGCGAGATACAGTGCGGCGGCGACAATATCCTCGGCCCGCGACGCGCGGCCCAAAGGCGTAGTACGGTGAGCGGCTTCAAAACCGTCCGGCGTCTGATCGCCGGATTGCATCGTCAGGCCGGGCGCGAGCCCGACCACGCGCACTTTCGGCGCCAACGCCTGAGCCAGCGCGACCGTGGCTGTCTGCAACGCCGCCTTGGTCAGCGTGTAGGACAGGTAGTCCGGATTCATGTTGTACAGCTTCTGATCCAGCACGTTGATGACGACGCTGCGCAGGCTTTCGTCCGTGCGCGCCGCCTCCGGCGTCAATTCGTACAACCCGCGCGCCAGCACAAGCGGCGCACCGACGTTCATTGCGGTCAGCTTCAGCAGCAGCTCGTAACCGACGGTTTGCGCCGTGTCTTCCTCGAAGCGCGACGCATTGTTGACGATACACGAGGGCCGGCCCAAGGCGTCGATACAAGCCGGCAAAAGCCGTTCGACTTGCGCCTCGTCGCCCAATTCGGCGTGCAACGCGACCGCCCGGCGGCCCAAGGCGGCGATTTCAGCGACCAGTTCTTCGGCTTGCGCCCGGGAGGCGCCGTAATGGACGGCCACGTCCCAGCCGCGCGCGGCGAAGCCCAGCGCGAGCGAGCGCCCGATACGGCGGGCGGCGCCGGTAATCAGCACGACGCGCGGCGTTTCAGGCGCGCGGGCGGAGACGGTGTCCAGAGAGGCGGTCATTTACAATGCGGGGATGAATCCGAAAGCTCACCAACCCGATAGTTTACCTGCTCCCGGCCCGAGCGCGCTTGCGCAGTCCGAAGCGCTGGTCGCGCAGATCCGTGCGGAGCTCGAAGCCGCCGGCGGCTGGCTGCCGTTCGACCGCTACATGGAACGCGCGCTATACGCGCCGGGACTGGGCTATTACAGCGGCGGCGCCCGCAAATTCGGTCTGCGCGGCGACGACGGCAGCGACTTCGTCACCGCACCGGAACTGTCGCCGCTGTTCGCCGCGACGCTGGCGCGCCCGGTCGCGGAAGCCTTGCAGGCGAGCGGCACGCGCGACGTGATGGAATTCGGCGCCGGCACGGGCAAGCTCGCCGCCGGCCTGCTCGACGCGCTCGACGCTTTGGGTGCGCAATTCGACAGCTACTCAATCGTGGATCTTTCGGGTGAGCTTCGCGAGCGCCAACGCGAGACGATCGAAGCCGCCGCGCCCGCGCTCGCCGCCAAAGTGCGCTGGCTGGACGCTTTGCCGGAGCGGTTCGACGGTGTGGTGATCGGCAACGAGGTGCTGGACGCGATGCCTGTGCGGCTATTCGCCTTTACCGGCGGCGCCTGGCACGAGCGCGGCGTGGCATGGCGCGGCGAAGCGTTCACCTTCGACGACCGGCCTGTGTCCGCCGCGGCGGACCTCGCGCTGCTGTCTGAGATCGACTCAGCCGGCGAAGACTACGTGACGGAAACGCACGAAGCCGCCAGCGCATTCACGCGCACCATCTGCACGATGCTCACGCGCGGCGCGGCCTTCTTCATCGACTACGGTTTTCCGCGTCACGAGTACTACCATGCGCAGCGCGCGCAAGGCACGTTGATGTGCCACTACCGGCACCGGGCGCACGGCGATCCTTTCCTCTATCCGGGGTTGCAGGACATCACGGCGCACGTGGAATTCACCGGTATCGCCGAAGCCGGCGTCGAAACCGGCGCGGACTTGCTGGGGTTTACGTCGCAGGCGCGGTTTCTGCTCAATGCGGGGATTACCGAGGCGTTATCGGAGATCGATCCTGCGGACACCAAACAATATTTGCCCGCGGCGAATGCGGTGCAGAAGCTGTTGTCCGAGGCGGAGATGGGCGAACTGTTCAAGGTGATCGCATTCTCGCGTGGGCTGGACGACACGCTGCAAGCGTTCTCCAGCGGCGACCGGTCGCACACGCTGTGAACGCCGCCTTCAGGAGCTGACCATGATCCGCTGGCTATTGACTACGTTTATCGCCGTGGCGGTGTTGTCGTCCTGCTGGCCCTGGCTCAGGAAAATTGGCATTGGACGCATGCCAGGCGACGTGACCTTGCGGCTCTTTGGGCGGGAGTACCCGTTTCCGTTTATGTCGACATTGGTGCTTTCTATGGTGTTGTCGATTGTTGCCAGGCTTTTGTAGGTGGGTTTTGTGCGTTTTGGCCACGGTGTTGGCCTTTCCTTGCTAACTTCGTGGTCTATTTGCGTTGCCCCTGTGCGGGGCGGCACCTACTTTCTTTGCCGCGGCAAAGAAAGTAGGCAAAGAAAGCCGCTTTGAACCGCTAATTTTTAAGCGGGTCCCTCGCACAGTCCCGGTAGTGGTTCATCTGGAATCTGTGTTCTCGCACATTCCGCGTCGGTGACAAGGCGCTCATTCTTCCGGCGGCGCTGTGCGCGCCGTGGCGGTCTTTCTTCAACCGATCGCTTCGTTCTTTCCTGACGTTTCTGCTGCCTCGTAGTATTTCGTGCGTGGGCGTGCTTGGGAAATTTCGGAAATCGTGCTGGTGCGCAGCTTTTAGCTCGCATGGGTGATCACTCGCGAAGCAAGACGTTTAAACTCAATTCGCCGTCAAGACAGCGACGGCCAGGCTTGGCGGCCTGCTACCAAACACGCGCCCGCTTTGGCGGGGGCGTGTGTCTATCTCAGCGCGTCTTATGGGCGGGCCTTGATGGGGAGGCCTTCGGGCCTGCCGGTTTGGTAACGGCCGCCAACCTTGTCACTGTGCCCGCTCACCACCTTGCAAGCGCGTGTCGGGCGATCCAAGTAAGTTTCAGGGAGATCGCGCCATGATTAAATCCGTCAAGAATTCACGCACTACGCCACGCCCACCCGTTGATGCACTTCAATACGAAAAACTTGCCTTATCTGCTTTCGGAATGATTGACCGGCAGCTAAGTCAACTGGACAAGCTGGCCACGTTTGTGGCTTCGATAGTTAGGAGTCCGGCGGTGACGCGAGAAGAAAGACATCGGCAGCGGAGGCTACTGGAACTGCTGTTGGACACCGTCGAGGACTACCGACGCGAAGTCGAGAATGATTGTGAGTTGTATCAGGTCATCGCACTTGACGCGAAGGGAATTCCGCGGAGCCGCATCACGGCGCGTCATGCAGCGGACCTACTGGCAAAGGCTACGCGGACGGCGGCGAATAGCCGTGCGCGAATCGGAGCAACGAGGGGGACGCATAACAGGCCAATGCAATTCAAAACGGTTTCACGTCGCACAGTGACTGCACACTGACGAAGATCCGCGGCACCGCACTGCGGCCATGAAGAAAGGCGCATGTGTCGTTCGCATTCCGAGGGTACTGCGGTGCGACGCGAAGCGCGCGCCGCGGCGACCGCGAATGTACTGGTCACCGCTAACGTTTCCCTGACGCAACCACGCTAAAAAACCAGAATTCTTGAACAGCACATCGCCGAGGCGGAGCCGACGGCTCCCCGAGCGCACAGAGAAACCAACGCATTTAAAGTAGCCCCTTCCGGCGAGCGCATTGCGCGAGGCGGGAAGAATGAGTGCTTTGTCACTGAGGCGTAATGTGCGAGAACACAGATTCCAGATGCACCACTACCGTCACTGCGCGAGGGACCCGCTTAAGAGTTAGCGGTGTGAAGCCGCTTTCTTTGCTTACTTTCTTTGCGGCATGCAAAGAAAGTAAGTGCCGCCCCGCACAGGGGCAACGCTAATAAACCACAGGCAAAACAAGGAAAGGCCAAAGCCCGAAGAACCCCCAAAAACCCGCCCGGCAGGCCAAAAACCCCTCACCCGACAGCCCCCTCCACAGCCCGAACCCTCTCCAGATGCACCGCATCCTTAATCCCAGCAGGCGCATCGACGAGCCGCTTAGCCACGGCACCAGCATCCACACCACGCGCAGCAATAAGCGCCACTCTCAACCTCTCGGCCTGCGGATAATCCCGCATCTCAAACCCAAGCCGCCCACGCGCATCGGCTTCACAAGCCTGCAAGGCTTCGGCAAATCGCGCGGGCTTGCGAATCGCATCGCACCGCTCGATCAACCTCACCAGCGCGGCCGCGCCCATCTCCATCACGCGATGAATATTGCCATGCTCGCGCGCAACCAGAATCGCCAGGTCGCGGCAATCATTCGGCACGCGCAGCCGCTCGCATAAAGGCTTCAGCAGATCCACGCTGCGCCCCTCGTGGCCGATATGCCGCGGCAGCACGTCTTCGGGCGTGGTCGCCTTGCCAAGGTCGTGCGCGAGAGCGGCGAATCGCACCGGCAGCGTATAGCCTTGCTGCGCCGCATGGTCGACCACCATCATCACATGCACGCCCGTATCCACTTCGGGGTGATAGTCGGCGCGCTGCGGCACGCCGAACAGCGCGTCGATTTCCGGCAGAATCCGCGCCAACGCCCCGCATTCGCGCAGCACCTGGAACATGCGCGACGGCTTCTTTTCCATCAAACCGCGCGACACTTCCTGCCACACGCGTTCGGCCACCAACGCGTCCACTTCGCCGTCGGCCACCATCTTGCGCATGAGCGCCAGTGTCTCCGGTGCGACCGTGAAATCGACAAAGCGCGCCGCAAACCGCGCGATCCGCAAAATTCGCACGGGGTCTTCGAGAAACGCGTCGCTGACGTGGCGAAACAGGCGCGCCTGCAAGTCACCCTGGCCGTTGAACGGGTCGATCACCGGGCCGGTCAACTCGCCGTCCGGGCGCACCTCGCGCGCCATCGCGTTAATGGTCAGGTCGCGGCGCGCCAGGTCCTCCTCGAGCGTGACGTCCGGCGCATAGAAGAACTGGAAGCCGTGATAGCCGGCCGCCGTCTTGCGCTCGGTGCGGGCGAGCGCGTACTCCTCATGTGTCTCGGGATGCAGGAACACAGGAAAATCCTTGCCCACCGGACGGTAGCCTTGCGCCACCATCTGCTCCGGCGTCGCGCCGACCACCACATAATCACGGTCCTGCACCGGTACGCCCAGCAACTCGTCGCGGATCGCGCCGCCTACTGCATAGATGTTCATGGGCATACGTCTTGATAAGCGATCGCATGCGTTTCGCTCAGCGCGGCGTCGATCCACGCTTTCACCGCCGGCAATTCGCTCACGCGCTGCACGTAAGCTTTGGACACTTCCGACAACGCCGGCTGCCAGGTCCTGAAGCGCATCACGACCGGCGCATACATCGCATCGGCAATGCCGAACTCGCCAAATAGAAACGGGCCGCCATAGGTGTCGAGGCAGTCGCGCCAGATCGCCTCGATTCGCGCGATATCGGCCAGCGCGCCCGGCGTGGCGTTCTTGCCGGGGAAGGACGCGCGAATGTTCATCCACATGTTCGAGCGCAATTCGCCGAAACCCGAGTGCATCTCCGCGCTCACGCTGCGCGCATGGCTGCGCGCGACCGCGTCGCGCGGCCATAGCGCATGCTGAGGAAAGCGTTCGGCGAGCGTTTCGGCGATCGCCAGCGAATCCCACGTGGCGGACCCGTCGTCGTTGACCAGGCACGGAATCTTGCCCGGACCCGACGGCGCGAGCGCAAGCACTTTCGCGTTAGTGTCGGGCTGATTCAGATGAATCAGCACTTCCTCGAACGCAATGCCGAAGTGTTTGAACAGCAGCCACGGACGCATCGACCATGACGAATAATTCTTGTCACCAATAATCAGCTTCATGCTTTGTATCTGGAATGAGTGAAGGTAATTCAGCGTCCCGCGCTGGCGCGAAACGCGTCGAAGCGCGAGCGCGTCGACGCGCCGGTCAGATAGATCGGCGCGATCGTTTCGATACTGGCCGGCTCGATGCCAAGTTCAGGCGCGAGCGGTCCGCTCAACACGTTGTCGACTTTCATCGAATCGAGATTGTCGCGCGAGATCACCGGCTCGCCGGGTGCCATTTCGAAAGTCAGCGCCTGCAGGCGCGCGAACGCTTCCGGCAAGCGGATGATGCGTGCATGCTTGCCGAGCACGTCGCCGCAATATTTGACGAGATCTTCGAGCGTATAGACGGTCGGGCCGCCGAGTTCGTAAGTGCGGCCGCTGGCGGCATCCAGATCGAGCACGTTGACGATCGCCTTTGCCACATCGCCGACATACACCGGCTGGAATTTGGCGTCCGGCATCGCGAGCGGAATCACTGGAAACATGCGCTGCAGGAACGCGAATTTGTTGAGGAATTGATCTTCGGGGCCGAATACCACCGACGGCCGGAAAATCGTCCACGCCAGATTGGCTGCATGCACGGCCTTCTCACCGTCGCCCTTCGAACGCGCGTACATACTCGGGCCATTCGAGTCGGCGCCGAGCGCGCTGATATGAATCAGGCGGTGCACGCCCTTGCCTTCGCATGCCGCCACGATCTTGGTCGGCAAGTCCACGTGCATGCGTGCGAATTCCGGGCCGTACGGCGTGCCGCGTTTGCCGTGCAGCGTGGCTACGAGGTTGATCACGCAATCGGCGCCCTCGACAAAGCGCGCGAGTTGAACCGGATCGAACACGTCCGCTTCGATCACGTCGATGGGCAACAGGGTGAGATGGCGGGCGTTGTAGCGCCGCCGGGTGGCGATCCGCACGTCTTTGCCCGCTTCGACGAGGGCGTTGACGAGATGGCTGCCGATAAAACCGGAACCGCCGATGATCGCAATGGCTTTGTGTCGCATTTTCGACTCCCTGGTGGAAGCCGCGGCAACGGCTGGCGTGGCGCGCCGCCGCTCGAAACGAGGCGGCGGCGGCACGGCGCTTACGGTGCGATATAACCCAGACGCGCCTTCAGCGATTGCGGACGGCCTTCGAACAATGCCGCGTAATAGACCGTGTTGGACAACACATTCTTAACGTAGTCGCGCGTTTCCTGGAACGGAATCGCCTCGGCGAAGATCGCGCCTTCCACCGGATGCTGCAAGGATTGCCGCCAGCTGCGCGGACGGCCCGGGCCTGCGTTATAGCCCGCGGTGGCCAGCACGGCGGACCCGTCGAACTGATTGTAGATCATCGACAGATAGTTCGTGCCGAGCAGGATGTTGGTGTTGATGTCGTTCATCTGCTCACGCGAGATCGGACCCAGGCCGATTTTCTTCGCGACCAGCTGCGCGGTGCCCGGCATCAACTGCATCAACCCGCTCGCGCCGACTTCCGAGCGCGCGTTCATGATGAAGCGCGACTCCTGGCGAATCAGGCCGTAGGCCCATTCCACGTCCAGTCCGTTCGACTGCGAATCACGCTCGACGATATCCTTGAACGGCGACAGATAGCGCAGCGAGAAATCGTGCTCGCTCTTCGTGCGGTCCGCCGTGTTGACGGTGCGGTCATACAGCTGGATACGGCGTGCGTATTCGGCGGTGGCGAGCAGTTGCCGGTCGCTCATGGTGCGCAGCGGCCAGTTCCATTCGCGATTGCCTTCGAGCCGCAGATTCAGTGCATAGAATCGTTGCGCCAGATCGAAGCCGGGCGTGTTGCCGGCTTGCTGGACCTCGGCGTCGCTCACCGCGGTTTTTGGCGGGACCGTGATCTTCTGGCCCAGTTCTTCCGCCGCCAGTTGGCCGTAGAAGTTGTAGCCCTGCGAAATCGACTCGAACTCCTGATTGGCCGTGGTCGTGTCGCCCGCCTGCTTGAGCGCTCGCGCATGCCAATACACCCACGACGGCTGGTTGCGCAGCGCCGCCGGCATCTGTTCGATCGACCAGCGCACCATCGTCCAGTCGCCTGCGAGCAAGGCGGTGCGGGTGCGCCATTCATACGCGGGGTTCGAGAGCGGCGCATTCACCGACAGGCGATACCAGTCCACCGCGCCCGGCATCTGCTTGGCGGCAGCCTGATAAGCAATCGTGCCCCAGCCGATCGCGCGTTCGGGCGAACTCAGCGACGGCGCCACCGAGGCGAACGTGGCCGCGGCCATGGCCGGATCATTGCGCGCCATGCGTGTGATAGCCAGCAACGCCAGTTGATGCGACTGCGTATCCGGCCCGACGCCGCGCGCCAGCAGCAACGGCGGCGTGTTGGCGGCCTGATTGAACAGCACCGGGTCAGGCGGCTGGTTGCTGAGCGCGTCGACGAGCTTCGCGCCGGTGTTGGTGTAGTTCTGTTCGTAGGCGAGGCGGATCTGTTGCCACACGTCGGCGGAACTGAACTGCTGGTTGATGGCCAGCGCGTTGATCAGATCCACGCAGCCGTCGCCGTACCATTTCGGATCGACCAGCAGCGCGCGGGCCGCATCGGCGACATTTTCGCCGCGCGAGGCGCGCGATTCGAGCGCGTAGCACTTCACCTGGGTATCGTCGTTCAGGACGAAGCGGGCGTATTGCTGATCGAAGTTGCGCCAGTCGTGACGCGCGCCGAGCACCGTGAGGTAGTCGTTGCGCAGGCGGTCTGCGATCGCCTGGCCGTCGTACTTCTGCAGGAAGCTCAGCACCGGCGCGTCAGGCGCGTCGATGCGCGCGTGCCCACTCGAATCGAACAACTGCGGCTTGATCTGGAAGTACTCCAGATACGCAGGCGCCGGATAGTCCGGAATCATGCTGGCAAGCTGCGCTGCACGCGCCGCGTCGTTACTACGGGCGGCCTCGCGTAGCTGAACGAAGATCTGGTCGTCGTTCGTGAGTTGCGAAAGGGGAAGGGGCTTGACGGCGGAGGCCGTGCTGCACGCGACGAGTGCCGCAGCGGCAAGCGCCAGACCGGCCGCGCGATATACTCGGTAAAGGCGTTTTGACATCGTTGTTTCTGGAGCGCGAATTGAACTCAAGCATAGCATGCAACCCTGCCGCCGAATCGAAAAAGGCGCTGCGTAAAATGCTATTGGAAGCAAGGCTGCAAGCGGCTTCCGAGCCGGCGCGCAATACCGCGCTCGCACGGCGCCTGCTCGATGCGTTGAAGCAGTATGGCGTGAATAGCGTGGGATTCTACTGGCCGCTCGCCGGCGAGTTCGACGCGCGCGCGGCGATCTCGATCTGGCTTGCGGCAGGCGCGCAACGCGAAGCCAGTTTGCCGGTGATCAAGGCGCGCGGCGAGCCGCTGGAATTTCACGCATGGACGCCCGACATGCCGATGAAGATCGGCCATCACAAGATCGCCGAGCCGTCATCGGGGCGTATCGTGACACCCGAACTGCTGTTCGTGCCGTGCGTGGGTTTCGACGCCCACGGCTACCGGCTCGGTTATGGCGGCGGCTATTACGATCGCACGCTGGCTACGTGGCCCGGCGCGAAAAAGCCGATCACCGTGGGCATCGCCTACGAAGCATGCCGCACGCCCGCATTGCAGCGCGAAACCCACGACATTCCGCTCGATCTGATCGTCACCGAGGCAGCGCTCTACCCGCACCCGGCGGGTTAGGCGCTCGGCGGGTGCCGCGCCGGGCGGCTACGCCACCCGGACGCACACCGGGCCGCGTTATAAAGACGCGGCCGCCCGCGCTGCCGTGTCGTAGAGACCGGACGCGTTGCGCATCAGTTGCGCCGCCTCGCCGATCTGCTCGTTGGTCAGGCCGCTCTCCTTCAGCGTGGAGATCAGGCAACTCTCACGCACCTCGCGATATTTCAGACAGAGCTCACGGCCGGCTTCGGTTGCCGAGAAGAACACTTCCTTGCCGGTCTTTTCGCTTTTTACATACCCTCTAGCTACGAGCTTCTTCAATGCGTAAGTGGCGACGTGCGTGTCTTCGATGTTCAGCACGAAGCAGATGTCCGCCAGCTTCTTGCGGCGCTCGCGATGGCTGACGTGATGCAGCAGCGAGACCTCGATAGCGGTCATGTCCTTGTCTCCCGCCGCCGACATGCAGCGCACCATCCATCGATTGAAGGCGTTGCCTGCCATGATGAGCGCGTACTCGAGTTCCGACAGCTCCGCGCTGGTCTCAGACACGAGATGTTCCGAGGAAACGATCTTGGTGGGATGGCGCGACATGGCAAAGATTCTCGAGAGGCAGATTGGGAAGGTGTCGGGAGTGTACGACGAGCGCTCGATCCCAGGGAGCCTGGCAAAAACGCTTATTGAGAAATTGTTGATATTTTATTGATAATGTACGCTTCAATCGTCGCCTGCCCGATGCCGATAACCGGTCAAAGGGTGTGCTGTGCCCGAATCCTCCGACTCGACCTGGGCCGTTAACTCATGAGCCAACCAAGAATCTTTCCGCTCGGCGATACCGCGCTAGTCTGCGAGGCGCCGCCGCCTGCCACGCTGGAATGCCAGCGTCGCGTGTGGGCGGCGGCCGCTGCCGCACGCGAATGGCCGCATGTGCTGGAGGTGGTGCCCGGCATGAATAACCTCACGCTGGTTTTCGATCCACTCGAGGCCGACCGCGACGCGCTGGTAAGCCACCTGCAGACGGCCTGGAATGCGGTGAGCGACGCGCCCGCGGCGGGCCGTGAAGTCGAGATTCCGGTGCAGTACGGCGGCGAGTTCGGTCCTGATCTGAAAACGGTCGCCGATCACACGGGTTTGAGCGTGCGCGAGGTCGTCGAACGTCATTCGAATGGCGACTACGTGGTGTTCTTCCTCGGCTTCCAGCCGGGCTTCGCCTATATGGGTGGGCTCGAAGCCGCGCTGCACACGCCGCGCCGCGCGTCGCCGCGGCTCGAAGTACCGGCTGGGTCGGTTGGTATCGGCGGCGAACAGACCGGCATCTATCCGGCCACGTCGCCCGGCGGCTGGCAGTTGATCGGCCGCACCGAGCTGCCGCTGTTCGACCCGGCGCGCCGGCCGCCCACGCTGCTGCAACCGGGCGACCGGGTGCGCTTCACCATCGCGGGGATACAGGCATGATCGATGTGATTCGCGCGGGTCTGTTGACCACGATTCAGGATCTCGGCCGTCATGGCTACCGGCATCTGGGCGTCGCGATGGGCGGAGCGCTCGACCGTCTGTCGCTCGAAGTCGGCAACCGGCTGGTCGGCAACCGGCCCGATGCGGCCGGTCTGGAAATCACCTTCGGGCCGACCGTGCTGCGCTTTCTGCGCGCCACGCGGGTGGCGATCACCGGCACCGAGTTCGGCGCGACGCTCGACGGCAAACCGGTCTACTCGTGGTGGAGCCTGCCGGTGCAGGCCGGCCAGGAACTGGTGTTGAACGCGGCGAAGCGCGGCATGCGCGGCTATGTGTGCGTGGCGGGCGGCGTCGACGTGTTGCCCATGCTCGGCTCGCGCAGCACCGATCTCGCGGGCCATTTCGGCGGACTCGGCGGCCGGGCGTTACGCGACGGCGATCGCCTGCCGGTGGGTGCGCCGCCTCAGCGCGGCCATCTCGGCTTTACGCCCGAGGCGCCGGAGTTCGGCGTGAAGGCGCCCGCGTGGTGCAAGTTCGTGCTGGTTCACGAACCCCTGCGGCGTGGGCGTCACCCGTCCGGCGTGCCGTGGGCCGTGCCGATCCGCGTGCTGCGCGGACCGGAGTACGAGCACTTCACCGAGGAAGCCCACGAATCCTTCTGGTCCGATGAATGGCTCGTCACGCCGAACAGCAACCGCATGGGCTACCGCCTTGCCGGCGCCGAGCTCAAACGCACGCAGAAAACCGATCTGCTTTCGCACGCCGTGCTGCCGGGCACGATTCAGGTGCCGCCGAACGGCCAGCCGATCGTGCTGTTGAGCGATGCACAAACCACGGGCGGCTATCCGAAGATCGGCGCCGTGATTCAGGCCGACCTCTGGAAGCTCGCGCAGGTTCGCCTGAACGCATCCGTACGCTTCATTCCGACGACGCCTTACGAGGCGCGCCAGGCTTTGCTGGAAGAGCGCACGTACTTGCGGCAGATCGACGCAGCGATCGCCATGCATGAAGAACGCTGCGCGCGCCAGTCGGCCGTTGCGGCGCTGTAATACTGAGTAGGGGAACTCCATGGAAATCGATTTGAACGCCGACCTCGGCGAAGGCAGCGGGTCCGACGAGGCGCTGCTGGACCTCGTCAGCTCGGCGAATATCGCGTGCGGCTGGCACGCGGGCGGCGCCAATGCGATGCACGACTGCGTGCGCTGGGCGGTGCAGAAAGGCGTGTCGATCGGCGCGCATCCAAGCTTCAACGATCCGGAAAATTTCGGTCGCAAGGAAATGGATCTGCCGGCCAACGAGATTTACGCGGGCGTGTTGTACCAGCTCGGCGCACTCTCGGCGATCGCCCAGGCGGAGGGCGGGCGCATTGCGCACGTCAAGCCGCACGGCGCGCTGTACAACCAGGCCGCGCGCGATGACAGGATCGCCGACGCGATCGTCTCGGCGGTGCACGATTTCGATCCGTCGGTGGCGGTGTTCGCGCTGGCCAACAGCGGACTCGTGACGGCCGCGCGCAACGCGGGCCTCACCGCGATCGAGGAAGTCTTCGCCGATCGCGGCTATCGCGCGGACGGTTCGCTGGTGCCGCGCAAAGAACCCGGCGCGCTGCTCGACGACGAAGACGAAGTGCTGGCGCGCACGCTCACCATGATTCGCGAGCAACGCGTGCAGGCCGTGGACGGCCAATGGGTGCCGCTGAACGCGCAGACCATTTGCCTGCACGGGGACGGTCCGCATGCGCTGGCGTTCGCGCGGCGCATTCGTGGCGCGCTGCGGGACGCCGGCATCGAAGTCCATGCGGCAGTCGCCGCCCGCGCCTGAGCGTCGGCCGAAACGCGAGCCGGACAGCGCGATTCAAACCTTCTGCACCTTTCCCACGCCCCGCTTCATGCGGGGCGTTTGCCAGGTACAGGACGCATAGCAGTACCCGTAGTCAGCAGGTGTAGTTCGAAGCAGAGGCGGCCATCAAGAGCCGTCGCAACAAGACGGCGCCCGGACCACCGGACGCCGGCCCACGTTAGCCGTCACAAGCGGCAAGGTTGAAACCCTGTTTGGAGATCCAGATGCAGACAACAGTCAGTCTATGGCCGCTCATTGGCGTGGCCGTCATCATCGTCGGCTTTTTATTGCGGTTCAATCCGATGCTGATCGTGGCGGTCGCCGCGATTATCACGGGCCTCGCCGCGCACTTCCCGCCTGAAAAGATTCTTGCCGAGATCGGCACCGGTTTTATCAAGACCCGCAATATCCCGTTGATCATTCTGCTGCCGCTGGCCGTGATCGGTCTGCTCGAACGGCACGGACTGCGTGAACGCGCGCAAGCGTGGATCGGCGGCATCAAGGCCGCGACCGCCGGGCGTCTTCTGATCGTTTATCTGCTGGTGCGCGAGCTGACCGCGGCGGTCGGCCTGACCGGACTCGGCGGCCATCCGCAAATGGTGCGTCCGCTGATCGCGCCGATGGCCGAAGGCGCGACCGAAACCCGCTTCGGCAAGATCAGCGACGCCGTGCGCTTCAAATTGCGCGCGTTCTCCGCGGCGACCGACAACGTGGGGCTCTTCTTCGGCGAGGACATTTTCGTGGCGTTCGGCGCGATCGTGCTGATGACTACCTTCCTGAAGGAAGCGGGAATCATCGTCGAGCCGATTCACGTGGCCGTGTGGGGCATTCCGACCGCTATCTGCGCATTCATCATTCACGGCTTCCGCCTGTATCTGCTCGACCGCAAACTCGAACGCGAACTGCGCGGCAACGCCACGGCCAGCCAGGCTGCCGTTTCGCCGAAACAATCCGCCGCAGGAGACCAGGCATGACACTCTCGATCACCTATCTGTTCTGGCTGTTGGGCGTGGTGCTGCTTGTCGTCGGCGGCATGATCGTCACGGACAAGGATCACCCACGCCGTTTCACGGCCGGCGGTTTCTGGATTCTCTACGCGCTGATCTTCCTGATCGGCGACAAGCTGCCGCCGGCCGTGGTCGGTGTGCTCGTCATCGTGATGGCGCTGATTGCCGGGTTCGGCGGCGTGACCGCGGCCAAGCCGAAAGTGCTGTCGCTCGAAGCGCGTATGGCCAGCGCCGCGCGTCTTCGCAACAAGCTGTTCGTGCCCGCGCTGACGATTCCGGTCGTCACCGTGATCATCACGCTCTCGGCGAGCCATCTGGTGTTCGGCGGCTTGCCGCTGATCGAGAAGGCCAACGTCACGCTGATCGGTTTCGGGATCGGCTGCGTGATCGCGCTCGCGATTGCCTGCGTAATGACGCGCGACACCGTCGGCCAGTCGATGAAGGAAACGCGCCGGCTGGTCGATGCGTTGTCGTGGGCCGCGGTGCTGCCGCAGATGCTCGGCATGCTCGGCCTCGTGTTCTCGGACGCCGGGGTCGGCAAGGCCGTCGCACACGTGACCACGGCCTACATCAGCCTCGACTATCGCTTCATTGCGGTGGCCGTGTACTGCATCGGCATGGCGCTCTTCACCATGGTGATGGGCAACGGCTTCGCCGCATTCCCGGTGATGACGGGCGGCGTCGGCGTGCCGATTCTGGTGGGCGTGTTCCACGGCAATCCGGCGGTGATGGTCGCGATCGGCATGTTCTCGGGCTACTGCGGCACGCTGATGACGCCGATGGCCGCGAACTTCAACATGGTGCCGGCCGCACTGCTGGAATTGCCCGATAAGAACGCAGTGATCAAAGTGCAGATCCCGACCGCGCTGACCTTGCTCATCGTGAATATCTTCCTGCTGAATTTCCTGATGTTCTTGTAGGACTTTTTCTTCAGCAATCAATAAACACTGACGCATCGCAGGATTTTTCTGCGATGTGTCAGTGAAATGGTCACACTGCACGACATGGATGCAACCGAATTAGGAAGCGTCCGATCGTCGGGAAACGAGCGGCAACTCTACGATGCTGGATGGTCTCCCATCCACATGCGCCGGCTCACGCAGCACGCACTGCCGTCGCTCTCCCGCAGGTTTCCATGGAACATCAATCGCAGCCTGAGCGCACGCACGCCGCTCTGCCACCCACCGCCTATCTCACCGCATTGATCGACGCCGCGCTCGAAGCGCACCAGGCCGGCAGGCTCGAAACGGCCGAATCGTTTTATCGCGAGGCGCTCACGCTCGATGGCGCCCATACGGGAGCCTTGCACTACTTCGGCGTGCTGCACTATCAACGCGGCAACCACGACACCGCCGCCGGCCTGATGAGCCGCGCGCTCAAACTCGACCGGCACGATGCCGCCTGCTGGAGCAACCGCGGACTCGTGGCCGCCGCGCTCGGCCATCTCGACGAAGCGATGATCTGCTACGACCAGGCACTGCAACTCCAGCCAGATTTCGCCGACGCGCACAACAACTTCGGCGTCGCGCTGCAAGCGCAAGGCGCCTTCCTCGAAGCGATCGAGCACTACCGGTTGGCGCTGGCCTCGAACCCCGCGCTGCTCGACGCGCATCTGAACCTCGGCACGGCGCTGAACAAGCTCGCCCGTTTCGACGAAGCGCTCGCGTGCTATCGGCACGTCCTGTCGCTCGAACCGACCTCCGCGGAGGCGCACTTCAGCGCGGGAAACACGTACCAGGCGCAAGGCGACCACGGCGCGGCGATCGCCAGCTTCGAGCAAGCCTTGGCGCTGCGTACGAATTACGCGGAGGCGCACGTGAATCTGGGCAGCCTGATCGGCAAGCTCGGCGACTATGCCGGCGCCGAATCGCATTACCGGCGCGCGGTCGCACTCAAACCGATTCCGACTCACCTGGTGTGTCTGGGCGGCTCGATCGGCGCTCAAGGGCGCCTCGACGAAGAGGAAGGTTTCTATCGGCGAGCACTCGCCCAGGATCCGCATTACGCTGACGCGCATCAGAATCTCGCGTGGCTGTTGCTCAAGCGCGGCGACTACAAGGAAGGCTGGGCTGAATTCGCGCTGCGCTGGCGCAAGAACGACTACGACGCGATCGCGGTGCCGGGCGTGACCGAATGGCGGGGCGAGCCGCTCGAAGGGCGTCGCCTGCTGCTGGTCGGCGAGCAAGGTTTCGGCGACCACTTCCAGTTCCTGCGCTTTGCAAGCGTGCTCGCGCAGCGCGGCGCATTCGTCGACCTCTGCGTGCGCGAGGCTCTGCTGCCTTTGGTCGGGCGTATGGCGGGCATACACCGCGCGTACAGCGGCAAGCCCGACGGTGAGTACGATTTCTGGGTGCCGATGATGAGCGTGCCGTCCTGTCTTGACCTGGATCTCTCAACCCTTCCCGCGGACGTGCCCTACCTGTTCGCCGACAAGGCGAAGACGAAAGCGTGGCGCAAACGGCTCGGTACGGCTAATGAATCGAAGCGAAAGGTGGGCCTTGTCTGGGCCGGCAGTCCCACATTCGGCAACGACCGCTATCGGTCGACGACGCTCGCCGACCTGAGCCCGTTCAGCGAGGCGGAGAACGTCGCCTGGTACGCGCTGCAAAAGGGCCCGGCGCATGCGCAGTTGGCCGACGCACCGCCGGCTTTCCGTGCCAACGATTTCACCGCCGCGCTGAACAGCTTCGAAGACACGGCCGCGCTGATCATGAATCTCGATCTGGTGATTGCCGTGGACACCGGCGTCGCGCATCTGGCCGGCGCGTTGGGCAAACCGGTGTGGTTACTGCTGCCCGCCAATTCCGATTGGCGCTGGTTGGAAGCGCGCAGCGACTCGCCCTGGTATCCGGGGATGAGGTTGTTCCGGCAAGCGGTATTGGGGGATTGGATGCCGGTGGTTGAAGAAGTGACGCAAGCTCTAAAGAAGGAGGCTCAGTGAGCAAATTTCAAAGTTGGACAGATTTTGGCGCGGTGACGCCCGGTCCGGTAAGCCACGAAAATGTGCCACATTTGCTGCACATCAACAACTCATCGCCGACAGGAAACGAGACCATGGCTGTCATATCGAAAATTCGCCGCCAGGGGGGGCGCCCTGGCGATGACGATTCCACCTGCGCTTCTCAAGCTTCTTCACGTCGGTGCGGGCGACCAGATGACTCTCGACGTCGCAGACGGACAATTAATTGCGCGGCCGCTTGCTTCAGCGCATAGGCGCTACTCGCTAGCCGAAATACTCGAGGGCTCTGAAAGCATTGCCGAATTGAATGCGGACACAGCGTGGGCGCGCGATGGCGGGTCGGTCGGACGCGTGCTTGGCTAATGGCAAAACGCGATGCACCACGACGCGGCGACGTGTACTGGATCGATCCCAATCCTGTAGCAGGCCGCGAAAGGAAAGACAGGCACCGTTTCGTCGTTATCACACCTGGCGAGATCAATGCTTGGGCGTGTGCATGACCGTGCCCATCACAAGCGCGGGGAGTTTCACCCGCAACGTCGGACTTGCGGTTCCGATCTCCGGGCACGACACGAGCGGCGTCGCAGTCTGCAATCAGGTTCGACATCGACGCGCGTGTGAGCGCGGGCTCAGCTCGCTACATCGAGACGCTCGACAAGGTCACCGCAGACGAAATCGTCGCGCGGGTCATTAGCGCCATCGACCCCGCTCCATAACAACGTCCGGCGACGCCTCACCCCGCCTCCACCACGAACCCGCGCTGCCGCAAAAGCTCCAGCACGCCTTTGCGGCCACCCAGATGCAGCGCGCCGATCGCCACGAACACTGGCTTGTTCGGCGCGGCGATCAGCAGCATTCGCGACACGAAGCGCCGGTTGCGGTCGTAGACGATCTTGTTGTCGATCGAATCGGAGATGCGCTTGTCGCGCGCCAGCTTTTCGGATTTCGCTGCCTGCCAGGCGGCGATTGCATCCGCATCGCCCACACGCCATAGGCGATGCAAGGTCCGCACGTCCTCGACGTTTTCCGCCGGTGTCTGCACCAGATCCTGCGCCAGCATCTCGCGCTGCTGCGCGAGCGTCAGCCCCGTGAATGCGCGCATCTGCTGCGGCAACGTCTCGAGACCGACGATCTTGCCGCGCGTGCGGATATACACGTTCTGTAACTGCGCTTCCGAACCGTACTCGGTCTGCAGACCGGCGCTCAAAGAATCGTAGGTTTCGACCAGCAACGAAGCGAGCCAGGGCCGCATTTTCTTGATGGCATCCAGTGCCGCCGGGTTAGCGCGCAGCCGAAGCGCCAGCTTGTGCCACAAAGGCTCGGGCAGCAGACCGGGCAGACAGTCGCGCCGGCAGACGCCGTACTTCGCGACGTCATCTTGCGAAACAAGCAGTTCGTCGGGTGAGAGTTCGAGCGCCAGCGTCGGCGAGGCAGCCAGTGCGCCGAGGATCGGTGCCCGGAAGGGCTGATTGGCGGGGTAGTCAGCCGGATCGCCGACGTGCAGCGTGCCCAGCACATACAGGGTGATCGTGCCGCGAGTCGCGACATAGAACGGCATGCGCGCCGGCTGCGCGCGCACCGGGCCGCTCGCCGTAGTGCCCGGCGAGGCGGGCGGCGGATTGAAACCCGGCAAGCTGGCGCGTGGCGGCGCCGGCATGTTGGGCACCGGCAGTGCCGGGCGCCCCGCCTGCGCCGGCGTATTGGCGGCGGCACCGGCGGCATGCGCGACGCCGATCGCTGTCGTGCCCGGATGAAAGACAGAACAAACGCCGATGAGCGCGGCACCGGTCAGTGCACGCGCCCTCCAGCGCCGCGAGAAAGCAGCACCAAGGTCGCCATCACGCAAGCGGCGCGTAAGACGACGCGCCGCCACCCCATCAGGCATCCATGTCCCCCACCTCCTCGGCGCGGTGACACGACACCTGGCGGCCATCCACTTCACGCAGCTTCGGTTCTTCACTGCGGCAGCGGTCGATCGCGTACGGGCAGCGCTGATGGAACGTGCAACCCGACGGCGGATTCAGCGGCGACGGCATTTCGCCTTGCAGCTTGATCTTGATCGAGCGATCCGCTTCGAAGATCGAAGGCGTGGCCGACATCAATGCACGCGTGTACGGATGACGCGGCTTCGAGAAAATGCGCTTCTTGTCGCCGAGCTCCGCCACGCCGCCGAAGTACATCACCATCACATCGTCGGCGATATGCTCCACCACCGAGAGGTTGTGCGAGATGAACACGTAGCTGGTCTTGAACTGCTGCTGCAGGTCCATGAACAGATTCAGAATCTGCGCCTGGATCGACACGTCGAGCGCCGACACGGGTTCGTCGGCAACGACGATCTGCGGGTCGAGAATCATCGCACGCGCAATCGCCACACGCTGCCGCTGGCCGCCGGAGAACATATGCGGATAGCGCTTCGCATGTTCCGGACGCAGGCCGACGGTGCGCATCATCTGCGCGATGCGTTCGGCGCGCTCGGTCGGGCTCAGTTGCGTGTTGATCGCGAGCGGCTCGCCCAACGTCTGCTCGACGGTCTTGCGCGGATTCAACGAGGCAAACGGGTTCTGGAACACCATCTGCACGCGCCGCCGCAGCGCGGCGATCTTCGCGTGATCGGCGCCGGCCACGTCTTCACCGTCGATCAGCAAGCGGCCCGCGCTGGGCGCTTCGATCATGGTGAGTTGACGCGCGAGCGTCGATTTGCCGCAGCCGGATTCACCGACCACGGCCAGGGTCTTGCCGCGCTCCAGCGCAAACGAGACGCCGTTGAGCGCCTTCACCGTGCCGGTGGCGAACAGACCGCGCTTAACCGAGTAGTAACGCGCCAATTGCTCCGCGACCAGTACGTGGTCGCCCGCATGGTCCGACTGGCGCCGCGTTTCGAGTACTGCGTTCATCGTGCGCCTCCATGGGTGTGAACATTGGCGTCGCCGCTCAGGTTCAGGGGTTTGATGCAGCGCACGCGCGCCACCTCAGCGTGACCTTCCATCGGCGCGAGCGCGGGCCGCGCCTTGGTGCAGTCGTCGACCACGTACTTGCAGCGTGGTGCGAACAGACAGCCCTTCGGACGGTCGTCGCGACCCGGCACCATGCCCGGCAGGGCCGCCAGCCGCACCGCGCCGACATTGTGCTCGGGAATCGCCGCCAGCAACGCTTCCGTATATGGATGATGCGGCGCGGCGAAGATGTCCGGCACCCGGTTGGTCTCGATCACTTCGCCAGCGTACATGACCGCGACGCGTTGCGCGACCTCGGACACCACCGCCAGATCGTGCGAAATCAGCACGAGCGCCATGCCGCGTTCCTTCTGCAGCTTGATCAGCAGTTCCATGATCTGCGCCTGGATCGTCACGTCGAGCGCGGTGGTCGGCTCGTCGGCGATCAGCAGCTTCGGGTTGCAGGCAATCGCCATCGCGATCATCACGCGCTGGTTCATGCCGCCCGACATCTGGTGCGGAAACGAACTGATACGGCTTTTCGCATCCGGAATGCCGACCTGGTCGAGCAGTTCCAAAGCGCGCTTGTCCAGCGCGCTGCCGCGCAAGCCTTCGTGCAGCTTCAGCACTTCCTTGATCTGATAGCCGACCGTGTAGCTCGGATTCAGGCTGGTCAGCGCGTCCTGGAACACCATCGCGATATCTTTGCCGATGATCTTGCGGCGTTCCTTCGCCGAGGCCTTCAGCAGGTTCTTGCCGTTGAAGGTGATTTCGTCGGCCGTCACTTTGCCGGGCGCGTCGATCAGGCCCATCAGCGCCATCATCGTCACGCTCTTGCCCGAGCCCGATTCGCCGACCACGCCGACCACTTCGCCCGGCGCGACATCGAGGTTGATCCGGTCGACGGCGGGCAGTCCGTTGAAGTCCACCGCCAGATTGCGGATGGTCAATAGGCTAGACATGTCAGCGCGCGCACGGCCGCCCGAAGCGTGCTGACTTGCCCCCTCGGGGGGCAGCGAATGAAGTGAGTGTGGGGGCTGTTTCATTACGCCATCCTTTTCAGTTTGGGATCGAGTGCGTCGCGCAGCCCGTCGCCGAGCAGATTGATCGCGAGCACCGAGATCAGGATGGACAGACCCGGCATCGTAACGATCCACCATGCGCTGTCGATGTAGTCACGCGCCGAGGCCAGCATCGCGCCCCACTCCGCCGAAGGCGGTTGCACGCCGAGGCCGAGAAAGCCGAGCGCCGCGGCGTCGAGAATCGCCGACGAAAAGCCCAACGTAGCCTGCACGATCAGCGGTGCGGTGCAGTTCGGCAGCACTTGCGAGAACATCAGACGCAAGGTGCTGGCGCCCGCCACGCGCGAAGCCGTCACGTACTCTTTCTGCAACTCGCCCTGCGCCGACGCGCGCGTCAAACGCACGTAGCCGGGCAACGCGACGATCGCGATGGCGAGCATGGTATTGACGAGGCCCGGGCCGATGATTGCGACCACCGCAACAGCGAGCAGCAGCGACGGCAGCGCGAGCAGCACGTCCATGATGCGCATGATCGGCGTGTCGGCCCACTTTTCGAAGAATGCCGCGATCAAACCGAGCACGACGCCCGGAATCAGCGCGAGCACGACCGAAACGAAGCCGATCCAGAACGACAGCCGCGCGCCGTACATCAGACGCGAAAGGATGTCGCGGCCCGCTTCGTCGGTGCCGAGAATGAACTTCCAGTTGCCGCCTTCGAGCCATGCGGGCGGAATCTTCACGAAGTCGCGGTATTGCTCGATCGGGCTGTGCGGCGCGATCAACGGCGCGAAGATCGCGACGAAGATCAACAGCAGCACGATGACACCGGCGCCGACCGCGCCACGGTTACGCGAGAAATTCGCCCAGAATTCACGGGCGGCGATAGCGCGGCCACTCGGGGGAGTGACCGCTTGGGGGACTGTGTTTTGAATGTCTGCCATGATCGTGATTACCTCGTATGGCGGATGCGCGGATTCAACACGCCGTACAACAGATCGACGACGAGGTTCACGACAATGACCAGCGTGGCGATCATCAGAATACCGCCCTGCACCACCGGATAGTCGCGCCGGCCGATCGCGTCGATCAGCCACTTGCCGATACCCGGCCACGAAAACAGCGTCTCGGTGAGCACCGCGCCCGCGAGCAGCGTGCCGACCTGCAGACCGATCACGGTCACGACCGGAATCAGCGCATTGCGCAACGCATGCACCACGATCACGCGCCCAGGCGACAAGCCCTTCGCGCGCGCGGTGCGGATGTAGTCCTCGCGCAGCACTTCGAGCATCGACGAACGCGTCATACGCGCGACCACCGCCAGCGGAATCGTGCCGAGCACGATGGCCGGCAGGATCAGATGGCTCAGTGCGGATTTGAACGCGCCTTCGTCGGTGGACATCATGGCGTCGATCAGCATGAAGCCGGTCACGTGCGGAATGTCGTATTCGACCGCGATGCGGCCGGACACCGGCGTCCAGCCGAGCTTGACGGAGAACACCATGATGAGGATCAAGCCCCACCAGAAGATCGGCATCGAGTAGCCGGTGAGCGCCGTGCCCATCACGCCGTGATCGACCACCGTGCCGCGCCGCAAGGCCGCGAACACGCCCGCCGGCAAGCCGACGATCAAGGCGAACAGCATCGCGCAGATCGACAGTTCGACGGTAGCGGGAAAGCGTGCGAGGAATTCGCCCATCACGCTGGTGTTGGTGATGATCGAGGTGCCGAGGTCGCCGTGCAGCGCGCGTCCGATGTAGTGGACGTACTGCATGGGCAAGGATTCGTCGAGCCCGAGCCGGTGCATCGCCGCGGCGTGCATGGCGGGATCGACGCCGCGCTCGCCCATCATCACTTCGATGGGGTCGCCCGGTATCAGGTGAATCAGCGCGAACGCGAGGATCGTGATGCCGATGAAAGTCGGAATCACCATGCCGATGCGGCGCAAAACAAAGCGGAACATGGTTTTGTCCCTATGGTCTTGATGAAGAAAAAACGCAACCGGCGACGAGGGCTTGTGACCCCGGTCGCCGGACCATTTCGACCAGTTTTCTAACCGTGCGAAAAGCGTACTGCGTGAATTTTACGACTTGCCTGATGTATTACTTGACGCTGACGCCATCGAAACGCGCGTAGCCGAGCGGTTCGATACGCATGTCCACGACCTTCTTGCTGACAGGCTGGTACACCGTGGAGTGAGCGATCGGCGAGAACGGCAGTTGCTGCGCGAAGATCTGCTGCGCCTGCATATAAGCCGTGGTGCGCGCGCCCTGATCGGACGTGACGCGGCCCTTCTGGATCAGGTCGTCAAACGGCTTGTAGCACCACTTCGAGAAGTTGTTGCCGTTCACCGCTTCGCAGCCGAGCAGCGTGCCGAGCCAGTTGTCCGGATCGCCGTTGTCGCCGGTCCAGCCGATCAGCATCGTGTCGTCTTCACCTGCGTGAGCGCGCTTGATGTACTCGCCCCACTCATACGTGACGATCTTGGCCTTCACGCCGATCTTGGCCCAGTCGGCCTGGATCATTTCCGCCATCAGGCGGGCGTTCGGGTTGTACGCGCGCTGCACCGGCATCGCCCACAGGGTGATGTCGAAGCCGTTCGGGTAGCCGGCCTTCGCCAGCAAGGCCTTGGCCTTGTCCGCGTCGTAGGCTGCGCCCTTCAGGTTCTTGTCGTACGACCATTGGGTCGGCGGCATCGGGTTCGTGGCAGCCTGGCCCGCGCCCTGGTACACCGACTCGATGATCGCCTTCTTGTTGATCGCCATGTCGAGCGCCTGACGCACTTCGACCTTGTCGACCGGCTTGTGCGACACGTTGTACGCGAGGTAGCCGAGGTTGAAGCCCGGTTGCGACGGCATCGCGATGTTCGCTTCAGCCTTCAGCGGTGCGATGTCGGCCGGACGCGGATAGCTCATCACCTGGCATTCGTCGCGCTTGATCTTCTGCACGCGCACGCCGGCGTCCGGCGTGATCGAGAAGATCAGCTTCGAGATTTTCACCGTGTTCGGCTTCCAGTAATCCGGATTGCCGTCGAAACGGATCGTCGCGTCTTTCGTGTAGCTGCGGAAAATGAACGGACCCGTGCCGACCGGGAACTGGTTGATGTCGGCGGCCTTGCCGGCCTTCAACAACTGGTCGCCGTACTCACCCGACAGGATCGACGCGTATTCCATCGCCAGATTCTGGATGAACGGTGCGTTGACTTCCTTCAGCGTGAACTTGACCGTGTACGGATCGACCTTTTCGACGCCGGTGATCAGCTTGTCGAGGCCCATGTCCGTGAAATACGGGAACTGAACCGGGTAAGCCTTATGGAAGGCCGAGTTCGGGTCCAGCATGCGCTGGAACGTGAACACGACGTCGTCCGCATTGAATTCGCGCGTCGGCTTGAAGAACGACGTGGTCTGGAACTTCACGCCATGACGCAGGTGGAACGTGTACGTCTTGCCGTCCGCCGACACTTCCCACTTTTCGGCGAGGCCCGGTTCGACCTTGGTGCCGCCGCGTTCGAATTCGACGAGACGGTTGTAAACGGTGAATGTATTAGCCGTGAAATCGGTGCCCGTGGTGTATTGGGCCGGATCGAAACCCGCAGGACTGCCTTCTGAGCAGTAAACCAGGGTTTTATTCGGAATCTCGGCGCGCGCGACACTTGCGCCCACCATCGATGCCGCTGCAGCTGCGACGAGCGTCGTAACACGCGCGGCGCGCAACAGATTGTTTTGCTTCATGTTTCCTCCAGGTTCGTGGCCGGCTCCCGCCGGCGTAGCGCGATATTACTTGAGCTTGGCTCACAGCAACAAGCGGAGGCAATTCCCTCTGTTGACGATCGGAAACCAATCGGGCATAAGCATGGCCGCACGCCGGCATTACCGGGAACGTGCGGCCGCAGAGGGGTGCCGAAGCAAAAAAACGGCCCGCCGGCGTTATTTCAGACCGACATTCATGAATTGCGTCGGGCCGAACGGGTCTATCTTGAAGCCGGTGACGTTCTTGCTGATCGGCTGATAGACCGTGGAGTGGGCGATCGGCGTAAATGGGACCTGATCTTTGAATATCTCCTGCGCTTCCGTATAAGCTTTGGTGCGCTCAGGCAGGTCGGTGGTGCCGCGGCCTTTCTTGATCAGATCGTCGTAAGGCTTGTAGCACCATTTGGAGAAGTTACTGCCGTTCACCGCGTCGCAACCCAGCAATACGCCGAGCCAGTTATCCGGGTCGCCATAATCGCCGGTCCAGCCGATCAGCATCGCTTCATGTTCGCCGGCATGGCCACGGCGAATGTATTCGCCCCATTCATAAGTGGCGATCTTCACCTTGACGCCGATCTTCGCCCAATCGGATTGCAGCATTTCCGCCATGAGCCGCGCGTTCGGGTTATACGGCCGTTGAACCGGCATGGCCCATAACGTCAGGTCGAAGCCGTCTGGATAACCCGCCTGTTTCAACAGCGCTTTGGCTTTTTCCGTGTCGAACGGGGCGTCCTTCAGATTCTTGTCGTAGCCCCACTGGGTCGGCGGCATGGGGTTCGTCGCCGCCTGGCCCGCGCCCTGATAGACCGATTCGATAATCGCTTTCTTATTGATCGACATATCGAGCGCACGGCGCACCAGCACATTGTCGAGCGGTTTCTTGGTGGTGTTGTAGGCGATATAACCGAGGTTGAAACCCACCTGGTTCGGCATGGCCAGCGACGCATCGGCTTTTACCGCCGGAATATCAGCGGGACGCGGATACGCCATGACCTGGCATTCCCCGCGCTTGAGTTTTTGCAGACGCACGGCCGGATCGACGGTAATCGCGAATATCAGTTTGCTGACTTTGACGATACCCGGCTTCCAGTAATCGGGATTACCGTCGAAGCGAATCGTATCGTCTTTCGTATAGCTGCGGAAAATGAATGGGCCGGTGCCGACCGGATATTGATTGATATCCGACGCTTTACCCGCTTTCAATAACTGATCGCCGTATTCCGCCGAGAGGATCGATGCGAACGGCATCGCGATCTGTTGTAAAAACGGCGCATCGACTTCTTTCAGCGTGAACTTGACCGTGTACGGATCGACCTTTTCGATCTTCGCAATGTTCTTGGCGAGGCCGAGATCGGTGAAATACGGAAACGGCACCGAATACGCCTTGCGGAACGGCTGCTCCGGATCGAGCATCCGCTGATAAGTGAAGACGACGTCGTCCGCGTTGAATTCGCGCGTCGGCTTGAAAAACGAGGTGGTCTGGAATTTCACACCGTGGCGCAAATGAAACGTATACGTCAGTCCGTCGGGCGACACATCCCACTTTTCGGCCAGACTCGGTTCGATATCCGTGCTGCCGTGCGCGAACTCGATCAGCCGGTTGTAGACCGTGTACGAGCCCGCGCTGAATTCGACGCTGGTGGTGTACTGCGCACTGTCGAAGCCCGCCGGACTGCCTTCGGAGCAGAACACGAGGGTCTTGTCGGGCAGCGTGGCCGCATTGGCTGCGGCGGGGGACAGGCCCGCAGTCAGCACCGCGCAGGCGCTCAGCGCTGGAAGACAGGTTTGGCGAACTGCAAACAGCAACTTAGATACCGTCATTACGTTCTCCGCACAGCAGCCACGTCAGCTGCGCATTGATCATAGACAGCACAAAATTCGGGTTCAATGCGGGCTTACGCGCCGCAAGGTTGGCGCGGGTGCCTACGTTTGTTGCACGGCAGCAACTGTCGCAACCGGTGTACGAGCGTCGGTTTCGTCATGACGACTGCGCTCGCACGGCGGAGCCTCAAATTCGCATGAACGCCCGGGCCGCCATTCGCAGCGCAAAAAAAAACCGCGCGGCTAAAAACAGCCGCGCGGTTTCGTCTTAACGACGCGATGCGAATCTTACGCGTTCAACCGTTCGCAGATCGCTTTGGTCGCAGCTGCGCCATTCAACGTGTAGAAGTGCAGGCCCGGCACCTTGGCATCGATCAGACGCCCGCACAGGTCCGTCACCACATCCAGCCCGAATGCGCGAATCGACTCGCGGTCGTCGCCGAAGCTTTCCAGCCGGCGCGCGATCCAGCGCGGCACTTCTGCGCCGCACATCTCCGAGAAACGCATCAGCTGCGAGAAGTTCGTGATCGGCATGATGCCCGGCACGATAGGCACGTCCACGCCGAGCTTGCGCGCGTCGTCGACGAAACGGAAGTAGGCGTCCGCGTTGAAGAAATACTGCGTGATCGCCGAATTGGCGCCGGCCTTCACCTTGCGGGCGAAGTTTTCCAGATCCTGACGCGGCGAGCGCGACTGCGGGTGGTATTCCGGGTAGCCGGCCACTTCGATCCAGAACCAGTCGCCAAACTCGGCGCGGATAAAGCTCACCAGTTCCGACGCGTAACGCAACTCGCCGACTTCGCCCATGCCGGACGGCAGATCGCCGCGCAGCGCGACGATATGGCGGATGCCATGCGCGCGGTACTCGTTGAGAATAGCGCGCAGGCTCTCTTTCGACGAGCCGATGCACGACACGTGCGGCGCCGCTTCGAGCCCTTCCTTCGCCATATCGACGACGGTATCGAGCGTGCCCTGTTGCGTCGAGCCGCCGGCGCCGAACGTGACGGACACGAACTTCGGCTTGAGCGTGGCGAGTTGGGCGCGCGTGGCGCGCAGCTTGTCGACGCCTTCCTGCGTTTTCGGCGGGAAGAATTCGAATGAAAGTTCGATCGGGTTCATGATTCAGTGGGTCAACCGAGACTGCGGTTGCCGAAAATGAGCGCGGACAGCAGCCACGAAACGATGCTGTACAGAATCGAGCCGAAGAACGCCGACCAGAATCCCGACACTTCAAAGCCCTTCAGCAGCGAAGCGCACAGCCAGAAGCACAGCGCGTTGACCACCAGAATGAAGAGTCCGAGCGTGAGAATCGTCACGGGCAGCGTCAGCAGGATCAGCACCGGCCGCAAAATCGTATTGATCAACCCGAGCACCACCGCGACGATCAGTGCGGTGCCGAAACTGCGGATATGAATCGACGGAACGAGGTAGGTGATGATCAGGAGCGCAAGCGCGTTGATCAGCCAGGTCAGCAGCAAGGTCATGTAGAGCTCCTTTGGCAGGATGTCCAATAACGGGGAAAACGCGCGAAAAAGGCGGCTTGGCGAACAAAGCGGCGCATGATGCGCCGCCCTGTCTTCCAACTGTCATGCTGTCAAACCGCCTGCGGCGTTCTTAATAGCGATAGTGGTTCGGCTTGAACGGACCGTTCTTGTCGACGCCGATGTAGCCGGCCTGCTCGTCCGACAGCACGGTCAGGTTCGCGCCGATGCGCGCCAGATGCAGGCGTGCGACCTTCTCGTCCAGATGCTTCGGCAACACGTACACCTTGTTTTCGTACTTCTTGCCTTGCGTGAACAACTCGATCTGCGCGAGCGTCTGGTTCGTGAACGAGTTCGACATCACGAACGACGGGTGGCCCGTCGCGCAACCCAGGTTCACGAGGCGGCCTTCAGCCAGCAGAATGACGCGCTTGCCGTCCGGGAAAATGATGTGGTCGACTTGCGGCTTGATGTTGTCCCACTGGTACTGACGGGTCGACGCAACGTCGATTTCCGAGTCGAAGTGACCAATGTTGCAGACGATCGCGTTGTGACGCATCGCCTTCATGTGGTCGTGGCCGATCACGTGGTAGTTGCCGGTCGCCGTCACGAAGATGTCGGCCTTGTCGGCCGCGTATTCCATCGTCACGACGCGGTAGCCTTCCATCGCGGCCTGCAGCGCGCAGATCGGATCGATTTCGGTGACCCACACGGTCGCGCCCAGACCACGCAGCGATTGCGCGCAGCCCTTGCCCACGTCGCCATAACCGGCCACCACGGCGATCTTGCCCGCGATCATCACGTCGGTCGCGCGCTTGATGCCGTCGACCAGCGACTCACGGCAGCCGTACAGGTTGTCGAACTTCGACTTGGTGACCGAGTCGTTGACGTTGATCGCCGGGAACGGCAGGCGGCCTTCTTTTTCCATCTGATACAGACGGTGCACGCCGGTCGTGGTTTCTTCGGTCACGCCCTGAATGTGCGCGAGGCGCGTGGAGTACCACGTCGGGTCGGCGTCCAGATGACGTTCGATCGACTTGTACAGCGCGACTTCTTCCTCGTTGGTCGGCTTCGAGATCACCGAGCGGTCTTTCTCGGCCTTCGAGCCGAGGATCAGCAGCAACGTGGCGTCGCCGCCGTCGTCGAGGATCATGTTGGCGAATTCGCCGTTCGGCCATTCGAAAATGCGGTGCGAGAATTCCCAGTATTCGTCGAGCGATTCGCCCTTGAATGCGAACACCGGCGTGCCGGCCTTGGCGATTGCCGCGGCGGCGTGGTCCTGCGTCGAGAAGATGTTGCACGAGGCCCAGCGCACGTCCGCGCCGAGCGCCGTCAGCGTCTCGATCAGCACGCCGGTCTGGATCGTCATGTGCAGCGAACCTGCGACGCGCGCGCCCTTCAGCGGCTGCTGCGCCTTGTACTCTTCACGCGTCTGCACGAGGCCGGGCATTTCCGTCTCGGCAATGTTCAGTTCCTTGCGGCCCCAGTCGGCAAGCGACATGTCGGCAACAACGAAATCCTGGGAAGTTTGGGAATCGATAACTGCGGCGTTCATCACGCCCTCCTTTCTAAGAAATTGACTAGAAATTTGACGTGAGCGCGGTTCGATGCGGTGGACCGGAAAGCGCTGTGCGCAACCGACCTCCGATTGAAGCCTTCGAGCCTGGCGGGCGGCCGGCGAATATGCTGATTCGCGGTACCCGTCGCAACGCTCCTCGAAGACGAACGGCGATTGTAGCAAATCGAGATGGCTTCGGGGCGCGGATCGGGTTTCGACTTTGCCGCCGCGCGCGCGGGGAGAACGGGCGCGGCGCGCTCGGGTTCGGCCGCCACCACGGCTTATGAAGCGCTCCCCGGCGCGATCGGTTCCGCCTGTGCGGGAGCGTGAAGCATCACTTTTGCCGCGCGCAATTGCGCGATGCCGGCACGCGCCGTGTCGAGAAACTGCCGGGAGAGATGAAAGGCATCGGCGGTATCGTCGGGATTGGCGGTTTGCAGACCCAGCGCAATGCGAAAGTAGCGCTCCGCGTGAATGCCGGCGTGGTAATGCATGCGCACGCGCTTGGCATCATCCAGACGCGGGTTGCCGAAAATATCGCGCAGCGCCCAGGAAAACGCGCCATCTTCGCCACCAATGCGGCGAAACCCTTCGTCCATCGGAAAGCCGCCGAGCGCGAGGTACGCCGAGCGGCGAATGAACAGGCTGCTCGGCACCGTATTGCTGAGCGTTGCCGCATGTGCGGCGAAGTCGGGGTGAGCGGTAAGCACACGCGGAAAATCCGTGTACTCCACGTCGAGACGCACGGACATTTCGTTGGGGTGTTGCGCGAGGAACGTGCTCGCGGCGCCGACCGCGCCGGGCAGGTATTCGTCGTCGGCGTCGAGGAAAGCGAGCAGATCGTGCGACGCATGCATCGCGCCCCAGTTGCGCGCTCGTGCCGCGCCGCCGTTGTAGGGCATCTGCAGCAGGCACACGCGCGCGTCGAGGCTGCCGCATTGGGCGACGAGGTCCGCGGATGCATCGGTCGAGCCGTCGTCCACCACGATGATCTGTGCGGCCTCGGGCTGAATCCGGCAACTGTGCAAAGCGCGAACAAGCGTCGCCGCGCCGTTGTAGCAGGGAATGATGATCGAAACGGGAGTCATGAATGAACGGGCGCGATGAGCGTGTCTACGGTCAAGAACCGTCGATGTTATTCCGCTTGCCACCGAGCGCATCTTGAAATGGCTGAGGTGCCTTGCGCCCCGTCAGAAGCGCAACTCCAGCACCGGCTATGTCATGAGCGCGCGGCCAGGAAAGTCGGTGATGACTGCGCTAAGGCTTGCCGCGACATAAATACGATGACTTACAATCACTCCGATCATTCCAATTTGGAATTCTGGAGTTTGAGATCGTGGAACTACGAGCGCTGCGGTATTTCGTCGAAGTGGTTCGCCAGCAGAGTTTCACCGTCGCCGCCGAGCAGATGTTCGTCACGCAGCCGACCATCAGCAAAATGGTCAAGTCGCTGGAGGACGAAATCGGCTCCCCGCTGTTGTTGCGCGACGGGCGGCAGATGGTGCTGACCGATGCCGGCCGGATCGTCTACCAGCGCGGTCAGGACGTGCTGGCGGCGCACGCGCAGTTGCAGGCTGAACTGAACGACCTCGACACGCTCGGCCGCGGCCAACTCACCATCGGCATTCCGCCGATGGGCGGCTCCCTCTTCACGCCGGCCATCGCCGCATTCCGCCAGCGTTATCCGAAAATCGAGCTCAAGCTGTTCGAGCAAGGTTCGCGCGCCATTGAAGCGGCGCTCATCAACGGCGAACTGGAGTTGGGCGGCGTGCTGCAACCCGTCGACCCGGAAAATATCGACGTGCTGCCGGTGACGCGCCAGCTCCTGTGGCTTGTCGCGCGCGCGGGTTCACGCTGGGACGACCTGCACGAGGTGCCGCTCGCCCAACTCGCCGGCGAGCCGTTCGTGTTCTACGGCGAAAGTCTCGCGCTCAATGACGTGGTGTTGAACGCGTGCCGTTCGGCTGGTTTTGCGCCGACCATTGTCGGGCGCAGCGGACATTGGGATTTCATGGCGGCGCTCGTGCTGGCCGGTGTCGGCATCGCCCTGTTGCCAGCGCCGTATTGCCGGCGGCTCGACCCTGCGAAGTTCACCTGCCGGCCGGTGGTCGAGCCTGAGATTCCGTGGGAAATGGCGATCGGCTGGCGACGCAATGGCTACCTGTCGCACGCCGCGCGCGCATGGCTCGAAGTCGCCCGCGAGGCGTTGCCCGGCCAGGCAGGCGACGATTTCATGCTGGCACCGGGCATTGGCGTGGCCGGCATCACGACGCCGTTTCCCGTACCGCCCGCCGAATGAAGACATACCGCCGCCGCGCAGAGCCGGTGGCATGTCTTGCATCACTCGCCGCAATCGCGACTACTGCTGCGCGACAAACTCGATGCGGCGGTTGGCAAAGCGACCGCTCGCCGTGGCCTTGCTCGCGACCGGATGCGTCTCGCCGTGGCCTTGCGCGATCAGCGAATCAACCGGCCATGACCGTTGGTTTGCCGCAGCGTCGACGGTGAAGCTGAGCTGGCTCTCTTTGGTCGGCGCGGGCGACTAAACTCACGCGGCATTCGTCGCCATTCGAATTCCGTCCGCGGACGTCATCTTCAGCTCCGCCCAGGACTCGCGGCGGGCCGCCGCGATCAGCTCGGCCGCGCGCTCGCCGATCATCACCGTCGGCGAATTGGTGTTGCCGCCGATCAGCGTCGGCATCACCGAAGCATCGACGATCCGCAGCCCCGTCACGCCCCGCACCCGCAATTGCGGATCGACCACCGACCGGGCGTCGCCGCCCATCCGGCACGTCGCCACCGGGTGGTAGATCGTGTCGGCATGCTCGGCGATGACGCGGCGCAATTCCGCTTCCGACTGGCCAGGACGCGTATACAACTCAGTGCCGCCGTGCAGCGCGAGCGAGGGCGCATCGAGGATGCGCCGCGCCATCTGCGCGCCTTCCACCAGCAGGTCCAGGTCGCGCGAATCGCTGAAAAAGCGCGGATCGATCACGGGCGCAGTGCGCGCATCGGCACTCCCCAGCGTCACGCTGCCGCGGCTATGCGGCCGCAAGACGCACACGTGCAGCGAATAACCATGGCCCCAATGCATATGGCGGTTGTGGTCGTCGACAATGGCCGCGCAGAAATGCAACTGCAGGTCAGGCCGGTCGAGCGTCGGGCTGCTCTTCAGAAAACCGCCCGCCTCGGCGACATTGCTCGACAGCATGCCGCGCCCGTGGCGCATGAAGGTCACGAACTGCGGCAGCATCCGCGCAATGCCGCGAATCGAAAAACCGGTCGGCTCGATCGACGCAACCCGTTTGTTGATCGTGAAATCGACGTGGTCGATCAGGTTCTGCCCAACCTCCGGCGCGTCGTGCAGCACGGCAATGCCGAGCGACTGCAAGTGCGCCGCCGGCCCGATGCCCGAGCACATCAGCAGTTGCGGCGAATTGAACGCGCCCGCCGCGAGCACCACCTCCGCGCGCGCCGCAAGCGTTTCGGTGCGGCCACCGCGCACGATCTCGACACCGCTCGCGCGCTTGCCGTCGAAGACCACGCGCAGCACCGTCGCGTCGGCGATCGTGTGCAGATTGGGGCGCGCGCGATCGTAGACGTAGGCTCGCGCCACGCTGCAACGGCGCCCGTCGCGCTGCGTCACCTGGTAGAAGCCAATGCCTTCCTGCTCGGCACCGTTGAAGTCGCTATTCGGCTTGTAGCCGGCTTCCATCGCCGCCTGCACGAAGCGCCGCGAAAACGGATTCTGGTAGCGCAAATCGGAGACGGTGAGCGGGCCGCTATCGCCGTGCCACGCATCGGCGCCGCGCTCATTGCCTTCGGCGCGGCGGAAATACGGCAGCACCTCTGCCCACGACCAGCCCTCGCAACCCAGCTTCGCCCATTCGTCGTAATCGAGCGGATGGCCGCGCGTGTAGATCATCGCGTTGATCGCACTCGATCCGCCGAAACCGCGCCCACGCGGCTGATACCCTTGCCGTCCGCCGAGCCCCGGCTGCGGCGTGGTCAGATAGCCGTAGTTGGTCTTGAGCTTGTGAGGCACCACGGCCGCTACGCCGACCGGCATATTGACGAACAGATTGCGGTCCGTGTGCGGGCCGGCTTCGATCAGGGCGATCGTCGCGTCCGGGCAGCTATCCGCGAGACGGCTCGCCAGCGAGCAACCGCCCGAGCCTGCACCGACGATGATGTAGTCGTATTGCATCCGCTCCTCCATGTGGGCCGCGTTGCTCGCGAACCCTGTCTCCGTCGATCGGAGTAAGCGCTGAACGGCCGACCCGATTTCACGCTTTTAGCGCGCTACACTGGTCCCAATCAAAGCGCTTTCTCCGATTGCCTGCAGGCGACTGCAGAACACTTGTCTACCTGTGTTTTACCGGCATTGTAGGGAGCGTTCGGATGCCGCGGCGGGTTCACGCCAGAGCGATTCCTCTAAACGGAAGGGCCGCCGCGACCCTATGATGAAAGACGCGCAGGCGCCCGCCAGGCGGCCGCGCGGGGCATTCAAACACGGCGCTGCACGCGCCGTCCTCGCAGTGCGCGGCACGACGCGCAACGATTAAACAGCGCACCGTCGATCGACGCCGGCGAGCATGCGTTGAACGGAGACAGCAGATGCAACCGCACAGCTTCGGCCAGACCCACGAGGTGACCAATCAGGCTCCGCCGCTGGCGGACTACAACCTCTTTTCCAGCGACGCCGCGTTATCCGCCGCCCTCGAACGCGACGGCGCCGCGTGGCATCGCGGCGCGTTGCTGCGGCACGGCGCGGCGCTCACCACGCCCGACACGCTGGCGCTCGCCGACCTCGCCAACCGCCATACGCCCGAATTGCTCACGCATAGCCCGCGCGGCGAGCGCATCGACGCGCTGGAGTTTCATCCGTCGTGGCATGCGCTTCTTGGGCTTCTGCGCCGCGAGGGTTTGCATGCCCTGCCCTTTTCCGATCCGCAACGCGGCGCGATGGTGGCGCGCTGCGCCGGCTACTTCCTGCACGCGCAAATCGAATCCGGCTCGCTCTGCCCGCTGACCATGACCTTCGCGAGCATCCCCGTGTTGCAACGCGAACCCGCGTTATTCGCCACGCTGCGCGACAAGCTCTATGCGCGCGAGCACGATCCGCGCGACGTGCCGCTCAAACACAAGAGTTCCGCGATGATCGGCATGGGCATGACCGAGAAGCAAGGCGGCTCGGACGTGCGCAGCAATCAGACGCGCGCCTATGCCACGGCCGGCAGCGGCCGCGGCGCCGCCTACCGGCTGGTCGGCCACAAGTGGTTTTTTTCCGCGCCGCAGTGCGACGCTCATCTCGTGCTCGCCCGCACCGACGATCACGAAGGCATCTCGTGCTTCTTCGTGCCGCGCTTCGCGCCGGACGGCAGAAAAAACGGCGTGCAGATCCAGCGCCTGAAAGACAAGCTCGGCAATCGCTCGAACGCGAGCAGCGAAGTCGAATTTCTCGACGCGTTCGGCATCATGATCGGCGATGAAGGGCGCGGCGTGCCGACCATCATCGAAATGGCGAATTACACGCGGCTCGACTGCGTGATCGGCAGCGCGGCCCTGATGCGCGCGGCGCTCGTGCAGGCCATCCACCATGCGCGTCATCGCAGCGCGTTCGGCCGGCATCTCGCGGACCAGCCGTTGATGCGCAACGTGCTGGCCGATCTGGCCTTGGAATCGGAAGCGGCGACGCTGCTGTTCATGCGCCTCGCGCGCGCTTTCGAAGACTCCACCGACGCCGCCTCCACCTCGCTCGCCGAGCGCGCGTGGCGGCGCATCGTCACGCCCGCCGCGAAGTACTGGGTCTGCAAGCGCGCGCTGGAATTCACCGGCGAAGCGATGGAAGTCTGGGGCGGCAACGGCTACGTCGAAACCGGTCCGATGGCGCGCTTCTATCGTGAAGCGCCCGTGAATTCGATCTGGGAAGGCTCCGGCAACGTGATGTGCCTCGACGTGCTGCGCGCCATGGAGCGCGAACCGGAAGCGGCGCAGGCCTTGTTCGCCGCCTGGCAGGCACAAGCTCAGGCGCACCCGGCCTTGAGCGCCGCGCTCGGCAAGCTCGCCGCCGCGCTCAACGGACCGGCCGAACATCGCGAGGCGTCGGCGCGGCGGATCGCGCAGCAGGTCGTGCTGATCGCGCAGGCTACGTTGCTGCTCGAGCATGCGCCCGGCGAAGTCGCCGAGGCGTTCATTGCCACACGTCTTGCCGACGGCTGCGGCGAGAGCGGCCGTGTGTACGGCACGCTGCCGGCCACGTTCGATCACGCGGCGATCGTCGAACGCGCTTTTCCTGTCTGACATTCAGCACGCTTGAGTGACACCGCGCAGCAGCGCAAACGCATCCAATAAAAGCGCGACTCCACGCGCAACGCAATCCATCAGGGAGTGGACACACATGAAGAACGATCTGCCGGAAGTCGCCGCGCTCGAAGCGCTGCTTCGCGATCAGCGCCATGCTTATTTGCACGCGCCGTACCCGTCGTGGGAAACCCGTGCGGCGCATCTGAAAGCGCTGCGCAAAGTCATGCTCGACCATCGCGATGCGCTCGCCGACGCCATGAAACTCGACTTCGGCAATCGCGCGAAGCAGGAAGTGCTGCTCGCCGAATTCCTGCTGGTCAAAGAGGAAATCGACGCCGCCCTGCGGCATGGCAAGCGCTGGATGAAATCGCAGCGCCGCAGCACCAACAAATGGCTGCTGCCGGCGCGCGCGAAAGTGGTGCCGCAGCCGCTCGGCGTGGTCGGCATCATCGTGCCGTGGAACTACCCTGTGCTGCTCGCCGTCGGGCCGCTGATCAGCGCGTTGACCGCGGGCAATCGCGCGATCATCAAAATGTCCGAACTGACGCCGCGCACCTCGGCGCTGTTCGAGCAGTTGATCGGCCAGACATTCGCACGCGATCACGTCGCGGTGGTGAACGGCGACGCCGCGCTCGCCGCCGCGTTCAGCGCGCAGCCTTTCGACCATTTGCTGTTCACCGGCTCGACCAAGGTAGGCCACGAGGTGATGCGCGCCGCCGCCGAGCATCTGACGCCGGTCACGCTCGAACTGGGCGGCAAGTCGCCGGCCATCATCGGTGCGCATGCGCGCTTCGACAACGCGGTGGACAACCTGATCGCCGGCAAGACGCTCAACGCGGGGCAAACCTGCGTCGCGCCGGACTACGTGCTGGTGCCGCGCGGCAAGGAGCAGGCCTTCGTCGAACGGGCGCGCGCGCGGATGGCCCGCATGTACCCTAACTTCGCCAGCAACCTGGATTACACGACGATCATTTCGGTGCGTCACTTCGCGCGCCTCGAGCGTCTCGCCGACGAAGCCCAGGCTGCCGGCGCGCAACTGCATGCGCTCACCGACAGCTCGCCCGATGCGGCGAGCCGCCGCTATCCGCTGATCGCTGTCACGAATGCGCCGGACGCGTGCGCGCTGATGCAGGAGGAAATCTTCGGGCCGCTGTTGCCGATCGTCCCTTATGACACGCTCGACGACGCGATCGCATGGATCAACGCCCGTCCCCGTCCGCTCGCGCTGTATCTCTACGCCGACGACGCCGCCACAATCGACCGCGTGACGCACGAAACGATCGCCGGGGGCATGGCGATCAACGAGACGCTGATGCATCTGGCGTGCGAAAGCCTGCCGTTCGGCGGCGTCGGAGCGAGCGGGATGGGTGCGTATCACGGCTACGAGGGCTTCGTGACGTTCTCGAAGATGAAGCCGGTGCTGACGCAGGCGCGCCTGAACGCGCGCGGGTGGATTTCGCCGCCGTACGGCAAACGGGTGAATGCGCTGCTGAAACTGATGATGCGCTTCTGACGCTCAACGGCTCAACGCGCCGCGGTGCCGCCGTCCACTTCGGTGGCCACCACGTCGATGACATCGCGTGCATCGGCATTCGCGGCGTGCGCCGGTTCGTTCTCCGCACCGCTTTCCAGCCGATGCAGCCACGCGAGCAACTCCGCCACGGCCTGATAGAGCTGCGGCGGAATCCGCGCGTCGAGGTCCACCTGCATCAGCAGGGACACCATTTCGGGCGCCTCGTGCACATACAGGCCGGCTTCCTTGGCCCGCTGCACGATCATCTCGGCCAGCATCCCGTAGCCTTTGGCGATCACCCGCGGCGCGGGATCGCCCCCTTGCGAGTCGTAGACAAGTGCGGCCGCACTGCGGCGGTGTTTGCGGCTCATGCCATGTCCCAATCGAAATCGTCGGGCGACGCGGCTTCGGTGCGGGCGGAGCGTGCTGCGCGGCGTACAGTCGTGGCTCGGTCGGCGCTCGCCGCAGCCGGACTCGCCGCCGAAGCCGACTTCACATAGGCCGACGCCGCCGCCTGAGCGGCCGCTGCCGCACCGGCCGCGTTGGCGCCGGTGACCGGCGCACCGCCGCCGATCTCGCGGATCGTCAAGCCATTCAATTCGATGCCCGCCGCCGCGAGCCGCTGGCGGAAACTCTCGCCCTGCGTGGCGAGACGCGCCGCCCCGCCGGGGCTGGCCTGCACCCGCGCGATGAGCCGCGTGCCGGTCAGCGTCAGCTCCGCATCGACGGTGCCGAGCGTCGGCAGCGACAGCGTCAGGCGCGTGCGCCACGGCTGGTCGTCCTCACTCGCGGCGCCGCCGCCGCTGCGATCCCATTCGTCGCCGTCCTGTTCGATGGTCCAGTCGAGCCGCGCGCCCGGCCATGCTTCGCCGGTCCAGCGAAACTGGCCGGTCGCGAGCAGATCGAGTTGCTGACGCACCAGGGGCACGGTCGCGGGATGAACCGCGACCGCCATCGACTGCGAATTCTGCGACGAGCTGCCGTCGGCCGGTTGCGCCGCCGCGCTATGCAGGCCGGCGCGCGCGGGCTGGCCGTTCAGGTCGGACAGGGAACTGGCCAGCACCTCGCCAGCCATGAATCGTGCGGCCTGCGCGGTCTGGATCGACGGCATCGCGCGGCCGGCGGCGCCGGCGTCCGGCGCGCCGTTCGGTGGGCCGTTTGGCGAGCCGTTCGGTGAGACATTCGGCGCCGCGCCCATGCCCTGCCGCGCGGAAGGATTGGCGGCGGACGCCTCGCCGGCGTCATTCGCCCAGTCGAGCGGCAATTGCGCGGCGGCGGCCACCAGCTTGTTTTGCGCCTCCCCGGCCAGCGAAGTCGGCGGACGCTGGCCAGCCAGCCATTGCGCGAGATGGGCTTCGTAGAAGAGACCGCTATCGCCGACCGTCTGTTCGAGCGCGGCTGCGAGCGCCGCGACAGGCACCTGGGTTGCCGCCACACTCGCGGTCGCCGCGGTGGCCGCGTTTGCAGCGCCATTCGGATTGGCGGTGGTCCCGGCGGAAGCCGTTGCCGCAGCGGGCGAGTTGAACAGCGGTAACGCGCCGACTTCGACATCGAGTGCAGGTGCAGCCGGCCAGATCGGCGCTTGCCCGAGCACGGCGGGCGTCGCCTCGCCGCCCGAGCGCAGGATCGCGTTGAGCGTCAGCGCGACGGCGGACAGCGCGGTTTGCGCCGAAGCCTGCGGGGCCGGCGTGGCAATAGGCGTCGAGGTGGTGGGCGTGGTATCGACGCCCGCCGCGCCGGTCTGCGACGCGGCCGCGCTGCCCGGAGCAATGTTGAGCAGGCTGTCGACGCGGTTCGCGAGCAGCGAAGCGACGGCCGTGTCGATTCCGTTCATGCCGATTCCTTGGTCACATTGGCGGCGGCGCGCTCAAATAGAGTCAGTCAGCCAGATGAGTAGAGACGGAGGCGGCGCGCGCGGCGAAACTCAGCGCGCCCCGTACAACTCCTTGAGCACGTGAGTCGGCCGTCCGGCGAACAGCGCCGACAGACTGGCCATGCGCGGATTCGCCAGATCGCGGATCGCAGCGTCGTCGGCGAGAATCTGGCGGATCAGCGCGTATTTACGCAGGCGCTCCCCCTCGTCGAGCTTCACGCCGGTTTCGGCGTCCCGCAACGACTCCACCAGATGGCGGTATTCCTCCTGCAAGTGGACCAGATCGTTCCACAGTGCGCGCCGGGCAGCCATCAACATGCGGCAGGAAATCGCTGCAATCGCCTCGTATCGGGCGAAGTATTCTGCGTTCGATGTCATCTCATGCTTTCCGCGGCCGGCTGAGCTGCCATCCGCGCGATCTCCGGGGCAATCCCGATCCATGCCTCTTCGAGTGTCGCCAGAAGGCCATCCACCTCGACCAGCATCGCCTCGCTTTGTTTTATGTTGGCTTCGAGCAGCCGGCGCGACATATAGCTATATAGCGCATTCAACCGCTCCGCAATCTCGCCGCCCGCCTCAAGGTTGAGCGACTGCTGCAGCCCGCTTTCGACGATCTGGATCGCCTTGCCGATCGCCTCTCCACGACCCGGCACATTGCCTTGCTGCAGATGCATGCGCGCCTGCGCGATGGCCTGCCGCGCGCCCTGATACAACATCACGATCAGACGATGCGGACTCGCGCCCATCACCCCTGTCTCGACGCCGACGCGTGCGTACGCATTGGCTCCAGAGTGTCCTGGGGAAAACATCGGCGCTCCTCCTGTCTTGCACTGCGGTTGGGTCGTGGCTCCCTATCCGGGCACGTTGCCGCACCCCGATCGCTGCCTGTATCTGGTTATCGGATAGGCAGCCGGAAAGCTTTAGGCCGGTGTAAGGAGGATTAAGGGGCCGAATGGCGCGGCCCGCGAGGGCCACACGGCATGCACGCATTCGGGCGGGCGGACGAACCTTGCCGCCCGAGGCGCGCTCATACCGACATCTGCATGATGTCGTTATAGGCGGACACCAGCTTGTTGCGCACCTGCAGGCCGAACTGGAAGCCCACGTTGGCCTTTTGCATATCGACCATCACGTCGTTGAGCGACACGTTGGACGCGCCGAGTTCGAACGCCTTCGATTCGCCGATCGCCTTGGTCTGATCGCCGCTGATCTTGTCCAGCGAGGCTTTCAGCGCCGAGGCAAAACCGGTGGGCGTCGCCGCGCCGGAGGTGTCGGCGACGGCATTGCTGCCGCCGGCCGCTTGCGCCGCCATCGACTGCATCTGTTGCAGCGCCGACGAGAGCGCGTTCACGGGGAAAGTCATGTTTTCTCCAGGGAATGACGACCGGCATGCCAGAACCGTACCGATCTGGACGAAAGCATAGCGCCGCAGCCATACGGGAAAGCCCCGAAACTAGGGGGGAAACCCGGCTCTATTCAAGCAATCGGGTTGAGCCGCGCCACGGATAATTTCAATGGTGAAAGTCTCTGTCCGCACGCCCGCCGACCCTCGGCGCGGTAAGCGGCAGAACGCAAAAGGCATCCCGGAGAAACCCGACGCATGGATTCGTCAGCCAACTCTTTGATCAACCCCGACGCCCGCATGGGCCTCGCCGGCGCGCAGCCTGGCGCCGGTGCGGCCGGCGCCGGCCAGGCCGGCGGCGCCGCGGACCTGGGCGGCCTTTCGGGCAACCTCGGCGGCAACTTTGGTCAACGTCTGTCAGGCCTCGCGCAAATGCGCGGCAACCCGCGCGCGCCGTTGATTTTCGCCGTCGCGCTGCTGGTCGCCGTGGTGGCGGGCCTGTTCCTGTGGTCGCGGGCACCGGACTACAAGGTGCTCTACAGCAATCTGTCGGACCGCGACGGCGGCGCGATCATCACGGCGCTGCAAGCGGCCAACATTCCCTATAAGTTCTCCGACGCCGGCGGCGCGATCCTCGTGCCGGCCGAACAGGTGCATGAGATGCGTCTGCGGCTCGCGTCGCAAGGTCTGCCCAAGAGCGGTTCGGTCGGCTTCGAGCTGATGGACAACCAGAAATTCGGCATCAGCCAGTTTGCCGAGCAGATCAACTATCAGCGCGCCCTGGAAGGCGAGCTGGAGCGCACGATCGAATCGATTTCGTCGGTGAAGTCGGCTCGTGTGCATCTGGCGATCCCGAAACCCTCCGTCTTCGTGCGCGACAAGGAAGCGCCGTCCGCCTCCGTGCTGGTCAACCTCTACCCGGGCCGCGCGCTCGACGACGGCCAGGTGCTGGCGATCACCCATATGGTGTCCTCGGCGGTGCCGGATATGCCGGTCAAGGGCGTGACGATTCTCGACCAGGACGGCAACCTGTTGACGCAGCCTTCCACCGGCAGCGGACTCGACGCCTCGCAACTGAAGTACCGCCAGCAGATCGAGCGCAGCACCCAGCAGCGTATCGACGCGATCCTCTCGCCGTTGTTCGGCTCGGGCAACGCGCATTCGCAGGTCAGCGCCGACATCGACTTCTCGCATAGCGAGCAGACCTCGGAAAACTACGGCCCGAACGGCAACCCGCAGCAGGCGGCGATCCGCAGCCAGCAGTCGAGCAGCGCCACCGAAATGTCGCAAGGCGCCGCCTCGGGCGTGCCGGGCGCGCTGTCGAACCAGCCGCCGCAGCCGGCGTCCGCGCCGATCAACGCGCCGAACGGCGCGAGCGGCGTGACGACCACGCCGGTCAGCGACCGCAAGGACTCGACCACCAACTACGAACTCGACAAGACAGTGCGGCACCTCGAGCGGCCGATGGGCGGCATCAAGCGTCTCTCGGTGGCGGTCGTGGTGAACTACATGCGGGTGGTCGACGCCAAGGGTCACGCCACGATGCAGCCGGTCACCGCCGACAAGCTCGCGCAGGTCAACCAGCTGGTCAAGGACGCAATGGGTTTCGACTCGGCGCGCGGTGACTCGGTGAACGTGGTCAACAGCCCGTTCAGCACCGACATCGACCCGAATGCCGACCTGCCGTGGTGGCGCACGCCGGACATGATCGCGCTCGCCAAGCAGATCGCCACCTACCTCGGCATCGGCGCGGTCGCCCTGTTCCTCTACTTCGTGATGGTCAAGCCGGCGCTGCGCCGCGCTTTCCCGCCGCCGGAACCGGTCGTCGCCGGGGCGCTGCCGTCGCCGGACGAGCCGGTCCTGCTAGATGGCATCCCCGCCGCCGAGCGCGCGGGCGCAAACGGAAGCTCGGTCGCCGAACTGGAAACCGACAGCGAACTGCTCGCGCTCGAAAGCTCCAAGCACAAATATGAGCGGAACCTGGAATTCGCGCGCAGCATCGCCCGCCAGGATCCGAAGATCGTTGCAACCGTCGTGAAAAATTGGGTGTCCGATGAGCGCTGAAGGCGTAATGAAGAGCGCGCTCCTGCTGATGTCGATCGGCGAGGAAGAAGCCGCGCAGGTGTTCAAGTTCCTCGGGCCGCGCGAAGTCCAGAAGATCGGCGTCGCGATGGCCGCACTGAAGAGCGTGACCCGCGAGCAGGTCGACGAAGTCCTGCAGGAGTTCGTACGCGAGGCCGAGCAGCACACCGGCATGTCGCTGGATTCGAACGAGTACATCCGTTCGGTGCTGACCAAGGCGCTCGGCGACGACAAGGCCGGCGCGATCATCGACCGGATTTTGCAGGGCAGCGATACCAGCGGTATCGAAGGCCTGAAGTGGATGGATTCCGCGGCGGTCGCCGAACTCATCAAGAACGAGCATCCGCAGATCATCGCGACCATCCTCGTTCACCTGGATCGCGATCAGGCGTCGGAAATCGTCGCCTGCTTCACGGAGCGGCTGCGCAACGACGTGCTGCTGCGGATCGCGACGCTCGACGGCATCCAGCCGGCCGCGCTGCGCGAACTCGACGACGTGCTGACGGGCCTGCTGTCCGGCAGCGACAACCTCAAGCGCAGCCCGATGGGCGGGATCCGCACGGCGGCCGAGATTCTCAACTTCATGTCGAGCAACCATGAAGAAGGCGTCATCGAGAACGTTCGCCAGTACGACGCGGAACTTGCGCAGAAGATCATTGATCAGATGTTTGTGTTCGAGAACCTGCTCGATCTGGAAGACCGCGCAATTCAGCTGCTGCTGAAGGAAGTCGAGTCCGAGGCGTTGATCATCTCGCTGAAGGGCGCGCCGCCCGCGCTGCGCCAGAAGTTCCTGTCGAACATGTCGCAGCGTGCTGCCGAACTGCACGCCGAAGACCTCGACGCGCGCGGTCCGGTGCGCGTCTCCGAAGTCGAGACGCAGCAGCGCCGCATCCTGCAGATCGTGCGCAACCTGGCCGAAGGCGGCCAGATCGTTCTAGGCGGCAAGGCCGAAGATGCATATGTCTGATCAGAACTCCTCGGCGAAGGAAAGCCTCTCGGCCTACCAGCGCTGGGAGATGGCCTCGTTCGATCCGGTGCCGCCGGCACCGCCCGAACCCGAAGTCGACGACGGCGCGTTCGAGGCCGAACTCGAACGTCTGCGCGACGCCGCGCATGCACAGGGCATCGCCTCCGGCCACGTGGCCGGTCAGGCGCTCGGCTACCAGGCCGGCTACGAGCAAGGTCATGCGCAGGGCTTCGAGCAGGGCCAGAGCGAAGCGCGCGAAGAAGCGGCGCGGCTCGCCGCGCTGGCTGAAACTTTCAAGTCGGCGTTAGACGGCGCCCAGGGCGCGATCTCCGAAACGCTGGTCGCACTGGCGCTCGACATCGCGCAGCAGGTGGTGCGTCAGCACGTGCAGCACGACCCGACCGCGCTGATCGCCGCCGCGCGTGAGGTGCTGGCGAGCGAGCCCACGCTGGTCGGCGCGCCGGCCCTGATCGTGAGTCCCGCCGATCTGCCGGTGGTCGAAGCCTATCTGATGGAAGAACTGCAAACGCGCGGCTGGACCGTGCGCACCGATCCGGCCGTGGAGCGCGGCGGCTGCCGCGCGCAGGCCGGAACCGGCGAAGTGGACGCCGGCATCGATACGCGCTGGGAGCGCGTGGCCGCCGCACTCGGCAAGGTGAGCACATGGTGAAGCCGACGCTCGAAGAGATTCGCGCCAGCGATCTGACGCCGCTCGAACGCGAACTGGCGCTAGCGTCGTTCGGCGCCGAGGCGCTGGCAGATGTGCCGGCCGCGGTCACACCCGCCGCGGCGGCGGTCGCCGCCATTGAAGCCGCCCTGCGCGATCCGGCGCATGCCCATCCGGCGACGGGCGCCGCCGCGAGCCACGACGCCGCCCCATCGAGCCCCGCTCCCGCCGCTGTCCCCTTCCCCCCGTACGACCCCGCGCTCGACAGCAATCCGCACATGCAGGTCTGGCGCGGCCGCCTCGACGCGCTGCGCGCACGCAATGCGATCGCGAAGCCGATGCGCGCCTGCGGACGTCTCACGCGCGCCGCCGGCCTGGTGCTGGAAGCCGTCGGCCTGCGCCTCTCGGTGGGCGCGGAAGTGATGATCGAACTGCCGCAAGGCAGTTCACTGCCGATGGCCGAAGCCGAAGTGGTCGGCTTCTCCGGCGACAAACTGTTTCTGATGCCGACCACCGAAGTGATCGGCCTGCTGCCCGGCGCGCGCGTCTATCCGCTGGAAAGCGCGCCGATCGCCGATCCGATGGCGGGCGCGAAACGTCTGCCCGTCGGCTGGGAATTGCTCGGCCGCGTGCTGGATGCGTCCGGCCGTCCGCTCGACGGACTCGGCCCGCTTGGCGCGCATGCCGACGCGCCGTTGTCCGCACCGGTCATCAATCCGCTGAATCGCGAACCGATCCACAAGGTGCTCGACGTCGGCGTGCGCGCGATCAACGCGCTGTTGACCGTCGGGCGTGGCCAGCGCATGGGCCTGTTCGCCGGTTCGGGCGTCGGTAAATCGGTGCTGCTCGGCACGATGGCGCGCTACACCAGCGCCGAAGTGATCGTGATCGGCCTGATCGGCGAACGCGGCCGCGAAGTGAAGGAATTCATCGAGCAGATTCTCGGCGAGGAAGGTTTGGCGCGCTCCGTGGTGATCGCCGCGCCCGCCGACGTCTCGCCGCTTCTGCGGATGCAGGCCGCGTCGTATTCGACCTCGCTCGCCGAGTATTTCCGCGACCAGGGCAAGCATGTGCTGCTGCTCATGGATTCGCTGACCCGCTACGCAATGGCGCAGCGCGAGATCGCGCTGGCCGTGGGCGAGCCGCCCGCCACCAAGGGCTATCCGCCTTCGGTGTTCGCCAAGCTGCCGGCGCTCGTCGAGCGCACGGGCAACGGCCCGGCGGGCGGCGGTTCGATCACCGCGTTCTACACCGTGCTGACCGAGGGCGACGACCAGCAGGACCCGATCGCCGACTCCGCGCGAGCGATTCTGGACGGCCACATCGTGCTGTCGCGCTCGCTGGCTGAAGCCGGCCACTATCCGGCCATCGACATCGAAGCGTCGATTAGCCGGGCAATGACCGCGCTGATCGACGATAACCATCTGGACAAGACGCGTATGTTCAAGCAGATGCTGTCGCGCTATCAGCGCAACCGCGATCTGATCAACGTTGGTGCGTATTCGAGCGGGCGCGACGCGCTGCTCGACCGCGCCATCGCGCTGTATCCGCGGATGGAAGCATTTTTGCAGCAAGGTTTTCGCGAGTGCGCGAACTTTGAACCGAGTCTCGAGATGCTGGACGCGCTGTTTGCCCAAGGAGGCTGACGATGGCGAAACACTTTCCGATCAAGACCCTCATCGGCCTGGCCCAGGACGATGTCGACGCCGCCGCGCAACGTCTGGGCCGCGCGCAGCGCGAGCGCAACGATGTGCAGGCGCAACTCGACGCCCTTGTGCAGTATCGCGACGAATATCACGCGCGCTTCACGGCGACCGCCCAGACAGGCATGCCCGCGGGCAACATGCGCAACTTCCAGGCGTTCATCGACACGCTCGACGCCGCCATCGAACAGCAGCGCAATCTGCTGGCGACGGCCACCGCGCGTGTCGAGGCCGCGAAGCCCGACTGGCAGCGCCAGAAGCAGAAGCTCGGCTCATATGAAGTGCTGCAGGCGCGCGGCGAAGCAGCCGAAGCCAGAACCACGGCGCGGCGCGACCAGCGCGACGCCGACGAACACGCCGCCCGGATTCTGCGGATGCGCGCCGAAGGTGCATGAGCGCCGCCTTGACTGACTGAACACCCCGTTTGACGGATTGACAGGATTCCCTATGTCGCTTCTTTCACAGATCGGCTCGCTGCTCGGCTCCGCCAGCAGCACGTCCACCAGCGCGGCCATTGCCGCTGCGGCGAACGCCAAACCGTTCTCGCAAACCCTGCAGCAGAGCATCGACCAGCAAAACAGTGCTGCCGCGCAGAGCGCGAGCCAGCAGCAACAGCAGCAGGCTGCGGCTGCGGCGTCTTCTGGATCGTCGTCTTCGTCGAGCGTGCACGATGCTCCGCCGCCGGCTGATTCGAGCGCGCAGAGCACGGACGATACGAGCAGCAGCAAGGACGCCGGCAAGCCGGCGAACTCCGCGTCGTCGTCGGCATCGGCGGGCAACACGCAACAGGCTTCGAGCGACAAGCCCGCCGCCACGCCGCCGAAGGCCGGCAACACGGCGACCCAGACCGACGCGGGCACCGCCGCGGCAGCCGCCGCAGCACAGGCGCAGGCGCAGGCACAAGCTAACGCGGACAACGCCGCCACGCCGGCCACCGCCGACCCCGCCACGGCCTTGGCCGACGCCGCGACCGCGTTGCCCGGCACGACCACGGACGCCACGACGGGCGGCACCTCAGGCAAGAAAACTACCGCTACGGATCCAAAGTCGTTGCAAGACGCATTGCAGGCGGCGCTGGCGGCTTTGGCGAATGGCCAGGGCGTTCCCGCGCAAGCTTTGGCGAGCGGCGCCGCCGCCAATGCCGCGACGTCGGCGAACGGCCTCGCGGCTGGCACGAACGCGGGACTTAACGGAACCTCGAACGGAGCCTCGGACGGCAAGACCTTGGCCAGTGGCCTGTTCGGCGACGGCAAGGGATCGAGCGCGTCGAAGGCCGCTTTGACAACGGCGGCGACGACCGTGGCGGACCCGTCCGCAGCGGCAAAGGCGGCGAGCGACGCATTGACGGCAACGGCCGGCGGCACGCAGGGCGACGGTCCCGCATCCTTCAAGAGCGCGGCGGACGCAGCGACAGCTGCGCTGGCCGCCACGCAGGCGGCGGCCAGCGCGGCAAGCGCGACCGCTGCCGTCCAGACCACCGGCAATGCCGGCGCGGCGCAAGCGGCAAACGCACTATCACCTCAGGTCGGCACGACCGACTGGGAGGACGCATTGAGTCAGAAGGTGGTGTTCCTGTCGAACGCGCATTCACAGAGTGCCGAACTGACGCTGAACCCGAAGGACCTTGGTCCGTTGCAGGTTGTCTTGCAGGTTGCCGACAACCACGCTCATGCGTTGTTTGTTTCGCAGCATCAATCCGTGCGCGAAGCGGTCGAAGCGGCGTTGCCGAAACTACGCGAGGCGATGGAATCGAACGGGATCGGCTTGGGTAGCGCGAGCGTCAGCGACGGCTTTGCGCGCCAGAGCGGCCAACAGCAGAGCGCCGACTCTGGCCGCTCTGGCGGCCGCTCGGGCGGTGCGAGCGGATCATATGGCGGCAGCAGCGGCTCAGACACGATCGACATGGCGGTCAACGTACCGGCGCGACGCACAGTGGGCCTGGTGGACACATTCGCGTGATGCTGACGCCTTGAGCTCCGGCGCCACTATGGGCCGAAGGCATGGAGGTCTCAAGGCAACGGGTTATCGGCGCCCTTCAAAGGGCGCCGATTCGCGTCGGGCATTGGATGAAGAACCGCGACGGCGCGCGCAGCGCCGCTGGAAGAATGACTGCCTTGTCACGAACGTTGAATGTGCGAGGAGACTGATTCCAGATGCACCACTACCGTGACTGCGCGAGGGCCGCGCTTAAGGATTAGCGGTGTGAAGCCGCTTTCTTTGCTTACTTTCTTTGCGGCGGCAAAGAAAGTAAGTGCCGCCCCGCACAGGGGCAACGCCAATAGACCACAGCGAATTCAAGGAAAGGCCAACCCCACCGGCCGCGACAGCAAAAACCCCAAAAACCAGAGATAGCCCGCAATAACCCTTCTTTTCGACCCATCGCGCCGCAGGCAAATAAACAACAATCACCATCACCAGCACTAAAGGCAAGCAAAGCAAACCTCATGGCAACCACGACCGCACCCCAGCAAGCCGCGCCCGCCTCCCCGGGCCCCTTGAAGCGCATCATCCTGATCGTGCTCATCGCGATCATCGCCGCGGGCGCAGCCGGCGCGGGCGTATGGTTCTTCATGTCCAAGCGCGCTCCCGCCACAGCCTCGGCGGAAGCCGCGCCGGCCCCGGCACCCGCGCCGCTGTTTTTCCCGCTCGAATCGATGACCGTCAATCTGCAATCGGACGACGGCCAGCAGCACTTCCTGCGCATCGGCCTGACGCTGAAACTCACCGACGCGAAGACCCAGCAGGAACTGACCGAGCACATGCCCGAAGTGCGTAGCCGTATCCTGCTCGCGCTGTCGAACAAGCACCCTGACGAACTGGCGCCGCTCGAAGGCAAGCGCGCGCTCGCCACGGAACTCCGGACACTGATCGAACAGCCGACCGACAAGGGCGCCGTGCCGATCCATGTCCAGGACGTGCTGTTCACCGAATTCGTCGTGCAGTGACGTCGGTCGTGACGTTAATCAGCGCTGCCATCATCAACCGCCACGGGACGCACGAGGAATAAGGAATGGGCCACGAAGAGTTCATGTCCCAGGAGGAGGTCGATGCTCTCCTCAAGGGCGTAACCGGCGAGTCCGATTCGGAAGCCGAGCAAAGCGAGCGTGTGGGCGTACGGCCCTACAACATCGCGACGCAGGAACGCATCGTCCGCGGCCGGATGCCTGGCCTCGAAATCATCAACGACCGGTTTGCGCGTCTGTTGCGCGTCGGTATCTTCAACTTCATGCGGCGTTCGGCGGAAATCTCCGTCGGTCCGGTGAAGGTGCAGAAGTACAGCGAGTTCACCCGCAATCTGCCGATCCCGACCAACCTGAATCTGGTCCACGTGAAGCCGTTGCGCGGCACGTCGCTGTTCGTGTTCGACCCGAACCTGGTGTTCTTCGTGGTCGACAACCTGTTCGGCGGCGACGGGCGTTTCCATACCCGAGTCGAAGGCCGCGATTTCACGCAGACCGAGCAGCGCATCATCATGAAACTGCTCAACCTCACGTTCGAGCACTACACGGCGTCGTGGAAAAGCGTGCGTCCGCTGCAATTCGAATACGTGCGCTCGGAAATGCACACGCAGTTCGCCAACGTGGCGACGCCGAACGAAATCGTCATCGTCACCCAGTTCTCGATCGAGTTCGGCACGACGGGCGGCACGCTGCACATCTGCATGCCGTACTCGATGATCGAACCGATCCGCGACATTCTTTCGTCGCCGATTCAGGGCGAGGCGCTCGAAGTCGACCGCCGCTGGGTCCGCGTGCTGTCGCAGCAGGTGCAGGCCGCGGAAGTGGAACTGACCGCCGACCTCGCGCAGGTGCCGGTCACGTTCGAACAGATCCTGAACATGCGCAAAGGCGATGTTCTGCCGATCAACATCCCCGAACACATCACGGCGAAAGTCGATGGCGTGCCGGTGATGGAATGCGGCTACGGAATTTTCAATGGTCAGTACGCGTTGCGGGTCCAGAAAATGATCAGCGCAGCCGACACGATGAAGGAAGGTGGATATGAGTGACCTGAACGCAAAAACCGAGGCCGAGCTGGCCGCTGGCGAGCCGCAACTGGCCGCCGACGCAGCCGCAGCCGAAGACGAAGCGGCCATGGCGGACTGGGCCAGCGCGCTGGCCGAGCAGAACGACAATTCGGAAGTCAGTGCGACGACGGCCGGCGTGTTCCAGCCGTTGTCGAAAGTCGAGCCGACCTCGACGCGCAACGACATCGACATGATCCTGGACATTCCTGTTCAGATGACCGTCGAACTCGGCCGCACCAAGATCGCGATTCGCAACCTGCTGCAACTCGCACAGGGGTCGGTGGTGGAACTGGACGGCATGGCGGGCGAGCCGATGGACGTGCTGGTCAACGGCTGTCTGATCGCACAGGGTGAAGTGGTGGTGGTGAACGACAAGTTCGGTATCCGTCTGACCGACATCATCACGCCGTCCGAACGCATCCGGAAGTTGAATCGATGAAACGCGTAGCCGGTCGCGCCGCGTCGCGCACTGTTCCGATTCGCGCCGCACTGGCTGCCAACGTCGCGGTGGCGCTATCCGCCCCGGCGTCGATCTTCATGTTGCTCACACCGTCGGCCGCTGTCGCGGCGGACATGAATGCGGTCAACAATGCCGCGAAAATCGCCTCGGGTGTCGGTGCGGGTAGCGCGGTTCCGGCGCTCGGCGTCGGCGCGGTGTTGCAAACCATCGTCGGCCTGCTGGTCGTGATCGGCCTGGTGTTCGCTTGCGCATGGCTCGCACGCCGCTTCGGCTTGCAGCCGGCGAACCGCGGCGGCCTCGTGAAAACGATTGGCGGCGCCTCGCTCGGCGGCAAGGAACGCGTCGCGGTGGTCGAGATCGGCGATACGTGGCTCGTACTCGGCACGGCGCCCGGCAACGTACGCCTGCTTCACACGATGCCGGCCGGTTCGGCCGCCGTCGATGCGCTCGGCGCGTCGCAAGCCGGTCCGGCAGGCACGCAGGCTACCGGTACGGCACTGCCGGGCACTTTCGGCCAACGCTTTCGCGATGCATTGAAAGGCGAAGTGGGCAAACGTTTCAACGGGCAAGGCGGCGAGGTTCGGTAATGCAGTTCAGTCTTTCTTCGGCGCGTCACGCGCAATCCGCTCGCATGTCCAGCACCGCTTCGAAAGTGATTCCCGTGCTTGTGCGCGCTCTACGCCGCGTCACCCCCGTTGCGCCCGTCGTACTGGCGGCGCTGATGCTCGCGCTGCCGACCCTGTCGTTCGCGCAAACGGCCGGCTTGCCGGCCTTCAATACGAGCCCCGGCCCGAACGGCGGCACGACGTACTCGCTGAGTGTGCAGACCATGCTGCTGCTCACGATGCTGTCGTTCCTGCCGGCCATGGTGCTGATGATGACGAGCTTCACGCGCATCATCATCGTGCTCTCGCTGCTGCGCCAGGCGCTCGGCACGACCACGACGCCGCCTAACCAGGTGCTCGTGGGGCTCGCGCTGTTCCTTACGTTGTTCGTTATGTCGCCGGTGCTCGACAAGGCTTACACCGACGGCTACAAGCCGTTCTCCGACGGCACGATGCCGATGGAGACAGCGGTGAACCGTGGCCTCGCGCCGTTCAAGACGTTCATGCTGCGCCAGACCCGCGAAAGCGACCTGGCGCTGTTCGCCCGCATTTCGCACGCCGCGCCGATGCAGGGTCCGGAAGATGTACCGTTGTCGCTGCTGGTGCCTTCGTTCGTGACGAGCGAATTGAAAACCGGCTTCCAGATCGGCTTCACGATTTTCATCCCGTTCCTGATCATCGACATGGTGGTGGCGAGCGTGCTGATGTCGATGGGCATGATGATGGTGTCGCCCGCGACCATTTCGCTGCCGTTCAAGCTGATGCTGTTCGTGCTGGTCGACGGCTGGCAATTGCTGCTCGGCTCGCTGGCACAGAGCTTCGTTTAACCGCGCTTCTTAACTGCGTTTTTTCACCGCGTTTTTTCACCGCCCCTCGCGCCCTTCACGCTTCCGGTCCTCTCGCCATGAATCAAGAATCCGTCATGACGCTCGCGCACCAGGCCATGTATGTCGGCCTGCTGCTTGCCGCGCCGTTGCTGCTGGTCGCGCTGGTGGTCGGTCTGGTGGTGAGCCTGTTTCAGGCCGCCACGCAGATCAACGAAAGCACGCTGTCGTTCATTCCCAAGCTGCTCGCGATTGCCGTCACGATGGTGATCGCCGGACCGTGGATGCTGACGACCATGCTCGACTACCTGCGCCAGACGCTCACCAACATTCCGACGCTCGTCAACTGAGCGCAGCGCCGGTCTCGACCTCCCCTTCCCCACCACGATGTTTTCCGTCACCTACGCGCAACTGAACGCCTGGCTCACCGCGTTCCTGTGGCCGTTCGTGCGCATTCTCGCGCTGGTCGCCACCGCACCGGTGCTCGGCAACCGTTCGCTGCCAATGCGCGTGAAGATCGGCCTTGCGGCGTTCGTCACGATCATCGTCGCGCCGACACTCGGCGCGCTTCCGCAGGTCACGGTGTTTTCCGCCGAAGGCGTGTGGATCATCGTCAACCAGTTCCTGATCGGCATCGCACTCGGCGTCACCATGCAGATCGTGTTTCAGGCGATCAGCGCGACCGGCGACTTCGTCGGTCTCGGCATGGGCCTCGGCTTCGCGACGTTCTTCGACGCCCAAGCGGCCAGTTCGAGCCAGGTGCTGTCGAGCTACATGAACACCATCGCGATGCTGGTGTTTCTGGTGATCGACGGCCATTTGCAGATGATCAGCGCGCTGCTCACCACCTTCCAGTCGGTGCCGGTATCGGCGAACATTCTCGGCGCGCCCGGCTGGCGCACGCTGGCGAACTTCGGCAGCACGGTGTTTTCAGCGGGGCTGTTGCTGTCGCTGCCGGTGGTCGTCGCGCTCCTCATCACCAACCTCTCGCTCGGTATTCTGAATCGCGCCGCGCCGCAGATCGGCGTCTTTCAGATCGGCTTCCCGCTCACCATGCTGATCGGCATGCTGCTTCTGCAATTGATGACCCCGAACATGATTCCGTTCTTCATACGGCTCTTCGACGTCGGCCTCGATCAGATGGGGCGCGTGGCGGCGGGGTTCAGGTAGTGAAGTTTTGACTAAGGGTGCTACGTCGCCTTTGCGTCGACACGTTGTAGCGAGTCGCTAATCTTCATGCCCGCCCAGAGCGGGCGTTTTTTCGCGTGCAATCCGAACTGAAGCGATTCGCTTCGCGTGCGGTATTGCAACGGCGTCCGCGGTAGCAGGATAGGTTGCCGTCTTAGGTCGCGACTTCAACGCTTCCGAGAAGATCACCCTGTCTGCGTTGCTCAGTTGGCCCACATCAGGCATCCACAAATCGTTACAGAAATATCCATTTTTTCGGACTTGTCGGATACCTAATCCCTCTGTGATTCGCCGAAATGGATTGCGGGATAGGTGCGCTCAACGACCGCACGCGAATCCCATCCACGTTGGCTCATTTCATACGGGAGACATTGAGAATGCCGGGAAGCGAAAGGAACGAAACGACGTGTCGGATTACGACACTCGGTGGGACGGGGTACAGGCTCGCGTGCTTCGAGGGAGACGAGATCCATGCGTAAGGCGCTCGTGGTGCAAGGCAGCCCGACAACGACAGGCGGCGTCGTCATTGGCGGTTCGGCCACTCACATGATGGACCAAGGCAAGCCGTTCGCACTGGATGGCGACGAAGCAACATGCGGCAATTGAAAGGGCGTGTTCAGGATAGTCGGCACGGCTACGCGCCGGTGCTACAGGGGACAGCCCGGCGTTGTCGAAGGCGATCTGGTGTTGTGTCCATGCGGACTCAACTATGTGATGGCCAGCCTCAATCCTGGCTGTTTCTACTGGACTGACGACATCGCTGTGGCCGCGAGCCGTGTCGTATCCACTATCGACAATTCGGCGCTGGCAAAGGGCATCTATGACGAACAGGTGCGCGTCGCGACGACGGTGGCGAGCCTCGAAGGCTATCCGTACTTCATCGAATCGGCCAACGGCAGCACTATATCCGGGCGGCTTGACGAATACGGTTATCTGCCACGTGTCCACGCCGAAGCAGTCACCCATTACAAAGTGTATTGGGGCGATGCAGCGCTTGCGAGACAGGAAGGGTCCTGACCAATGCCGAATAAAACGACCGAGGTAGAAACCAATTCGACGCCGAATTCGATCAAGGAAGTGCAACTGAAGGCACTGACTTTTCAGGAGTTGTGGGATCACTATCCATCGGGCGATCCCTACGATAATCCAGCTTATCGCGACCAATGCGCTATTCGGATGAGTGTGACATTCCACCGGGTCGGCGTCGAAATGAAGTCATTTTCACAGAGATGGGTTAAACCGCTCTCGGGTCAATCGTCCATTGGGCGGATCATGCTTGATGGCAAAGCTACCGCGACGCGAGCCGACGAATTGGGCAAGTGGTTGCAGCTGCGTCCGTTTGCAGGGCTCCCGAAGGCGGAAGATATAACGGGCGCGGATTGGGAATCAAAGGTCAAGGGCCGCACCGGCATCATTCAGTTTTCGCGCTATTGGACGCGCGAAGGCGAAAGCGTAGGCACTGCAAGCGGTGGGCACATTGATCTTTGGAACGGTTCACGACTGACGATCAGCGGCTTCTTTGACGGCGTAGCGACTATTGGGCGTTACGTGGGTATCCAGTCATTTCGGCAGGGTGCAACCGTAGCTTCGGAGGTGAGTTACTCCGACCTGCGTGGCTCAAAATCGATCCTGTTCTGGGAGATCAAGTGAAGCGCATTGGTGTCTCGTTGGCCGGCTGTTTTTGCGGTCTATTCCTGACATGGGCATGTTTATATGCCTTCAGTCACAACCAATGGCCACATCATGCCGATAAATCCATGGCCAGGTGCCATGAGCTCGGCAAATGCGCTGTCTCGTCGTGGGATACGGCGCTTCTTCTCGCATACCTGTTGGGGCCGGCCGTGCTCCTGGGCCTCGTCAATTCGGTTGCATGGAAGCGCTGGTCCGCCTCGAAATGGGCTGGTTGGTTGTTTGGCCTATCAATCTTGACGGTCGCGTTCTACTCGACTGACTACATCTCAGCAGGTTTTTAGGTTTTCCATCGCTTGGGCCGGTGCAAGCGCCGACTGCGCAATGCAGCGCACTCCAAAAAGACGAAGGGCGGAACCGATTCACACCGGTTTGCGCCCTTCTCCGTCTCAGACCGCTCGCGTTATCAGCTCAGGTACTGGAACAGCGAGATGTTCTGAATCTTCGCGAACGCCTGTTGCGCCGCTTGCAGCGCAGCCTGCGTCATCGTGTATTTGCCGATCGTCTTGACCATGTCGGTCTGCGTCAGATCCGCCAGGTTGCTGGAGGTCTGCAGCGTGTTGGTCTGCGTGACCGTCTGCAACGCCTGCACTTCCTGCTCGCGACCACCCACCGCCGCTTGCGCCGTCACGACGTTGTTCATCGTGTTCTCGAGCTGGGCCATGCTGGTAGTCAATGCGCTCTGGAAGCTGGCCGTCGAGGCGCCGCCCGACACCGGCGTTTGCAGCGTGGTGATCAACTGGCTCAGATTGGCGAACACGTCCATGCTGCCTTGCGTGGCCGGCGTCACCGTGAAACTGTCGCCGGCGTTCGGCGCACCGGTAATCGACACCGACTGACCGCCGAGCGTGATGGCCGAACCGGCGGTGAACGCCTGCGGCGCACTCGTGGTCACCGCGCCGGTAGCCGGATCGGTCTGGCTCACGGTGTAGGTGGTGGCCGACGAGAAATTGATCGAGTACTTGTCCGCGTTGGTCGGATCGGTCGGGTTGTTCAGGCTCACGGAGCTGATCACGCCCGTACCGGTGTTACCCGTCGTCGCGGCCGGCACGGAGTTGGTGCCGATCGGCGCCACGCTGCCGAAGATCGAAATGCCATTGTCGCCGGTCTGCACGACGTGCGAGTCGGTAATCTGCACGCCGGGCGTGCCCGTGTCGCCGGAATAGGTCACGACGCCGGCCGAGTTCGTGGTGTACGGCTGCGCGCTGCTTTGATAACCGGCGAACAGGTAGTTGCCCTGCGGATCGGTCGAATTGGCGAGCGTCATCAGCTGGCTGCGCAAGCTTTGCAGCTGCGTCGCGATCGAGCCACGGTCGCCGTCGTTCAGCGAACCGTCGCCGGCGCGCAGCACCAGCGTATGAATGGTTTGCAGCACGGTGTTGACGCTGCCGAGCGTGGTGTCTTCCTGCTGGAGCGACGCCAGCGCGGTGCCCTGATTGGTCGTGTATTGCGACAGGGTCGTCGCCGTCGAGCTCAACTGCACCGCCTGTGCCGCGCCGAGCGGATTGTCCGACGGCGTGGAGAGGCTCACACCGCTCGAGATCTCGGCGTACAACTGCGACAGTTGAGCTTGCTGATCGCTCATCGTCGCGACGTTCATATTGAAGTACTGCGTGCTGGAGATGCGCATTGTCAACGCCTCACTGGAAGATGCCGAGTATCGTCTGGAACAGGGTCTGCGCGGTCTGAATGACCTTGCTGTTCGCCTGATACAACTGCTGATACTGAAGCAGGTTGGCTGCTTCTTCGTTGATGTTCACGCCTGAAACCGACTGCTGCGCGGTGGTGATCTGAGTCACCAGCGAGCTCTGCGCCGTGCTCGAGGTCTGGATCTGGTTGGTCTGATTGCCGATCTGGTTGACGTAGTTCGCATACGCGCCCGTCAGCGTGACCGTGCCGCCCGACATCGCTTTCGCGGTGGACAGGTTCGACAACGCCAGCGCATTGCGGCCGTCGTTGGTGGCGCCGGTGTTCGGGCCGATGGTGAACTTGTCGCCGGCAGCGGGTGCGCCGCTGATCGTCACCGACACGTTGTTCATCTGGCCGAGGGTCGCGTTGTTGATCGTGAGCGTGGCGCCGGTGGCCGACGAATACGGCACCACGGTCGCCGCGCTGGCGATCGTATACGTGGTGGCGGGCGAACCGGCCACCGTCACCGTCGAGCCGGCCGGGAAGCCGGACAGGCCCGTGCCGTCGTACGACAGCGTGGTGGTCGAATTCGGCATGGTGTAGCCGGCCGTCACCGTGCCCTGCGTAATCGTGCCGGTGCCGGTGTTGCTCGCCACGGCGTTGGCCAGCACCGGCGCCGCGGCGGCGATTGCCGATGCGTCGGTAGTGGCGGTCGCGAAACTGTTCAGCGCACCGCGGGTCGGCTCGACCGTGAACGAATCGCCGGCGTTCATCGTGCCGGTGGTCGAGAAATTCAGGCCGTTGATCGGCTGGCTCAGGTTGGTCGCCGAACCCACCACGCTGCCCGTCGAATTGTCGGTCAGCGTGTAAGTGGTGCCGTTGTAGGCCAGCGTGTAATCACCGGTGGTCGGTTGCGCGGGGTTCGCGAACGACACATTCAGCGACGCGTTGCCGGTGTTCTGCGTGTTCGCATAGACCGTCGGGCCGCTCACCGAGAACAACGCGCTACCCTGCGCGCCCGCGAGCGTGATACCCAGGCTGTTCTGCGCGTTGACCTGTGCGGAGAAGCTTACGGCAATCGCGCCGAGTTGCGCCTCGCCCGGGTCGAGCGTCTGGCTGCGGAACGCGAGCAGGCCGCCGAGCGTACCGCCATCGATTTTGCTGTCGGGCAGGTTCTGCGGCGCCGCCGCCGGGTTTGCGCCGGCCTGGCCGAGATATTGCACGGACAGTTCACTGGTGTCGCCGGTCGAAGGCGCGGTGCCCAGGTTGTAGCTGTTGTTGGACGACACGAGCGGCTGGCCATTGCTCATGAACACGCTGTAGCTACCGTTGCTGTTGACGACGTTCACGCCGATCAGTTGCGACAGGTTGGACACGGCGAGATCGCGCTGGTCCAGCAACTGATTGGGCGGCTGCCCCTGCGTGCTGGCCTGGGAGATCTGCCCGTTCAGCTGCGCGATCTGCTGCGTGTAGCTGTTGATCTGCGACACGGTATTGGTGAGCTGCGTGTTGACGCTCTGGCGCAGCGCGTCGTATTGCTGACCCGCGGCGTTGATCTGGTTCACCAGCGTCTGCGCGCCGCTCATCGCGGTCTGACGCGTAGCCAGACTCGACGCATTGTTCGAGACGTTCTGCAAGCCGGTGAAATAGCTGGTGATCGCACTCGCGATCCCCGCAGTCGGACTGCCGATCAGATTATTCAGCTGCGAAATCAGCGTGTTGTACGTCGACAGCGAGCTGCCCGAGCTCTGCGCGTTGTTCAGCTCGGTAGTCAGATACTGGCTGTACTGGCGCGTGACGGTCGTGGTCGAAACGCCTTGCGGCAAATAGCCCGAGCCCGTGTACTGGCCACCGCTTTCCGCGTACACCGGTGTTTCGATGGTATAGCCTGGCGTCGACGCGTTGCTGATGTTCTGGCCGGTCGTCGTGAGTCCCCACTGGGCTGCGTTCAGTCCACTGAGGCCGAGATTGATGAGATTGGACATGCGTCATCCTGAAGGGCGACACCGTACACATGCCGCCGCGTTACTTGAACATTCTGTTTAACGGCCTCAACAGGGAAAAATTGAGGTCATTCCGATGTGTGTTCGACGTTTGTTTCAACGTTTGCGAGGCTAGCCTGCCGGGTTCGTCACTCGTCGCGCATGAGCATGCGGACGGCGCGAAAAACAGGGTGATGAAGCAAGGGTGATGAACGGCAAGCGAACGGTGCGCGAGCAGTCCCGCTCACGCACCGGTGATCCAGCATTTCCGTTAACGCACCAGCGAACGGCGCTTCATTTCGAGTTGCGTAATCAGACGTTGCAGCGTGTTTTCCGCACTGCCCGGCAGCGCCAGAAAACGGAAGCCAAGTTGGTAACGCTGCGTGCCGTTCGGCAGCGCCGTGGAGCGATGCGACACGAGTTGCAGATCGAGCGAGAGCCGGCCGAGCGCGCCGAGCAACAATTCGCAATCCATGAGGCGCGTGCCCATCGGCAATTCGGCCACGCGTTCGTCGGCGGTGCGCATGCCGACGCCGCCGAGCGAGAGGTCGTGCACTTCGAAGCGGAACGTATCGCCTTCGGGCAAACGGCCGGTGCACATGTACGGATCGAGAATCGGCGCATCGACACGGAAATACTCGCGGCGCTGCACGTAGAACAGCACCTCGGGGAAGTCGGCCTCGAATGCGGGCAGTCCTTCGAAACGGGTTTCGCGCGGTGTGGTGGTGGCGAACTCAACGCGCACGCCATCCGGCTGCGCATGGAACTGGCAGCCGGGTGCGCTGAGCAGGCCGCGGTTCTGATCGGACAGTGCACCCCAATCGAACGTGAAAGTGCGTCCGCGCACGTCGACCTCGAGCAGACGCGTGACGAGCTGTCCGCCTGCGTATTGAACAGTGAGGAAATCGCCGCGATTGACGAGATTGCGCAACTGAACGCCAATCTCCAGCGGATTGCGCCGGCCAAAATCGTTGACGCCTTCGTCGGTCGCTGCGTGCAGCTGGCCGGGTGTGTCGGTCTGGCCGTTCAACTGGGTAGTATCCATGGGCTTGCCGGTATGCTTGTTCTTGCGGGCGCGTGCCAAGGCTCCTGGCAGGGCTTTCACGCGGTCTTCCTCGAAGCCGCAGCACGCGCATCAAACCGGACATTACAACGTTTTCCGGTATTGGGTCTAACTCATTAGCGGCAGCGTCCGGCCAAAATTTAGGGGCGTGCCATGAATTATTTGCGCAAACGTTAAACACACCTCACGCCTTTCGCGGGTGGACCGGCCGCCCATGGGCAGCCGGCCGTCTCCGTCTTGTTATGCACCTGGCCCCGTCGCGTGCATGGCGTTTATTCGATTCGATGCCCGGCTGATTCAAACTGCATGGGCGTGTATCAGCCCATTTTCTGCATGATGGACATCAGTTTTTTCGCGTAATGCGGATCGGTGGCGTAACCGGCGCGTTGCATGCCATTGGCAAAACCGTTCACGTCGTGCGCCGAATTGATCACCTGCGCATAACGCGGATTGCCTTTGAGCAGGCTCGCGTAGTCGGTCATGGCTTCCTGATACGAGTCGTATGCGCGGAATTTTTCGACAACACGCTGCGGCTTGCCGTTCACGTATTCGGTCGTGACCGTCGACACGGTCTTGCCAGTCCAGTCCTTGGTCGCCTTGATGCCGAACACGTTGTGGCTGGTCGAACCGTCCGCCTTTTTGATCTCGCTCTTGCCCCAGCCCGATTCGAGCGCGGCCTGACCGATGATGAAGCGCGCCGGAATGCCGGTCGCCGCGCTGGCCGCCTGGGCCGGCTCGGCGAGCTTGTCGACGAATGCGTCGACCTTCGGCGAAGTGCCGTCGCCCTTGAGCGGCGGTGTGAGCGCGCTGTTGGCCGAGTAGCCCTTGCCCATCGCCAACTGGCCATTGGCCTGAGCGTTGCCGTAGGCCTTGGCGAGCGCATTGAGCGCCGCGGTCTGGCCTTCGTCGCCGCCGCTGCCGCCGCCCAATGCGTTGGCCATGCCGGCGAGGCCGCCCGCGCCATTTGCGCCGCCGCCCACCTGCATGCCCTGATTGCGCATCATCTGCTTGAGCATGGCGTCGGCCACGCCGATGCCCTTTTGCGAAAGCTGCTGCGACAACTGTTGATCCATCATCGACGTGAAGGTGGCGCTGTCGTGCGAATCGAACGGACCGTCTTGCGGGGTCGCGTCGCGCATGCTCTTCAACATCATTTGCGTGAACACCGCGTCGAACTGCTGCGCGGCCATCTTCATGCCGGCTTGCGGCGAAGCCTTGGCCTGAGCGCTCAACTTCGCGAAACCCTGCACGTCGAGCGCGAAGCGCTGGGTCAGGTCGTTCGCCGAAGCGGCGGAATTGGTCGTATCCGAATTCATCCTGTGTCTTCCTTAGATGATTTCCAGGTCGGCGCGCAAAGCGCCCGCCGCTTTCATCGCCTGCAGGATCGACATCAGATCCGCGGGCGTCGCACCCAATGCGTTGAGCGCCTTCACCACTTCGGCGAGATTGGCGCCGGCGGTCACGAGCTTCAGTGCGCCGTTGTCCTGCTTCATCTGGATCTGCGACTGCTTGGCGACCACCGTCTGGCCGTTCGAGAACGCGCCCGGCTGGCTCACCACCGGCTGCGTATTGATCACGACAGAGAGATTGCCGTGCGCCACCGCGCAGTTCTGCAGCGTGACCATCTGGTTCATCACGATCGAGCCGGTGCGCGCGTTCAGGATCACCTTCGCGGCCGCTTGCGCCGGCTTGACGTCGAGATTCTGCAATTGCGCCATGAAGGCGACCTGCTGCTCCGGATCGCTCGGCGCGCGCAGTTGAATCGTGCGGCCGTCGAGCGCGGTCGCCGTGCCGCCGCCGAACGCGTTGTTCACCGCTGCCACCACGCGCTGCGTGGTGTCGTAGTCCATTTCGTTCAGGTCGAGCTGCATGGTGCCCGCTTGCGACACCGAGGTCGGCACCGCGCGTTCGACGATCGCGCCGCCGGCAATGCGGCCCGCGGCCAGCGTATTCACCTGCACCTTGCTGCCGTTCGCGCTGGCGCCCGCGCCGCCGACCGCGAGATTGCCCTGGCCGAGCGCATACACCTGGCCATCGGCGCCCTTCAGCGGCGTGAGCAGCAACGTGCCGCCGCGCAGGCTCTTCGCATTGCCGAGCGACGACACGGTGACGTCGATCGCTTCGCCCGGACGCGCGAACGGCGGCAGCACCGCCGTCACCATCACCGCGGCGACGTTCTTCAACTGGATGTTCGACAGCGACGACTGCGAATTGCTGGAGCCGGCCGCCTGGTTGTTAATCGAGATGCCGAGGTTCGCCAGCATGTTGGCGAGTGTCTGCGTGGTGAACGGCGTCTGGGTGGTCTGGTCGCCCGTCCCGTCGAGGCCGACGACGAGGCCATAGCCGATCAGCGGATTGTCGCGCACGCCCTGGATCTGCACGAGGTCCTTCAGACGTTCGGCGTGGGCAGGCGTCACCGCCGGCAGCGCCGCGCAGGCAAGCGCGACGAAGGCGAGCATGCGGCCGAAACCGGTGAATCGCGCGAGGCGGGTGCGGGAAAAGACGGTACGCATGATCACCACGGCGACACGTTGAGGAAGAAGCGTTGCAGGAAGCCCATGTTCTGCGATTCGTCGATGTAGCCCTTCGCGGAATATTCGATCTTCGCGTCGGCGACCTGGGTCGAGTACACGGCGTTCAGGTTCGAGATGGTGTTCGGATTCACCACACCGGAAAAGCGCACGAACTCGTTGCCCTGGTTGATCAGCATCTGCTTCTCGCCGCTCACCATCAGGTTGCCGTTCGGCAGCACGCCCGTCACGGTGACGGTGATCACGCCGCTGAACGTGTTCGATGCATTCGCACCGCCTGTTGCGGCGAACTTGTTGGCGCCGTTCGCACTCAGGTTGACCTTGCCGAACAGGCCGCTGAGAAAGCCGGCAGTCGGTACGTCGAAGTTGGTGTTGCCGCTGCGGTTGACGCCCGCACCCGACGACTTCGTTGCGTTGACGTTTTCCTGGATCACGATCGTCAGGATGTCGCCGACATTGCGCGGCCGCTGGTCTTCGAACAGCGGCCGGCCCGCATAACCCGGGTTGTAGATCGAGCCCGGCGACTGCGCCGAAGGCGGCATCGGCGGCAGCGCTGTCATCGGTTGCTGCGTGATCGGCTGCTTCGGCACGAGGCCGCAGCCACCCAGGGCGGCGAGCAGCGTGAGCTGCACGAGCGCCTGAGCGGTGCGCGAATGAACCGGATTGCGAGTGAAGTGCGACATCATGATTACCGCCTGTTAATTCCAGTCCCTCGAGCCTTAAACCTGCATCTGGCTCAGGGTCTGCAGCATCTGGTCGGAGGTCGTCACGGCCTTGCTGTTGATTTCGTAAGCGCGTTGCGTCTGGATCATGTTCACCAGTTCCTGCACCACGTTCACGTTCGATGCTTCCACGTAGCCCTGATTCAGCGTGCCGGCGCCGTTCAGGCCCGGCTGCGCGACATTCGGCGCGCCCGACGAAGCAGTTTCCGCGAACAGGTTTTCACCCTTCGCATCGAGGCCGGCCGGGTTGATGAAAGTCGCGATCTGCATCGAGCCGAGCTGCTGGCTGTTGGTCGAGCCGGCAACCGTGATCGACACCACACCGTCGCTGCCGATGGTGAGCGACGTCGCGTTGTTCGGGATCGTGATCGCCGGAATGACCTGGTAGCCGCTCGAAGTCACGAGCTGGCCTTGCGCGTTGGTCTGGAACGAGCCGTCGCGGGTATAGGCGGTCGTGCCGTCGGGCATCTGCACCTGGAAAAAGCCTTGTCCGTTAATGGCGACGTCTTTCGAGTTGCCGGTCTGCTGCAGGTTGCCCTGCGTGTACAGACGCTCGGTGGCGACTTGCTGCACGCCCGTGCCGAGCTGGATGCCGGACGGCAGTTCGGTGTTCTGCGTCGAATTCGCGCCCGGCTGGCGGATGGTCTGATACAGCAGATCCTCGAACACCGCGCGCGAGCCCTTGAAGCCGTTGGTGCTGACGTTCGCGAGGTTGTTCGAGATCACGTCCATCTGCGCCTGTTGCGCATTCATGCCGGTGGCGGCGATGTAGAGTGAGCGATTCATGGTTCTTCTCCAAGGCGCCTAAGCGCCCGTTAGCTAAAGCTGAGCAGCTGGTTGGCGGACTGGTCGTTCTTGTCGGCGCTTTCCAGCAGCTTGGTCTGCATCTGGAACTGACGCGCATTGGTGATCATCGAGACCATCGCGCTGACCGGATTCACGTTGCTGCCTTCGAGCGAAGCCGGTGCCAGCGTGACGGTCGGATCGGCGTCGGCGGCGTTGCCGTCGCCGGTGCGAAAGAGACCATCGTCGCCGCGCGTCATGGTTTGCGGATCCGGATTCACCAGCTTCAGCTGATCGACCGTCACCACCGCGGTGGGCGGATCACCCGGCGTCAGCGCGGACACCGTGCCGTCCTTGCCGATAGTGATTTGCGCGCCCGGCGGCACCGACACCGGGCCGCCGTTGCCGAGCACCACCTGATTGGTGGCGTTCACCAGCTGGCCGTTTTCGTCGATATGCAGATTACCGGCGCGCGTGTAAGCCTCGCCGCCGTCGGTGGTTTGCACCGCCAGCCAGCCCGGCCCTTGAATCGCCACGTCGAGCGGGTTGCCCGTCTGCTGGATCGGCCCCGGCGTGTAGTCCGCGCCCGGCGTCGACGACAGCACGAAGGTGCGGGTGGTGTTGTCGTTGATCGAACTGCCGTCGCCGAACGACATCGGCACGGCACGGAAAGTCGCCAGTTGCGCGCGAAAACCGGTGGTCGATGCATTGGCCAGGTTGTTCGCGACGATAGCCTGCTGTTCGAGCGCTTGCGTGCTGCCCGACATCGCGGTGTAGATCAGCCGATCCATGATGGGTGGGTCCCGGTCGCTTACAGGTTGATCAGGGTCTGGTCGACGGTCTGCTGGGTCTTGATCGTCTGCGCGTTCGCTTGATAGTTGCGCTGCGCGGTGATCAGGTTCACCAGTTCGCTCGTCAGATCGACGTTCGAGTTTTCCACCGCTCCGCCTTGCAGCACGCCGTGGTTGGTCGAGCCCGGCGCCGAAATCTGCGCGACGCCCGATTGCGAGGTTTGCTGGAACTCGTTATTGCCGAGGTTCACGAGACCGTTCTGGTTCGAGAAGTTCGCCAGCACGATCTGGCCGAGGGCCGCGGTTTGCTGGTTCGAATAGTTGCCGGTCAGCGTGCCGTCGGCGCCGATCGTGAAGCTCGTCAGCGTGCCCGCTGCGTAGCCGTCGGGCTGCAGCGAGTTCACGCCGTCCTTGCCGCCGTACTGCGTCGTGCCGGCGATGTTCAGCGTCAGGTTCTGCGGCGTCGACGAACCGTCGGTGGTCGGGATCGAGAAGTTGTAGGCGAACGGCGTGGTGGTCGCGACGCCGGCCGCGGTCGTCGTGCCCAGCAGCGTGCCCGACGAGTTGAAGTTCGCGTGGCCGATCAGGCTCGCCGTGCCGGTCGAGGTGCCCGCGTACACGTTCCACGTACCGGCCGAGGTCTTGGCGAAGTACATGTTGACCGTCTGCGAGCCACCGAGCGAGTCATAGACCGTCGTGCTGGTCGAGTAGTTGTACGTCGACGAGCTGTTCTGGTTGAACGCCACGGGCGTCGGCGCAATCGCGACGCTGTCGCCGGTCGCGGGCGTGCCGTTGAACGTGATGGTCTGGCCGTTGCCCAGCGAGATCGCGGAGCCCGCCGTGTAGGTCGCGGCGGCGGACGTCGTGCCGAGCGTCGTGTCGGTCACCGTGTAGGTCGTCGGGCTCGTGAAGTTGACGGTGTAGTTGTCGTTGTTCGTACCCGATGCAGTGTTCGTGATGGTCGCGCCGGGCGTGGTGAGCGTGCTGCCGCCGGCGAGCGTCGGCGTGACGGTCGGCGTGCCGAGCATCAGCGGATCCTGCGCGTTCAGGTTCAGGCCGGCGACGATCTTGGTGGTCGCCTGCGGTGCGATGTTCGCGGTCGGCACGGTGAGCGGCACGGTCTGCGCGGTGTTGATGATGCCCGAGCTATTCGCCGCGTAGCCCATCAGTTGCAGGCCCTGTGCGTTGGTGATGTAGCCGTTCTTGTCGAGCTGGAACACGCCGTTGCGCGAGTACACCAGCGAGCCGTTGTTCGACAGCTGGAAGAAGCCGTTGCCGTTGATCGCGACGTCGAGCGCCTGGTTGGTGCTCGTGATCGTCCCTTGCGAGAACTGCTGCTGCACTTCGGCGAGCTTCGTGCCGATGCCGACCTGGTTGCCCACCGCCGTCGCCACGGAATTGGCGTACATATCGGCGAATTGCGCGGCGCCGCTCTTGAAGCCAACCGTATTCGCGTTGGCAATGTTGTTGCCGATCACATCGAGATCGCTCGACGATGCCGACAAACCACTCAAACCTTGTTGGTAACCCATGACGGTCTCCGTATCTGGAAAGTCGTGACTGACTGAATCTGAATCAGAGGATGGCGGCGACGCTGGTCAGGCCGACCGTCGAGCCGTTCGAGAGCACGAGGCCCGGCGCACCGTTCTGCATGACGACGCTTTGCACCGTCGCACCCGTGAGCGTGGTGGCCGTGGCCTGCTGACCGTTGATCGTGCCGACCGCGCTGATCGTGTAAGTGCCGTCCGGCAGCGTATTGCCGGCCGTATCGGTCGGCGTCCAGCCCACCGGAATCGTGCCTGCCGACTGCTTGCCCAGGTCGATCGTGTTGACGATCGTGCCCGCCGAGTTCTTCACGACGACCTGCAGATCGCCCACCGAGTTGGCGAGCTGCACGCCGAACGCGCCGGCCTTGCCGCTCGCGACCGACACGGAGCTGCCCGGAGCGAGCACGGTCGAGCCGATCAGCAGCGCCGCTTGCGACTGCTGGCCTGCCGACATCTGCGTGGCGAGCGAGCTGAGCGTCGTGTTCAACTGGCTGATGCCCGAGACCGTGTTGATCTGCGCCAGCTGCGAGGTCATCTGCGAGCTGTCCATCGGATTGGTCGGGTCCTGGTTCTTCAACTGCGCGACGAGCAGTTGCAGGAAGGTGTTCTGCAGATCCGTCGCCGACGTGCCCGAGGTGCTGCCCGTCGAGCTCGTGGAACTAGAGGCACTGTTCGTGCCGTTCATCGTATCGAGCAGCGTTTGCGACACGGTCGTGCCGCTGCTGCCGATGGTGGTGTTGGTGGTCAAGGAGCTCTCCTCAGGTTCCGATCGTGAGCGTTTTCAGCATCAGTGTCTTGGCGGTGTTCAGGGTCTCGACGTTGGCCTGGTAAGAGCGCGAGGCCGAAATCATGTTGACCATTTCCTGCACCGGATCGACGTTCGGCAACGTGACGTAGCCGTCCGAATTCGCGGCCGGATTGCCGGGGTCGTAGGCGGTCTTCATCGGCGTCGGGTCGTCGACCACGCCGGTCACCTGCACGCCGCCGACCTGCTGGCCGGATGCCGTGCGCGCGCCGCCGAGCGGGCTGACCGCGAACACGACCTGCTTGGCCTTATAGGGCTGGCCGTCCGGGCCGGTCGTGCTGTCCGCGTTGGCGAGATTCGACGCCGTCACGTTGAGCCGCTGCGACTGCGCGGACATCGCGGAGCCTGCAACACCAAAAATGTTCATCAGGGATGGCATGGTTTCCTGACCTCTCTCCCACCGGGTTGAGCCGGTTTCAAGTTAATTCCCGTAGCGATTGTTCTTGCGTACCGCTGAGTCTGTCGCCGCGGCTTCTTACGAGCCCGACTGGATCGCCGACAGCATCGTTTTGATCTGGCTGGACAACACCGTCATGCCCGATTCGAAGTGCAGCGTGTTATCCGCGAACTGCACCCGCTCCGTGTCGATGTCGACCGTGTTGCCGTCGAGCGCGGGTTGTGTCGGCACGCGGTATTGCAGATTGCCGTAGTCGTCGGACGTGCCGCCGGTCGGCGTCAGCGTCGACTTGCCGGCCATATGGCCCGGCGCGGTCGACGCCATCGACATACCGCTCGTCACGCCCGCGGGCTGCGCCATGGCCAGCGTCGAGTTGTTCGACGCGGCGGTGCCGGCGCTGCCGCCGGCCTTCTTCAGCGCGCCGGCGAGCGACGAGGCGAAGTCGACGTCGCGCGCCTTGTACCCGGGGGTATCGGCGTTGGCGATATTCGACGACAGCAGCTCCTGCCGGTAGGCGCGCACATCGAGCGCTTCACGGCCAAAGGCGAATTCGGCATCGAGTTTGTCCAGCATAAGAATCTCCGGAGAACGTTCCCGAGGCTTCCCATGCGTGCCTCGCGAGAGGACTGCGCCAGGCGGGAAGACCTTTTTGCATGAGGTGCATCTTATGGGCCGAACGCAAGCGGCAATCGGACGAATAACCGGGAAAGGGGGCTTCTATTCAACGTTTGCGCAAAGGGGGCGCTCACTAGAATGCAAGGCGTACCGATGCATTCGATGGAGAAACACGATGGACCAGCCCACCTTCGATCCGACGCACCGCGCAAACCGCGCGGCGGCGCATCGCGTCGGTGCGGGCGCTCACGCCGCACGGCGTGCCGCGCGGGCCGTCTCGCGTCTCCTGACTCGCCTCGCGGTGAGTCTGACGGTATGGGTCGCCGGCGGCATCGTGCTGCTGCCGGCCAGCGGCCAGGCTCAGGAAGCGGGCGGCCCGATCGTGATTCCCGGCCCCGGAGAAAAGAATCCGGCCGCGCTCGCCGATCTGGCCGAGCACATGCAGGCGGCGCCCGCGAAGCGCGCCGGCTCCGCCGCCACGCTGGCCGCCGCCACCGCGCAGTCGCTCACGCCGGGTCCGACGGCTCGCGACGCCGATTCGTTCACGCGTGCCGCCAATGCGAGCGGCTCGATCGTCATCCCGGGCGCGGGCGAACCACCGGCCGCGCCGCAAATGATTCGAACCAACTTCAAGCCCGACGCCAACGGTGTCGTGACGATTCCCGCGCCGGGCAGCGCCAATGCGGCGAACGCTGTCGCAAGAGTCAACGTGGTGCCGGGGTCGCGTCAGGTGGTGCCCGTCGTGGTGACGCCCGCACCGCAGTTAAACAGTGCACGGCAAACCGCGGGCATCCAGCCGGTGGCCGCCAACGCTCCGCTCGCCGCGGCCGCCGGCGCGTCGGCGGGCTTCGACAGCCTGGCATCACGCGGTGAGCCGCCGCAGTTAGGCGCGAACGGCAAGCCGATCGTGACCAGGGCGGTCGCCGTTCCGGCTGCTGTCCCGGCTGCGCCGGCGATTGCGCGTGCGTCGGCGACGCGGCCTGTCGCACCTGCCGTCGCCCAACAGAATCTGCGTCCCGCGACGCTTGCACAGGCTCTGCCGCTGCCCGGCCAGCAGGATCCGGAAGCAATCCGCAGCGCCGCGCTCGGTTTCCTGCAACAGCAATCCGCCGGCTTGCCCGGCAAGGTCGACATCACCGTGGCGCCGGCGTTTCCGCGCGGTCTCGCGCAATGTTCGACGCTCGAGCCGTTCATGCCGAGCGGCGCGCGTCTGTGGGGCCGCATGACCGTTGGCGTGCGCTGCGCGGGCGAGCGTCCGTGGACCATTTATCTGCAGGCGCGCATCTCGCTGCACGCCACCTACTATCTGGCCGCCCGTGCCATGGCGCCAGGCGAAGTGCTCACTGCCGCCGATCTCGTCGCGCGCGACGGCGACCTGACGGGCTTGCCGCAAGCCATCGTCACGGACCCTTCGCAGGCGGTTGGCTCGGTCACGCTCACGCGGGTCGCCGGCGGCATGCCGCTGCGCCGTGACATGCTGAAAAGCGCGTCGGCGGTGTCGATCGGACAGACGGTGCGGGTTGTCGCGGCGGGCGAAGGTTTCGCGATTTCGGCGGAAGGCAGCGCGATGAACAACGCGTCGCCGGGCCAGCAGGTGCGGGTCAAGACGGCCAACGGCCAGATCATTTCCGGCATCGTGAAGGACGGGTCGACCGTGGAGATTCAGCTGTGAAACACCGGGACGCGCACGCCGTGCCGGTTCATCGCGCCATGCCCTTTGCGGCTCGCGCGGGCGGCACGACGGACGGGACAGAAATCGGACCCACGAGAGGGTTGTTTCGAGATGTAAGGAAAGGTAACGCCTGGATCGACTGCGCTAAAGTTTTGATCAGCGGTAGCCGTTATAAGGATCAAATCGTTCAGGAAGCCAATCGTGAAAGTCGATTCCACAACCAATTCGAATCTGCCGACGTTGAAAGACGCCCTGTCCCGCTCGCAACAAAGCGATGCGACGACCGCGAACAGCAACGCGCAGAGTGCGGGCACGAGCTCGCCGGCCACCACCAGCGGTTCGGGCGACGCCAGCGTCAGCCTGTCGGGTCTGTCGCAGCATCTGCGCAGCCTCGCGGCGTCCGGCTCGGCCGACATCGACACGGCGCACGTCGAGTCGATCAAGCAGGCCATCAAGGACGGCTCGCTGAAGATCGATTCCGGCAAGATCGCCGACGGCGTGCTGAACACCGCGCGCGAACTGTTGCAAAGCAAAACCTCGTCGACCGACAACTGATCGACGCATCGAAGTACGGTGAAGTGCCGGGCGGCGTTCGACAAACCCGGCTCGCGAAGCATGCGCGAGCCGCCGTGTTCAGCGAGTTGTTGAGATGAAAGACGCCCTGCTTGCCACCCTCGTCGAAGAATATTCGGCCGTCGAGGCGTTCGCCTCGATTCTGACGCTCGAGACCAAGGCGCTCACCGCCTTGTCGCCGCTAGAACTGCTGCCGCCGATCGTCGAGCAGAAAACCGAACTGATCGGCGTGCTCGCGAGGCTCGAAACCACGCGTGACGGATTGCTCGCCGAGATGGGCTTTCCCGCCGGCTGGCCCGGCATGGAACTCGCGGCCAGCGCCGACGCGCGCGTCGCCGAACAATGGTCGCTGCTGCAAAAGGCCGCCGAACGCGCGCGCCGCAGCAACACCAGCAACGGTGAACTGATCCGCGTGCGGATGGACTACAACCAGCGGGCGCTGACGACGCTGCAAGTGGCCGTGCCGCAGAAAGTCGGTTTTTATGGCCCGGATGGCCGCATTCCGGCGCGTCCCGCCGTTTAAAGATTGTCGCTCGACCCGCATGGCCTGACCCGCGGGTCCGGTCGAAACAGGTGGTTTGCAATCAGCCGTTCGAGGGCTCGTCTTTGACGAGCCCTTTTTGCTTTTCAGGCCTCTCCTCTGCGCGTGCCCGACTTCTTCAGCCACGCGTTAGCCATCCGGCCAGGTGGCGCGAATCTCTTGGCCGCGTTGAAATCACTACTTCCCCTTACTGATTCTCCCCGCCGTCCCAAGCTTTTTTAAGGCTGCCCGGACGCGTATCGGCGGAGAGCTACCCCCTAGCGAGGTTGTGTAATCGTGTGTATGATTCAAGGAGCGCAGTATGAAAAGTGCCGAGGTCGTCAAATTGATTCAAGCGGCTGGTTGGCGGCTGATCCGCATATCGGGCAGCCACCATCATTTCCGTCACGCAGCAAGATCCGGTCTCGTGACCATCCCGCCCCCGAAGCAAGATCTTCCGCCCGGCACATTGAACAGCATCCTGAAACAGGCGGGCGTGAAATGAAAAACCTGATTTTCCCGATCGCGATTGAATCGGGCGACGAGGATCACGCGTTCGGCGTTGTCGTGCCCGACATTCCGGGCTGCTACGCCGCGGGCGATACGTTGGAAGAAGCCTACGCGAATGCGAAAGAAGCCATCGAGGCACATCTGGATGTACTGCTCGACGAGGGCTTGCCGATTCCCGCGCGACTCACGCTCCCTGAGCATCAGCGCAATCCCGAGTACACGGGCTTCGCGTGGGGATTCGTCGCCACCCGGAATATTCCCGCCTTGAAGAAGGCGGTGCGTATCAATATCTCACTGCCTGAGGTGCTCGTTCAGGAGATCGACACTTACGCCCAGACACGTGGCATGTCGCGTTCGGCCTTTCTGGCGCTCGCCGCGGAACATGAAATGGCTTAGGTGTGAAGCGGCCGGGGTTCAGTCCCGCCGCTCACCTGGCGAATTGCTCGCGCGTTGAAACACTGAACCCGCGCTTCAGGTTGCCTCGGCGTTCGCCCAAGCCATCTCGCGCAAGCGCGTGCGCAAACGGGCCACGGCCTGGCTGTGCAACTGGCACACTCGCGATTCGCTCACTTCCATCACCGCGCCGATTTCGCGCAGGTTCATGCCGCGTTCGTAGTACAGCGACATCAGCAGCTTCTCGCGTTCCGGCAGGCGATCGATCGCCTCCACCAGCGCCGAGCGCAGGCTGTCGTCGAGCAGCGCCGACAGCGGGTCCGAATGATCGACGCAGTAGCGGTCGAGGAACGGCTCGTCGTCCGCCGAACGGTCGAAGTCTTCGTAATAGATCAGCTGGCTGCCATGCAGATCCTGCAGCATCGACTGATACTCATCGAGCGGCATTTGCAGGTGTTCGGCAATCTCCGTTTCACTCGCCGAGCGGCCAAGGTTCTGCTCCACCTTGTGCACCGCCGTTTCCACTTCGCGCGAGGTGCGCCGCAAGCTGCGCGGCAACCAGTCGTTGCTGCGCAATTCGTCGAGCATCGCGCCGCGAATCCGCTGGCTGGCATACGTCTCGAACTGCGCGCCCTGGTCTTCCTTGTAGCGGCTCGCCGCGTCCAGAAGTCCAATCATGCCGGCCTGGATCAGGTCGTCGAGATCGACGCTCGCCGGCATCTTCGCGACGAGTTGCAAGCCGAGGCGACGCACGAGCGGTGCGTACTTGGTCAGAACTTCGGCTTGGGAAATCTTTCCCTGAGCGTTATACATCGTGCTCCCCTTGTCCTTGTGCCGCCTCTCAGGCGTGCTGCGCAGACGGTTGGTCGGCGTGTTGCGCCGCTGTAACTGTCGCAGGCGCCATCCAGGGCGTTTGCGACGACATCGCTGACCGCATCGGCCAGTACTGCAATTCGGCGGCGAGATGCCGGTAGTCGCGCGCAGCCGGTGTCGACGGGAACGCATCGACGACACAACGCGACAACTCCAGGGCTCGCGCCATCCGCGCATCGGCGGCAATACAACCGGCGTCTTCCAGCGCGACCGTCAGGTAGCGCCCGGCCACGCCGGCCAGGTTTGCAAAAGCGGTATGCGCGTCGTTCACGCTCTGCACGTAGTTCACCAGCACCCGAAACTGCGCGATCGCATGGCCGTAGTGCAGGCGCTTCATGCACGCGTACGCGTCGGTGATGGCCTGCGCGGCCATGCGCGTGACGATCATCACGTCGTGCGCCTGTTTCGCGAGCGCCGACAGGTGGCCTTGCGGATCGAGTTGCGCATCGATCAGCACGACGTCGGCGGAGCCGCGCAGCACCACACCTAATTCGGCGGCGGTGTGACCCTCACGGTTCAGCCGCGAGGCGGCCAGTACCGAGAAGCCGAGCGCGTTGCGCGCGGCAGCGTCGTCGAGCGTCATCTCGCCGCGCATCACGGCGGCGAAATTGCCTGCGCCGCGTACGCCGCCGAGCATCGCGCTCACCGACTTCTCGCCGAGGCATTCGTCGATCACCAGCACGTCCTTGCCCTGCTGCGCCAGCGCGGCGGCAAGGTTCACCACCGTCGTCGTAGAGCCGGCGCCGGCCGAACCGGCCGTCACCGCAATCACACGTGAGCCGCTGCGCGCCAGCATCCGCCGCAGTCCTTCAGCCTGATCGGAGATGAGCTTATCCAAAGCGGACCTCGTGCAATTCGGCCGTCGAGCGCGCGGACAACGCGGACAGCAATCCCGGAATGTCGTCGTCGTGCGGCACGAACGGCGAGTTGTCGCGCGGTATGCAGAAGGTGCTCTTGATCAGGAATTTGCGAGTCGCGACGTACAGGTTCTCCGGCACCTTCTGACCGGTCGACACGTAGTGCACCGGCAGCTTGTAGCGGATCACCGTATCGAGCACGCCACCCAGGTTGGTGGCTTCGTCGAGCTTGGTCAGAATGCAGCCGGCGAGCGGCTGTTGGTCGGGCGCGCGCTGATAGGCCTGCACGACCTCGTTGAGCGTGTCGCCGTGGCTCGTTGCGTTGAGCAGCAACAGGCGCTGCACCGGCTGTCCGGCGTAGCACAGCATGGCGATCTGATCGGAGACGAGGCGGTCGCGCTGGCTCATGCCGATCGTGTCGATCAGCACGATGTGCTTGTTGCGCAGTTCGGAGAGCGCGAGTTGCAGGTCGGCGCCGTCTTTCACCGCGTGCACCGACACGCCGAGAATCTTGCCGAAGATGCGCAGTTGTTCGTGGCCGCCGATCCGGTAGCTGTCGGTGGTGAGCAATGCGACCTTGCTGGCGCCGAAGCGCATCACGCAGCGCGCGGCGAGCTTGGCGGTCGTCGTCGTCTTGCCGACGCCCGTCGGGCCCATCAGCGCGAATACGCCGCCGCGCTCCATCAGCGCGTCCTCGTCTTCCATCACCGGCAGGTTCGATTCGAGTACCGAGCGCACCCAATCCATGCCGCCTTCCATGCTCTCGATGTCGTCCGGCAGGTTGTCGACCATCATCTGCACGAGCTGCGCGGAAAAACCCGCGGCGAACAGATGCTTGGTGAGCGCGGCGCGCGCCGGGTTGCGGCGCTGACGCTCGCCCCACAGCAGGCCGGCGAAGTGTTCTTCCATCATTCCGCGCATCGACGACAGTTCGCTCATCACGGTGTCGTTGACGACCTGCTCCATGCGCGCCTTAATCGCTTCGGCAACCGAAGCGGGCGTGCGGGCGTCGTCGTGCGAGGACGGCGGCGGTGCGTTTTTCTGCGCGGCGCGGCGCGCGGCGGCTTGCGCGCCTTCGCGGGCCCAGTCGGGCGTATCGACGGCTTGCGGCGCGGCGGCGTTGCCCGGTTCGACAGCGGCGCCGAGGCCCTTGGCCATCGCCGCGGCCGGCGTCATCGCGGCGGGACGCGCGCTGTATTCGCCCTGCTGCTGTTGTTCGGCGGCAATGCGGCGAGCGTGGTCGATCAGCCAGGGATTCGATTCGGCCATCGTGCGCGGCGTCTGCGCGTCGCCAGTCGGCGCCACGGCTGCGGCCGGCACGCCGGCAGCTTTGAGCAGATCGGCGCGAATGTCTTCAGTGAGACGCGAAGCCGCGGCACGAGCGCTCGGCCGCTCGGGGCTGACCGGTTGCGACGGCGAGCTCGCGGCTGCCTTGACCGGGGCGGCAGGCGACGCTTTCGGCGTGCCCGGCAGCGCGGCCTTCGGCGCGCTCACAGCCGGCTTCATGGCGGCGGGCGGGGCGTCGTTCGAGTCATCGTCGGCGAAGCTGGAATGGGCGGTGGAAGCGCTGTTGCCCTGATTCTCCGCACCGGCTTCCGGGCTCGCGCCGAACACCGAGGAGAACACGTCAGGCATGCCGCTCGCATACGGATTCGTCTGCATCGTCGATGCGGCCGGCATGGCGCGCGGCGCGGCCAGCGCGGCTTGTCCAGCCATGGCATTCATCGGCCCAGCCTGCGGTGCGCCGGCGCTCACGCGCGGGACTTTCGGCGTGATGGCGGCGAGGTCGCTGTCGGCCAGCGCGACGATCTCGACGCTGCCGTCGTCCATCGTGCGATTGGACAGCACGACGGCATCCGCGCCCAACGCTTCGCGCACGAGACGCAGCGCATCACGACTGGTAGCACCGACAAATTTACGAATGTTCAAGCTGGACCCCCGATGAGGTAAACGGACTAACGGACCGGCAACATACCGCTTCCCATTGAGATCATTATTGCGAAACCCGTCGAGTCACGATCGATGGATAAAGACCGTTAAACGTGGGCAATTCGGGCGATGGAAACGTGCAGCAACTCACGCGCACGACGCTCGCAAGCGTGCCTTTGCCGCGCGCCCGGCGGTGCGTTCGCGGGCAGAGCATGGGCGCGGCCGTCCGCTTGCGGGATAGAGAATCGGGCGCCGAAATGAAAACCGGCGCTCATCGAGCGCCGGCAAAGAACATCGGCCAGAAGCGGCCTTCGGTGAACGATCCGTCTTAGCCGTGCGCGCCGATCAGATTCACCACCTTGATATTGCGCGTGTCAGGCACTTCCGCATACGACAGCACCTTCAGCTGCGGCAGGCTGCGGCGCAGGAAGCGCGCGAGCATCGGCCGCAATGCGTGCTGCACCAGCAGCACCGGTGCGAGCCCAAGGTTCTGCTGACGCGTCATCGCCTTCTGGGTTTCGTTCAGCAGCGTGTGTGCGAGCCCCGGTTCGAGACCGGGATTGGAACCGGTCGAGAGCGCCTGCGACAACACCCGTTCGAGATTCGAATCGAGGCCCATCACTTGCATGTCGCCGGTGCCCGGGAACCACTGCTGCGTGATCGCGCGGCCCAACGCGAGACGCACGGCGGCGGTGAGATCGTGCGCGTCGGTGATCTTCGGCGTGTGCTCGGAGAGCGCTTCGAGGATCGTGCGCATATCGCGGATCGGCACACCCTCTTCCAGCAGGTTTTGCAGCACCTTTTGCAGCGTGGTGAGCGGCAGCGACTTCGGCACCAGATCGTCGACCAGCGACGGCGTGTCCTTCTGCATCCGCTCGAGCAGTGCCTGCACTTCCCGACGGCCAAGCAGTTCGGATGCATGCGTGACCACGAGGTGATTCAGGTGCGTCGCCACCACCGTGCTCGAATCGACCACCGTGTAGCCGTACACCTGCGCCTGTTCGCGCAGGTTCGTGTCGATCCAGATGGCCGGCAAGCCGAACGCGGGGTCTTGCGTCGGCGTGCCCGGCAGCGCGGCGGACACTTGCCCCGGATTGATCGCCAGCCACTGGCCCGGATACGCTTCGCCAACGCCCACTTCGACGCCCTTCAGCGCGATGCGATAGCCGTTCGGCCGCAATTCCAGGTTGTCGCGAATATGAATGACCGGCGGCAGAAAGCCGATTTCCTGCGCGAACTTCTTGCGGATGCTCTTGATCCGCTTGAGCAGTTCGCCGTCCGAGTTCTTGTCGACGAGCGGAATCAGCCGGTAGCCGACTTCAAGGCCGAGCGTGTCGATCATCGTCACGTCGTCCCAGCTCGCTTCGGTGTTTTCGACCGGCGCCATCGCGGCCGGTGCGACATCGACGAGCGCCGTGGTGTTCTTGCGTTCCTCCGCGCGCTTTTTCATGGTGCGGCCAAGCTGGATAAGACCGCCGCCGAGAATCAGAAACGCGAAGTGCGGCATGCCCGGAATCAGGCCCATCAGCACGAGAATGCAGCCGGTAATCACCAGCACGCGGGGATTCGTGAACAACTGGCCGGTGAGCTGCGTGCCGATGTCTTCGTTGGTCGCCACCCGCGAGACGATCACACCAGCCGCCGTCGAAATCACCAGCGAAGGGATCTGCGCGACGAGGCCGTCACCGATGGTCAGCAGCGTGTAGTTCTTGCCCGCGGACGCGAAGTCCATGCCGTGCTGAACCATCCCGACGATCAGGCCGCCGACGATGTTGATCACCATGATCAGCAAACCGGCGATCGCATCGCCGCGCACGAACTTGCTCGCGCCGTCCATGGAACCGTAGAACTCGGCTTCCTGCGAGACCTCGGAGCGGCGCTTGCGGGCCTGTTCTTCGTTGATGAGGCCGGCGTTCAGGTCGGCGTCGATCGCCATCTGCTTGCCGGGCATCGCGTCGAGCGTGAAGCGCGCGGACACTTCCGCGATCCGCCCCGCGCCCTTGGTGATCACCATGAAGTTGATCACCATCAGGATGATGAAGACGACGATACCGACCGCGAAGTTGCCGCCCACGAGGAAGTGGCCGAACGATTCGATCACCTGACCCGCCGCATCGGGGCCGGTATGACCTTCGAGCAGCACGACCCGCGTGGACGCCACGTTCAGCGACAGGCGCAGCAAGGTCGAGAACAGCAGCACGCTCGGGAACGCGGCGAAGTCGAGCGGCTTCATCGTGTACATGCTGACGAGCAGCACCATCACGGAAAGCGCGATGTTGAAGGTGAACAGCAGATCCAGCAGGAACGGCGGCAACGGCAGAATCATCATGCCGAGGATCATGCAGATCAGCACCGGCCCGGCGAGGGCGCGCAAATTGGTGCCGCTCAAGGCATCGGGCCGTCGAGCGAGGAAACCGGCGCGAGCGTTCATGCGGAGGCTCCTGAAGCGTCGTCGTTATCTGGGTTGGCAGGGTTGAGCGTGTCGGCGGCTTCCTGATCGGCTTCGTCGTCCGATACGCCGCCCTTGTCGAGTTCCGCGGGCACGTCAAGTTCGGTCGGCGCCATCGGCACGGCGCCGCCTTCGGTTTTGAAGCGCCGCAACTGGTACACCCACGCGAGCACTTCGGCGACCGCGCCATACAGCGGGCCCGGAATCTCGCGGTTCAGCTCGACGTTGTGATACAGCGCCCGCGCGAGCGGCGGCGCTTCCAGCAACGGCACGTTGTTCTCGGCGGCGATCTCACGAATCCGCGCAGCCACCAGGTTCACGCCCTTGGCGACCACCTTCGGCGCACGCATCTCGCCATCGGTGTATTGCAGCGCCACGGCAAAGTGCGTCGGGTTGGTCACCACCACGTCGGCCTTCGGCACGTTGGTCATCATGCGGCGGCGAGCAATCGCGCGCTGCTGCTGGCGAATGCGGCCTTTGACGTGCGGATCGCCTTCGCTTTCGCGGTGTTCGCGCTTCACTTCTTCCTTCGTCATGCGCAGCTTTTTGTGGAACTGCCACAGTTGATACGGCACATCGAGCGCGGCGACGACGAACATGCCCGCTACCGTCATGCCACAGCACACGGCGATCAGATGCGTGCCGTTGGCCAGTGCGAGCTGCAATGGCTGAGTCGCCAGCGCGAGAATCTCTTCGCGGCGATTCCAGATCGCGGTCCCGCCGATCACCCCGACCACCAGCGTTTTGACGAGAGACAAGCCGAGCTGGATCGGCCCGTTGATCGAAAACATCTTGCCGAGACCGGAGATCGGATTGAGGCGGTCGAACTTCGGCTCGAGGCCTTTGGCCGACAACTGCCAGCCGCCGAGCGCCATCGGCGCAAGCAACGCGGCCGCGCCGGTGAAGCCGAGAATCGGCAGCAGCGCGTAGAGCCCTTCGCGACTCGCCACGCCCGCGCCGATCATCATGCGGCGGGTTTCGAAAGCGCCGGCATGATCGAACGTGAAGGCCGCGCGCAGCATGCTCTGCAAATGGTCGCCAATGCTGCCCGACATCCCCCACACGCCGAAGAACCCCGCCGCGAGCAGCGCAAACGTGGACAGTTCCCGCGAACGCACGATCTGCCCTTCCTCGCGCGCCTTTTGCAGGCGCCGGGGAGTGGCTGATTCGGTTTTCTCGAGGTCGCTATCCTCTGCCACAAAAGCTCTCCAGTCGGCTGAGGCACGGCGCCTCTTTCCAGTGAGAGCGATTATTCCCGCTCGACGCAAGCACCGATCGGCGGATAAGGGCGGAGAAAGGGGGGTATTTCGAGGGATGAAAGCGCAGGCAAGCCAGTCGGTCCGCCTTGCTGGCAGCGCCGGGGCGGCGCAACGGGATGCCTTCGGGTGGGTCTGGGCGAGCCTTCAGGAGTGGGCCGCCCGCAGCGCCCGCTCGCGTTCGGCCCCGACGCCCACGCGAACTCGCGCGGGCGTCGGATGAACCTTCAACCGTTCAGTGCGGAGCCTTGATCAGAAGGCCACGTAAGGCGTCTGGCCGCCATTCGCGGTCTGATCGAGGCCGTAATAGACGTGGCGGCCATAGAAGAACGGCAGACCGAGATCGAAGCTGCTGTTGCCGCCGATCTGTCCGGCGAGGTCGTTGAACGCATAGTTGTTGCCTTTGCCGAACAGCGTGGCTGCGCTCAGAATGCCGATGCTGGCGCTGGCCCGGCTATTGTTCAGTCCGACCAGCGTCACCGAACGGGTTTGCGCGGACGACGGGCAATAGAAGCCCGCATAGTTGCTGCCGCACAGCGTGAGGGAGCTATCGGCAAAGAAGTAGCCGTTCGAGCCCGAATCGAGGAACGCCTGCACCGTCGTGCCATTGAACACGCTGTTGTTCAGATTGCCGTAGGTGTCGGTGGTGAAGACCTGGGCGCCGGTGAGCGCATTGTTCGACTGCGTACCGATGCCGAACACTAATGTGCCGGTAGCCGAGGGCGCGCCGGTGTCCGGCACCGGCGGCATCTGCACGATCACACCGTTGTTGTCGGTCGGGAAATAGGCGACCGGATTAGCCACCTGTTGGGCGAGCGGCACCGGCGTGCGGGTACAGGAGGCGCCGCCCGGACACGCGAAGTAGTTGCTGTAATTCGCCGCCGTCGACGCGTTCGCACAGGTCGCGCCGCAATCCGTGGTCGAGTTGCCGATGCCGAGAATGCCGTTGGCGCCGAGATCGCCGACCGTGTTTTGCGGCGAGCCGCTGCCACAGCCGGCAGTAGGCACGGTGCTGGCGTCCTTGTCCCCGATGATCTGCAGCGGGATCGCCGCCGTGGTTCTCTCACTGCCGATCGCAATGGTCGCGGTGCGCACGGTGCCCCACGTGAAGCCGTCCGCGAAAGTCGCGCATTCGGCGAGCTGCGCGCCGCTGACGGTGCCGACGGGCAACGCATTGAGCACGGAAGCGTTCAGGGCCGAGCTGACCACGCGCAACCCGAACGAGCCGGTATCGACCTGGATATTGTTGATCGTCTGGCAATTCGAGCTCGAGCCGGGCGCGCAGATGGTCACGCTGACCGTCGGAATATTGACGACCCCACTTACGCCCGGGCCAACTGTGATCGGCACGGTGTTCGCCGCAGTCGCGGCGATCGGTTGCTGGATCGGGCTGGCCGGCAGCGAGCCGCCGTTCAGCGTGGTCGACGAATCTCCGGAACTGCCGCCACCGCCGCCGCACGCGACGAGCGCCGATACCAGCGCCAGGGCCGCGACAGCCTGCATCCAACCCTTGAACTTCACAGCAATATGCTTGGTTCGCATGTCTCGTCCTCGCTATTACTGGATGTCGGAACCGCTGACGCCGGCGGGCAACGCCGGAGGCAACCACGCCTGACCGCTGAACGCGCCCATATGGCCGCCGGAGCGCACCACGAGGCTGCTCTGGTCGACCGCGACAGGGCCACGGCCGCCGCCGCGCGACGCGCGTGCGGCCTTCACGCCGGCCACGTACTGCGGGAAATAGGTGCCTAACAGGTCGTTCAGATCCGGCATTTGCGGGCCGTGCCATGCAATGCCGAAGACGGAGCCGTCCGCGGCAAGATACTCGCGAATCACGGTGCCGCTGCCGAGCGTGGTTTCACGCACGGTATAGGACGTGGAGGAAGTGGAAGCCGAAGCGGAGGATGCCGCGCTGGACGCGGAGCGCATCACGCTTTGCGCCGCATTGGCGGCGCCGCTACCAGGCTGAATGGTGCGGGACGAGACCGACGCGTCCGAAGGAGGCGTCATTGGGGTGCCGCCCAGTCCCGCATGAGCGGACTGCACGGCGATAAGCGAACAAGGCAAGGCAAGCGCCGTAACGATCCCGGCGCGGCGTACACGACTCCACATGACGAAGCTCCTCCCGATCTGCTGCTCGGCTCGCATCCGCGCGAACCGGCTGCATTTATGCAAATCATACGACACGGCTGCGGTCGCACCGCGAGGAGGTTCCCCACCGTGCCACCGGCCGGAGGCAGCCTCCTCCGGCACGCCGTGGCGCTGCTTGAGGTCGTAGTATGCCTGTGGTTTGTGTCCGCGGGCAGCAAGCACGCGCGAAGGCGTGGCTTGCTATGCGTCATCGTCCTGTCGCGCGACCCGGTGCGGCGGTCCGCGAAGTGCCGTTGCCGTGCGGTGGCTTCGGCAGGTCAGAAGCCGAGGCTGGCCAGCAGATCGTCGACTTGCGACTGGTCCTGCACCACATCCGTTTTGCCTTCCGGATTGATCTGCGGACCGTTCAGCAGATGTTCGGGGCTGCCGGTCGGCGAGACTTCGGCCGCCAGCGCCGCCGCGTTCGCCGCGAACTGCTCGCGCCGTTCGAGCGCGATGTTCTCGACCAGCACGCCGAGCAGTTGCTGCTCGATCAGGTACACGACATCCGTGATCTTCTTGATGACCTGGCCGGTCAGATCCTGGAAGTCCTGCGCCAGCATGATCTCCATCAACTGCGCGTTGGTCGCGCTCGCCGCCTCGGGCACGCCGCGCAGGAAGGTTCGCGTGTCGTCCATCAGCGCGCGCACTTCCTCGCGCTCGATCGGCGCCGCGTACCACTGCTCCCAACGCGCGTCGAGTTTGCCCGCGTCTTCCTTCAACTGCTCCTGGAGCGGCTTGGCGATGTCGATTGCGGACAGCACGCGCTCGGCGGCCTGCTCCGTCATATCCGCGATGTACTTCAGACGGTCGCGAGCATCGGGCACGGCTTCCGCCGCACGTTCGACATGCTTGTCGAGCCCAAGCTCACGCATCGAGTCGCGCAGAGTGCGCGTCAGTTGTCCGATACGGGCGAGGATACGGTCGGACGCGAAGTCGCCGCTCTCATTGACCGCTTCGGCGCCTTGCGCGTTGGTCGGCAGATTCACATCAGCTCCCGGCTTTGGCCATCTTCTCGAGAATCTTGTTGAGCTTCTCGTCGAGCGTCGCGGCCGTGAACGGCTTGACGACATAACCGCTCGCGCCGGCCTGAGCCGCCGCGATGATGTTTTCCTTCTTCGACTCGGCCGTCACCATCAGCACCGGCAGGTGCGTCAGGTTGGCGTCGGCGCGGATTTCCTTGAGCATGGCCAGACCGTCCAGGTTCGGCATGTTCCAGTCGGAGATCACGAAGTCGTACGTGCCTCCGCGCAGACGCGCGAGACCGGCCTGGCCATCTTCGGCTTCGTCGACGTTCGAGTAGCCGAGCTCTTTGAGCAGGTTGCGGACGATCCGGCGCATCGTCGGAAAGTCGTCAACCACCAGAATCTTCATTCCCTTATCCATTTCATTCCCTTTGCTTTTTCCATGGTGCGGCGCCTGACTGCCTCAAACCGCGTCTCAAATCCTACTGGCGCGCATCATACCCGCTGAACGCGATCGCCCATCGACGACAGACGCGCCATCACACGCCGGCTCATTTCCGGCAACGACGCGATCTCGTCGGCCGCGCCGAGCGCAATCGCTTCACGCGGCATGCCGAACACGATACAGCTCGCTTCGTCCTGCGCAAGGGTATACGCCCCTGCTTTTTTCATGTCCAGCAGTCCGGCGGCGCCGTCGCGCCCCATCCCGGTCAGAATCACCCCGACCGCGTTCTTGCCCGCGTGCTGCGCGGCCGAACGGAACAGCACATCCACTGACGGACGATGCCGGTTCACCGGCGGTTCGTCCGAAAGGTGAGCAATATAGTTCGCGCCACTGCGAGCAAGCAACAGGTGAGCGTGGCCTGGCGCGATATACGCATGTCCCGGCAGTACGCGTTCGCCGTGCTCTGCCTCTTTAACGGTAATCCGGCACAAACCATTGAGGCGTTGCGCAAAAGATTTTGTGAAGCCCGGCGGCATATGCTGCGCGATCAGCACGGCGGGCGCGTCCGGCGGCAGCGGCACCAGCACTTCGCGGATCGCTTCGGTGCCGCCCGTCGATGCGCCGACGATAATCAGCTTCTCGGTACTGAGCAGCGGATTGTTGAAGAGCGGCGCGGCGCCGACCGGCGCATGCGCGGCATGCGCCGCCGCGTGCTGCACCGGCGCGGCCTGTCGCACGCGCGCGCGGGCCGCCGCGCGAATCTTGTCGGCGAGCTTTTCCGAGTAGTCGAGCATGCCGTCGCGAATGCCGACCTTCGGCTTGGTTACAAAGTCGACCGCGCCGAGTTCCAGCGCGCGCAGTGTGATTTCGTTGCCGCGCTCGGTCAGCGACGACACCATCACGACCGGCATCGGCCGCAGGCGCATCAGCTTCTCGAGGAAATCGAGGCCATCCATGCGCGGCATTTCGACGTCGAGCGTCAGTACGTCCGGGTTGTGCTGCTTGATGAGCTCGCGCGCGACCAGCGGGTCGGGTGCGGTCGCCACCACCGTCATGTCCGGCTGGCCGTTGATGATTTCCGTCATCAGGCTGCGGATCAGCGCCGAATCGTCGACGCACAGTACTTTGATCTTTTGCACAGCGCTCACGCCTCCTCTGTAGTTCTGGCGTTGTTTGAGTTAATCGGGCGCGGCGTGGTCCCGAACAGCTCGACCTTCGGGCGGGCTGCTGCGGGCGTCGAAAACAGTTCGACCTTGGGTTTCGACGCGGCCGGCGTCGAGAACAATTCCACCCGCTTGCGCGCCGCGGCGAGCCGCTCGGCGCGCGCTTGCGCGCTTTGCCGCATCAGCGCCTGTTCGCGCTCGGCCACGCCCGCTTCCTGCTGCAGGCGCAACTTCTTCACCATCACCTGGCCGGTGCGCGGCATGAACGCCACCTTGCGCGGGTGCGAGCCCTGCAAGTCCTCGGCGACGATGCGGATCTTTTCGAGCGCCAGATAGCGGCGCACGAATTCCGAATTGCGATCGCCGATGTTCATCGTGGTCATGCCCGCGAGCACCGCGCCGCCGCCGAACACCTTGGCTTCGAAGCGCTCGCGCCGGCCGCCGGCCTTGATGAGTTCGTTGATCAGCACTTCCATCGCGTACGCACCGTAGCGCATCGAATCCGATGCGGGCTGGCCGACGTCCGCGCCGTCGTCGGGCAGCATGAAGTGATTCATGCCACCGATACCCGCCGTGCGATCCTGAATGCAGGCCGCCACGCACGAGCCCAGCACGGTGACCAGCACCATGTCTTCGTGGGTGGTGTAAAACTCGTTGGGCAACAGCTTCACGCCGGGGCGCTGGAAGTGGTTGTCGTAATACAGATTGGTCGCGATCGGCAGGGCGCTGCTCATACCGTCACCCCGCTCGTCGTGTGGCGCGCCGCGGTTGCGCTCGTGCGTGCCGCCGTCCGCTCGCCGGCGGCGTCGCGCGTCAATTCGTAGACGGTCTGGCCGCGCAGCTTGAACGCTTGCGTGACGTACGTGAAGTTTTCCGAATGACCGGCGAACAACAGCCCGCCCGGCTTCACTAGCGGCTCGAAGCGTGCGAGCACTTGCGCTTGAGTCGGCTTGTCGAAATAGATCATCACGTTGCGGCAGAAGATCGCGTCGAATTGCGAGCGCAACTGGTAATCGCGGTCGGTCAGGTTCAGTTGCTGGAAGCGCACCAGCGCGCGCACTTCCGGGCGCACCTTGACCATGCCGGCATGCGCGCCGGTGCCCTTCAGGAAGAAGCGTTTGAGCCGCTCGGGCGACAGGTGCTTCACCTGGTCGAACTGGTACATGCCGGCTTCGGCCTTGGCCAATACCTGCGTGTCGATGTCGGTGGCGAGCACGGAGGCCTGGCGCGCGCCGCTCTCGCCGAGCGCTTCGATTAGCGTCATCGCGATCGAGTACGGCTCCTCACCGGTCGAAGCCGCCGAGCACCATACCGAAACCGGCTGCGCGCGGCGCGGCACGAACTCGGCGAGAATCGGAAAGTGGTGCGCTTCGCGAAAGAAGGCCGTCAGATTGGTGGTCAACGCATTGGTGAACGCTTCCCACTCGGCCGGATCATTCTCCGCTTCCAGCAGATCGAGATACTGCTTGAACGTGTCGAGGCCGCGGGTGCGCAGTCGGCGCGCCAGCCGGCTATACGCCATATCGCGCTTGTGATCCGACAGCGAGATGCCCGCGCTGCTGTGAATCAGTTCGCGAATACGGGCGAAATCCGCCGACGTGAACTCGAAGTCTCTTCCCTGTTCGCCGGACCTAACCGGCTCCGCCCGTTCGGGACGGTGCTGTGCGCGCGTTGCCATCATGAAGATTCCTGCCTGCGATACGAGCCATCCCGCTTTCCGCCCAGGCGACTTTCCTGAGAAGAAGGGATTGTGTTCGCGGGGTCGCGCCCGCCCACGAGTTCTGGCAACACGCAGTCGGCCCGCGACACGCTGCTAAAGCGTGCTTCGATGATTCGCCCCTCATGGAACGAGATGTCGAATGACTGCATGTCTTTGTGCCACTTCCTAGAATGTTTCCCAGTCCGCGTCCGAGCTTGCCGTGGCCGCGCTGACGGCGGCCGGACGTGCTGCGGATTCGGATGGCGCACGAGCCGGCTTCGGCTTGAGCGCCGGTTCGACGCGTGCCGAGCCTGCATCGTGATTGACCGACGCCTGCGCGGTGTTCGTTGCCGCCGTAGCCGCAACCGGATGCGCTGCGCCATGCGCGGACACCTGCGGCGTGGCTTTGGCGGCCGGCTTGCTCTTGCTGCCGGTGACGCGAGGCTGCGCCGTGTGCGGACGTACCGCTGCGCTGCTGCGCACCGCCGGGCCGCCGGCCACTTTCCAGCCGTTCACCACCGCCTGCAATTGGCGCGTCTGATCTTCGAGCGAAGCAGCCGCGGCCGCCGCCTGTTCGACCAGCGCCGCGTTCTGCTGCGTGACTTCGTCCATCTGCACGACCGCGCGATTCACCTGTTCGATGCCGCCCGATTGCTCCTCGGACGCCGCGCTGATTTCACCCATGATGTCGGTCACACGGCGCACGGCCTGCACGATCTCATCCATCGTGGTGCCCGCGCGGCCGACCAGCGCCGAGCCGCTTTGCACCTTGTCGACCGAGTCGCCGATCAGTTCCTTGATTTCCTTCGCGGCACTGGCGCTGCGCTGCGCGAGGCTGCGCACTTCGCCGGCCACCACGGCAAAGCCGCGGCCCTGTTCGCCGGCGCGCGCCGCTTCGACTGCCGCGTTCAACGCGAGAATATTGGTCTGGAAGGCAATGCCTTCGATCACGCCGATGATGTCGACGACCTTGTTCGAACTGCTCGCGATATCCTGCATGGTCGTGACGACCTGGCTCACCACGTCGCCGCCGCGCGTCGCGATATCGGACGCGTTGACCGCCAGCTGGCTCGCCTGACGCGCGTTCTCGGCGTTCTGCCGCACGGTGCCGGTCAGTTGCTCCATGCTCGACGCGGTTTCCTGCAACGAGGCAGCCTGCTGTTCGGTGCGCTGTGAGAGATCGGTGTTGCCCATCGCGATTTCGCGGGCGCCGGTGTCGATCGATTCCGTGCTGCTGTGAACCGCTTTCACCATTGTCGACATGCTGTCCTGCATGCGCTTGATACCCGCGAACAACCGCCCGATTTCATTGCTGCTGAATACGTTGATCGTCTCGGACAGATCGCCCGAAGCAATGCGCTCGAAGCATGCCGTCGCGTCGGCGAGCGGCTGCACGATCAGGCCGCGCAGCGCGAAACGGATACCCACCACCATCAGCAGCGCGAGCGCGGTGATGGCGATGATCAGCGTGGTCATCAGCGAGATGTTCGATTGCGCGCTCGCCTGCTGATCCACGGCGTGTTGCTGCAAGCTCTTGATCACAGCGGCCGCCGCGTTGTCGTAAGCCACGAACCACGGACTGATCTTCGTGTCCGCGATGGCGTGGTAGGCCGCCAGATCGTTCGCGCGCAGCGCGGCGAACTCTGCCTCCATGCCGTCACGCATCAGCGCCGTACGGCGCGTCAGCAGTTCGTCGAGTTGCGCCTGCTCCACGCCGTTTTTGGGCGCGTCCAGATAAGCCTGCCAGCTCTGATTGCCCTTGCCGTACAACTCCTGCGCACGATCGAGCACCTTCTTCGCCTGCTCCGTGTCGCCCGCCGCGCTCAACGCATTGAAGCGGTCCAGCGACACGCGCGAGCGCAGTAGATACGACGAAGCTTCGTCGAGCGCATGAATGGCGACCAGATCGCCGCGTGAAATGCGGTCGAGCGACTGGCTCGCGCTATTCAGCGCGGTTAGCCCAAGTACGCCGACCGTCACGGTCAGCGCGACCAGAATGATCCCCACCATCGTCAACGACGTGCGAATCGACCACCTGCTCAACATTTCGATGCTCCCTATCCCAATCGTTCGTGAAGGCTGCCGCCGTTAGACGCCGAGCGTTTCGATCAGCGCCATTTCGCGGCTGGTCATGAGCTTCTCGATGTCCATCAGGATCAGCATGCGGCCGTCGACGGTGCCCAGCCCCGTGAGGTACTCGGTCGTCAGCGTGGCGCCGAATTCCGGCGCGGGCATGATCTGGTCGGTGGCGAGCGTCAGCACGTCCGACACGCCGTCCACCACCATCCCGACCACGCGGTGCGCGACATTCAGGATGATCACCACCGTCTGGTGGTCGTACTCGACACGGCCCAGATGGAACTTGATGCGCATGTCGACGATCGGCACGATGATGCCGCGCAGATTGATCACGCCCTTGATGAACTCGGGCGCATTGGCGATACGCGTCACGTTGTCGTAGCCGCGGATTTCCTGCACCTTGAGAATGTCGATGCCGTACTCTTCGGCGCCGAGCGTGAAGACGAGGAACTCCTGACCGCCGGCGTCTGCCTGCTGCACGTCGCGCCGGCCAGTCGTACCGTTCGCGTTCGCGACGCTCGAATTGATGGATTGGACTTCTGCCACGTTAGCCCCCAAACGGTTGGGATGAAATGAGTTGATTAAGAGTCGAGACGAGTTTGACCGGCATCATGCGAGGCTCATCGCGCCATGCGCGTTGCGCGTTTCGCGGTTCAACGCGGCCACGTCGACGATCAGCGCGACGCTGCCGTCGCCGAGAATGGTCGCGGCGGAAATGCCGTGCACCTTGCGGTAGTTCGTTTCCAGATTCTTCACGACCACCTGCTGCTGGCCCACCAGTTCGTCGATCAGCATCGCAAAGCGGCGCCCCTCGGTTTGCATGATGGTGACGATGCCTTGCGTGGGTTCCTGCTTCGCGTCTTCGACGTTGAACACTTCGTGCAACGCCACGAGCGGCAGATATTCACCGCGCACCCGCACCACACGCTCGCCGTTGGCCACCGTGTAAATATCTTCGGCTTGGGGTTGCAGCGACTCCATCACGAAGTTCAGCGGCAGAATGAAGATCTCGTTGCCGACCTTGACCGACATGCCGTCGAGAATCGCCAGCGTGAGCGGCAACACGATGCGCGTGGTGCTGCCCTTGCCGGCGTGCGAGGTGATTTCCACGTGACCACCCATCGACTGGATGTTGCGCTTCACCACGTCCATGCCGACGCCGCGGCCCGACACGTCCGTGACCTGTTCCGCTGTCGAGAAGCCCGGCAGGAAGATCAGGTTCCAGACTTCTTCGTCGGACATGGTCTCGCTGACCTGCATGCCCTGCTTGGCCGCTTTCGCGAGAATCTTGTCGCGGCGCAGGCCCGCGCCGTCGTCGCTCACTTCGATGACGATGTTGCCGCCGTGATGCGCCGCCGACAGCACCAGCTGGCCGGTCGAATCCTTGCCCGCCGCGCGCCGCGCTTCCACGGTTTCGATGCCGTGGTCGAGACTGTTGCGCACGAGGTGAGTCAACGGATCGATGATCCGTTCAATGAGGCTCTTGTCGAGTTCGGTCGCCTGACCGAAGGTGACGAGTTCCACTTCCTTGCCGAGTTTCGCCGCCAGATCGCGCACCAGACGCGGGAAGCGGCTGAACACGTAATCCATCGGCATCATGCGGATCGACATGACCGCTTCCTGCAGATCGCGCGCATTGCGTTCGAGCTGCGCCATGCCGTTGAAGAGCCGGTCGTGCAACGCCGGGTCGAACGTGCTGGTGGTTTCCGCGAGCATGGCTTGCGTGATCACCAGTTCGCCGACCAGGTTGATCAGCTGATCGACTTTTTCCACGCCGACGCGAATCGAGCTGCCTTCCGCGCCGCCTGCCGCCGCAGCCGGACGTGCCGCCTTGCGGTCCTGCTCGGCGGGCGCGGCCGCGCTTGCGGCTTGTGTCGTTGCGGCTTGAGTTGCTGCTGCCTGAGCCGGCGCCGCTGCGCCAGTCGCCGCTGCGGATTGGGCCGCGGCAGGCGCCGGTGCGGCCGGTGCGTCGAACAGGCCGTGCGTGGCCGCCGAAGCGGGCGCAGCGGTGCCGGCAGCCGGTGCCGGCGATGCTGCGTGTCCCGCCTGATTGGCCGGTACTGCTTGCGCCGGGGACGAATCGGCAGCGTCGGGCGTTCCAGGTTCGCCTTGCTGCGTCTCATCCGCCGGTGCGGTGCCGCGGCCGATCACGATCTGACTTTCGTCGATCACGAAACAGCACACGGCGATGATGTCGTCGGAGGTCACATCGGTCGCGAGCCACAGCGTCAAATCGCCGCCGCTCTTGACCTGCCCAACGATGTTGCCCAGGTTGCCGAGCTCTTCGGCCAGCAGTTCCTGGTCCTTCTCACCAACGCCCCGTAGCGTAATTTTCAGATGGGGACCGGCGCTGTCATCCGCACCGCCGGCACCCGCGGCTTGCCCGGTCTGCGCCGGTTCGCCGTCAGTCCATTCACCCGCTGCCTGCACCGCCTGTTCGACGACGTGCTCCGGCGCGGTTCCTCCCTGATTTGCCTCTACTGCAACTGGTGCCACGGCTGCTGCGGCGGCGGGCGCGCCGCCTTCGGCGCTTTCCTTGTGCAGCCGTTCGAGCTTCGCGCAGATCGCGCGGGCAGTGGCCGCATCCGGCTCGGCGCTCGCGCGGTAATCGGCCAACTGGCCCGACAGCACGTCCTTGGTTTCGAGGAACGTGTCGATCATGTCCTTGCGCAGCACGAGTTCGTTATTGCGCGCGCGATCGAGCAGCGATTCGAGAATGTGGGTCGTTTCCGTCAGCGCGGTAAAGCCGAACGTCGCCGCGCCGCCCTTGATCGAATGCGCCGCGCGGAAAATGGCCGCGAGGTCTTCGGGGTCCGGGTGCGCGATATCCAGATTGAGCAGCAACTGCTCCATCTGCGCGAGCAGTTCGTCCGCTTCGTCGAAAAACGTCTGATAGAACTGAGTGATGTCGAGTGTCATGCCTGGGTCACCGCGAGAGTTCCTGTCTAGGCGTGGGCTACCGTGCCGCCGCGTCGAGAGCTTCTATAACTGGGTCTATGAGTGGTGCTTATGCGTGATCTGGCTCGGCTAACGCCGCCACCAGTTCGGTCAGCATGTCCGGGTCGAGCGGCTTTTCGATCCAGCCGGTCGCGCCCGCAGCCCGCGCCGCTTCCTTGAACGGCTCGCCCGATTCCGTCGTGAGGACGAGGATGGGCGTGGCCTGGTAAGCCGGGTTGTTGCGTAGCGCGGCGATCAGATCGAGACCGGTCTTGCCCGGCATGTGCTGATCGGTCAGCACGAGATCGAACGACATGGCGAGCGCGTTTTCGAGCCCTTCGTTGCCGTCCGCGGCGAGCGTCACCTCATAGCCGGCCGTCGTCAACGTGGCGGCGAGAATCTGCCGCATCGATGCCGAATCGTCGATTGCCAGGATGTGCCTGATCATGAAAACCTCGCTGCACCTACGCTATGGATCGCCCCGCGCTCCGCGCCGGCAGGGCGCGTGAGCCAGCGGAACGATCGCTGTCTGTTACTGGGCCGCCGGCGCTACCGCCGGCAACTTCGGGGCAACCGTTACCGGTTGCGCAAGCTTTTGCAGCAGCGGCTTGGAGCCGGCTGCGTCGTCCGACAAGGTCGTCGTGGTGGAATCGTCGTGATTCAGCGCATCCTCCGACTTCCTGTTCAACACGATGATGCTGATGCGGCGATTCTCCGGATCCATCGGGTCCGCCTTGTTCAGGTTTTGCGTCGACGCGAGGCCGAGCACGCGCATCACCTTCGCTTCATCCATGCCGCCGGCGATCAGTTCGCGGCGCGACGCATTGGCGCGGTCCGCGGACAATTCCCAGTTGCTATAGCCCTTCTCGCCGCCCGCGTATTGCGCGGCGTCGGTGTGTCCCTGCACGATGATGCGGTTCGGCACGTCGTTCAGCGTGTGGCCGATTTCGCGCAGGATGTCGCGCATATACGGCTCGACCTGGTCTTTCGCGGTCGCGAACATGGGCCGCTTCTGCGAGTCGACGATTTCGATACGCAAGCCGGTCAGCGTCGAATCGATGCGGATCTGCTGCTTGAACTGGCGCAGCACCGGATTCGCTTCGATCGCGGCCATCAGTTTGACCTGCAGATCGTGCAGGCGAACCTGCTCGCGACGCTCCAGTTCGCCCTGCAACTGCTTCATCGAGTCTTCGCTACCGTGCACTGCGGTGTGTTCGGAACGGTTGTTCGCACCGTCGCTAGAGCGCGTCACGCCCTGCGCGTCGGTCGAAATGTCGCGGCCGCCGCCCTTCAGAATGCTCGAATCCTCCGCGCTGCGGTCACCGCCCCACAGCGTGATCTTCAGCGGCTGATTGAAGTAATCGGCAATGCCCTTCAACTGCACCGTGGACGCCGAACTCAGCAGCCACATCAGCAGGAAGAACGCCATCATCGCGGTCATGAAGTCCGCATACGCGAGCTTCCAGGCGCCGCCATGGTGGCCGGCTTTCTTCGGCGCGGCGCGCTTGACGACAATGGCGCGGTCTTTGTCCTTGCTCATGGGTTCGGTTTCCGGTGGCCTTTACTTGGCCTTGACGCGGCGCACGTGCTCTTCCAGCTCGGCGAACGACGGGCGTTCGGTCGAGAAGAGCACCTTGCGGCCGAACTCGACGGCGATCGCCGGCGCGTAACCGTTCAGGCTGGCCAGAATCGTCACCTTGATGCACTGGAACATCTTGGTCGATTCGGTCACGCGCTGTTCGGCGACGCTCGCGAGCGGCCCGATCAGCCCGTACGAAAGCAGAATCCCGAGGAAAGTGCCGACCAGCGCCTGGGCGATCATCTCGCCGAGCACCGCTGGCGGCTTGTCGGCGGAGGCCATGGTGTGCACCACGCCCATCACCGCGGCCACGATACCGAACGCCGGCATCGCGTCGCCGACCTTGTTCAGCGCATGCGCGGGCGCCTCGCCTTCCTGGTGGTGCGTCTCGATTTCCTCGTCCATCAGGCTTTCGATCTCGAACGCATTCATGTTGCCGCCCACCATCAGACGCAGGTAGTCGGTGAGGAATTCGATGATGTGATGGTCGGCAAGAATCTTCGGGTATTGGGTGAAGATCGGACTCTTCGACGGATCGTCGATGTCCGCTTCCAGCGTCAGCGTGCCTTCCTTGCGCGCCTTGGCCAGCAGGACGTAGAGGAGCGCCATCAGCTCCATATAGACGTCCTTGTTGTACTTCGCGCCCTTGAACAGGGTCGGAATGACGCGCAGCGTCGCCTTGATCGTCTTCATTCCGTTACCGAGAATGAACGCGCCGACGCCAGCGCCCACGATCATCAGCACTTCAACGGGCTGCAGCAGCGCGCCGAGATGGCCGCCTTCCAGCGCGTAACCGCCGAAAACGGACAAAAGCGTCACGAGTGTTCCCACGAAAATCAGCACTGCCGAGCCCTCACAAAGAAGCGACGGTGACCGTCGTTATTCAGGTTTACGGCAAAGGAACAGAAAACTTTGGTGGAAATGTGGCTCGGCGATCCGGTGTAAACCAGAGGTCGAGGTCAGCGGCCCGGTTCAATCGGGCCTTGGGCGAGCGGGCTGAAAGGCCCGCCCCATGGGACGCGGACGGCGGACCGCACTTGCGCGGCCGCCTTGCGGGTCAAGCTTCGAGGGCGGCGAGGCTTTCGCGGGCCCGGGCGTCGGCAGATTTCTTTGTCTTACCGGCGCGCGAGGGCGGCTGGCACAGTCCGCAGACGAACGCGTGCTGCGGATCATGCGCATGCGCTACAAAACGTCCCCCGCAGCGGCAGCAGGCGGTCATTTGCAGCATCCCGGAGTCGAAGAAACGCACCAGCGTCCACGCGCGCGTGAGACTGAGCACGGGCTCGTCGTCGTGCAACCGGACGTGTTCCAGGTAGAGCCGGTAGCTCTTCACGATCGACTGGATCGTCAGGCAACCGCCGTGTCCGGCCATGAAACGGTAGATGTTGTAGAACAGCGATGAGTGAAAGTTCGGCTGCCAGGTCATGAACCAGTCGGTCGAAAACGGCAGCATGCCTTTGGGCGGCGAAACCCCTTTCAATTCCTTGTACAGCTTGATGAGGCGGTCGCGCGACAGACTGGTTTCGGCTTCCAGCAATTGCAAACGCGCGCCAAGCTCGATCAGTTCAATGGCCAGGGTGATCTCCCTGACTTCAAGTACAACACTTTTATAGGCCATCCGTTGGCGTTTCCCCCGTCCTGATTATTCGGCTTTGAATACAACGTGCCATCAGCCGAGCTGCTCGACCGGCTGGCTTGCCATCAGGATCGCGGAATGCGCCTGTGCCACGGCGCTGGATTTGCCTTTGTCCGCCAGAGCGGACAGCACGGCATGGTCGTCGAAACGGAAACGGCACAACACCTGATTGGACGCCGCCAGCTTGACGGTCTGCGCCAACGACAGATTGGCGAGCACATCGGCTAACTGGTCCGAAATCCCCATGCGAAACATGCCCATCGGCTTGTCTTCGCGCAGCAGTCGCTGTGCGAGCAGGAGATAAGACAGGTTGACTTCTCTGATCTCATTGAGCATTTCGCTTGTCGCGCTCATGATTCCCCCGGGGTGTATCTGGCTGGTCAGGCCGTTACGAAAACGTTTGCTCGGACGCGCGCGCTTAAACCGCACGAATCGGCTCGTTTCTGGTCTTGCGAGCATTGTGTCGAAAGGGGGAGCGGACGAAAATCGGATAGACACCCAGCCTTGTTGACGGATAAATCCGTCATTCATGTAGGAATTTTTCCTACAAAGTCATGCAAGGACGGGGCTAAAGAGGGCTATTGACGGGCAGTCTGGACGGCTATGCCCTTTGAATGACTGCCTGAGGTGATGCGGAATGCGGCTAAAGGGTGAGCCAAGCTAACTCACGCTCCGCACCGTTGCTGCGGTGAGGGCGAATTATAAGACGTTTTCACTTCCGCGTAATCCGACCAGGATAGGCGCCACGCTCGGTCGGTCGGGCCCGCGGATTGCTCATGGAATGCGCTGCGTTCGAATAAAACGGCCGGTTTTCGCTCTCAATTATCGGGACTGCCATCCAGACGACCTGTAACGCCGCATGTTTCGCGCTGTAACAACATTAAGCGTTTGAAAAATAACTCGAATTTGCGCGGTCGATCCCGATAATGAACCTAAGGGATTACCCGATGCAGGTTCGGAACACCCCCGGGCGGCGGCTTACCGCGCCCAACCGTCCGTCAGGCATTCACTCCTCGCTCTACTCGAGCGCCGCTGTGCGATGCCGATCTGATTAGGAGAAAACGCATGCGAATCGCACAAATTGCGCCGTTGTATGAAGCCGTCCCGCCGAAACTCTACGGTGGTACCGAACGCGTCGTATCGTATCTGACCGAAGCACTGGTCGGCCTCGGCCACGACGTCACGCTGTTTGCGAGCGGCGACTCGGTCACCTCCGCGAACCTCGACGCCTGCTGGCCTCGTGCACTGCGCCTCGATCCGACGATCCGCGACGCGCTGGCTCCGCACATCCTGATGATGGAAAAGGTGCGAAAGGTCGCGCACGAATTCGACGTGCTGCATTTCCACCTCGACTACATGCCGTTCCCGCTTTTTACCACGATGGACACGCCGTTCGTGACGACGCTGCACGGCCGCCTCGACTTGCCGGAACTGCAACCGGTATTCGACGCGTTCTCGGACGTGCCGGTGGTGTCCATTTCCGATTCGCAGCGTGCGCCGCTGCCGCAAGCGAACTGGCTCAACACGATTTATCACGGCTTGCCGGAACAGCTGTTGACGCCGCAAACGCACAAGAAGCCGGAATACCTGGCGTTCCTCGGCCGTATTTGCCCTGAGAAGCGCGTCGATACAGCCATCAAGATCGCTGCACAAAGCGGTTTGCCGCTGAAGATCGCCGCCAAGGTGGACAAGGCCGACCAGGAATATTTCAAACGGGAGATCGAGCCGCTGTTGTCGCAGGCGCACGTGGAATTCGTCGGCGAGATCAATGAGGCGCAGAAGCCCGAGTTTCTCTCCGGCGCGAAGGCGCTGCTGTTCCCGATCGACTGGTCCGAGCCGTTTGGCCTCGTGATGATCGAATCGATGGCGTGCGGCACGCCGGTGATCGCCTTCAACCGCGGCTCCGTGCCGGAAGTGATCGACCACGGCGTGACGGGTTATATCGTTGAGGACGTACAAGGAGCGGTCGCGGCACTGCAACGCCTGGACGAACTGTCGCGCACCGAAATTCGCGCCCAGTTTGAACGCCGCTTCAGTTCGAAGACCATGGCGCAGAACTATGTGGATGGCTATTCGGCGCTGATCGAAGCCACGCGCCGCCCGGTACTGCGTCAAGTTGCGGTGGGCTAACGTGGCATTCGAGCGGCCGTGGCAATTTATGCGCTCGGCCGCGCGAGTGTTCGAATCCGCCTCATGTGCCGATTCCGATTTGCAGATGAATAGCGGGTCATTTCGTCGTGTGAATCGTTTGCGCGAACGGTAAATCACACTTATCCCGCTTCTTGTCCAAAAAAGCCGCCCCTCGAGGGCGGCTTTTTTAATACGGGTATGGATGCGCTTCCATCGCGGATTAGCGCTCAACCAATAAAGCCGGAGTGCCAATAACCTTCAGTTGGCTTTCGTCTCTAGCGGCAATCGACTCAAGCCGCACCAATCAGAAAGCGCTCGCGATTCTTGCCGACGATCCACTTGGGCGGTTTGCCACGCCCGCTCCACGTATTTCCCGATTTTGGGTCCTGGTATTTCGCCGGCAGCGGCGCCTTCTTGGGCGGGCGACCGCGCTTGGCGGCGACGGCAAAGCCTAAGTCTTGAGCCGTGAGACCGTATTCAGCGATCTTTTGGCGGATGTCGGCGACCACGTTGTCGATTTCGGTACGCCGCGCTTCTTCTGCCTGTGCCTGCAATTTGGCGATCTGCGCCTTGAGGTCTGCATATTGAGACATTCCGGTTCTCCCCTTTTTAGAACTCATTGGCTCGCAGACTAACTGCAATTATAAAAATTCGCAATGGACAAGAATACCGATTTAGCGAGATATCCTCTGATAATTATTAACACGGATGAATTGTTAAACCCCCTCTTTATCTCGCAATAATAGGTAAGCACGATGCCACATTGACAATTCTTGACACCCGAATTGGCAACCTTTCCCTAGAATTGCGCGCTCAAGGCATGGCATCCGGGCTTAGCCGTGCGTGCTAGCGGAAACGTCATTTTTTAGGATTACCAATCATGCAGTTGTCAAAACGCCTCGCTGCCGAATTGTTCGGCACCTTCTGGCTCGTGCTGGGGGGCTGTGGCAGCGCTGTCCTCGCCGCCAATTTCGCCGGCCCGGTTCACGGGCTGGGCATCGGGTTCGTGGGCGTGTCGCTCGCCTTCGGCCTGACCGTACTGACAATGGCTTACGCGATCGGCCACATTTCCGGCTGTCACCTGAATCCCGCGGTGAGCGTCGGCCTGACCGTCGCCGGCCGCTTTCCGGCTCGCGATCTGCTGCCGTACATCGTCGCGCAGGTGATCGGCGCGGTGTTGGGTGCGCTGGTGCTGTCGTTGATCGCATCGGGCAAGCCTGGCTTCGACCTCGTTGCCAGCGGTTTTGCCAGCAATGGTTACGGCGAGCGCTCGCCGGGTCACTACTCGCTCGCCGCGGCATTCATTTGCGAAGTGGTGATGACCGGCTTCTTCCTCTTCGTCATTCTAGGCGCGACCGACAAGCGTGCGCCTGCCGGCTTCGCGCCGATCGCCATCGGTCTGTGCCTCACGCTGATTCACCTGATCTCGATCCCGGTGACCAATACGTCGGTCAACCCGGCGCGCTCCACCGGCCCGGCGCTGTTCGTCGGCGGTGCGGCGGTGGATCAGTTGTGGCTGTTCTGGCTTGCGCCGGTTCTCGGCGCGGTGGTCGCCGGCGTGTTGTATCCGGCCCTCGCCGAAAGCCGCGGCGGCAATTCTCAAAAGCTCGCGCTCGACTGACAACGCGCGGTAATTCAGGCATTCAAAGCGGGCGCTGCGGCGCCCGTTCTGTTTGGCTATCGCGGGCACCGTGACAGCGCGCCAATGGCGCACGCGAGCGCCGCTGCTAGAATCGTGCGACCTTCCAAGCTCGCACAGGTGTTACCTATGAAGCGTTTCCGCGGATTTCTGCATGGCGTCGCACTCTCCGTCGGCGGCCTGTGCGCGGGTCTGTCGGCGCTGCCCGTCGCGCATGCGGCCGACAGCGACGTTGAAACGCTCGTGTTCGTACGGCACGGTGAGAAACCAGCTCAAGGCTACGGCCAGCTCAACTGCCAAGGACTCAACCGGGCGCTGGCGCTGCCGGCGGTGATCGCTGCCAAGTTCGGCAAGCCGGACGCAATCTACGCCCCCGATCCCGGGCAGCAAAAAGACGACAGCGGCAAGCCCTACTACTACATCCGGCCACTGGCGACGATCGAGCCGACCGCCATCCAGTTCCAGATGCCTGTGCAAACGCCATATGGTTTCGCGCAGATCGACCAGCTCGGCACCGCACTGGTCAATCCGGCCAATCGAAACAAGCTGATCGTCGTGGCGTGGGAACACAAACTGATCGTGAAGCTATTGCGCCAGATGCTGAGCGCGCACGGCGGTAGCGCCGCTGATGTCCCGAACTGGAAGAGCGACGACTTCGACAGCATTTACATTGTTCGCCTCAATTGGCAGAACGGCAGCGCGCGGGCAAGCTTCAAACATGATCGGCAAGGATTGGACGGACGCGCGACCGACTGCCCTTGCGCGTCGCTGCCGGGAGCGTCGGCGGCGGCTGCATCGGCGCCTTCCGCGAGTGCGGCAGATTAATCGGGTAATACAGATGTAAGCCGCGATTACCACTGCGGCCGCTTGATTTGGGCCGAACGTGGCGCCGACCGTTCGCTGAATCGGCACAACGGAGCGCACGCCCTTATATGGCGGGGCTTTGACCAGGCAACGCGTGACACGTCCCGCACCCGAATCCCGCCGTGCGCACGTTTCAATCCCCGCGACGATGCTTGCAGTCCGTAACATCTCGTCGCAGTTCCCACCGGCCGGAATGGGTAGATTGGTCCTGTGCGACAAACATACGTCGCCTCACAGGAGAACAAACATGAAACGCATCGTCACTCACTTGCTGGTTGCCGCAGGACTCGCAGCGGGCGCATGCGGTGTCGCGCAAGCGCATACGGATCTGAACATCGGCCTGTCGCTCGGCGCACCGGTTTATGCCAGCCCGGCTCCCGTCTATGCCGCACCGCAGCCTGTGTATTACGGCAACGGCGGCTGGGACCACCGTTACGACCGCGGCGACTACTATCGGGGCGACCATCGATATGATCGCAACTGGAACCACAATGGTCGTGGCTGGGGCCACGACGACCGCGGCGACCATGGTGACCGTCGCGGCGGATGGCACGGCTGATCGCCTTGAGTCCGCAAGCGGCAGCTAACAAAGTAGTTGGCCGCCGCTGATCAACGGGAAGCACGCAGCGCTTTCCCGTTGCCCGCCGCGCCGCTAATCGCCGCCGCAAGCGCACAAAAGCTCGCGCGAAGAAACGGCCCGCATCCATCAAGACGGATGCGGGCCGTTTCCATTTCAGATCAGGACATCAATTCGTCGTCGAGCGAGAAGAGCTTGCGCAGATGATGCGCGACGCCGGCTTCGAAGTTGTTGCCGATGCGCGGCACGTTCGGCAGGCGCGTCATGAGATCGGGATTGGCGTTGCTCATCATGAACGGATGGCCGGCCGTTTCCAGCAGATCGATATCGTTCATGTTGTCGCCAAACGCCACGCAGTGCGAGGCATCCACGCCCACGCGTTCGAGCACGATCTGCAACGCGCGTCCCTTCGACACGTTCGCCGTCATCACTTCCAGGCAGTCCGGCAGCGAGTAGGTCACGTAAAGGGCGTCGCCGAATTCACGAGCGAGGTTCGCCGCGACCTGTGCAAGATCGGCGGGCTCGCCAATGTAGAGGGCCTTCGCGATGTCGGCGCCGTCGTGTTTCGGCAGATCGGTCACCTCATAGGTGAAGCCCGAGTCCTGATGAAACTTCAGCAGATGCGGTGCGTCGCGGTCGATCAGCCAGGCCTGATCGGCGAACAGATTGACGATCACGCGGCCATGAGCACCGGCGATTTCCGGCTGCACCAATCGTTGCACGATAGCGGGAGGCAGGTCGCCGGCATGGATGACCGTGTTGTCCGGCGCGTGGACGCGCGCGCCATTCGACGTGATCAGATACGGGTTGATGCCGAGCACGTCGCGGATGCCGGCGACGTCGCAATAATGACGGCCCGTTGCAATCACGAACCGCAGGCCGTCGCTCTCGAGCTTACGCACGGTGGCGACCGTGAACGGGTCCACCTGGTGATCGGCGTTGAGCAGCGTGCCGTCGAGATCCGTGGCGATAACTTTGTACATGGTGTGAGCGGTCGGGCAGCGTCGAAGTGCGTATTTTACCGTTGCCAGCCACGCTTACCGGAAACGCGCCGGCCGTGCCCGACGGGTCTCGCCCGCGAGCGCGCCGCGAGCGGCTGTTTCTAGCTGCCGTTTTTAGCCGCCGACGCGGCCTGCTTCGCGCTGCGCCAGTTGCAATCCGCCGTGCGCCGAATCGGCCAGCGGCTCGCGCAAACGCGCCTGATGGATCTGCGGCACGTACTCACGCAACGGCGCGCCGAGGCCGCCGCACAACGCGACCGGCAGGCTCGCCGAGGGATCCAGCGCGGCGATCATCTTGCCCACTTCCGCGCCGGCCTCGCCGAGCAACCGCGCCGCGAACGGATGCGTGCGATTGGCGACGACGATCCGCGCGAGCCTCGCATAAGCTGTCTGATTGGCTTCGCAAAGCCACACGACGAGACTGTCGCGGTCATGCGCGCCGGTGTGGCTGATCAGCGCCTGCGCGAAATCGTCGTTGGGGCCGCGACCGTCGAGCGCATGTTGTGCATGCACGATGCCCCGCAGCCCGAGCCATGCGCCGCTTGCTTCGTCGCCCGAGGGAAAGCCGTAGCCGCTGACCGAACGGCATTCGCCATTGCTATCCAGCACGGCCGCCACGCTGCCGGTGCCAAGCGCAACGATCACACCAGGCGTGCCGGCGTGCGCGCCCAGCAGGGTGGTATAGGCGTCGCTTTCCACGGCGAGTCCGGCGACCGCGGGAGCCTGAGCGCGAAACGCGCTCAGCCAGTCGCGATTATTGACGCCCGCCAGTCCGCAGCCGAGCACGCAGCGCGACCAGTCCAGCGCCATGCCGACGCTTGCAAATGCTTCGCCGCAGCCGGCCGCAATGGCCTGCCAAGCACGTTCGACGCCGAGCCCCAAGCCAGACGGCCCGCTTGCCGCCTGCGCCAGCTCGCGGCCTTGTGCGTCGCCGAGCACGACGCGCGTGCCGCTGCCGCCGCCGTCGATGCCGATCAGAAAGAAGTCTTTGCTCATGAAGTCGAGTGAGTTCAGTGGGTGAATAACGCGTAGCGTGGCAGGTCAGTTTCAATCCCGCAATCGGCCGAACGGCCGACTTGCAGTGCGCACGGCTTCAGCTATGCTGGCGAGCGACATCACAATACAGGAGCGCGACAGTGACACAGCGATGCAACTGGGTATCGAGCGAGGCGCTCGCGCACTATCACGACACCGAATGGGGCGTGCCCTCGCGCGATGACCAGCATCTGTTCGAGATGCTGGTGCTGGAGGGCGCTCAGGCAGGGTTGTCGTGGTCGACGATTCTCAACAAGCGGGCCGGCTACCGCCGCGCTTTTGCCGACTTCGACATCGACAAGGTTGCGCGCTTTACGCCGAAGCATGTCGATGCCCTGGTGAAAGACGAAAGCATCGTGCGTCATCGCGGCAAGATCGAAGCGGCCATTAACAACGCTCGGGCGGTCCAACAGATACAGGCCGAGCACGGCTCGCTCGCCAATTTCGTTTGGTCCTTCGTCGATCAGACGCCGATCCAGAACGATTGGGCTTCGTACAAACAGGCTCCCGCGTCGACCGACATTTCCGACGCGCTGAGCAAGGGGCTGAAGCGCTATGGCTGCAAGTTCGTCGGCTCGACGATCTGCTACGCATTCATGCAGGCGGTCGGCATGGTCAACGACCACGAGGCGAGTTGCATGTGCCGGGCGCGATGCGCGGCACTCGGCAAGAAAGGACGGAATCGCAAAGCGGGGTAAGGCAGGGCAGGCGCTTCTGCGGTGGCGCGCCCGGCGCACACCGTTAGCCATTCACGACCGTGCCCCGCAACCGCGTTGCCCCGCCCGTGACTGAGTGCCCCAGCAACGAACGGGCATCAAAGGCCCAAGAAGAGACCACAAAAATGCCCGAAAGAGGCCCCAAAAAGCAAAACGGCGATGTGGCTTCTTTCGAAGCTCACACCGCCGTTCGGCCGCGCGGAAAAAGCGTGCTTAGTGCAGCTTCTTCGGCAGCATCTGGCTGCGCAGGCGCTTGTGCAGGCGCTTCACAGCAGCAGCCTTCTTGCGCTTACGTGCCGTGGTCGGCTTTTCGTACGATTGGCGCTCACGCAGTTCAGCGATCAGGCCATTCTTTTCGATTGCGCGACGAAAGCGGCGAATCGCCACTTCGAACGGCTCGTTTTCTTTCAGAAGAATCGTCGTCATGTAATTCCTAACTCAATCACTTGATAGGGGTAAATTGCGTGGCGGCATACCGCTCACGCGCCGGCCCTCCGGTCGTTCCAATTCATGGCCAGTAACAGGCAAACGCGGGCAGAACCCGGCCAAACCACGATTGAAACGAGAGGCAAAGCGGCCACGGAGGCCGGAAAAGAGAGGTGGGGAGTTCACCGCGGAACGCGGACAGACAACATGCAAAAGCCGCGTCTGCTGCCGTTTCGCCAACCTTTCATCAACAGAAAAGCATTGACGAAACAGGCAAAGATCTCAATTCACTCCCGATGATATCAGGAAACTCTCCATCCTACCAGGGGTTTAGCGATTGCGCCAGGTCACTTGCGCCTCAGGCGCTCGCTTCGTCCAGTTCGCGGATATCTGCGCCTGTCAGCATCAGGTGGACGGCTGCCGCGAGACTTTTGAGCTGGTCGACCGATGTTGCGCTGGCAATAGGGGCCGTAACACTGGGCCGCGCGATCAGCCATGCCAACGCGACAGTGGCCGGCGTGCTGCCGTGCGCCTCCGCGATCCGGTCCAGCGCGGCGAGAATGCGCAAACCGCGCTCGTTCAAGTATTTTTCGACCCGGCTGCCGCGCGCCTTGTTGGCCAGATCCGCCCGCGACCGGTATTTGCCCGACAGAAATCCGCTTGCAAGACTGTAGTACACCACCACGCCAAGCTGATTGGCGAGCGCCACCGGTTCGATGTCGCGCTCATAGTCCGCGCGGTCATACAGGTTGTATTCCGGCTGCAGCAGCTGATATTCGGGCAACCCGTGCTGGCGGGACACCGCGAGCGCCTCCTCGATACGCGCGCCAGTGTAGTTCGACGCGCCGATCACCCTCACCTTCCCCGCCTCGATCAGCTTCTGATACGCGCCCAGTGTTTCGGCGAGCGGCGTTTCGGAGTCGTCGTCGTGAGAAAAGTAGACATCGATGTAATCGGTTTGCAAGCGCCGCAGCGAATCCTCGACCGCCGCCTGGATGTTGGCCGCCGACAACCCCTTGCGCTGCGGATGCTTCGAGACCTTGGTGGCGAGCACAATTTTGTCGCGCTTGCCGCTCTGACGGAACCACTTGCCGATGATGGTTTCCGACTCCCCGCCCTGATTGCCAGGCACCCATGCGGAATAGACATCGGCGGTATCGATAAAGTCGAGACCGGCATCGACAAATGCATCAAGAATCGAAAACGAGGTGGCTTCATCGGCGGTCCAGCCGAAAACATTGCCGCCGAACATCAGCGGCGCGACCTGTAATTCCGAACGTCCGATTCTGCGCTTTTGCATGATTTTTCCAGGGTTTGTCACAAGAGAGAAAAGAGAATACGCCGACTTTTCAATACCTGCAGTGGGTCCGCAGACCAAGGCTGCAAGCGGCTTTCAGCGACATTGCAATAAACCGGCATGGAAAACGTTTGGCGCGCCATTGCACAAAGTTCCTCAAGTTTTTTTTAGGGCCGCCGTCAACCTTCACTGAGGCGGCCAGCAATGAACGAGTGCTTCCGCCGATGCCAACGTGGCGTATTGGGCTCAAGGCTTATTTAGGAGATTTTCCATGCTCGGAATCAATAGCAACATCAACTCGCTGGTTGCACAGCAAAACCTTAATGGCTCGCAAAGCGCCCTTTCGCAAGCCATCACCCGCCTGTCGTCGGGCAAGCGCATCAACAGCGCGGCTGACGACGCAGCAGGTCTGGCAATCTCGACGCGTATGCAAACGCAGATCAACGGCCTGAACCAGGGCGTGTCGAATGCGAACGACGGCGTGTCGATGATTCAAACCGCATCGAGCGCACTGTCGTCGCTGACCTCGAGCCTGCAACGTATCCGCCAACTGGCCGTGCAAGCATCGACCGGTTCGCTGTCGTCGAGCGACCAGGCAGCTCTGCAGAAGGAAGTCTCGGCGCAGATCGCTGAAGTGAACCGTATCGCTTCGCAAACGACCTACAACGGCACGAACATTCTGGACGGCTCGGCAGGCAGCGTGACGTTCCAGGTCGGCGCGAACGTCGGTCAGACGATCAGCCTGGACCTGAGCCAGTCGATGTCGGCAGCGAAGATCGGTGGCGGCCTGGTGCAAACGGGTCAAACGGTTGGCACGATCGCCGTCAGCACGGACGCGACCGGCACGTACACCAGCACGGGCGCGACGATCACGTCGGTCAACGTGCTGTCGGACGGCAAGGGTGGTTACACCTTCACCGACCAGAACAACCAGGCTTTGTCGGCGACCGCCGCCTCCGCTATCTTCAGCGCGGGCACGGCCGCGGGTACGGGCACGGCAGTCACGAACCTGACGCTGAACTCCACGCTCGCCACGGCGATGGGCGCAACGGCTTCCGGCGTCGCGACCGCATCGATCGCACAGATCAACGCGATCAACAACCCGCCGACGGTTTCGGGCCTCGACATCAGCACGGTCACCGGCGCGAACGAAGCAATGGTCTCGATCGACAACGCACTGCAGACCGTGAACACGCTGCAAGCTGCACTGGGCGCCGCGCAAAACCGCTTCACGGCAATCTCGACGTCGCAGCAAGCTGAATCGACCGACCTGTCGTCGGCACAGTCGCAAATCACGGACGCCAACTTCGCACAAGAAACGGCGAATCTGAGCAAGGCACAAGTGCTGCAGCAAGCTGGTATCTCGGTGTTGGCGCAAGCTAACTCGAACCCGCAGCAAGTTCTGAAGCTCCTGCAGTAAGAGCTGACGCAGTAACGGCGATGCGTCGCGCGCAAGTGGGGCGCATCGCCGGGTTTCAAACGACGGGAGGCATGCCTCCCGCTGTGCATTTCCATCACGCAGTGATGTAGCATCGCGCACCACCCAATACAGATTTCCAGACGCCCGGAGCCTCTGCATGTCCTCGATCTCAACCTCGTCTTCTACAGCAAGCGCCAACGCCGCGCTGCAGTCGGCTGCTCAATCGATCATCAGCGGTTCGACGGGCAATTCGTCGATGGACGTGTCGACGCTCGTCACGGCGCTTGTGAACGCGAAGACCGCAGGACAAACCGCGGCACTGGCGGCACGACAAACCACCGACAACACCACGCTGTCCGCCTACGGCGCACTAAGCTCGGCGCTGAGCGCACTGCAGTCGGGCATCACGAATCTCGCCAACGGCACCACGCTGTCGACGTTCGCGGCCACCGCGAGCGGCACCGGCTTGACCGCGACCGCCGGCGTCGGCGCCGTGGCCGGCAGCTACTCGGTCGCCGTGACGCAGATTGCCAGCTCGCAAGCCTTGTCGTCGGCGGCCTTCAGCTCCACGACACAACTGGGTACCGGCACGCTCTCCATTTCGCTGGGCGGCAAGTCGATGGATATCAACGTCGACGGCACCAACAACACGCTCTCGGGCATCGCTTCGGCGATCAACGCGAGCAGCAGCAACCCCGGCGTCACGGCGACCATCGTGACCGGCACGGACGGCGCCCACCTCGTGCTGCGCGCGGCGAACACCGGGGCGGCGAACGTCATCAACGTCACGACCAGCAACATCACGACCGACAACGGCCTGTCGAGCCTCGGCGTGACCTCGACCGCCAGCACCACCGGCGGCCAGTCGACGATCACCTCGGCCAACGCGGGGAGCGCCTGGACGCAGAGCGGTTTTGCCCAGGACGCGGAATTCACCGTGGGCGGAATCGCGGCCAGCAGTTCGACCAATGCGGTGACGAGCGCCATTGCGGGCGTCACGATGAACCTGACGTCCGCATCCGCGGGCACCACGCAGACGCTGACCATTGCGGCCGATACGACCTCGCAGAACACCGCGATCAATAATTTCGTGAGCCTCTACAACACCGTCGTCACGACGATGTCCACGCTCACCTCGTTCAGCTCCGGCTCGTCCTCGCAAGGTCCGCTGCTCGGCGACTCCACGCTGCAGACGATCAAGAACACGCTGGCCACCATCATCGGCGGTTCGGTCGGCTCGGGTAGCACCGGCACCACGCTGGCGGCGATCGGTATCTCGCTGAAGGACGATCCGGCGGACGGCACGCTGGTGGTCGACAACACCGCGCTGAACACCGCGCTGACGAGCAGTCCGGCCACGGTCGCATCGCTCTTCAACTCGACCAACGGCATTGCCGAGCAGTTGAACTCCAGCATCACCACGTTCACGCAGACCGGCGGCATCATCGACTCGCGTAATACCGCGCTCAATGCCGATCTGAAGAGCATCACCACGCAGCAAACCGCCCTCGCCGACTACACGACACAGTTGACGAACCAGTATCAGGCGCAGTTCACCGCCCTGAATACGTTGATGGCGACCATGAACAACAATTCGCAGTACCTGACCGCGCTGTTCGGCGGCACCAACAGCGCGGGCGCGCTGGCCACGAACAAGGGCTAAGCAATGAACGCGCACACCATGAATCAGACGGAACTGGTCGAACGCGTGCTGTCGATCACGCGCGAAATCGAGCAGGCGGCGTCGCTTGCCGACTGGCCGGAAGCCGCCCGCCTGACCGAAGCACGCTCGCCGCTGCTGATGTCGCTCATCGCGGAACAGGAGCCGGCCGCGCTGGAAATGATCCGCCAGATCCAGGCGATCGACGCTGCACTGGTCGCCGACGCGGCAGTCACCCAGAACGAACTGCATATCGAGTTTGAAGCGGCGATCGGGCGCACCAAGGCCGCCGGCGAATATCAGCGCATGGCCCGCCTTTAAAAATCACCCGAAGCGGCATGCCCCAAAGCGGCATCCGCTCCGTAAGAGCCGGTTCGACCGGCCGACCGAATAATTAGAACTACGCGCCGAAGTGAGGCGCGCTCGTTCCCTCAGCCCGCCTCGTGCGGGCTTTTTTCTTGTTTTCCGCTGGTCTTCCGGCTTTCCGCCCCCCCTCTCCATACGCTAAACAGGCGGCCTTTTTACCGTCATCTCCGAGCATCGGAAACGCCCTCTCCGTCGCACAATTTCCGTCATAGACCATTCTGCGCTGAGACCATGACTCTCCTGTACGAGCAGCCGACAGCTGACCCCTTGACGCCCGAACAACAGCTCGAGCACGACATCGCACTCGTTTTGCAAACGGCGCTGGAGCACCACCACAAGGGCGAATTCGACGATGCCGAAGCGCTCTATCTGGCGATCCTCGACGCCAAACCGCAGCACTCGGACGCGCTTTACGACCTTGGCGTGCTGCTCGTTCAAACTGACCGTCCCAAAGACGCATTGCCCCGCTTCGAACTGGCGCTAGGTCAGCAACCGCAAAACGGCCAGTATTGGACGGCTTATATCAGCGCGTTGATCGACGCGGGTGAAACAGCCGCCGCGTGGCTCGCGCTGGAAATGGCGCAGAAGCAAGGACTGAAGGGCCCGGCGGTGGACGGCCTGATCGTGCGGATGGCGAATCCCGGCAAGATCGTCCTGACGCAGCCCGTGGCAGCCCAGAACCCGCAGACAGCCGGCAGCGCGGCCGCTTCACCACATAGCGGCGGCGCGGAAGCAACCGCAGATGCCGGCAAGTCCACGATCGCAGCCGGACGGCGCGTGAGCCAGCAGGAAACCTCGCGATTCACGTCGCTCTACAACAAAGGCCAGATCGCCGACGCCGTCAAACTGGCTCGCACGCTCACCCAGCGCTTCCCCGCCGACGGCAACGCGTGGCGCTGGTTCGGGATTGCGTTGCATCGTCTGGGCCGCTACGACGACGCGCTCATCCCGCTGCGCAAGGCTGCCGAACTCCTGCCCGAAGAGCTGGAGAGTCGCGCCGTCCTCGCGGATACGCTGCGACTGAAAGGCTTGCACAAGGACGCCGAAGATGTCTGCCGCGCGATCATCGCGATCAACCCGGCCTACGCCGAAGCGCAACGGATCTACGGCATGTCGCTGGTTCACCAGGGACGAGTGGCCGAAGGTCTGGCTGCGGCCCGGCGCGCGATCGAACTGGCGCCGGACACGTCCGGCATGTACAACACACTGGGCGTGTTGCAGCTCGATCTGGGCATGGTGAGCGAAGCGGAGAAAAGCTTTCACGTCGCGCTGGAGAAAGACCCGAAAGACCCGATCGCGGCGGACAACTATCTGTTTTCGCTCGCCCACAATCCTGAAGTCAAGCAAGACACGCTGTTCGCCGAACACGTCAAGTTCGCCCAACAGCACGAAGCGCCGGTGCGTTCGCAGTGGCCGCGTCATGTGAACAAGCGCACGCCGAATCGCAAGCTGAAGATCGGCCTCGTTTCCGGTGACCTGTTCCGTCACGCCGTCGCCTCGTATCTGTTGCCGATCATGGAGCGTCTCGCGACCGACGCCAGCGTCTCGCTTCATGTGTACAACAACCACATCCTGGAAGACGACTACACCCATTTGCTGCGCAAGTGCGCCCATGAATGGCACCAGGTCACCGGCATGCCGGACGCGCACCTGGCCAACCGGATCCGCGACGACAGAATCGACATTCTGTTCGACCTGTCCGGCCACACGGGCCGCAATCGCCTTCTCACGTTCGCGCGCAAGCCCGCGCCGATCCAGGTCAGCTGGCTCGGCTACCCTGCCACGACCGGCCTGAGCGCGATGGACTATTACCTCGTGGACCGGTTCGGTGTGCCGTTCGGCGAGCCGGAGCGCATGTTCTCCGAGAAGATCGTCCATTTGCCCGCGAACGCGCCTTTTCTGCCAGAAAAAAGCGCCCCGCCGGTCAACATCCTGCCGGCCATGCACAACGGCTACGTGACGTTCGGCAGCTTCAACCGCCTCAACAAACTGCGCCCCGACGTGATCGCCCTCTGGGCGGAATTGCTGAACGCGCAACCGTCGTCGCGAATGTTGCTGGGCGCGATTGCAACCGACGAGGACGAACAATTGCTCCTCGACTGGTTCGACAAAGCAGGCATCTCGCGCGAGCGTCTGATGTTCCGCCGCCGCTCGAGCATTCCGGTCTATCTGCAGCAGCATTTTCACGTCGATATCTGTCTCGACACGTTCCCGTACACGGGTTCGACCACCGTGCTGAATTCCCTGTGGATGGGCGTGCCGACCTTGACGATTGCAGGCGACACGTTGCCGAGCCGCGCCGGCGCCACCTGGATGTCGCACGTCGGCCTGCAACAGTATCTCGCCACCGATAAGGCGGACTTCGTCGCCAAGGGCGTCGCGCTGTCGTCGGATATCGAGGCGCTCGCCGCACTGCGCACCGGTTTGCGCGAGCGCTGCATGGCCTCGGCGGCATTCCGGCCTGAAGTCGTCGCCGCGGGCTTGTCGCGCGCATTGCGAATCATGTGGCAACGCTGGTGCGACGACCAAGCGCCCGTCGCGTTCGAAGTAACGGCAGAAGAAGCCACCGCCGCCACCGACGACGCCGCCGCGCCGTCCAAGACAGGGGACAACAAGTGAACGCAGCCTTACCGCTTGGGGCCATCGAGCCGCAGATCGACGAGCGCATTTACGTTACCCAGCCGCACCTTGCGCCGCTCGAAGAATTCATCCCTTATCTTCAACAGATCTGGGACAGCAAGATCCTCACCAATGCCGGCCCGTTTCATCAACAGTTCGAAGAGGCGCTGTGCAAGTACCTCGGCGTGCGTCATCTTGCGCTGTTCACCAACGGCACGCTGGCGCTGCTCACCGCGCTGCAGGCGCTGCGCGTGACCGGCGAGGTGATCACGACGCCCTATTCGTTCGTGGCAACCGCTCACTCGCTGGTCTGGAACGGCATCAAACCGGTATTCGCCGACGTCGATCCGCATACGCTCAATCTCGATCCCGCCAAGATCGAGGCCGCGATCACGCCGCAGACCACCGCGATCATGCCGGTGCATTGCTACGGCAAGCCGTGCGACGTCGAGGCGATCCAGAAGATCGCCGACAACTACAATCTGAAGGTGATTTACGACGCGGCCCATGCTTTCGGCGTGCAGACCGAAACCGGCAGTGTGCTCGAACACGGCGACCTCGCCGTGCTGAGCTTCCACGCGACGAAGGTCTTCAACACCTTCGAAGGTGGCGCGATCATTTGCCAGGACGCCAAGACCAAACAGCGCATCGACCATCTGAAGAACTTTGGATTCGTCGATGAGGTGACCGTAGTTGCGTCCGGCATCAACGGCAAGATGAGCGAAATCAACGCCGCGTTCGGGTTGCTGCAATTGCAGCACATCGACGAAGCGCTGGCGCGGCGCGCGCGGATCGACGCAATCTATCGCGAACGCCTGCGCGACGTGCTCGGTATCCGCTGCCTGCCCAAAGAAGGCCAGAAAGTCGCGAACCATTCGTACTTTCCGATTCTCGTCGGCCCGGAGTATCCGATCAGCCGGGATGCGCTGTATCAGAAGTTCCGCGACCAGAACATCTACGCGCGCCGCTATTTCTATCCGCTGATCTCGGACTTTCCGATTTATCGCGGCCTGCCTTCGGCGCGTCAGGACAATCTGCCGGTCGCGCATGCCGCTGCACAACAGGTACTGTGTCTGCCGATTTTCCCGGCGCTGACCGACGACATGCTCGATCGCATCATCGGGATCATCGCGGATACCTGAACGCCATGAAGCTCGCGATCATGCAGCCCTACCTGCTGCCGTATATCGGGTATTTTCAGCTGGCAGCGGCTGTCGACAAGTTCGTCTTTTACGACGACGTGAACTTCATCAAGAACGGCTGGATCAACCGCAACCGGATGCTGCAGGGCGACCAGGTGCGTTATCTCACCGTGCCGCTCAGCGGCGCGAGTCCTATGCTGAAGATCAACGAGGTGCTCGTCGAGCCGCGCGAGCGCTGGCTACGCAAGCTGCTCGAATCGATTCGGCATGCTTATGCCAAAGCGCCTCACTACCCGCAGGTGAGCGCGCTGATCGGACGGATTCTGGCGGAGCCGCTCGCGCCGGTTTCGCTGCTCGCCTCGCACACCGTGATGGAAATCTGCAAATACCTCGAGATCGATACCGAGTTCGTCCCGTCGTCGACGAAATACGGCAATGCGCAACTCAAAGGTACTGAGCGGGTCCTGGACATCTGCGCGCGAGAGCAGGCGGCTACCTATGTGAACCTGCCGGGCGGTCGAGCGCTTTACGATAGCAACGCATTTTCGGCACGCGGCGTGGAGCTTGCCTTCATCGAGCCGAACCTGAGCCCGTACGCACAGTTCGATGACGCGTTTCACCCGGCCTTATCCATTCTCGACGTCCTGATGTTCAATAGCAAAAACAGCGTGAGAGATATGCTGTGCGTCGAGGTGAACGCATGACGGCTCGCGAATCGCGTGCAATCGGCGGCTATTTCGAACTCGAACTGCCGCGAGTCGACGCGCCGCTTCACGGCAACGCACTGCGCTTTCAGTCATCGCGCGCCGCGTTTCTTGCGCTGCTTCGCGCGGGGCGACCGACTGCCGTCTGGATGCCCTGGTACGTCTGCGATGCGATGATCGAACCGCTGCGCATGACCGGCACGCCGGTCAAACGCTATCGGCTCGATGCCGACTTGCGCGTGCAGTCTGCCGACCTCGCGCACGGCGAGTGGCTCGTCTACGTCAACTACTTCGGACTGTGCGCTCGCCAGGTCGACGACGTGCTCAGCCGGTTTCCGCGCGAACGCGTGCTGATCGACAATGCGCAGGCGTTGTTCGCGCGGCCCGCCGATTGTCTCGCCACACTGTATTCGCCGCGAAAATTTCTCGGCGTGCCGGACGGCGGCTATATCGTCACGCAGCAGCCGGTCGACACGCCGGCAGCGTTTGACGAAGGCTCATTGCTGCGCTCTCGGCATCTGCTGACCCGGCTCGCGAAAGATGCGGAAGCAGGCTACGCCGACTACGCGGCGGCCGAAGAAAGTCTGAAGCAACAAGAGCCGTTGCGGATGTCGACATTGACCGAGCGGTTACTCGCCAGCATCGACTACGACGGTGTGAGAGCACGGCGAGTCGAAAATTTCGCCTTCCTGCACGAGAAGCTGCAGCGCTACAACCGCTTCACGTTTCGCTACGACGAACAGACGGTGCCGCTCTGCTATCCGTTGTTCGACGCGCCCACCGGCGCGCGCGAAGCGCTTCGTGCGCAGCGCATCTATACACCCACCTACTGGCCGGACGTGGCGGACGCCAAAGGCGCGCCGGACTTCGAACGCGATCTCCCGGGTTCGACGCTTTGCGTGCCGTGTGATCAGCGCCTAACACGCGACGACCTCGAGCCGATCGTGCAACACTTACTGGACCGGCTCGCATGAGCGACAACACGATATTCCTGCGCGAAATCGAGCGCGGCGATCTGCCGACGATCAATGCATGGCGCGCCGACAAGGCATTGGTCAGCCTGCTGGGCGGCGCCTTCCGCTATGTGGGCGCCGAGATCGACAACAAATGGTTCGATAGTTACCTCGGTTCCCGCGCGGGCAACGTGCGTCTCGCCGTATGTCTCGCCTCGACCCAGGCCGTGGTGGGCGTGACATACCTGCTGGGCATCGACTGGGTGAACCGCAGCGCGGAGTTCTCGATTCAGATCGGCGCGGAAACGGCACGCGGCCGGGGTATCGGCGAGGCCGCGACGCGTCAGACGCTCGACCACGCGTTCGGCGACCTCAATCTCAACCGCATTTCGTTGACCGTGCTCGCATCCAATGCGCGCGCCATCGCGCTTTACGAGAAAGTGGGTTTTCGTGCCGAAGGTCTGCTGCGCCAGGCCGCCTTCAAAGGCGGCCGCTATCTCGACGTCATTCCGATGGCCGTCCTGGCTGACGATCGGCGCTGAGCCCTCCCCTTTTGCCGTTGCTTTGCTCCACCCATGAACACGATTGACGCTCATCACCACACCGCACTTGCAACGGCAGGCTGGACCGTGCTTCCTCGCCTGATACGCAGCGAACTACTCGATTCGCTGGTCCAGGCGCTGGGTCCTTCGCTCGCGCTGCGCGACGCAATCCGACGACGCAACGGCGTGCTGGAAAACAGCGCCGGCACCTTGCATCATCTGCTGATGGATGACCCGTGCTACGTCGAATTGCTCGCGGAGCTCTCGGCGCTGGAGCCGGTCTTCAAAGGTTACTTTGAAGGCAACTTCATCCTGAATTCGTACGGTGGCGTGATCAACGAACGCGACTCGCGCTCGTACGTGCAGAACGTGCATCGCGACATTCGCTTCGGCTCGGACACGCGGCGCTTCATGGTGAACGCGTTGGTGATGCTCGACGATTTCACGCTCGAGAACGGCGCAACGCATGTTCTCTCGCACTCGCAAAACATCCAGCAGCAGCCTACCGACGAGCATTTCTACGCTCAGGCCGCGCGTGCGACCGGCGAGCGCGGCTCGGTTCTGCTGTTCGATTCGCGCATGTGGCATGCCACCGGACGCAATACCACCGACGCGCCGCGGCGTGCGCTGACACTGACTTTCACCAGCCCATTCTTCAAGCCACAGCTCGATTACGCGCGGCTGTTCGGCTACCGCAACCTCGACCGCTGCAATGCATGGATGCGCCAGGTGCTCGGCTTCAACGCCCGGGTGCCGGAGTCGCTCGATGAGTTTTACGTGCCGGTGGAGCAGCGGTTCTATCAACGCGGACAGGATTGACGACATGAGCAGAGACTACAACGCGGAAGCGAAAGATCATCCGGAACATCGCTACGCTTACGACTTCGACTACCTGATGCATGAGTACATGCTTCGGACCTTCGAGCCGTTCCTCGCCGGCGATAACGCGCTTGAACTGGGATGCTTCGAAGGCAACTTCACGCGCCTTCTGACGAAGCGCTTCGATTCAGTGGAAGTGGTCGAAGCATCGGCGGACTGTATCGCCGTTGCGTCGGATAAGACCCAAGGCGCCGCCAGCTTCCATCACTCGACGTTCGAAACTTTCGAACCGTCGCGACGCTATGACAATATTTTCCTCATCCATACGCTCGAACACCTCGATCATCCGGTTGAAGTGCTGAGGCGGATTGGTGGCTGGTTATCCGAGGGTGGCCGGCTGTTCGTGGCCGCGCCGAACGCGCGCGCCGGCTCCCGGCAGATCGCGGTCAACATGGGGCGGATCGACCATCACGCCGCCGTGACGCCGGCGGAAGCCGCACATGGACACCGGGTAACCTATTCGATCGATACGCTGCGGGCCGATCTGCGTGCGGCGAACCTGCGCCCGGTTACTGAAGGCGGCGTGTTTTTCAAGGGTCTCGCCAACTTCCAGATCGATGCGGCATTGCAGGCCGGCATTATCTCTCGAGAGTATCTGGACGGCTGTTTCGAGTTGGGCCGCGTCTATCCAGATTTGTGCTCGAGCGTGTACGCGATATGCCAGCGCAAGATGGAGCGCTGATCGAGACGCTCGAGTCCAGTTTGCGTCTGCCTGAGCCGGCGGCCCGACCTTCGGCGGTGCGCTGCCGCGCGGCCGCCTGCCGTCATAGCCGCGCTCTTGCCGATAGATGTTACGGCGGAAGCGGACGCATCGCGGCCCCCAAGCGACCACACAGTCTTTCCTTGCCATTCAAGCAAGCGACGGGCGCAACGCTTCCGGCAACTCACGTCTCACGCTCGACTCACCGCGCGCGCTACTGAAAAGTCGCATTGACCGACAGTTGCACCGCATTGCCCTTCGGCCGGTTGCTCGTGTTGAACTCATTGACCCAACGCAGGGCCGCCGACACAGGGGTTTTCTGGATCTTGCCCGACCACGTGACCATCGGCCCGAGGCCGACGGAATGACCCTGACTGCCGCCGACGAGGTCTGCGATACCGCCGCTGTCATTGCCGATCTGCTGAATGTAGCCGCCCACCACGCCGACGCCCCAGCCATTGCTGAAGCGCTTGAGCGCAAGTAGATCGAGCACGCTGACCGGCGCGTTGTGATAGTGGGTGTCGTTATTGGGTGTGTAGAACTCGAGACCATAGTTCAACGACAATTCGATATTCTCTTTCGGAAGCAGCTTCGTATAGGCGATCGTCGGCGTGAAGGTCCACGTGTTCTGCCCGGCATTGGCCAGCCGGTTGGGGTTGTATGCGCCAGTCGGCGCATAGATCTGCACGCTCAGCGCGACATGGTCTGTCTTCGTTAAGTGATAACCGGCGATGACCGGCGTGAAGAAGAAATCGGCGAATTGCGTGCCGTGGTCGTTCGGCAAGCGGCCATGGAACGACGAGATGTCGGTGTACTGGACCGGCACGCCGAACGAGGACGCGAAGTTCCAGCCGCCCACGGTGATACCCCACGTCTTGACCGCAGCGAGGATGGTGTACTCGGCCGTCGCGTTGACGCCGGCCGTGACCTGCCCGGCGATCGGAATCGATTTGCTCGCGCCTAGCGACCCTTCGTAATATATCGTGGCGGCGGACACGATCCAGTCGTTGGTGGGCGGCACGACACCGCCGTACGGCGTCACCTGCATGCCGGTAATGGGCCGGCCTATACCGCCTTCAGTCGCCCACGCCGTTTGGCAAAGACTCACACCGGCGGTGGTGAGAAGCGCGCCTTTGCACAGCCGGGTGACGAGCTGCCTCGTCGCGAAGAAACGGTTAGGTTGACTCATGATCGTCCTCATCAAATAGAAGTTCGGCATTCTCACTCCAGCCGAACCGCATCCGCACCGTCTGCGTCGCCAAGCCGCACGCGCGCGGGTGCGACCTTGTGTCGGCCTTGTGTCGGCCTTCGCACGCGATTGACGGCGGCGTCCAGTTTTCATCGAGCATGGCTTGCCGCGACCCGTAGGCGCGCAAGTACAGGGAGAACTTCGCAACAGCCGGCACCGGCGACGCATTGGCGAAACTGTCTTCGCGGGCCTCGCGTCTCGCACGTGGAGCGAGAGCAGGCCGTTTGCGTTGAAATTCGAGTTTTTGATCGGCTTGCCGGGGCGCGTAGCGGTTATGTGCGTTGAGTGAAGAAAAGTAATGCCAGTTGTATAACGTCAGCGACCGGGTGCCTTTCTCAGACGGCGGCCGATCTCCATGGAAGCTCGCAGTGTAGCGCCCGCCGCCGTCGCGAAATGGGCCCGATGCGTCGGTGTCCGAATAAAAACAGTTTGTCTTTCTCACGCTGTTGACAAAGCTGTTCGACTTCTCTATCAGCGTTTGGATACGCTGGTCGATGTCAAAGACAGCGCCGCTCCTGATCGTACGGCGATTCCCCGGCAAGACATCGCTTAGACCGTCAAGGTTCGTCTTCTTACGTTCGCTCGAATCGGCCCGCATGCCGACCGGCGAGAACACGGACACGAACGCGCATACCGTATCCTCCCCAAACACGCACCTATAACCCATTATCGGGCCTCGTCTATGGGCGCTCTTATCGCCGAGCGCCTGCCTTTGCCTACGCGAAACCGTTTCAGAGGCGTGGTGGCTTTCGCGTGTCCGATTTAAATCGAATTCATTATTTCGCGCGTGTTCATGCGGCCGAGAAATCGGCAAGCAGATGCCAATCCACGCGGATAAAGCATGCTATGTCACTCGAACAATTGGGAATGGCAGTGCGACGGAATACAGGGCTTGCATGAGCGCTCCTTGAAAACGAGAAACGCCGCATCAAACGAAGCATGCGGAAAGTGGACGAATCACCACGCTGGCATCGTTGGCAATACTAGCAACGTTTCCGGCAATTTCAGAGATAAATTTGTAACGCAGCCGAAGGGCTAGGCGAAGCGGGGAGTCGTCCGGCTTGCTGATTTATTCAATGGATATTCGTACGGGAGGAGCGGGCTCCGCTGTCCCGCCGAAAAAATCTCGCAAGGGCTGCAATAAGCGCCTTAGCCCATTAGACTGGCGCTCGCTCCAGATTCGACCCACCGTTTTCGATGAGGCTTTCATGATTCGCTCGCTGCACCGGTACTGCATTGCCTTCACCGTCGTACTTCTCTCCGCTTGCTCCGTCACGCCGCGCCAGGATAGCGGCGAATCGCAGGCCGGCGCAGCGACGGCCGCGACGTTGGCATCATGGAACGACACCAGGGCCAAGCGCTCGATCGTCGATTTCGTCACGCTCGTGACGACACCGGAGTCCAAGGACTTCATCCCGCGCGCCGACCGTATTGCCGTGTTCGATAACGACGGCACACTGTGGCCCGAGCAGCCGGCCTCCGTGCAACTGGTGTTCGCGCTACAACGTGTGAAGACGGTGGCCGGACGGCATCCGGAGTGGAAGCGCCAGGAACCGTTCCGCTCGATCCTCAAAGGCAATCTCAAGAATGTGGCGGCAAGCGGCGACGCCGGCTCGATGCGGCTACTGGCCACGGCGCACGCAGGCATGACGAGCGAGCAGTTCGCCGCGCTCGTGCACGAATGGTTCGATTCATCGAGCGACCCGCGCTTCAACCGTCCTTATGCCGATCTCGCGTATCAGCCCATGCTCGAATTGCTTGCCTATCTGCGCGCGAACGGCTTCAAAACTTATCTGGTGACGGGCGGCGATGTCGAGTTCGTCCGCGAGGTGGCTCAGCGCATGTATGGCATTCCGCCGGAGCAGGTGATCGGCAGCACCGTCAAATACCGGTACAGCCAGACCAACGGCGCAATTTCGCTGACGCGCCTCGCGCAAGTCGACACGCTGGTCGACGGCGCGGCCAAACCGCTTGCCATCGATCGCGTGATCGGCCGACGTCCGGTGATCGCGTTCGGTAACGCGGATGGCGACGCGCCGATGCTCGAATGGACTTCGGCAGGTGACGGCCCGCGCCTTGCCGCGCTCGTGCATCACACGGATGCGGAACGCGAATACCAGTATGACCGCACGTCGAAGAGTGGCAAGCTCGACAAGGGTCTCGACGAGGCCGGCGCAAAGGGCTGGCTCGTCGTCGACATGAAAGACGACTGGAACACCGTGTTCAAGCCCGCCAGCGCAACGACATCAGCAGCAGCGAGCGCGCCGGCCCATTGAGCCTGAAGCGAGAAAAGCCGCCGGTGCGCGGCCTTTCCCGATTGCTTCACCTGCCGCTCGTTGACGCATTGAGCCGCGCGGCTAGCGCGTCAGCGTAATGGCCAGATACGTGACGTACAGCACGCCGCAAACCAGCAACGCCCATACCGGCACGCCGCGCTCGCGCACATTGATGCGCAGCCATGCCGCCGCGGCGAGCGTGATCACGATGCCGGTCACCACTTCGATGCGCGGCGTCCATGGTGTCAGCAGAATGCCGATCGCGGGCAGCAAGGTGCCCTGGAACACCATTGCACCGGTGATATTGCCGAACGCCAGCGTGTCTTTGCCGCGGCGAATCCACAGAATGCTGTTGACCTTCTCCGGCAGTTCGGTGGCGATCGGAATGATCAGCAGCGAGAGGAGCAGCGGCGACACGCCGAGCGCCTGCGAGACGCCGCGCACCCCGTGGATGAAGCCCTCCGCGCCCCACACCAGCAACGCGACGGCCAGCGCCAGCTGCACCACGATCGTGGCCATGTTGGTCGGCACGCCGAGGCGCGAGATCAGCATCTTGCCCGGCGCTTCGGTGCCGTGACCGGCATCGACCAGATCATTCGACGCGCGGAAGGTCATCACCACATAGGTGACATACACGCCGACCAGCGCCACGCTGAAGAGCGCGCGCACGAGCATCCGTTCGTGCGGCACGTACATCGCCGCGGCGGCCAGCACGAACGCGCATAGGAAATAGTTGAGGTCGCGCGTGAAGCCCGAGCGCTCCGGCGCGACCCAGCCGCTAGCGCCGCGCGAGCCGAGGATCGCGAGCGTCATCAGAAAGGTGGAGAGGGTGGAAAGCATTAGCGGCGCGCCGAGAATTGCGCCGACGCCGATCTCCTGATTGACCGCACTATCAGTCGTGCCGCCGGCGATCGCCAGCAACGGCACGAGAGTCTCGGGCAGAGCGGTGCCGACGGCGGCGAACAGCGAACCTGTCACGCCTTCGGAAATCTTGAGACGTTCGCCCAGGTGCTCGAGCGCGTTAGTGAAGAGTTCGGCCGCCAGCAGAATGACGACCAGCATGACTGCGAGTTCGAGCAGGAGACTGGTCATGCGCGTTTCCCTTCAAGCATGGAGAGGCAGCGGCGCGGCGGACGGCCAAGCGGGAAGACTGGCAGGGCAAAACGAGGTATCACGGGACAACTCCGCGGTCGGACGTAGATGACAAACCAATGACGCACCGCCACCCGTCCGACCAGAACGAGGCAGTACGTCAATGGTCTCGCCAAACCGACCCGGTCGAACGCGCCATGACCGAAAGGCCAAGTATGTTGACGCGCTCTCCTTCAATGGATGAAGGAAGGCTACTCCCCAGTGACCGGGGGATTCTAACGGCAGGGGACGCTTTCAACAACCTTGTTGCAGCGAGAGGCAGCCGGGGTGGCGCGGCACCTCGGAGCTTTGCCCGGTTCGGTGCGGCTTTGCGGCGAGAGCGCAGGAAATGCGATGTTCGATGAATTTGCCGCCCGGCCGCGAGCCGAACGGGTCAATTGAAGTGATACTGCAGTCCGATTGTGAAACTGTTATTCGTTCTTTTGGTGCCGTTGCAATTGCCGGTGTCGGTTGTCCATTCACCTACCGCGCTTACGTGTTTGGCAAATTTATATTCGACACCCAAGCCCCAATGGAAGCGCGTGTCCGGATCGTCCCCAGTGAACCCAATGCGGACATAAGGCAAAATCTGATTGAACGGCATGCCGAATTTCGCATCGATTCCGGCGTCTTTATAGGTTGTCGAGCCGTGATGTAAATCAGTAAAAGCCTCGGCGCCCACTATGAACCGTTCGACGTTGAAGTTATATCCAGCCGTGAAACCCGGAAAGACCGTAGTGTGCGATGGCTTGTTGATGACGCCGGAAGCATCGGACATATTCACACCCACCTTGAAGCCCAGATAGGGACCGGCAAATTGGCTTGCCCCCGTGACAGGCGCAACCGATTGCGCGTGCACGAGGTTGGATAGCATCGTGATCGATGCGATTAAAATCAACCGGGCTATTTTGTACATGACCTGCAAAATAAAACAATGGCGCGCGGATGGCTTCGCAATGCCTTTATTAATTAGGGAAGCGATTGTTGAATTACCGCTTATGGAACATCCACGCGTTATACGATTTGGATGGTCAACGCATGCTAATTAAACGGATAGGCTGGGGCAATTGGAAATTTCAGAAGGCAGACGTTTATATGTCTGAATCTGAATTGATGAACAGAAAGCTACAGAAATCTCGGGATAATTCTGTCGACGCGGACGGATCGTGGGCGGCAGGCAGTGAGCGTATGTGCGGCTTATGTGCGAGATTGCGGCGCCCAGAGGACATCGCAAGACGATGGAAAAACAAAAGGGCTTGGCGCACATGGCGCAAGCCCTTGATCGAGATCGACTCTTTATGGTGCGCCCGGCTGGGATCGAACCAGCAACCCCTGCCTTCGGAGGGCAGTACTCTATCCATTGAGCTACGGGCGCTTCAACACGAAAGCGCGGCAACCAGAATGGATGCGACGCCAAAGCGAGACCGAAAGGATACCCGGTTTCAGCCATACCGTCCACCGGACGGCCTGAATGGCGGCACCCGGCGCCTTCCGGCCGACCCTCGCGATGCGGGTAAACGCCTGCTGAACAGCTCGCCGCGCCCCTCGCCGCCGTCGAAATCTTGCGTCTATAATCGTCCGTGGCTGATTTGAGAACAAGAAGTTGCCGTCACGCTGTACCGCTCACATACCCACGGAGACGAGACAAGCATGAGCGAAGCACCACACGGAGCCCCGATCAAAACCCCCGGGCAGCTCGTCGCTGCGATCATTGCCAGTTTTGCGGTACCGATCGTCATCATCGTTCTGCTGGCCGTCTACGTCGATAACTCGACGCGCACCGGCGCCGGCACCGACTCTCTCTCCGAAGCCGAGGTCACCGCCCGCATCAAGCCATTCGCCCAGGTCGACATTCGCGACGCCAATGCGCCGCGCGTCTACAAGACCGGCGAAGAAGTCTACAAAGCCGTTTGCTCCGCTTGTCACGCATCGGGTGCGGCGGGCGCGCCGAAATTCACCAATACCGCCGACTGGGCGCCGCGCATCGCGCAGGGCTTCGACACGCTGCTGCACACGGCACTCGCCGGCAAAGGTGCAATGCCGCCGCGCGGCGGCACCAGCCCGGACGACTACAGCGACTTCGAAATCGCCCGCGCAGTCACCTATATGGCGAACAATTCCGGCGCGAGCTTCCCTGAACCGGCCCAACCGGCGGCGGGCGCCGCGGCGGCATCCGGTGCAGCAGCAGCCGCGGCTCCGGCCGGCGCTTCTGACGCAGGCGCGGCCCAAGCCGCCGCGGCCATGGCCGCGATGGCCAGCGTGCCGCAAGCGGCCGCACCGGCGGCCGGCGGCACGCAAAGCGCGGATGCCTCGCAAGCCGGCAAGGCGCTGTATCAGCAAGTCTGTCAGGCCTGTCACGCGGCAGGCGTACTGAACGCACCGAAGTACGGCGACAAGGACGCCTGGGCGCCACGTCTGAAAGAACCCATGGACACGGTCTATAACTACGCGCTGCACGGCAAGGGCGCGATGCCCGCGAAAGGCGGCTCGAATGCCTCGGACGCGGACGTGAAGGCCGCCGTCGACTACATGGTCAGCGCGGTGAAGTAAGACGAACTACGGCGTCTGCCAGGTCGTAAAAAATCCCTGCCCGCGGTGACGCGGTGCAGGGATTTTTTTATCGGCCATCGCTGAAGCGCGCTACCCAGGTGCCCGATTTCGACACTCACTCACGCGCGCTGGACGCGCGTCTTTTGCCTCGGTATTCGCGACACTCGCTCAAGGCTTCTGCAACAGCGCCTTCAAACTGGCAAGCCGGTCTTTCGGCGACATCGGCGCTTCTTCGGGCGTCGGCGGAGGAGCGTCGTCGAGCAGCATTTCGGGAATGAAGCGCGACGGCTCGCACACCACCGTTTCTCGCGCGCGCTTGCGCTTCTTGCACCAGTTCAGATGCAAACTGCGCTGCGCACGCGTGATCGCGACGTACATCAGCCGGCGCTCTTCTTCGATGCGCGCGTCGTCGATCGGCTCGTCGTCGGGACCGCCGCGATGCGGCATGATGCCTTCTTCGACACCGACCAGAAACACGTGCGGATACTCCAGGCCCTTCGACGCATGCACCGTTGAGAGCCGCACCGCGTCGGGATCTTCCTCGCGGCCTTCGAGCATCGACATGAGCGCGACGGTCTGGATCAGACCGAGCAGATTCTTGCCGGTGTCGCCGAGACCGTCGGCGGTGTCGTAACCGGTGGCCTCGTCTGCCGCGGCGCCCGTCGGCTCAGCCTTGGTGCCTTTGCGCTTCAGCCACTCCATGAACTCCAGCACGTTCTGCCACTTGGACTGCGCCTGACGTTCGTCGAACGCGTCGTACAGATAGGCTTCGTAGTGGATGGCGTCCATCAGTTCGTCGAGCAGCGTACCGGCGGCGTCTTTCTCGGCGCGGTCGGTGAGGCGCTGCATGAAGTCGCAGAACACGCGCATCGGTTCGATCTGCCGCGGCGACAGACGCGCCTCGATGCCGCCCATGTACACCGCTTCGAACAGCGACACCTTGGCCTGTCCTGCGAACGAGCCGAGCGCCTCGAGCGTGGTATTGCCGACGCCGCGGCGCGGCGTGGTGATCGCGCGGATGAACGCGGGGTCGTCGTTCGCGTTGGCGATCAGACGCAGATAGGCGCAGATGTCCTTGATCTCGGCCTTGTCGAAGAACGATTGGCCGCCGGACAGCACATACGGAATCCGCTCACGCCGCAACACCTGTTCGAAGATGCGCGCCTGGAAATTGCCGCGATACAGGATCGCGTAGTCGCGAAAATTCGCGCGGCGCTCGAACTTGTGCGCCGACAGGCGAAACACCACGGACTCGGCCTCGTGTTCTTCGTCGTTGCACGGCGTGACGGTGATCGTGTCGCCCATGCCGTGTTCGGACCACAGCTTCTTTTCGAACAGCTTTGGATTGTTCGCGATCACGTTGTTCGCGGCCGTCAGAATGCGCACCGTCGAGCGATAGTTCTGCTCCAGCTTGATCAGATGCAGCTTCGGAAAATCCTTGCTGAGCTGCCCGAGGTTTTCGAGCGTAGCGCCGCGCCAGCCGTAGATAGCCTGATCGTCGTCGCCGACCGCCGTGAACGCCGCACGCTTGCCAGCCAGCAGTTTCACCAGTTCGTACTGGCAGGCGTTGGTGTCCTGATATTCGTCGATCAGCAGATAGCGCAGCTTGTTCTGCCAACGGTCGCGCACCTGTTCGTTCTTCTCGAACAGTTCGGCGGGCAGGCGGATCAGATCGTCGAAATCCACCGCCTGATAGGCATGCAGCGTCGCCACGTAGTTGCGATAGACAATCGCGGCCTGATGCTCGTCCTCGTTCGCGGCAATGGCGATCGCCTGCTCTGGCATGATCATGCCGTTCTTCCACAGCGAGATGATCGACTGGATCTTGCGGATAAAACCCTTGTCCGTCGAGCCGACCTGTTCCTGGATCATGCCGAAGCAGTCGTCCGAATCCATGATCGAGAACTGCGGCTTCAGGCCGACGTGTTCCGCTTCCTGCCGCAGAATCTGCACGCCGAGCGAGTGGAAGGTGCAGACCGTCAACTGATTGACGGGCACTTTGCGGCCTTCCTTGCCGGGCGTGGTGAGCGTCTTGCCTTCGAGCAGCTTGCCCACGCGCTCGCGCATTTCCAGCGCGGCCTTGTTCGTGAATGTGACGGCGGCGATGTGGCGCGGCTCGAAGCCTTTGGCCTCGATCAGATGCGCGATTTTCTGCGTGATCACGCGCGTCTTGCCGCTGCCTGCGCCGGCGAGCACGAGACACGGACCGTCGAGATAACGGACCGCTTCATTTTGAGCGGGGTTCAGGCCTGCGGACATCGTCTGTGGATGGGTGATGCGGTTAAAGCGGCGGTTGAGGGCGCGGTGGCGAAACGCCGGCCGAAGGCCCGGGGGCATGCTGCGCGGCGCCGTGCCGGAACAGGCGCCCCGCACGGTGCGGAGGATGTTCTGGCCCGCTTCGCAAACGCGCGAGAGGAGCGATGTTAACACGGATGCACGCAACCAATGCCCGCGCCCCATGACGGCCGACGGCATCATGACGACGCTGACGGTCCACCTTCAGGACATGCCACAATTGCGGTGTTGCGCGCCGCCGCCACGGTGGCAAAGCGGCGCGCCGTTTTTGCAGGAAGACACGCATGTCCGCATCGCTGAAGATTGGATTGATGGGTTACGGTTTCGCCGGCGCGACCTTTCACGCGCCGGTAATCGCGCACTGCGGCCGCGCGAGCGTCGCGGCCATCGCCACGAGCCAGCCGGAGCGCGCGCTCGCCGATTATCCGCACACGAAGGTGGTGGCCGACCTCGACGCGCTGCTCGCGCTCGACGACATCGACTGCGTCGTGATCGCCACGCCGAACGACACGCACTTCGAGCTGGCGCGCCGCACGCTGGAAGCGGGCAAGCACGTGGTGGTCGACAAGCCGGTCACGCTGAACGCCGCCGACGCCCGCACGCTGGCCAACATCGCACTCGCCCGCTGCAAGCTCTTCATGCCGTTTCACAACCGTCGCTGGGACGGTGATTTTCTGACCGTGCGCGATCTGCTCGCGAGCGGCGAATTGGGACGGATCACGCAATACGAATCGCATTTTGACCGTTTCCGGCCGGAGGTGCGGCAGCGTTGGCGTGAGGAAGCGTCGCGAGGCGGCGGCTTGCTGCTGGACCTGGGGCCGCATCTGGTCGACCAGGCGTTGGCCCTGTTCGGCACGCCGCAGAGCGTGTCGGCCACCGTGCGCACGCATCGTGACAATGCCAGCGCGCCTGACTACGTGCATATCCAGCTCGGCTACGGTGAGTTCGAAGTGGTGTTGCACGCCAGCGCGTTGACCGCGCTGGTCGCGCCGCGCTTCTCGATTCACGGCACGCGCGGCAGCTATGTGAAAACCGGGCTCGACACGCAAGAAGATCAATTGAAAGCCGGCCTGCGGCCCGGCGACGAAGGCTTCGGCGCGGGGAATGCGGCCGGGCTGCTGCGCGTGCTGGAAGGCGATCAGGAAGTCGAGCGCGAGCTGCCGACGCGTAATGGAGATTACGTTGGCTTCTATATCGCCGTGGCCGACGCCATCCAGAACGGCGTGAAATTCCCGGTCAGCGCTCAGGACGCTGTCGACGTAATGACAATTATCGAACTCGCCGCCCGGAGTTCTGAAGAAGGCGTCCGGCTGCCGTTCGAGCGCGTTCGCTGACCCGTTTGCCCGCGCGTCGAAACGCCTTGTGTACCTAAAACGGCACTTGTCGCCTCCGCGCGGGCCACGCTCCTGACAGGCCCGAAAGGAACATAACGTTACAAATAAGGCCGTGCCGCCAGTCAGCGCGCTCCGGCAGTCAGCCGTTGCTACCCAAGTAGCAAGACAAAACGACTATGACTTCCGGAGAGTTCATGCCCCGTACTATCCGCGCGCTCGCCGCGTGCGCCCTGCTCAGTTCGCTCGCCGCCTGTGTGGTGACGCCTCAACCCGCGCCGGCACCGCGCCCCAACCCGCAGCAGATCGCGGATCAGCGCCTGCGCCAGGTCGACGGCCGCATCGAGAATCTCAGCCGTCGTATCGACAATCGCGTGAATCAGGGCTACTACCCGCCCCCGCAAGGCGGCGCGCTGCACCATCGCCTCGACGTGATCCGTCAGGAAGCGCATGACATGGCCGCGCAACACGGCGGTGGCCTGTCCAGCGACGAACAGCGCGTGCTGAATCAGGAACTGGACAACGCGGCACACGCCATCGGCGAATAATCGCGCGCTCAGGCGCCGAAGCAGTGCAAGCGCGGGCATCGCGTCCCGCGCTTTTTTGGCGAGGGCAAGACGCCGCGCCAACCGCCGTGCCGCTCGCGGGCCCAGATTTGACAAGCCCCCGGCCCTCGCGTACATTCGCCGCACGCGTCGGGAGAGCGCGCTGGCCGCAGGAAACCGCAGGCCGCGCCGCCGAAGGGGCACACCCGCAAACTCTCAGGCAAAAGGACCGACCGCGTCGAAGAACCCGCGTTGAATCAAGCTCAACGCACCGGTTTTTCGCACTCTGGAGAGCGGCAGTAGCCGTCTGCGATCGTTTGATCGATACAGATTCTGGCAGGCTGCCCACCGAAGGGGCGCGCGTTTCACCGTGACGGATTCACATTCTCACGGCAACGCAATCTCTCAGGTATCGAGGACAGAGGGGCCATGCAACGCATCGCTCGCAGCTAAAAGGCCGCGAGGCGTAGCGCCGCATGGCCTTTTTTGTTTCGCGAGATGCCCGAGGCCCCATGACCGAACTCAAACACACCCCGCTCAACGCCACCCATCGTGCGCTCAATGCCCGCATGGTCGATTTTGGCGGCTGGGACATGCCCGTCAACTACGGCTCGCAAATCGACGAACACCGCGCCGTGCGCACCGACGCCGGCATGTTCGACGTCTCGCACATGTGCGTCGTCGATTTCACCGGCGAGCGCGTGCGCGCCTTCTTCGAATATGCGCTGGCCAATAACGTCGCCAAGCTGCAAACGCCCGGCCGCGCGCTGTACTCCTGCCTGTTGAACCCGAACGGCGGCGTGATCGACGACCTGATCGTCTATTACTTCGGCGAAGATCACTTCCGCGTGGTCGTCAACGCCGGCACCGCCGACAAAGACATCGCCTGGTTCGGCCAGCTCAACGCCGAAGGCGGCTTCGGCCTGACCATCACGCCGCGCCGCGACTACGCGATCGTCGCCGTGCAAGGCCCGAACGCGCGCGAAAAAGTCTGGCAAACCGTGCCGGCCGCGCGCGCCGCCACCGAAGCTCTGAAGCCGTTCAACGCCGCCCGCATCGAAGACACGCCGTTCGGCGAATTGACGGTAGCCCGCACGGGCTATACCGGCGAAGACGGCTTCGAAATCATCGTCCCGGCGGATCACGTCGAAGCGCTGTGGAACGCGCTGCAGGCGCAAGGCGTGCGCCCGGCCGGACTCGGCGCGCGCGACACACTGCGCCTCGAAGCCGGCATGAACCTGTACGGCCAGGACATGGACGACAACGTCTCGCCGCTCGACGCCGGCCTCACCTGGACGGTCGACCTCACCTCGCCGCGCGACTTCGTCGGCAAGGGCAAGCTGGAAGCGGACGGATCGCAGGCCGCGTTCGTCGGCCTGATCCTGCTGAAGGACAACGGCAAGGCAGCAGGCGTGCTGCGTGCTCATCAGAAAGTCGTCACGCCGCAAGGCGAAGGCGAAATCACCAGCGGCACGTTTTCCCCGACCATGCAGGAATCGATCGCCTTTGCGCGCGTGCCGAAAGGCGTGCAGCCGGGCGACACCGTTCACGTTCAAATTCGTGACAAGAACGTTCCCGCAAGCGTGGTAAAACTGCCGTTCGTGCGCAACGGCAAAGTGCTCGCGGTTTAAGCAAGCCGGCGCGTGCGCAAACCTTCACAAGAAAACGCCGGGCCGCCCCAAGTTTTCTTGTTCCCCTCGGGGGAACCTGGCGCGAAGCGACAGGTTTGGGGGCCCTTTAAGTCATTACCGAATCACACCGCATAGGAGCATCCGATGAGCATCCCGGCCGATCTGAAATACACCGAATCGCACGAGTGGGTCCGCACCGAAGCGGACGGCACGCTGACGGTCGGCATCACCGACCATGCGCAGGAAGCGCTCGGCGATATCGTCTTCTTCGAAGTCCAGGAACTGGGCAAAACCGTGACCGCTGGCGACACCGTCGCCGTGATCGAATCGGTGAAAGCCGCTTCCGATATCTACGCGCCGGTCTCGGGCGAAATCATCGAAGCGAACACGGCCGTGGCCGACACCCCGGACTCGGTCAACACCGCGCCGTACGAAAGCTGGCTCTTCAAGATCAAGCCGGCCGCGGACGCCACGCAAGACCGTCTGATCGACGCCGACGCGTACAGCAAGTCGATCGGCGCCTGATTCACCTTTACGTTTAACCCGATTGGTGCGGCGCGTCCCTCGCGCAGAGATAGCCGCACCGCCAGGAACACCCATGAAGCTCGAACACCCGGATCGTCTGATGAACCGCACTCCTCTCTCGCTCGCCGCGCTCGAAGTGCATGACGCCTTCGCCGAACGGCACATCGGCCCGGATGCGGCCGACCAGCACTCGATGCTCGAAGCCCTCGGCTTCGCGTCGCGCGCCGCGCTGATCGACGCCGTCATTCCGAAGACGATCCGCCGCACCGAAACGCTGCCGCTCGGCCCCTTCGCGCAACCGAAAAGCGAAGCCGAAGCGCTTGCCGCGCTGCGTGAACTCGCGGACAAGAACCAGGTGTTCCGCTCGTATATCGGGCAGGGCTATTACAACGCGCACACGCCGACGGTGATCCTGCGTAACGTGCTGGAAAATCCGGCGTGGTACACCGCGTACACGCCGTATCAGCCGGAAATCTCGCAAGGCCGTCTGGAAGCGCTGCTGAACTTCCAGCAGATGATCGTCGACTTGACGGGTCTGGCGATCTCGAATGCGTCGTTGCTCGACGAAGCAACCGCCGCCGCTGAAGCGATGACGCTGCTGCAGCGCATCGGCAAGCCGAAGTCGAACGTGTTCTTCGTGGCCGACGACGTGCTGCCGCAAACCATCGAAGTGGTGAAGACGCGCGCCACGCCGGTCGGTATCGAAGTCAAAGTGGGCCCGGCTGAGGAAGCGGCGAACGCGAATGCGTTCGGCGTGTTGCTGCAATACCCGGGCGTGAATGGCGACGTGCGCGACTACCGCGCCCTGGCCGAAGCCATCCACGCAGCGGGCGGCCACGTGGTGGTCGCCGCCGACCTGCTCGCGCTGACCGTGCTCACGCCGCCGGGCGAATGGGGCGCGGACGTGGCCGTGGGCAATACGCAGCGCTTTGGCGTGCCGGTCGGCTTCGGCGGCCCGCATGCGGCTTACCTCGCTGTGCGCGACGAATTCAAGCGTCAGATGCCGGGCCGCCTCGTCGGCGTGACCGTCGACGCACAAGGCAACCCCGCGCTGCGTCTCGCGCTGCAAACGCGCGAACAACATATCCGTCGCGAGAAGGCCACCTCGAACGTGTGTACCGCGCAAGCGCTGCTCGCGATCATGGCCAGCATGTACGCCGTCTATCACGGCCCGCACGGCTTGAAGACGATCGCGCTGCGCGTGAACCGGATCGCCGCGTTGCTGGCCGAAGGTGCGAAGCAGCTCGGCTATACGCTAGTCAACGAAACCTTCTTCGACACGCTCACTTTCGAAACCGGCGCACGCACGCAAGCGCTGCACGACGCAGCGATTGCGAAGCGTATCAACCTGCGCCGCGTGAGCGACACGCAAGTCGGCCTGTCGATCGACGAAACCACCTCGCGCCGCGATCTGGCCGATCTGCTCGAAGTGTTCGCGCAAGCCGCGGGCGCGAAAGACACTCCGCAAGTCGACACGCTCGACGCAAAACTGGCCGCATCGAACACCGCATCCGTGCCGGCCGCGCTCGAACGCACCAGCGCGTACCTCACGCACCACGTGTTCAACCGTCATCATTCGGAAACGGAAATGCTGCGCTATCTGCGCAGCCTGTCCGACAAGGACCTCGCGCTCGACCGCTCGATGATCCCGCTCGGTTCGTGCACGATGAAGCTGAACGCGACCTCGGAAATGCTGCCGGTCACGTGGCCGGAATTCGGCCAGATCCATCCGTTCGCACCGGCGGAGCAAACCGTCGGCTACCGCGAAATGATCGATCAGCTCGAAGAAATGCTGGTCGCCGCCACCGGATACGCCGCCGTGTCGCTGCAGCCGAACGCCGGCTCGCAAGGTGAGTACGCGGGCCTGTTGATCATCCACGCTTACCATGCGTCGCGCGGCGAAGCGCATCGTAATGTCTGCCTGATTCCCGCTTCGGCGCACGGCACCAACCCCGCGTCGGCACAGATGGCCGGCATGCAGGTAGTCGTGGTTGCCTGCGACGCGCAAGGCAACGTCGATATCGAAGACCTGAAGAAGAAGGCCGATCAGCACGCTGACAAACTCGCGGCGATCATGATCACGTACCCGTCCACGCACGGCGTGTTCGAGCAGAACGTGCGTGAAATCTGCGAGATCGTGCACGCGCACGGCGGCCAGGTCTATGTGGACGGCGCGAACATGAACGCCATGGTCGGCCTCACCGCCCCTGGCCAGTTCGGCGGCGACGTGTCGCACCTGAACCTGCACAAGACGTTCTGCATTCCGCACGGCGGCGGCGGACCTGGCGTCGGTCCTGTCGCGGTCGGCGCGCACCTCGCGCAGTTCCTGCCGAACCAGATCTCGTCGGGCTATGAACGCGCGCCGAACGGCATTGGCGCAGTGTCCGGCGCACCGTACGGCTCGGCGTCGATCCTGCCGATCTCGTGGATGTATATCGCGATGATGGGCGCGAAGAACCTCACCGCCGCGACCGAAACCGCGATCCTCAACGCGAACTACGTCGCGAAGAAACTCGCGCCGCACTATCCGGTGCTGTATTCGGGCCCGGGCGGACTGGTCGCGCACGAGTGCATTCTCGATCTGCGTCCGATCAAGGAAACCAGCGGCATCACCGTCGACGACGTCGCCAAGCGTCTCGCCGACTACGGCTTCCATGCGCCGACCATGAGCTTCCCGGTGCCGGGCACGCTGATGGTCGAGCCGACCGAATCGGAATCGAAGGAAGAACTCGACCGTTTCATCGAAGCGATGATCGCGATCCGCGAGGAAATCCGCGCGGTCGAAGATGGCCGCTCGGACCGCGAGGACAATCCGCTCAAGCACGCGCCGCACACGGCGGCGGTGGTCATCGCGAATGACTGGAAGCACGCGTATGCGCGCGAAACCGCCGCGTATCCGCTGCCCACGCTGATCGCGAAGAAGTATTGGCCGCCGGTCGGCCGCGCGGACAACGTGTACGGCGACCGCAATCTGTTCTGCTCCTGCGTGCCGATCGCCGACTACGAGTAAGCGGACCGCTGCCGCGCAGCGCCCGCTGTCTCGAAAAGAGGCGGCAGGGCGCTGTGCGGTTCTCTCCTGAGTTCTCTGTCGCTCCTGGCCGCAAACGGCTAACATCACACACCGAATCAGCCAAACGAGGAGTTTCGCATGGCGCGAAAGGTGCGATCGATGCAAAGCCGGACCGAACCAGGGCGAGCCCCCACGTGGCGGCAAACCTGCACACTGTTGCTGGCAGGCGCGGCCGTGCTGCTGCCGCTGGCGCAAGCGCAGGCCGCGATGAATTTCTGTGCGGCGCCCGCGTTGCAAACCAGTGAACGCACGAACGCCGATCCCGGCGTGAAAGCGCTGGTGAGCAACGTGCAGGCCCATCTGAACGACCAGCCGCATGCGCTGGCGAAACTGCATACCGAAGGCACGCTGCCGCACGAAGGCATTTACGACCAGAGCGTCGAAGCGGAGCAGGATCTCGATCTGATGCGCGACGCCGCGCTCGCCTGGCGCGCCACCAGCGACGACCGGTATCTGAAGCTCGTCGACCGTCTGTTGTTCGCGTGGGTCACGACGTACCAACCGAGCTTCAATCCCATCGACGAAACCCGCTTCGAAGGGCTGATTCTCGCGTACGACATGACGGCGAGCGCGTTGCCGGTGAAAACGCGCAATGCGTCGATGGCGTTTCTCACGAAACTCGCGACCGGCTATATCGGGCAAGTCGACGCGCAGCCGCGGCCGCTCAAAGGCACGTACAAAAACAACTGGCAGAGCCATCGGGTCAAACTGATCGCCATGGCCGCATTCACGCTCGATAACCGCAAGATGATCAACGCGGCCCAGCGGTTGTTCGTCGAGCATATCGGCGACAACATCGAACCGGATGGTTCGACGGTCGATTTCAGCGAGCGCGACGCGCTGCATTACGTCACCTACGATCTGCAGCCGCTCGTGACCGCCGCACTCGCCGCGCGCCGCCATAACCGCAACTGGCTGCCGGAGAAGGGCACGGACGGCGCTTCGCTGGAAGCCGCGCTGAACTGGCTCGCGCCATACGCGGCCGGCAACAAGACCCACGAAGAATTCGTGCATTCGAGCGTTCCGTTCGATGCAAAACGTCGCGAAGCCGGCTTGCCCGGCTATTCGGGTCAGTGGGACCCGAAGAACGCGACCGAACTGTTCCACCTGGCGGCACGCCTCGACGGGCGCTATACGCCGATCGCGCTACAGCTCGCACCCACGCCGCCTGCCTGGCTCGCCGTGTGTTTGCCGCTGCCGGCGCGATGAACCAACCATCTATCAGCAGGGAGCAGTAAATGGCAGTCAGCGTGTTCGATCTCTTCAAAATCGGCATTGGTCCGTCCAGTTCGCATACGGTCGGGCCGATGCGCGCGGCGCTGATGTTCGCTCAAGGGCTTGAACGCGATGGGCTGCTTGCTGCGACCGCATCGGTGAAGGCGGAGCTGTATGGCTCGCTCGGCGCGACAGGCAAGGGGCACGGCACCGATCGCGGCGTAATGCTCGGCCTGATGGGCGATGCGCCCGACACCGTGAACCCGGACACGATCGCCGAGCGGCTCGACAACGTGCGCGTGTCCCGCAAACTGGCGCTGCTCGGCACGCACGAGGTGCCGTTCGTGCAGAAAGATCAGATTGCGTTTTATCGCCAGGCGCTGCCCGAGCATCCGAACGGTCTCAAGCTGCGCGCTTACGATGCGCAGGGTGAGACGTTGCGCGAGTCGACCTATCTGTCGGTGGGCGGCGGTTTCGTGGTGACGGCGGGTGCGCCGAACACGAAAGTGCTGAGCGCCGTCGATCAATTGCCGCACTCGTTTCGCAGCGGCAACGAGTTGCTTGCGCTGTGCGAATCGACTGGCAAAAGCATCGCTCAGTTAATGTGGGAAAACGAGCGCGTCTGGCATACGGAAGAAGAAACGCGCACCGGCCTGCTGAAGATCTGGGACGTGATGCAAGCGTGCGTCGCACGCGGTTGTGGCATCAACAATCCGGACGCCGACGGTAACTTGCCCGGCCCGTTTCAGGTGAAGCGCCGTGCGCCGCAGCTGTATCGTGCGCTGTCGGGCAATCCTGAACTGGCGCTGCGCGATCCGCTTTCCATGGTCGACTGGATCAATCTCTATGCGATCGCCGTCAACGAAGAAAACGCTGCTGGCGGACGCGTGGTCACCGCGCCGACCAACGGCGCGGCCGGCATCATCCCGGCAGTGCTGCATTACTACACGCGCTTCATGCCCGGCTCGAATCAGCAAGGCGTGATCGACTTCCTGATGACCGCTGCGGCGATCGGCATTCTGTACAAGCTGAACGCGTCGATTTCCGGCGCCGAAGTGGGTTGCCAGGGTGAAGTGGGCGTGGCCTGTTCGATGGCGGCGGGCGCACTCGCCGCGGTCATGGGCGGCACGCCCCGGCAGGTCGAGAACGCCGCGGAAATCGGCATGGAACACAACCTCGGCCTGACGTGCGATCCGGTTGGCGGCATGGTGCAGATTCCATGTATCGAGCGCAACGCGATGGCATCGGTGAAAGCAGTCAATGCGGCGCGCATGGCGTTGCGCGGCGACGGCAGCCACTATGTGTCGCTCGATTCGGTGATCAAGACCATGCGCGAAACCGGCGCGGATATGAAGACCAAGTACAAGGAAACGTCGCGCGGCGGCCTGGCGGTGAATATCGTCGAGTGTTGAGTTCCGCGCTTCATGGCGCATGACGGCAATCACGCGGGCTCTCGGGCCCGCGTTTTCATTTGCGCGGCGCGCCATGCGCGAGCGCTACGGTTGCGCTGCGCCGTGACAGCGCAGGCGCTGGCGGCGTAAGCTGTCGAAGCGCCACATCGGCCAGCGTCCGGTCGATGCTTGCATTCTCACATCGCACTCATGCACTGCCTGGAGGCTTCATCGCAATGTCGCAGCCGAATGCTCCCGTTTCAGTTTCCGGTTCCTCCGCCGCTCAAACCACCGGCGCGCGTCTTGTCGTCGATGCTTTGCTGACGCACGGTGTCGAACGTGTTTTCTGTGTGCCCGGTGAAAGTTTTCTCGCCGTGCTGGATTCGCTGCACGACGAAACCGAACAGATCCAGACCATCGTGTGCCGTCACGAAGCGGCCGCGGCGAATATGGCCGAAGCCGTCGGCAAATTGACCGGCCGGCCCGGCGTCGCGCTGGTCACGCGCGGGCCGGGCGCCACGCACGCGTCGATCGGCGTGCACACCGCGTTTCAGGATTCCACGCCGATGATCCTGCTGATCGGCCAATGCGCACGCGAGCATCTCGACCGCGAGGCGTTTCAGGAGATCGACTATCGGCGCATGTTCGGTCAGATGGCGAAATGGGTTGCGCAAATCGACGATCCCAAACGCATTCCCGAGTATCTGAGCCATGCGTTTCACACAGCGACGTCCGGACGGCCTGGTCCCGTCGTATTGTCGCTGCCGGAAGACGTGTTGAGCGACGCATGCGACGCCGTAGCAGGGGCGCCGGCGTATCAACGCGTCGCGGCGTCACCTTCGGCGGCGCAGATCGAGAAATTGCGCGCGTTGCTCGAAGGCGCACAACGGCCGATGGTGATCGCGGGCGGCAGCGGCTGGACGCCTGCTGCGTGCGCGGACTTTCAACGCTTCGTCGAGAATTGGCAACTGCCGGTCGGCCTCGCGTTCCGCTATCAGGACACGCTCGACAACGAGCATCCCAACTATGCCGGCGATGTCGGCCTCGGCATCAATCCTGCGCTCGCGCAACGTATCCGCGACGCCGACGTATTGCTCGCGATCGGACCTCGTTTAGGCGAAGCGACGACCAACGGCTACACGCTGCTCGACATTCCAAAAACGAAGCAGACGCTCGTGCATGTGCATCAAGGCGCGGAGGAGTTGGGACGCGTGTATGCGGCGGATCTGCCGATCGTCTCCGGCATGCCAGAGCTGGCGGCAATGCTTGCGGAGTTGGAGCCTTCGTCCGAGCAACTTGCCTGGTCCGGCGCCGCGAGCGAGGCGCATCAGGCGTATCTCGACTGGCGCAAACCGCGCCAGATTCCCGGCGACGTGCAGATGGGCGAAGTGATCCAGCAGTTGCGCGCGCATCTACCGGACGACGCGATTCTCACCAATGGTGCGGGTAATTACGCGACGTGGCTGCATCGGCACTTCTCGTATCGCCATTTTCGTTCGCAACTCGCGCCGACGAGCGGCGCGATGGGTTATGGCGTGCCGGCGGCGATCGCGGCGAAGTCGATGTATCCGCAACGCGCTGTCGTCGCGCTGGCTGGCGACGGCTGCTTCATGATGTCCGCGCAAGAACTCGCGACGGCGATGCAGTACGACCTGCACGTGCTTTTCATCGTGGTGAATAACAGCCAGTTCGGCACGATCCGGATGCATCAGGAGCGGCATTATCCGAATCGCGTGCACGGCACCGGACTCACCAATCCGGATTTCGCGGCGTTCGCTCGCTCGTTCGGCGCGCATGGCGAGACGGTGGAGCGGACTGAAGATTTTCTGCCTGCGCTGATGCGTGCGATGGAGGTGAAGCGCGCCGCGGTGATCGAAATTCTTATGCCGCAGGAAGCGAGCACGCCGGGGGCGACGCTGGAGCAGATTCGCGAGCAGGGGAGGAAGTTGCGGGGGGAATCGACGTAAGCGCTCGCTAGTTACTGACGGGAATCTGGCTTAAGGGTGAGGGTGAGCGCGAACTCACCCTTCCTGGACACCCTCAGTAAGCCGCTGGCCTCATCGTGCTGTAGGCGCGCAGCAGCTACGCATAGACCACTGACAGCGCGCCGAGTTCTCTCATCAGCTCAGGCTTGCGCGACTCAACGACGTCCGCGTGAATCTGATAGATCACCGATTTGATGACTTCCGTCTGACTCAATGTCGTGTCGTGCATCAAAGTCTTCATACCCTCGACAATACGCGGCGTCACTTTCATGGAAAGCCGACGACGTGCCGCGCCACGGCGCTCCTTGAAACGTTCAGACGTCGCGCGATGCGCCTTGATCAGCCTGGCACGTGGGAACTCGCCGGATGCAAACCGATGCAGGTAAAGGATCATTAACACCTTGCGAAATTCGGTTGAGCTCGTGCTGTCGACGATAAACGCGGCAAGGTCGAGCACATCCAGATAAATCGCCGGCAGTTGCGCCTCGATCGGCTTGACCTCTTTGCGGCGCGCTTCTCGAATGGCCGGCGTCGATTGCGCGGGAACAGCCGCTACTTCACCGCACACGTCGCACACTGCCGCGAGAATATTCTTCACCTCACCTTTGCCATCGCTAAACGGTACGTCGCGCCGCGCAAATGTTGTGCTCACGAGTTGTCCGCAGTGGTCGCAGACCGCCTTGCTTTTCTCACCCTCTTCGTACAGTTTTATCTTCATGGCTTTACTCACTGATGCACGCTAATGAACACGGTGTCTGGATCGCTCACAAAGTAAAACTTCACGTACCAGCCGCCCGTCGCGATCACATGCACATCGATTGAGTCAACGCGATGGTGCGGCGACGCGCTGTATTGCGTGCCATTGCTTCGGGCAACGAGGACCTCGACGAACTCGGCGGTCACCTGCCCCGTCGCCAGAAGATTTTTTACGTTAATGTCGGACCTTCCTTCGTGCTGGAACCGGCCCGATTGGAGCGCTGCAATAACCGCTCGTTTCACCTGTTTGTACTTGTTTGTACTTGTTTGATACTGACAATCTCACCTCCCATTATACGATAACTCTCGTATTTAAAACACAATGGAGATCGCTCGCCACTGCCGGGAAATTGTCGACCAATTCTTTTTCGGGAGAAGGCCAGGCAGGCGGGTATCAGCAAGCTTGACGAATCGTCCGGCCAAAAAAAACCCCGCCGAAGCGGGGTTTCCTTCACAGCATCAAACCAGGCAGCGGCTTACTTCCCACCCACGCTTTGCAGCGTCGTCCACTTGCCGTCGACAACCTTGTACAGCGTGATGCCGCCGTTCTTCAGGTCGCCCTTGCTGTCGTACGCGAGGTTCGACGACGTCACTGCCGGCATCGAGGTCTTCGCGAGCATCGGCAGATACTTGGCCGGATCGGTCGAGTTCGCCTTCTTCATTGCGTCGAACATGGCCATTGCGCCGTCGTAAGCGTACGGCGAGTACGTTTGCACGTCTTCGTTGAAACGCTTCTTGTACTTCGCGACGTAGTCCTTGCCGCCCGGCATTTCTTCCAGCGGCAGGCCGGCCAGCGAAGCCACCGTGCCGTTCGCCGCGTCACCCGCGATCTGGATGAACGTCGGCGTGTGGACCATTTCGCCGCCCATCAGCGGCGCCTTGATGCCCAGTGCCTTCATCTGCTTGACCATCGGTGCCGCTTGCGAATCCGCGCCGCCGTAATAGATCAGGTCCGGTTGAACAGCCTTCAGCTTGGTCAGGATCGACTTGAAGTCGACTGCCTTGTCGTTCGTGTATTCACGATCGACGATCTGGCCGCCCGCTGCCTTCGCCGCCTTTTCGAACTGATCGGCCAGCCCCTGGCCGTAGGCCGTGCGGTCGTCGACGATCACGATCTTTTTCATGCCCAAGGTCTTCACCGCGAACGTGCCGGCGACCGAACCTTGCTGCGTGTCGGACGTCATCATACGGAACGTGGTCTTGAAACCTTGTTGCGTATATTCAGGCGCCGTCGCCATTGCGATTTCGGGGATGCCCGCGTTCGCGTAAATGCGCGAAGCCGGGATCGTGGTACCCGAGTTGAAGTGGCCGAGCATGCCCTTGATGCCGTCATCCACCAGCTTTTGCGCAACGGTCGTACCCGTACGCGGGTCGGCCTGGTCGTCGGCCGAGTCCAGCACGAAGCGAACTTGCTTGCCGCCGATCACCGGCTTGGTCGCGTTCATGTCTTCCACTGCCAGCGTAATGCCGTTCTGGAAGTCCTTGCCGTAGTGCGCCTGCGCGCCAGTCATCGGGCCGGCAAAGCCGACCTTCACGTCTTCCGTCGATTGAGCGTTGGCCGTCCCCGCCAGCGACATCGCCGCAACCAGTGCAGCGCCTGCCAGCTGTTTCATCTTGTGTTGCATAGCTTCTCCTTGGTACCAGGTGTGGATGGAGCGGTTTCGGGGTCGCCGTACCGCTTCCGTTTTATTGAGTGATCAGAGAGGTTCGCTCAACCGATCGTCATCAAATTCGCATTACCGCCGGCGGCTGCCGTATTCACGCTGACCGAGCGTTCCGTCAACAGACGCTCGAGCGCGTAGTCCTCATCGCCGCTTTCCAGCGCGCGAGACGCGACGCCCTGCACCGACACGATCGGCCCCGCACGCTTCGCGACTTCCTTCACCAGCGCCAGCAGTTCGTCGCTATCGCCTTCGAACAGCACGGCGTCGAACGGCGTATCCGCGCTCTTCTTCACGCTTGCATGCAACTTCAGCGAGGCGGGCAACTGCGACACCAATTGTTCCCCAGCCGCGCCTTCGAACAACGCGCGATTTCCCGTAGCCAGCGCCGCGGCGAACTGCACGCGCGCACCGCTTGCCGTCGACGCGACACACAGCACCGTGCCGCGCGCGCCGAGCGTGTACGTATTGCGCTCGCCGGTCGGTCCCGACAATACCGCCGTGGCGCCCGCCGGCACATGCGACAGATAGCCGTCGCAGCGCGCGGCCAGTTGCGGCTCGCGTTCGGTAATCAGCCAGTCGCGGTAAGCCGTCAACGCAGCGGACGGATTGTCGCCGTTTTCGGCAGCGCGTGGTACATCCACGATCAACGCCTGTGCGAGCGACTTCGGCAAACCGGCCGGACGCGTGGCGAGGAGGCGCTGCAGATACAGCGCGCCGCCCGCTTTCGGCCCCGTGCCCGACAGACCTTCGCCGCCGAACGGCTGCACGCCGACCACCGCGCCGATCACGTTGCGGTTCACGTAGATGTTGCCCACGTGCGCGCGGCTGATCACATGCGCGATCGTTTCGTCGATCCGAGTATGAATGCCGAGCGTCAGGCCGTAACCGGTCGCGCGGATCTGCTCGAGCAGTTTATCCAGCTGGCTGCGGCGGTAACGCACCACGTGCAGCACCGGACCGAACACCTCACGCTTCAATTCGTCGATGCTGTCGAGCTCGATCAGCGTCGGCGGCACGAAGGTGCCTTGCGCGCAACCGTCCGGCATCGGCAGTTGCTCGACCTTGCGGCCCTTCTCGCGCATCGCCGCGACGTGCGCGTCGATACCGCGCTTCGCGTCGAGGTCGATCACCGGGCCGACGTCGATCGACAGGCGGTCCGGATTGCCCACGGCCAGTTCGCGCATTGCGCCGGTCAGCATCTCCAGCGTGCGGTCCGCAACATCGTCCTGCAGACAAAGAACGCGCAACGCGGAACACCGTTGACCTGCGGAGTCGAACGACGATTGCAGCACGTCCGCCACCACCTGTTCGGCGAGCGCCGACGAGTCGACGATCATCGCGTTCTGGCCGCCCGTTTCGGCGATCAGCGGAATCGGCTTGCCGTCCGGATCGAGTCGGCTCGACAGCGTCTTGTTGATCAGACGCGCGACTTCGGTCGAGCCGGTGAACATCACGGCGCGGGTACGCGGATCGGCCACCAACGCGGCGCCGACCGTTTCGCCGTTGCCCGGCAGCAGTTGCACCGCGCCAGCCGGCACGCCAGCTTCACGCAGAATACGCACGGCTTGCGCGGCGATCAGCGGCGTCTGTTCAGCCGGCTTCGCGAGCACGGTGTTGCCGGCTGCAAGCGCAGCGGCCACCTGGCCCATGAAAATCGCCAGCGGGAAGTTCCACGGGCTGATACACACCACCGGACCGAGCGGACGATGCGTGTCGTTGGAGAACTCGTCGCGAATCTGCGTGGAGTAATAACGCAGGAAGTCGATCGCTTCGCGGATCTCCGCGACAGCGTTGGCCAGCGACTTGCCGGCTTCACGCACCACGAGGCCCATCAGCGTATGCATCTGCGCTTCGAGCAGATCGGCTGCACGTGCGAGGCAATCGGCCCGTGCATCGACCGGCGTGGCTTGCCAGATCGGCGCCGCGGCGACTGCGTGAGCCAAAGCGGCGCTCACGTGCTCCGCCGTTGCTTCGACGACCGTGCCGACGAGGTCGCGATGATCGGCCGGATTGCGCACGTCGCGCGCGAGGCCCACGGCGATCTCGTTGTCTTCGAGCATCGGCGCGGCGCGCCACGGATGATGCGCGCTCGCCAGCAACGCCGACGACAGCGACGCCAGACGATGCTCGTTCGACAGGTCGAGACCCATCGAGTTGAGGCGCTCCGAACCGTACAGATGTCGCGGCAGCGGAATCTTCGCGTGCGGCGCGCCGAGCGGGACGATCTTCGAGGCTTCGTCGACCGGGTCGGCGATCAGGTCCTTGATCGCGACGGTTTCGTCGGCAATACGATTCACGAACGACGTGTTCGCGCCGTTTTCCAGCAGACGGCGCACGAGATAAGCGAGCAGCGTTTCGTGCGTGCCGACCGGCGCGTACACACGGCACGGACGGTTCAGCTTGTCACGGCCGGTGACTTCTTCATACAGCGGTTCGCCCATGCCGTGCAGGCACTGGAACTCGTACTGGCCGGGATAGTAGTTGTTGCCCGCGAGGTGATAGATCGCCGACAGCGTGTGCGCGTTGTGCGTGGCGAACTGCGGATAGACCGCGTCGGGCGCGCTGAGCAGCTTCTTCGCGCAGGCGAGGTACGACACGTCCGTGTAGATCTTGCGCGTGTAGACCGGATAGCCTTCGAGGCCGTCCACTTGCGCGCGCTTGATTTCGGTGTCCCAGTACGCGCCCTTCACGAGGCGCACCATGATGCGGTGACGGCTGCGGCGCGCCAGATCGATCAGGTATTCGATCACGAACGGGCAGCGCTTCTGATACGCCTGCACCACGAAGCCGATGCCGTTCCAGCCGGCCAGCTCCGGATCGAAGCACAGCGCTTCGAGCAGATCGAGCGAGATTTCGAGGCGGTCGGCTTCTTCCGCGTCGATGTTCAGGCCGATGTCGTAGCGGCGCGCGAGGATCGCGAGCGAGCGCACGCGCGGCAGCAGTTCGCTCATCGTGCGTTCCTGCTGCGAACGCGAGTACCGTGCGTGCAGCGCGGAGAGCTTGATCGAGATACCCGGGCCTTCGTAGATGCCACGTCCGCCGGCGGCCTTGCCGATCGCGTGGATCGCCTGTTCGTACGACGCGTAGTAGCGCTGCGCGTCGGCTTCGGTGGTGGCCGCTTCGCCGAGCATGTCGTACGAGTAGCGGAAGCCGCGTGCTTCGTATTTGCGGCTGTTGGCGAGCGCCTCGGAGATGTTCTCGCCCGTGACGAACTGCTCGCCCATCAGGCGCATCGCCATGTCCACGCCCTTGCGGATCAGCGGTTCGCCGCCCTTGCCGATCAAACGCGTGAGCGCCGACGAGAGGCTCGTTTCGCTATTGGTCGTCACCAGCTTGCCGGTGATCATCAGGCCCCAGGTCGCGGCATTGACGAACATCGACGGCGCCTGGCCCATGTGCGATTTCCAGTCGCCCTTGCTGATCTTGTCGCGGATCAGCGCGTCGCGCGTGGCGCGATCGGGAATACGCAGCAGCGCTTCGGCGAGACACATCAGCGCCACGCCTTCCTGGCTCGACAGCGAGAACTCGTGGATCAGACCTTCGACGCCACCGCCCTTGCTCTTGCTGCGCAGCGTTTCCACGAGCTTGCCGGCCATGGCCTGCACGTCGCCCGCGAGGTTGGCCGGCAAACGCGCCTGACCGAGCAGGAACGGCAGGCATTCCGGTTCCGGACGACGGTACGCCGCCGTGATCGCGGCGCGCAGCACCGACTGCGGTTGCACGTTCTGCGCGAAATCGAGGAACGGGTGCGATGCACCGTCTTCCTCGTGCTCGACCGCAGAGCCGTCGGTCAGATCGGCCGAGCCCGCCACGCCCGACAGTTCGGGCGGCAGTTGACCGTGCTCGATCTTTTCGAGGTACGCGAAGATGGCCTGCTTGATGAGCCAGTGCGGAGTGCGTTCGAGACGAGTGGCGGCATCTTTCAGCCGGGAACGCAGGAGGTCGTCGACCTTAACGCCAAGGGTGGTGCTAGCCATGTTTCCTTCTTCGGAGACCAGACGAATGCGCTGGCAAAAAGACTAAAAGTTGGGCGAATCGTACGCCTCCCAATAAAAAGGTGCAACCATCTCAGGCGCGCGGTTGCACCCTGTCGTGAGCCTTATGTGACGGGGGTTTGCGCGCGATGGCGCCGCGCGGGGCGACGGCGGTTGCGATCGGTACTTTCCCTGGCGTGATTCTTTTTGCATTTACCCTTATCAGAACGGGTCGGCGCGCCGTTATACGGAACATAGCGGCGCGCGGCCTCCCTGGGGGCACGCACAAAAAAAACGGTACGGGGTTTTAGAGGACAGGCGAAATGGAAAAATGGCTGGTGGTACTGGGCATCTGGGCAATGTGCGCGACTTGCGCGGTGTTGTTCATCCGCGGTGCGACAAGTGGCCCGGGCAGGCGGGAACCCGCGCAGGAACGAACACCCGCGGCTTCACGCGCATCGGCGGGCGATCCGCGGGCCGCGCTGAACGATTGAATAGGGATGCCTGGCGTGGCATGCCGGGGTGAGCGACACCGGCTTCCGGCCTGCACGGCGGGAAGCCGCGGGTAACACCCGGCTTGGTGCCGCAGCAAAGCGCAGGCGGTATCAGTGCCGCAAAATCGGCTCGAACCGAGGACAGGCGTCGGCGGGCGAAACGAGTTGGTCGTGCAGCCGGCAAAGCCGGCTGTCCGCCACGCTCGCGCCAAATGCCGAACCCAACACCGCGAGACCCGGCATGCTCTGCTCCAGCGATTCCCGACTCTCGGCACGATACCAGCAGCTGGCGCAGCACGGCGCGCACGCATCGTCGCGTGCGTCCGCCGTGCCGGGGATGCGAAGCGCGCCGCTCGTCACGAGCCCTGCCCCAAGCTATTCCAGTACGGTGCGAACACGTGCGCGGACAGCGCGTAGCCGATGGCGATATTGACCACCACGCCTACCGTAAAGGCCAGGAACGGCTTCAGGCCAGTGGCGCTCAGCGAACGCAGGCGCGTGGTCAACCCAATGCTCAGGAAACAGAAGGTGAACGCCCATGTGCGCAACGCGGTGATCGGGGCGACGAATTCGGGCGTCACGACCTTGCGGTAATCGGCCAGCGAGTAGTGGCTGGCGACCCACGTCACCAGTGCCGACGCAATCACGAAGCCGATCACGAACTTCGGAAAGCGCGCCCAGATCTCGCCGGCGTTGGGTTTGGCTTTGACGCCGCTATCTTGCGACTCCCAGCGCGTGCTCGCGACGATTGCGAGCACGAACGCCCAGATACCGATCCAGATATCTCGGCCGACCACTTTCATCAGCGTGAACGCCTGTAGCGACGCCTCCGGCGCACCCGCGATCGCTCCACCCGCGTGTTTGGCGAGGTCGCCATAAGCTTGCGCGGCCGCGATCCCGGCGGCGTCGGCGAATTCGGACGTGCCGATCCATGCGCCGGCGACCGCGGTTGACAATCCGAGCGAGCGGGACGCGAACGGCAACACGAAGATCATCACGATCGCCCACAGCACCACCAGCGTGATCGCCACCGAAGCCTGTTCGCGCTTGGCCCGCACCGCGCCGGCAATCGCGATCGCCGCGGAGACGCCGCACACCGCGCCGCCGACGCCGAGCACGGCCGCAAAACGCCGGTCGAGGCCAAACGCCGTCGCAGCAAAAAAGATCACGAAGAACGTGACGAGCGAGACGATGCTCGCCTGCCCGACCGCCACCGGCCCCGCCCACACCAACAGCGTGAACGGCAATGTCGCGCCGAGCAGCACGATACCGACCTTGATATAAAACTCGACGCGCAAGCCCGCCGAAAACCACTCGGGCAGCGTGAACACGTTCGAGATCAACAGGCCCAGCGCCAGTGCGACGAGCGGTGGTTCGAGGTTGTACTTCGACGCGTTGACCCACGCGCCCAGCGTAAAAATCAGCGCCGATGCGATGAACAGGATCAGGAATGAGCCGAGGAAAGCGCCGACCCGCTGCTTGAGCGCTGCGAGGCTCACGCCGAACAGGAGCGCGAACACGACGAACAGCGCGGCATAGTTCGGCACATGCTTGCCGGCGTCCTGCACGGCCTGCGCGACGCTCGACCATTTAGCCGGCGCGACCGCGAGCCACTTGATGCTGCTGCCGGACGCGAACAGCGCCCACGCAATCACGACCACCAGCAGCCCGACCCAGACCGCCCACCAGTCTTCGGTCGAAAAAAGTCCACCGCCGTGCGTGCTTTGCCGGTTCGCCGGAGCGGCGCCCGTTGGTAGCGTTTGATTGGTATCGCTCATCGCCATGCCCCGAGAGAAGTTGAGGTGCGTCGGCGCCGGAATGTTGGAGTTTTGCCTGAATGTGCGCCGGTTCGGCGAAATATAGGCGAGCGGAGTCGCAAAACGAAACGACCATTCGCTCTATGAATATGACCGAAAGGAGTAACGGCGCCGCCGTGCTGGCGACGTGCCTCAAATGTCGAGCGGATCGACTTCGAGATTCCAGCGCAGCACGCCCTTCATGCCGCGCAGCAGCGGCTGCCAGGCGCGCAAGGTGGCGTGCAACGCGCCACGCGACGCGCTCTCGATCAGCAACTGTGCGCGATGCACGTGCATCACCTTGACGATAGTGAGCGGCACCGCGTCATACACGGTCACGCGTTCTGCAGCGGGAATACCGGCCAGTGCGGCCGCCGCCTGCTGCAGAAAGGCCAGCGCGGCCTCGAGCGTGCGGCCTTCGGCCCGCAGCAACGCCTGATAGACGAACGGCGGCAAGTGCGCATCGCGCCGCTCGGCCAGCGTGGAGTTGGCAAAGCCGACATAGTCGTGGCGGCCCAGCGCGTGGTAGAGCGCGTGGCGCGGATAGCGCGTTTGCACCAGCACTTCGCCGGGCAAACCCGCGCGGCCCGCCCGGCCGCTTACCTGCATCAGTTGTGCGAAAAGCCGCTCGCTCGCGCGGAAGTCGTGGGAAAAGAGCGCGGTGTCGGCGTTCAGCACGCCGACCAGCGACACGCGCTGGAAGTCATGCCCCTTGGCGATCATCTGTGTGCCGACGAGGATGTCGACCTCGCCCGCGTGCACGTCGGAGAACAGCGCCTGTGCGCTGCCTTTGCGGCGCGTGCTGTCGGCATCGATACGTAACACCCGGGCGCCGGGCACCGCGCTCGCCAGTGTTTCTTCGACGCGCTGCGTGCCACGGCCCATCGGTGCGATGTCGACGTTGCCGCACTCGGGGCACGAACGCGGAATGCGCGCTTCCCAGCCGCAGTGGTGGCAGCGTAGCGCGCGCTCGGGTTTATGCAACACGACATACGCGCTGCAACGTGGGCAGCCGGCGACCCAGCCACAGGCATCGCAGGCCAGTTGCGGCGCATAACCGCGGCGGTTCAGGAACACGAGGCTTTGCTCACCGCGTTCGAGCCGCGCTTTCAGCGCGGCAAGCAACGGCCCCGACAACCCTTCCACGGAAGCCCGCCCGCGCCGCCGCTCTTCTTCCAGATCGATCAGCTTCACGGTAGGCAGCACGGCCTCGGCGACCGCGCGGCGCGATAAGGTGAGCCGCTTGTAGCGCCCCTGATCGGCCTGCCACCAGCTTTCCAGCGACGGCGTGGCCGAGCCAAGCACGACCGGCAAACCGAGTTGCTTGGCGCGATAGACGGCCAGATCGCGGGCTGAATAGCGCAAGCCTTCCTGCTGCTTGTACGCCGGGTCGTGCTCTTCATCGACGACGATGATCGCGAGGTTCGGCAGCGAGGCGAGCACCGCCAGCCGGGTGCCGAGTACGATGCGGGCGCGGCCCGTGTGAGCGGCGAACCAGTTGCGAGCGCGCTCGCCTTCTGCGAGACCGCTGTGCAGCGTGACGATCGACGTGCCCTCGAGCGCGGCGAAGCGGGCGCGGAAGGCCGACTCGAATTGCGGCGTCAGATTGATTTCGGGCACGAGAACCAGCGCCTGAGCGTCGGGCTTTGCCGCGAGAATCTCGGCCAACGCGCGCAAATAGACCTCGGTCTTGCCGCTCCCCGTCACACCGTGCAGCAGGAACGGCGCGAAGCCGTTGGCGTCGCGAATCGCTTCGACTGCGGCGGCCTGCTCGTCGGTGAGCGTCGGCAGCGAGGGCGCGGGCGCGTCGGACGACGCTGGAATAGCAAGCGCTGCGGCGGCTTCGATGATGTCGAGCGCCACCCAGCCTTCCGCCTGCCAGGCATCGAGCGTCGCGATCGCTTTGGGATGCAGCGCGCGAGCGTCGGCAGCCAGCAGGAAGTCGGTCCCGGCCAATGTCTGCGCGAGCTTGCGCAACGCGCTCGCCCGCGCAGGCAGTACGTCAGGTAGCGACGCGCGGCCAGCCGGCGTGAGGCTGTAGCGCTCCTGCGGCGCAAACAGGCGCGACCACCGGGAAGCATCTCGCAACGCCTGCGGCAAAGCCGGCAACGCCACTTCGCCAAGACCGCGCTGGTAGTAGTCTGCGGCGAACGCGGCCAACCTCAACCATTCCGACGAGACGGGCGGGCACGCCGTGCACACGCCATTGACTGCGCGCAGGCGGTCGGGCGGGACCTCACTGTGAGTGGTCACTTCGCAGACGAGTCCCACGACATCGCGCTTGCCAAACGGCACGCTCACCAGCATGCCCCGCGCGACCGGCTCGGGCGTGTCGCACCGGTAGTCGAACAGGGTCGGCAGCGGATGATCCAGCGCGACGCGAACGAACACGTCACTCACGCGTAAGCGGAAATCAGAAGCACGGGCGTGACACGACGCCGCATCGTGGTGCCCGTCGAGCATACGGCGCTCCCCCCGAAGTTAAAGTAAAACTTCAATTTCGGCGCTAAGTTTTGGATTCCGCTGAACAATTGCAATCGGCCCGCGTGCCTGTGGATAACTTTGTTGAGAACTTTGCCCGGAACGCCCCGAAAGCACGGCGCAGCGGCCTTCTGTGGGCTTCCGCACATTCTGTATCGCCGCCGTCAAACCCTTGCCAGACAAGGCTTAGATCAAATGCGCCTGCAATGTGCAAGGGTTGCGATGCGACTAAAGCTTCTACCGCGCCGCAGCGTGATGAATGTGCATAAGTCAAGTCTTGACTTTCGCAGGACCGCCATCTGACGGCCCGCCAACCGCAAATTTTCCCTTAGGCCGAGAGCCCAGTTCGCTGCGTTGCAACAAAATTGGTAACGATTACGGCCTCATACCGGTGCATGAGCGCCGCTGCGAATAGCCCGGCTATGGCGATGCACCTCGTCCACCAGTTCGGCGACATTCTCCGGCGGCGTGAACTGCGAAATGCCGTGGCCGAGATTGAACACGTGGCCCGGATGGTTGCCGAAGCTGTCGAGCACGGCGCGCGCTTCCATGCGGATCGTAGCCGGCGGGGCAAACAACACCGAGGGATCGATATTGCCTTGCAGCGCCACCTTCCCGCCCACGCGTTCGCGGGCCTTGCTCAGATTCACGGTCCAGTCCAGGCCGACCGCATCCACGCCGATCTCAGCGATCTCGTCGAGCCATAGGCCGCCGCCCTTCGTGAAGGTGATTACCGGCACCTTTTCGCCGTCGTGGTCGCGCTTCAACTGGCTGACCACCTGCTGGATGTAGTGCAGTGAAAAGCGCTGATACACGCCGTCCGCCAGCGCCCCACCCCACGTGTCGAAAATCATCACGGCTTGCGCGCCAGCTTCGATCTGCGCGTTCAGGTAAGCCGCGACCGAGCGCGCGTTGACGTCGAGAATGCGATGCATCAGGTCCGGACGCGCATACAGCATCGACTTGACCGTACGGAAATCCGCCGAACCGCCGCCTTCCACCATGTAGCACGCGAGCGTCCACGGACTGCCCGAAAAACCGATTAGCGGCACGCGCTGACGTCCCTGCGCGTCTGTGAGCGCGGTGCGGATTTCGCGCACCGCGTCGGTCACGTAGCGCAGCGTGGCGTCGATGTCCGGCACCGCGAGGCGCGCGACATCGTCTTCTGTTCGCACCGGGCGCGCAAACTGAGGGCCCTCGCCCGTCACGAACTCGAGGCCGAGCCCCATGGCGTCGGGCACGGTCAGGATGTCGGAGAACAGGATCGCGGCGTCGAGCGGATAGCGCTCGAGCGGTTGCAGTGTGACTTCCGTCGCGAATGCCGGGTTCTTCGCCAGACCGAGGAAACTGCCCGCGCGACCCCGCGTGGCGTTGTACTCCGGCAGATAGCGGCCGGCTTGCCGCATCAGCCAGATCGGCGTGTAGTCGGTCGGCTGGCGCAGCAGCGCGCGCAGGAAAGTGTCGTTCAGGAGTTTATGGGCCACGTTGCGTACGACTCAGGGCAAAAAGGCATTTTACCGGAGCGGGCTCGCCACATCTCGCTTGATGCGGGCAATAAGTGTTGTGCGCCCCGCTGGCGACGGGTTTTTGCAGGGGGCGGCGGCAGCGCTGCACCTGGCTGAACGGCCAATGTTCAAGCCCGAATTGCCGCGCTATGATCAGACGGACTTACCACACGATTACATACAAACAAGGAGACTCGATGAACAAGGCGACACTCGCGCTGCTCGGCACGCTAACCGGGGTTTTGATGTTCGCGGGTGCGGCTCAGGCCCAGAGCACCGCCGCTGCCGCGGCCCCTTCGCGGCTGGACGAAATCATCGCCCGCGGCACACTGCGCGCCTGTACGACTGGCGACTACAAACCCTACTCGTTCTACAAGGCAGACAGCCAGTTCGAAGGTATCGATATTGACATGACGGAGTCGCTCGCCAAATCACTCGGCGTCAAGGCGGAGTACGTCAAGACGTCGTGGCCAAACCTGATGAACGACTTCGTCGCCAAATGCGACGTAGGCGTAGGCGGTGTATCGCCAACACTTGAGCGCCAGAAGCGCGCGTTTTTTACGCAGGCGTACATGATCGACGGCAAAACGCCGATCGTCCGGTGCGATGACGTCGCCAAATATCAGACGGTCACGCAGATCGACCAGCCTGCTACTCGCGTGATCGTCAACCCGGGCGGCACCAACGAGCGCTTCGCGAAGCAGTATTTCCCGCACGCCAATCTGACCGTCTATCCGGACAACGTGACGATCTTCAAGCAGATCCTCGCCGGCAAAGCCGATGTCATGGTGACCGACGCGTCTGAAACGCTGCTGCAGCAAAAGCTGAATCCGGGCCTTTGCTCAGTGCATCCGGATAAGCCCTTCCAATACGGAGAAAAGGCCTGGCTGCTGCCGCGTGGAGATGTGGCATTCCAGGAGTATGTCGACCAATGGCTGCACCTCGCTCGGGCAACCGGCGAATATCAGGCCATTTCGGACAAGTGGCTGAAGTAGCAAGCCGCTTTGCCTCGACCGCCCGCGTTTCGCTCCCACAGTGAAACGGGCGGCGGTCGGAAAATGCTGACCGATTTCGCTCACGCGTCGAATCATGTAACGGTGACGGGCTGACGTTAAGTAAAAGCGGAACAATTACCCCGGTTCGGCGGCGGACGAACCATCCCTCTGCACGTTGAACGTCTATCCTTCGATATGCTGCGACACAACAAAGCCACGACGTTTGACTTGCTAAGATTTTTCCCGCGGTGGCAGACCTGTAACACAGGCGATTCTTCGCCCCAAAAGATGACCATGCAACCATTTCATGCGGAATCGACTGAACGGAATACGCCGCAATATGCTTCGCGAATCGCATTAATCATGCGTATGAAATTGCGAGCGAGTCATCGGTAAATATTACGTTTCAAACAATTCTTTTTGGCAATATGTCCCGCAGCGCCTTATCTGGCGGGCGTTACAACCTGAAACACTTTGTTACCGCGCTCATAGGGTAATTCGCCCACAATGCCCTCAACGGTTTCAACACGGATGTGGCTGGGTGCGTGGTGTGAGCGGATACGATGCACTTGCCGGTCGGCGCATGCCGAAGCCCTGTGAAGGGGCATCCCTGCTGGGGCCGTAGTCGACGCAGGGTCGTCGTCTCAGTCGGTTCCTTCTTTGGTCTCCTCGCGCTAACCCCGTAGCGTGTGGTTTTTAGCGGGCTCCAGGCCCGCTTTTTTTTCGCCTAGCCAAACGTTTGCGCAGTGCAGTAAGGCGCTTTTTAGAGGGTGTTAGCGGCTGTTTTGCGACTCTTGCGCCGGGCAAACGGTTGGTTTTCTGTTCTTCAATAACTGGTCCGTCGCGCCCTTACTTCGCGCGCGGACCGGCCATTGACCGTCACGCTGTCTTGTCTTCCCGCAGCTTCAATTCGCTAATCATCCGTTCGCGCATGATGAACTTCTGAACCTTCCCGGTCACCGTCATGGGCAGTTCGTCGACGAAACGGATGTATTTCGGCACCTTGTAGTGCGCGATCTGACCTTGGCAGAACTGCTGGATCTCCTCCGCGGTAGCCTGCTCGCCCGAGCGCAATACGACCCACGCGCAAACCTCTTCGCCATACTTCGAGTCGGGCACGCCGAACACCTGCACGCTCTGAATCTTCGGGTGGCGGAACAGAAACTCCTCGATCTCGCGCGGGTAGATGTTCTCGCCACCGCGAATTAGCATGTCCTTCAGGCGCCCGACGATATTGCAGTAGCCTTCAGCATCGAGCGTCGCCAGATCGCCGGTGTGCATCCAGCCGTCGACAATGCTTTCGCGCGTCTTCGTCTCGTCGTCCCAGTAGCCTTGCATCACCGAATATCCGCGAGTGCACAGCTCGCCGGTTTCGCCCACTGGCACGATGTTCCCGAGGGGATCGACGATCTTCACTTCCAGATGCGGCTGGATGCGGCCCACTGTGGTCGTGCGCTTGTCGAGCGGGTCGGTGGTCGAACTCTGGAACGAGACCGGGCTGGTTTCAGTCATGCCGTAGGCGATGGTGATCTCTGCCAGATGCATCCTGGAGACCACCTTCTTCATGGTCTCGATCGGGCACGGCGAGCCCGCCATGATGCCGGTGCGCAGGCGCGACAGGTCGTAGGTGGCGAAGTCAGGGTGATCGAGTTCTGCGATGAACATGGTCGGCACGCCGTGCAGCGCGGTGCACTGCTCCTCCGCGACCGCGGCTAGCGTTGCCGCCGGGTCGAATCCCTCGCCGGGAAACACCATATTGGCGCCGACCGATACGCACGCCAGCACCGACAGGACCATGCCGAAACAGTGATACAACGGCACCGGGATGCATAAGCCATCTTGTTCGGTCAGCCGCATCGCCATCGCGATGTAGCGCGCGTTGTTGACCACGTTGCGATGGGTGAGCGTCGCGCCCTTCGGATTGCCTGTCGTGCCGCTGGTGAACTGAATGTTGATCGGCTCGTGGCACGTAAGCGTGGCGCCGATGGCGTCCAGTTTTGGAACGTCCAGCGCCGCTCGACCTTGTTCGATCACACCGGAAAAGCTCAACATACCCGGCGTTTCGGTATCGCACATGCGAATCACGTAGCGCAGTTCGGGCAACCTCGACGCATGTAATTCGCCCGGCGCTTGCGTGGCCAGTTCGGGCGCGAGTTCCTGCAACATCTCCAGATACATGGACGTCTTGAAGCGCTCCGCCGCAATGATCGCCTTGCATCCGACCTTGTTCAGCGCATATTCGAGCTCCGCGAGCCGGTATGCCGGATTGATATTGACCAGCACGGCGCCGATGCGCGCGGTCGCAAACTGGGTAAGCAACCATTCCACCCGATTCGGCGACCAGATGCCCACCCGGTCGCCTTTCACGATGCCGAGCGCGAGCAAACCGGCCGCCAACACGTCGACTTCTTCAGCGAACTCCTTCCATGTCCAGCGAATACGCTGCTCGCGAAACACCACGGCTGGACGATCCGGAAAGCGCTCCGCCGTATCGCGCAGAAACTGTCCAACTGTCGCGTCGCTCAACGGGATGTCGGTCGGACCGCGGACGTAAGACAGTCCGTCTTTGGGTTCGATGAGTGCACCTTCGCCTGACACGTGCGTTGCCATGGTGTTGTCTCCGTGAACTGAGCTGAAGCTCGCTTATTGAAATGAATTTGAAATCGATTGTGCCATCGGCATGTGTCCGTCAGGCATCAAGTGTTACCCGCAGCGCATCACCGTCTATTAAAGCGTGGCATCCATCGATGCTCGAACACAATTCTGCTGACCTTTCCGTAAACGTCAACTAAAGGTCAAAAAAAAGCAGCCAAGAAGGCTGCTTTCTCTCTGATACGTGTTGCTTAGTGCTGACCGCGCAGCTTGCGCAGACGCTGAATCGCAGCGAGCTGAGCCGTCGCATACGCCAATTCCGCTTGCGCGGTCGCGTATTCGAGGTTCGAACCCGTGTTCTGCAGCGCTTCTTCCGCGCGCTTGCGTGCATCTTCAGCCTTGGCTTCGTCGAGATCCTTGCCGCGGATCGCCGTGTCGGCGAGGACCGTCACAGCGCCTGGCTGGATTTCGAGAATGCCGCCGGCGACGAAGACAAACTCTTCCTCGCCATTTTCAGCTTCGATTCGCACCGCACCCGGACGAATCCGCGTGATGAGCGGCGTGTGCCCCGGCAGAATGCCGAGTTCACCCGCTTCGCCCGGCAGCGCGACGAACTTCGCCTGGCCCGAGAAGATCTGCTCTTCCGCGCTGACGACGTCTACCTTGATTGTTGCCATAAGTGTCGACTCCTGTGACGACCAGAGTTGGCGCTTAAGCGCTTACTCGGGTCCCCTGCAAAGCTTGACGAGAGCGAACGCTTTAGCGCTTACTCTCGTCCCATGCAAGGCTGGGTTGAGCGTATTAAGAGGCGCCGGCTTTGCGAACCGATACGTTAATGGTATCCGTTCCGCGCGAGACCGGCGCCCGCTTCGTTACACCCGACCTTTACTGGATCTTCTTGGCCTTTTCGAAGGCTTCGTCGATCGTGCCGACCATGTAGAACGCCTGTTCCGGCAGGTGGTCGCATTCGCCTTCAACGATCATCTTGAAGCCACGGATCGTCTCCTTCAGCGGCACGTACTTGCCCGGCGAGCCCGTGAACACTTCAGCGACGTGGAACGGCTGCGACAGGAAACGCTGGATTTTACGAGCGCGCGCCACGGCGAGCTTGTCTTCCGGCGCCAGTTCGTCCATGCCCAGAATCGCGATAATGTCGCGCAGTTCCTTGTAGCGCTGCAGCGTTTGCTGCACGCCGCGCGTGATCGAGTAGTGCTCTTCACCGATCACGTTCGGGTCGATCTGACGCGAGGTCGAATCGAGCGGGTCGACTGCCGGGTAGATACCCAGCGAAGCGATGTCACGCGACAACACAACGGTTGCGTCCAAGTGGCCGAAAGTCGTAGCCGGCGACGGGTCGGTCAAGTCATCAGCAGGGACGTACACGGCCTGAACCGACGTGATCGAGCCGGTCTTGGTCGACGTAATACGCTCTTGCAGCTTACCCATTTCTTCAGCCAGCGTCGGCTGATAGCCCACTGCCGACGGCATACGGCCGAGCAGTGCCGACACTTCCGTGCCTGCCAGCGTGAAACGGTAGATGTTGTCCACGAAGAACAGCACGTCGAGACCTTCGTCACGGAAGTGCTCAGCCATCGTCAGACCGGTCAGCGCGACGCGCAGACGGTTGCCCGGCGGCTCGTTCATCTGGCCGTACACCAGCGCGACCTTGTCGAGGACGTTCGAGTCCTTCATTTCGTGATAGAAGTCGTTCCCTTCACGGGTACGCTCGCCAACACCCGCGAACACGGAGTAACCACCGTGTTCCTTCGCGATGTTGTTGATCAGTTCCATCATGTTCACGGTCTTGCCCACGCCGGCGCCACCGAACAGACCAACCTTACCGCCCTTTGCGAACGGGCAGATCAGGTCGATAACCTTGATGCCGGTTTCGAGCAGTTCCGTCGACGGCGAAAGTTCGTCGAACGCCGGAGCCTTCTGGTGAATGCCACGAACCACGTCCGAGTTGATCGGGCCGGCTTCGTCGATCGGGCGACCCAGCACGTCCATGATCCGGCCGAGGGTCGGCTTGCCGACCGGCACGCTGATAGGGTTGCCGGTATTCTTCACGACCGTACCGCGGCGCAGACCGTCCGATGCACCCAGACAGATGGTACGGACGACGCCGTCGCCCAGCTGTTGCTGGACTTCGAGGGTCAGTTCCGAACCTTCGAGAATGAGCGCGTCGTAAATCTTCGGCATGTGGTCACGCGGGAATTCCACGTCGATCACCGCGCCGATGCACTGTACGATCTTGCCTTCTACCAAAGCAGTAGTACTCATCGCTTTTCCTTTAGATACTCAATTCTTCACTCGCGCAAAGGCGCAATTTCGATGGGGCCGCCCAAGTGGGTGCGCCACGAAGGCGCACACGAAGCGGCGTGTTTGACCGTTAAGGTCAGACTGCCGCCGCGCCACCGACGATTTCCGACAGTTCTTTCGTGATCGCGGCCTGACGGCTCTTGTTGTACACGAGCTGCAGTTCGTTGATGACCGTCTTCGCGTTGTCCGAAGCGGCCTTCATTGCGACCATTCGTGCCGACTGTTCCGATGCCATGTTTTCCGCGACGGCCTGATAGACCAGCGCTTCGACATAACGCACCAGCAGTTCGTCCACCACTGCCTGCGCGTCCGGCTCGTAGATGTAGTCCCACTGCGTGCTCGGCGTCGTGCCGTCTTCTTCCTTGCGCTCGAACTGGTCTGCCGACAGCGGCAGCAGTTGCTCGATCACCGGCTCCTGCTTCATCGTATTGACGAAGCGCGTGTACGCCAAGTACACCGCCGAAACCTTGCCTTCCGAGTACAGGTCGAGCTGCACCTTCACCGCGCCGATCAGCTTTTCCAGATGCGGCGTGTCGCCCAGATGCACGACATTCGACACCACCTTGGCGCGCAGACGGTTCAGGAAACCCAGACCCTTGGTGCCGATCGCAGTTGCTTCGATCGTCTTGCCCTGGCCTTCCAGTTCCTTGAACTTCTGCAGCGACGCGCGCAGCACGTTGGTGTTCATGCCGCCGCACAAACCTTTATCGGTCGTGACGAGGATGATGCCGGCCGTCTTCGCGCCTTCGTTCGACACCATGAACGGGTGACGATACTCCGGGTTCGCACGGCTCATGTGTGCAGCGATATCGCGGACCTTGTCAGCATACGGGCGAGCAGCGCGCATACGCTCTTGAGCGCGGCGCATCTTCGATGCGGCCACCATCTCCATCGCTTTCGTGATCTTGCGCGTGTTTTGCACGCTCTTGATCTTGCCGCGAATTTCCTTCATTCCAGCCATTGCTTGCTCCTTGTCGGCCCGAGTTGCCGCTTTAGCGGTTACTCGGGTCCCATGCAAAGCGATCGAAGCAGCACGGGTTCAGTTTCCTGCGGCCCGCGCCGCTTCAAGGTCCGTTTATGCCTTGCGGGTCACTCGCGGATCAATAAGCGCCGGACTTCTTGAAGTCTTTGAGGGCCGTGTGCAGCAGGCCTTCGTCGTCCTTCGAGAGTTCCTTGGTATCTTCGACGCGCTTGATCAGGTCAGCGTGCTTCGACTTCAGGTAGTCGCGCAGGCCCTTTTCGAACGGCAGCACTTGCGAAACTTCCAGATCGTCGAGGTAACCGTTGTTCGCTGCGAACAGCGCGACAGCCAGCTCCCACACTTGCAGCGGCTGATATTGCGGCTGCTTCAGCAGTTCCGTCACGCGGCGGCCACGTTCCAGCTGCTTGCGGGTTGCTTCGTCGAGATCCGACGCGAACTGCGCGAACGCAGCCAATTCACGGTACTGCGCGAGGTCGGTACGGATACCGCCCGACAGCTTTTTCACGACCTTCGTTTGAGCCGCACCACCGACGCGCGACACCGACACGCCGGCGTTAATTGCCGGGCGGATACCTGCGTTGAAGAGGTCGGTTTCCAGGAAGATCTGGCCGTCGGTAATCGAGATCACGTTCGTCGGAACGAATGCGGTCACGTCGCCTGCTTGCGTTTCAATGACCGGCAGTGCCGTCAGCGAACCGCTCTTGCCCTTCACTTCACCGTTCGTGAACTTCTCGACGTAGTCTTCCGACACGCGAGCCGCACGCTCCAGGAGACGGGAGTGCAGATAGAACACGTCACCCGGGTATGCTTCACGGCCCGGCGGACGGCGCAGCAGCAGCGAGATCTGACGGTATGCCCAAGCTTGCTTGGTCAAGTCGTCATAAACGATCAGCGCGTCTTGACCGCGGTCGCGGAAGTATTCGCCCATCGTGCAGCCGGCGTATGGTGCCAGGTACTGCATGGCAGCCGATTCCGAAGCCGAAGCGGCCACGACAATCGTGTATTCCAGCGCGCCGGTTTCTTCCAGCTTGCGCACCACGTTCATGATCGACGAAGCCTTCTGGCCGATCGCGACGTAGATACAGAAAAGGTTCTTACCCTTCTGGTTGATGATCGTGTCGACTGCGACTGCGGTCTTGCCGCACTGGCGGTCGCCGATGATCAGCTCACGCTGGCCACGGCCAACCGGCACCATCGCGTCGATCGACTTCAGGCCGGTTTGGACCGGTTCCGAAACCGACTTACGCCAGATCACGCCCGGAGCAATCTTTTCGATTGCGTCGGTCTTCTTCGCGTTGATCGGGCCCTTGCCGTCGATCGGGTTGCCGAGCGCGTCGACCACGCGGCCGAGCAGTTCCGGACCCACCGGCACTTCCAGAATACGGCCCGTCGTCTTGACGACGTCGCCTTCCGAAATGTGTTCGTACTCACCCAGAATCACGGCGCCGACCGAGTCGCGCTCGAGGTTCAGTGCGAGACCGAAGGTGTTGCCCGGAAATTCGAGCATTTCGCCCTGCATCACTTCCGACAGGCCGTGGATGCGCACGATACCGTCGGTCACGGAGATCACAGTGCCCTGGTTGCGAACGTCTGCGCTCGCTTCAAGGCCCTGGATCCGGCTCTTGATCAGCTCGCTGATCTCAGAGGGATTGAGTTGCATTATTCGCTCCTGATAGTCAATTCTGTTGCGTGCCAGCCGCTTCAGCGCCTTGGGCGCTTCAGGCCGTCAGAGCCGTCTGCATGCTGGCAAGCCGCGCGCGGACCGAGGTATCGAGCACTTCGTCGCCGACCGTCACGCGCACGCCGCCGATCAACGACGAGTCGACTTCGATCGTCGGCTTCAGCTTGCGTTTGAACTTGCGTTCGAGACTTGCGACGAGGTCATTCAACTGCGCGCCTTCGAGCGGGAATGCGCTGACGATCAGCACATCGGCCGCCCCTTCGCGGGCGTTCTTCAACTCTTCGAACTGCACGGCGATTTCCGGCAGCAATTGCAGGCGATGGTTGTCCACCAGCATTTGCACCAGATTCTTCGCTTGTGCGTTGTCCTTGAGCGGCGACTTGACCGCGGTGAGCAGCAGTTCGCTGACCTGGGCGCGGCTTACTTTCGGGCTCGAGGCGATCGACAGCACTTCGGGCAGACGCGCAACCTGTGCCAGCTCCTGCACGAGCGTGGACCAGGCGGCGATGTCACCAGCTTCGGCCACGCCAAACAGCGCTTCTGCGTACGGACGGGCGATGGTTGCAAGTTCGGCCATGATCAGAGCTCGGCTTTCAGTTGATTCAGCAGGTCAGCGTGAGCTGCCTGGTCGACTTCGCGCTTCAGGATCTGTTCAGCGCCCTTCACGGCGAGTGCAGCAACTTCGCCGCGCAGCGTTTCGCGCGCTTTCACGACTTGCTGTTCCGCGTCGGCCTTCGCTTGCGCGATGATGCGAGCGGCTTCAGCTTGTGCTTGAGCCTTGATTTCGTCAGCGACTGCCACAGCGCGCTTTTCTGCGTCAGCAATACGTTGCTGACCGTCGTTGCGTGCCTGAGCGAGTTCCTGGTCGACGCGCTTGTGAGCGGCTTCGAGTTCTGCCTTGCCCTTTTCAGCAGCCGACAAACCGTCAGCAATCTTCTTCGAGCGCTCGTCGAGGGCGTTGATCAGCGGCGGCCACACGAACTTCATCGTGAACCACGCGAGGATCAGGAACACGACCATTTGCGCAAACAGGGTTGCGTTGAGATTCACGGTGTTTCCTTAAACGTTGCTAGTTCGGAAAGTGAAACGGCAAGGCGCTCATCGATTCTGTATTCGATCAGCGCCCGAGTGCCCGTTCCGCCCTGCGCCCTCACTAGTTATAGCTCAGGCGCAAACTTCCGAGGAACCTCAGCCTGCCAGCTTCGACAGCAGCGGGTTCGCGAACGCAAACAGCATTGCCACACCAACGCCAATCAGGAACGCCGCATCGATCAGACCAGCCAGCAGGAACATCTTGGTTTGCAGCGGGTTCATCAGTTCAGGCTGACGTGCACATGCTTCGATGTACTTGCCGCCCATCAGGCCGATACCGATACAGGCGCCGATTGCACCCAGGCCGATGATGATGCCGATACCGATGGCGGTCAGACCCTGGATGTTGGCGATGAAAGCTTGCATGATCACTCCTTTGTGAAAAGTCTTTTAGAACTGGTTGGAACTGGGATTTAAAAAACGATGAATCTTTTGTCGACGGCGCAGGTTAGTGCGTGTCGTGTGCCTGGCCGATGTACACCAGCGTCAGCATCATGAAAATGAACGCCTGCAGCAGAACGATCAGGATGTGGAAAATTGCCCACACGCTGCCGGCGATCACGTGGCCGATGAAGCCAAGCACCGTCGTGTCCGCGCCGAAGCTCCAGATGCTGCCGAGCAGGGCAATCAGCAGGAACAACAGTTCGCCCGCGTACATGTTGCCGAACAGCCGCATGCCGAGCGAGACCGTCTTCGCGACGAACTCGATGATGTTCAGTGCAAGGTTCGGGATCCACAGCAACGGATGTGCGCCGAACGGAGCAGACAGCAGTTCATGCACGAATCCGCCGGCGCCCTTGATCTTGAAGTTGTAGTAAATCATCAGCGCGAACACACCGAGTGCGATGCCGAGCGTGCCGTTCAGGTCGGCGGTCGGCACGATGCGATGATGCGGGATGACTTCGGAAAGACCCAGCCAGCCAATCACGTGGCCCGGCAGGTCGACAGGGATAAAGTCGAGCGAGTTCATCAGCGCGACCCAGACGAACACGGTCAGGGCCAACGGTGCGATGAAGGTGCGCGTGCCGTGGATCATCGACTTCGATTGATCCTCGACCATTTCCACCAGCATTTCGATCGCGCACTGGAAACGGCCCGGCACGCCGGACGTTGCCTTGCGGGCAGCGAGATGCAGGATGAAGATCGTGGCCAGACCGCAAACGATCGACCAGAAAAGGGTGTCCAGATTCCACACGTGAATGTCGAAAATCGACGTCTGGTGCGCGGTGGAAAAGTTCTGCAAGTGGTGCGCGATGTACTCGGACGGATCCATTGCGCGCGTGCCTTCGCTAGCTGCCATATCGTTAAAGCCACCCAAATTGTCGAAAATCGTCTCAGGCCGTTCCCGCTGCAATTCTGTATTGCGGGAACACGCCGGGTGCGGACCGTGTCATATCCGCACACCTGTTGCCGGCGCTGCGCGCCGGCCTGAATTTTTTGCTGCTACTTTTTTGCTGCCACTTTTGTTGCTGCTACCTTAGCGCCAAGCCAAGGCAATCCAGTACGTCTTGAGCGCGATGAGGTAGGTCACGAGCAGCGGAACCCAGCGTACGTCGTGATACCAGAAGGCGATGGCTACGAACATCGCGATCGTTGTCCCCATTTTGAGCGCTTCGCCGATCATCCAGCTCATGACTGTTTCGGCGCCGCTCAGCGTTCTAAGCCGTGCCGCGAACAACGCGCCCGGCACCCAGCAGATCGCTCCCCCCAGGAACGCGGACAGCGCAGCAGCGCCCGGCGGCTTGTAGAACAGCCACCACACCAGCGTAGCACCCAGGGACAAGGCCATTTGCGCTGCCACGACCTTGAAAGGCGTAACGCGCGATGGACGACTCACGTTGGGACCAAACAGCTTTTCAGCTTCAGCCCGCGTGAGCGGAACGATATTGTTATCTTGCTGCTCGACATCCCACGCTTCATCAGGTGTCGCTTGCTGACCGGTGGACGCAACGGAATCTTTGCGTTCAGCGCGGTGTTCGTCGTGCCCATTCTTCGGCGCTTGATTCGACGTTTTGACCGCCATCGCAGTGTTCCGAAAGTCTTGTTCCAGCCCGCGAGCTTACGCTGCCATTACGGGGTTGCCGTGCAATTAAATCCGGGCGATTGTAAGCGATAGTTGCAGGCAATTCAAGACTTTAGGCCGTTCAATAACCGGCGTGAAAAGCCTCCTCACGATGCGGGAACGGCTGCCTGGCGGTACGAAACACGTCAAATGTAAGGCTGTCGGGGGGCGTCAAATCATGCGGTTTGGATCGAGCGACTTTGCACTCGCCGACAGGTCGTTTAAACGCAGTAGCAGACGTCTCGAAAATGCAACAAACGCCGATTTTTGCCTCCGCAGGTGGACATACGGGTTGGCACCAGTTAGGCGGCGACTCGGCGCGAGCGTATTCGGAAGCTCGTGTGTCGATGACAAGAGGGATCGCCGTAATCACACCGCCGCACCGGATGAATGGGCGACCGCTCTCGGGAGACTTGACGCGAATCAGGCGGCATTGCAAACGCATCGGCGCCCGGCATCGTCGTAACAGACGCCAACAAACCAATATATCAGCGATCCTGATTATTTATCGCCGCATTTATTTAGGAATCCATTAAATATAGGTCGTTTGACATGCATCAAGTCAGGCCCAATCTCTATGTGTTTGCAACTCGCCGGGAAAGCTGCGGCGCCAGAGGCGCACAGCGCACCAAATGGCTTGCGATCGGCATTAAGCCTGATCGCAAGCCTTCGGTGCCGCTTACGTTCAACGCGCCGATCAGGCGGCGGTGGCGTTGCCGCGCAACCTCACCAAGATGCCTTCCAGCGCGTCCAGATCGCCGAAGTCCACCAGTACCTGCCCTCGCCCGCGTCGGCCGAGTTTGATCTTGACCGTCGCCGCCAGCAAATCCGACAACTCTTCTTCGAGTCGTCGCGTATCACGACCACCGTCCGGATTCGCACGCGCCTTCACTGCTGGCGCGGCTTTGGTCGTCGTCGTTACCAGCTTTTCGGTTTCGCGCACCGACATGCGCTTGTTGATAACCTGGTTGGCCAGCGTAATCTGCGTTGCAGCGTCGACGGCCAACAGCGCGCGGGCATGCCCCATGTCGAGATCGCCGGCCAGCAGCATCGTCTGTACGGGCGACGCCAGATTGAGCAAGCGCAGCAGATTCGACACGGCACTACGCGAGCGGCCGACCGACTCCGCCGCCTGTTCGTGCGTGAAATTGAACTCGTCGAGCAAGCGCTGGATGCCCTGCGCCTCTTCCAGCGGATTCAGATCTTCGCGCTGAATATTCTCGATCAGCGCCATCGCGGCGGCGGCCTGGTCCGGCACGTTCTTCACCAGCACCGGCACTTCGTCGAGACCTGCGAGACGCGCCGCGCGGAAACGCCGCTCGCCGGCAATGATCTCGTACTTGTCCGCGGAGACGGGCCGCACGAGAATCGGCTGCATCAAGCCCTGCGCCCGAATGCTGGCCGCCAGTTCCTGCAATGCGCCTTCATCCATACGCGTGCGCGGCTGGTATTTGCCCGCCTGCAACTTGCTGAGCGGCAGCACGTTCGGCGCACCCTCTATCGTCACCGCCTCGGTGATGTCCGCAGTGCCGCCAAGCAATGCTTCCAGGCCTCGTCCCAACCCCTTCTTTCTCGCTACTGCGTTCATCGTGCTTTCCCGATCCACTTAGGATGCCTGGGGCGCGTCATTCAATGCGCGCACCCGCTCAATCATTTCCGCGCCGAACTGCACGTACGCTTGCGCGCCGCGCGATGCCCTGTCGAACACCACGCCCGGCAAACCATAGCTGGGCGCCTCGGCAAGACGCACGTTGCGCGGGATCACGGCGTCGAACACCTTGTCACCAAAATGCTCTTTTAACTGATCTGAGACTTGCTGTTGCAACGTGATACGTGGATCGAACATGACGCGCAGCAGGCCGATCACTTTCAGGTCACGGTTGAGGTTCGCGTGCACCTGCTTGATCGTGTTGACCAGGTCTGACAAGCCTTCGAGAGCGAAGTACTCGCACTGCATCGGAATCACCACGCCGTGCGCGGCGCACAGGCCGTTGAGCGTGAGCAGCGACAAAGCCGGCGGACAGTCGATCAGCACAAAATCGTATTCGTTTTCGACTGCCGCGAGCGCGACCTTCAATTGACGTTCGCGGTTCTGCACGCTGACCAACTCGACCTCGGCACCGGCGAGTTCACGGTTCGCCGGGAGCACGTCGTAACCAACGGCTTCCGGCCGCACTCGCGCATCGGCCACCGCGACGCCATCCACCAGCACTTCGTAGACCGTGTTCGCGCAAGCGGCTTTGTCGATGCCGCTGCCCATCGTGGCGTTGCCTTGCGGGTCCAGGTCGATGAGAAGGACTCGCTGTCCCTGCGCTGCCAAGCTCGCGGCCAGATTGACTGTGGTCGTCGTTTTACCGACGCCGCCCTTCTGGTTCGCAACGCAGAAGATTTTTGCCATCGTTGGTGTGTCCCTTTTGCTGCTTGGATAAAGTGAAAATCGTCGGTGATACAGGGTGCGGCTGCATGACAAGCCTGAGCGCGCCGCTAGCTGCCGGCATCCACCAAAACCTTGATCAGGTGTCGCTCGGCGTCGAGCGACGGCACATTCAGCCGAATAACCTGTTCCACGTGGGCGCCCGCCGGCAAACGTTCGATCTCGCCGTCCGGGCGTACGCCCTTCATAGCCCAGATCGCACCCTGCTCCGCAACGAGATGACGGGCCAGTGTAACGAAATCCGCGAGTTCTGCGAATGCGCGCGAGACAATTACGTCGAACTTTGCCGGTACTTCGGCGCCCGGCTGCAAAGTCTCGACTCGGCCGGTCACCACCGAGAGATTCGCAAGACCGAGCTCCGCCTTGGCCTGAGCCTGGAACGCCGTTTTCTTATGAACGATGTCGTTCACCGTCACCGTCCACTCCGGCAAAACAATCGCCAGCACAATGCCCGGCAAACCGCCACCGGAGCCGACGTCGAGTACTGAGGACGGCCCGAGCGGAGCAAGATGCGGCACGATTGAAAGCGAATCTAGAATGTGCTGAATCAGCATCTGCCGCGGATCGCGGATCGCCGTGAGGTTATAGACGGCGTTCCACTTCGACAGCAACGCGACGTAGTCGAGCAGCTTGCCGAGTTGGCTGTCGCTCAGATCGAGGCCGAGCTCGCGCACGCCCTCTGCCAGCAGCGACGCCAACGCCTCCCTACCACTTCCCTTCTGGCCTACCGTCATTGCGTCACCGGCGTGCTGTCGGTGCCCAGCTCAGTGGGTTTCGCCGGACGACGACCCAAACCACGCTTCAAATGGACCATGAGCAGCGAGATGGCCGCCGGCGTAATGCCGGAGATGCGTGAGGCCTGACCAATGGTTTCAGGGCGGAACTGCGTCAGCTTCTGTCGCGCTTCGAAGGAAAGGCCCCGGACTTCCGCGTAATCCAATCCTTCAGGTAGACGCGTGCTTTCGTGCGCCTCGTTCCGCTCAATCTCTCCCGCCTGACGGTCAATGTAGCCCTGATATTTGATCCCGATCTCGATCTGTTCCTTGATCTGTGCAAGCAGAACGTCGTCTTCCGCCAACGTTTCAGGCGCAGCGCAAGCACCGGCACGCAACCCGCAAACACCGTCGTAAGACACACCCGGGCGGCGCAGCAGATCCGCCAGGCTGTATTCGTGATCGATTGGCTTGCCGAGCAAAGCCGTCGCCTCGTCAGCCGATAACGTCTTAGGATTGACCCACGTGGTGCGAAGGCGCTCTGTTTCACGTGAAACAGCGTCGCGTTTGCGGCTGAAGGCATCCCACCGAACATCGTCCACCACACCCAGCTCGCGACCGATCTCAGTCAGACGCATATCCGCATTATCTTCGCGAAGGCTCAGGCGATATTCGGCACGGCTCGTAAACATGCGATACGGCTCCGACACGCCACGCGTAACCAGATCGTCGACCAGCACGCCAAGGTAAGCCTGATCGCGCCGAGGGCACCATGCTTCCTTACCTTGCACGTACAGACCCGCGTTGATCCCGGCCAGCAAACCCTGCGCGGCGGCTTCTTCATAGCCAGTCGTGCCGTTGATCTGACCGGCGAAGAACAACCCGTTAATGACTTTCGTTTCCAGCGAAGCCTTCAGTCCACGCGGATCGAAGTAGTCGTACTCGATCGCATAGCCCGGCCGGAGGATATGCGCATGCTCCAAGCCGCGCATCGAACGCACCAACTCCAGCTGGACATCGAACGGCAGGCTTGTGGATATCCCATTCGGGTAAAACTCGTTGGTGGTCAGCCCTTCAGGCTCAAGGAAGATCTGATGCGATTCCTTCGATGCGAATCGGTGGATCTTGTCCTCGATCGACGGGCAATACCGCGGCCCCACCCCTTCGATCACGCCCGTGTACATCGGCGACCGATCGAGGCCGCCGCGAATGATGTCGTGCGTCCGTTCGTTGGTATGCGTAACCCAGCACGGCACCTGCCGCGGATGCTGCTCAACACGCCCGAGAAACGAGAAGACCGGCACCGGATCCAGATCGCCCGGCTGCTCTTCGAGTTGGGAAAAGTCGATGGTGCGGCCGTCGATACGCGGAGGCGTCCCGGTCTTCAACCGACCTTGCGGCAACTTCAATTCCTTTAGACGCGCCGACAACGACACGGACGCCGGATCACCAGCACGGCCCCCCGTATAGTTGTTCAAACCCACGTGAATCTTGCCGTCGAGGAAGGTCCCAGCCGTCAGCACCACCGCGCGCGAACGGAAACGGATCCCCACCTGCGTGACAGCGCCAACCACTCGGTCACCTTCCACCATCAGGTCATCAACCGCTTGCTGGAACAACCAGAGATTCGGCTGATTCTCCAGCCGATGCCGGATAGCCTGCTTGTACAGCAAACGGTCGGCCTGAGCGCGCGTCGCACGGACGGCCGGGCCCTTCGACGAATTCAGGATGCGGAATTGAATACCGCCCTCGTCCGTCGCGGCCGCCATTGCCCCGCCGAGCGCGTCGACTTCCTTGACCAGATGGCCCTTGCCAATACCGCCAATCGACGGATTGCAGCTCATCTGGCCGAGCGTTTCGATGTTGTGGGTCAGCAGGAGCGTCGTATTGCCCATGCGTGCTGAAGCTAACGCGGCTTCCGTGCCGGCATGACCGCCGCCGACGACAATTACGTCAAATTCTGTGGGAAAGAGCATCGCGGATCTCACGCCAGATCATCGCGTGAGCCTTTCAAAGGAAATGTATGGGCGAATTATAACGGGTTCGGTTTAGGCCCGAATTTCGTCCGAACGGCCAACCCATAAAAAAAACGGTGTGTTTCACGTGAAACACACCGCTTTAATCGTCGGCGATCAGCGTAGTGCGGGAGCGTTACGCCACTTTTTTGGCCAGCCCAAGGTACGTTTCGATCACGCGCGGATTCTGCGCCAGGTCTGCCGCCGGCCCTTCCAGCGCCAGTTCGCCCGTCTCCAACACATAACCGTAGTCGGAGATTTGCAACGCGGCTCGGGCGTTCTGCTCGATCAGCAGCGTGGCTACGCCGGTCTGCCGCAGCGCGCTGATGATGTGGAAGATTTCTTTTACGATCAGCGGCGCAAGGCCAAGACTCGGCTCGTCCAGCATGAGCAGATCGGGCTTGCCCATCAATGCTCGGCCCACCGCAAGCATTTGCCGTTCACCACCCGATAAGGTGCCGGCCGCCTGCTTGCGGCGCTCCTTCAGTCGTGGAAACAGCGTGAAAACTGGCTCAAGTTGGTCGAGAAAGTTGCGCTCCCCTGCCCGCTTGCGACGGTAAGCGCCGAGCACGAGGTTGTCCTCGACCGTCATCGAAGCAAACAGCTCGCGCTTTTCCGGCACAAGGCACATGCCGCGCGCGACACGTTTCTCGACCGGCACGGCGCTGACATCTTCGCCTCGATACACCACGGCGCCCTTCGCATGACCCGTGGTCGGCAGTGCACCCATGATCGCGTTCAGCAGCGTGGACTTGCCCGCGCCATTCGGGCCGATCACCGAGACGATCTGCCCAGCCCGCACCTTGATCGCCGCGCCGTGCAGCGCCTCGACCTTGCCATAGCGGACCGACAATCCGTCTACGTCGAGAATGGGATCAGCAGCATTCATCGTGTTCTCCATCACTCCACCCCACCGAGATATGCTTCCAGCACAGCCGGATCCTGTTGTACGTCTTGCGGCAAACCTTCCGCGATCCGGGTCCCGAACTCCATGACCACCAGCCGGTCGGTGAGATTCATCACGAAATCCATGTCGTGCTCAACCAGCAGCACGCTCATGCCTTCCGCCTTGAGGCGACGCAGCAGATCGGCCAGCTGGAGTTTTTCCTGATAACGAAGACCGGCGGCCGGCTCATCCAGCAACAACAGCGTCGGGTCGCAGCACAATGCGCGTGCGATTTCGAGAATCCGCTGCTGCCCCAAGGCAAGACTGCCCGCCTCGTCATACATGTGCTGTTCCAGGCCGACGCGGCGAATCTGGCGCGCGGCTTCGGCCATCAAGCGCGCTTCTTCCGCGCTGTTCAGGCGCACGACGCTACGCCATACGCCCGCTTGCCCCCGCAGATGTGCGCCGATCGCGACGTTCTCGAGCACCGTCATCCCCGGCAGCAGCTTGACGTGCTGGAAGGTGCGGCCAATCCCGCGCTTGACGATTTCACGTGAACTCAACGAATCGATTCGTTCGCCACGGAACTTGATCTCGCCACTGGTCGCTTGCAGCACGCCGGTCACGAGATTAAAGGTCGTCGACTTGCCGGCGCCGTTCGGCCCGATCAAGCCGATGATCTGCCCTGCTTTCACCTCAAAGCTGACATCGTTCACCGCGACCAGACCGCCAAATTGCTTGCGCGCCTTGTTCACCGTCAGCAGATCTTCACCGGCCTCCGGCTTGCTGCGCTGCGGCAACGGTTCGGCATGGTCGGCCAAATGGGCACGCGGACCCTTCGGGAAAAACCGCGCGACAAACGGCCATACGCCTTGGCGCGCGTACTGCAGCAGCAGCACCATCAAGATGCCGAATACGATCACTTCGAAGTTGCCGTTCTCACCCAGCAGCTTGGGTAGCAGCGTTTGCAGATAATCCTGCAACACCGTCAGGATCGCCGCACCGAGCACCGCGCCCCAGACGTGCGACACCCCGCCCACCACCGCCATGAACAGGAACTCGATACCGTGATTCAGTCCAAACGGCGTCGGGTTCACCGCGCGTTGCAGGTGGGCGTAGAGAAAGCCCGACACCGAAGCCAGCACCGCCGCGTAGACAAAGATCACCACGCGCATCCACCCGGTGTTCACGCCCATTGCTTCGGCCATCATGCCGCCGCCGCGCAGCGCGCGGATTGCCCGTCCCGGCCGGCTATTAAGCAGATTCTGAACGGAAATCACCGCACCCAGCACGACCACCCAGATCAGGTAATAGATATGGCGCCCGGACTCCAGGTTGATGCCGAAAACATTCAGCACAGGAATTCCGTTGATGCCGTCGTACTTGCCCAGCATTTCAAGATTGCCGAACAGGTAGAACAGCGCAAGCCCCCACGCGATCGTGCCGAGCGGCAGAAAGTGCCCGGACAGACGCATCGTCACCAACCCGAGCATCAACGCGATCAGGGCCGTCACCACCACGCCCGCGATCAGCGCGAGCCACGGCGAGACGCCGTATCGCGTCGTCAGATAGGCGGTCGCATAGGCGCCGATGCCGACAAACGCGGCCTGGCCAAAGCTCGTCATCCCGCCGATACCGGTCAGCAGCACCAGGCCGATCGCCACGATCGAATACAGGCCGATGTAGTTGAGCAGCGTCACCCAATATTCCGGCACGTGAATCGGTTGCGGCAATACGGGTAGCGCGAACAGCACAACGAGGAACAACCAGAAGAACTTGTTTTGCATGATCCGTTTCATCGCGTCACTCCTCGTCCTCTTCGGTGTGCGAGCTGGCAAGACTTCGCCAGAGCAGCACCGGAATGATCAGCGTGAACACGATCACTTCTTTATAAGCACTCGCCCAGAACGACGAATACGACTCCAGCAGACCGACCAGGATCGAGCCCGCAGCCGCCAGCGGATAACTGACGAGCCCGCCGATAATCGCCCCCACGAAGCCCTTCAAGCCGATCAGGAAGCCCGAGTCGTAGTAGATGGTGGTGAGCGGTGCGACGAGGATGCCGCACAGCGCACCGAGGCCCGCCGCCAGCGTGAAGGCGAGACGCCCCGCTTGCGTCGTGCCGATGCCGACGAGCCGTGCGCCGAGCCGGTTCACCGACGTTGCGCGCAACGCCTTGCCGGAGATCGAGCGGTCGAAGTACAGATACAGCGCACCGATCAACACGACCGCCGTGCCGACGACCCACAAGCTCTGCCCGGAGATCGACAGGCTGCCCACGTTGAAGGTCGCATCGGAAAACGCCGTGGTGCGCGAACCCTCCGCACCGAACATCACGAGACCCAGGCCGACCATCGCGAAGTGCACCGCCACCGCCACGATCAGCAGCAGCAGCGTGGACGCCTCCGCGATCGGCTCATACGCAAGCCGGTAAACATACGGTCCCATCGGAATCACGATCAGCAGCGTCAACGCGATCTGCGCGAACATCGGCAGCGTATGCATGAAAACGCCTTGCGTGAGCGCGTAGACCGCGATCGGAAACAGCAGGTATTTGCCGACCAGCATGACCAGCGTGCGCGCCGCATGCCGGCGCCGCTCGGGATGGCGAACCAGCCCCGCTACCTCGACGACGAAGCAGGCCGCGCCCATCGCCATCAGCAGCCAGCAGGTGGCCGGAAATTTCTGTGTCTGTAGCGCGGCGAGCGTCAGCGCGCCATACGAAACAAACTCCCCCTGCGGGATGAAGATCACCCGCGTCACGGAGAACACCAACACCAGCGCGAGCGCGAGCAGCGCGTAGATCGCGCCGGTGGTGATGCCGTCCTGCGCGAGGATCGCCGCAATTGATAGATCCATACTTCCTCGTCCTGAAGCGTCGTAATCGAAACTGGGAAACCGTCGTGGCGGCAGAACTCGCGGCCGTCCGCGGACCCGCAATGCCTGAAAAGGCGACCGCCGCGCCGGAACACGGCGCGGCGGTCGATGCCATTGTCATCGAACAGAATGGCAATGCGGCGTCACATGCCGCACGTTGCGCGAGAGGCGCGTACCGCTTTTATGCTTAGTCGTTCTGCAGCTTCCACTTGCCGTCGACGATCTGCACGATCACGCGTGCGCGCTTGTCGAGGCCGTTGTGGTCGGTCGTGGTGGTGTTCATGATGCCGTGCGAAACCGGCAGCTCCTTGATGTTCTCAAGTGCGCCGCGCAGTGCCACGCGGAACGCTTCCGTGCCCGGCTGCGCCGTCTTCAGCGCAACGGGAATCGCTGCTTGCAACATCTGGCCGGCGTCCCATGCGTGACCGCCAAACGTCGCCACCGAGCCCGCGCCATATGCTTTCTCATACGCCGCTTTATAGGCCAGCGACGACTTCTTCACCGGGTTCGAGTCAGGCAGTTGATCCGCCACGAGAATCGGTCCAGCCGGCAGGAATTCGCCTTCGCAATCCTTGCCGCACACGCGCAGGAAGTCGTTATTGGCGACGCCGTGCGTCTGGTAGACCTTGCCCTTGTAGCCGCGCTCCTTGAGCGTCTTGGCCGGCAATGCCGACGGCGTGCCCGCACCCGCGATCAGGACCGCGTCGGGGTTCGCGCCAATCGTCTTCAGCACCTGGCCCGTGACCGACGCGTCGGTGCGGTTGAAGCGTTCGTTGGAGACGATCTTCAGATTGTGCGCGGCGGCCGCAGCGGTAAAGACGTTATTCCAGCCGTCGCCGTACGCATCCGCGAAGCCGATGAAGCCCACCGTTTTCACGCCGTGATGCTCCATATAGTCGGCAATGGCGTCAGCCATCAGGCTGTCGTTTTGCGGCGGTTTGAAGGCCCATGCGCGCTTCGCGTCCATCGGCGAAATGATTGCCGCCGATGCCGCCAGCGAGATCACCGGCGTCTTGCCTTCGGAAGCCGCATCGAGCATGGCCAGCGAATTCGGCGTAACGGTCGAGCCGATGATCGCGTCGACGTGGTCTTCGTCGATCAGCTTGCGCGTGTTCTGCACGGCCTTGCCGGTGTCCGATGCGTCGTCGAGAACGATGTACTGCACAGTCTTGCCGCCGATCTCTTTCGGCAACAGCGCAATCGTGTTCTTTTCAGGAATTCCGAGCGATGCGGCCGGCCCCGTCGTAGAAAGTGTCACGCCGATTTTCACCTGGGCGAACGCCGCGCCCGCGCCACACATCAATGCCATGGCGATGCCGGTGCGTACCCATTGCTTTGTCTTTTTCATTGCAAGTCTCCAAACGCTTTGAAGCGCGTATCTGTAATCCGACTCACGGGCCGGGTGTCTGAATCTAGTTATCGGGTAGAGGCGTGCCAAGCATGGTTTTCCCTGCTCAGCGCGGATGCCTTCGCCGCTTTGGTGCCACTCCTTTGCTACGTACGACGGCTGCAAACTGCTGCGATATCCTGCGAACAAAACACTAACATGTTAGTAGTATTGCGTTCTGCATGAACGACGGTCAATAGACCGCAACCCAAATACGGGTTTGTCCTGAAGCCGCGCAACCACACTTTTTCACGTGAAGCGGACAATAAAAAAGACGCGTCAACTGCACGCGTCTTTTTCAATGAGGTTCCGTATCGCTTCGCCTTCGCTCAGTCGCCGGACAACTTCCACTTGCCGCCGACAATCTCCACCATCACGCGCGCCCGCTGGTCGAGTCCAGAATGGTCATTCGCGCTCATGTTGAAGATGCCGTGCGACGCGGGCATGTCTTTGGTGCTTTCCAGCGCTGCGCGCAACGCCTCGCGGAACGCCGGCGTGCCCGGCTGCCCCTTCTTCAGCGCCAGCGGAATCGCACGTTGCAGCAGCAAGCCGGCGTCCCATGCGTGGCCGCCGAAAGTCGATACCGAGCCGGCGCCGTAAGCGGTTTCGTACGCGCGCTTATAGGCGAGCGCGCTCTTCTTCACCGGATTCGAATCGGGCAGTTGATCCGCGACCAGCAACGGGCCGGCGGGCAGATAGGTACCTTCGCAATCCTTCCCGCACACGCGCAGGAAGTCGTTGTTGGCGACGCCGTGCGTCTGATAGTACTTGCCCTTGTAGCCGCGCTCCTTGAGCGTTTTCTGCGGCAGCGCAGCCGGTGTGCCCGCGCCTGCGATCAGCACTGCATCCGGATTCTGCGACATGACTTTCAGCACCTGGCCGGTCACCGAAGCATCATTGCGCGCGAAGCGTTCGTTCGCGACGATCTTGATCTTCGCGAGGTCCGCTGCCTTGCCGAATTCCTTGAACCAGCTCTCGCCGTAAGCGTCCGAGAAGCCGATAAACGCGACCGTCTTCACGCCGTGATTCGACATGTGCTGCGCGATCGCAGTGGCCATCAGAATGTCGTTTTGCGGCGTTTTGAAGACCCACGCGCGCTTCGCATCCATCGGCTCGACAATGCTTGCCGCGGCGGCCATGGAGATCATGGGCGTAGTGGTTTCGGCAGCGACGTCGATCATGGCCAGCGAGTTCGGCACGACGGTCGAGCCGATCAGCGCATCCACGTGATCTTCGCTGGTGAGCTTGCGGGTGTTCTTGACGGCCTGAGTCGAATCAGTGGCGTCGTCGAGCACGATGTATTCGATCTTCTGGCCCGCCACTTCTTTAGGCAGGAGCGCAATCGTGTTCTTTTCCGGGATACCGAGCGACGCGGCAGGACCTGTTGCCGACACGGTCACGCCGATTTTCACGTCTGCGAACGCATGGCCGCTCCATGCCGCAGTGATTCCAGTGGCGACCAATGCCGCGCTGATCCAACGCAATGCCGACTTCATCCCGCTCCTCTGTCTACCCCGTTATTCATTCGAATCTAAATCCGTGGATTTAAATCCCGACCCAGCGGTCGGTGAATAGCGAGTTTAGCGGCGGAAGCCACGCGCTGCAAGCGTTTTGCAGGGTTGTGCGCTGCGAAATAGAGACAAGTCCGGTGAATAAAAAGGGTCACCGAATTAGCGGGGAATTCGAATAGCGAATAATCGAAAACACAAATAAAAAGCGCTGTTGGATATCAATCCAACAGCGCTTTCGTCTGGGCACTGAGTGCCTCATTGTCTCCTCGTTCTCCACCTGCAAATTTCGTGGTGCATCAGAACTGCATGAAGATTAAAGGAGCACCTGCTCTACTACAACTAGCAATTACCCTAGTGGTGCACTGCGGCACTAAATTGGGGCGCGCTTGCCAGGACCTGTTCAACCCCGCCGGGAGTCTTGGCAACCCGCGCTCCCGCTTCATTACATCAAGAGCGGCAAACTAGATCGGATACCGAAACGATGACGAATTTCGCTGCGTTCAGGCCCGCAGCGGCCGCACCCGCGCGATGATCTCACCGACAATGCCACGCCGGAACGCCAGCACGCACGCAATGAAAATCACGCCCGTCACAATGGTTACCGATTCGCCCAGCGAACGGAACCACTCAACGCCGGTGGATGACGCCAGCGCCCCGCCGAAATCGCCGAGCCGGTCTTCGAGCGCGACAATCAATGCAGCGCCGAGCAGCGGTCCAAACAAGGTGCCCATGCCGCCGACCAGCGTCATCAGGATCACGAGGCCCGACATGGTCCAATACGCGTCGCTCAATGTCTCGAAGCCTTGCACGAGCACTTTGAGCGAACCCGCGAGACCGGCAATTCCCGCCGACAGAATAAACGCCAGCAGTTTGAAGCGATCCGTATCGTAACCGAGCGACACCGCGCGCGGCTCGTTTTCCTTGATCGCCACCAGCACCTGTCCAAACGGCGAATGCACGATCCGCACAATCAGCAGGAAAGCGAGCACCATCACGGCGAGCACGACGAAGTACAACGCCGTATCGGACGAGAGATCCAGCACGCCGAACAGCTTGCCGCGCGGCACGCCTTGCAGACCGTCCTCACCATGCGTGAACGGCGCCTGCAGGAACACGAAGTAGACCATCTGCGCGAGCGCCAGCGTGACCATCGCGAAGTAGATGCCCTGGCGGCGAATCGCGAAGATACCCACGATCAACCCGAGCAAGGTCGCCGCCGCGGTGCCGGCGAGCACGCCCAGCTCCGGCGAGAAGCCGAGCGTCTGCATCGCATAGCCGGTAATGTAGCCGGCCGACGCGAGAAACATGGCGTGGCCGAACGACAGCAATCCGGTGTAGCCGATCAGCAGATTGAACGCCGCCGCGAACAGTGCGAAGCACAACACCTTCATCACGAAGAGCGGATAGATGCCAAGCACGGGCACCGCGAGAAGCACGATCAGCAGCAGACCGTAGAGTACTTTTCTCTGCATCATTTTTCCTTGCCGAAGAGACCCGCCGGGCGCACCAGCAACACGAGCGCCATGATCACGAAGACGACGGTCGCCGACGCTTCCGGGTAGAACACGCGTGTGAGCCCTTCGATCACGCCCAGCAGCAAGCCGGTGAGAATCGAGCCCATGATCGAACCCATGCCGCCGATCACCACCACCGCGAACACGGTGATGATCATCGGCTGGCCCATCAGCGGCGAGACCTGGATCACCGGTGCGGCGAGCACACCGGCAAATGCGGCCAGTGCGACGCCGAAGCCATAGGTCAGCGTGATCATCAGCGGCACGTTGATGCCGAACGCTTCGACCAGTTTCGGATTTTCAGTGCCCGCGCGCAGATAGGCGCCAAGGCGCGTCTTCTCGATCACGAACCACGTCGCGAAGCAAACCACCAGCGAGGCCACCACGACCCACGCGCGATAGTTCGGCAGGAACATGAAGCCTAGATTGGTCGCACCGGAAAGCGCCGACGGCACGTCGTACGGCTGGCCGGACGAACCGTAGATGGAACGGAACACGCCTTCCACGACCAGCGTGAGTCCGAAGGTCAGCAAGAGACCGTACAGATGGTCGAGCTTGTAGAGCCAGCGCAGCATCGAGCGTTCGATCGCCATGCCAAACAGCCCGACGAGCAGCGGCGCCAGTACGAGCATCACCCAGTAAGGCAAGCCGAAATACGACAGACCCATCCACGCGAGCATTGCGCCGAGCATGAATAACGCGCCGTGCGCAAAGTTGATCACATTGAGCAAGCCGAAGATCACCGCCAGCCCAAGACTCAGAATTGCGTAGAACGAGCCGTTCACGAGCCCCAGCAGCAGCTGGCTCAGCATCGCCGGTAGCGGAACGCCAAAGATTTCCATTGAAGCCTTAACCCCTTAAGCCATCGCCAAGGTGAGATCGGTCACGCACGATCCGGCCGGCGCACGGTGAGCGTCAGCGACGCCGATCGTGCGCGGCATGTGAAACGGTTCGCCGTCAGCCTGTGTACCAACGCAGCACTGTGTATTGCCCGCCAACACGAGCAGACAGACGGCTATCTGGTTACCAATCCACGGTTATTTCCACAACGCGCAGCGCGTTTCCGTCTTGGTCGTGAACGCCTGCTCGCCGGGGATCGTTGCCGTGATCTTGTAGTAGTCCCACGGCTCCTTGGACTCGGCCGGCGTCTTCACCTGCATCAGGTACATGTCGTGGATCATGCTGCCGTCCTGACGGATGTAACCCTTCGCGTAGAAGTCGTTGATCTTGGTCTTCTTCAGTTGCGCCATCACCTTGTCGGAGTCGGTCGAGCCCACCGCCTTCACCGCGTTCAGATAGGTCATGGTCGCCGAGTAGTCGGCGGCCTGCAGGCTCGACGGCATCTTCTTCATCTTGTCGAAGTAGCGTTCCGCCCACTTGCGAGTGGTGGCGTCCTTGTTCCAGTACCAGCTGTCCGTCAGAACGAGGCCTTGGGTGGTTTCGAGGCCCAGGCTGTGGATATCGTCGATGAACACCAGCAGCGCGGCGAGTTTCATCGTTTTGGTGATGCCGAACTCCTTGGCTGCCTTGATCGAATTGATCGTGTCGCCGCCCGCGTTGGCGAGGCCCAGAATCTGTGCCTTCGACGCCTGCGCCTGCAACAGGAACGACGAGAAGTCCGATGCCGACAGCGGATGACGCACCGCGCCCAGCACCTGGCCGCCATTCGCCTTCACCACGTCCGCGGTGTTTTTCTCGAGCGCCTTGCCGAACGCGTAGTCAGCCGTGAGGAAGTACCAGGTCTTGCCGCCCTGCTTCGTCACCGCCGAGCCCGTGCCCTTGGCCAGCGCCGTGGTGTCGTACGCATAGTGGATCGTGTACGGCGTGCATTGCTCGTTGGTCAGCGTGTCGGCGCCCGCGCCGATGCTGATGTACACCTTCTTCTTTTCACCGGCCACGGTGTTCATCGACAAACCCGTTGCCGAATTCGTGCCGCCGATCAGCAGGTCGACGCCGTCGCGGTCGAACCATTCGCGTGCGCGTGAGGCCGCAATGTCCGCCTTGTTCTGGTGGTCCGCATACACCACCGTGATCGGCTTGCCGTTGACCTTGCCGCCGAAGTCCGCCACTGCCATGCGGATCGCTTCGAGGCCGCCCTGACCGTCGATATCCGCATACAGACCCGACATGTCGGTGATGAAGCCGATCTTCACCGCGTCGTCAGCCGCTTGCGCGCTGCCCATCGTCAGAGCGGCGCCGGCGGCGACCGCGAAACAAAGGGAGGCTAGCCGCGCGAGTGGGTTCTTTTTCATTCCTGTCTCCTGGTTTCTTCGCTTGTGGTTATCAGAGGCAAATCGGGCGGTTTTTTAAACGCCCAAAAGATCGTGCAGGACCGGCATCTTGGTTTCGAGTTCACTTGCCCCGAAGTGCTCGACAATCGCACCGTGCTCCATCACGTAGAAGCGATCGGCAAGCGGCGCGGCAAAGCGGAAATTCTGCTCGACCATCACCACGGTGTAGCCGCGCGCCTTGAGCGTCATGATCATGCGTGCCAGCGCCTGAACGATGACAGGCGCAAGCCCTTCCGAGATTTCGTCGAGCAGCAGCAAGCTTGCGCCGGTGCGCAGAATGCGCGCTACCGCGAGCATCTGCTGTTCGCCGCCTGAGAGCCGCGTGCCCTGGCTCATGCGGCGTTCGTGCAGATTCGGAAACATCGAATAGATTTCTTCGAGCGACATCATGTGCGCCTTGTCCCCGACAGGCGGCGGCAACAGCAGATTCTCCTCGCAGGAGAGGCTCGAAAAAATACCGCGCTCTTCCGGGCAATAACCAATGCCGCAATGCGCGATGCGATGCGTGGGGAGATTGATCGTTTCACGACCGGCAATGCGGATCGAACCGGTGCGCCGACCGGTCAGGCCCATGATGGCGCGCAGCGTCGTGGTCCGTCCCGCGCCATTGCGGCCCAGAAGCGTGACGACTTCGCCGCGGTTCACCGTCAGATCGACGCCATGCAGAATGTGGGATTCCCCGTACCACGCCTGCAAACCCTTAATGTCCAGCGCGGGCACGGCATTATCCGTCCCGCTAACGTCGAGACTTTCGCGCTCGGCAATCGTATTCATGCGTGGGCTCCGGCAAGCGCCGCGTCGGCGCTGCCCATATAGGCTTGCATCACGAGCGGATTCTTCGACACTTCGGCGTAGCTGCCTTCGGCGAGCACTTCGCCACGTTGCAGCACAGTAATCGTGTCGGAAATGCCGGCGATCACATTCATGTTGTGCTCGACCATCAGGATGGTGCGGCCGCTCGATACCTTCTTGATTAGCGCCGTCACGCGATCGACGTCTTCGTGGCCCATGCCTTGCGTGGGCTCGTCGAGCAGCATGAGCTCCGGCTCCATGGCGAGCGTGGTGGCGATTTCCAGCGCGCGTTTGCGGCCGTAGGAAAGTTCGACCGTCAACACGTCGGCGAAATCGGTCAATCCGACCTGCGTGAGCAAATCCATTGCGCGATCATCGAGTTGGCGAAGCGTGCGTTCGCTCTTCCAGAAATGAAATGCCGTGCCGAGCTGACGCTGCAAGCCAATGCGCACATTCTGCAATGCTGTCAGATGCGGAAATACAGCGGAAATCTGGAATGACCGGATAATGCCGCGCCGTGCGATTTGCGCCGGGCGTTCGCTCGTAATGTCGATACCGTTGAAAACGATTTGACCCGCAGTCGGTTCGAGAAATTTGGTGAGCAGATTGAAGCAGGTGGTCTTGCCTGCCCCATTCGGGCCGATCAGCGCATGGATCGAGCCACGGCGCACGCGCAGGTTCACACCGTTCACGGCGATAAAGCCTTTGAACTCACGGGTGAGGCCGCGCGTTTCGAGAATCGTATCGCCGAGAATCATGTTCCCTTCCATACGGAGTAAGGCGAAGCATTACGATCTTCCGCGCGAACCGCTGCGCGACTTTTTATGACGGCGGCACCCCGTGCCGCTCGTTGGCGTGCTGCACCAATCCGGACGGTAATCCATGGTGCCACACGCAGCATGGCTGCCATTGTCGCGCCAATGATGCAGCGCATTCATTGGGATTTGCACTTAGTGGATGATGCCGGTCTGCAACATGACCCTAAGCACGTGATGCCCGGCGTGCACGTCGGACGGGCATCTCACGCGAGCCATATGACACTTGTCACACGGCGAACACGGGAGGCGTCGAGCTTGTATGTGCCACGGAACTGCCGGCAACGCGCGCACGGCGATCCTCGCGGATCATCTCGCTGGCGCGCTCCGCGATCATCAGCGTGGGTGAATTGGTGTTGCCCGAGGTGATGGTCGGCATGACAGATGCATCGACCACCCGCAATCCGTCAACACCGATAACTCGTAACCGGTTGTCGACCACCGCGCCGGGGTCGTCGGTCGTGCCCATGCGGCAGGTGCCGACCGGATGGAAGATGGTCGTGCCGACGGCGCCGGCAGCCTGCTGCAACTCTTCCTCGGTCTGGTACTGGACGCCCGGCAAAATCTCTTGCGGCCGGTAGCGCGAGAGCGCGGGCGCCGCGGCAATGCGCCGCGTGAGACGCAACGCATTGGCGGCAACGTGCCGGTCGTAATCGGTGGAGAGATAGTTGGGGGCGATCAACGGCGGCGCTGACGCATCGGCTGATTCAATGTGAATGCTGCCGCGCGAAGTGGGCCGCAACTGGCACACGGACGCAGTGAACGCATTGAATCGGTGCAGCGGTTCGCCGAAGCGATCGAGCGAAAGCGGCTGAACGTGATACTCGAGGTCGGGCCGCGTCAGCGAGCGATCATTCGGATCGGATTTGGCAAACGCACCGAGTTGCGACGGCGACATCGACATCGGCCCGCTTTGAAACAGCGCGTACTGCATGCCGATCATCAGCTTGCCCCACCAATGCGCGGACGCTGTGTTGAGCGTGCGCACGCCATCGACTTTATAGGCCATTCGCAATTGCAGATGGTCCTGCAAATTTTCTCCCACGCCGCGCAGATCGTTGACGACTTCAATACCCAGGTTCTGCAGACGCGCACCGTTGCCGATACCGGAGAGTTCCAGCAATTGCGGCGAATTGACAGCGCCAGAGCTGAGGATCACTTCGCAGCGTGCTTTGGCCAGATAGTCTGTGTTGTCGCCGCGATATTCGACGCCTGTGCAACGGCGACCTTCGAATACGACGCGTTGCGTCTGCGCGCCGGTAATGACCATGAGATTCGGCCGCTTGAGTGCGGGACGCAGAAATGCCTTCGACGCATTCCAGCGAATGCCGCGCTTCTGATTGACGTCGAAGTAGCCGACACCGGTGTTATCGCCGCGATTGAAGTCGTCAGTGGCGGGGATGCCGGTTTCCTGCGCGGCGCGTGAAAACTCTTCGAGTATTTTCCATTTCAACCGCTGTTTCTCCACGCGCCAAGGACCGCCCGCGCCATGCGAATCGGTCGCGCCGGCATAGTGATCTTCGCTGCGCCTGAAGACGGGCAGCACCGAGTTCCACGACCAGGACGAGTCGTTAGTGACGCGAGCCCATTCGTCGTAGTCTTCGCGCTGCCCACGCATGTAGATCATGCCGTTGATTGAGGAGCTTCCGCCCAGAACGCGTCCGCGCGGGTACGAAAGCGCGCGGCCATTCAGCCGCGGCTCAGACTGTGTTTTGTAGAGCCAGTCCGTGCGCGGGTTGCCGATGCAATAGAGGTAGCCGACCGGCACATGAATCCAGTGGTAGTCGTCTTTGCCGCCGGCTTCGAGCAGCAATACCCGCACGTCCGGATCTTCGCTCAGGCGATTGGCCAGCACACAGCCCGCCGTCCCCGCGCCCACGATGATGTAATCGAACTCGCCTTCGAGCCGCCGCGCGGTCTCGAGCGTGGTGTCGGAATCGCTCATTGTTCAGTCTCCTAAGCTTTTTTGCCGACCGGTCGCATGATTGGCATGCGACCGCGGCGTTGGGCTCTAATTGTGTTTCCAGCCTTTCTTCTGCATCTGCGGCGGCCGTTGCGCTACTGCCTTCGGCCGCCACGAGCGGCGCTGCCGAAGGCCAATGCCTCACACTACTTAGCCACCGGCATCGTAAACTCAGCACCTTTGGCGATGCTGTCCGGCCAGCGCTGCATGATGCTCTTGTAGCGAGTGTAAAACCGCACGCCTTCTTCACCATACGCGTGATGGTCGCCGAAGAGCGACTTCTTCCAGCCACCAAACGAGTGCCACGCCATCGGCACTGGAATCGGTACGTTGATGCCAACCATGCCGATCTGGATCTGGCGCGAGAACGCGCGAGCGACACCGCCATCGGACGTAAACAGCGACACGCCGTTGGCAAACTCATTCGCGTTGATGAGTTCCACCGCGGACGCAAAATCCGGCACGCGCACCACACAAAGCACGGGTCCGAAAATCTCTTCCCGGTAAATCTTCATGTCGGTCGAAACATCGTCGAACAAGGTGCCGCCAAGAAAGAATCCCTTCTCGTGTCCACTGACCTGATGGCCTCGCCCATCGACAACCAGTTTCGCGCCCGCCGCGACGCCAGAGTCGATATAGCCCACCACTTTCTCGCGATGCACCGCCGTGACCAACGGTCCCATCTCGGCATCCGACTCCATGCCGTTGAGAATCTTCAGGCTCTTCACGCGCGGCGTGAGTCGCTCGACCAGTTCATCGGCGATATGCCCGACGGCGACGGCCACCGAAATGGCCATGCATCGCTCGCCCGCCGAGCCATACGCCGCGCCGATCAAGGCGTCGACCGCCTGGTCGAGATCCGCGTCCGGCATCACCACCAGATGATTCTTCGCTCCGCCCAAAGCCTGCACACGCTTGCCGTGCTTCGTGCCTTCCGTATAGATGTATTCGGCGATCGGCGTCGAACCGACGAACGACAACGCGCTGACTTCCGGATGCACGAGCAATGCGTCGACCGCCACCTTGTCGCCGTGCACGACGTTGAAGACGCCATCCGGCAAGCCGGCCTCCTTCAACAATTCGGCAAGCCGGTTCGAACAGGAAGGATCACGCTCGGACGGCTTCAACACGAACGTGTTGCCGCACGCAATCGCGACGGGAAACATCCAGCAAGGCACCATCATCGGGAAATTGAACGGCGTAATGCCGGCGACCACGCCGAGCGGCTGGCGCAGGTTCCAGTTGTCGATGCCGCCGCCGATCTGATCGGTAAAGTCGGACTTCAGCAGATTCGGAATGCCGCAGGCGAACTCGACGATTTCGATGCCGCGCATCACTTCGCCCTTTGCGTCCGAAAACACCTTGCCGTGCTCACGCGTGATCAGTTCCGCCAGTTCGTCGTGGTGACGGTCGAGCAGCTCCTTGAACTTGAACAGAACACGCGCCCGCTTGATCGGCGCGGTTTCGCTCCACGTCGGGAACGCGTCTTTGGCGGCAGCGACCGCCGCGTCCACTTCGGCGACGCTCGCGAGCGGCACGCGTGCGCTGACGCTGCCTTGAGCAGGATTGAAGACGTCGCCGAAGCGCCCGCTCGTGCCTTCGACGGTTTTGCCATTGATGAAATGCGTCAGCGCGTTCGCGCTCTTCGCGCTACGCACGGCTTCGTCCTGATATGTCTCGCTCATGGTGTCCTCTTTCCTGTGAAGTCTTCCGCCCCGGCGCCTGCGGCTCGATCAAGGCGTGCTGAAGCTGAAGCGTACGGCGCTTCGGGCCGGCAAATCCAATGAGTAATGCTCAACTGCGTTATAAGGCGGGTTAATATCAGGATATGGATCTGACTCTGCTTCGGGCCTTCGTCACCGTGGCACGCGAGGGCAACCTTACGCGCGCCGCAGTACAGCTTCACCTGACCCAACCCGCCGTCAGCCTGCAAATCAAGCATTTGCAGGAGACGCTCGGCGTGACGCTGTTCACGCGGACTTCGCACGGGCTTTCGCTGACGCGCGACGGCCAGGCGCTGCTGCCGCACGCGGAACGCGCGCTTGGCGCGGCGAACGACGTGCAGCGGGCGGCGCAATCGCTGCGCCACGAAGTACGCGGGCGCTTGCGGATCGGCACGATCCTTGACCCGGCGTTTCTGCGCCTCGGCGGCTTCCTGAAGCAACTCGTGGAAACCTGGCCGCGCATCGAGACAGCCTTGCGCCACGGCATGTCGGGATGGGTGCTGGAGCAGGTTCGCGCGGGTGAGCTCGATGTCGGCTACTACATCGGCCTGCCGTCCGAAGACGAACCGCGCGACGGACCCGCTTTTCACGCCGTCACGCTGACTCACTTCCAGTACCGTGTGCTGGCGCCCGCCGGCTGGAAAGACCGCGTCAAAGGCGCGCGCGACTGGCGCTCGCTGGCGGCGTTGCCGTGGATCTGGACGCCGCCCGCGTCGGCGCATAACCGCTTGTTGTCGCGCTGCTTCGACGAGGCCGGCGTGAAGCCCATCAAGGTGGCGGAAGTGGATCAGGAGCCATCCATGCTCGACCTGGTCAAATCAGGCGTGGGCCTCACGCTCGCACGCGACGCCACCGCGATCGCCGAAGCGCATGCGCACGCGCTGACCATTGTCGAAGGAGTGACCGTGCCGACTCAGCTCAGCTTCATCACGCTCGCGCAGCGCAAGGAGGAGCCGGCCATTGCGGCAGCGCTGAAGTTGATCGAGCAACAATGGGCGACTTGATGAGCACGCGAACGACGATTGCGTGAAGCATGATCGGCCGTCAGCCAGAGTGCGAGAGGCAAGCGATATGAGCCGCTCTCATGATGTCCGTGTACCGCGCAGTCCTCGCGGCGATCCTCACGGCGGTCCTCTCGCGCGGCGCTTTCCGCGGACCACCGCGATGATCGGCCGGTGAGTTTCATCACCCGCCGCGTCCATCCGCCCCACATCTGAAACCACACCGTCACGCAGTTTTTGTTAGATTGAGGCTTCGCGCTCACGCGCCGTCCCCGCATTGTTTCCCGTTCCGCCTGACTTTGTCCTTCCCGGCAGCTTCGCCCCGGCAACACCGGAAGTCGCCGACCACTCCATCCTTCGACAGGAGCCTGACATGGCACGCAACATTGAAATCAAAGCCCGCGCCCAGCATTTCGAGCAACTCCGCGAACGCGCGGCGCAGCTCGCGCCGGACGCGCCGCTGATCTTCCGCCAGCAGGACTTTTTCTACGACGTGCCGCGCGGCCGCCTGAAGTTGCGCCAGTTCGACGACGGCACGCCGGCCGAGTTGATCTTCTACCAGCGCGACGACCGTGACGGCCCGAAAGCGTCTTATTACACGCGCAGCCCGGTCACCAACCCGGAAGCCATGCACGCGCTGCTCGCCACCGCGCTGACCACACGCGGCATCGTCACCAAGGAACGGCATGTGTATCTGACCGGGCGCACACGTATCCATCTGGACCGGGTGGACGGTCTGGGCGACTTCGTCGAACTCGAAGTCCTGCTTGCCCAGGACGACGACGAAGAAGGCGGCCATGCCGAAGCGCACGCGATGTTCGCCACGCTCGGCGTGCCGGAATCGGATCTGGTGGCGGTGGCCTACGTCGATTTGCTGAGCCCGGACAGCGCCCCAAAGCAAGCCGCGTAAGACCAGGGCGCTACAGGCCGCGGCCTGAATCCGCGCGACCGGCGCCGCATGCGTAACGCCGCCGCTTCAAGCGGCGGCTGCGCCTGGTGACAGATGGCCGAGCGGCAACGGCCCGTTGCGTTTGAAGGTGGTGAGCACGATATTCGAACGTACGCTATCGACGCCCGGCACACGCATCAGCTTTTTCATCACGAACGTCGACAGGTAGTTCAGATCGGGCGCGACAATGCGCAACAGATAGTCGGCGTCGCCCACCACGGCATGGCACTCCAGCACTTCAGGCAGCACGTCGATCTGTTGCTGGAATTGCTCGATGATCGAATCGCCGTGGTGCTTCAACTTCAAGCTCGTAAAAGCGGTGACGCCGAGCCCGAGTTTTTCCGGCCGCAGCACGACGCGATAGCCGTCCACCACACCCGCCTGCTCCAGACGCTGCAAGCGCCGGCCAATCTGTGACGGTGACAGCGGCACCTGCTCAGCCAGTTGCTGATGCGTTGCCCGGCCGAAGCGCTGAAGCACCTCCAGCAGCGCGAGATCGAAGTGATCCAGTTCTAACATGACGAACACCTGCATTGAATGGTGATTTTATGCACGATTATTGCATAAATGAGTTACAAAACGCCAACTTTGCGCCCTTTACGCATGGCTGCCGCTCTACACTTGCATCACCGATTTTCACTGCCTTATCGAACAGCGTTGCACCATGTCCACCGCCAATACCGCCAAACTGAAAGAGCAATTCGACGCCGGGCTCGAAACCCGTGCCGATTTCACCATCGATCAACCGGTCGAACGCTATGGCGCGGTCGACCACGCGGTATGGCAACAGCTTTACGCCCGCCAGACGGCGTTGCTCAAAGGGCGCGTATGTGACGAGTTTCTGGCGGGCGTCGAACGCATCGGCATGCCGGCCGACCGCGTGCCCTCCTTCGACGAGATCAACGCGAAGCTCGTGCCCGCCACCGGTTGGCAGATTGTCGCCGTGCCGGGCCTCGTGCCGGACCAGGTGTTCTTCGAGCATCTGGCGAACCGCCGTTTTCCCGTGACCTGGTGGATGCGCCGGCCCGACCAGCTCGATTACCTGCAGGAACCGGATTGTTTTCATGATCTTTTCGGCCACGTGCCGCTGTTGATCAACCCGGTATTCGCCGACTACATGCACGCATACGGCCGCGCCGCGCTTGCCGCCCATGACGCCGGCGCCCTGCCGCTGCTCGCGCGCCTCTACTGGTACACCGTGGAGTTCGGCCTGATCCGCGACGCGGCAAGTCCGAACGGCGTGAAGATTTATGGCGCGGGAATTGTGTCGAGCAAGGGCGAGACGCTCTACAGCCAGCAAAGTGCCGCGCCGAACCGGCTCAGCTTCGACCTCGAACGCGTGATGCGCACCCGCTACCGCATCGACACGTTCCAGAAGACCTACTTCGTAATCGATGATTTCGCGCAGTTGTTCAACGTGACGCAAACCGACTTCGCGCCGCTGCTGGCAAAGCTTGCCGCCCAACCGGCCTTCGCGGCCGGCGACGTGCTCGAACACGATCGCGTCATCACGCGCGGCTCACGGGAGGGCTGGCTGGCAGACGGCGATATCTGACAGGTAACGCCGGGCAGGCCGGCAGCGGGCAGGCTTTATCCATGAAAAAATAGCGGATGCGCACGCCCACCGGCGTGTCTGTCCAGACTCAATGGGGTAGCACCATGGTTCACAAACTCACTTCAGAAGAACGCGCCACCCAGATCGCCGCGCTGAATGGCTGGCAAGCCGCGACGGGCCGCGACGCGATCCAGCGCCAGTTCACATTCGCCGACTTCAACGAAGCATTCGGTTTCATGACCCGCGTCGCAATCAAGGCGCAGGAAATGGATCACCATCCGGAATGGTTCAACGTGTACAACAAGGTGGAAATCACGCTTTCGACGCACGAGGCCAACGGCTTGACCGAACGTGACATCGAATTGGCCGCGTTTATCGACAGTATTACGGCGTAATACAAACAAACAGGTCAGCTTCAGGCGTGATTACGCGCCGCATACGGAACAATTCGGCGGCAATGAAAGGGCATTGCAGGTAATCCCTTGTCCAAACCTTCAGTTCTACAGGCTATTCTTAAGGTGCACGTAAGAATCCCACGCAAGCCTCGCAGTCGCGTCCAAACGATCCGGCGATAGCGCGTTCTGACGCTGTACAATCATCAACGCATACGGCTTGGAGAGCGCGCTTGCCTCCTTGCACAGAACGAGTTCGTCGCCGCTCGAAGGTGAGCGGGCGCGCCAGAAGTTGATTGCGGCTTCCAGTTCGTGAATGCTTATCTCGGACATGACTTCGTGATCGCTCTCAAGAAAACGCCGGCCCGTCCCAAGTTTTCTTGCCCCTCGGGGGACTCGCGCGAAGCGACAGGTCCGGGGCGCGGAACAAGTGCTTCGAGGCTGCTCGATGCCTGCTTCGTGGCCGCTTCTTCGTGTCAGTCCGGTATAGCCACGCCGCACGCTGCCTGTGCAGCAGGCGCCCCGGCGAACCGCTTGCCCAAACGCCTAACCCATTGTACTTGAGCGAAATCCATGCGACTCCTTCTGATCGAAGATGACCGCCCCATCGCACGCGGCATCCAAAGCAGTCTCGAACAAGCCGGCTTCACCGTCGACATGGTTCACGACGGCATTTTCGCCGAACAGGCTCTAACGCAAAATCGCCACGAACTGGTGATCCTCGATCTGGGCTTGCCCGGCATTGACGGCATGTCGCTGCTCTCGCGCTTCCGTCAGAGCAATCGTCACACGCCCGTGATCATCCTCACCGCGCGCGACGAGTTGAACGACCGCGTGCAAGGTCTGAATTCCGGCGCCGACGACTACATGCTGAAGCCGTTCGAACCCACCGAACTCGAAGCACGCATTCGCGCGGTGATGCGCCGCAGCGGTCCGCACGGCGACATGCCGCGTCCGGAAGTGTCGCTGGGTGGCGTACGCCTGTCGGGCGTCGACCGTCGCATTTTCAACGACGACAAGCCGCTCGAACTCTCGCCGCGTGAATTCGCCGTGCTCGAAATGCTGCTGTTGCGTCATGGCCGCGTGGTCAGCAAGGCGCAACTGCAAGACCATCTGACGCATTTCGGCGGCGATCTCGGCGACACCGCGATCGAAGTCTACGTGCACCGGGTCCGTAAAAAGCTCGAAAGCTGCCGTGTCGAGATCGTCACGGTGCGTGGCTTCGGTTACCTGTTGCAGGAAATCCGCCAGGCCGCATAATCGTCATGAAGGCCGCAATGCCCATTGCGGCCTGACGGCGCCGGGCCGGCACCGCGCACTGGTTGCGCAACACGCCGGCCGTCGGCGAAATTTCGCGGTGCTTGCGCCGTTGCCTCTTTCCCGCGCGTTCGATCATGCCCCAGCCGGCCGCCAATAGTCTGCGCCGCACGCTGCTGCGGCGCCTCGCTGCTCCCCTTTCGCTGCTCGCGCTCATGAGCGGCCTGATCGCATACTGGCTGGCGTGGCAGTATACGCAGCACGTGGTCGACCGTTCGCTCGCCGATCTCGCCACCGCGATCTCCAAACAGATCCAGATTGCCGGCCCGGACGCCAAAGTCACCGTGCCGCCTCTTGCCCAAGCCATGTTCTCGGACCCGGTGGAACACCTCGTCTATCGGATCAGCACTGGCGAAACCGAAATCGCCGGCGACCATAATCTTCCGCTGCAGGGCACGAGCGTGCGGCGCATGCATTACGCGTACGTATTCGAAACGCAGCATCAGGGCGTGACGGTGCGCGTGGCGCAGGTGCGGGTCGATCAACCAACGGGCAATCCGATCGTCGTCGAGGTGGGTCAGCCGGTGCACCACCGCTTTCGAATCGCCGCCGAGTTTCTCGTCGCGATCATGATGCCGCTGCTATTGCTGCTGCTGGCGGGCTGGGTGATCGTGTGGCGCGTGGTCAATCAGCAGCTCAATCCGCTGACCGATCTTGCGGATTCACTAAACCGGCAAACCCACACGTCGCTCGAACCGGTCGACGAGACTTATGTGCCGGTCGAAATCCGGCCGCTGACCGGTGCGCTGAACGCGTTACTCGGTCGCCTGAAAACCGCGCTCGACGGCCAGCGCAAGTTTATCGCCGACGCCGCGCATCAACTGCGCACGCCGCTCACCGCGGTCAAGCTGCATGCGGAGCAGGCGGCCGTTGCGCGCGACCCGCAGCAAACGCTGGCCGCGGTGCGTGAGCTGCGCGCCGCAGCCGACCGAGCGGTGCGGCTGTCGAATCAGCTGCTTTCGCTCGCGCGCGCCGAGCCGGGCGAACAGGCGGCTCGCTTCGTCAACGTCGACATGGCCGCGCTCGCGTTCGATACCGGCGCGGAATGGGTGCCGCGTGCGTTGACGTTCCACGTCGACCTCGGTTTCCAGCGTCTGGACGACCCGAGCAACGGCCATCCGTTGATGGCGCGCGGCAATCCCGTACTGCTGCACGAAGTGATCGCCAATCTGCTGGATAACGCGCTGAAGTACATGCCACCGTCGCGCTTCGATGGCGGTCGCATTACGGTAACGGTGTCGCAAACGGTGATCGACGACCTGCGCATGGCGGAGATTGCCGTTGAAGACAACGGGCCTGGCGTGCCGCGCAATCAGCAAGCCGATCTCTTCAAGCGGTTTTTCCGCGGCGACGGTCAGAGCGATGCCGGCGTGGACAGCGGCGCCGGTCTCGGCCTCGCCATCGTTCACGACATCATGGTGTTGCATCACGGCAGCGTGCATTACGAAGACGCGCCGGAAGGCGGCGCACGTTTCATTGTGCGCATACCGCTCGTGCCGATCAGCGTACACATTGAAGCCGCGCCCGATACAAGGCGGCCGGCAAAAAAATCGGCGCACTCAGCGCCGGTGGATAGCTAACGGATCAGCTGTGCGACGGACTGCCTGGCGCGTTCACCAATGTGAACGACTCAGGCAGCGCGCATGTCATTTCTTCTTCGCTTTCTTTGCAGTCGTCTTAGCCTTTTTGGCCGACTTCTCGGACTTGCCCGCGCCCTTCTCCTTCTCCGGCGGGGCCAGCATCGTGCCGCGGCACTTGCGCGCGCCGCAACGGCATTCGTATTCCTTCTTGAGCTTCTTGGTCTGCCGCGCGTCGATCACTAGGCCATAGTCGTAAAAGACTTCCTCGCCTTCGGCGATATCGCGCAACGCGTGCACATACACGTGACCGTCGATTTCTTCGGCTTCGCAGTTCGGCGCGCAGGAATGGTTGATCCAGCGCGCGCTATTGCCATTCACTTTGCCGTCGATCACCTTGCCGCTGTCGAGTGCGAAATAGAACGTGTGATTCGGCTCCGCCGGATTGTGCGGATGACGGCGCAGCGCTTCTTTCCAGGAGATCCGTTCGCCCTTGTATTCGATCAGCCGCTCGCCGGCCGCAATCGGTTCGACGGCAAACACGCCTTTGCCGTGCACACCCGAACGGCGCACGGCGATCCTGCGTGAACTCATTGAATGAATCCTTGTGAAGAACTTGGGGGTGAAGATCGGCAGCCGTCAGGAATGCCCGCGTCTAATGCGCTGCTCTTTTCCGACGCGCATAGCAAACGCGGCGCCTTGCGAGCGCCGCGTCGATCTGCGACGCTCATGCGCCACAACCGGCATCGTACACGCTCACGACGGCTTCGTTCAACCGTCAAAAAGACGCGCACGCGAGACGTGCCACCAATTTCACCGTTGTCCGAACGAAATGTCGCCGAACAGCGCCTTTTGCTCGCGCGGTTGCGAGCGCCAGTACTGCGGCGGCGCTTCGACCGTAGCTCCAAGTTGCGCCGCGGCGTGCCATGGCCAACGCGGGTTGTACAGCAATGCGCGAGCCAGCGCGATCAGATCGGCGTCGCCGGCTTCGATCAGTTGCTCGGCGTGCAATGGGTCGGTGATCAAACCCACCCCGATGGTGGTGAGGCCCGTGGCCTCCTTGACGGCCTTGGCAAAGGGGATCTGATAACCCGGTTCAAGCGGAATCTTCTGTAGCGGCGAGACGCCGCCGGACGACACGTCGATCCAGTCGCAGCCGCGCTTTTTCAGCTCCTGCGCGAACGCAATCGTATCCTCGAGCGTCCAGCCGCCTTCGACCCAGTCGGTTGCCGAGACGCGTACGCCAACGGGTTTGTCGGCGGGAAATGCAGCGCGCACGATATCGAAGATTTCAAGCGGAAAGCGCATACGGTTCTCAAGCGAGCCACCGTATTCGTCGTCGCGTTGATTGGCGATCGGCGAGAGGAATTGATGCAGCAGATAGCCGTGTGCCGCATGCACTTCCAGTCCGTCGATGCCGAGCCGCGCGGCGCGCCGCGCCGAGGCCGCGAATGCCTCGCGGATCCGGTTCAACGCAGGTATGTCGAGCGCCAGTGGCGGCTCTTCACCTGCCTTGTGTGGCAACGCGGACGGCGCGTGCGGCAACCATCCGCCTTGCGACACCGGAATCAGCTGGCCACCTTCCCAAGGCGCGTGGCTCGACGCCTTGCGCCCGGCGTGCGACAACTGCATCGTGACCTTGATGTGCGAATGCTTGCGGATCGCGGCGAGCACGGGAACGAGCGCGGCTTCGGTGACGTCGTCCCACAAGCCGAGATCGCCCGGTGTGATGCGTCCGTCCGGCTCGACTGAAGTCGCCTCGATGCACAGCATGCCGGCACCCGACAATGCCATGCTGCCGAGATGGATCATGTGCCACGCCGTTGCCTCGCCACGCTCGGCGGAATACTGGCACATCGGGGACACGACGATACGATTGGGAAGCGTCACGCTGCGCAGCGTGAGCGGAGAAAAAAGCGCGCTCATGGATTACGCCCAGTAAAAACCCAAGAGCGAACGAGCATAGCACCGCAATGGATTTACTGCTGGCACGGGCCTATCAGGGTTTCGCCTCGACCTGATCGAGCCATTCGCTGAACATCCGGCGCGCGGCGACTTCGAGCGCGGGACCGAACTGCGCGGTCTCGGCCCGCAACTGGCGGGCGTCGATACCGTGGCCCGCAAGCTCACCGGCGTTACCAATCAGCCAGGGCTCGAAGCGATCGGTCCGAATCTCCGGATGACACTGCAGACCCAGCACATGGCTGCCCCAGGAGAACGCCTGGTTCTCGCACGCAGGAGTCGACGCGAGACGTGTCGCGTTGTCAGGCAAATCGAAGGTGTCGCCGTGCCAATGCAGCATGGAAGTCTGCGCGCCATCCAGATGACGCACCGGCGAAGCGCGGCCGGCATCGGTCAACGTAAGCGGTGTCCAACCGAGTTCGGTGCGGCCCGCGGGATAGACGCGAGCACCGAGCGCGCGGGCAATCAGTTGCGCGCCAAGGCAGATGCCGAGTGTCGGCAAACCCGCCGCTATGCGTTTCTCGATCTTGGACAGCAGCGGCACGAGCGTCGGGTAATGCGCGTCGTCGGTTGCGCTGATCGGGCCGCCGAGCACCACCATCAATGACGCGGAGACGGGATTCGGCGCCTCGATGCGAGCCACCCCGACATCGAGATAGCGAACCGGACGCCCGCGCTCGCCGAGCACCAGCTCAAGACTGCCCAGATCCTCGAAGTGCACGTGGCGAATGGCCAGAACTTCGTGATTCATCGGCCTGCCCCACCTTCAGGTTGACTAAAGACTTGCCGCCACGCGGCACCGGACGGCTGACAGGCGGCATGCGCCGCCCGCCAAAGCCGGCTGGCAGTGTAGCGGATTGTCCCGGAAGAAGCCGCCTTATTGGGCGAAGATCTTCCAGGTCTTCTTCTGGGTGGCGACGTCGGCAATCTCATACACCGAGCAATCGAGGCGCAGATCCGTATCCGACATGTTCATATCGAGTAACGCGCAATGATGCGGCGTCTTCTTCGGATTCTTGCTCGGCTCGAAGTGCGTGCAGGTCAGGCACATGCGGTGCGGCGGAATCGTGCCTTGCGCTTCCAGCTGATGCACGGTCTTGAGCAGCGTGCGATAGAACACAGCCTGCTCGTCGTCGCGCAGCGTGCCGACCGCCTTGGCCAGAAAGTCCGGCCATTGCGCGGCGCGCTTCGCGGCCGTGCGGCCACGCGCCGTCAGGCGAACTGCGAGGGCGCGGCCGTCGTCGAGGGCACGGCGTTTTTCGACCAGGCCTTTGGTCTCGAGCGTGCTGACTGCATCGCTGGTTGTCGCGGCGGTGAGGGCCGTTTCACGGGCAATTTCGCCGAGACGCATCGGGCCTTTGCGCTGCATCAGCAAAACCAGAATTTCGCCTTGAGTCGGCGTCAGGCCAGCGCCTTCCGCCCATTCCCAAGCCTGGCTCCGCATTGCCGTGCTCAATCGCAATAGGCTGTGGGTCACCCGCCCGGTCGCCTGTTCTCCGTATACGCCTTCGCTCATAATCTTCGATTGGTTTATTTACAGCTTTCGTGCGCCGCTGGCGAACCATTCGCCGACCGCACCCGTAGCCTGTGTGGGGTAGCCTCGCCCAACTGCGGACAAGACGGTTTTCTACTATCTCAAAAATTTACCGCCCTGCAAGGCAAGGCAGCGAAAACGACATTCTATGCGAGAGCGGCGAATCGTACAGCTAACTTATCCAACGCAAGCTGTGGATAACCACGGGAAAACGCAAGGACAGCTTGTGCGCCGATTCTTGATAAGCCGCGAGGCCTGCCTGGCCGCACCGAAGTTGTCCTCGTATACCGGCCTCCACGCAGCCTCGAACAGCTCACTTATGGTTTACGCAGCGCATTGACTTTGCAGGGAATTATTCAGTTGTCCACAGGCCGGCGCAATGCTTGTTAACTACTACTACGTCTGTATACGTTAGCTTTATAAAACCTAAGATACGCCGAGCTGGAAATTTAATTTATTGAAAAAAACCCGCTCGAGGCGGGTTTCCTTACGATTTACCGCGAGCCGATCAGTCTCCGGCTACGCGCGGCACTGCAAACACTGTTGCCTGACGGCTTCGTGCAGGGACTTCTCCCGTTCGACGACGCCACGCAGCCAGGTCGCATCATTGACCTGACTGCGAGCGATCGAGCCGATTTCAGCCAGCGCATTACCCGAACCCAACGCTTCGGCGTGCGGAGCGATCCGATCCAGCGTTTCGAGAATGTCTTCGGAAATCGTCTTGCGCTCGCCCGTTTGCGGATTGATACAGGTGCCGGCCAGACCAAACCGGCATGCTTCGAAACGATTGAAGGTGTAGACGAGGTAGTCGTCTTCCTTCGGCGTGATCGGTTTGTCGAGCAGCAGATGCCGCGCGAGCGTCTGGATGTAGCAGGCAATCGCCGCCGCGCGATCCACCGACAACGGCGTGTCCATCACGCGCACTTCGATCGTGCCGAAACCGGGCTTCGGCCGGATGTCCCAGTAAAAATCTTTCATGCTGTTGACGACGCCCGTGTGGACCATCTTCGAGAAATATTCCTCGAAACTGTCCCACGTCAACACGAACGGCGCCCGGCCCGAGAGCGGGAACGCGAACACGGAATTCAGTCGTGCCGAATGAAAACCGGTATCGACACCCTGCACGAAGGGCGACGATGCGGACAAGGCAATGAAGTGCGGAATGAAGCGCGACATGGAATGCAGCAGGTAGAGTGCGCTGTTCGGATCCGGGCAGCCGATATGCACGTGCTGGCCGAACACCGTGAACTGCTTGGCGAGGTAGCCGTACAACTCGGACAGGTATTGAAAGCGCGGCGTATCGACGATCTGCCGCTCGCTCCATTGCTGGAATGCGTGCGTGCCGCCGCCGCACAAGCCGACGTTCAGATGATCGGCCGCCGAAACCAGCGTGTCGCGAATCTTGCGCAAGTCGGCAACGGCTTGCTCATGCGACGTGCAAATGCCGGTGGACAGCTCGATCATGCTTTCGGTGATTTCCGGCGTGATGTTGCCGGGGATCTTTTCGTCCTTGATGAGGCGCAGCAGATCCGAGCCGGCTTTGGTCAGATCATAGTCATGCGTGTTGACGATCTGCATCTCGAGTTCGACACCGAAGGTGAACGGTTTCGAGTCGATGAAGGGTTCGAGTGACATGGCGTCCCCTGAGTCAGGTCGGCCGGGTGTGGGTCACGTGCCCGGCCGTTTTTGAATCGAATATAAGCTGGATGGAGCGTAGCAGGCACCGAGCTTCGAGCAACGAAGTGCGCCCACTGGCGCACTTACTCTTCGCGCCGTTCGCTCACCAGCGCGAGGCTGCGATAGACGAGCCACGGCCCGAGAATCTGCAGCACGAAAATGGAACACATGACGATCGCCCGCAGTTGCGGATCGAAATTCGGATACAGGTTGTACGTATCGTCGACCAGCAGATAGGCGAGCGCCGACATGGGCGATAACGACAGACCAAGCGCCATGCCCTGCTTCCAGTTCAAACCGCTCGGCTTGGCAAACGCCAGCACGCCGACCAGTTTCGCCACGAGGCGCGCAACAATCAGACCCAGCGCCGCGACGCCGCCGAGCGCAATGTCTTTCCATTCGAACGAAGTCAGCGTCAGCACGAACAGAATCACGGTCAACAACCAGCCGGCCGTGCCGAAGTGCTCCGGCCACAACTGCGGACGCGCTTCATGATTCTTTACGATGATGCCGGCAGCCAGCAACGCAAGAATGGTCGACAGCTTGAACAGATGCGCGACCGCAATGGCCAGCAGCACGAGGCCGAACAGCGCGACGAACGAATGTTCGTCCTGCATGTTCAAACGTCGATAAAAGAATGTGCAGGTGCGCGCGAGCAGATACGCGAGCACGAGCGAGCCGACCAGCAGATAAAGCGGTTGCAGGATGGTCGCGAATACGTTGCCGTACATTTCCTGATGCAGCCAGCTCGACACGAGCTTCTCGATCACCACCGCATACATGCTGTTCAGCGCGGTCAAGGTCAGCAGACGCTGGGTGACCTGGCCTTCCGCGCGCAATTCCGTTTTCAGCTGGATCACCATGGCCGGCGAAGTCGCCATGGCAATCGCGGCGAGCACGGTGGCCACCATGAGCGGCACGTTCAGAAACAGCAAGACCGGGAGCACGAGCGCGAAAGTCAGCGTGGCTTCGGCGACGCTCGACAGAATCAGCCACGGATTGCGACGGATCCAGCGCAAATCGAGGCGGCTGCCGAGTTCGAACAACAACAAGCCTAGCGCGACATCGAGCAACGGCCGCGCGGCGCTCGCGGAATCCGCGTCGATCACGCCCGAACCGGCGGCGCCGGCAATCAGACCAATCACCGCATACCCGGAAATGCGCGGCAAACGCCACGCGCGATAGCACAGCTCTCCGCACAGACCGGCGGCAAGCAATGCGAGACCAGCCCAAAAAATGGCGTCGGGTGAAAGCGGCCAGGCTGGAAAAAATGAAAACGCCGAATTCATCGTGATGGGTTCTCCTTTGCAGCAACGGCAGACGACACGAACCGGCGCAGACGCCGGCGAGCGGGTGGGCGCATGGAGCGCTCACTGTCGCGATCGCTTCGCATGGCCAGCGTTGCGAGTGTTCAACGATCGGATGATCTGAATGCGCCGCAGCCGCGGGGAGCCTGACGCATTCGGGGTGCGGCCGTAGCAACCGGCACGGTGAAAGAACGCCGTCGACTTTGAATCAGATTCTGATTGAGCGGCACCGTTCCGTTTGCTGCGTGTGCCGCTGTAGAAGCAAGGCACGACGCGGAAAAGAACGGCGATTGTGCCATAGCTTTTTCAGCCTCGACCGAAAAGACACGAACATGCTGGCAAAACGGTAAAAACGTACGTTATCTCACCGACATGAGGAAAAAGCGACCGTTTTTACGTCCAAACTCAGCCGCGGATGCGGCCAGTTTGAATTCGGCAGATGTGTTTTTCGGGACACTGCCGACGCAGATTTTTCTTGGGTCACGAGCCAAAGCTACGTCGATAGGCTTCGTTCCAGCCACGGCCTTGCTGTTTACTGGTTTACCGTATGTATACGTAGTAACAGTTAACAAGGTGCCTCGTTTTCTGTGGATAACTCCTGTTTACCGAAATGAATCATCGGTTTGCCGATCGCACAACCGGATGCACAGCATGTGCGGCAGCGGCGGGTATACAAGAGCAACTTTTTGCGATTTTCGGCGGCGGCAAAGTTACCCCGTTTACGTCCACAACGGTTCCACATGAGTTGCGCGGGTAAACGGCGCAGTTATCCACAAGTTTCAGTGGATAACTCATCGGGCAAGTATGCGGGGACGCCAGCGGTTAACTCACCGTTAACGGACCGTTCCCTGACGCAATGCGCGTAACAGAAAGCGCGCGGGATCGAGGTCTTCGGCCAGCTCCCGTTCAAGTGGCCACGGTTCGCCCTCCAGCTGCGAGGCGATCAGCTCTGCGCCGAGCGCTGCCCACACGAGCCCACGCGAACCATAGGCGAATGCGCCGTACAGTCCGTCCGTACGTGGCAGATCGAGTGGCCATGCGCCGCGCAGACGCTGGGCGTCGCGCGCTGCGAGCGCTTCGTCAGCGAGCTGGCCGATCATCGGCATGCGATCGCTGGTGACGCAACGGAACGCGACACGCCCCGCCAACGCCGCTGACTCAGCGCGATCGGCGATGCCCGCCAAGGCCGGCAGCATCTGCGCGACGCGCAGCAGGTTTTCCAGATGGCCAGCCGCGCGCAGTGTGGTGTCGGGGTCGTCGAGTTCGTAGGTGGCGCCGGTTAGTGTCACGCCGTCGGCGAGTGGAACGGCGTAGCCTTCGCCGATCACCGGCATGCCCAGCGGCGGCAGCACCGTGCCGGCCGGCAGCAATGTGAGCTGGCCGCGAATGCTGCGAGTCGGCGCGTGCTGCAAACCGGCGATGCGCGCGGCGTCGTGAGCGCTCGCGACGATTACCACCGGCGCTCGCGCGAGCGCCTCGCCCGCGGAGTTGAACACGATCCACTCATCGCCCGACCGCTCGATTCGCGCGACGTCCACACCGAAGCGGCGTTCGAGCAACTGACCCGCTGCCGCGCACTGTGCTGCGCAGAGCGACGCCGGGTCGATCCAGCCGCCGTGCGCAAAGAACCAGCCGCCGCAGGCGAGCGGCATGCCGGCCAGTCGCTGAGCTTCATCCGGCGAGACGGGCCTCACGTAGTCGGATGGATAGCCTGACGCGGCAATCGCGTTGCTGATCGAGCGGGCTTCTTCGTCGTCCGCTGCGATCTGCAACAGGCCTTGGCCGCCGCGCGTTGGTCCGTAACCAAGCCGTTCGAGGGCGGCCCAGCGCTTGAGCGAATACAGAAAGCCCGCGCGCGTGACGCGTGAGGCGACGCTATCGTCACGCGAAATCATGGGATGGAAGACGCCGGCCGGATTGCCCGACGCGTCCTGCGCCACCGAAGCATGCCGTTCGAGCGATGTGACGCGCCAGCCGCGCGCCGCGAGCCGTTCGATCACCGCACAGCCCGCCAGCCCGGCGCCGATCACCACGGCATGGCGCTCGCCGAGCGCGAGCGGCGCGGGCGGCTCGTAACGCCGCACGCGCCAGCGGGGGGCGAAGTGGCCGACCAGCATCGCGCGTTTCCAGCCGAAGCCGTCCACCTTGCGGTATTCGAAGCCGCATTGCGTCAACGCGCGTTTGATCTCGCCGGCGCTGCTGTAGGTGGCGAAGGTGGCGCCCTCGCCCGCCAGGCGCGCGAGCGCCTTGAAGATCGCGGGATTCCAGAGTTCGGGGTTTTTGGCCGGCGCGAATCCGTCGAGGTAAAAAGCATCGGCACGCAGTCTCAACGCCGGCAGGCTGTCCTGCGCGTCGGCGAAAACGAGCGTGAGCACGACGCGCCCTTCTTCGAACTCGAGCCGATGCGTGCCTGGAACGAGCATCGGCCAGGCGTTCGCGAGGGCTTGTGCGAGGCCCGCAATCTCCGGATCGGAAATGGTCGCGGCTACTACTTTGCGTAAATCGTCGACGGTAAACGGATGTTTCTCAGTCGACACGAAATGCAGCCGCTCACAGCGCGACGAGTCGGCACGCCAGGCGGCCCAGGTCACCAGAAAGTTGATGCCCATGCCGAAGCCGGTTTCGACCACGGTGAAGACGCGGCGGCCCTGCCACCGCTCGGGTAGCGCGTTGCCGCGCAGGAAAACATATTGGGCCTGTTCGAGACCGCCCACGGCGCTGTGATAGATATCGTCGTAAAGCGGCGAAAAAGGCGTGCCGTTGTCGCGAAAAGCGAGGACGGCGGGGATCAGCGGATCAGTCATGCGCGACGGAAAATGACGCTCGGAAAAAGGCCCCCAGAACCTGTCGCTTCGCGCCAAGGCCCCCGTGGGGGATAAGAAAACATGAGCCGGCGGGCGTTTTTTCACACGCGGGTTGACCGTTACCGCCCGCGCTCAGCTCGCCGAACGGCGAAAAAGACGCGCTGAACGTTGGCAAAAACCAACGCCAAGCCCCGTCCGGACTGGGTTTCAGCCCTCGGTTGAAGGTCGCCGGGAGCAAAAATGGCAGTTTCGTTGCGCTATCCGCTCCGCAACCGTGCAATTCTTCGAAACCCTTATCCTGATTGGGTTTGCGCTGCGCTATCATAGCAAGCGCCGCGAAGGGAGCGGCAGCACGGCCGACGGACAGTCATCTGTCCGGCGCTATTGGTCCGGAGGGGATCCGGAGCCGGAGCTGCTCGACGGCGCGGCCCGCGCACGTATAATCGGCGCGTTCGCGCTGTTCGTGTCAACCTAAACTCAGAAAGGAACCTTAATGAACAAACAGGAACTGATCGACGCCGTCGCAGGACAGACGGGCGCCAGCAAGGCTCAAACCGGTGAAACGCTGGACACGTTGCTTGAAGTGATCAAGAAGTCTGTGTCGAAGGGCGATGCGGTCCAGTTGATCGGCTTCGGCAGCTTCGGTTCGGGCAAGCGCGCAGCACGTACGGGTCGTAACCCCAAGACCGGCGAAACTATCAAGATCCCGGCCGCCAAGACCGTCAAGTTCACGGCTGGTAAGGCGTTCAAGGACGCAGTCAACAAGCGCTAAGCAGATTACTGCCAGGCAGTTGACACCCGCCAATGGCGGGTTTTTTTTCGCCTGCGTGTTTTCGTCCGCACACTGCGCAAGGGATAGCGGCGACGAGCGTCGCGGCTATCCCGCCGGGAGGCAAAGGGCGCTCAGTCGTGGCGATGCACGATTTCGCCGTGACCATGGCCGTGATCGTGGTCGTGGTCGTGATGGTCATGACCATGGTCGTGATCGTCTTCATCGAAATCCCAGGCCGGGAAGGGATCGGCGAGCTTCTCCCATGCTTGCGGTCCCTGCGCGTATTCCTCGTCGGTCAGCAAACACGCGTCGAACTTCGCTTTCCAGACAGCCGGATCGATGCCGACGCCGATCATGACCAGCTCCTGGCGACGGTCACCAATGCTCAGATCGTCCGGTTCGCCATACCAGTCCGCGGCGATCTCGGCAGCCAGTTCGTCGTCGCCGTCAGGCCATTCGCTGCGATCCTGAGCGGCCCACCACATGCCCGCCGGACCGTGCCGGCAAGCCCCGCCTGCCTGCGAAAGCGAGCCGGCGATATCGTTACGCGTGGCCAGCCAGAAGAAGCCTTTACTGCGCAAAACGCCCTTCCACTCCTGATGCAGCAGCGCCCACAGTCGTTCCGGGTGAAACGGTCGACGCGCGCGGTAAATGAAATTGCCGATGCCGAATTCGTCTGCCTCACCGTGATGCGCATGGCCGTGCTCATGCTCATGATTCAGCGACGTCAGCCAGCCCGGCGCGCTCGACGCCTCGTCGAAATCGAAGCGGCCGGTGTTCAGCACTTGCGCGAGGGGCACGTCGCCGAAACGGGCAACGACCTGTACCGCGCGCGGGTTGATCCGGCCGAGAATGCGCTGCAGGCGCGTGAGTTCGTCCGCGCTGACCAGATCCGCCTTGTTTACCACCAACACGTCGCAGAATTCGATCTGCTCGATCAACAGCTCGACGAGCGTGCGGTCGTCCTCTTCGCTCGCAGCGATGCCACGCTCGGCGAGCGCGTCGGCCGAACCGTAGTCGCGCAGGAAGTTGAATGCATCGACCACGGTCACCATCGTGTCGAGCCGCGCGACATCGGAGAGCGACGCGCCTTCGTCATCGACCAAGGTGAACGTTTCGGCGATCGGCATGGGTTCGGCCACGCCGGTCGATTCGATCAGGATCGCGTCGAAACGCTGTTCGGCCGCGAGGCGCTTGATCTCGACCCGCAGATCGTCGCGCAGCGTGCAGCAGATGCAGCCGTTCGACAACTCGACCAGTTGTTCCTCGACGTGAGACAGCGCGGCGGCATCGCGCACGAGCGTCGCATCGATATTGACGGCGGCCAGATCGTTGACGATCACGGCCACGCGCAAACCGGCGCGATTCGCGAGAATGTGATTCAGGAGCGTGGTCTTGCCGGCGCCCAGAAAACCGGAGAGCACGGTGACGGGCAATAGCGGCTGGTTCATCGCAGTACGGAAAAGCTAGAGGATTGGAAGGCGTGCCGGGCTTCTGGTCGCATGACGGCTCGACCTGAACGATGTTCGAGCCTCGACGGCAGCACGAAGCCGCATTGTGCATCAAAACGGACGGCGGCCGGGTAATAGGCCGGATGGAGTAGGATCAGCGGCCGGCTCAGGAGACCGACTCAGCGCGTAGCCGGCATCAGATTCCACTTGCGCAGGATCGCGACGATCTGCTGCGAGTACTTGTCCCGCAATGCCGGCGTTTCCGAGTGGTATGCGCCGACAGCCTGCCATGTGTTGCCGTACTTGTTCATCTGGCGGCGCAGATGCCATGCCGCGATATAGACGTTCTTGCACGGCTCCATCAACGTGCCTTGCGAGATACCGTACTGGGCGAGTGTGGGCAGATGAATCGAATTGATCTGCATGACGCCGTAATCGGTCGAGCCATTGGCGTTTTTATGCTGTGCGTCGGGCCTATTATGTGACTCTTGCCAGGCGATTGCGCGCAGAATCAGCGGATTGACCTTTTGATACCTGGCCGCTTCGTCAAAGCAATCGGCGCGCGCCGACCCTGCTGCTATCAGCACGGCGAGTCCTGCAGCGACAGTGACGAGGGAGCGTTTCATCGGTCAAGACCACTAAATAAAGTGCAAGCGTAAGGGTGGGTTAGGGATCGCGTCGGCCATACTTCAGCCGCTGACAGCCGCCGAGCCGCGCCAGCCGGGCATTCACGGGACATCGGGGAAAACCCGCGCCAGCAACACGCAACAAGGGACTCGAACGGCTCGTATCATACCGGCAGGCGGACCTCCGTCAAGTTGGCTAACCGACATAAGGACGCAGAAAACGAAGCATTTTCGCGCTCATCACAGAACGTCCTGTCAGCTTTCAATTGTTTGACAAAAGGGGGCAATCTTTAGAGGAATCGCACAGCGCGGTCTGTTTTGTGACAAATCCGACATGAAAAACTGGTACTGTTCATTTTTTTCGGACATCGGGCGGCGGGTTGCGAGGGCGATGATCGTCCGCGAGGCAGGCCGGCAGATCGACAGGGCGGCGGCCTGCTCCCATGTCCGCACTGCATGACCGTCAACGGCTACGGCCGTCGGCATCAACACCCTATTCCATGAGAAGAAATCGTATGGCTTTGCGTCGCGTCGCAACGGCGCTGCTGGTGGCTGGTTTGATCACCGCGCAGACAGCACAGGCACAGGTGACACTCAACTTCGTCAACGCCGACATCGACCAGGTGGCCAAGGCGATCGGCGCGGCAACCGGCAAAACGATCATCGTCGACCCGCGTGTGAAGGGTCAGTTGAATCTTGTGTCGGAAAATGCGGTGCCTGAGGATCAGGCACTGAAGACCTTGCAGTCCGCGTTGCGGATGCAGGGCTTCGCGCTGGTGCAAGACCACGGCGTGTTGAAAGTGGTGCCCGAGGCGGACGCCAAGCTGCAAGGCGTGCCGACCTACGTGGGCAACGCGCCTGTTGCGCGCGGCGACCAGGTGGTCACGCAGGTATTCGTGCTGAAGAACGAATCGGCCAACAATCTGCTGCCGGTGCTGCGCCCGCTGATCTCGCCGAACAATACCGTGGCGGCCTACCCCGCCAACAACACGATTGTGGTGACCGACTACGCCGACAACGTGCGGCGTATCGCCCAGATCATTGCGGGTGTCGATACGGCGGCGGGCCAGTCGGTTTCGGTGGTGCAGCTGAAGAACGCCAATGCGATCGACATTGCCACGCAGCTCTCCAAGATGCTCGACCCGGGCGCGATCGGCAGCACTGACGCGACGCTGAAGGTCTCGATCACCGCCGACCCGCGCACCAACTCGCTGCTGATCCGCGCGTCGAACGGCGCGCGTCTCGCGGCAGCGAAGCAACTGGCGAAGGAACTCGACACGCCGACCACGATGCCCGGCAACATTCACGTCGTGCCGCTGCGCAACGCGGACGCGACGAGGCTTGCCAAGACCTTGCGCGGCATGTTCGGCAAAGGCGGCGATACGGGCTCGTCGGCGAACTCCAACGATGCGAATTCGTTCAACCAGAACGGCGGGGGTGGGCTGGGCGGCAACAATTCGACGGGCACGTCGGGTACGCCGCCGCTGCCCTCGGGCGGTCTCGGCAGCAGCTCGATGGCCTCGCCCATGGGCGGCAGCGGAAGCGGCGGCTACGGCGCGGGCGGCGGTTCCAATTCCGGCGGCCTGCTGGGTAACGAGAAGGAAAAGGGCGACGACAATCAGGCCGGCGGCATGATTCAGGCGGACGCCGCAACCAACTCGCTGATCATCACAGCAGCCGAGCCGGTGTACCGCAACCTGAGGGCGGTGATCGACCAGCTCGACGCACGGCGCGCCCAGGTTTATCTGGAAGCGTTGATCGTCGAGTTGAACTCGAACACGAGCGGCAATCTCGGCATTCAGTGGCAGGTCGCGAACAATTCGATCTTTGCCGGCACCAATCTGCAGACCGGCAGCAGCAATAGCATCATCAATCTCACAGCGGCTGCCGCGGCGACCGGCGCCACAGGTGGTCTAGCCGGGGCGCTCGCCGGCCAAAGTCTCCAGCAAGGCCTGAACGTCGGCTGGATACACAACATTTTCGGTGTGCAGGGACTCGGTGCGTTGCTCCAGGCGCTCTCGCAGACCGCCGATGCGAACGTGCTGTCCACGCCTAACCTCATTACGCTCGACAACGAGGAAGCCAAGATCGTGGTCGGTACCAACGTGCCGATCCAGACGGGATCGTATTCGAACCTCACGAGTTCGACGGCGACTTCGGCGTTCAATACCTACGATCGCGTGGACGTCGGTCTGACGCTGCACGTCAAGCCGCAGATCACCGACGGCGGCATTCTCAGGCTGCAGCTCTACACGGAAGACTCGGCGATCGTGACCGGCACGAACAACGCCGCGACCAACCCGGCCGGCCCCGAATTCACCAAGCGTTCGATCCAGTCGACGGTGCTCGCGGATAACGGCGAGATCATCGTGCTGGGCGGCTTGATGCAAGACAACTACCAGGTCAGCAACAGCAAGGTGCCGCTGCTCGGCGATATTCCGTGGATCGGCCAGCTGTTCCGTTCGGAGCAGAAAACCCGCAACAAGACCAACCTGATGGTGTTCCTGCGTCCCGTGATCATCAACGATCGCGGGACGGCTCAGGCCGTGACGTCGAATCGCTACGACTACATTCAGGGCGTGCAGGGCGCGTACAAGCAGGACAACAACCTGATGAAGGACAATGACGATCCGGTGGTGCCGCCCATGCCGATCGGTCCGAGTCAGGGCGGTTCGCCCGAGATGAACCTGTTCGATATCGACAAGATGCGCCGGCAGAAGCTCACGCCGCCGCCGGCCAACGGTGGCGCTGTTACGAACGGCGCTGCTGTCACCAACGGCGCGGCGGCCACGAATGGCGCCGCCGCGCAGAACAGTCCGGCCACCGTTGGGCCCGCCGTGCAGAGCAGTCCCGTCACCGTGACGCCGTCTACCGAGTCGCCGGGAGTGCGGCCGTGAGCACGCCGTCCACGCCGCCGTCAGCGGCCGCTACGCCGGCAGCAACGCGAGCCGGCGCAGCGGCGCTTCCGCCTGCGGGCGCGACGGAGCATGCCGGGCGCGAGGCGCCGTCCGCGATCGCCGCTCGGCTCGTGCCCTATGGGTTTGCGCGTGCCGGTCAGATTCTGGTTGCGCATCAGCATGCGGACAGTCTCGAAGTCTGGATCAGCGAACGCACGAGCGACGCCGCGCTTTCCGAAGTCGCGCGTAACTTCGGCGCGGTGTCGATCGTGCGCGTTCCCGCCGACGAACTCGCGCAGGCGATCAACCAGGCGTATGCGCGCCAGGACGGCAGCGCTGCGCAGGTGGTCGGCGAAGTGGAAGGCGAAGTCGATCTCTCTCGCCTCATGCAGGACATTCCCGAGGTGGAAGATCTGCTGGAGTCGGAAGACGACGCGCCGATCATCCGCATGATCAACGCGCTGCTCACGCAAGCGGCGCGCGAGCAGGCTTCGGATATTCATATCGAGCCGTTCGAGACTTCTTCCGTGGTGCGCTTTCGTGTCGACGGCACGTTGCGCGATGTGGTGCGCCCGAAGAAAGCGCTGCACGGCGCGCTGATCTCGCGGATCAAGATCATGGCGCAGCTCGACATTGCCGAAAAGCGGCTGCCGCAAGATGGCCGGATCACGCTGCGCGTAGGCGGCCGCCCGGTCGACGTGCGCGTCTCGACGCTGCCGACCGGCCACGGCGAACGCGCGGTGCTGCGTCTGCTGGAGAAAGACGCGTCGCGTCTGAATCTCGAAGCACTCGGCATGGCGCCCGACACGCTCGTCAAGTTCGACAAGCTGATCGGCAGACCGCACGGCATCGTGCTGGTTACGGGTCCGACGGGCTCGGGTAAAACGACCACGCTCTATGCGGCGATGTCGCGGCTCGAAACGGCGACCACCAACATCATGACGGTTGAAGACCCGATCGAATACGACCTCTCCGGCATCGGCCAGACGCAGGTCAACGAGCGGATCGGAATGACTTTCGCGCGGGCGCTGCGCTCGATTCTGCGGCAGGATCCGGACGTCATCATGATTGGTGAAATCCGTGACCTGGAAACCGCGCAGATCGCGGTGCAGGCTTCGCTGACGGGCCACCTCGTGCTCGCCACGCTGCACACCAACGACGCGGCGTCCGCCGTGACACGTTTGACCGACATGGGCGTCGAGCCGTATCTGCTGGCGTCGTCGCTGCTCGGCGTGCTGGCGCAGCGGCTCGTGCGGCGCTTGTGCCCGGTGTGCCGCGAAGAGCGCGTGGAAGAAGACGGCAGCGTGCGCTGGCATCCGGTGGGTTGCGACCGGTGCGGCCACTCCGGTTATGCGGGACGTCGCGGCGTCTACGAACTGCTGCTGATCGACGACAACATTCGTACGCTGGTTCATCGCAACGCGGCGGATGCCGAGATTCTCGCGGCCGGCCGCGAGCAAGGCATGCGTACGCTGCGCGAGGATGCGGACCGCTGGCTCGCCTCCGGGCTGACATCGCTCGAAGAAGTGATCCGCGTCACGGGCGGAGCATAAGCGCATGCCGGCATTTCGTTTCGAAGCGATCGATGCGGCGGGCAAGGCGCAAAAAGGCGTACTCGACGCGGACAGCGCGCGCGGCGCGCGGACGAATCTGCGCTCGCAGGGACTGACGCCGCTCGTCGTCGAACCGGCCGCCACACGCACGCGTGGCGAGCGCAGTCAGCGGCTGTCGCTGGGGCGGCGTTTGTCGCAACGCGAGCAGGCGATCCTGACGCGCCAGCTCGCCAGCCTGCTGATTGCCGGCCTGCCGCTCGACGAAGCGCTCGCCGTGCTCACCGAGCAATCGGAACGCGACTACATTCGCGAACTGATGGCGTCGATCCGCGCGGAAGTGCTCGGCGGCCATTCGCTCGCCAATGCGCTGACGCAGCATCCGAAAGACTTTCCCGAGATTTACCGCGCGCTGGTCGCGGCCGGCGAACATACCGGCAAACTGGGTCTCGTGCTGTCGCGCCTCGCGGACTATATCGAGCAGCGCAACGCGCTGAAGCAGAAGATCGTGCTCGCGTTCACGTACCCGACCATCGTCACGATCATCGCTTTCGGCATCGTCACGTTTCTGTTGAGCTACGTGGTGCCGCAGGTGGTGAATGTGTTCGCCAGCACCAAGCAGCAACTGCCCTTCCTCACCATCATGATGATGGCGCTGTCCGGGTTCGTGCGGAACTGGTGGTGGGCGATGCTGATCGGCGTGGCCGTGCTGTCGTATCTGGTGCGCTCCATTCTCAAGCAGCCCGGCCCGCGCCTCGCGTTCGACCGTTGGCTGCTGACCGCCCCGCTGCTCGGCAAACTCGTGCGCGGCTACAACACTGTGCGCTTTGCCAGCACGCTCGGCATTCTGACCGCAGCCGGCGTGCCGATTCTGCGGGCGCTGCAGGCAGCAGCCGAAACGCTCAGCAACAACGCCATGCGCGAGAACATCGACGATGCGATCGTGCGTGTTCGCGAGGGCACGTCGCTATCGCGCGCGCTCGGCAATACGAAGACCTTTCCGCCCGTGCTGGTTCACCTGATCCGCTCGGGCGAAGCGACCGGCGACGTGACCACGATGCTCGACCGCGCGGCCGACGGCGAAGCGCGTGAACTCGAGCGCCGCACGATGTTCCTGACGAGTCTGCTGGAGCCGTTGCTGATTCTGGCGATGGGTGGCGTGGTGCTGGTGATCGTGCTGGCGGTGATGCTGCCGATCATCGAGTTGAACAACCTGGTGCAGTAAGGCCGGGAGAGCGGCTGGATTGCGCGATGAGCGTGCCGGTTATCGGCGCGGTGACCGCGCAATCGGTGCAGCGAGGCGGTTTGTTCGGTGCGTGACTTTAGCGCACGTAGATCGTGGGACCTGCGGGGTTGGCCGGCAGGAACACTTCGGAGTGCGCGCCATTGCGGTCGATGATGATCGAGCGGGCACGGACTTCGGAGAGTTTGGCGCCTTGCATCAGCGCGCTGCCGAGCGACACCGCATGGGGCGGTTCGCCGCCGACGCTGACGATAGCCGCGGCGCCTTCCCGCAACGCGAGGATGCCGAACAGTCGCACGTCCTGGTTGGCGCTGCGCGTGAGCTGGCCGCCGAACAGCGTGGCGGCCTGGTCGGTCGAGACCTGCGCATGCGCGGCAGCCGCGGGCAACGGCGCACCGGACATCGTGCTGAGCGTGATGACCCAATAGGTCAGCGTCGCGCAGAACACGGCGAACAGCGCGAGCGACAGAAGGCGGATTTGGATGGCGTTCATGCGCACCATTGTACGGACTATTGTGAAAATTGCGTTGGGTTGAAAGCGCCCTCTAACCAGGCGCTTTGCACGAGGCTCCGCCAGCGCGTGAGCAAACTTGCGGCGGCCCGGCGGTTTCTTACGACCCTTCAACTCCATGACATTAAAATGACCGGCCGGACGTGTTCAATGGCACCCTGTTCGCTGAACGATAAATTCCGCCCAGTCGAAAATTTCACCTGAAAAGAGGTAGCAAGCTATGCAACTGTCGACCACTCGCCGTCATGAAATCGCGGGTCCGCGCAGCCGACGTCAGCGCGGTTTTACGCTGATCGAAATCATGGTCGTGATCGCGATTCTGGGCATTCTGGCCGCGTTGATCGTGCCGAAAATCATGAGCCGCCCCGACGAGGCGCGGCGTGTGGCCGCCAAGCAGGACATCGGTACGGTCATGCAGGCGCTCAAGCTCTATCGTCTCGACAACGGCCGTTATCCGACGCAGGAGCAAGGTCTGCGCGCGCTGATCGAAAAGCCGAGCACGGACCCCGTGCCGAACAACTGGAAGGACGGCGGCTATCTCGAACGTCTGCCCAACGATCCGTGGGGTAATGCCTATCAATATCTGAATCCGGGCGTGCACGGCGAGATCGACGTGTTCAGCTATGGCGCGGACGGCAAGGCGGGCGGCGAAGGCAACGATGCCGACGTCGGCTCGTGGCAGTAGGCAGTTAAGGAGATGATTCTTACGCGCTCTTCGATGTGTTGTCGTTTGATTGTGAGCTGATCGTTCGTGGCCGGCACTATGCGATTGTCCGCTTGCAAGTCCCGTGTGGACACTCCGTGTACGGCTTCGTTGCCGCGCGCGGCGTGTGCCGGCGCGCGCCTTCATCGCGTGTCGTGCTCACGTGACGCGCGCGCGCGCGCCGGCCGGCAACGCGCGGCGGGTTTCACGCTGCTGGAAATGCTGGTGGTGCTGGTGATTGCGGGCCTGCTGGTGTCCTTGACCGCGTTGACGGTCACGCGCAATCCACGCACCGATCTGAACGAGGAAGCGCAGCGTCTCGCGCTGCTGTTCGAATCGGCCGGCGACGAAGCGCAGGTGCGCGCGCGGCCGATTGCCTGGCAACCGGTTGAAGGCGGCTTCCGTTTCGACCTGCGCACCGAAGACGGCTGGCGTCCGTTGCGTGACGATCTGCTTGGGCCGCGTCGCTGGGAAGGCGGCGTAACGGGCGTGAGCATCGACTATCCGGGTTCGGATACGCAGCCGAGCCGAATCGTGTTCGGTACCGAGGCGATCGACGTGCCCGTGCGGATCACGCTGTTTTCGGCGGCCGGGAGCGCGACGATCGTCGGCACCGGCAATGGCCGCTACGAGGTGCACTGAGATGCGTCGTTGCAGGAGCAGGGTGGCGCGCGAAAAGATCCATGTCGCGCAGCGCGGTTTTACGATGATCGAAGTGCTGGTCGCGCTGGCGATCATCGCGGTGGCGTTGGCGGCGTCGTTGCGCGCGGTCGGGAGTCTCGCGAGCGGCGAGGCCGATCTGCACCGCCGCTTGCTGGCGGGCTGGAGTGCTGACAATACGCTGGCGCAATTGCATCTGGCGCATGCGTGGCCGAACGTAGGCTCGACGAGCTTCGATTGTTCGCAAGGCAACTTGCAGTTGATCTGTACGGAGCATGTGACGGCAACGCCGAATCCGGTGTTTCGTCGTGTGGAAGTGATGGTGACGATGCCGGGCGGGTCCGGCAATCTGGCTCAGATGGTGACGGTGGTCGCGAATGAAAACAACCGTTCGCTCTGAGCGCCGCCGCCTGTCACGCGCGAGGGGCGCGCGCGGCTTCACGCTGATCGAATTGCTGGTGGCGATTGCGATCCTGGCGGTGATTGCCGTGCTGTCGTGGCGCGGGCTCGACCAGATCATTCGCGGCCGGCAGACCATTACGAACGCGATGGAAGACGAGCGCGTCTTCGCGCAGCTGTTCGACCAGATGCGGATCGACGCGCGCCAGGCCGCATCGGATGACGAGGCTGGGCAGCCGGCCGTGTCGGTGTCGGGGAGCGTGTTGCAGATCGTACGGCAGATGAATTTGCCCGGGGCGGCGCCGCGTTTGCAGGTGGTGCGGTATCGGGTGTCTGGTGGGCGTGTGACTCGGTATGCCTCGCCTCCCTTGGGCAATATGGGCGAGTTGCGGCGGGCGCTGCGCGGTAGCGAAAGTGACGGATGGAGTGGTGTGCCCTTGATGGGCGGTGTCGGTTCGATTTCCGCGCAGGTTTATGTGCCGAAAGTGGGTTGGACTACGCAGATGGGCGATGTGCAGAGTGCCATTACGGAGGCGGACAATAATCTGAAAGTGCCCCAGTTGGGGAGTGCGCCGCTGCCGCGGTCGGTGACGGGGTTGCAGGTCAGTGTCGGAGCGACGTCTTTGGCTCGGCCGGTGACTCGGGTTTTTCTCGTCGGAGAGTGAGATGAAGGGTTTTGTTTTTTCTCCGCGGGACGTGTTGCGCTGTGCTCTTTGGGGTGTTGGCCTTTCCTTGATTTCACGGTGGTCTATTGGCGTTGCCCCTGTGCGGGGCGGCACTCACTTTCTTTGCCGCCGCAAAGAAAGTAAGCAAAGAAAGCGGCTTCACACCGCTAACGTACAAGCGGAGCCCTCGCGCAGCCACGGTAGTGGCGCGATTGACGAACGATCCCTCGCACAGCAAACGACAGTGACCAAGCCGTCATCCGTTCCGGCGGCGCTCCGCGCGCCGAGCGGTTCATCACAAAACCAACGGCCCTTTGCAACTCGTCGCCGTACCTCAAACCATCTTCGGTCCGCTTCCGCTTCCGCTTCCGCTCCCAGCCGAGGCGAAGCCGACGGCACCCGCGAGGGCGAGCTTAAGCGATGGTGTTCCCTGCCTGCCGTTCCGGCGAGCACGCAGTGCGAGGCGGGAGGTATGACTGCCTTGTCACGGGCGGGGAGTGTGCGGGATGACGGATTCCAGATGGGCCGCTACCGTGACTGTGCGGGGGACCCGCTTAGCATTGGCGGTGTAAAGCGGCTTTCTTTGCCTACTTTCTTTGCCGCGGCAAAGAAAGTAGGTGCCGCCCCGCACAGGGGCAACGCCAATAGACCACTAAGAAAGCAAGGAAAGGCCAACAACAAAAACCAAACCCAACCAACCCAGAAAGGCGTAGCAATCATCAGCGCCCTACTGGTAGTAGCCCTATCCGCCATATTGGTCTCCGGCATGCTCTGGCGCCAACAAGTCCAAATCCGCCGAATAGAAAACCAGCGCCTCCTATCCCAGGCCCAATGGGTAGCACGCGGCGCGCTGGACTGGACGCGCCTGATCCTCCGCTCGGAGGGCGACACCTCAGCCGGCATCACGTACCTGGGCGGCCTATGGGGCGTCCCCATCGCCAAAACCCGGCTATCCGATTTCCTCGGCCAGATCGGCGAAGTGCGCGCGCAACAAGGCGCAGATACCTATTTATCGGGCTCAATCGAAGACGCCCAGGCCAAATTCAACCTCCGGAATCTGGTCGAGAGCCCCGCCCCCGGCGTCATGCAACTGGACATGAACCAGATCGGCGCCTATCAGCGCCTGCTCGTGTCGCTCGGCCTGAACAGCCAGTTGGCCAAAACCACGGCAATCCAGGTCCGCGCAAGCCTTGCGCAATCGGCCACCCGCTTTCAAACGGTCACGTCCGTGAACGGCACGACAGCGACCCCGCAGGTTCAAGGCGGCGCCACCGGCGGCAGCTTCACCGACAAACCCGGTATCGAAGACAGCAACGACAGCTCGGCCAACGCGCCGCTGCAAATGACCAGCGTCGACTCGCTACTCGACATTCCAGGCTATACGCCCGAGATGGTCGCGCGCCTGCGCCCGTTCGTCACCGTGTTGCCGACCGTTTCGGCCGTCAACGTGAACACGGCCTCTGCCGAAGTGATCGCGGCGGTCATCCCCGGAATGAGCGTGTCGACGGCGCAAGCCTTCGTCGCGCGCCGGCAGACGGTGTTTTTCCGTAACGCCGGCGACGTACAGCTCGCGTTGCGCGGCGCCGGCGTGCAATCGGTTTCGATCGATCCGAACGAACTCGACGTCAACTCGAATTACTTCCTGATTCACGGCCGCGTGCAGCACGAGCGCGCCGAGGTGGACCGCACGACACTCGTCTATCGCGACGCATTGACTCACACTACGCGTATCGTGCGAGTAGAAGACCAACTATGAATAACGCCTTTCCCAGAGAGAGTGGCCTTTGAGCACGCTGATCGTTCTATTGCCGCCGCGTGATCCGGCGGTGCCGTCGCAGGAATGGCAACTGCCGGAGTTGCCGTTCGTGCTGCTCGACAAGTCGGGGCGCACCCAGCGCGCCGGCCGTTCGGCGCTCGCGCTGCTGCCGCGCGCCACCACGACGGTGCTGATGGTCGCCGCGCGCGATCTGCTGATGATGCCCGCCACGCTGCCGCCGCTGCGCGGCCCGCGGCTGCGTCAGGCGTTGCCGAATATCGTCGAGGATCAACTGATCCAGGACCCGCAGACCTGTCACATCGCCGTCGATCCGAAACCGCTCGCGGGCGGCCGGCAGTTGCTGGCGATCATCGACCGCGGCTGGTTCCGGTTTGTTTGCGAATCGTTCGCCAACGCTGGTCACCGCAGCTTGCGCGCGGTGCCGGTCACACGCTGTCTGCCGCAGGCCGCCGCGCTCGATCTCAATGCGCCCGCCGAAGTCGCGGAAATGGTGAACGCCGGTGAACCCGCCATGGCAGGCTCCGCCAGCGTGGCGACGTCGCTGCCTGGCGTCGCGCCGGTAGTGGCGCCCGGCGTGGCGTCCGTGGTGCCGATGGTGGCCGCCGTGCTCGGCGCCGTGGTTCAGACCGCGCCCGCCCTGCTGCTCGAAGGCGCGGTGGAAAGCGCCGTAAGCAACAGTGTGCCGCGTGTCGAACTGGCGATCGCGCGGGGCGTGCAAGGTGAAGGGCTGGCCGTGCCGGCCAACGCCGTGAACGCGACGCTCGGCGCGCTCGCCGGCGCGGCACCGGTCTCGTTGTACATGCTCACCGAATTGCCGGGCAATGAGCCGAGCCTCGCCACGAGCAGCCCGGCGCGGCTGGCTGCGTATATCCACGGCGCGAGCCCGTTGCCGTTCGAGCAACTTGCGCGGCGAGCGCTGGAGTGCCGCTTCGACCTGTGCCAGTTCGAGTTCGCTTCGCAGCCGTGGCGGCTCGACCGCGCAACGCTGCGGCGCCTGCGCCTGCCGGTGTTGCTCGCGGTCGGCGCGCTGGTGATCGCGATTGTCGGCGCGAATGTGCAGTGGCTGATGCTGGCGCGTCAACGCGACGCGATCAACACGCAAATGACCGAACTGCTGCTCAATACCTTCCCCAAAACGACTGTCGTGCTCGATGCGCCCGACCAGATGGCGCGCCAGTTGCAGCAGTTGCGTATCGCCGCGGGTGAGCTGTCGCCGGACGACTTCCTGGTGCTGGCCGACGGCCTTGCGCGCTCGCTGTCGCCGGTGCCGGTCAACGGCATTGCCGCGCTCGACTATCACGACCGCCGGCTCGACGTGACCTTCAAGCCAGAGGTCAAGCTCGATCCCGACTTTGCGAAGCGCCTCGGCCGTAACGGCCTGAGCGGCGCGATCGACAGCAATACCGGCAAGTGGACCATCAGGAACGGACAATGAAAGCTGAACTCGCACAAACCTGGGCCGGATTCTGGGAGCAGCGCACCGAGCGCGAAAAAAACCTGCTGGTGTGGGGCGGTGGCCTGCTCGCCATCGTGATCGCGTGGTCGGTGCTGTGGGCGCCCGCGCAGGAAGGGCGCGCGCATCTGCGTGAATCGTTGCCGACCTTGCAGCGGCAGTTGGCGCAGATGACCGCGCAAGCGAACGAAGCACGACAGTTGTCGGCGGCGGCTCAGGGCGTCGCGCCCACCGGCGCCGCGCTGAAGGACGCCCTTACCGCTTCGCTCAACGATCATGGCCTCGCGGCGACACAGATTCAGGTGATCGGCAACGCGGTCCAGATCCAGTTGAAGAACGCGTCGTTCCCGGCGTGGACGAACTGGGTCGACGACGTGCGCAAGCAGTTCAAGGTGCAGGTTTCGGAGGCGCACGCCACGGCGCTCAAGGAAGACGGTCAGGTGGATCTGACGGCGTCGCTGCAGCCGTCCACCGCGAAATGAATATGCCCGTACCCGTGCCGTTACAGGATCTCGCATGACCTACTGGATGCGGCGCCTGCGCGTCGCGCTTCCCTGGCTGGTGATCGCGGTGCTGTCCGCCGCCGTCGTGATGCTGGCGATGCTGCCGGCCGCCTGGATCACGCCGCAGTTCGCCAAACAGACGCGCGGCCACGTGAATCTCGTCAATCCGGCCGGTTCGCTGTGGCACGGCTCGGCCACGCTGATGCTGGCCGCGGGCTCCGACATGAGCGCGGCGACCCTGTTGCCTGGCCGGATCGAATGGCACACGGCGTTCTGGCCGCTCTTTACCGACCGGGTGCGCATGACCATGCGGCATAGCGAGGCGATGCCGGAGCCGATCACGGTCGACGCCACGCCGCGCACCGCGACCGTCACGCCGGGCACGATCGCCGTGCCGGCTTCACTGCTGAGCGGCCTCGGCGCGCCCTTCAATACACTCGATCTGCAGGGCAATGTGCAACTGTCGTGGTCCGATTGGCGCAGCTTCAACCGCGAAGCGTTCGGGCAGCTGACCGTCACGCTGACCGACGTCAGTTCGCGTGTTTCGCTGGTCAAGCCGCTTGGCTCGTACCGGGTGCTGTTTCAGGCACAAGGCGAATCGTCCACGCTCGATCTGACGACCACCAAGGGCCCGTTGATGCTGACCGGCAACGGCACGGTCTCGGCTGCGTCCACGTCGTTTCATGGGACCGCCAGCGCCGCGCCGGAGGCACGCGACACGCTCGCCGGATTGCTGAATCTGCTGGGGCGGCCGAGCGGCCCGGACACGGTGACGTTGACGTTCATGCACTGAGGCGCGCTGCGCGGCGCTGCTACTCGTTGTGCATCTGCGCCGGCGCTGCCGACCCGCTTTGCGCGACCGGCGTGGCCGATGATGCGGGCGCCGGCGCCGCCACATCGCCCGCTTCGCGATTCATTTGCGACACGTCCCAGCCGCCGCCCAGCGCCTTCACCAGGCCCACGGACGACACCATCCGCTGCCCGGCGATGCTCTCCAGTTTCTGCTCGGCCGTGAAGGCGGTGGTTTGCGCCGTCAGCACGTTGACGTAGCCGACCGTACCCGCCTTGTACTCGTTCGTGACAATGGCGAGCGCCTGACGCGCCGAGTCCACCGCTTGCTGCTGCACGACGATTTCCTGTTCGAGGATGCGCTGCGACGCGAGATTGTCCTCGACGTCCTGGAACGCGGCCAGCACCGTTTGACGGTAGCTCGCGACATCGCCGTCGTACGCGGCGCGAGCGGCGTCGGTCTTGGCCTGGCGCAAACCGGCGTCGAACAGCGTTGCGGCGAGTTGCGGGCCGAGCGTCCAGAAGCGCGACGGCGCGGTCAGCAATTGCGAGAACACCGAGTTTTCAAAGCCGCCGGAGGCCGACAACGTCAGCGAGGGGAAGAACGCGGCGATGGCGACGCCGATCTGTTCGTTCGCCGCCGCAGCCTTGCGTTCCGCTGAGGCGATGTCCGGCCGCCGTTCGAGCAGCGCGGACGGCATCTGCGCCGGCACGGCAGGGGGCGTGGCGGTGAGCGGCATCGGCGGAATCGAGAAGGTGGACGCCGGTTCGCCGACCAGCACGGCAATCGCGTGTTCGTCCTGGGCGCGCTGGACGCCGTTGTCGATCGCGGCCGCCTGCGCCGACTGCAATTGCGTTTGCGCCTGAATCACGTCGGAGCGCGCGGCGACCCCGGCCGCGTACTGGTTCTGCGTGAGTTGCAGCGAGCGCTGGTAAGCCGCGACGGTGTCGTCGAGCAATTTTTGAGTCGAGTCGAGCGAGCGAAGCGAGAAATAGGTTTGCGCGAGCGTGGCCTGGGCAGACAGCCGCGCGTTGGCCAGGTCCGCCGCAGCGCCTTGCTGGCCGGCTTTCTGCGAGTTGACCGAGCGCGTGACCGAACCCCACAGATCCGGCTCCCAGCTTGCGTCGAGCTGCACGTTGAAACTATTGCCGATGCCGGAGCGGCTCGTCGCGGTTGTCGAGTTGCCGCCGGACGATGACCCATTGCCCGAACGCGTAGCGCCCGCCGACGCGCCGATGGTCGGGAAATACGCTGCGCGCGCCTCGCCAACCAGCGCGCGCGCCTGCCGGTAGGCGGCGGCGTATTGAGCCACGGTCTGGTTCGCGGTGTTCAGCCGGTCTTCGAGTGCGTTGAGTTGCGGGTCCTGGTAAATGGTCCACCAGTCGCCGCGATCGTGCTGATCGGCCGGTTCGGCGACTTTCCAGCCTGGCGCCGCTTCCTTGTACGACGCCGGAATGTCGGCGGCGGGCCGCCGGTAGTCGGGGCCGACCACACAAGCGGACAGCAGGCCGGCGAGCGCCGCAGCCACGGCAATAGTCAGGGCGCGAGGCGCAAGCGTCCGCGCGCGCGAGATTCGATCAGACTGCATGCAATGAATTCCTTCTGGACGCCGCGGCGCGGCCTATCGCGGCACCGCCCGCCGGGCGAGATCTTGGTCTGCCGGAATGTTAGCGTATGAGCCCGCTGGGTCGCGGGAAACTGAAAGGGTAATGCGAGGAGGGAGGCAGGTGTGTTACTGAGGGTGTCGCGATGGTTACGCGCCGTTACCGGCCTGGCCGTTAAACCCGCGATTCCGTCGACTTGGCTTGCCGGAGCAGCTTGCCGGCCGCGGCCCGGCACGGCGCGTCGCCGCGCGCCTGGCAGGCGCCGCCCGGACCCGCGTGCTTTTCCGCAGCGGTGGCCGCCACGGCACTGTTCGACGTGAGACGCGACGCCGCCGCCGGTTCGACCTTCGCCTCTGTGACGCCCTTCTGTCCCCGCCGATGTTCGACCCATGCGAGCACCGCCACGCCTACCGATCCCCCGGGCAGCACGAACAGCAGAGCGAACAACGCGAGTTTCCACCAGCGGTGCGGCCCTTGAAAGGTGTTCAGTGCGGAATCGGTCAGGGAGCGGCTCAGGCCGCCAAGCGTGTTTTTGAGGTACAGCATTGGGAAAATCCTTTTCGCACGTCGCTCGCGGCGTGCCGTCAATCGGTCAGAACATGGTCTCGGGTGGCGCGGGTCGCGCGTAACTCGTTGCCTGTAATAATATTGACTATGCAATTAAATTTCAAGATACTTTGATGCGCAAGCATCGGTCGTGTTGTTTTTCCGCCGTTCGCGCTACGCGAAATCCAGTTTGACTTGTCTGCTTAGGCAGCTAAAATCCGTTTTGCTCGATGATGTTCCCGGATACACGATGACTGACGGTCCCTACAAGGCAGACGAGATTCACCTCGAATCGAGTCTTGGTTACTACCTGACGAAAGCTCGAAACGTGCTGGTCGAGCGGACCGACCGTGCGGTCAAACCGCTGGGGCTGACCACCCAGCAGATCGGCGTCATCCTGATGCTGTCGTCGCGGCGAGCGAGCACCCCGTTCGAGTTGTCGCGCGCCATGTCTTACGACAGCGGATCGATGACCCGTCTGCTCGATCGCCTTGAAAAGAAAGGTTTTATCGTGCGCACGCGTAGTGAAACCGATCGCCGGATGGTGGAACTGGGGTTGACGCCGCAAGGCCATGAAGCCGCGCGGCAACTGCCAGGCTTGGGCGCGGCGGTGCTGAACGAGCAATTGCGTGGGTTTTCCGCCGCCGACCATGCCACCCTGATCGACCTGCTCGGCCGTTTCATTGCGAACGGCATCGACGCGGGGAGCAGTGTCGGATGCGGCTTGGGGCCCCACCAGGAATCGCAGGACGAATCACCCGAAGAGTCGCCGCCGGAACACGGCGAACGCTAACCAAGACACGCTTTTCACGAGCGTGACTGTATGAAGATGTCTGTCTGGGCAGAGAATGATCCGGCATGTAAGCGCACTATATGCACCGCGCAATAAAGATGCCGTGACAAGCTTTCCCAGCTGAGGAGAAGATTTTATGGACGCCACGGCTTCTGCCGCTGCCCTACCCGCCGCCGAACCCGCTCCGCTCAAAGGCGGCGCTTTGGCCCTGCTTACAGTCGGCCTCGCGCTCGGCACGTTCATGGAGGTACTCGACACGTCGATTGCGAACGTGGCGGTGCCGACTATTTCCGGCAGTCTCGGCGTTGCGACCAGCCAGGGCACCTGGGTGATCTCGTCCTATTCCGTCGCCTCGGCGATCGCAGTTCCGCTCACAGGCTGGCTTGCGCGCCGGGTCGGCGAAGTGAAACTTTTCACGCTGTCCGTGCTGCTTTTCACGATTGCCTCGGCGCTGTGCGGCTTCGCGCAAAATTTCGAATCGCTGATTGCATTCCGGCTCGTGCAGGGGCTCGTCTCCGGGCCGATGGTTCCGCTTTCGCAGACCATTCTGATGCGCTCGTATCCGCCGGAAAAGCGCGGACTCGCGCTGGGTCTCTGGGCGATGACGGTGATTTGCGCGCCGATCTTCGGGCCCGTGATGGGCGGCTATATCACCGACAACTACACGTGGCCGTGGATCTTCTACATTAACGTGCCGATCGGGTTGTTCTCGGCGGTGTGCGCGTTTCTGTTGTTGCGCGGCCGTGAGACTAAGACCACGAAACAGCGCATCGACGCGGTCGGCCTCGCGCTGCTCGTGATCGGCGTGTCGTGCCTGCAGATGATGCTCGACCTCGGCAAAGATCGCGACTGGTTCAATTCGACATTTATTGTCGCTCTCGCGGTGGTCGCGGTGGTGTCGCTTGCCTTCATGCTGGTCTGGGAGATGACGGAGAAAGAACCCGTCGTGGATCTTTCGCTGTTCAGGGATCGCAACTTCGCGCTCGGCGTGCTGATCATCTCGTTCGGGTTCATGGCCTTCTTCGGCTCGGTGGTGATCTTTCCGCTCTGGCTGCAGACCGTGATGGGTTATACCGCCGGGCTGGCGGGGCTGGCAACCGCGCCGGTCGGTCTGCTCGCGCTGTTTTTGTCGCCGATGATCGGCAAGAACATGCACCGGCTGAACCTGCGCGTGGTGGCGAGTTTTGCGTTCATCGTGTTCGCGTTCGTCTCGTTCTGGAATTCCACGTTCACGCTCGACGTGCCGTTCAATCACGTGATCTGGCCACGGCTCGTGCAAGGGATCGGCGTTGCCTGCTTCTTTGTGCCGATGACCACCATCACGCTCTCCAGCGTGCCGGATGAGCGGCTCGCGAGTGCGTCCGGCCTGTCCAATTTTTTCCGAACCTTGTCGGGCGCGATTGGCACGGCGATCAGTACGACGTACTGGGAGAACGACACGATCTACCATCACGCCATGCTGACCGATTCCGTCAACGTGTATGCCGCGAACACCAATGCTTATACCAATGCATTGGCCGGCATTGGCCTGTCTGGCGACAGCATCACCGCGCAGTTGAATCAGGTGGTGACCGCCCAGGTTTATATGATGGCCACCAATGATTTTTTCCGTATTTCGTGCGCGGCTTTTCTCGTGCTCGCGGTGCTGGTCTGGATCACCAAGCCGCGCAAGGGCGTTGGGCCTTCAATGGGACATTGAGGCTTGGGACATTGAGGCTCGACGATGATCCGTTGAGCGGACGCGCGCCGAAGCGACACTTTTCTTGGGCCACTCTGCGCGCGCTTTTAGCACTTTCTATTGCGTGACGGCTTCGCCGTTCGTTGCCGGGTTCGATTGACCCTGCAAAGCATCCGGATGCAGCGTCGAAGGCTCCAGGGGTTTGGCGCCATCTGCGACGCCTCGCACGTATTGCTTGAAGTCGGCGCCGGCTTCCCACGGGTTCGGCTTGCAACCCATCGAGCCATCGCAGTGCGCGGCAAAGCCGATCGTCGCAGTGCCGTCTGGGTTCGCCGCGCGCGTGATCTGATACGCCAACGCGCGCTTGCCGCCATCGGGTCCGGCGGTCTGAATCAACGTGTCGGTGGAGGACTCGATCTTGTACTTCGAATGGCTCGCCACCCACGCTTGCGCGCGCTGCCACCATAGATCGCATTGCGCTTTGTTCGAACACGTCAACGGCGTTGTCGCGATCTGCATGACGTCCGGATCGACCTGCCCCTGCGTCGAACATCCCGCCGCCGCTACGCACAGCATGACCAACAGACTTTTTTTCATCGCGTTGCATCCTCCCTCTGTGGTGCGCGTCATGTCAGTTTGGACCACCGGGTCGGTACGGTGTTTCATCTGGATCAGAGAATCGTCACGACGCGCGGAGAAATTGCCGATGGCTTTCTACACAGAATGGCGCATCGCGTAGACGTTACCTGCGCAGAAAAAAAAGCGGTCATTGCTGACCGCTTTTTTTTCACCTCACCAGCACGCGTTGTTCAGACGCTGAACCGGTTCAACGTGTACGCCCGATAAGCCGCGACGAACGCGTCGAACGAGCCGACTTCTTCCTGTTCGAGTTTGGCCTGCTCAGCCAGCGACTTCGCAGCGAGATCGGTGAATGCCCTGGTTTGCTCCGCATCCAGCGGACGCGCGCGGAAATACGCGGCGTGTGCTTCGCTTTGCGCGAGGCCGAAGGCGAGGAAGCTCTGCTGCTTCTCGCGCATGGTTTGCAGCACGCGCGCCGAGGGCGTTAGCGAGACATCCGCAAGCTTCGCGCGTTGAACCGCGACGGCGCGCGCATGCGCGTCGCCGCCATGCAACGCGTCGAGCGTGGCGGCCGCGGCGTCGATCTTGATGAGGAGTTCGTTCGCCCAATCCGTCATCGCGATCGGGCGGCCGTCGCGAGTCAACTCGAGGCCGGGCTTGCGACCTTCCATCGTCACGCGGCCGAAATTCTGGTTGGCTTCGGCATAGGCGTCAGGCGGCAACAGCGCGCTGTCGTCGAGTGCGCAGACCAGCAGGTACGCGTCGAGAAAGCGCGACGTCTCCAGCGAAATGCCGGTCGGCTCGAACGGATCGATGTCCATGCAACGAACTTCCACGTACTGCACGCCGCGTGCGGCCAGCGCGTGCAGCGGACGTTCGCCCGGATACGTGATGCGCTTTGGACGGATTGTCGAGTAAAACTCGTTCTCGATCTGCAGCACGTTCGTGTTGATCTGCACCCATTCGCCATCGCGCTGTGTACCGATCGCTTCGTACGCCGGATACGGCTGGCTCACGGCTTTCGCAAGCGCGTCCAGGTAGCCCGGCAGGGTGTCGTAATCCGCGTGCAGCGCGGCTTGCGCCGTAGTGTTCGAATAGCCGAGGTCGCTCATGCGCAGGCTGGTCGCGTACGGACGATAGAGCGTGTCGGCGTCGAGCGTGTCGAGCGTATGTTGGCGATCGCGCAGGAAACGGCGATCCAGTGCCGGCGAAGCGCCGAACAGATACATCAGCAGCCAGTTGGTGCGGCGGAAATTGCGGATCAGCGCGAGATAGCGGTCGGACTGGAAGTCGACGGCGTTCGCGGTGGATTGCTGATCGGCATGCAGCAGCCGCCACACTTCTTCGTTCAGCGAATAGTTGTAGTGGATGCCCGCAATGCACTGCATCGTGCGACCGTAACGCAGCGCGAGACCGATCCGGTACACGTACTTCAGTTTGCCGATATTCGAACTGCCGTAGTGCGCGATTGGAATGCCTTCGTCGGTGTCGGGCAGCAGACCCGGCATGGAGTTGTTCCACAAGATCTCGTCGCCGAGTTCCGCGTAGACAAAACGATGCAGCGTGTCGAGCTTCTCCAGCGTGATCGCGACGTCGTGCTCAGCCGGCGTGATCAGCTCGAGCAGCGCTTCGGAATAATCTGTAGTGAGCGAAGGATGCGTGAGCGCCGAACCGAGCGCCGGCGAATGCGGCGTCAAGGCGAGCTTGCCCTCGTGCGTCACGCGCAGGCTTTCCTTTTCGATGCCGCGCAGGCCGCTTGTCAGCGCGTCGCGCTGCGGGCCTGAGGTCAGCACGGACAGGCGGTGCGAGAGCGCGTCGGTCGTGCGGGAAGGTGTCGTGTTTGGCATTGATGCGAGTCGGGCGTTGTCGGCCGCCATGTGCCGCAGCACTGCGCGGTGGACAACGTTCGGCGGAATTTTCAGTAGCGGGCACTTTAACATCTCGCCACAACGGCTGCTTGAGGCCGCTCCGGTAGGGCATCCGGGCGCGCCGGGCAGCCTCTTTTCCGGGCCAATTTGCCAGCCTTTTCGGCCAGTTCGTCGGCTGTGCGCCACACTACTCTACCCGCCACGCGCGTTGCGCGCGATCCGCTTTTCTCCCCGCTTTTCTTCCTGCCCGACGCCAGGCTTCAGCCGCCACGCGCAGCGCCGGCGCGGTCCGCCACTTCATTCCATAAATGCATCGCCGCGTACGCGCGCCACGGCCGCCACATGTCGGTGCGCGAGCGTTGCTGCGTGGGCCGCACGAGCGACGGATCGCGAGCGCAGATCGCCTGCATCAGCACGAGGTCCCATGCGGGCCACGCGTCGGCGTCACGCCATGCGCGCATCGCGACATACTCGACGGTCCACGGGCCGATGCCGGGCAGCGCAAGCAGCGCGGCACGCAGGGCGTCGGCGTCGGCTGTCTTGCTGTCGAGCGGCACGTCGCCGGTCGCGACCGCGTGCGCGAAACCTTGCAGCGCCGCCACGCGTTTTCCCGGCATGCCGATCTGCGCGAGGTTCACGGCGGCCAGAGCAGCGGGCGTCGGAAAGCGCCAGGCGGTGTTCTCGTGCGGATGACCCTCGATGCGCTCGCCGGCGCGCTGCACCAGTCTTCCGATGATGGTGGTCGCCGCCTTCACGCTGACCTGTTGTCCGACGATCGCACGCACCACCAGTTCGAAGCCCGACCATGCGCCCGGCACACGCAGGCCGGGCACGGCTTCGACGAGCGGCGCGAGCCAAGGGTCGGCGGCGAGCCCGGCGCCGATCTTTTTCGGGTCGGCGTGCAGATCGAACATCTTCGCAATCGGCGCGGCGAGTGCGTCGGCGTGACGGCTCACGGGCCCTTCGATGCTGGCGACGAGGCAACGCTTGCGCGGATGCAGACGCACACTGAGCGTGCCGCTGTCGCCGGCCCAATCGATCGCGCGACGGTACGCGCCGTCTTCCACCGCTTCGACGCCCGGCGTCGCGCGTCCGCCGAAGAAGCGCAGCAGGCGCGGCCAATCGAAGGGTGGTTTGAACGGCAATTCGAGGGTAGCGACTTCGTCAAGCGTGCTCACGCGGCGTGATCCAGTTTGTTGGTGGTTTCGTTGTCGATATTGGCGTCTGCAAGGGCGCGCTCGTCATGCCTTGTCTGGCCGCGCGAAAAATCACCGGCATGCTGGGCCTCGTTGTCGAGCAGCGCAGCCTTGCGCGGCAAACCCCAGCGATATCCCGCCAGCGCCCCGCCCTTTGCCACCACGCGATGACAAGGAATCGCCAGTGCCACCGGGTTCGTCGCGCAGGCGCTGGCGACCGCGCGCACGGCACGCGGCGCGCCGACCGTTTCGGCGATCTCCGAATAGCTGCGCGTCTCGCCGTATGGAATGCGCCGCAACGCATCCCAGACACGCTGCCGGAATGCGGTCGCGGCGATGTCGAGCGGCAGATCGAAGTCGTGGCGCGTGCCCCGCAAATAGGCGTCGATCTGCGCGATGAACGGCGCAAGGTGTTCGGTATCTTCCAACAGATCGGCGTTGGCGAGTTCGCTGCGAAGGTCGTCGGCGAGCATGGCGGCGTCGTCGCCGAAACCGATCTTGCAGATGCCCTTCTCCGTGGCCGCCACGAGCACGAAGCCGAGCGCCGTGGAAGCGCTGGCATAGCGCACGGTGAGTCCGGCGCCCTTGCGGCGATACGCGGACGGCGCCATGCCGAGTTCGGCCGAGGCGCTGTCGTACATCCGCGAGGGCGAGCCGAAGCCCGCGTCGAGCGTGGCGCGAGTGACGTCCGAGCCGCGCCGGAGCGCGTCGCGCAGCGCGGCGCCCCGTTGGGCGGCCTGATATTGCCGCGGCGACACGCCGACCACGCGTTTGAACAGGCGCTGAAGGTGAAACGGGCTGACGTGCACGGCGGCGCTCAACTGCGCGAGCGTGAGGCGTTGCTGCGGATCGGCGTCCAGCGCGGCACAGGCGCGGTTCACGATTTCCAGCTCGCGCGGCAAACCGCCGGGCTGGCAGCGTTTGCAATCGCGAAATCCTGCGTTGCGCGCGGCGGCGGCGTCGACGAAGAACGCGACGTTCTCGCGGCGCGGCTGGCGCGACGCGCACGACGGGCGGCAGAACACGCCGGTGGTTTTGACGGCGTAGAAGAACGCGCCGTCGGCCAGCGGCTCACGGCGTGTGACGGCTTCCCAGCGCTCGTCGTCGGAAGTCCAGCTGGCGGCGCTGGAGGGGGTGTCGGTAGGCGTGCGGTTCATGTTGGTCCCGGATCAGCGGTGTCGATGTTCACCAATGTAGGCCGCATGCCGACACAGTACGCCCCGGTTCTTGCTCTGTCATTGCGCTTCTTCGTAGCGCCCAAAGGCACGCCAGGCGCTCGTTTTGCCGCAAACTGCGACAAATTCGCACGATATCGGGTTTTCCCTTAAAAAGTTATTGCGTCGCACCAACCCCATGTGTATATTAGTACTTGTCTCCTCCATGTCTCCTCCTGATATGGATTCAGCCCGCTCCACATAGAGCGGGCTTTTTTTCGCCCATACCTGTCTGATCCGGCCCTCACTCGCGGCGCCGTCCTTTCTCCTACACTGGCTATTCACCCGTTCTTCGAACCGGCCAAAGGGGCGTTCGACATGAAAATCCATATTCGCGAGATCGATCATGTCGTCATTCGGGCGACGAACGTCGAGGCCATGGCGCGATTTTATTGCGACGTGCTGGGTTGCACCGTGGAGAAGGAGCAGCGCGATCTGGGTCTGACACAGTTGCGTGCGGGGCGCTCGCTGATCGACCTGTTGCAGGTCGGCGCCAAGCTCGACCATGCCGAAAACGGCGTGCCAGGAGCCGGGCGGAACATGGACCACCTGTGTTTGCGCATCGAGCCGTTCGACGCCGAAGCGCTCAAGGCGCATCTGACCGGACACGGCGCGCGGCTGGGCGAACTGGGGCAGCGCTACGGCGCGGACGGCTTTGGACAGTCGCTGTATCTGTTCGACCCGGAGGGCAACATGGTCGAACTCAAGGGGCCGCCGGACGCGGCGCGCGTGACGTCGCTTTAAGCGCTTCGAGCGTCGGCCGCGTTCAGTGTCAGGCGTTGGCGGGCGCCTTCAATACCGTCCATTCGATTTTCACCGCATCGGCTTCGGCGCTGCCGAGCCATGCTTCGCCGTCCTGCACCGTGCATTGCAGCCGCATGGTCCGTTCGGCTAGCGAGCCGAGCGCGCTGGCGACGTCTTCGCCGAGTGTCCACACCGTCACGTTGCGCATACGTTCGACCTTGTTGCGCACGCCCTGCCACCAGATGTCCGACGCCCGGCCGCCATAGGCGATCACGATCACCTGATTCGAGCGGCCGCTTGCCTTGGCGATACGCCGTTCGTCCGGCTGACCGACTTCGATCCAGGTTTCGATCGCGCCCGTGAGATCTTTTTCCCACAGATCCGGTTCGTCCACATCCGACAAACCTTTGCAGAATTCGAGGCGTTCCTGCGCGAACAGCGCGAATGCGGCGACGCGGACCATCATCCGTTCGTCGGTTTCCGAGGGATGGCGGGCGATCGTCAGCGAATGGTCGGCGTAATAATGCCGGTCCATGTTGGCGATCTGCAGTTCCGCCTTGTAAATCGTCGATTTGAGAGCCATGCCGTTGCTAAACCAGGCGCTCGCTCCACCGGAGCGAACTGAAAAAGAATCGTCGACGGCGCGTTGCCGTTTTCCGTGTTTGTGGTACATCTTTCGGTCCCTCCCGCGCCGTCAGCCGGCTGCTATTACCACGGGAGAAGCATTTATCGCGCCACTGCCGGCTCGAAAGCGGTGCCGTACACCTCGCCCGCGGCTCCCCGCAGGGCTTCCAGCACGACCGAGGCTGCCGGTGAAAGCAGGTGCGACTGGCGCGTGATGATACCGAATGTATCCATCCTGCACGGTAAATCGATCGGCACTCGTTTCAAAACGCCGTACTGTTGGTATTGACGCGCCACTTCGTCGGGTAGAACCGCCAACATGTCGCTTTGGAGCAGCAAGCTCGAAATCGCCAGAAAATTGTTCGTATTGACCACGTTTTGCGGCGGATTCAGCCCGATTTGAGAAAACATCAGATCGAAACGATGGCGCAAGACGCTGCCTGGCGGATGCAAAACCCAGCTCGCGTTGACGATTCCACGTAGCGTCAAACCCGTCTCATTTTCGAGATGATGGCCGGGCCGCGCGACCACGCAAAGCGGTTCATCGGCGAGCGGTTCATAGCGGACTTCGGCGTTGAACTGGTTTTGCCGCTCCAGAACGCGGCCGATCATGATGTCCAGTTCGCCTTCCGCCAGCCGCGGCAGCATCACGTCCGAGGTTTCCACCTCCACCCAGATCTGCAATTGCGGATAGCGTTCTTTCACCTCGGCAATCGCGCGAGGCACCATGGTTGCCGCGGCCGCCGCGATCACGCCGATCCGCACTTGGCCCGCCAGACCCGCGCGCAACGCCGATATTTCGTCGTGTGCGTGGCTCAGATTCGACAGCACCATGCGCGCATGGCGGATCATGACCTCGCCGTACAGCGTGGCGTGCATGCCGTGCGGCGTGCGGTCGAACAGGCTCACCTCCAGCATGTCCTCCAGCTCTTTGAGCAGACGCGAGGCGGCGGGCTGGGTCATGCCGAGCACGTCGGCGGCCCGGCGGACGTTGCCCTCCTCGTCCATCGCCGCGAGCAGCAGTAACTGCCGCGTCTTGAGCCGCGCCCGCACGAACCAGTTCGAGTAGCTACGCGTCATGGTCTCTCTCCAACCTGTTTTCTGATAAGCGGCTCGAAGCCGACCGCTGCGCGGTTTGTGCGGGGCGGTGCTCCATCATGCCATATCGAAATTGATATCGGGACGGCTTGAAAAGGGATTGGAAAGTTATTGGGACGGCTCATACCATTCGTGGACTTTCCGAGCTTCCTCACGTTCTGCCTTTCCATCGATGAACCGCGATCCCGTCCCACTCGCTGCAAGTCCGTTGCGCCACTACATCAATGGCGGATGGGAGACCGGCGCGACCACGGGCGTCTCGCTCAACCCGTCGGACCTGGACGAACCGGTCGGCGAATATGTGCGGGCCGATGTGCGGCAAACGGATACGGCCATCGAAGCGGCGCACCTGGCTTTCCGCGAATGGTCGCTGGCGTCGGCTCAACGCCGTGCGGACGTGCTCGATGCGATCGGCAGCGAGGTGCTCGCGCGCCGCGACGAACTTGCCCAACTGCTGGCACGCGAAGTCGGCAAGACGCTGCCCGAGGCCATGATCGAGACGACGCGGGCCGGCCAGATCTTCAAGCTGTTGGCGGCCGAAGCCTTGCGTGCCGTCACCGAGTCCGGCGCGAGCACGAGCGCGCGCGCCGGCGTCGAAGTGGACGTGACGCACGAACCGCTCGGCGTGATCGGCATCATCGCGCCGTGGAGCGCACCGCTCGCGGTCGCCGCGGCGAAGATCGGCGCCGCGCTCGCCCACGGCAATTGCGTCGTTTTCAAGCCGGCCGAATCGACGCCGGCCTGCGCGGCGGCGCTGGCGTCGATCATCAGCCGCGCCGGTCTGCCGGCGGGCGTGTTCAACCTCGTGATGGGCAGCGGCCGGCAGGTCGGCGCGCGGATCGCCGCGCATCCGTTGACGTCGGCGATCAGCTTCACCGGTTCGGCGGAAACCGGCACGCGCGTGCTGCAAGCCGCCGCCGCCCGCCAGGCGCGTGTGCAACTCGAGATGGGCGGCAAGAATCCGTTCGTGGTGCTGGCCGATGCCGATCTCGACGGCGCCGTCGATGCCGCCTTGTACGGCGCCTATGGCTCGACCGGTCAATGCAGCACCGCAGCGGCGCGGCTGATCGTCGAGCGCGCGGTGTTCGACCCGTTCGTGGACGCCTTGCGGGCGAAACTCGCGAGACTCACGATCGATCACGCCCTGAAGCACGGCACTGACATGGGGCCCGTGGCGAACGCCGCGCAGTTGCAGCGCAATCTCGACTATGTGCGCATCGGTCTGCAGGAAGGCGCGCACCTGCTGCACGGCGGCCGCCAACTGGAACGCGCGACGCGCGGCTATTTTTTCGAACCCGCCTTATTCATCGGCGAATCCGAACACCGTATCGCGCAGGAGGAAATCTTCGGTCCGCTCGCCGTCGTGCTGCGCGCGGACGACTACGACCACGCGCTGCATCTCGCGAACGACACCGCATACGGTCTATGCGCGGGCATCTGCACGCGCTCGCTCAGCCGCGCGCGGCATTTCCGCCGTCATGTGCATAGCGGTCTCGTCACGATCAATCTGCCGACCACGGCCGTCGAGCATCACGCGCCCGGCGGCGGCCGCAAGGCGTCGGCCTATGGCGCTACCGGCGCGGGTTTCTGGACGGCCGTGAAAACGGCCTACGTAGCGGACTGATGCTCATGAGATCCCTTCACCCCGTGGCGTCCCATCGCACTCATCCACGTCCCGGCTAACGCCGCCGTGCATCACCCGCTGCAAATAAACGAAACCAATGCAGCTTTTCAACCTCAGGAGACAGACATGACCAGCAAGCTTCGCCGTTTGACGCTATCCGCAGTAGCGGCCGCCGCGCTCGCCGCGCCCTTTGCCGCGCAGCTTTCCGCGCACGCGGATCAGCCGCTCAAGGTCGGCTTCCTCGTGAAGATGCCGGAGCAGGCGTGGTTCATCAACGAACAGAAGGCCGCGAGCGCGCTCGGCCAGAAGGACGGCTTTTCGGTAGTCAACATCGGTACGCCGGACGGTGAAAAAGTGCTGGCCGCGATCGACAACCTCGGCGCGCAAGGCGCCAAAGGCTTCGTGATCTGCGCGCCCGACGTGCGCCTCGGACCGGCGATCCAGGCTCGGGCGAAGCGCTACAACATGAAGTTCGTCACCGTCGACGATCAGCTCGTCGACTCCACCGGCAAGCCGCTGCCGAACGTGCCGCATCTGGGCATGTCCGCGTTCAAGATCGGCAATCAGGTCGGCACCGCGATCTCTGAAGAAATGAAGCGCCGCGGCTGGAAGCCGGAAGAAGTCGGCGCGCTGCGCATCACGAACTACGAATTGCCGACCGCGAAACTGCGTACCGATGGCGCGACGCAATCGCTCCTCGCCGGCGGCTTCAAGAAGGAAAACATTTTCGACGCTCCGCAAAAGACAACCGACGACGAAGGCGGCTTCAACGCATCGTCGCCGGTCCTCGCGCAGCATCCGAACATCAAGAAGTGGGTGATCTTCGCGCTCAACGAGGAAAGCGTGCTGGGCGGCGTACGCGCGACCGAGCAGTTGCATATTCCGGCGGCGGACGTGATCGGCGTCGGCATCAACGGCGCGGGTGAAGCATTCGCCGAATTCCAGAAGAAGGAACCGACGGGCTTCTACGGCACGATTGCCGTGAGTTCGACGATGCATGGCAAGGAAAGCACGGAGAACCTCGTCGAGTGGATCAAGGACGGCAAGCAGCCGCCCGCCGATACACAGACCACCGGCAAGCTGATGGTGCGCGGCAACTGGCAGGACGTGCGTAAAGAGCTCGGTATTTAAGCGGTATTCGAGTCTGCACGCCGCGGGCCGTCCCTCGCTCAAGCGAGAGCGGTCCGCTCTGGTTGTTCTTCCGCTTGAGGTTTTTCGATGACGTCTTTACACACCGAGTCCCACGCCGGCGAACCGGCGCCCTCACCTGCGCCCTTGCCTGCGCGCCCATCGGCCGAGCCGTATCTGCGACTCGACGGCATCACCGTGCGCTTTCCGGGCGTGCTCGCGCTCGACCAGGTGTCGCTCGAAGTGCGGCGCGGCGAAGTGCATGGCCTGATGGGGGAAAACGGCGCGGGCAAATCGACGTTGCTGAAGGTGTTGTCCGGCGTGAATCAACCCGCGGCGGGCACCTTGTCGCTCGACGGCGTTGAACAGCAGTTCGTCACGACGAAGGCGGCGATTGCCGCGGGCGTGGCGATCATCTATCAGGAACTGCATCTGGTCCCCGAACTGACGGTTGCGGAAAACCTGATGCTCGGAGCCCTGCCCAATCGTTTCGGTGTGCTGGACGAAAAAGCGCTGGTGGCGCGCGCCATGCGCGAACTGGAACGGCTCGGCGAAAAGATCGACCCGTCGCAGCAGGTGAAGAATCTCTCGATCGGCCAGCGGCAAATGATCGAAATCGGCAAGGCGCTAATGCGCGACGCGCGCGTGATCGCGTTCGACGAACCGACCAGTTCGCTGTCGTCGCGCGAAACGACGCAACTGTTCCGGATCATTCGTGCGCTGAAGGCCGAAGGCCGCGCGATCATCTACGTCACGCACCGGATGGATGAAGTGTACGAACTGTGCGATCGCGTGACGGTGTTTCGCGACGGCCGCCGCATCGATACCTTCGACGCGGGTGAAGGACTCGATCGTGATCGCCTGATCAGTTGCATGGTGGGCCGCTCGATCGCCGATGTGTACGGTTATCGCTCGCGCGAACTCGGCGACGTGCAACTCGATGTCAAGAACCTGATGGGACGCGGTCTGCGCGAACCGGCTTCTTTCACGGCGCGCAAAGGTGAAATCGTCGGCTTCTTCGGGCTCGTCGGCGCGGGGCGTTCCGAGTTGATGAAGCTCATCTATGGCGCGGTCAAACCGGCGGGCGGCGAGATCACGCTCAAAGGCAAGCGCGTGCGCTTTGCCACACCGCGCGACGCGGTGCGCGCGGGCGTGGCGCTGTGTCCCGAAGATCGCAAGCAGGAAGGCATCGTTTCGATCGCCTCGGTCTCGGACAACCTCAACATCAGTTGCCGCCGCCATTTCAGCCGCTTCAGCGTGCTCAACGGCCGCAAGGAAGCGCAGACCGCGAGGGAGTTCATCGGCAAGCTCGCGATCAAGACGCGTAATGGCGACACGCCGATCGGCACGCTCTCGGGCGGCAATCAACAGAAGGTGATTCTGTCGCGCTGGCTTGCCGAAGACATCGACGTATTTTTGATGGACGAACCGACGCGCGGCATCGACGTCGGCGCGCGCAGCGAGATTTACGGGTTGCTGTATGGGCTCGCCGAGGCGGGCCGCACGGTGATCGTCGTGTCGAGCGACCTCGCCGAAGTGATCGGCGTGGCGGATCGTGTGATCGTGATGAAGGAAGGCCGCATTGTCGGCGATCTGCCCAAGGCGCAGGCCACGCCGGGTGCGCTGATCAAGCTCGCCCTGCCCCGCTGACGCTGTCTTGCATCCTCGACACAACGAAGGCAACTGAATCGAATTGCGCTATTGAAACGGAATACACACCATGCACACACCTTCAACCGATTCATCGACCCCAGCCGTCGCCTCAGCGGGATTGAGCGCGCGCGCCGCGCGCACCTGGGACATGATCAACAAGTCCGGCATCGTCATGGTGTTCGTGATTCTGTTCGCGGTCCTGTCGTTCACCGTGCCCGACTTTCTGAGCTCGCGGAATATTCAGGGCTTGTTGCTTTCCGTCACGCTGATCGGTTCGATCTCCGTCACGATGATGTTCGTGCTCGCGCTCGGCGAAGTGGATCTGTCGGTCGCGTCGATCGTCGCGTTCGCGGGCGTGGTGGCGTCCACGCTGATCACCGCGACGCATAGCGTGATGCTCGGCGTCGCGGCCGGCGTGCTCGCGGGAGGTGCGGTCGGACTCGTGAACGGCGTGCTGGTCGCGCGCTACAAGATCAACTCGCTGATCGTCACGCTCGCCATGATGGAGGTCGTGCGCGGCCTCGCGTATATCACCTCGAACGGCGACGCCGTGATGATCTCCGAAGAACGTTTCTTCGACCTCGGCGGCGGCTCGTTCCTCGGTATTTCGTATCCGATCTGGAGCAACATTGTCGGCTTCGTGCTGTTCGGTTTTCTGCTGAAGAAAACCGTGTTCGGCAAGAACGTGCTGGCCGTCGGCGGCAATAGCGAGGCGGCCTTGCTGGCGGGCTTGCCGGTAACGCGCATCAAGATCACAGTGTTCGTATTGCAAGGCCTCGTGACCGGCTTTGCGGGCGTGATGCTGGCGTCGCGCATGAGTCTGGGCGACCCGAAAACTTCGGTTGGCCTCGAGCTCGGCGTGATTTCGGCGTGCGTGCTTGGCGGCGTCTCTCTCACTGGCGGCGTCGCGACGATTTCCGGTGTGCTGGTCGGCGTGCTCATCATGGGTTCCGTGCAGGACGCCATGAGCCTCCTGAATGTGCCGACCTTTTATCAATACCTGATTCGCGGCGGGATTCTGCTGCTCGCGGTGCTGTTCGACCAGTTCCGGCGCAGCAAGCGCGTGCACTAATGCGCGCCCCGCTCTACATGTTTGCCAACAGGAGATTTCATGGCTGATTCGAACCAGACTAAAAAGCCGCTGCGCAGCCAGGCGTGGTTCGGCCTCAAGGACCGCGACGGCTTTCTGCATCGCTCGTGGATGAAAAACCAGGGCATTCCGCACGACGAATTCGACGGACGTCCGGTCATCGGCATCTGTAATACGTGGTCCGAACTGACGCCTTGCAATGCGCATTTCCGCGAGCTGGCGGAGTACGTAAAAAAGGGCGTGCATGAAGCCGGCGGCCTGCCGCTCGAGTTTCCGGTGATGTCGCTCGGTGAGACCAACTTGCGGCCCACCGCAATGCTGTTTCGCAACCTCGCTTCCATGGATGTCGAGGAGTCGATTCGCGGCAATCCGATGGACGGCGTGATCCTGCTGGTCGGCTGCGACAAGACCACGCCGGCTCTGTTGATGGGCGCGGCTTCGTGCAATCTGCCCGCACTGGCGGTCTCCGGCGGACCAATGTTGAACGGCCGCTTTCGCGGCAAGAACATCGGCTCCGGCACGGGCGTATGGCAGATGTCCGAGGAAGTACGCGCCGGTACGATGACGCAGGAAGAATTCACCGAGGCCGAGTCGTGCATGAACCGCTCGCGCGGCCACTGCATGACGATGGGCACGGCGTCGACCATGGCCTCGATGGTCGAGTCGCTGGGCATGGGACTGCCGCACAACGCGGCGATTCCCGCCGTCGATGCGCGCCGTCAGGTGCTCGCGCATCTCGCGGGCCGGCGCATCGTCGACATGGTTCGCGAGGATCTGACGATGGACAAGATCCTCACGCGCCAGGCCTTTGAAAACGCGATCCGCACGAACGCCGCGATCGGCGGGTCGACCAATGCGGTCGTCCACCTGATCGCGCTCGCGAAGCGCATTGGCGTGGAGTTGTCGCTGGAGGATTGGGAGCTCGGTTCGAACGTGCCGTGTCTCGTGAATCTGCAACCGTCCGGCGAGTATCTGATGGAGGACTTTTACTACGCGGGCGGCTTGCCGGCCGTGTTGAAGCAACTCGGCGAGCAGGGGCTCCTGCATAAAGAAGCGCTGACGGTGAACGGCAAGACGCTCTGGGACAACGTGCGCAACGCGCCGAATCACGACGAGAAGGTCATCACGACCTTCGCCGAGCCGTTCAAGCCGAAGGCCGGCATTGCGGTGCTCAAGGGCAATCTGGCGCCGAACGGCGCGGTGATCAAACCGTCGGCGGCGACCGCGGCGTTGCTCAAGCATCGTGGCCGCGCGGTCGTGTTCGAGAACATCGAGGAGTTGCACGCGAAGATCGACGACGATTCGCTCGACATCGACGAGCATTGCATCATGGTGCTCAAGGGCGCGGGGCCGAAGGGTTATCCGGGCTTTGCGGAAGTCGGCAACATGCCGCTGCCGAAAAAGGTGCTGCAAAAAGGCATTACGGACATGGTGCGCATTTCGGATGGCCGCATGAGCGGCACGGCTTACGGCGCGGTGGTGCTGCACGTATCGCCGGAAGCGGCCGCGGGCGGCCCGCTCGCGTTCGTGCAAACCGGCGACATGATCGAGCTGGACGTCGAAGCACGCCGCCTGCATCTGGACGTCACCGACGAGGAACTCGCGCGCCGGCGCGCAGCATGGCAGGCGCCGGAAGCGCCCAAACGCGGCTACTACAAACTCTACGTCGAACACGTGCTGCAAGCCGACCAGGGCGCGGATCTGGATTTCCTGGTGGGATCGAGCGGTGCGCCGGTGCCGCGCGACTCGCACTGATATCGACACGGCTCCTCGCGCGACGAGCCAACGGTTGTTCCCTGCGCTTTGCGAGAAGGCGTACTGCCGATGCGGATCGACATAATCCGCATCGGCTTTTTTCTGTCCGGTTCCCAAGCGAATTGAACGCGCACAAATAAAAACGGCCAGGCATTTGATGCCCAGCCGATTTTTAACTCACAGGTTCACCGTCTCCGGCTTTTTAAAAGTCAGAGAATCGACGCACGCAAAATCACATTCCGGCATTCCGCCCGAATGACGGCGCTTAGCTTATTGCTTGATGAATCGATCGTTTGCCCAAAGTCCTTGCGTGTCGCTATTGCCGGAATTCACGAATTCGACGTCGTGACCAACCACGCGCACGACGCGGAAACTCGAATTTTCCGGTGTGGAGACACACTGGTATCCAGAGAAAAATTCCAGCATTTTTTGCTGTTCACCGGCTTGCGCATGCTGGTCGGCGGCGTCGAGTTTATCCTTCGACAGGCAGCCATATGCGTTGGCCTTGAACTGGATGGTTTGCTGCGGCTTGATCATGACGTCTTGTGCCTGAACAGTGGCGGCAGCCAATCCCGCAATGGCGAAAACAAGGGCGATTCGCATTTTCATATTTTCCTCCGGTGCGGGTGGATAGTCAGGTTAGCTATGTATTTAACTTTAACGTTGAACCCGCACCTTGCACTTTAGGAGAATGCGAGAGAACGACAAGCACATCTTGTGTGCGGTCGCAACAGCGGCGAATTGTCGCACCATGCTTTGCGGCTGCTTAATTGCTGGGCAACGGTTTAAGTGGGTGTGATTGCCGTGGGTAACTAGGAGACGGGCAGGGTGCGCCGCTTTAACTAGTAACGCTTTGCGCCGCGTATTCGCGTAAACGAGCAGCCTCAATTAAGCGATTTACTACATTAAATTTCGCGGGTTGGTGCATTGCACACAAAGTCATTCAACTGACCAAATTAAAATCACGAAATAACGGTGTATTTGCAGAAAATAAAGAGTGCCAGGTACGACAAGCTGTGTCGGCAGAGTTCGCTGCGATGGCAGCGCTTTGCCCGGTCGCACTTCATCGGACCTGCTGGTTCATCTTGAAGAACTCGTCCTGAAACATGCACATGCGCAGGGCGTTGTGATAGCTGCCGTTGCCGAAAAATTCCTCGATCAACTCGGCCTCGTGCCTGAACCCGCACTTCTCGTAAACGTGGATGGCCGACGTATTCGACTTGTCGACGATCAGATAAACCTTGCGCAAGTTCAGCACTGAAAACGCATAGTCGGTAGCGAGTTGGGTTGCCAGAGTCGCATAGCCGCGGCCTTGCGCATGGGGCGCGATGATGATCTGAAACTCGCCACGCCGGTGGATATAGTCGAGCTCGATCAACTCGACGACGCCGACCGTTTGCCCTTCGTTGTCGATCGCCACGAAGCGGCGCTCGCGCAGGTCGTGCACGTGCTGATCGTAAAGCTGCGTCAGTTCCGAGAAGGTTTCGTACGGCTCCTCGAACCAGTAACGCATGATTTTCGCGTTGTTGTTCACTTCATGGACGAAGCGAAGATCGGTACGTTCGAGCGGGCGCAACGTGAGTTCGCTGCTACGTTCGGTAGTCATTGGATTCCCCTTGAGAACTTGTTGGTCTGAGTGCGCGCGTGCCATATCGGATCGAGCGCTTTTCATTTTCAGTTAGTCAGGTCTTGATGCGGGGAGTTCTTGCAACCTCGTGCGCCCCTGCGCCACTTTTTTGCAATGCGCGAGGCGGCATGAGGGTTTGGTGAGGTGAGGGCGTCGCATTGCCGCAGGCTCGCGAATGGGCGCGCTCGCGTGATTGTGAGCGGCGCGGCACGGTATGGGTACGCGCGGTGCTCTACAATGAAATCATGCTCCCGCGATCGGAGGCCACCGTGATCGAGCACTTGATATTGGGCGTCTTTCTGGTCATTCCGCTGCTCATCGTCGCGTTTCTTTTCTCCGACGAATTGTGGCAGGAACACCGGCATCTGCACGAGATGCGACCCGCGCACCTGAAACCGCGTCGCATCGACTGGCGGCATCCGCTGCGCCGTTCGCGGCATCGGCTTTAACGCGCCGCGTTGGCTCGCCAGTTGACCCGTCTGAGATTGAATACCGCGAATTTTCGCAGCCGTTTCGGCGCGCGGGAGCGCGCGCGTCACTCACTCACCGTTAGTCTGCACGCCAATGCGCGCGAATGCGTTTAGCAAGCGCTTCGAGCGTTTCCGCATCGGCGACGTCGCGCGCGTGCATGCGCAGCGGCTGGCCTTCCCAGCGCGGAATCACGTGAAAATGCACATGCGCCACCGTTTGTCCCGCGGCGGCGCCGTTGAATTGCCCAATGAACACACCATCCGGCCGCAAGGCCGCGCGCACCGCGATCGCGAGTTTCTGCGTCATGCGTATGCATGCCACCGTCGAAGCATCCGACAACTCGAAAATCTCCGCCACGGCTTCCTTGGGCACCACCAGAAGATGGCCGTCGGCTTGCGGCATCAGGTCCATGAAGGCGAGGGCGGCATCGGTCTCGGCCACTTTGATGCAGGGTAGTTCGCCGCGCAGAATCCTCGCGAAGGGATTGCTGTTGTCGTAGGTCATCGCGTTCCTCTCATGGTGGAAGGTCATATCGGTGTTGCTGCGGTTGGCGATATTGTCCATCACCTGTGTTACATCACGCGCGCCGCACGCTTGATGGCCTGCGGCGGCTGGCCGTACGCCCGTAGAAACGCACGCCGCATCCGTTCGGTATCGACAAAGCCGGTTTCCGCGGCCACCGCCTCCATGGAATGGCGGCCCGCTTCCAGCATGGCGCGCGCGGCTTCGACGCGCAATGACTCGATAGCTTTGGCTGGCGATTGGCGGGTTTCGTCGCGAAACGCGCGGCTGAACTGACGGGGGCTCAGGTGCGCGACGTCGGCGAGTTGCTCGACCGTCAATGGCTCGCGCAGATGGCTTTTGGCGTACGAGAGCGCGTTCTGGATGCGGTCGGATTTCGGCTCCAGGTCCAGCATGGCCGAGAACTGTGACTGGCCGCCGGTGCGGCGGTGATAAACCACGAGCTTCTTGGCGATGGCGCGGGAGACCTCGACGCCGAGATCGTTTTCAACGAGCGCCAAACATAAATCGATGCATGCGGTCATGCCGGCCGACGTCCACACCGAGCCGTCGACGATAAAGATGCGGTCCTCATCCACGCGCGCTTGTGGAAAGCGCTGTTGCAGATTGCGGGCGTGAATCCAGTGGGTCGTGGCGTGGCGGCCGTCGAGAATCCCGGCCTCGGCCAGCACGAACGCGCCGGTGCAAATGCTGGCGGTACGCCGTGAGGCGACCAGCGCGTCGTTCAGGAACGCCAGCAATCCCGGCGACGACGGCGCGATCTGCATCGCGCCGGTGACCACCACGGTGTCGTAAGCCGGATCGCCGAACGGCTGGGTGGCGATCTCGACGCCGGCCGAGCTGCGCACCATGCCGCCATGCTCGGAAATGATTTCCACGTCGTACTCAGGCTGGCCGGCCTCCAGGTTCGCCAGTTCGAACACCGCGACCGCCACCATATCGAGGATCTGAAAGCCGGGAAAAACCACCACGCCGACGTGTCTCATTGCGATGTCCTAAAACGAGGTAAATACGACATTTGAGACAAAAGAGTACGCGCCTACACTTGCCTCGTCAACACCGCAATGCAACGCGAAACAGCGCAGCGGCGGAGGTTTCCAGGTTTTTTCCATTCATCGGACAGGGCAGAGGCGCCACGCGCCGCGCCCGCAAGGAGAGATACACATGGCAACGCAAACAGGCAAAGGCACGGCATTGGTGACGGGCGCTTCGTCGGGTATCGGCGCGGTGTATGCGGACCGCCTCGCGCGGCGCGGCTACGACCTGATTCTCGTGGCGCGCGACGCAGCGCGGCTGAACGCTCTGGCCGAGCGTCTGACGACCGAGACCGGCCGCCGTATCGACACGATCACGGCGGACCTCACCGTCAAAGCCGACGTGCGCCGCATTGAAGAACGGCTGCGCGCGGACGCAGGGATCACGATGCTGGTCAACAACGCGGGTGTCGGCGCAACCGCCTCGCTGATCGACTCGGACGTGGATGCGCTCGAAACGATGATCGATCTGAACGTGACGGCGCTCACGCGTCTGACGGCGGCCGTCGTGCCTGGCTTCGTGGCGCGGGGTAACGGCATCGTGATCAATATTTCGTCGATCGTCGCGCTCTCGCCGGAAACGTTGAACGGCACGTATAGCGGCACCAAGGCTTATGTGCTCAACCTGACGCAGTCGCTGCACCACGAAGTGGGCGACAAGGGCGTGCAGTTGCAAGCGGTGCTGCCGGGTGCGACCAGCACGGCATTCTGGGACCGTGCGGGTCTGCCGGTCGAGCATCTGCCGTCGCAGATCGTGATGACCGCCGAGGACATGGTGGACGCCGCGCTCGCCGGCCTCGACCAAGGCGAACTGGTGACGATCCCGTCATTGCCCGATGCCGCCGACTGGGAGCGCTTCAACAACGCGCGCCAGCACTTGCAGCCGAACCTGTCGCACAAACTGCCGGCCGCTCGTTATAAGCGCGTTGCGGCAACGGCATAAAGCGCCGATAAGCGCACTAGCGGCAAATCAGTAGAAGAGCAGACAAAAGCACGCCCGTGGCGCGCCCTTAACGCCAGTCAGTCGACACGTCGTCGGGATCGACCAGCGTCAATCCCGACGACGGCAGCGGCAGCGCCGTCTTGTAGCGCACCTGCTTGAGCGCAAAGCTCGAGCGGATATTGGAGATGCCCGGAATCTTCGTCAGATGATCGACGATAAAACGCTCTAGCGTCTGCATATCCGGCATGACCACGCGCAGCAGATAGTCGGCGTCGCCCGTCATCAGATAGCACTCCATCACTTCGGGCCGCTCCGAAATCGCCTGTTCGAAGCGCTGCAACGCGTCTTCCACCTGCTTTTCCAGACTCACCTGAATGAACACGTTGATGCGCAGCCCGAGCGGCTCCGGGTTCAGCAGCGTGACCTGCTGCTTGAACAGACCCAGCTTCTCGAGCGCCCGCACGCGGTTGAAGCACGGCGTGGCCGACAGGTTCACCGAACGCGCCAGATCCGAATTGGTAATGCGCGCGTTTTGCTGCAACTGACTCAGGATACCGATGTCGATGCGGTCGAGCCGTCTGGGTGGCGTGGCCATAGATGAAATATTCCGTGTCGTGAGGAAATTCCGGAACAAATAGCCTATCGCAGCGCGCCAACACAAGCAAATGAGACGCTCATTTTGTGGGCACGTGGTTACCATTGACTCATTCGATCTTGATCTGAACGCGGCGATGCGGGAGTGGTGCCATGACGGATTTGTCCAGCGGTAGCAAGCAAGTGCGGTTTTTGAACACAGAGCATGCAGACACCAAGGAGCAGGCCGATCCTGATCCGCAGGAAACCGCCGAATGGCTGGCGGCGCTCGACGGCGTGGTAGCGCATGTCGGCCGCGAGCGCGCGCAGTTTCTGTTCGACAAGCTCGCGAGCCATGCGCTGACGCTCGGTGTGGAATCGGCGCGCACGAACGTGACGCCGTATCAGAACACCATCCCGTTCGAGCAACAACCGCGCTATCCCGGCAATCTCGAACTCGAAGAGCGGCTCGCCGCCGCGCTGCGCTGGAATGCGCTCGCGATGGTGGTGCGCGCGAACAAGGCTTACGGCGAACTCGGCGGGCATATTGCGAGTTATGCGTCGGCGGCGGATCTGTTCGAGGTCGGATTCAACCATTTCTTCCGCGCCGCCGCGCCGGGCGGCGAGGCGGGCACGGGCGACCTGATCTACTTCCAGCCGCATTCGTCGCCGGGTGTCTACGCGCGGGCTTTTCTCGAAGGTTTCCTCTCCGAGGAGAACCTGCAGCACTACCGGCGCGAGATCGGCGGCCCGGGCTTGTGCTCGTATCCGCACCCGTGGCTGATGCCGGATTTCTGGCAGTTCCCCACCGGCTCCATGGGCATCGGGCCGATCAATGCGATTTATCAAGCGCGTTTCATGCGGTATCTCGCCAATCGCGGCCTCGTGCAAACGGAGGGCCGCAAGGTGTGGGGCTTTTTCGGCGACGGCGAGATGGACGAGCCGGAGTCGACCGCCGCGCTGTCGCTGGCCGCGCGCGAGGGGCTCGACAACCTCGTGTTCGTGATCAACTGCAATCTGCAGCGCCTCGACGGTCCGGTGCGCAGCAACGGCCGCATCATCGACGAACTGGAAGCGCAATTCATCGGCGCCGGCTGGAATGTGATCAAGGTGATCTGGGGCTCGGATTGGGATGCGCTGTTCTCGCGCGACCGCACCGGCGCATTGCTGCGCGCCTTTGCGCATACCGTCGACGGCCAGTTCCAGACCTTCTCCGCGAACGACGGCGCGTACAACCGCGAACGCTTCTTCGGTCAGAACCCGGAGCTTGCCGCGCTCGCCGCGCAACTGAGCGACGACGACATCGACCGCCTGCGCCGCGGCGGCCACGACGTGCGCAAACTGCACGCGGCCTACGCGAAGGCGCTGGCGCACCAGGGCCAGCCGACGGTCATCCTCGCGAAGACGATGAAGGGCTTCGGCATGGGCACCTCGGGCCAGGGCCGCATGACCACGCATCAGCAAAAGAAACTCGACTTCGACGACCTCAAGGCGTTTCGCGATCGCTTTCGCCTGCCGCTCTCGGACGAGGACGTCGAACAGGTGAAGTTTTACAAACCAGCGGAAGACAGTCCGGAAATGCAATACCTGCATGCGCGCCGGGCTGCCTTGGGAGGCTATCTGCCCAGAAGGCGGCGAGTCGCATCGAAGGGGCTGATCGTCCCGCCGGTGTCCTCCTGGGGGCAATTCGCGCTGGACTCCAATGGCCGCGACATGTCCACCACCATGGCGCTGGTTCGCATGTTGACCGCGCTGCTCAAGGACGCGGAAGTCGGCCCGCGCGTGGTGCCGATCGTCGCCGACGAGGCACGCACCTTCGGCATGGCGAACATGTTCCGCCAGGTCGGCATCTATTCGCCGCTCGGGCAGTTGTACGAGCCGGAAGATCTCGGCTCGATGCTGTACTACCGCGAGGACACGAAAGGCCAGATTCTCGAAGAGGGCATTTCGGAAGCGGGCGCGGTGTCGTCATGGATCGCGGCGGCGACCTCGTACAGCGTGCACGATGTACCGATGCTGCCGTTCTACATCTACTACTCGATGTTCGGTTTCCAGCGGATCGGCGACCTGATCTGGGCGGCGGCGGACCAGCGTGCGCGCGGTTTCCTGATCGGCGCGACGTCGGGCAAGACGACGCTCGGCGGCGAAGGCTTGCAGCATCAGGACGGCACGAGCCATCTGGCGGCATCGACGATTCCGAATTGCCGCGCGTACGACCCCGCGTTCGCCTACGAGGTTGCCGCGATCGTCGACGAGGGCATGCATGAGATGGTCGACGTGCAACGTGACGTGTTTTATTACGTCACGGTGATGAACGAGAACTACGCGCAGCCTTCAGTGCCGGGCGGCAATTTGCAGGCGCTGCGCGAAGGGATTCTCAAGGGTATTTATCCGCTCGCCACGCCAGCGCAGGAGGGCACGCAAGCCACGGTGCAATTGCTCGGCGCGGGTGCGATTCTCGGTGAAGTGATCGCGGCTCAGCAGATGTTGAAGGACGATTGGCAGATCGACGCCGCCGTGTGGAGCGTGACGAGTTTCACCGAGTTGCAGCGCGACGGCATGGCGGCGGAACGGCTCGCGCGTCTTGGTGAGGCGACCGGCGCGCCGTATGTCACGCAAGCGCTTGAAGCGTCGCAAGGCCCGATCGTTGCCGCGACCGACTACATTCGCGCCGTGCCGGAGCTGATCCGCGCGTATGTGCCGCGCCGCTACGTGACGCTCGGTACCGACGGCTTCGGCCGCAGCGACACGCGCCAGGCGTTGCGCGAGTTCTTCGAAGTGGACCGCAAGTCGATCGTGATCGCCGCACTGAAAGCCCTGGCGGACGAGGGCACGATCGACGCGAGCCGGCTTGCCGAAGCGCGTCGCAAGTATCTCGGCGACGCAGCGGCCGGCGCGGCGTCCTGGCAATGCTAGGAACGCGCCTCGCGGACGATCAGTCGCTCACCGCGACCTGGTTCTTGCCGTCCCGTTTCGCGCGATAGAGGCCGATGTCGGCGGCTTCGATCAGCTTCGTCACCGGCTCGGCGAGCGACGGTACGAGCGTCGCTGCGCCGATGCTGATCGTCACCACACCGGCTGCGGAGCCCGAATGCGGAATCGCCAGATCTTCGATTGCGATGCGGATTTTTTCCGCAAGCAGACGCAAACCACCGGCCGACGTGCCCGGCACCACCACGGCGAACTCTTCACCACCGAAGCGCGCCGCGAGATCGGGCGAGCGTCCGAGGCATGATTCGACGGTTTGCGCGACGCGTTTGAGCACTTCGTCGCCGGCGACGTGGCCATAGGTGTCGTTGTACGCCTTGAAGTTATCCACATCGATCATCAGGAAGCCGAGGCCGGTCTTGTCGCGTGTGCCGCGACGCCATTCGGCCGCCAGATATTGATCGAGGTAGCGCCGATTCGACAGACCCGTCAGGCCATCCGAATGCGTGAGGCGCTGCAATTCCAGATTGGTCGCGAGCAATTGTTGCTGCGATTGACGCAGCGCCTGGTAGGCCTCGTCGCGTTGCAGCAGATTCAGATACGAGCGCGAGTGATAGCGGATGCGCGCAATCAGCTCGATGCGATCCGGCAGTTTCACCAGATAGTCGTTGGCCCCTGCCGCAAAGGCGGCGCTCTTGACGAGCGGCTCTTCCTTGGTCGACAACACGATGATCGGAATGTCGCGGGTCGCCGGATTCTGCCGGTATTGGCGCACGAGCGTGAGTCCGTCCGTGCCCGGCATCACCAGGTCCTGAAGGATCACCGTCGCGCGCGTTTCGGCGGCGCAGCGCAGCGCGTCGTCGGGCGAGGCGCAGTAGTGGAAGTCCACGCTCGCTTCGTCCGCCAGCGCTTGACGCACCGCCTCGGCGATGATCGCCTGGTCGTCGACCAGCAACACCATGATCGGACACTCGGCCGCGGGCGGATTGCCGAGAATGCGCGCGAGCGCATCGTCGACGGCGAGATTGGCCGCGTCCACCGCGTCCAGCGTCTGCGCGTTCGCGTCGCCTTGCGCGAGATCCCGCGCGGCGGCGTTCTGATGCGGTTCAGGAGTGTCCATGTCGTTCAGCCAGAAAAGATGTCAGTGAATCAAAGCGGGTCATAGGCGGCGGGTACGCGGCTAGCGCGAGATGACCGCCGTCGCGAGCGCGGCGGCGATGCGCGGCAACGGCAGGATCGCGGCGGCGGCGTCGAGCGCCGCGGCCGCTTTCGGCATGCCGTACACGGCGCTGGTCGCCTCGTCCTGCGCGATCGTGTGATAGCCCTTGGTGCGCATCGCCTTGAGTCCGATCGCGCCGTCGCGGCCCATGCCGGTCAGCAGCACGCCGATGGCGCGCGCCGGCCAGCGGGCCACCACGCTGTGAAAAAACACGTCGACGGAAGGGCGATACGGCGTCTCTTCCGGGACGCGCGTGTAGCCGAGCACGTTGGGCAGTTTCAGATGCAGATGATCGTCGGTGGCGGCGAGCAGTACGACGCCCGCTTGCGGCCGGTCGCCTTCAATGGCGATTCGCACCGGCAGCGCCGATTGCTGATTCAGCCAGTCCGCCATGCCGGCGGCGAAGGCCGCGTCGACGTGCTGCACGATCACGACGGCCGCCGCAAAATCCTTGGGCAGGCCGGCGAGCAGCGTGGCCAGCGCAGCGGGTCCGCCCGCCGATGCGCCGATCGCCACCAGCGGCGTGTCGCGGTTCGTCGCGCAGGCGGGCGTTGTCGCGGCGGCTGCGCCGGGTGCGTTGCGTTCCTTGACGAGCGCCGCGATACGGTCGATTTTCGCGATCAGCGTGGCGATGCTCTTGTGCGCATCGGGACCGCTCAGCGACGGCGTATCGACGGCGTCGAGCGCGCCCGCGCCCATCGCTTCATAGACGCGCCACGCGTTCGCGCCCACGTCGACGGTGACGATCAGGATCGCGCAGGGTGCGCGCGCCATGATGCGGCGCGTGGCCTCGATGCCGTCGACGTTCGGCATCACCAGATCCATCAGCACGATGTCGGGCCGCTGCGCCGTGCAGAAATCGACCGCCTGCTGGCCGTCCTGCGCGATCCACAGCACCTCGTAGTCGTGGCGTGCCGCGAGTGCGCGACGCAGCGCCTCGACGGCGAGCGGCATGTCGTTGACCATTCCGATTTTCATCCGTTTTGCCCGTAGGTTTAACCGTAAGCTTCGCCGATCAGATCACGCACCGCATCGAGCAGTGCTTCGTCATGAAAACTGCCTTTCGCCAGATAGTAGTCCGCGCCCGCATCCAGCCCGGCGCGGCGGTCCTCTTCGCGATCCTTGTACGAGACGATCATCACCGGCAGTGACTGCAACTGCGGATCGCGCTTGATCAGCGTGACCAGTTCGATGCCGTCCATACGCGGCATGTCGATGTCGGTGATCACGAGGTCGAAGCGCTCGCCGCGTACCGCGTTCCAGCCGTCCATGCCGTCCACGGCGATCGTCACGTCGTAACCGCGCATGGCGAGCAGCTTGCGTTCGAGCTCGCGCACGGTCAGCGAATCGTCGACCACCAGCACGCGACGGCTGGTACGCTGAGCCGCGTGCGCGACGCCGTGCTGCGTATGCCGGAGATCACCGCCCGCCACGAGCCGTTCGACGGAGCGCAGCCAGTCGTCGACATCGGCGATCAGGACCGGATCGCCGTTCTCCATCAACGCGCCGGCGGTGATGTTGCGAATCTTGCCGAGGCGCGGATCGAGCGGCTGCACCACCAGCATCCGCTCGCCAAGAAAGCGGTCGACCACCACGCCGTAGGTTTGCGGGCCGTCGCCGATCACGATCATGCTGACGGCGTCGCTTTCATCCGCGGGCGGCGCGGTGTCGAGGATCTGATGCGCGGTGACGACGCCGATACGCCGGCCGGAAAAAGCGATGTGCTGATGCCCTTCGAGCAATTCGATCTCGGCGCGGCTCACGTGCAGCGTGCGGTTCACATGCGCGAGCGGCACCGCGTACGGCTCGCCCGCGACTTCGATCAGCAGACTGCGGATCACCGAAAGCGTCAACGGCAACTGCAATTGCACGCGCGTGCCGAGACCGGCCTCATGCGTGATCCGCACGGTGCCGCGCACACGTTTGACGACGTCGTGCACCGCGTCGAGTCCGACGCCGCGGCCCGAGACGTCGGTCACCTGATCGCGCAGCGAGAACCCCGGCAGGAACAGGAATTCGAGCAACTCGGCTTCGGACAGACGCGTGGCCGTTTCCTCGCTCGCGAGCTTCTTGCGCACGATCGACGCGCGCAGCGCGTCGAGATCGATGCCCGCGCCGTCGTCGGAAACGGTGATGAGCAGCGCGCCGGCCGTGTGACGCGCGTCGAGCGTGAGCGTGCCTTCCTCCGGCTTGCCGCGTGCGAGACGCACGGCGGGCGCTTCGATGCCGTGGTCGAGCGCGTTGCGCAGCATATGGCCGAGCGGCGCTTCGAGCAGATCGAGAATGTCGCGGTCCACCTGGGTGGATTCGCCGACCAACTGCCAGCGCACCTTCTTGCCGAGCGAACGCGCGACGTCGCGCACCATCCGCGCGAGGCCGCTCGTGCCGTCGCCGAATGGACGCATGCGGCATTGCAAAGCGGCGTCGTAGAGCTGTTGCGACAGATGCGTCGAGCGACGGTCGAAGCTCTCCAGATCGGCGAGACGCTCGGCCAGCAGATGCTGCGATTCGGCGGTGAGGCGGCGCACTTCTTCGAGCGCGGCTTGGGCGCGCGGATCGAGCTTCAGATCGGCGAGCGTTTCGTGCAGTTGATCCAGCGCGCGGGTGCTGTCGCGTTGGACGCGTTTGACGCGCAGCATGGATTGCGCGAAGGGTTTCAGCCAGCGCGATTCGACTAGCGATTCGCCGGACAACGACAGCAGGCGGTCGAGGTTGTCGGCGCGCACGCGCAGCATGCGGCCGGATTCGGCCGTGATGTTGCTCGCGCTGTTCGCGCTGTTCGATGCGGACGGTTTTGCGGATGCGGCGTCTGGCGCATTCTGCTGCGTGGCCTCGGCGCGCAACGCGTCGGCTATCAGGTTGAACGCGGCGTCGGGGTCCGGGCGTGGGTCCGCGCTTGAGCTGACAGCAGGCGTGGGCGATGCCGCGGCTGCGCTCGGGGCGGGTTCGGATACCACTGCGGCTGGCGGAGTCACATCGCGCCGTATTACGGCCCCGTGCGGCAACACGTCAACCATACGCGCCTGCAACGAGGCCACGCACGCACCCACCGCATCGCGCGCCGATTCGTCCTCGTCATTGCCGATACGCGCGACGATATCCACGCCGCGCAGCAACTCGTCGATCCAGGCCGGGTCGAGCAACGCGCGCCCTTCCTGCGCAGTAACGAAGCAATCCTCCATGGCGTGCGCGAGTTCGACGCCGACCTGCACGCCGACAATGCGCGCCGCACCCTTCAACGAATGCGCGGCGCGCATGCAGGCCTCGAGCGCGGCGGCATCGCGCGGCGCGCGATCGAGCGCGAGCAGTCCGTCGTTCAGTACGCGTGCCTGCGTCCGCGCTTCTTCGCGGAACAGATCGATTAGCGACGGGCGGCGCGGCTCGTCGGTCATCCGAGACTCCGGTTCAAAGTGTCGAAGAGCGCGTCGGCGTCTAGCAGGCCAACGCTCATGCCGCGCCACGGTGCGACGGCGCGCGTATGCGCGGCGGCCGCTTGCGAGAGCGTGGCGGGCGGCGGGCAAAAACTGGCCGCCGCGATGCGGTGCACGCCGTCGACCTGGTCGACGGGGAACACCGCGTGTTCTTCCGCGCGCGAAACCACCAGCAAACGCGGCAGATCGTGGCGAGCACGGTCGTCGCGCGCGGCGGTGTCGGTTTCGAAACCGAGCAGGTGCGCGAGCGACAGGCACACCAGCAACTCGCCTCGCACATTCACCACGCCGAGCACCGCGCGATGCTGCCGATGCGGCAACGTGTGAATCGGCCGCGTCTGCACGATGCGTTTGAAGATCGGCGTGGGCAGCGCCAGCCATTCGTCGCCGATGCGAAACACGAGGAACGATTCGCTTGCGCCTTGCACATCGTGCTGCGCTTGCGCAGGCGCGCGAGCGTCATGCAGCGAGAGATCCACCTCGGGAATCGGCCGTTCCAGCAGTTTGGCTGCAGCGGCTTCGAACACCGGGCAATTCAGGCAGCGCACATGCTCGACGAGACGCTCGCACGACGAATCGCCGCGCACGCCGATGCGATTCCAGCAGTCGTCGAAGCTCACCGTCTGCGCGTCAGCCACGTTGCGCTCCCTGTGCGCGCGCCGCGCGCTGCATCAACAGGCGCGCGCCGTCGTGGTCGCCCTCGAGTTCGAGCGACGTCGCGAGATGCGCGAGCGCTTCCGCGTGCTGCGGATCGAGATACAGCGCCTTGCGATAGTGTCCGCGTGCGAGGTTCGCGTCGCCGTTGGCATCGGCGAGAACGCCGAGCAGATAAAACGCGTCGGCGTGCGGAACGTGGTGCTCCAGATAGGCGTTGATTGTCGAAGCGGCTTGCGCGAGGCGGCCGGCGTCGGCGAGTGCACGCGCAGCCTGCAACGTGTCGTTTGCCGCGTGGGTCGTTGCGGGGCTTGGCGCGGACAGCGGGTTGGGTACCGACGACGCGGCTACCGACATCTTGCGCATGGGTGACGCGATGCTGTCGCGCGGCGCGAACTGCGTGGCGCCATGGAACGGCGTGCGCGCGACCTGACCGGGCCACGCGAAAGGCTGCGCGGACAATACTTGCGGTCGAGCAATAGCGGGCATTTGTGAAGGCGTCATCGCGAGCGCGGCGGCGGTGGGGCGCGGCGCGGCGCGCCAGCCGTTCGACTGCGCTTCGTCGGGCGCGCCGCGATGAAATGCGAAGGCCAACGGAATCCTGGCGGACTGCATACCGTAGCGCATCAGCAGCCCGGTTTCCGCAGGGCCGACGAACAGCGTGCCGTTGTCGGCCAGCACGCTATTGAGCGCCTGCAACGCTTTCTGCTGCGCGTCGCGGTCGAAGTAAATCAGGACATTGCGGCAGAACACGAAGTCGTAGACGCCAAGCGCCGACGCGTCGAGCTGCATCAGATTGGCGCGCGAGAAGCGCACCGCTTCCACGATGCGCGGCGCAAGACGCCAGCCGTCCTCGGTACGCGTGAAGTGCGCGTCGCGGAACGCAAACGCATTGCCGCGAAACGAATTGCGCCCGTACACGGCGCGCTGCGCGACGGCGAGCGAACGGTCGCTGATATCCATTGCGTCGATACGCAACTGCGTGGCGTCGATGCCCGCATCGAGCAGCGTCATCGCGATCGTGTACGGCTCCTCGCCGGTCGAGCAAGGCAAGCTCAGGATACGCAGTGGCAGTGCGCCGCCGCGTTCGGCAACGCGCTCATGTGCGAGCCGCGCAAGCGCCTTGAACGCGTCGGCGTCGCGGTAGAACCAGGTCTCCGGCACGACGACCGTTTCGATCAGCGACTGCAGCATGGCCGGCGAAGTTTGCGCGGCTTCCCAATAGTCGGTGAGCGTGGCTTCGGCGTGCCCCTCCGCGTACCACGCGGCGGCGCGCTGATCAACAGCACGCTCGATCGCGCTATGACCGAGCGACGCCGCGTCGAGCCCCATGGTCCGATGCAGCAGTTCGGCGAAGCGTCGATAGAGCGGCGCGTTGTCGTGATGCGCGTTCATGCGTGCGCCTCGGGAAACAGGAGCGCCTTGACGTGGTCGGGCAGCAGATGCTCGGTGCGGATCCACTGCACGAGGCCGCCCGCAACGCTGGCGACCGGGCCGAGATAGCGCGCGTGCGGCATGTCGAGGCCGGCATGCTGAAATGCCGTCACGTCGAGGCGAATGGTGCGCGTCGCGCCTTCCAGCAGCAGCGCGAGCAGACGCGTCGTGCCCGCATGCGGATAGCGCACCAGCACCACGCGTGTGGACATGAGTTGTGCTGCGGGGCGGCCGAGCGCGAGCGCCGGCAGATCGATCAGCGGCAGCGGTGAGCCTTCGTGATCGAGTACGCCTGCCACCCATGAGGGCGCGCCGGGGATCGTCTTCGGCGGCGACTGCGGCGTGAGCGGCATCAGACGCTCCACCTGCGTTGCGTCGATCACGTACCGTTCGCTATCGAGCGTGAAGAGGACGAAGAGCATCGGCATGTGCGTGGGCGATGGATAGGCGTGCGGGGCCGGTTTCGAGCTGCGCGCCGTAGCGCGTCAGGCCGTCACCTTGAAGCGCGACACACCCGTGCGCAGACTATTGGCGACGTGCGTCAGATCGTCGATCGCCTGGGTCGACTGGCGCAGTGATTCCGCGGTCTGTTGCGCGGCCTCCGAGAGTTGCGTCAGTGCCTGGGTGATCTGCTCGGCCCCGGTGGCTTGCGTTTGCATGCCTTCGTTCACCATCGAGAAACGCGGCGCGAGTTGTTGCACCTGCTGGATGATTTCCGTGAGATGGCCGCCGACGTGCTGCACGTCGAGCATGCCGCGCCGTACCTCTTCGGAGAACTTGTCCATGCCCATCACGCCGGCGGCGACCGCCGACTGGATCTCCTTGACCATCTGTTCGATGTCGTAGGTCGCCACGGCGGTCTGATCGGCGAGGCGGCGGATCTCCGTAGCGACGACCGCGAAACCGCGACCGTATTCGCCGGCCTTTTCCGCTTCGATCGCCGCGTTCAGCGAGAGCAAGTTGGTCTGGTCCGCGACCTTGGTAATGGTGGCGACGACCTGGTTGATGTTGCTGGCCTTCTCGTTGAGGATGGCGAGCTTCGCGTTGACGGAGCCCGCCGCTTCCATCACGAGACGCATGGTTTCTTCCATGCGCGCGAGGCCGGCGTGGCCGGTGCCCGCGAGCACCGCCGACTGGCCGGCCACTTCCGACACTTCGTTCATGGTGCGCAGCAGATCGCGCGAGGTCGCGAAGATTTCACGCGACGTGGCGCCGATTTCGGTCGTGGTGGCGGCGGTTTCGTTCGCGGTGGCTTGTTGTTCGCGCGAGGTCGCGGCGATTTCAGTGACCGACGTGGTGACCTGCACCGCCGACTTCTGCGCCTGGCCGACCAGCGCGGTGAGTTCGTCGGTCATGCGGTTAAAGCCGGCTTCGAGCGCGCCGATTTCGTCCGCGCGATTCAGTTGCAGGCGTTGGGTCAGGTCGCCCGTGCGCATGACGTCGACGACTTGCAGCACCTTGGCCATCGGCATGGTGACTGCACGCAGCAGCCAGTAGCCCGCCAGCGCGGCGACGACGGCGGCGGTGAGCAGCATGACGAGCAGCACGATGCGCGTCGTCTCGACCGAACTGCGGATGCTGTCTGCGGCCTGGTCCGCGTAGCCTTTGTTGTTCTCGACGAGCTTGCGCACGGAGAGCCGGCCGGTTTCCCAGAGCGGCGTGAGTTGCGTATTGAAAATGCGTGCGGCGTTGTCTTTCGAAGACGGCAACGCGTCCAGCACCGACGCCTGGATCGGCAGGTACTGCGCCTGTTGCTGACGGAAGTCGTTGAAGAGGTCGCGATCGACGTCGCGGAAGATCGTCGCGCCGTAATCGCTGATGAGCTTCTGGAGCGTTTGCTGGGTCTCCTGCAAACGGGCTGTGTCGCGCTTGACGGTGTCCGGGTCCGCGTCGACATAGATGAGGCGCTGCGTGACGCTGTAGTTCTCGAACCACGCCGCGCGCATTGCGGTCGCGTAGTAAAGGCCGGGCATCGAGTCCTGCTGCTGGCTCTTCGCATCGCGGTCGATGCCGCCGAGCTGCTGGAAGGTGACGATTGCCATTGCCAGCATCACGATCAGCACGATCCCGAAGCTGCACAGAATCCGTTGCCGGATGGTCCATTGTTTCACGCGAACGCCCCTTACTTTTGGCTTTGTCTCGACCGGTGTTGTCGACTTGGTCTGTCCTGAATCGACGGGTCGGAAAGCTTTACGGGTCGTCAGATTTACCCGACGGCTTATGTGGCGAATTTTACATTGATCGGGCGAATGCCAGGCGAACAAAGGAACTGGAGGCAGGTTCGCGACGAGCGCCGGTTAGTGCGTTACATGAGTAATGTGCCGTTACCACTTGCAGCATCTATTTCCGCGTGCGCCAGCCACAATCGGTTCCATGCCTGAACGGCGAGGAGTCAAACATGAAAAAGATCGCAGTGGCGTTGTTGATGGTGGGAAGTCTGAGCGTAGCCGGGCAAGCATCGGCGCACGGCAATGGTGGCGACGTGGTGGGTGCGTTGATTGGTGGCGCCGTGCTGGGGGCCGTAGTGACCTCCGCGCTGAATCCGGCGCCCGTGGTGGCTTACCAGCAGCCGGCGTATCAGCCCGCGCCCGTGTACGCCCAGGCGCCGCCGGGATACTGCTATGACCAGTACCAGCGCGCCTATGTGGCGTGCGGTGCACCGCCGCCGCCCGCGCAGTATGGATATCCGCAACCGCAACCGGGTTGGTGATTGCGCAGCGCGCGCATGCTGTGCGCGTCACAGTAAAAAAGGCCGTCGCTCGATGCGACGGCCTTTCATTTCATTGCGCTGATTAGTGCTTGTGATGCAGCCACTCCGCGTAGTGCGTGTCGAGCCAGCGCTCGAGTTTTTGCGGCTTTGTCTTCTGGTGGTAGCGCGACGCGGCCCAGATCGCCACGCCGACCAGCAGCATCACGGTAGGCCCCAGCAAATAAGCTATCAGTGATTCAGACATGGGAGCCTCCGTATCGGGTTGCGTGCAACCTTCAGTGTAGGCGATCAAACGCGGGAAAAAAGGACCGCGTGATTCAATCGTGGCGCACGCTTGTTGGTGTGGGATTTCTCCCTTTCGAAACCTGGCGTGAAATTGAATTTCTCAATTACGGCAATGAGTTACGGCTGACGTGAGTGGTGCTGTGTACCAAATGACGGCTTGTTGTGACAGCCGGCAGAACGGCACCAGGATTGTTGCAGGGCCTTTCATGGCGAGGCGGTCATGGCGTCGCGGACGCCCTTGATCTGCTCGTCGACGAAGTCTGCCCAACGCTGCATGATTCGGCGCTGATCCGCTGCGTTTTCCGCATTCGCGCCTGGCTTCCTGGGCTCGGGCACTTCGCCCGCATTCTGGCCGAGCGCGTCCGCGTGCTCCGTCATCTCGCGTACGTGCGCCGTTGCAGTGCGCCGGAAGTCATGCAGGACGAAATGCTCCACGTCGAGACCCAGTGCCTTAACGGCCTGGTTCAACGTACTTTTGGCGATGGGCCGGTCGTCGCCCCTGACGCTCGGGAATACGAAGTTTCGGCTGGCTTTGGCGTGCTGCAGCTCGCGCAGCATGGAAACCGCCTGATGCGAAAGAGGCACACGCTGATCGCGGTCTTTTTTCAGGCGCGCGGCGGGGATCGTCCATAACGCTTTGTCCAGATTGAATTCGGGCCACGTCGATTCGACCAGGTCCGATTTGCGCGCCATGGTCAGCACCAGCAGATGCAGCGCCAGCTTCAGGGGCCGGCGGATGCTCGACGCGTCGATCGAGCGAAACATGGCGCCGATTTCGTCGCCCGAGAGCACGCGGTTGCGAGTGTCGAAGGTGGCGATGGAGCGCGCCGGAACGACCTCGGCCGGGTTGCTGACTGCGAGTTGCCGCGCAATCAGATACTCATAGAGACGTTTGATCACATTGCGCGTATGCAGCGCCATTTTCGGCGAACCGCGGCTTTTGATTCTGTCGCATATCGCGACGATATCGGCGGCGGTGACCGCTTTGATCGGCATGTGGCCGATGGCGGGCAGGACGTCCTTGTCGAGCGCGCGCCGCGTGGTGCGGCGATATTCCTCCGACTTGCCCGCCATTTCTGTCGCGAGATAAAGCTCGGCGGCCTCGCGCAGGACGTCCGCCTTGCTTTCCGCGCCGCGATCGCGCCGCGCTGTGGCGACCGGCGAAATGCCTTGAGCAACCATCTCCGCATACTTTTGAGCTTTCGCTCGCGCGACGCGCAGGGAGATCATCCGGTAATCGCCGATCGTTGCGAGCGGCTGGCGCTTGCCGTTTAGCGAATAGCGGAAGCGCCAGACCTTGGTGCCGGTCGTCATGACTTCGATGACGAGACCGTTGCCGTCCGCGACGCAATAACGGGTGGCGCGCGGTTCGAGCGCGCGGATCTGGGCTTCGGTGAGGGGAACGGCTAGACGGGGCATGCTCGGATCGTTCAAACACGGACAGCGGCGATTTTAAACCTATGCTGGCTGTGTACCAAAGAAATTGCTGTTTTTGGGTCAACGAAGGGAGTTTTTGCATCCGCGATGGCACGCTCTCGGTGCTGCGGGAAGTCCTTCAGGTCGGCTTTCTTGGCAAAGAGGCAATCCGCGTTACTTGCCGATACAGAATCTACTAAAAATCACTCCGAGCAGATCATCCGAACTGAATTCGCCAGTGATCGAATTCAACTGGTCTTGGGCGAGGCGTAGTTCTTCAGCGAACAGATCAAGCGCCTGCGAGTTTTGATCCGCATGCGCGGCGGCGGTCGCGAGATGCTCTTCGGCGGCGCGCAGTGCAATCAGATGCCGCTCGCGCGCCAGGTACACGCTTTCCGCGCCCGCTTGCCAGCCGGCGATTCGCAGCAACTCGTCGCGCAACAGCGCCACGCCGTCGCCTTGTTTGGCCGAGAGCCGCACTTCGCTCAGTTCGAGTTCGGCGTCGAGCGTTTGCGCTGCTGGCGCGAGGCCCGTCAGGTCGGTCTTGTTCAATACGCGCACCACCGGCACGCCGACCGGAAAGCGTCCGGCGATCACCTCGTCTTCGGCTGTCATGCCGGTGCGTGCATCGAGCAGATGCAGCACGACATCCGCACGCTCGATCTCACTCCAGGTGCGCGCAATGCCGATTTTTTCGACTTCGTCCTCGGTATCGCGCAGGCCGGCCGTATCGATCACGTGCAGCGGAATGCCTTCGATCTGAATGGTCTGCGCGACCTTGTCCCGCGTCGTGCCGGCGATCGGCGTGACGATGGCCAGCTCCGCGCCCGCCAGCGCATTCAGCAGCGACGATTTGCCGACGTTCGGCTGCCCGGCCAGCACCACTGAGAGGCCTTCGCGCAACAACGCGCCTTGCCGCGCCTCGCTCAGCACGTGGGCGAGGCGCTCGCGAATCCGCGCGAGCTTGCCGCGGGCGTCGGCGGCTTCGAGGAAGTCGATCTCTTCCTCGGGGAAGTCGAGCGTCGCTTCGACGAGCATGCGCAGCGTGATCACGTCTTCCACCAGCGCGTGAATGTCGCGCGAAAACGCGCCGTCGAGCGAGCGGCCCGCTGAGCGCGCGGCGGCCTCGGTGCTGGCCTCGATCAGGTCGGCGACCGCTTCGGCTTGCGCCAGATCCAGCTTGTCGTTGAGGAACGCGCGGCGCGTGAATTCACCCGGTTCGGCGAGACGCAGACCGAACGCACGGCCGGCGTCGATGCAACGTTGCAGCACGAGTTGCAGTACCACCGGACCGCCGTGTCCCTGCAGTTCGAGCACATGCTCGCCGGTGTAGGAATGCGGCGCCGGGAAGTACAGCGCGATACCACGGTCGAGCGCGTTGCCGCTCGCGTCGAGGAACGGGACGTAGCTGGCGTGGCGGGCCGCGAGCGTCTGACCGGTGAGCGCTTGCATGAGCGGCTGGGCCGCCGCCTCACCCGCTCGTCCGAACGAGATCCGCACCACGCCGATACCTCCCCGGCCGGGCGCGGTGGCAATGGCGACGATCGGATCGGAATCGGTGGTGAGCATAGAAGCGTGGCAGAAAAACAGAGAGGAGGGCGGGGTGCCGGCGGTCAACGCGGCGCGAGGCATTGTAACGCGGCGGTGTGTGAAGGCTGACCGACGGCGCGGCGGAGCCGTCGCTTTGACGACTCGGAGCTGATTTCGGATTTATCTCACAAAAGCTAAATTGCGCTGTGATTTTTTGAGAATCACTAAGATTGAACGAGATGGCTATGCGCCCATCAGACTGTAAAAAAGGGCAAAGACGCACAATTTTTAAAATCGCGCCAGCCTCACGGCTGGCGCTGGCAAAAGCTAAAAAATATATTAATTTCGATAATTGCTAGCCTGATTGGTTGAGAACCCATGGCTCGGGCGCTTGCACAATCCGATCCATGACGACCAAACCATTGAAAGCCGCGTTTGCCGAACGACTCAGCCGCTCGATGAAGCGGCGCAATATTTCCAACGGGGCCGAGCTCTGCAGAAAATTCAATCTCATCCACACCGGCGCAGATGTGACGGATCAGGCCATCTACAAATGGCTCGACGGAAAGACGATGCCGCGTCCAGCCAACCTGCGCACGCTAGCCAAATTGCTGGACGTGGATAAGCATTGGCTGGCCTACGGACTGTCGAAGGGTACGAAGGCCAAGCCGCTCGCGCCCGGCGAGAACTATCCGCTTTCGGCCGAGACGATCGAATGGGAGCCGCAAAAGGGTGCGCTGGTTTTGACGATAAACCTCGAAGACCGTGCCGGATTCCAGGAGGTGACTGTCCGCCTTACTAGCCAGAATGGCGAGGAAAGTTAGTGAGGGTGGGGCCTGCGGGTCTTTCCTTTGATCGCTGATGCATTCGGCGCTCAACGGCTTCGTACCGACCGGCCTCGGTAGTACCAGATCGTGTCGACCTAACACCCGGACGATCCGGACGACTGCGCCGCCTGACGGACTGCCGGCCGGTTAACGCCACAAGCAAGTCGGATTTATCTCAATCAGGCTAGGATTGCTACCGCGTTTCTTGCGGAAAAATAGGACGCCGCCGGACCTAAAGGCCACGAGCGGCCGACCGCACAACGAAAAACAACAAAAAATGACAACTTCGGCAGATGCGTTGTTCGGCGGCGCCTGCAAGCTAAATGTATCTCAAATAAGCTATAACGAAGCCTGGCTGGTTGTCAACTGGTTGAACGTTGAATTGCACAATCCGGCCCATGCCGACCAACAAAGAAAAAGCCGCCTTCGCCAAACGGTTGAAGGACCTGCTAGAGCCGCTGAAAATTCGCGGCGGGACCAAACTCGCCGAGCAATTCAATCTCCGCTACCGGGGTGAACGTGAGGTTACGCCGCAGACCGCTCACAAGTGGTTATCCGGTACGACGATCCCGAAGCCGGACAAGTTGCGCACGTTGGCCGAATGGCTGAACGTCAAGGAGCATTGGCTTCACTACGGACCGCCACCGGGCACAAATGCGAGGCCGTTGGCGCGCGGTGAAAAATATCCGCCGACGCCGGAGACGATCGAACTTGCTTCGAAGATTCAGTCGCTGACGCCGAAAGACCGCTTTCTGGTCGAAGAGATGATCGTGCGCTTTTACGGCGAGGATGCGGAAGGAGAGTAACGACCGCGTCGTCGTTTAAGCGCGTTTAACGTGACCATAAAAAATGCCGCCCGGTTTGCACCGGGCGGCATTTTCTTTCGCTGCTTCGTTGTCAGCCAGACGCGGCTTGCATCAGCCTGCGCTGGCGGGCGTTGCCGCCCGCCTCAGCCGCGAAATCAGGCGGCTTTGGTTTTCGCCTGGCCCATCATTCGCGTGATGTAGTACTGCTGCGCGATCGAGAGCACGTTGTTCACGACGTAGTACAGCACCAGACCGGCCGGGAAGAAGAAGAACATGACCGAGAACGCGATCGGCATGAACATCATCATCTTGGCTTGAACCGGGTCCGGCGGCGTCGGGTTCAGCTTGGTTTGCAGGAACATCGAGACGGCCATCAGCACCGGCAGAATGAAGAACGGATCCTGTTGCGACAGATCGTGAATCCAGAGAATCCACGGCGCGCCGCGCATTTCCACCGACGACAGCAGCACCCAGTACAGCGAGATGAACACCGGAATCTGAATGACGACCGGCAGACAGCCGCCGAACGGATTGACCTTCTCGGTCTTGTACAGCTCCATCAGCGCGGCATTCATCTTCTGCGGATCGCCCTTGAAGCGTTCACGCAGTGCTTGCATGCGCGGCGTGATCGCCTTCATGCGCGCCATCGACTTGTAGCTCGCGGCCGACAGCGGGAAGAACACAGCCTTGATCAGCAGCGTGAGCAGCACGATCGACCATCCCCAGTTGCCGACATAGCTGTGGATCTTCTCGAGCAGCCAGAACAGCGGCTTCGCGATGATCGTCACCCAGCCGTAGTCCTTCACCAGTTCCAGACCCGGCGCGATGCCCTCGAGCATGCGCTCTTCTTCCGGACCGGCGAACAGGCGCGCGGAGACGTCGACGGTTTGGCCCGGGGCGATGGTCGCGACCGGTTCCTTCACGCCGACGCGGTACAGCGCCGGATCGATCTTCTCGACGTAGATGTCGCGTTTCGCACCTTGCTGCGGAATCCAGGCCGACGCGAAGTAATGCTGAACCATCGCGATCCAGCCGTTGTCGGCCGAAGTCGCGTAATCCTGCTTGTTCTTGTCGATGTCGCCGAACGTCATCTTCTGGAAGTGATGCTGGTCGGTGTAGACAGCCGGCCCGATGAACGTGTGCGAGAAGCGCGGCGTTTCCACCGGCTGGTCGTCACGCACCAGTTCCATATAGACCGACGGGCTCACCGGCGTGGTGCCGACGTTCTGGATCTTCGTGTCGACGCCGATCACATAGCTGCCACGCGTGAACGTGTAGGTCTTGATGACCTTCACGCCGCCCTTCACCGGCGACTCGAAGCTGAGCTGGAACGACTTGGCGTCGCCCGTCAGGTCGTGCGGCTGGTTCGGCAACGGCGTGTAAATGTCGTTGTGATTCGGGAAATCGCCGCCGAGCAGGCCCGTGCGCGCCAGATATGTATGGTTCGCGGTGCGGTCGAACAGCGTGATGACGAGATCCGGTTGCTTGCCGTCGCCTTGCTTGACCAGCGACAACTTCGACAGCGTGCCGCCGCGAGTGTCGATTTCGCCGCTATAGACGTCGGTGTTGAACTTGATCAGTTGCGATTGCGTGGCCGCCGGCGCGTTGCCCGGAGCGGCTGCGTTCGTGGCCGGCAGATCGGCGGGCTGGGTTCCCGGCGTCGTGGTTCCCGGTGCGGCACTACCGACGGTCTTGGTCGGCGTGGCGCTCGGGAAGAACATCGACGGGCGTCCGTGGTCGCGTTGCCAGTTGTCGAACAGCATGACCGCTGACATGAAAAAGATGACCCATAGGACGGTGCGTTTGATATCCATGCGTTGTCTCAGTGTCGATGGAACGGCGCGTCAGCGCTTTTCAGAAGTGGGAGGCGGGACGAGATCGATGCCGCCCGCGGAAAACGGGTGGCAGCGGCAAATACGCCTGGCGGCGAGATAAGTCCCGCGCGCGGCGCCATGATACTGGATTGCTTCGCGCGCGTAATCAGAGCAGGAAGGGTAAAAACGGCACCGGTTGCCGAGCATTGGGCTCACGGCAACCTTGTAGAAACGCAGTAAAGCGAAAAGTACCGTTTGCATGGCTGGTGCGGCCGGACGGCGCCGCGCAACGTGGAGTACCGGGCGACGCCCGCGCAGCACGGCCGCCGGAGCGGCCTGAACTGCAAAGCGGGCGGTCACTTGAGCGTCATTCCGTCTTGGGCGCTTCCGCGGGCGGCGCCTCGCGACGGGTCACTTCGCGCGCTGCCTTGTCGAGCAGCGCCTCGATTTCGCTGCGGCACAGCGCCCTCAACGGCGGCGACGAAGCGCTCGGCAAAGCCTTCTTGTCGAAGCGCGTGTGCAAACGCAGCAGCACATCCCAACCGCCGAATTCGGCGCGACGCAGCCGGAAGGCTTCACGCGCGATTCGACGTACCAGATTACGCGTGGCCGCGCGCGGCGCATACTTCTTGCCGATCACGAGGCCTAAGCGAGCTTCGTTGCCGGTGGGCCGGCCGTACACCACGAAGTGCGCAGTGCGGCGCCACGGGCGCAAACGAAAAACGGATGAAAATTCATCCGTTTTCAGCAGCCTTGCGGCTTTGGGGAAGGCGGCTTGCGCTCGCAACGGAACCGAGCCCAGTTGCTGCGCCTCAGCCGTTCCCGCTTCACCGCGGGCTTCACTACCCGGCATAAGCGTCGCGTGCAACGCCTGCCTTAGATGGCGAGGCGCTTGCGGCCCTTCGCGCGACGTGCGTTGATGACCTTGCGGCCACCTGCGGTCTTCATGCGAACGCGGAAGCCGTGGGTGCGCTTGCGACGGGTAACGGAAGGTTGGTAAGTACGTTTCATGTTGCTCTCACTTGATCGAAAAATAACCGCGCGATCATCGCTGAAAGCGCAATGGCCGGAGGTTTACTGAATTGGTTTTCGCGGAACCCGCTATTTAAACCGGTTTTTCGTTGACCGTCAATAGTTTAGCCTGGTTCGGCCGTTCCCCGCGAGCAGTTCGCCAGGTGATCCGTCCCTGTGGATAACTCCCTTGTGGGTCCGATTTGGCGTTAGAATCTCGCCTTACTTCCCAAAAATCCTGCACGCCGCTCCGGCTCGCTTGCCCCGCAAACCCTTGTGGCACAAGCGCCTGGAGCCATTGCGCCTGGTTAGTCTGGCTGCTCAGGGCCTTGTTGCGTGCGCGCGACGGGGGCAGCGGCAACCGCCGTGCACACCATAACGACAGCAACTCGATGAACGATTTCTGGCAACACTGTTCCGCATTGCTGGAGCGTGAGCTTACGCCCCAGCAGTACGTGACGTGGATCAAACCGTTGGCCCCGGTCGCCTTCGACGCCGCTGCGAACACGCTTAGCATCGCCGCGCCGAACCGTTTCAAGCTCGACTGGGTCAAGAGCCAGTTCTCCGGCCGCATCGCCGATATGGCCCGCGATTTCTGGCAGGCTCCCGTCGACGTCCAATTCGTGCTCGACCCGAAAGCCGGCATGCGCGCCCCTGTGGCAGCCGCGCCGGCACCGGCGCCGGTGCGTCCGGCTTCCGCGCCTAGTTCGATGGGCGGTAGCGCCGGTAATGGCGCTGCGGTGGACGCAGCCGTCGGCGCCGTGCAAGCGGCGCAGGCCGCGCGCACCGGTGGGGCGAACGGCGCGAACAACGCGATGGCCAATCTCAACGCGAATGCCCGCGCGGCAGCTGAACAGAACGCGAACGCGCGCGCCGCGGCGGCAGAAGATTCCGCCGACCTCGATCTGCCCAGCCTCGACGCGAACGAAGCCGCGGCCGCCCGCCGCACGTGGCGTCCGGGTCAAAGCGCCGGCTCGAACGGCAACGGCGAGACCGACTCGATGTACGAGCGCTCCAAGCTGAACCCGGTGCTGACCTTCGACAACTTCGTGACCGGTAAGGCCAACCAGTTGGCGCGCGCCGCGGCGATTCAGGTCGCGGACAATCCCGGCATCTCGTATAACCCGCTGTTTCTGTATGGCGGCGTGGGTCTGGGCAAGACTCACTTGATCCACGCAATCGGCAACCAGCTCTTGATGGACAAAGCCGGCGCGCGGATCCGCTACATCCACGCGGAACAATACGTGTCCGACGTGGTGAAAGCGTACCAGCGCAAGGCGTTCGACGATTTCAAGCGCTACTACCACTCGCTCGACCTGCTGCTGATCGACGATATTCAATTTTTCTCAGGCAAGTCGCGCACGCAAGAGGAATTCTTCTACGCGTTCGAGGCGCTGGTCGCCAACAAGGCGCAGGTGATCATCACCAGCGACACGTATCCGAAGGAAATTTCGGGTATCGACGACCGCCTGATCTCGCGCTTCGACTCCGGCCTGACCGTGGCGATCGAGCCGCCCGAGCTGGAAATGCGCGTCGCGATTCTGATGCGCAAGGCGCAATCCGAGTTCGTGAGCCTGAATGAGGACGTCGCGTTCTTCGTCGCGAAACACTTGCGCTCGAACGTGCGTGAACTCGAAGGCGCGTTGCGCAAGATCCTCGCGTACTCGAAGTTCCACGGCCGCGAAATCACGATCGAAGTAACGAAAGAAGCGCTAAAAGACCTGCTGACGGTGCAGAACCGGCAGATTTCGGTGGAAAACATCCAGAAGACCACGGCTGACTTCTACAGCATCAAGGTCGCGGACATGTATTCGAAGAAGCGTCCCGCGAACATCGCGCGGCCGCGGCAGATTGCCATGTATCTGGCGAAAGAGCTGACCCAGAAGAGCTTGCCGGAAATCGGCGAGCTGTTCGGCGGACGCGACCACACCACGGTGCTGCACGCGGTGCGCAAAATTGCCGATGAGCGCAGCAAGGACGCGCAACTGAACCACGAACTGCACGTGCTGGAGCAGACGCTGAAGGGCTGAGCGGACTGTCTGGAAAAAACGACCTGTTTATTTCTGAAGTCGCCCCCATTTTAGTGAGGCGGTTCCGTTTTCAGGCACAATACAGGTTTAACCGCCCGGCGGCCGCGGGCGGATTTCACGCCGTGACAGGCGCTGCGTGGCGCCGGCGGGGAGCCACGGCTGCGCGCGGGAACGCTGTCCTGGCAAGGCGCGCAGGCCGTTATATCAACGAAGGAACTCTATGCAACTGGTCAAGACCGAACGCGATAACCTCCTCAGGCCGCTGCAAACTGTGAGCGGCATCGTCGAACGCCGCCATACGTTGCCGATCCTCGCCAATTTGCTGATTACCAAGAACGGCCCGGACGTGTCGTTCCTGTCGACCGACCTCGAGTTGCAGATCACCACGCGTGCCGATTTCGGCGTGGGCGGCGATTCGGTGGCGACCACGGTGGCAGCGAGAAAGCTCCTCGACATTCTGCGTGCCATGCCCGACGGGCAGGTCACGCTCACGCTGAACGACAAGCGTTTGACCGTGCAATCCGGCAAGAGCCGCTTTGCGCTGCAAACGCTCGCCGCGGACGAATTCCCGACGGTCGCGCAAGCTAAAGACTACGGCGCGAACCTCGTGGTTCCGCAGAAGACGTTCCGCCAGTTGCTCGGCATGGTCCATTTTTCGATGGCCCAGCAGGACATCCGCTACTACCTGAACGGCATGCTGCTGGTGGTGGACGGCGACCAGCTGATGGCGGTCGCAACGGACGGCCACCGTCTGGCGTTCTCGTCCATGAAGATCGAAGGCTCGTTCCAGCGTCAGGAAGTGATCATTCCGCGCAAGACGATCCTGGAACTCCAGCGTTTGCTGGAAGACATCGACGACACGCTGAAGATCGACATCGCGCAAACGCAGGTCAAGTTCACGTTCGGCCAGGTCGAACTGGTGTCGAAGCTGGTGGAAGGCAAATTCCCCGACTTCCAGCGCGTGATTCCGAAGTCGCACAAGAATCAGTTCGTGATCGGCCGTGAAGAACTGCAGCGCTCGCTGCAACGCGCCGCGATTCTGACCTCGGACAAATTCAAGGGCGTGCGCTGCATCATCGAGCCGGGCCAGTTGAAGATCATGTCGACCAACGCCGATCAGGAAGAGGCGCAGGAAGAACTGGAAATCGCATACGACGGCGACAGCGTCGATATCGGGTTCAACGTCACGTATCTGCTCGACGTGCTCGCGAACCTGAAGGTTGACACGTTGCAAGTGAGCCTGGGCGACGCCAGCTCCAGCGCGTTGATCACGATTCCCGAGAACGACGAATTCAAATACGTCGTCATGCCGATGCGCATCTAACGCGTCCAACACCAAAGAACACACCAAGGGGCGCAGCGCCCCTTTGGCGTTTTTATGGTGATTTGAAAAGTCCCGAGCAGCAACCTTGCAGCAACGCAGAACCGGAAAAAATCCATGACTGAAACGAACAATTCGCAACCCGACAACAGCTACGGCGCATCCTCGATTCAGATCCTCGAAGGTCTGGAGGCGGTGCGCAAGCGGCCCGGGATGTACATCGGGGATACATCGGACGGGACCGGTCTGCATCACCTCGTATTCGAAGTGCTGGACAACTCCATCGACGAAGCGTTGGCGGGGCATTGCAACGACATCCAGGTGATCATTCACGCGGATAATTCCATTTCCATCACCGACAACGGCCGCGGCGTGCCGACCGGTCTGAAGATGGACGACAAGCACGATCCGAAGCGCAGCGCCGCTGAAATCGTGATGACCGAGTTGCACGCCGGCGGCAAATTCGACCAGAACAGCTACAAGGTGTCCGGCGGCCTGCACGGCGTGGGCGTGTCGTGCGTGAACGCGCTGTCGGCGTGGCTGCGTTTGACCATTCGCCGCGACGGCAAGAAGCACTTCATGGAATTCCACCGTGGCGTGCCACAGAACCGCATTATCGAAGAGATCGACGGCGTGGCCGTATCGCCGATTCAGGTTACCGGCGAGACCGAGAACCGCGGCACCGAAGTGCACTTCCTCGCCGACGAGACGATTTTCGGCAACATCGAATATCACTACGACATTCTGGCCAAGCGGATTCGCGAACTGTCGTTCCTGAATAACGGCGTGCGAATCAAGCTGACCGACCAGCGCACCGGCAAGGAAGAAGATTTCGCGTTCGTGGGCGGCGTGAAGGGCTTTGTCGAGTACATCAACAAGAACAAGTCCGTGCTGCACCCGAACATTTTCCACATCAGCGGCGAGAAAGACGGCGTGGGCGTGGAAGTGGCGATGCAGTGGAACGACAGCTACAACGAAAACGTGCTGTGCTTCACGAACAACATTCCGCAGCGTGATGGCGGGACGCACTTGACCGGATTGCGTGCGGCGATGACGCGCGTGTTGAACAAGTACATCAACGATCACGAAGTCGCGAAGAAGGCGAAGGTTGAGACTTCGGGCGACGATATGCGTGAAGGGTTGTCGTGCGTGTTGTCGGTTAAGGTGCCGGAGCCGAAGTTCAGCGCGCAGACGAAGGACAAGCTGGTGTCGTCGGAAGTGCGCGCGCCGGTGGAGGATGTGGTCGCGAAGGCGCTCGAAGAGTTTCTGCTCGAGACGCCGAATGACGCGAAGATTATCTGCAGCAAGATTGTGGATGCCGCGCGCGCGCGGGATGCGGCTCGGAAGGCGCGTGAGATGACGCGGCGGAAGGGTGTGCTCGATGGTGTTGGTCTGCCTGGGAAACTGGCGGATTGTCAGGAGAAGGATCCGGCGAAGTCTGAGATTTATATCGTCGAGGGTGACTCGGCAGGCGGGTCGGCGAAGCAGGGTCGGGATCGGAAGTTTCAGGCTATTTTGCCGCTGCGCGGCAAGGTGCTGAATGTGGAGAAGGCAAGGTATGACAAGCTGCTTTCTTCGGAGCAGATTGTTACGCTGATCACCGCGCTGGGTTGCGGGATTGGTAAGGAAGACTACAACCTCGATAAGCTGCGTTATCACCGCATCATCATCATGACCGATGCTGACGTTGACGGTGCGCACATTCGGACGCTGCTGTTGACGTTCTTCTATCGGCAAATGCCGGAGATGATCGAGCGTGGGTATATCTATATCGCGCAGCCGCCGTTGTTCAAGATCAAGGCGGGTAAGGACGAACGGTATTTGAAGGATGAGGCTGAGGTTAATGCTCACATTCTGAAGCTGGCGCTGCAGGGGTCGGAGTTGTTGGCTTCGGAAGGGGCTACGCCGATTACTGGTGATGCGTTGGGGGAGTTGGCTCGGGCTTATTTGCTGGCGCAGGCTGTTGTTAATCGGTTGAGCCGGTTGTATGACGCTGGGGCTCTTGAGGCTGTGATGGATGGGATTGCGATCGATCTGTCCAGCGAGGAAGCGGCTGATGCGTCGGCTAAGGCTCTTGAGGCGAAGCTAAGGGATGATCCGTTGAAGCCTGAAGTTAAGGTTACGACGATGTATGACCCTGTGCGTGAATTGCGCTCGCTGCGGGTCGCGCGGACGCATCATGGGAATCAGAAGATTTCTGTGTTGGATCAGGATTTTCAGCTCACGGCGGACTATCAACAGCTGATCAATACCGCTAATACGTTTAAGGGGTTGATTGGGACTGGCGCTGTCATTAAGCGTGGTGAGCGGAGTATGGCGGTTACTGACTTTAAGTCCGCTATGAAGTGGTTGTTGGCTGATGCTGAGCGGAATATTTCGAAGCAACGATACAAAGGCCTGGGTGAGATGAATCCTGGGCAGCTTTGGGAGACTACGATGGATCCGACTGTGCGTCGTCTTCTTCGGGTGCAGATTGAGGATGCTATTGCGGCTGATGGTATTTTCACTACGCTCATGGGGGATGATGTGGAGCCGCGTAGGGCGTTCATTGAGTCGAATGCGTTGAGGGCGGGGAATATTGATGTTTAACTATGTTTGTTGTCGGTGCAGGGAAACGGAAATCATTGGACTAGATGCAGGTTAGCTGGACTTGAATGCACGGAAATGATTGGATTTTCGCGCTTATCGTCAGACAGCACTGAACGTTAGGTCCACGCCACATGTTTTGATGGGTGCGATTCGGCCGCGGTTGGCTCGAATCACCCGATTGAGGAATTCGAAGGGTTACGGGCGAACAGCCTGTAACCCTTTTCTTATTTAGGTTCGGGGCAATATCGCTAGGGAGGCAGGTTCGGCCAACCTCGAGGAGGAGCATCGGCGCGTTACGAGCACTTCCCGAACGGTCAGCTCCTCTTCGGGCAAGACAAGAGGGACTGTACCAACTAAACCCACGCATTCGCTAGCCGAAGTCATCCTGATTCGCTTGGGCATCACGGCTACGTGTTTGAGCGCCAACTATCCTGTCGACTTATTCAAGACGTTTCGCTAGGTCCTCCGCCCGGGGATGGTAGTAGCGCATGAGCATGCGTGGGTCCTTGTGTCCAGTAATTTTCGTCAGTTCGTGCATCGGGAAGATCGAAGCTAGGCGTGAGGTGGCCTCGTGCCGCAAGTCATGAAAGCGGATGTCAGTCAGGAACTTACCATCTGGCCGTTGCTTGGCCGTCTTGCACTCCTCCTCGACGTACGCGTTGCGAGCGCGCTTTGCGGCTCGTTCAAAGGCTCTCGTGATGGCGTCACTGCGTATCTCGAACACCCGTCCAATGTCGGCCCCTTCGTCGTCGTAGGATTGCGTAGACTTGCATCAGCAGTCTTCACCGGAAGGACGTTGCCTGGAGACGATGAACTTCTACGTATTGAAGGCGAAATGACGCGAGAGGCGAGGATCGGCGGTTTTTTCAGAGAGGGCGAAAAGCTTGTGACAACCCGTGAGACTCAGGTATTCGATCCACCGCGACGAGGCGCGAAAGGCCAGATGCATGACGTCAAGGCGTCATTTTCGGCCCCAGCGCCGTTGGTCGAGTCTTTGACTGATGCGATCGGGTTAAATGGACAGGTCAACCGTCAGGTATTGGACGCTCGACTGGACGAGCTGTTGAATAGCATTCCCGGCGCGGAACCCAGCCTGCAAAGGAGACAGACGCGATTGCGAACACCTTGGGCGGCAACGCAACAAGACGATTTACACCAGTTAACGTCTCCATTTGGAATTGAAATTTCGAGCAGAACTTCGATGGTTTGATGGATTAGAAGGGCAAAAGACATTGCAGTCCTCTTGTCTTCGCCTTTCTCGACTCACGGTTAGCTCGGGTACCCAAAACAGTCCCGCGGGTATGTCGCTAGGCACTGAGTAGCTGCCTGGTCGCGTGTGGCATAGTCATTGGCTTCCACGTGAATCATGGCATAGATGGTGGTGGATCGTTTTGCTGGGATCTGCGCAAGAAGGTTTACTGGATTCGCCTGCCCTGATTAAAGAGGGAATCTCGATTTCGACGTCGAAGTCTTCCTGGAACCGTTGAGTAGCGATCGCTAGATCCTTGAATTCACAATCTGGGTCATGCCCAACCGCGTTTCAAAGGCGTCATTGAGCGATTTGTGAAGACTGTTACCCTTCTCTCATAAACGGTCACGTCGCGCTGCTTTTCTTATGGTCAGTCAAACAGTGCTAGGCGCAAGTCTGTTTTATTGACTCGGTTCTAACGCATCATGCGATTTAGTTACCATCCGACCAGGCGACCCAACAGCTGACCATTCCGTGTCGCATGGCTAAACCGCTTGATATTCCAATGCGTCGGCAAGGCCTACCCCCTTTATTCTTGGCGAAGTCAGGCAATAGTTACCCATTTTGCGTTTTGCATTATTTGTGGGGAATAATTTCCGATCAAGTGGCGCGAGAAATGCATCTATTACATTTGACACTTTTCGTCTGGAGATTCTGTAAAATTCCGATCACTGATCGGGGCAGCAATAAGAGGGAATCGTGGTGACCAATCTTGCTCAAGACTTTCAAAAAGTCTTTGCGGACCGCCAGCAAAGCAGACTGCTGCGCTTATTTTTTCCGCATGGCGACGCGCCGTACCCGACATTGCTCGCAAATCGATTGGCAGGCACAGAAAGTCTGTCGCGCGATTTCGAATTCAAGGTCGAAATCCTTTCAGATAATGCGTCACTCTCCCTTAAAGATTTCCAGGGGAAGATGATTACCGTAGAACTTGCGAGAGCGGACGGAACGTCGCGCTATTTTAACGGCTATATTTTTGCGTTCCGACACGTCAAAACCGACGGTTCCGTTGCCTTTTATGAAGCCACGATCGGCCCATGGCTGCGCTTCCTGACCCTCCGCACGAACAACCGCCTGTTCCAGGACCAGGATCTGCATACGCAGACGAACACGCTGCTCCAGGACTACGGCGTGCTTCCCGACTGGGACTGGAAGGTGGCCGGCGCGGATCCCGTTATGACAATGGCGGTCCAATACGGCGAGAGCGATCACAACTACCTGCACCGCAGGTGGGAGGCGGCTGGTTTCTATTACTGGTACGAGCACACGGCAAAATCGCACAAGCTCATCGTCTCCGATGCGTCAATTAACGCAAAGCAGATCGATGGCAATTCCGCATCCGTGCCATTCCAGCGGGATTCGGGCTCCAAGGTTGAAGACGGTTTGGCGCTCTGGAGCCCGGTGCGCTCGGTCATGCCGGGGCAATACACGGTCGCGCGCTTCGATTTCAAGAGCCCGCGGCCGGCGACCGCCGGGGTGCCCACCATAAACCAGCAAGGTGGCGTACCGAATCTCGAACAATATGAATACGTCGGCGCCTATGGCTTCGGAGGCAGTCAGGACGGTGATGGACTATCGAAGCGTCGTATGGAAGAGATCGAGGCCGTCGCCAAGCGCTTTGAGGGCGAAGGCAACAACCGGTATGTGATGCCCGGGCGCTGGTTCGAGTTGACCGATCACTTCGGGCATGCCGCTGGCTCTCAAGATGACAACCAGTTCCTTGTCGTCGGGGTCGACCACATCGCCAGTAACAACTATCTTCAGGGTGTCGATGCGCCGTCCGACTATCGCAACGACGTCATCGCGATCCGCAAGAAAATTCCGTGGCGTCCCGGGCGTGGATACAACAGTGTCGATACACGCATCAACGCGCCCCAGACTGCAACTGTTGTGGGACCGTCGGGACAGAGCGTTTACACCGACAAATACGGCCGTTGCCGCGTGCAGTTTCACTGGGATCAGCTTGCCAAGGGCGACGAAAGCAGTTCTGCATGGGTTCGCGTGGCGACCGCGTGGGCGGGCGGCGACCAGGGATTTGTTGCGCTACCACGCGTGGGTTCAGAAGTGATCGTGCAATGGCTGGAGGGCAGTCCCGACAGGCCCATCATCACTGGTCGCGTTCACAACGAATCCAATCTGCCGTCGTGGCAATTGCCCGACCAGAGCGCCCTTATGGGGTTCCGGAGCCGGGAACTCTCCGGCGCCAACGGCAACATGGCCAGTGGGCGGAGTAACCATCTGCTGTTTGACGACACGAAGGACCAGATCCAGACCCAGTTGCGAAGTGACCACGAGGCGAGTCAGCTTTCGCTCGGACACATTACGCGCGTCGAAGACAACACGGGGCGACAGGACGGTCGCGGAGAAGGCTTCGAACTGCGCACCGACAGCGTTGGCGCGATTCGGTCAGGCAAGGGCATGCTGATCAGCACGGACGCCCGGCCACTCGCCAAGTCCCATATTTCAGATATCAATGAGGCGACTACAAGACTGGGTAAGTCCCAGACGCTGCAGGCGCAACTCGGAAAGCTCGCTCAGCAGCATAGCGCGCAGGAAAGCGGCGACCAGTCGAATGTGGCCGACGCGCTTCAATCCCAGAATGATGGGCTAAAAGGCTCCTCCAGCGGCGGTAATGGGTCATTTCCTGAACTGAACGAGCCGCAACTGCTTGTGGCCAGTGCGGCCGGCACGGCCGTGTCGAGTACGGGGTCGACACACGTCGCGAGTGGTGAGCACACGGCCGTGACGGCAGGCTCGAATATCTCGCTTGGTGCGGGTAAATCGATTTTTGCATCGGCGTCCGAGAAACTGTCAATTTTCGTTCACCGCATGGGCATGACGCTAATTGCCGCAAGCGGGAAGGTACAGATCCAGGCACAGAACGACGAACTTGAAGTACTCGCGAAGAAAGTTGTTGGCATCATCAGCACCACTGACTGGGTCAATATCACTGCGAAGCAGGGGATCCGCCTGACCGCTGGCAATAGCCAGTTTGTCGTCAGCGCTGAAGGCATAAACGGCTTCACGCCTGGCGGCAATACAATTCACGCTGCAAACCACGGGACGCAGGGGCCTCAAAGTATTCCAGCCCAGTTCCCTGGCGCCGACCTGTGCCAGACCATGACCCATAGCGCGGCCGAAGCGGGGAGCGCGTCTGTGCCGCTTGCTTAGGGTGAGGGGAGAAAAATAATTATGGATGCCCTATTGCGTGCGGTGCCAGCACCGCAGGCGCCTTTCAGCCAAGGCTATGTTCTCATCGAAACAGCGACGATAGGTTACGCCGCAGGACTTGAGACATTGCCCAGCGTGCCTTGCGCGCCAGCAGCCCTTTCGCATCGCATCGAATTGATGCCGCGCCTCGTCAATGTGAGTGCGCTGAGCCCCGAGCAGCAGACTGAAATCGCGGAGGTCATGCGTGACGAGCTTGACGGCGATCGCCCGCCAGTAATCTGTGCATGGCTACAAAGTTCCTGGCCTGTAGATCGACTCGCTGAACACGTGGCCCGTTACCTCGTCGGTCCTGGCGCCAACGGAAGCCCAGTGCTATGGCGATACTACGATCCGCGTGTGATTTCGCTTGCGACCAGCGTGCTTGAGCTGGCCAAGTTGTCCGCATTGCTCGGTCCAGTGGACACGTGGACCCTACCGGCCGTTGGACGGTGGTGGACGATTAGATGTGACGGGCACGAGGCGCCCCCCCTTGAAGGAATTACGCCGGCTTGGCCAACACCTTCGCAATGGGAACGGATTGAGTACAGCGACCTCGCGGCCCGCGCGCTCGCCCGACTCAGTGACCAAAAATACGATTTCAGAGATCTATCGAGGCTCATGGCAGCGCTGTGCAAGAGTTTCGATGATGCGAAACAGAAGGCCGGGCTTTCGGACCCTGAAGCACTTGTTGACTACGCGGTCCATGACATGCGCTATGGCCGCGCTTTCACCGAACACAAGAAGCTCGAGCAGGCGTGGCCGGCAATCCGGCGAGGGGAACTCAGCTGGCCGGGAGCCCTTGCCCTACTTACGTCCGCCGATTTCGAATCACTAAAAGATCAATACGCCGTCATCGCCTGAAGGACCGACCATGCCTGTATCCTGCAACCTGTGTGACCGCAAATCGCTACTACTTTACCCGGTACGATATGCCGTGGCCTGTCCTCACGGTGCCGCGAAGGCGCCGGCCCTGGGAGGCAACTTCAAGATCGATTCCACCAAAGCACCAGCTTCAGTCGGGACCGCAAAATACACCCTACGGGCCATGCGGGCTGGCTACCTTTACGTCTATGAGGAAAAGCACAAACGCCTGAAAGCATACATGGTCCTGCCGAGCGGCATGATGTGGAGTTTCATCCCGGGAATGATGCCGCCCAATCCAGCAGTCGTTCCGACGAACTGCCTGGACAGACAGCAACTCGCGCTCGGCTATTGCATCGACGTTGAACACAGCGACTCCGATCCAGCCACCAATGTCTGGATCGGATGGTCCAACGTACTCTGGACCAAACGACTCGTTGGTCAGGCCGATGACGCAGGATGGCGGATGCTTCATATGCAATGCATCAACGTGCCTTCCATGCTTTCAGGAGGCGCCTCCGATACGGGTGAATTTCAGGCGAACAATTCAAAGATCGCCCACTTTGCGATGGACGAAAAGGCGATGAAGACGGCCTTCAAGTTCAGCAATACCGATCCCAAGATGGAGAACCATCAACATACGGAGGCCCCCCGCATTGCAGCCGCCATGGCGCGGTCTCCGATGAAAAAGGGATTTATCGTGGCAGTGCACGACCCAGTCGGCTTGACCAACGACCTTGGCGAACTCGTCGTTCCCAGCATCGACAGCGGATTTAACGAAGACGTTTATCGCGGATCAATTACCAAGCAGTTGCTCGAGCGCGCCGAGCGGGGAATTCGCGCGCAGGCGCGTGAGGAAGCCGGATTCGAATACCGCACGTCGGAAATGGTCAACCAGGCGAATCAGAACCCCATGTCATACTCTACGGGAGGTGGTGCCGTTGATATCATCGGCGCGTGGAAGTTCGTCACCGGGTCGATCAAGGCGGGCGGGATCTCGAATTACACCGCAGAGCAGGCAGCCCAGGACAAGAAGTACGGCGCCGACGAGGCCGGACATCAGAAAGCCGCGGAGGAGGAAGCGTGGGACGAGGCGAGCCACACCGGAGAGGGGAGTGCACGCAAGTCCGCGATCGATCGCAAGCATCTGGATAATTTCCCGAAGGAATACAAAGACGCGCTCGACAAGTTCAAGCCCCAATGGGACGAGCTGGTCAAGGCGCATGCCGGATGGCTCAACTGCAAACTTCTGTCAGATTGGATGAGCGGCGTTCATGACGACGCAGATATTCGCAGTGGGTACGCGTACAGCGAATCGTGCTCTCAAAGCATCGGCAGCGCGGCAGCCACAGACGCGTGCGGCAAGGTCCTGAACGACTGGCTCGAGACCGGACAGTTTACGAACAGTCGCAATCTGTATGCGCGCGCACTCCTTTTCAATCAGAAGCAGTTGATCGATGCCGCCCAGGCGCAGATCCACAAGTCTGATATCCAATACGAAAATTTCCTTAACCTCTACAAGCAAGCGCTCGCGCGTGTAAAGCCCGGTGAAGCAGCTCGGCTTCTCGACAAGCTTGTCCTGACAACCGGAAGCGTGATCGTCAAGGCCTTGACCAAAGGCGCGCGCAGCGTTGCCTTCGTGCCAATCATGATCCGGTTGTCGCTTCATTCCGGGACGGTCATCCGAGCAAGCTCACAATCGAAAGCCGAGTTGCGTGCATGGGCGATCGACGAGGCGAAAAAGGCCGGCATCAAACTGGAGACGGATCGGACGCAAACACGCGCCGACGCACTGAAGGCTGCAAAGACTGCGGTCAAGGCAGGTCCGAAGTCCGACGTCAATGTCGTCATCTACGAGCTCGATGTCGACGCGCTCGAAAAGGCGGGCAAGATCGAAGCTGGATCTATCAAGGCCGTTAAGCTGCCGGGCGCGGACAAAGTGAAGGCATGGCTCGGTTCTTCGGCTCCTGAGGCATTCCATCTTGGCGTGGCTACATTCATCTTCCAGCTCTTCACGCTCCAGGCCGCAGTCGAGGACGTTGCTGGCAACGACAGGTTCAATCGTGTGGAAACAGACACAAAGGCTGCAGCGGCAGTGATCAACATTGTTGGAGCCATGATGGAAACCGTCTCGGAGACAGTGGAAAAGGGGCCCGCCCATCCTCTATCGGCGTTTATTCTGAAACAGTGGTCGCTGGGCGAAAGGGAATTGGCTGGGCTTAAGCTAGGCGGTAGAGCCCTCGGCGCGATCACCGGCGCCGCCTTGGCGGTTTTCGACGTAATGAACGCGGTAGAGTCCTTCAAGAAAGAAGAATTCGGCCTCACCGCACTGTACGCAGGAAGCTCGATTCTCGGTTTCTATGTCGCGGCTTTCGCCATCACTGGCGCAATTCCCGGCTTCTGGATTGTCCTGGCCGCTTCAATCTTAATCGCGCTTGCCATTGCGCATTACAAAGCATCTGCAATGAAAGACTGGATCAGTCGGTCTTATTTTGGTACGGGCGAGGAAAAATATCCAACGCTTGAGGAAGAGTTGAGCGCATTCAACTCTGCGGCAGGAGGCTAAGGTATGGATGAACGTTTGATGAAGAAGTGTATCGGTCTTTCCGTGCCGGAATGGGACATGGCGCACCGCCTCCCAATCAATCGTGTTGTTGGACCTGACATGTGGGATAGCGGAACAATTTTTCGCTTTAATTCCGCATACATGGACGTGACTGACCAGTCATTCATGGAAAAACAATGGATGATGGGCGCTGCGCTTATCGCATCGATAGCGATTGGGTGTGGACTGTTTTTTCTCGCGTTGTTCATGAGCAATCCTCATGCGCCGCTATTCCTATACGTAATTCCAGCGGTCTTCATTGGCGGCTTCGGATTCCTTTTAATCCGCTTCGGGCGCGGCGTTATGTTTTCGCTGACTCGCATGCCCATCCGCTTCCATAGAAAAGCACGCAAGCTGTTCGCCGTACGTGGGCGACGTTACTTTGGTGCGAAGAACCAAGGCGATCACGTTTGGGAGATTCCTTGGGACGAAGAAGAATTATTTTGCTTGCACAAGGAAGTAACCCAGTTCGGCACTGTCTATCACATCCGTCACTACGCGCTCGACGCCAAAGGCAAAGTCGCCCGCGTGTTCTCTATTGGACGCGAGTGGACCGGAAAGCCAGAGATCGAGATTCTGCTCGCACAATGGAACTACTGGTGCACCTTCATGAATGAAGGACCGCAAGCGTTGCCCAAGCCGATGTTGTTCCATACGGAACGCGAAACGCCGCGGGAGTCGTTCCTGTATTCACTCTATGGTTTCGGGCTGACAGGTTCGCTCTTGTGGCGACTTGTCACCATGCCGCTGGTGCTGATCTTTACACCATTACGGATGCTTGCCATCGCAACGTCCCGGCCGCCTATCTGGCCAGAATCGATCGAGGAGATCAGTCAGATCGATTCCAACGATGCGTTTGCTGAGCCGAGAAGAGGTACTCCGGTCGGTTGGGCAGAGACCGTTCTGGCGCAACAGCGCAAAGAATATCCCGACGCACCGCAACGTAAAACGGAGGGATGGTCTGGCGCAAAGGACGGCGTCGAAAACGCCAATCAGTGGGCTCTTGATCAGCCGCCGAAGAACTTGGCGGGCTAACGGCGCAGAGTGCTGTTGACGCGCAATTGGCTCTTCACTTGCACTTGCAGCTTTTCGAGTTCTCGTAAGGGCGTACGCGTTGCGCGACGATTCGGCAGGATGGGCTGGCGATGGATGTAGTCGCTAATCGAAGACAGTCGGACCACGCGAATCGGTCAGAAAGGGGCTTCACGAAGATGCTACGAAAAATCATTCTTGTCGGCGACCCACCGAGCACCGGGGGCGCTGCTCTGCCTCACGATGGGGCCTACATCACCGGAGTTGACGGTAGACCCGCCGCGCTCATCGGCGGGAAGGTTTCATGCAGTGCCTGTCAGACCACCGGTGTCATCTTCAAGGCCGGTGGTCCATACCGAAAGCGGAATAATGGGCAGGAGATTGCCCTCGAGGGAGACCGCGTCCGCTGCAAGTGCGAAGTCAATCCGACCATGGTATCTGCGGTGGGCTACGATTGGCTGCCGCAGGTTGACGACCAGATCGAAGGACTGGGGCAATACATTTGCTATGACCAGCAATTCCAGCTCAAAGACAAGAATGGCACACCAATGACTGAGATTTACTACACCGCGAAACTACCAAGCGGAGAGACTCGGCACGGGATAACCGACGAGCTAGGAATGACGGAACGATACGAAACGGAATCGCCGCAAAAAATCGCCATTCATCTCGGGCACCTCCCCACAGAATCGAGCGAGGGATAACAACTACAATTCTCGTTTGTGAGTGCCTCGAAGCCCGCTATGTCATAGCTAGACGGGACGCTCTATCTTCATAGAGGCTGCCGTGATCGCCAGCACGGGCAGCGGCGCCGGCCTCCCGGTGCATTCCGGCAAGCCGGCGTTGAGCCGAATTGAGACTTTACAAGGATGCCCGCCCGACGGGCTGGCGGTACATAGATTGATCAGTTCGTAGTCGACTTCACCAGATCAAGAATGCTCTGCAGATGCTGATTCTGGTCTTTCCGCAGATCGTAGATGCACTCAAAATACGCAATATCGTTGATGTTGCGTACCTGTGGAGCGGTAATGTCTGGCTTCCACTTTGATCCGGCGAATTTGTTGATGGTGCAGAATCTCTTCATCCTGTCCTGTTCGCGCATGTAGTCCGAAAGGAGAGCGGCGTTGGGATTTCCCTTGGGGATCGATTGGGCGATCGCCGCATAAAGTGCTTTGTTAGCTGTTTCCATATCGGCGGCCGCTACCATGAAGCAATTTGAGTCCATGCTGCCGCTACCGCTCAGGTGTTTAAGGCACTCCTCGTCATCACTTCCATAGGCACTCCCGGAAATGAGCGCAAGTGCGGCTAGTGCTGGGACTATCTTAGTGACTCGCATCGTAGACTCCGGAGGCAAACATGTTAGCCTCGCTTGAACGTCGCGGAAGCAGGCGCGGATTTCGTACATAAAAATGGCGAATGGATTCCGGGATTGTCGAATAATTACCGGCATTGACGATATCCGCCATATCGTCAGCCGCGCTGCCACCGCCCGCGTTAAAAATGACGCTCACCAATGCGTCGTATTCGTACTGAAAAAGCGGCACGTGAATCTTGGAATTGATGGCCTTTTCTGTGCGTACGAGATCCGCACGGAGTAGCTGTTGTCCGCGTTCAAGCGTGATCGTGTCGCCTGCATGGAGATGGTCGGCTGGCACAACGAGGTGCCCGCACCCTACAGTAGGGTTGCCTTGGTCGTCGTTGTAGACTGTCAGGATCATGCCATTGGTGACATGATAATCGTGGTGAGTGTGATTGCTGTAGAAGATCCGGACCACGCCATTGCGGCTTCCGCTCTCCCACTCGGCTAAGAAAGGCAACACGCGATCGGACGCGTGCCACGGCTTTGCGAGTCGCTCACTTGTACCTGTAACGACCGAATTTGGATCGCTGTTCGTTGCTCCAGTCGCGATCGGCTGGCTCATGATCTTTCTCCCGAGTTTGCTGCGGCCTAAGAACATAAGGTGTGACTGACTGGATGCGCCAGCACTCATGTCGACATTGCTTGTCCATGGCAAGCGCATGCCATGGCTTGGCCTTTCGATGACACCGGGGTGAATATAACTAATTAGATGCACTTTATCCACGGGCGAGAACGTCTCACGGCAATATTGGACTGAATCGATGCTGATTGAATTTAGAGCGATAAGCGAAAGGATTTTAGGAAAATACTTCCTGTGGTCGACCCACCGAGCTCGCGCCGAAAGGTGCCCGTTCCCACGGGTATCACTCAGGTGAGGGAAGCCAGCAGGTCCCACTGGCGGGCGGGTCTAGTGCGACCGCCTGTCATGCGGCGGGCGTTACCTTAAAGAGTGATCCCCACCGAAAGCTGAACAATTGGCGACACATGGCCCGTAACGGGGAGTGCTTTCGATGAAAGCGTCCGGTCAATCCGACGATGGTGTGTGCAGCAGCCTACGAATGCCTAGGGCAGGTCGACGACCAGATTGCCGAGCTCGGCGGACACCTGAGTTATAGATGACGGGCCAAGGCCCAAGAATACGTTCGCTCATTGGGGATACACGGAGACAAAGATGTTTCAAGCGGGAGTCCATCATGCAAAGCGCTAGGAAGTGGGGCGGACTAGCGCTGCTGTTGTTGGCGAGCACGGCAACCTTTGCGAAAGTGGATGAGTGGTGCCTTAAACAACTTGGCGGTACCAGCTACGACATAGCGTGCTTCGAAGCACTCACGAAGGAGGTCGCGGCAGATACGAAAGCAACCTACGAAGAGATCAGAAAAACGATCCCGCGAGGAAATAAAAATCGGGACTTACTTGATGCCTACATGAAGGCAGAGGACGATGCCAAGCGGTTTTGTAGCCTTGAAAAAGAGACCGGCACAGGTTGGCTACCGTCACCGACGCTGGGTCACTACAATATGTGGGACTCTGCGTACGCAGAATGCGTATACGATCAACGGAAATTGCAGAATAAGCGTCTTCATGAAATTCTCGACGAGCACAATGCTCAATAACAAACCCTAAATTGCCTGCGCGGCTGGATGGTTCGACCGTGCATGCTCTGCCGCCAGCATAGAGCTGTAGTATCAGCTTGGGCCTGCTGCAGGGGCGACAAAAGATCTTGATGAAAGAGCTGACCTACCTCCCCTTTTACGCTTCCAACGAACCGGCGAAATCTCAGCAAGGTTTGTATTCGTAAGCTGAACGTCACGGGACACGCTTGGCGCTATCATCGGCATTGACGTTGCGGTGCTTAGGCACGCTAGCGCTATTGACGCTTTCAGAAAAGGCGGGAAGTGGATGGGCCTTTGGTACACGATGAGTGAGTCATTTGGAAGCTTGCAACTGGGTTCATTGACGATGAAAAAAACAGCTCTTGCCGCTCTTCTTTTGATCAATTCAGGTTTGGCTTCAGCCGAGCCTGGCTGCAACCTCGACCAGCTAAAGACGAACTCCACGACATGTGATCGCAGTCAGGTCTCAGTTCAAGACAAAACATCCTATGTTGACTTCAGAGTTAAGGAGGTCGCCAGACTCCGGCCGGACGACGTCCAATTATTTTTGGATTCCTTAAAAAACGCGGTTGAGTCGAACGACAAGGTGTACCTCAGCAATGTAGCCCGGTATCCCCTCCGATATTTCGAACATAAAAAACGAAGTTCTGTGAGGGGCCCCGCGCAGTTTCTAAAAAAATATAAGGTTATTTTTACCAACAAGGTCAAGCATGCGATTGAGAGCCGACAGTATCAGAACCTCTCCGTCGATTCTGAAGGAATAATGCTGGGCAATGGTGAGGTATGGGTATCGGGTATCGTGGAAAAGACAACTCCTCAGAGAACGAATATCAAAATCATTGCTATCAAAGGTCAGTGAAAAGTGCTCTGAAGCGCGTATCATTCCGGTGTGCCACCCGGGTATGGCCAGCAACGTGTGCTAGTGAACGTTCCGCCAAACAATCTTTGTATCATGCGTAACCAGATTCGTGATCGCTCTTAGCATCCTACAGGGTTGGTCTACCAGACGAATGTCGGCAACTTCAAACATCTAAGGAAGGTCTGCAAAAGTCCTGGCGTTGACGTCTGGGTCGACTATCCTGGGAGAAGGCAAGTTTCAGGGGTTCCCCGATGACACAGCTCGGTCTTGGTCTGGATCTTTCAACGAAACGCACG